>CAVOUV010000020.1:0-265413 GCA_963699655.1 uncultured Actinomycetota bacterium
ACCCCCAACTCGCATGAAATAGCTCCGTCTATTATTGAACATCCCAATGGTAGCCGCACAAACGACACACCGGAAAATCCGCAGATCGGAACACACAATTACCGACCAGGCACGGACTCCATGTCAGGAGTCCGTGTTACCTGGGCGCGAATGGACCACCACGAATTGCTTCACCAGCTCGGTCTTGACGCCTGCGTACACCGCTTCCCAGTCGGCTGAGACCATCGCCCTGCGGAGCTATTGAACCGCCACTGGGCCACCAGGGACGTCGCCATCACGCGATCGTGGGTTGGTTCGAGCACGGTGTACGGGTCGGTGAGAAAGCCTGCGAGTTGGTCCACTTCCAGGCTGGGCATCGATCCCGAATCGAGCAGGTCCACACTGTTCGCATGTCGAAGAGCGCCACCGCGGCCGGTGTGCTGCTGGCCGCGGGGGCGGGGACCCGGTACGGCATGCCAAAAGTGCTTGCCGACGACGGCCGGTGGCTGCGTGCCTGCGTGACCGCGCTGGCCGACGGAGGATGCGACGACGTTGTCGTGGTGTTGGGCGCCGCGGTGGTCGACGTGCCTGCGCCCGCGCGGTCGGTGGTCGCGCAGGACTGGGAGCGGGGGCTCAGCGCGTCGGTGCGAGCGGGTGTCACGGCCGTCGATGCCTCGTATGTCGTCCTGCATGCGGTGGACACGCCCGACGTCGGCGCCGACGCGGTGCGACGAGTGCTGGATGTGGCGCGCTCGTCGGCGTCGGGGCTTGCCCGCGCCCGCTACGGGGACCGGCCCGGACATCCCGTCGTCATCGCGCGCCGATACTGGCCGGATCTGCTCGAGGGGCTTCGTGGCGATGAGGGCGCGCGGCCATTCCTGGGCGGCCGCACGGATGTGGTCGCCGTCGACTGCGCCGACCTGGCATCGGGTCGAGACATCGACGTCAGCTGATCGTCAGGCCCAGAACGGTTACCGCGAAGCGGCGCGTGCGCTGCAGTGAGTGACGTAGTGGGGGTCGGTTTCACCGAGGTCGGCCAGCGCTGGGCGGTCGTCGATCAAGTCGTCGTCGCGGGGAGCACGCAGATACCAAGTGCCTGCATTAATTTCGACGGGCTCCACCCTGTGATGGTAGGCAGTTCATATGAAGATCACAGTTGTTGGCGCGAGCGGTCTCATTGGTACGAAGGTGGTCGACATGCTGACCGCCAGGGGGCACGACGTCGTCGCGGCGTCGCGCGGGTCGGGAGTTGATGTGCTGACCGGCGACGGCTTGGCCGAAGCGCTGAGCGACGCCGACGCGCTCGTCGATGTGGTCAATTCGCCGTCATTCGAGGACGATCCCGTGATGGAGTTCTTCACAAAGTCGACCACCAACCTGGTGGATGCGGCGAAGGCGCGCCGGCGTTGGCCACTACGTCGCGCTGTCGATCGTCGGCGTCGACGGGTTACCCGACAGCGGCTACATGCGGGCCAAGGTGGTGCAGGAGCAGATCATCACCGAATCCGGTCTGCCGTACACGATCGTGCGGGCCACGCAGTTCGCCGAGTTCACCGACGCCATCACCGATTCGATGACGGTCGGCGACGAGGTGCGGGTACCCGACGCGCTGATCCAGCCGGTCGCCGCCGATGACGTCGCTACGGGCGTCGCCCGTGCGGCCGTCGCCGAACCGCTCGGCGGTACCGTGAATATCGGTGGGCCGGAGAAGATCTCGTTCGAACGGATGGCTCGCGACGTACTGGCCCGGCGGGGCGATGACAAGGCGGTCGTCATCGACCCGCAGGTCGGTTACTTCGGCACGCAGCTGGCGGAGCGCAGCCTGGTGACCCCCGACTAGTTACTTGATTTCGGCGAGCACGGTGCCCTGGGTGATGGCGGCGCCTGCCTCGACCGCCAGGCCGGTGATGGTGCCGTCCTTGTGGGCGGTGACGGGGTTTTCCATCTTCATCGCCTCGAGGACGACGACAAGATCGCCGGCGGCCACTTGCTGGCCTTCTTCGACGGCCACCTTGACCACGGTGCCCTGCATCGGGGCGGTCACCGCGTCACCGGAGGCGGCTGCACCGGCGTGCGCGCCGCGCTTGCGCGGCTTGGGCTTCTTGCGCACGACATTCCCGCCAGCCGCGGGCGCGCCACCGTTTCCGATGGCCAGGTCGCCGGGCAGCGACACCTCGACGCGGCGGCCGCCGACCTCGACGACGACGGTCTGCCGGGGGATGGTGTCCTCTTCCTCGATCGGATCCCCACCGGTGAAGGGCTCGACGGTGTTGTTCCATTCGGTTTCGATCCAGCGGGTGTGCACCGTGAAGCCGTCGCCGTCACCGATGAACGCCGGGTCGGACACGATCGCGCGGTGGAACGGGATCACGGTGGCCAGGCCCTCCACGTGAACTCGTCCAGCGCCCGCCGGGACCGGGCCAGCGCCTCCTCGCGGGTGGCGCCGTACACGATCAGCTTGGCCAGCATCGAGTCGAACTGGCCGCCGATCACCGAGCCGGTCTCCACGCCGGAGTCCAGCCGCACCCCGGGGCCGCTCGGCGGCACGAACTTGGACACCGGGCCGGGCGCAGGCAAAAAGCCGCGGCCGGCGTCCTCGCCGTTGATCCGGAACTCGATCGCGTGCCCACGCGGGGTGGGGTCCTCGGTGATGTCCAGCGTCTCGCCGTTGGCGATCTTGAACTGCTGCAGCACCAGGTCGATGCCGGCGGTCTCCTCGGTGACCGGGTGCTCGACCTGCAGCCGGGTGTTGACCTCGAGGAAGGAGATCAGCCCGTCCTGGCCGACCAGGTACTCGACCGTGCCCGCGCCGTAGTAGTGCGCCTCCTTGCAGATCCGCTTGGCCGACTCGTGGATCTCCTTGCGCTGCGCGTCGGTCAAAAACGGTGCCGGCGCCTCTTCCACCAGCTTCTGGTAGCGGCGCTGCAGCGAGCAGTCGCGGGTGCCCGCGACGACGACGTTGCCGTGCTGGTCGGCGATCACCTGCGCCTCGACGTGGCGCGGCTTGTCCAGGTAGCGCTCGACGAAGCACTCGCCGCGGCCGAACGCCGCGGTGGCCTCACGGGTGGCCGACTCGAACAGCTCGGGGATCTCCTCGAGGTGCGGGCCACCTTCATGCCGCGCCCGCCGCCGCCGAACGCCGCCTTGATCGCGATCGGCAGGCCGTACTCGTTGGCGAAGGCCACCACCTCGTCGGCGTCCTTGACCGGGTCGGGGTGCCGGGCACCAGCGGCGCCTTGGCGCGCGCGGCGATATGGCGGGCGGTGACCTTGTCGCCGAGGTCGCGGATCGACTGCGGGCTCGGCCCGATCCAGATCAGGCCGGCGTCGATGACCGCCTGCGCGAAATCGGCGTTCTCCGAAAGGAATCCGTAGCCCGGGTGAATCGCGTTGGCGCCGGACTTCTCGGCGGCGTCCAGCAGCTTGGCGAAGTCGAGGTAGGACTCCGCCGAGGTCTGGCCGCCCAGCGCGAAGGCCTCGTCGGCGAGCCGCACGTGCGGCGCGTCGGCGTCGGGTTCGGCGTACACGGCCACGCTTGGAAGCCCGGCATCCTTGGCCGCCCGGATCACCCGGACCGCGATCTCCCCGCGGTTGGCGACAAGCACCTTGGAGATCTTCGAGCTGGCGTGACTAGGCACTTCGCCTCCTGATGGCAGTCTTTAAGAAACGTCTTTAAGAATGTATCCCCGGGCAGTTTAAGGGGCGAGGCGGCAAGGCGTACTACTCGCCCCGCAGTCGCCGCTTGATCCGCGCCAGCATGGCCGACATGCCGCGCAATCGCAGCGGACTGATCAGCGCGGCCAGGCCCGAGATCGGAGTAGAAGTCGTCGGGCACGGCGAGGATGTCCTCGGCCGGCTGCTCGTCGAGGCCTGCGGCCAGGATCGCGGCGAAACCGCGCGTGGTCGGGGCCTCGGCGGGCGCACTGAAGTAACAGCCGCACCTTGTCGCGGTCGGCGGCGTCGACATGCAGGAACAGCGGCGACTGGCATTCGGGCACCGGCTCCATCGCCGCCTGCTCCATATCGGCGGGCAGCGGCGGCAGCTCGTTGGCGAACTCCAGCAGCAGCCGCAGCTTGTCCTGGCCCCTGAACTCCTGGAAGTCGGAGACCACCTCGGCCAGGGGCGCGGGCATCATCCTGGCGCCTCGCCTGGCTCCTCCCCGACGGCGACGGGCACCCGAACCGCGTTGCCCCACTCGGTCCACGAGCCGTCGTAATTGCGCACGCCGGGCAGGCCCAGCAGATGGGTCAGCACGAACCAGGTGTGGCTGGACCGCTCGCCGATGCGGCAGTACACCACGGTCTTGTCGTCGGGACTGAGGAAGCCGTACAGCTCCTCGAGTTCGGCGCGGCTGCGGAACCGCCCGTTGTCCTGGGCCGCCTTGCCCCACGGAATGTGCCGCGCGGTGGGGATGTGGCCGCCGCGCAAGGCGCCTTCCTCAGGGTAGTCGGGCATGTGGGTGCGCTCGCCGGTGTACTCCTGCGGCGAGCGGACGTCGATCAAAGGTTGCGCGCCAAGGATGCCCAGCACCTCGTCCTTGAACGCGCGGATCGGGGCGTCGTCGCGTTCGACGACGGGGTAGCCGCTGGTCTGCTTCGACGGCACGTCCAGCGTCGTGTCGCGGCCGTCGGAGATCCACAGGTCCCGCCCGCCGTCGAGCAGCCGCACGTCGGGGTGGCCGAACAAGGTGAACACCCACAGCGCATACGCGGCCCACCAGTTGCTCTTGTCGCCATAGATCACCACGGTGTCGTCGCGGGAGATGCCCTTGCGGTTCATCAGCTCGGCGAACTGCTCGCCGTTGATGTAGTCGCGAACATGCGGATCGTTGAGGTCGGTGTGCCAGTCGATCTTCACCGCGCCGGGGATGTGGCCCGTGTCGTAGAGCAGCACGTCCTCGTCGGACTCGACGATGGCGAGTCCCGGCCGGCCGAGGTTCCCCGATAGCCAATCGGCGGTGACCAGGCGTTCGGGGTGGGCGTAGGCGCCCAGGGCGGCATCGGGATCGGCAGGCAGCGGCACACCATGAGCCTACCCACGCTGCACGGAAACAGCACACGCACCATCGCCGAAATCAAGTGTGGCGACGTTGCTCACGCAACTTCTCCACTGGGCACTTGAGGCATGATGGCTCGGCTGGCAATGCCCTGACCCTATTGCCGGCCTCGGCGAGCGCCGTCACTAAGGGGTGGTGGTCGTCCGTTAAAGGGTGACCGGATTCGACTGCCACAGATCGGAAATCGACAAGCCCGCGCGCTCGAGCAGCCTGCGGACCAGCGGCAGGCCGATGCCGATGACGGACGACGGATCACCGTCCACGCTGTCGATGAACCAGCCGCCCAGGCCGTCGAGGGTGAACCCGCCCGCCACCGCCGTCGGCTCGCCGCTGGCGACGTACGCGTCCAGGTCAGGCGGCGAGGGAATGCCGAAATTGACTGTGGTAACGGTGGCGTCAGCAGCACGGTAGGTAATCGTGTTGTCCCGCAATCGGATTACGCAGTGGCCGGTGTAGAGCTGGCCGGACTTGCCGCCCATCTGCTGCCAACCCCGGCGCGCCGCGTCAGCGGATGCAGGCTTGCCGAGCAGTGCGCCGTCGCGGTACAGCATCGAATCGCAGCCGATGACAACGCAATCGGCGGCGATCGCGGGGTCGAGAACGAGCGCGACGGCGTCGGCCTTGGCGGCGGCCAGCGCTGTTGTCACATCCTCCGGGGTCGCGTCGGGATCGAGTCGTGCGATCACGGCGTCCTCGTCGACACCGGAGACGACGACGAGCGGATCGATTCCAGCCTGGCGCAACACCTTACGGCGGCCCGGTGAGGCCGACGCGAGCACCACCCGGGTCATTTCCGCATATGCGTCCGTTCCAGCAGGGTCACGCGCTGCCAGCTGAAGGTGGTATAGCGCAGCCGGTCAACCGGGTGGCCCCACAGGTTCTGCTCGGCCTCGCGCGGCTCGGGCTGAGCGCCCGACGCACTGGCGAGCACGGCGATCATCGCGGCCAGCTCCTCTTCGGTCGGCTTGCCCTTGACGACCTTGATGTGCGGCTCGTGCGCGTGCGGTCTGCTGGTTTTCTTCGCTCACAGTGGAATGTTCCCGTGCTTCTTCGGCGGAATCTGGGTGATCTTGCGCTCCAGCAGCCGCAGGGCAGTGGCCACATAACCGCGGGTGTGCGACGGCGGGATCACCGCGTCGACATAGCCGCGCTCCGCGGCGATGTACGGGTTGACGAGGGTGTCCTCGTAGTCCTGCTGCAGCTCCAGCCGCAGCGCGTCGACGTCCTCGCCGTTCTTGGCGGCCTCGTTGAGCTGCTGGCGGTAGACGAACCCGACGGCGCCGGAGGCGCCCATCACCGCGATCTGCGCCGTCGGCCACGCCACGCAGACGTCGGCGCCCATGTCCTTGGAGCCCATCACGCAGTAGGCGCCGCCGTAGGCCTTGCGGGTGATCACCGTGATCTTGGCGACGGTGGCCTCGCCGTAGGCGTAGAGCAGCTTGGCGCCGCGGCGGATGATGCCGTTGTACTCCTGGTCGGTGCCCGGCAGGAAGCCGGGCACATCCACCAGCATGACGATCGGGATGTTGAAGCAGTCGCAGGTCCGCACGAACCGCGCCGCCTTCTCGGAGGCGTTGATGTCCAGGCAGCCGGCGAACTGGGTGGGCTGGTTGGCCACGATGCCCACCGGGCGGCCCTCGACGCGGCCGAACCCGACGACGATGTTCGTCGCGTAGCCGGCCTGGACCTCGAGGAACTCGTCGTCGTCGAGGATGCGGGTGATGACCTCGTGCATGTCGTACGGCTGGTTCGGCGAATCCGGGATCAGCGTGTCCAGCTCGAGATCCTCGTCGGTGAGGTTGTCCTCGATCGACGCCGCTCGGCACCGGCGCGGGGTAGCGCGGCGGATCGGCGTAGTTGTTGCTCGGCAGGTAGCACAGCAGCTCGCGGACGTAGTCGAAGGCGTCCTGCTCGCCGGAGGCGACGTAGTGCGCCGTCCCCGACTTGGCCATGTGGGTGTGCGCGCCGCCCAGTTCCTCCATCGTGACGTCCTCGCCGGTGACGGTCTTGATGACGTCCGGGCCGGTGATGAACATCTGGCTGGTCTGGTCGACCATGATCACGAAGTCGGTCAGCGCGGGGGAGTAGACGTGTCCGCCCGCCGCGGCGCCCATGATCAGCGAGATCTGCGGGATGACGCCGGACGCCAGGATGTTGTTGCGGAAGATCTTGCTGTACAGGCCCAGCGAGACGACGCCCTCCTGGATGCGAGCGCCCGCGCCGTCGTTGATGCCGATCAGCGGGCGGCCGGTCTTGATCGCGAGTTCCTGGACCTTGACGATCTTCTCGCCGTAGACCTCGCCGAGGCTGCCGCCGAACACCGTGGCGTCCTGGCTGAAGATGCACACCTCGCGGCCGTCGATGGTGCCGTAGCCGGTCACCACGCCGTCGCCGAGCGGGCGCTTGTCCTGCAGCCCGAAGTTGGTGCTGCGGTGGCGGGCGAGCGCGTCGAGTTCGACGAACGAATCCTCGTCGAGCAGTGCCAGGATGCGCTCCCGCGCGGTCAGCTTGCCCTTGGCGTGAGTCTTCTCGACCGCGGCCTCGCCGACCGGGTGCAGGGTCTCCTCGGTGCGCTTGCGCAGATCGGCCAGCTTGCCCGCGGTGGTGTGGATGTCGGTCTCGTGTGAGGAGGCCGGCAGCGCGGCTCAGTAACGCTCGTCATTGGGCGATGCTATCGGCCGGCATCTGACCAGGCGCGCCGCCGTCGGCCGGAATCGACGCGGTAGCCTTCGGATGTTTGCCATGACTTGTAACATTGCCCGGTTGCGGTTCTAATGGGAGGGGCCCATCTGTCGACCATTGGGCGGAATGATTTGCCCCTGGCAAACGAATGACTTCCGGAAGGGTTAATCAGCGTGCGTTTTGACCACAGATATGACAGTGTCGACGGTCCGCGAGTGGCGATTGCGCACGATTACCTCACACAATGCGGTGGCGCAGAGCGAGTCGTGCTGTCGATGAGCAAGGCATTCCCCGACGCGGCGATATATACCTTGCTGTACAACCCCGCCACGACATATCCCGAATTCGCCGACCGTGATATTCGCGTCTCGGGACTGAACAAGGTCGGTGCCCTACGAAAAAACCACCGCGCGGCTCTGCCGGTATTGCCATTTGCCGCGGAGTCAATATTTATCGATGCCGACGTGGTGCTGACCAGCACCAGCGGCTGGGCGCACGGCTTTCGCACTCGCGGCCGCAAACTCGTGTACTGCCACTCGCCGGCCCGCTGGCTGTACCTTCCCGACACGTATCTCGGCGATCATAGCGGCTTGCTGAACCGCGCAGCTCTGGTGGCCACCTCCGGGCTGCTTCGGGCGTGGGACCGTCGAGCCTCGCGATCCTGCGATCGATATCTTGCGGTGTCGTCGCTGATCAAGACACGGATCTCGGATGTTTACGGCATCGATGCCGACGTGCTTCCACCGCCGGTCGCGATGAAACCAAGCGACGCGGCCGCGCCCGTGCCCGAAGTCCAGCAATGGATCGGCGGGGATGCGACCGAGTCCTTTTTTCTGTGTGTCTCGCGCTTGCTGCCCTACAAGAACGTCGATGCCATCGTGCAGGCCTTCGCCGGCACTGATCGAAGGCTTGTCGTCGTCGGCCGTGGCCCGGGGGCCCGGCGTATCCAGCGGATGATGACACCGAACGTGCTGATGGTCTCGGACATGTCCGACGCGCAGATGGCATGGCTGTACAGGTCGTGTCGGGCGATCATCGCGGCGAGCTACGAGGACTTCGGCCTCACCCCGGTCGAGGCCGGCGTGTGGGGCCGGCCGTCCGTCACGTTGCGCTGGGGCGGGTTTCTGGACACCGTGCATGAGGGCGTGTCCGGCCTCTACTTCGACGAGCCGACGCCGCTTTCGATTGCCGCGGCGTTGAACCAGTTCGACGACACGTCATTCGATCCCGACAAGATCCAGCGACACGTTTCGCAGTTCACCGAGGAGCGGTTCATTCAGTCGCTGTACGCCGCGGTAGACGAACTGGCGGCTCCGAGTTGTCAGTCTGCGGCGACGTGAACGCTGGTGCTCCCGCCTCCCCGGCAATCCGTCTAATCAGCCAAGTCTGCCAAGGACGCAGTCGCCGCCAGGGTTGATGCCGACCTACGACAGGAGCAAATGCGTGTTCCCAAAGCCCAGCGAGGCCGACCCCGAAGATGTGGCGAGGAAGAAACAGGCCGCGCCCGGCCTCAAACTGCCGCCGGCTCCGGAATGGGTATTGAGCCCGGACAACCGGGTCGTCGACTACAAGATGCAGGACATGACCTTCGCGCGTAAGGCGCGCAATCGAATCGGCATGCTCCTGTTCAACATGGTCGTCACCTTCATCCCTTCGCACACCATTCGGCAAACGTTCTTGCGCGCGTTCGGAGCGACGATCGGCAAAGATTCGTCGATCATGCGCGGCACCACGGTGATCGATCCGGAGTTCTTGACGATCGGCGATTGCTCCGCGATCGGCTTCCGTTGTTTGTTGGATGCGCGCGCCGGGCTTTACATCGGCAACAACGTCACCATCGCCAGTGACGTACACATCCTCGGCGGCGGCCACGACGTGCAACACCCGGACTTCCTGCCGGTTCCGATCCCGACCGTCATCGAGGACTACGTCTGGATCGCCAGCCGGGCGATGATTCTCCCAGCTTGATTCGCCGCGGTGCGGTCGTCGCCGCGCAGGCGCTTGTCAACAAGGACATCGGCGAACTCGAGATCGTCGGTGGCGTACCTGCCAAGGTGATCGGCAAGAGAAACCCCGACGCGTTGCAGTACAGCGGGAAATACCGCCCGCTGTTCTACTGATGGCTACCGCACTCGAGGACTACCGGTTGGTGTTCATCGGCCCCGCGGAGGGCCAAACGGCGGTAGGGGACTACTCGCAGAATTTCGTCGGCGCAGTGACCCCCTGCTTCGGTGAGGTGGCCGAGCACCGCACCGGGGGCCCAGGCGCCGACAGTGTGGCCGATATCCGTCGCCATCGGAAGGCGGTCGCCGACCTCGTTGCCTCGGGACCGCCCGGGCGCGTACTGGTGCACGCCGAGCTTTCCACCGCCGTCCTTGCGCCGTTCTGGTCGATTGCCGGTCTCAAAGGTGTGCCCGTGACCGCGACCGTCCACGATGCGCCGCAAGGCGTGTGGATGCCCGCGCGTACCGCGCTTCGTCGCCCGGTCACGTCTGCTCACCCACAGCATCCACTACCCATTGCGCCCAGTGTCGCGGGCGGTGGAGGGACTGGTGAACGGCCGCCGGACCCTCTTCGCGCTGACCGAGGCCGGGCGTCGTTCCATTGCCGCAACGTACCCGCGCAGCTCGGCCATCTACATTCCGCATATCGTCCGTCACCGGCCCACGATCCGGCCCGCCGAGGACCGGCCCAAGGCGGTGGGATTCTTCGGATTGGTCTACCGCGGCAAAGGATTCGAGCAGATCTCGCGGATCCGGCGAGCACCTGCCCGACGACATCCTCATCCGGGTCGCCGGCCGGGGCACGGAATCGCTGCCGCGCGACCGAGGGCGTCGAGATCGTCGGCGGTGTGGACGGCGCGGAGGAGGACGAGTTCTTCGACTCTGTCCGCGCGATCATCGTGCCGTACGGCAAGCGGCATTTCTACGCCGAGTCATTCGCCGCGTCAGGTGTGGTGGCGCATGCCACCGCCTACCGGACACCCGTCGTCGCCACCGATTACGGGCCCGCTGGCCGAACTCTCGCGGGATACCGGGACGGTGGTGGTCCGCACAAATGGAGCCGATCCAGACACGGTCGCACGGGATCTCGCTGAGGCCGCCGCAGCGTTGATCAACGATCGGGACACGCTCGCCGAACTCGGTGAACATTCCGAACGAACACGTCAGGCACGCTCGGGGCCGCGCATCGCCGAGCAGTTCGTCGCGGCGTGGGCAGCAGATGCTGGCCCATCAACCGGAAGGGGCCTGACCTGTCCGCCACCGACGCGGCGCCACGCAACCTCGGCAGGACTCTGCTTGCCGCCGTGTGGATGTACGGCGGCCGCGGGGTGGGCATGTTGTGGACGCTCGCGCTGATCAGCCAGCTCAGCATCGGCGACTACGGCCTGTACGGCATGGGATTCGCGCTGGCCTCGATCATCGGGCCGCCGCTGGACAATCCGTTCTCCGTTCGCGCGGCCCGGGAGTCGCAGGACCGATTCCTCGTCGAGCGGACGACACGCTTCTTGATGGGACTGACCCTGATGGGCGCCGGAGTGGCGCTGGTGAACGTGAACTACGTCTCGTGGTTCGGCTTGTTCGTGGCCGGCGGCGAGATCATGTTCAAGTGCTATCAAAGTCAGGCCTTCCGGGACGGGCATCCCGAGAAGGTGTGGCGGATCGACACGGTGCAACGGACGACGGGCGTTGCCCTCGCCTGCGCCTACCTTTTCAGCGTTGAGAAACCCACCCTTCACGTCGCAAGCCTGCTCTACTGCACACCGTATGCCGTGATGGCCGTCGTCGTCGGCGTGATGGTGGTGGGCCATCGCCCCGGCATGCCGGGGCCGCCCCGCCTGATAGCCGTACTTGTCGGCGAAACCCTCGGTCTGGCCGCGTATATGCAGGGCGACGTGTTGCTACTGGGATGGCTCACGAACAACACCACGGTGGGCTACTACACGCTCACCGTCGTCGTCACGCTGGCGATCGCCACCATCGGTCAGTCCTACGGCATGTCCTTCCACGAATCGCTGAGGGAGCACGACGGCGATCCGTCGGCCGGCCCTCCCTTGCGCAACACCTTGTTGATGGGGGGCATCGCCGGACTGCTGGTGGCGATCACCGGGGTCGTGCTGCTCATTTCGCCTGCGCCAACGGAATTGGCGGTCGCGATGCTGTTGATGGCGGTGTTCTGCGCGATGCGCACCGTCAGCCTGATCCTGCAAGTGGTGCTTTATACGCAGCGGCGCGACATGGTGCGGTTGACGACCAACCTCGGTCTGGTTCCCATCAAGCTGGCGTTGGTGGCGGCACTGGCATCCGCAGGGGCGGTCGGCGCGGCGATCGCCACCGTGGTGACCGATGCGATTCTTCTCGTCATCTATGCAACCGCCGTCTACCGGAGGAAGGCCAAGAAATGACCAAGGTGATGTTCCTGTTGTCGAAGGACCCCGTGACCGAACACGGCGGCGACATCGAATTATCGCGGGTCGCAATGCGTTTGGCCGCTGAGAGTTTCGAGGTCTCCGCCATCACTCTGTCCCCCGAAGAGCCGGGCATGGTGGCGACCGACGTGGTCGACGGCGGGCTGCCGCTCCTTCGGGTCTATCAGGGTCCCGTTCAGCCGCCGCGGCTGCTGGCGGGCGCGATCCGCAAGAATCGGAGCCTGGTGCACGTGCGTTTCGACACCGACGAGCTGCTGACCGCGATCGAGGGCTCCGACGCCGACGTTTACGTCGCCGAACACAGCTTCATGGCCGAGACGTTCCTGCGCAGCAGCCGATACGGCAGAGCGGGGCTGGTGATCAACACCATCAACACCGAGTCGCAGGTGTGGCTGGCCACCAGGGGATTGCTCGGGCGGATCGAGGCGCCTCGTCTGTTGCGCGACGAGTTGCGCACCGCGCGGGCGTCTGACGCCGTCGGGTGCTACGAGATCGAGGAAGCGGAGATGTACCGCGAGAACGGTGTCCGTGGCGCACGCTGGCTGGAGGTGACGCTGCCGCCGATCCCGAAGGTCGACGTGGCATCGACGGCTCGCCGGCTGGTGTTCATGGGCGCCCGCGATTGGCCGCCGAACCAGGAGGGATTTCTCCACGCACTACGGCTGTGGCCGCGCATCGCGGACGGGATTCCCGATGCGGAGCTGTGTGTCATCGGAGCGAAGAAACCGGGAGCGAAAGACCCGGTGTACCCCGACGGCGCCCGCGATCTCGGTTTCGTCAAGGACTTGCCGGAATTCCTCGGCTCCTGCCGGGCGTTGATGGCACCGATCAAGACCGGCGGCGGCGTGCGCGTGAAGCTGCTCGACTCGATCAGAATGGGTCTGCCGGTGATCGGAACAGGGCCGGCCGTCGGCTCGCTGAAATCCCTCTTCGACTTCACCACATTCGATGACGATGAGTCGTTCATCGCCGAGTGCAGGCGACACCTGCTCGACAGGGATGTCGCGGTTGCGTTGGGCGACAAGCTGTACCAGCTCAACACCGAACATTGGCGTCAGCGCCGTCCGCATCAGGCTGTCGAAGACCTGCTGCGCGCGGGCACCCGCGTCTAGCTGTGGCTTTCCTGCGAGTGGGCCGCCAATTGCCCCGCGGGCGTTGGGTCGGTGACTCGTCGGATGGGTGGAGCCACTTTTTGGGGTGGCTCGATTGACTGGTAGGCGTAGACGAGAAAGGCCAGGAAAAGCGAGAACGTCATCGCAATCTGCGGCAGTGACGCGACCGGATGATCGAGTTGTAATGCCACCACACAGGCGCCGATGAAAAGTCCGCCGTACATTGCGGCAGGATAGGTGGGGGAGCGCAAGAGGCGGTAGCCGACAACACAGCCGACGACCATGACTCCGACGAATGCGAGGCCGGTGAAGATCCCGCCCCGGTAAACGGTCAGAAGTGGCGTATTGGAGACGTAATTCAACGTGAAGGCCAATGCGCCGTCCTTCATTTCCGGCCGTCCCCAGCCCAGCCCGAACAGCCAGTGACCGGACATGATGTTGGGGAATTCCCGCAAGGCCTCCGCGCGCGCCCCGGCGCCGGTGTCATCGGTGCCGAATGACGAGAAGATTCGTATGCGAACGGTCGGCACGATCATCGCCGTCGCGGCCAGGATGAGAAGCGTCCCGATCGCCAGCTGCCGATCGCGTGCCCGCATGGTGTGAAAGACAAGGACCAGTACAAAGCCTGCCACGACCGTGAAAATGTCGGCGCGGCTGAGCGTCAGCAGGATGGCGAACAGCAATATGCCCGCCAGCCAGTAACGGCGCCAGCCCTCGAAGACGATAAGGCAAATCGCCAGCGCGATGACCATGCACAGGCCACCCGCGTTCGGGTCGATCCATGTCCCGCCGAGTCGCATATATCGAATCTGGCCTTGATCAGCAAAGACGAATCGTCCGAGCTCCTGCCCCGGCTTGTCCTGATCGCGACCATAACCGAAGATTCGAAACAGGCTAAGCGATTTCTGCTGCCGGTCCGCGACGACCATGAAGATCCCGAATAATGCGTTGGCCGTCGCCGCGTAGGTGAAAATCTGTCCAAATGTCTTCAAATTCTTCCGTGGTAATCGCAGCAATGCGATAACCGCGAGAGTCACCGTCGCCCATTTAGTGAATTCGACTATGCCGGCCAAACTCAAACCGCCCCCGACGACCGACACGGCCGCCACGAGGACCAGAACCAGCACAGCTACTTCCACACCGGACCAATGTGTCCGGGCCGAGGGATGCACCACGGCAGCCAGCACGGCGCCGAAGGCGAAAGCCAGGTAGACCGGCACGTGCACCCCGGGGAAGTAGCCGAACGGCAGCGCTCCCAGGGCAAACGCAAGTCCCCAGTAAAACCACAGCGGATGCCGCATGCCGACGTAGACGCCAACTACCAGCGCAAGTACGCCGATCACGCCCATTGTCCCGATCCGGCCATGGTCCAACGCAAACCACACCAGCAACGGACAACCGACGATCAGCACTGCGTGTACGCTATGCTCGCGGAGCAGATCCCCGTAGGCCCTCACAACGCTCATGGTGCCAGCCCGGCCACCAAAACAGCAACCGCACGAGGGATTGTCGGAGTTGCTGCCCGCTAACTTGGTAGTCACCTGGAAGGCATGCCTTGGACGTAAAAGAATATCTGCGGATACTCCGCCGATACTGGGTGGTAATCGTGCTGCTCACGATCGTCGGAGTCGGCGTCGGATACGCGACGACGTTTTCCTTTGTGAACAGGCATCTGCCATCGATGTTCTCAACGGAGTACGAATCGACTGCGACGCTATTTGCCGCCACCCAGAACGGGACATCGGTCAGCGAGGCCTATCAGAACAACCTGTTCTCCCAAGAGCGTGTGGTTTCCTACGCGGCGCTCGCGACCAGCGAACAGGTCGCCGCACGCGCGGTCGATCAGCTGAAGGCGCCGATCTCCGCGGGTGAACTGCGCGGCAGGATCACCGCGACACCTCAGGAGAAGACCGTCCTTCTCAAGGTCGGTGTCAGGGACGCGGATCCGGTGCAGGCCCAGACGTATGCGAACGCGGTTGCCGACCAACTCGTGAGTGTGGTCAGTGAACTGGAGACGTCCCGCCGCGGCGGGACGCCCGGTGCCGGCGCCGTCGTCGTCGACGACGCCAACTATCCGACCAAGCCGATCGGTCTGGCCCTCTGGAAGCGCCTCGCCCTCGGCGGGGGGATCGGGTTGGTCCTCGGCGTCATCATCGCGATCTGTGTCGGTGCCCTGGACAAGCGGCTGCGGGGCCGCGAACCCGTTGAGAGCGCGACGGATTCGTTGACCCTCGGTGGTCTGCCGGTCGACCCGGTGCGCCGCACCACGGATGTCGTGGATCTCGCCGGAAACGGTCTGTATGCGGAGCGAATCCGTGAATTGCGGACCAATCTGCGATTCGCGACGGGCCCGTCGGGAGGTCGTCAGCCCCGGGTCATCGCGATCACCAGCCCCGAACGCGGGGAGGGCCGCACCACAACGGCGATCGATCTTGCTGCCGCCCTGGCCGAATCGGGTCGCTCGGTCGTGTTGGTCGACGGTGACCTGCGTGCGCCGGCTTTGGCGGACCGGCTGCCGCTCAACGCTTCGATGCGCACAGATTCCGCCGAACGGGGTTTGAGCACAGTGCTGGTCGGGGAGAACCAATTACCGGAGGTGCTGATCCGAAACGTCCCGGTCGGTAACCACGCAATTGCGCTGCTTCCCGCGGGACCGAAGGCGCCACGCCCCGGCGAGCTGCTGGCCACCGACCGCGCTTCGACGGTGGTTCAGGATCTTGCCAAGGAGTTCGAATACGTCGTCGTCGACACTCCGCCGTTAGGGCCGTACTCGGATGCCGCGATCATCGGCGCGGCGTGCGATGGGGTGTTGGTTCTGGCCAGGATCCGTCGAACCACGACAGGCGCGCTTCGCCGCGCACTGCAAAAGCTCGCCGCGGCGAATGTGACGCTGATCGGTAGCGCGGTCACGTTCGAACCGGTTGGGGTGCTGGCCCGGCGGCGACACAGCAAGCAGGTCAGCCACGATGCCGAGCCGGCTACGCCGCAAGCCACGCCGGAAGCCGGCGTTTCCAGCGACGCCCAGGGCGCGGACGATCGCACCAACGGGATGCCTGTGCCTCCGGGGAAGCTGGTGGCTTCCGGATCGCCGCCACGCTCGTCACGGGTACCACGCGGAAGTAAGTGACCTTGCGATTCCACGTCGCGTGGATGATCGCCGCGGTGGGCGTCGTACTCGCGGGTTGTACGACAAGTCCACCGCCGCCGCCGCAGGCATCGGGTCCACCTCGGACCCTGACGCCCGCGTATGCGGGAGCGCCCACGCTGCCACCGCCGGACCTGACCGACACAGGCCCCGGCTCATTGGTCTCGGTCAAGCCGGTGGCCAGCCAGATCGTCTTCGATCAGGTGGACGCGGCTGCCGTTCGAGTGGTCTATCGATCAACTTCCGGTGACACCGGTGAACCGACCGAAGTATCCGGTGTGGTCGCGGTGCCACCGGGCAAGCCTCCCAAGGGAGGTTGGCCCATTCTGGCCTTTGGCCACGACATCACCGGACTGGCGAATCCGTGTGCGCCATCGCTCTCAACCGATCTCGCCGGCTACGCGGGCGTGATTTCGGTGATTTTGAGCCGTGGATACGTCGTGGCCATGACGGACTATCAGGGACTCGGGTTGCCCGGGGACAAACATTCGCTGGTCGACGTGGCCGCCCTCGGAAACAGCGTGATCGACGTCGCGCGCGCGGCGCGGCATGTGTTCCCCGAGACGAGCACGCGCTGGGGGGCGTTCGGCCTCGGAGAGGGCGGGGTCGCGGCCTGGTCGGCCGCGGAGCGTGCCGGAGGCTACGGCAGCGGACTCGATCTCGTCGGCGCCGCGGCCGTCTCGCCGCTTGCCGACCTTTCCTCTCTTGCCGACGCCGCCGAGAACGGAACCCTGACCGTCGACCAGCAGCGGCTCCAGATGCTCGTCGTGGAGAGCCTGGTCGCGTCGCGCGGATTCGACCCCGAGGATTACCGATCGCCCGCCGCGAGGGAACGCTGGAACGTGCTGACCGACTGCGCGCCTGCAGATCCCGAGTCGGCGTTGCGCGCGCAGCAGGGACTCGTGGCGGCCGACCTGCGGCCGGTCAGCCCGGCCGCCACCGCGCAACTGCGCCAAGCGCTGGTCGACGCTGCGCTACCGCAGAACACCGGATCGCCTCTCGCCGCACCGATATTGGTGGTCTATGCCACCGATGATCCGTTGATTCCGGCGTCCTGGACGAACAGGGCGCTCGCGCGGGCCTGTGCGGAAGGCGATCCGATCGAGGTGTCGAGCATGATCGGCGACACGACCACCAAGACGGAGCAGGTGATGCAGGGTGCGCTGGACTGGCTGCAGGCCCGCTTTGACGGTCAGCGGGTAGCGAGCGTTTGTCGGGGGATCGCGTGAGAGCACCCGCCCAAGCGCCGAGGCCGTCGGACTACCTGCGGTTACTCGCCGGCTCGTGGGTTGTCATCGTGCTGGTGACCGCGTTGTCTGCCGGTGCGGGCTGGCTGGTATGGCACAACGATCAGAAGTACGACGCGACTACTCGGTTTCTCGTGGTGGCACCCGGTGGCGCGGAGCCTGCCGACGTGTATTACGGCAGCCTCAGCGCGATGGCGCGAACCCCGACTTACCAGCAGTTGGCCCGCAGCAGTCAGGTGACCATGCGAACCATCGACGAGCTGAAGCTGCGGCTCGCCCCGGAAGAACTCGCGGAGAACATCACCGTCGAGCCGACGAAGTCGGCGATGCTCGAAATGCACGTCACCGCCACCGATCCCAATGAGGCCCGCGATACCGCGAATTCGATAGCGCGCAATCTGCTCCAGGTCTCGAATGAGATGGAGGGGCTGGATACCGGCGCAACCGATTTGGTGCTGATCGACTCCGCGAGCGGTGCGGCCGATACGCGGCCGTCCCGTTCGCGGCAGATGCTGTTGGCGGGCTTGATGGGACTGGCCATCAGCGTGGTGCTCGTGCTCGCCTACCGGCTGGCGACAGGCGATGTCACCGACCGCAAGCAGGTCGGCCACATCGTGGACGGAACAATGACGGGGAAGGGCGAAGCATGATCAGCAAGGCGACCCCGCAGCGGCCGCGACAACGGTTTCGGCCCATGACCCTTGCGTTCGCTGTCCTGCTCACCGGCATGAGCCTCACCGCATGCGGCGACGACGCGCCCGCGGGTCCCCCTGAGCCGGCAGCGCTGTCGGGCGTGGAATTACAAGGGGACTTCAGTGGCTCCGGTCCCGGAACGCTGAAGTCTGCAAGCACGCTACCGACAATCGACCGGCGCCTGCGTGCGACGTCATCGGTGGCGGCGCGAATCACCTACACCTCCACGTCGGGCATCGACAACGGCCAGACCACCGTCAGCGGAACCGTTTTCGCCCCCAAGGGTGCGCCACCCGAGGGCGGTTGGCCGATCATCGCGTTCGGTCATCCGACCACGGGCACCCAAGAAGGGTGTGCGCCGTCTCTGTCGCCGGACCTGTTGACCCTGTCGGTGGTTGTCACGGGTCTGGTGAAGGCGGGATTTGTGGTGGCGGTGTCGGACTACCAAGGGCTCGGCGTGAACGGGACCTATCACCCCTACCTGGACGCCACCACAGAGGGTTACAACCTCATCGATTCCGTACGCGCGGCACGCAAGCTGGTTCCGAATACGTCGACGCGCTGGGCCGCGACCGGCGGATCGCAGGGCGGCCAGGCCGCCTGGGCGGCGAACGAGCTCGCGGATGACTATGGAAAAGGCATGGAACTTGTTGGCACAGTGAGTTTTTCGGCGCCAATCGATATCAGTGGGTTCGCTGACGCCGCCGCGGCGGGTCAGTTGACGGAGGACCAGATACCGGTGCTGCAGAGCCTTCTTGCCTCGTTGAAGAACGAACGTCCCGACTTCGACCTCGACGACTACCGGCGCGGCCTGGTCAAAGAGAAGTGGGACGTGTTGTCGGCGTGTGATGGGCCGGAGACGGTGGAGCGCACAAAGCTGGTGGAGAAGCTCAGCGCTGACGATCTGCGGCCCGCCGGGCCGGCGGCGGTGGACGCCCTCCGTGGCGACCTGGGACAGAGGAGCCTCCCGCAGCGACCGGCCACCGCACCGATGCTGGTCATCTACGGTGGCGACGACCAATTGATCGCGCCGGCCTGGACCGACGCTGCGCTCCGTCGGGCCTGCGAGATGGGCGACACCATCGACATCCTGATGCAGCCCAACAAGGGACATACCGACGTCGACATCGGCGCCGTGGTCCCCTGGATCACCGACCGGTTCGCCGGCGTCCCCGCGCCCAACAGCTGCAGATCGTTCCTGGCCCCCTCTCCGGCTGCGGCAGACGAAGAGGGTCAGTCGTGACCCTTACGCACGCGGAAGACGCTGCCTCCATGCCGTCGAGTCGCCGACGATGAATCCTGACGGGTGGTGCCGCGCACGGTGCGCGTGATGCGCCGAGCGGTGTTGTGGAGCTTGGCCGTCGCCGCTGTCCTCGTGATCACCATCGTGTCCGTTGTGGTGGTGCAGTGGCTCGGGCAATTCCTGCTCGACACGTCGAAGACGACCAATGAAAGTCCGACACCGATACGTGCCGCCGAGATCGGCGGCACCACGCCGGGTTCGCTGGTGAGCGCCATGACGATGCCGGATTTCACGCGAACGTCCGCGGGCAAGCATCTCCAGGCCGCTCGGGTCCTCTACCGGTCTACCGAGGGTGATACCGGTGCGCGCACCGTCGTGTCCGGCAGTGTCTTCACCCCGCTGGGACCCGCGCCGGCGGGCGGCTGGCCGGTGATCGCCTACGGTCACGGCACGACCGGTATCGACAAACCCTGCGCGCCTTCGTTGTCGGACTCGCTGCTCGGGACGGGGAGCGTCGTGGCCGGTCTCACCGGTCAGGGCTATGCCGTCGCGGTACCCGATTATCAAGGCCTGGGCATCGACGGCGTACATCCATATTCCGACGCCCGCACGGCTGGGTTCAACATGATCGACGCGGTGCGTGCCCTGCGGCACACGTTCAAGAACGTATCCAACCGGTGGGCGGCCTTCGGCGGCTCACAAGGGGGTGGCGCGGCATGGTCGGCCGACGAGCAAGCCCGCGGGTATGCCCCGGAGTTGCAACTCGTTGCAGCGGTGGCGGTCTCACCGGCCGCCGACGTCTCCGGGATCGTGGACAAGGCCCAGCAGGGGACGCTGACATCCGACCAAGGTCCGGTGATGCAGCTTTTGGTGGAGTCGCTGGCCCGCTTGCATCAGGACCTCAACCGAGACGACTTCCGCCAGGGTGCGGCCCTGAAGTACTGGGACGTGCTGTCGGCGTGCTCGGGCGCGGCTGTGCACGACCGCACCGCCGCTGCCAACGCGCTGGGCCCCGAGGATCTCAAGCCACGCTCGCCCGCAGCGGCCGACCAGCTTCGGCAGCTGCTCCAGAAGTGGGCGTTGCCGCAGGGGCCGTTGTCGGCGCCGTTGTCGGTGGTGTACGGCGCCAAGGACACCTTGGTCGACCCGCAATGGACCACCGATGCGATCGCACGCGCCTGTGCGCTGGGCGGAACCGTGGTGTGGGACCTGCAGCCGGACAAGGGACATGGCGATGTGGATTTCTCCGCTCAGGTGACATGGTTGGCAGACCGGTTCACGGGGAAACCGGTGGCCAGTGAGTGCCCTTAGAAACCCCGACGGTGACGGCCCCGTCTGGCAGCAGTTGCTCATGGAGGCCAAATGTGTTGTGAAGCGGCGGATGGCGCCGCGCGGCACGCCCGTGGACCCGCCCGAGTCGGGATACCTCGTGGTGCCCATTCTGGGTCAATCCAACGCGCACGGAATGGGTCTGCCGCTCGATCCGGACGGCGAGGGCCGGCCGCACCCCCGGGTCCACCAATGGGCGATGTGTGGGCCGTCCAAGGGGACGGCGGTCGTCGCGGTGGACCCGCTACTGCACGATGTGCCGACGCGACGGGCCGGGTTCGGTGTCGCGTTCGGTAAGCACCTTGCCGACGCGACAGGCCGCCACGTGCTGTTGATACCCGCGGCCCGCGGAGACACGTCATTCGCGCCGAAGAACGGCTACACATGGGATCCCGCCGACACCCGGACTCGGGTCAACCTGTATCGCAAGGCGGTGGGCGCGATCGACAGCGCCCTCGCTTCGTTTCCGGGTAGCCGCCTCGCGGCGGTCCTCTGGCACCAAGGCGAGACCGACGTGCCGCTGACCAGCGGAGCGGTTTATCAGGCCAAGCTGGATTCCCTCATCGACGACCTGCGGCGTCGCTACGGGCGAGATGTGCCGTTTCTCCTGGGGCAGATGGTCCACGAGGAGATGGAGATGAGCCACAAGGACTACTCCGTCATCAACGCCGTGCACGAGGACACGCCGAATCGCCGCGCGCGGGTGGCATTCGTGCCGGGACCGCGGGGGATGTACAACAGTGCGGCCGATCGGCACTACAACGCGGCGGGGCTGCGCGAGCTCGCGCGATCGATGTGGGAGCACTACCGTCGGTCGTCCGCCGAGGAGCTGCCGCGAGATGTCGTCTCGTAGTCTGTGCACCGCCGCGATTGCCATCTTGTCGGCGACCGTGACGCTCGTGTTGCTGTTCAACGTCGCCGGCTTCATCATGTTCAACAATGCCCGAGTCGACCCGTTGCGGCGGGCGGACGCGGTACTCGTACTCAGCGGGGAACACGACGGCAGAGAGGACTACGGCATATCGCTCGCCCGCAGTGTCGGGGCGTCTGCCGTGGTCATTTCCAATACCTATCCCCGCGACGACGCGGTCATGCGACGAATATGCTCCGCATCCGCCGAGGGCGTCGAGGTCATTTGCCTGCGTCCGTCGCCGGCGACGACGCGGGGCGAGGCCACGATGATGCGGCAGCTCGCGGCCAAGCGGTCATGGAGCAAGATCGTCGTGACAAGTTGGCGCTATCACCTGCCGCGGGCCCGACTCGTCTTCCGGCAATGTTTTTCTGACCGCCCCGACGCCGTGGTGATGACCGCCGTACCCGCAACGTATCGAAATTCGCTACTGCGATGGGACTACGTTTATGCGTGGCAATATGCAGGTTTCGTCAAGGCGCTCATGCTTGGCGAGTGCTCCTAAGCGAGATTATGACCCATTCATCCAGCGAACTCTTGACAGCAGTGAGATAGTTAATGGGCGACCCCAACTAACGGTTCGATTGCGTAGATTCAGCAAACGAAGGGTGATCAGGTAGTGACCGCGGCTGAGATTATCGTAGCGCCGCCCAGGAGGACCGTCCGGGAAGTTCGCCCGGTGGTACGGCCCACCTGGCAGAACCGCTACACCAAGGCCCTGCTGGTGTCTGACACATCCGTGGTGATCGCCTCGGTCGCCGGGGCCCAATGGCTGCGTTTGCAAGGAGCGTATCAAGGCGTCAGCGTCGCCTGGATTTACTACGCCGTGGTGTCGGCCGGGATTGCCGCGATCTGGCTGGCCTTCCTGGCCGCCTACCGCACACGTTCGCCACGCATCGTGGGCGCCGGCGTGGAGGAGTATCGCCGAGTTTTCTCCGCCACGTTGGCCACCGTGGGCCTGATCGCGATGATTCTGATGATTCTCCGGCCGGAAATCGCCCGCGGGTACCTGGCGATCGCCCTGCCCGTTGGCTTGTTCGGCCTGTTGGTGGGCAGAAATCTGTGTCGGCGCGCACTTGCTCGGCGGCGTGCCGTGGGGCACTGCCTGACGTCGGTGCTCGCCGTCGGCGACGCGTATTCGGTGCGTAACCTCGTGCAGTCGCTGGCGCGTGAGCGGGTCTACGGCTATGCGGTGGTGGGTGCCTGCCTCATCGGCCGCACCACGGGCGGAACACTCGACGTGCCCGGTGTCGGAGCGCTTCCCGTGCTGGGTGACGAGAACACTGTCGAGGACGCCCTGGCTCAGATGAGGGTGGACACCGTGGCTCTCACCTCCACCCAGCATCTCGGCCAGGAAGGCGTGCGCGAGATGTCGTGGCGCCTACACGACCTCGACGTCGACCTTGTGGTGTCGCCGGGCGTGGTCGACGTCGCGGGTCCGCGGCTCACGGTGCAGCCGGTCGCCGGTCTGCCGTTGATCCATGTGGAGAAACCGCAGTACACCGGGGCGAAGCGCATTCAGAAGCGTGCCTTCGACGTCGTGTTGTCGCTGATGGTCCTGACCGCGGCCATGCCGGTGATGTTGGCCGCCGCCATCGCCATCAAGCTGACCAGCAGGGGCCCCGTCTTCTATCGCTCCGAGCGCATCGGACTGGACGGGCGCCCGTTCGAGATGATCAAGTTCCGCACCATGGTGGTGGGCGCCGACCAGCAGGTGGACAGCCTCAGTTCGAACAACGAGAGCGTCGGCGGTGTGCTCTTCAAGATCAAGGAAGATCCACGGGTCACCAAGGTCGGTCGGTTCCTGCGCCGCTACAGCATCGACGAGTTGCCGCAGTTCTTCAACGTCCTCGGCCGCGACATGAGCGTCGTTGGACCGCGGCCGCCGCTGCAGGGCGAGGTCGCCAAGTACGACAACCAGGTCCGTCGCCGACTCCTCGTGTTGCCGGGCATCACGGGGCTGTGGCAGGTCAGCGGCCGTTCGGACCTTTCCTGGGAAGACTCGGTGCGGCTCGACTTGTCCTACGTGGAGAACTGGTCGATCACGAATGATTTGCTGATAGCTATCAAGACTGCCCGAACAGTGTTCGGTGCCGCGGGCGCGTACTGATCGGTAGCACCTACCGACTCAGTTTGCCGTGTTCACGCGGCAAGTTGTGCCCCTCTAACCGTGGACAGGCGTAATCCGGCCTGAGAATGCAGCATGCAGGGGCGGCCTGATCCGCGTGCCGCCCCGTGGCCCTTGGTGGGCGGCCCGTGGTTCCGGCAGCCTGGCATTTCGCAGGCCGCGCGCGGCAGCCAGAGGGCTGGTAGCGTGAGCCTCCCTTGGGTGGCGCCCGCGCATTCGGGCCCCTAATTAGCTCCCAGCAAACATCCTGCGATCCAATGTTCGCGTGTACCTCATAAACGAACAAGATCAACTCCGCAAAATCCCTCGGGCCCGTTGACAGACCGTGGCGATTTCTCGAACGAGTTCCGACATATGCTCGGGGCATGTCCCGCGACCTGCTTAGAACGCCACTGGACGTAGCCCTGTTGCGCAACAGCGTGATGGGGGCGAAGGGACCGTGGCGCCGCCTCGACGTGGTGGCGCAGACCGGATCGACCAACGCCGACCTGCTTACCCGGGCCGCCACCGAGGACATCGACGGCGCGGTGCTGATCGCCGAACACCAGACCGACGGCCGCGGCAGGAACGGGCGGACGTGGACGACGGTGCCGCGGGCCCAGATCACCCTGTCGGTCGGCGTGAATGCGCACGGTGTGCCCGCCGACACCTGGGGCTGGGTTCCGCTGGCTGCCGGGGTGGCGGTGGTGGACGCCGTGGCCTCCGCAACAGGTGTCGAATGCGGCTTGAAATGGCCGAACGATGTGCTGGTGGGCGGCAAGAAGCTCGCAGGCATTCTCGCCGAGGTTGCGGCGACGAAGTCGACCATCGTCGTGGGCGTCGGCCTGAACATCACCCTGAGCGCAGAGGATGCCGGCAATCCGTCGGCGACGTCGCTGCTGGACGCCGGCGTCTCAGCACCGGACCGCAATCGGCTGGTCGTCCATCTGCTCAGCGAGCTGGGCAGCCGTTTCGAGGAATGGCGCGCGTCCGGTGGCCCGGGGCCGCGCCTCATCGCCGACTACCGGCAGCACTGCATCACGATCGACTCGCGGGTACGCGCGATCCTGCCCGGCGGCCGCGAGATCGTGGGCATTGCGCGATCGGTCGACGAGCAGGGCAGGCTGTGTGTCGAGACTGATGGACGCACCGTGTCGATAGCCGCAGGCGACGTGACACATATACGTCCGACTCGGTAACCCGGCCATTAAAGTCAGACCGTGAGCTACCCGGAGAACGTGCTGGCCGCCGACGAGCAGGTGGTGCTGCACCGCCACCCGCACTGGAAGCGACTGTTCGGGCCGGTGCTGATCCTGATGGTGGCCACCGCGCTGGCGGCGTTCGGGGCGGGTTTCGTCAATCAGACCGACTGGCAGCCCTCGGCGCGCAACGTCATATTGCTCGTCATCCTCGCGGTGTGGCTGGTGGTAATCGGGTGGCTCTCGGTCTGGCCGTTCCTGAATTGGTGGACAACGCATTTCGTGATCACTGACCGACGGGTGATGTTCCGTCACGGCCTGCTGACACGATCCGGCATCGATATCCCGCTGGCCCGGATCAACAGCGTCGAGTTCCGGCACGGAATTCTTGACCGGATGCTGCGTACCGGGACGCTGATCATCGAATCAGCGTCGCAAGATCCCCTCGAGTTTCATGACATTCCGCGAGTGGAGCGGGTCCACTCGCTGCTGTATCACGAAGTCTTCGACACCCTTGGCTCGGAGGAATCGCCGAGCTGAGTCAATCGCTTGGCGCGGCGGGTGGTCGGGCGCAGCGGCGTCACGGTCCCGTCTTCCAGAGCCGGATCGCGCTGGTCCTCCATGGCCTCGGCCAGGCCGCCTGCGGTCAGCGATTCGACCGCCTTGTCCGGGTTGCGGGCGAACTCGTCGGGGAACACCCAGCGACGGAAGGCCCAGAACCGGAACGCCATCTGCAGCAGGTTGCCGATCACGTAGGCGGCGACGAAGTCGGAGATGTTCTCCACGGTCAGGCTGACTTCCGGGACCCGCAGCATCAGCACGTAGCTGGAGAACCACAGAGGGCGCCATGGAGAGCAGCACCCCGACCCCACTGAATGCGAAGAACATCAGCGCCTCGTGATGACGCTCGCGCCCGCCGCGATCTCGGAAGCTCCATTCCCGATTGAGGATGTAGGACGCGATGACCGCGACAATGCCCGCGATGATCTTCGCCGTGACGGGTTTGGGCTCCAGCACCGTGAGCTTGAGCGTGTAGAAAACCGCCGAGTCGATGATGAAGGTGGACGCGCCTACGATCGCGAATTTGATGAGTTCGTGATGTCGTTCGAAGTACGGCCGGATCGGGCTGGGCAGCCGCGCGATCGTGGCATCGGTGAAGGACACAAAACGGCAGTCTACGGAAATAACCTGGCCGACGCTCACTCGCGCAGGTCAAGGCACCCAACGCCGCACCTGCGCGCCATGGCAACATAAACGGGTGACCAGCACCTCGAACGGTCGTCCGGTGGTGACCATGATCGGCGGCGGGCAGCTGGCCAGGATGACCCATCAGGCCGCAATCGCGCTCGGGCAGACCCTGCGGGTGCTGGCGGTCAGTCCCGACGATCCAGCCGCCCAGGTGACACCCGACGTGGTGATCGGCGCGCACACCGACCTGGATGCGCTGCGCCTCGCCGCCGCAGGTGCGGATGCGTTGACCTTCGACCACGAACACGTGCCGACCGGATTGCTGGAGAAGCTGGTCGCCGACGGGGTGAACGTCGCCCCGCCGCCATCGGCGCTGATTCACGCCCAGGACAAGCTGGTGATGCGCCGCCGGCTGGAAGAGCTCGGCGCTCCCGTGCCGCGGTTCGCGGAGGTCACCGAGCTGGCCGAGGTGGACGCGTTCGCCGCGCGTATCGAAGCGCCGATCGTGGTCAAGACCGCCCGCGGCGGCTATGACGGCCGCGGTGTGACGCTGGCCCGCGACCTGGCCGAGGCGCGCGACGTCGCCGGCCGGTACCTGGCCGACGGCGTGGCGGTGCTGGTCGAGGAGAAGGTGGCCATGCGCCGCGAACTGGCCGCGCTGGTGGCGCGTTCACCGTTCGGACAGGGTGCGGCCTGGCCGGTGGTGCAGACGGTGCAGCGGGGCGGCATCTGTGTGGAAGTGATCGCACCTGCGCCCCGCCTCGATTCCGAATTGGGCAGCGCCGCAGGGCGACTCGCGCTGCGACTGGCCTCCGAGCTGGGTGTGGTCGGAGTGCTGGCCGTCGAGCTGTTCGAAACCGTCGACGGCACCTTGATGGTCAACGAGCTCGCGATGCGGCCGCACAACTCCGGACACTGGACCATGGACGGCTCACGTACCAGCCAGTTCGAGCAGCACCTGCGGGCGGTGCTGGACTATCCGCTCGGCGACACCACGCCTATTGCGCCGGTTACGGCGATGGCCAATGTGCTTGGCGCGCAACAGACCCCGACTATGAGCATGGACGAGCGGCTGCATCATCTATTCGCCCGGATGCCGGCAGCCAAGGTTCACCTGTACGGCAAAGGCGAGCGGCCCGGCCGAAAGATCGGACATGTCAACGTCATCGGGGCGGCTGGTGGCTCGCTCGACGATGACGGATACGTCGCGGATGTCCGGGAACGCGCCACCCGGGCCGCACACTGGTTATCGCACGCCGAATGGACCGACGGGTGGGACGAACATGGCCGATGAGCGCTTGCGCGAAGAGCAGACAGCGGCCGATGAGCGCTTGCGCGAAGAGCAGACAGCGGCCGATGAGCGCTTGCGCGAAGAGCAGACAGCGTCAGCGGTACCACAGCCGCGGGTTGGCGTGATCATGGGCAGCGACAGCGACTGGTCGGTGATGGAGGATGCGGCGCGCGCGCTCGCCGAGTTCGACGTGCCGTTCGAGGTCGGCATCGTCTCCGCGCACCGGACCCCGGCACGCATGCTCGACTACGCGCGCACAGCCGCCGGCCGAGGTATCGAGGTGATCATCGCCGGCGCCGGCGGCGCGGCGCATCTGCCGGGCATGGTTGCCTCCGCGACCCCGCTTCCGGTGATCGGGGTGCCGGTGGCGTTGGCGAAACTGGACGGCTTGGACTCGCTGTTGTCGATCGTGCAGATGCCGGCGGGGGTGCCGGTGGCCACCGTGTCCATCGGCGGTGCCCGCAACGCGGGTCTGCTCGCCGTCCGCATCCTCGGTTCCTCCGATTCGCGGATGCGCGACCGAATCGAGGACTTCCAGCGTGCGCTGGAACGGATGGTGCTCGATAAGGACGCCGCGCTGCGTGATCGTCTCGTCGGTCATTGACGCGACCGCTTGGTGCGGGCGGCCTCGCCGGTGAGTGGTCGGGGCAGACAGCCGGCCCGGACCCGCCGGAGGGTAAAGTTACCGACGAGTAGCAAGGAGGCCTCATGGTTGGTTTGACGGGTAATTCGTCGTTCGATGCGTTCAGATTCCCTGACGAGCATCAGGAGTTGCGCGCGGTGTTGCGCGATCTGTGCGAGAAGGAAATCGCCCCGTACGCGGCGGATGTCGACGAGAAGGCCCGCTATACCGATGAGGCGTTGGCGGCGCTGACCGCCTCGGGTTTTGCCGCCATCCATATTCCCGAGGAGTACGGCGGGCAGGGCGGGGATGCGGTGGCGGGCTGCCTTGTCATCGAAGAGGTCGCGCGGGTGTGCGCATCGTCCTCGCTGATCCCGATCTGCAACAAGCTGGGCACCATGGGCATGTTGATGCGGGGCAGCGACGAGCTCAAGAAGCAGGTGCTGCCGTCGATCGCCTCCGGCGAAGCCGTCGCCTCGTACGCACTGTCCGAACGGGAAGCCGGCAGCGATGCCGCGGCTATGCGCACCCGTGCACGCGAGGATGGCGACGAGTGGGTGCTCAACGGCGCCAAGTGCTGGATCTCCAACGGCGGGCACTCGACGTGGTACACGGTGATGGCGGTGACCGACCCCGATAAGGGCGCGAACGGGATCTCGGCCTTCGTCGTGCACAAGGACGATCCGGGCTTCGTGGTCGGGGCCAAGGAGAAAAAGCTCGGTATCAAGGGGTCACCGACCACCGAGCTGTATTTCGAGGATTGCCGCATCCCCGGCGACCGGATCATCGGCGAGCCGGGCACCGGGTTCAAGACGGCGCTGGCCACCCTGGATCACACCCGCCCGACGATCGGTGCGCAGGCGGTGGGTATCGCACAGGGCGCACTGGATGCCGCGATCGGATATGTCAAGGAGCGCAAGCAATTCGGCAAGCCGATCGGTGACTTCCAGGCGGTGCAGTTCATGCTGGCCGATATGGCCATGAAGCTGGAGGCCGCCAGGCTGCTGGTGTACACCGCGGCGGCGCGCGCCGAACGCGGCGAGCCCAACCTGGGCTTCCTCTCCGCGGCGTCGAAGTGCTACGCCTCCGATGTCGCGATGGAGGTCACCACCGACGCGGTCCAGCTGTTCGGGGGCTACGGCTACACGACCGACTTCCCGGTCGAACGCTTCATGCGCGACGCCAAGATCACCCAGATCTACGAGGGCACCAACCAGATTCAACGGGTCGTCATGTCCCGTGCCCTGCTGCGCTGACCGTCAGCAAGGGCCGACGCTCAGTTGAAGAGCGTCGGAATACCCTGCATCGTCGGTCCGGGATCGACACCGAGCACATTGGACAGAAGCGACGGTGCGACGTCGAGGACGTCGACCTCTTTGCGGGAGGGTTCTGGTGAAATGCCCTGCCCGTAGGCCAGCAGAATTCCCTCGGGGACGTGATAGGCGGTGTTGTCACCGCCGATACGTGCCCGGAAGCCGAGGCCGAGGTCGTTCAGCGCTCCCATCGCACCGGGCTGCTGTCCGGCCGGTGTGTACTGCAGGCGGGTCGACTTCCCGGACTCCTCATCGGCCTTCTCGACCGCGAAGTTGTCGATGGCGAACGACAGCGTGCGGCCTTCGGGCCGGAACCGGGTGAACAGCGGACCACCGCCTTCGGCGACCACCGATGCCAAAGGTCCGACCGCCGCCGCGGCGTCGGCTTCATCGGCGAAGATCAGCGACAGCATCGGATACATCGCCAGACCCAACTCGGCCGGCTTCAGGCCGAGTTGGGATACGAGCCGCTGGTGATCCTCCAACACGAACAGACCCCGATCGGTGAATCGGATCTCGATCGGGCCCTGCCCCATGCTGGCCGCGACGACGACCACCGTCTGCGGATGGGATGCCATGTACTTGCGAATGCGACCCAACTGCTGGTCGGTGAAATCCATCGCCGCGACAATGAAGCTGCCGTACACGTCATCGGCGACGTAGTTGTGCTTCTCGGTGTAACCCGGGATGGCGTCGCCCCAGAATCGATGCATCATGCTCGCGACATGGTTGGTGAAGAAGATGCTCAGCCGCGGCTCGATCTTGCGGTGTAACCGCCAATAGAGGTCGAAGCTCGGCACCACCTGAAGCGACGGCCGAAATGCCTTGTAGCGGGGGTCTTTGCGTTCCCGCACCAGATGGGTGGCGAGAGTGGACGCGGACCTCGGAGTCAGGCCCTGCCGCACCAGGTCGACACCGGTCGCCAAGAACGTCTTCAGGTCGAGCGGCGCATCCGCCGAAAAACTGTTCTCGCTTGTCATCGCCAGGTTGAACTGCTGGAACCGCTGCATCTGCGGCGGATAGGTCTTGCTGTCCTTGCTGAAAGTGTCCGGCACATAGAAGCCGCCATGGTCGAACTGCCGCGGTGGCCAGCTCTGCAGCGGCCCGAAGAGACCGACGCTCAATCCGGCTTTCTCGGCCACATCCCAGATGGCGTCGCCGCGAAAGGTGGCCGGGTCCTGACCCAGGTCGAATGAGTTGTGGTCATACGACGAGGTGTGCAACGACGGCCAGGTGCGCCACGGCTGCAGGCCCTGCAGCTTTTCGGAGTCCTCGTGGATGGTGGTCAGCGATTGGCCGCCATTGATCAAGGCTGCCAGGTTCGATTCCGGTCGCCGTTGGACGTAGTAGTCGACGACCTCCCACGGCACTTCATTCAGCTCGTAGAGGATGACATCCCGGTTACGGCTAGGCATCGTGGCGGCGCCCCCTTAGGTCCTTCGAAGATGCGTGTCCGGCGGCGCCCGCGGGCACCGCATTCGATTTTGCCCGAACATGTTCACGCAAATGTGCGCGGCACCCGCCTCGTCATCGAGGCGGACGTCAATCGATCAAGGGACCAGTTTCGTGTACTCGGTGGCAAACTGCAAGTGTGGTGAGCAGCGGAGGGTCACGGTTGTTCGGGTAGCGTCTTCGCATGGCCAGGCGGGCGGTGAGCATCCTGACGCGACTGACCGTCTGTGTCGCCCTCGTCGGGGCTCTGTCCGCCGTGCAGCCCGGTGCCGTTGCCGCCCAGTTGGTGACCCCGGCCCAGGGCTACGGCTTCGGCCAGGGCGCCTCGATGCAGTGGATCAGCCCCGAGGACATCAACCGCACCCTCGACGCGGTTTCGCAGACTTCCGCTTCCTGGCTCCGGGTCCTCGTCGACTGGAGCAGGATCGAGCCGGTCAAGGGCCAGTACGACTGGAGCCACCTCGACGACGTGGTCAACGGAGCGAGCGCCCGCCACCTCGAGGTGCTCGGTGTCATCGCGTACACGCCGGATTGGGCACGCGCTCCGGACACCTACTTCACCGCGCCGCCCGTCAACCCGGCCGACTATGCGGCCTTCGCCGCCGAGGTAGTCCGCAGATATGCGGATCGGGTGTCGAGCTGGGAACTGTGGAACGAGCCGAATCTGCCTCTGTTCTTCGGTTTTTCGCCTCACAACGCCGTGCCGTACACCGAATTGCTCAAGGCCGCCTACCCGGCCATCAAGGCGGTGCAACCCAGCAGCACCGTGGTGGCGGCAGGGCTGAGCCGGTTGATCGGAGACGAGTCACCGCCGGCATTCCTGGCTCAGATGTATGCGGCGGGCGCCAGGGGCTATTTCGACGCTGCGGCCGCCCACCCTTACGTGTTTCCGGACGGGTTGGCCGCGGACCCCGAGAACGGCTGGTCGGACGTCGGCCGGATGAACGCGGTGATGGTCGCCAACGGCGATGGCGCCAAGAAGATATGGATGACGGAGATCGGTGCGCCGACCAGCGACAACGTCGAGGGCGTGACCCAGCAGGAGCAAGCCCGACAGATCGTCGATGTGCTGGCCGCGGCGGCGGCCACCGGCTACAGCGGGCCGGCGTTCATCTACAGCATCCGTGATGTCGACACCGCGAATCGAGGCGATCGCGAGGCCAACTACGGCGCGCTGCTGACATCGGACTGGCAACCGAAGTGGACCGCGGGCGTGTTGGCCAGGTAGCGCCGAAGTAGTTCTCAGCCCACATACTCGACGAAGAACGCCATCCCCGTTTCGAGGTGATAGGTGTTGTGGCAGTGGGTGATCCACCGGCCGGGGTTGTCGGTGTCGAAGTCGACCTCCACGGTCTGCATGGGCGGCACCATCACGGTGTCCTTGCGCGCCTTCGGTACGTTCGCTGCTGCCCCTCTGCTCCTCGCGTCCGCAGCCATTACCTGAAACGTGTGGCCGTGCAAATGAAACGGGTGGAACATCATCGACTCGTTGATGAAGCGGAGCCGTACCCGCTGTTTCGGTTTCACCGCCACCCCGTCGCTCGGCGGGTGGTAGAGCTTGCCGTTGATCGGCCAGGTGTAGCCGTCGACGGGTCCGGTCAGATGGGCATCGATCACCTGATCCGGCGCCCTCGGTGGCAGCGTCACCTCCGGGGCCGGTGACAGGGTGGCGGTGTTCAGTACGATCTGGCGACGCAGGGACTCGACGAAGTCATCGACGTTGGCCGGGCTCGGCGCGTTGTTCACGCGCAGGTTCAGTTGCGCGTGGCCCTGTTTACCCTCCGGCGCCGCGACCACGGGGACCGAACCGTCGACGGTGACGATCGCGTCGACCCGCTCGCCCATCCCCAGAATCACCGAGTCGGCTGATACCGGCACCACCGGGTAGCCGTCGGTCTGGATCACTTTCATCGTCGTGTTCGGTAGCCCCACCCGGAAGGCGGTATCCGAGCCGGAATTGATCACGCGTAACCGGAGGCGCTGCCCGGCACGGTAATCCACCACCTGTGGATCGGCCGGCACGCGACCATTGATGACGAAGTACGGGTAGTTGACATCCCCGCCGTCGTCGCCGAGCGGGTTGGTCGGCGACATTCCCATCCCGCCGGGCCCCATCGGCTTCATCCCTGTCTTGCGTAGGTTCTCCAGCACCTGGTCCGGGTTGGTGCCGGTGCCGTCGATCCAGTCGTCGAGCACGAGGACCAACTCGTCGTCGTAGTCGGCTTTCTCGCCCGGGTCCTCGATGATCAGCGGACCGTACAGCCCGCGGTCGAGTTGGGTGCCGACATGCGAGTGGAACCAGTAGGTTCCGGCGTCGGGTACCACGAAGTCGTAGGTGAACTTCTGACCGTTGGGCACCGGGGCCTGGGTGAGGTCCGGAACGCCGTCCATGTCGTTGACGATCGCGATACCGTGCCAGTGCGCGGTCACGTCCTGCGGCAGGGCATTGGTGAGCTCGGCCCGCAGCCGGTCGCCCTTCTTGAGCCGGATCTCTTTGGCCGGAACCTGGTTGCCGTACGCCCACGTCCGGACGGTGACGCCGCCGAGGTCGATATCGGTCTCGCCGGCGGCCAGGCCGATGCCGGCGGCGCCCTGCTCCGCCGGGGCCGGTGGCGACTTCGAGCAGGCAGCCGCCATCCCGGCGGCCGCGCTGAGCGCCAGGAACCGCCGCCGCGCGATCACGCCTACAGCGTGGCACGCCGAGGCCTGCTCAGAAGGTGAGACCGGCGATCAGGGAGTCAGCGCCAACGCCCGAGACGTCGTCGGGCCGGCGAGCAACCGAACAGCGTCAACGTCTTCTTCGTGCGACTGCTGCGCACCACCTCGCGCCCGCGCCGTCCAGGATCGTCACCGTGGCGGCCGGCCACTTGTCCGCGGAGCTCGCGTACACCAACAGGCATTCCGGTGCGCCGTGCCACTCCACATGGATGTCGTCGCCGACATGCATGCCGATCCGGTTCCACAGCCGCCAGAACGCCTGGGCGAACTTGCCACCCCGATGAACCCGACGGTCTGCGCCAGCACCGTCCCCGTCGCGGAGCGCAGCTTCCAGTGGTGGCTCTGCCCGGACAGGCCCGCGTGAAAAGTGGCCATGACCCCAGGAGCGCGGGCGATCCCGTCGAGTGAGCGGGCGACCGGATCCGGCATTCTCACCCGCGGGTGACCTTCTCCGTCTGCCTCCGCCGGTCCAGGGCCGTCGGATCGGGATTCGCCACCTGGACAAGCGACGCGCCGATCGCGAAAACCGCCACCAGGTGGTCGATCAGCACATCGGCGTCGTCCCAGCCGGCCATCGACATCACCCGGTCGCCGGCAGTGAAACCCTGCCTGGCCGCGGATGTTCGGCCGTCGGCGAGCACATCGGCGACCGATCGGCCCTCCAGCGCCAAGCCCGGGTTGCGCTCGGGCGAGATCTGATCGCCATGCACCCGCACCGCGGTGGCGTAGTCGGTCACACCGACGGGGAGATCCGCCACCGGCTTGCCGAACGGATCCAGCGACAGCACCGCGATCTCGCCGGCACCGACGGCATCGTCGGCTTCGGCGAGTCGGTCCGCGGTGCACAGCGCGACGTCTGCGGACGTCCCGTCGAGCACGACTTCCGCGCCGATCCACCAGATTCCGAACAGCACGGCGGCGGTCTGCCAGTGCGCCGGCAGCAGCACCGCGACGCGGCTGCCCGGCCCGGCGCCCAACTCGTCGCGCAGCAGGTTGCCGGTCTTGGCGGCCCAGTTGGCCAGCGTCACCGTCGACAGCTCGATCCGCTCGCCAGTGGCGTCGTCGTAGTAGGTGATCCGCGGCCCGGCAGGATCGGCGGCCATGCAGCGGATCGAGCACCGCCGAAGTGACTGTGGTCACGTCTAGTTGACGCACTCCGGGTCGTTGGACCCGGCGGTGAGGATCGGCGATGGCGGGGGTGGTGCGGAATCGGTCGAATCGGTCCGATCCCGACGGCGGCGGGGTCGACGGTCGAGAGCGTCGGGTCGCTGCCGTCCAGGCCGGAACCCGGGCCGGTGTAGTCACTGGCCAGCACCACCCGGACCGAACCCGGGCGCCACCGACGCGTCGGCGACGATCGGCAGCCCGCCGAGTTCCTTGGCAGACCGCCTGCGCGCCAAGGTCATCGGCCTTGGCGGCCTGCACCTGGCTGCCGATCACATGGCCACCCTCGTTGTTGCCGGTGCTGCCGGTCGCGAATCCCTTGTTGGTCAGCACCTGCGACACCGCGGCGGCCAGGCCGTTGATGTCGGTGTCGTTGACCACGTCGGCGGTGGTTTTGCTCGGCGAGTAAGCCAATTCCTCGGTCTTGCCTTCGTCCTGGTCGTGCAGCAGGCTGGCCACCCACTGCTTGCACCTGCGCTGGGATCGACCCGCACCACGCTCTGCATGCCGTCGTCGCTCCAGCCGGCCTCCTCGAGGATCGGGATGGTCGCGAACGCGACGTTGCCGGCCGCCAGCTTCTGCAGCTGCTCGACGAAATCCATGATGTCCCAACCGTCGGAGAGCACCACCGAGCGCTGGACGGCCTGCTGCAGCCGGTTCAGCGTGGCGGGGCTGGACAGCGTCTTGCCCGAGATGACCTCGTGGGCCAGCGATGCCATCACCGCCTGCTGGCGGGTCACCCGGTCGAGGTCGCCGCGGGGCAGGTCGTGGCGCTGCCGGACGAAGCTCAGCGCCTGCGGGCCGTCCAGCTGTCTGCCAGCCCGCCGGGAAATCGGCACCCGAAAGTGGTTCGTAAACCGCATCTTTCAGGCAGACATTGACGCCGCCGAGGGCGTCGGTGATCAACGCGAAGCCGAGCAGTCCGATCTCGGCGTAGTGGTCGACGGTGACGCCGGTCAGGTTGGCGACGGTCTTGATCAGCGCCTCGCGGCCGGCTTCGGCCGCCTGCGGCTCCGCCTGTGCGGGGTCCATGCCTTCTTGTTCGACCAGCTGCTTCAACTTCTCCAAGTGGACCGAGCCGTAGACGCCGTTGATTTTCATCTTGCCCACGCCTGGCGCCTCGACATACGAGTCGCGGGGGATGGAGATCGCGGTGGCGGACTTCCCGTTGTTGGGGATGCGCACCAGGATGATCGTGTCGGTGTTGGTCGAGACGTCGTCGCCGGCCCGCAGCGTCGCCAGTTCCTCCTCGGACAGCGGGTTGCCGTGGGCGTCGGTGCGGCTGTCCATGCCGACCAGCAGGATGTCGATCGCGCCGTCCTCGCCGCCTCCGCCGAGCGCGATCGGCGAGATGTGGTTGATCCCGGATTCGAACGACCGGATCTTGCCCCACGCGACGCCGGTGCCGACCACGATGGCCAGGGCCACCGCCACGGCGATGACGCGGGAGCAGGCGAGCGGGCATCTGCCCAGGCTACTTGCGAGACGGGCGCAGACCGGGTAGCCGGATCCGGCGTGCCAGACTCGTCGCCGTGTCCGAGCAGTCAGGCCGAATCGTCATCACCGGCGCCGGCGGCATGCTCGGACGTGTCTTGGCAGATCAGGCGCGTCCGACAGGGCCGTGACGTGCTGGCGCTGACGTCGTCGCAGTGGGATATCACCGACGCCACGGCGGCCGAGCGTTTCGTCGGGTCCGGCGACGTGGTGATCAACTGCGCGGCCTACACCAAGGTCGACGCCGCCGAGACCGACGAGCAGCGCGCCCACGCCGTCAACGTCGCCGGGCCCGAGAACGTCGCGCAGGCCTGCGCCCGCGCCGGCGCCGAGCTCATCCACGTCTCCACCGACTACGTGTTCAGCGGCGATTCGGCGACGGCCACCCGTACGAGATCGACGACGAGACCGGTCCGTTGAGCGTGTACGGGCGCACCAAACTCGCCGGCGAGCTCGCGGTGCTGGCCGCGATGCCCGACGCGCACATCGTCCGGACGGCGTGGGTCTACACAGGTGCCGACGGCACCGATTTCGTCGCGGTCATGCGCCGGCTGGCGGCCGGCGACGGACCGGTCGATGTGGTGGCCGACCAGATCGGCTCGCCCACCTATGTCGGCGACCTGGCCGGCGCGCTGCTGCAGGTCGCCGACGGCGACATCCGCGAACCGCTGCTGCACGCCGCCAACGAGGGCGCGGCCAGCCGGTTCGACCAGGCCCGGGCGGTGTTCGAGGCCGTCGGCGCCGACCCGGAGCGGGTGCGGCCGGTCGGCACCGACCGTCATCCCCGGCCCGCGCCGCGGCCCGCGTACTCGGCGCTGTCGGGCCGGCAGTCCGCGGCGGCGGGGCTGACACCGCTGCGGCCGTGGCGCGACGCGTTGGCTGCGGCGCTCGCTTCAGCGACGGACCGTTAACCTCTACGCCGTGAGCGACGAACTGATCGTGGTGACGGTGACGTATTCACCCGGACTGCACCTCGATCGGTTCCTGGCCTCGCTGTCGCATGCCACCGACCGGCCGGTGACGGTGATCATGGCCGACAACGGGTCGACCGACGGTGCTCCCGAGGAGGCACTGGAGCGGTACCCGAACGTCCGGCTGCTGCGCACCGGTGGCAATCTCGGCTACGGCACCGCCGTGAACCGCGCCGTCGCCGAATACCTGGACGGACTCGCCGAGTGCGCGGATTTCTTCGTCGTCGCCAACCCCGATGTGCAGTGGGGTCCGCGCAGCATCGACGTGCTGCTGGAGGCCGCCGCGCGCTGGCCGCGGGCCGGGTCGCTGGGGCCGCTGATCCGCGATCCGGACGGCTCGGTGTACCCGTCGGCGCGGCACCTGCCGAGCCTGATCCGTGGCGGCATGCACGCGGTCGTCGGCCCGGTGTGGAAGTCCAACCCGTGGACGGCGGCCTACCGCCAGGAGCGGCTGGAGCCCAGCGAACGTCCCGTCGGCTGGCTGTCCGGCTCCTGCCTGTTGCTGCGCCGGGCCGCGTTCGATGAGGTCGTCGGCTTCGACGAGCGCTACTTCATGTACATGGAGGACGTCGACCTGGGTGATCGTCTCGGCAAGGCGGGCTGGCAGAACGTCTACGTGCCGTCGGCGGAGATTTTGCACGACAAGGGTCACGCGACCGGCCGTGATCCGGCCCGCAACTTGGCGGCCCACCACACGAGCACCTACACTTTCCTGGCAGATCGGCACGCCAAGTGGTGGCAGGCGCCGCTGCGATGGACGATGAGGGGCGCACTCGCCGCGCGCGCGGGCCTGGTGGTCCGGAACTCGCGGACGCAGAGCGGGCGAAAGGACGGCGCTAGTGAGTCGAACCCGGCAGAGGTCGACGCCGTCATCCTGGTCGGCGGCCAGGGCACCCGGCTGCGGCCGTTGACGCTCTCGGCGCCCAAGCCGATGCTGCCGACCGCGGGCCTGCCGTTCCTGACCCACTTGCTGTCGCGCATCGCCGAGGCCGGCATCGAGCACGTGGTGCTGGGCACCGTCGTACAAGGCGGAGGTGTTCGAGTCGGAGTTCGGCGACGGGTCCAAGCTCGGACTGCAGATCGACTACGTCGTCGAGGACGAGCCGCTGGGCACCGGCGGCGGCATCGCCAACGTCGCGCCGAAGCTGCGCCACGACACCGCGATGGTGTTCAACGGCGACGTGCTGTCCGGCGCCGACCTGCGCGCGCTGCTGGACTACCACGAGCACGAACGGCGCCGACGTGACCCTGCACCTGGTGCGCGTCGGCGATCCCCGCGCCTTCGGCTGCGTGCCGACCGACGCCGACGGCGTGGTGACGGCCTTCCTGGAGAAGACCCAGGATCCGCCGACCGATCAGATCAACGCCGGCTGCTACGTGTTCAAGCGCGAGGTGATCGACACACATCCCGCAAGGGCGCGGCCGCTGTCGGTGGAGCGCGAGGTGTTCCCGGCAGCTGTTGTCCGACGGGCTGAAGGTGTGCGGCTACGTCGACGCGACGCTACTGGCGCGACATGGGCACGCCGGAGGACTTCGTCCGCGGCTCGGCCGACCTGGTGCGCGGCATCGCGCCGTCGCCGGCGCTGGGTGGGCACCGCGGGGAGAAGCTGGTGCACGACGGCGCGGCCGTGGCGCCGGGCGCGCTGCTGATCGGCGGCACGGTCGTCGGGCGCGGCGCCGAGATCGGCGCGGGCGCCCGGCTGGACGGCGCGGTGATCTTCGACGGCGCACGGGTCGAGGCGGGCGCGGTGATCGAACGCTCGATCATCGGCTTCGGCGCCCGCATCGGCCCGCGCGCGCTGATCCGCGACGGCGTCATCGGCGACGGCGCCGACATCGGGGCGCGCTGCGAGCTGCTGCGCGGGGCGCGGGTGTGGCCCGGCGTCACGATTCCCGACGGCGGCATCCGCTACTCGACCGACGTCTGAGTGCTCGCCGAGCACAAGCCTGGTCGCGATTGCGTGCAGCGACCGGGTCCCATCGGCGAGTTGGCGGCGGCCGCGAGTCGGTGAGTCCGTCGCGGCAGGCGTCCAGCGGCCACCACCGCAGATCCAATGATTCGTCGCTGCAAGCGATTTCGGCGTTCGCCGGGGCATGGGCGATGAACTGCATGTCGAGATGGCGGGTGGGCACGCCCAGCGAGCAGGTCACCGGGTGGACGTGCAGCGCGGCCAGTGTCGGATCGATGCGTCAGCTCGTCGATCCCGGATTCCTCGGTGGCTTCGCGCAGCGCGGCGGCGACGATGTCGGTGTCGGTGTCCTCACAGTGCCCGCCGAGCTGCAGCCAGCGCCCGAACCGCGGGTGCAGCGTCAGCAGCGCCGCGGTGCCGGTGTGGTCGAGCGACGAGGGCCGACGCGGTGATGTGGCCCGGGACGCAGTCCGCGCGGCAGGCGTCGCGGCGCGCGGCCAGAAACGACAGCACCGCGTGACGCAGCGTGTCCTGGCCGGGGTCGGGGGCGTGCCACTCGGTCAAGATGCTCGACCGCCGATGCGTGCAGGCTCACTTGCGTACCAGCAGGCCGTCGGTCGGTACCGGATCGCGCGGCCCGGACGGGCCCGGCCTTCGGCGGGATAGCCGATGGCGATGGCGCCCAACGGCTCCCAGTCGGCGGGCAGCGCCAGCTCGTCGCGGACCAGGTCGGCGGCGAAGATCGTCGAGCCGATCCAGCAGCTGCCCACGCCGCGTACCGCCAGCGCCACCAGCAGGGCCTGCACGGCGGCGCCCGACCGCGACGGTGAACATGGTGTGCTCGGCGGCGGTGCGGGCCGGCGTCCGGATAGCTGTGCGCGCCGTCGGGAACCATGAACGGGATGACCAGTTCTGGTGCGTCGTAAAGGATTTGCGCCGCGAGCGACCCGCCGCTCGACGGCTTCGGCCGGCTTGCCGTCGCCGGTCAGGTCGGCACGCCACTGGTCCTTCATCCGGTCCAGCAGCCGGATTCGCGCCGATCGTGTTCTGCATCCACACGAACCGCACCGGCCGGGTGTGGTGCGGCGCCGGCGCGGTCAGCGCCTCGGCGACGGCGCTCCTCGACGAGTCCGGCGCGACAGGCTTCGGGCCGAAACGGCGCACCGAACGCCGCAGCAGCTGGGCCTGGCTGCGGCCGAGTGCCAGCGCCTCCTCGGTACCCAGCCAGAACAGGTCGTCTTCGCCGGGCCGCAGCAACGTGCGTGCGTTGGATCCGTCGTCCCGCGGTCGCAGGCCCGCGCACCACCGCGACCGGGATGTCCGGTCAGCTTGCCCTTCACCAGGTCGGCGGCCGCGGCGATCTCGTCGGCGACGGCGATCTCGGTGACGATCAGCTCGTTGCCGTGCCTGTCCTGTGCGCCCGCGTAGCCGTGCAGCACGGTCAGACCCGCCGCGCCGATCGCGAGGTCGGTCTGGCCGTTTCGCCAGGCCCGGCCCATCGTGTCGGTGATGACGACGCCGACCGTCACACCGAGTCGGGTCAGCGCAGGTCGGCCCGCAGCGCGGCCGCGCTGCCGTCGGGATCGACGGGCAGCAGGGCCAGTTCGGCGCTGTCGACGTTGGAACCATCGACGCCCGCCGCGGCCTGCACCAGCCCGAGCGCATTCTCGGTGATCAGCGTGCGACCCTTGCGGGCGAGCACCCGGACCGCCTCGGCGTCGATCAGCTTGCGCCGCAGCGTGTCCCGCTCCTCAGGGTCGATCGGCGCGTCGACGATGCGGCCTTCGCACTTGGAGACCACCTTGCTGGTGATCACGACGATGTCGTCGTCGCGCAGCCACGGGTGCGGCGCCGGCGAGGGCCGCCGAAAGGTCGTCGCCGGGCCGGAACTCGGGCAGGCCGGTGACGGGAAGCAGTTCGACGGAAGCGGCGGATCCGTGTTCGGTCATGCTCGTCCCAACGTCAGTCCGGCAAGATCGAGTCCGGCGCGCACCATTTCGGCGGTGGTCGCCGGATCGGTCATCAGCAGCGGCACCGCCCGCACGTCGACGCCGTCGATACGCGCGTCGTCACCCTCGTGCACCAGCCAGCCGTCGAGGATGCCGGTGGCCGAGCGCGCACCGTAGTGCGCCCCGACGGCTTCGGAGGTGCTCGGGACACCGATGACCGACAGGCATTCGTCGGCCATGCCGCGCAAGGGCTTTCCGGCAACGATGGGGGAGTAGCCGATGACGCGGCCCGCGGTCGAGCGCAGCGACGCCGCGGATACCCGGGACGGCCAGGATCGAACCGATGCTCACCACCGGGTTGGACGGCGCGAGCAGCACCACATCGGCGGTCTCGATCGCCTCGGTGACGCCGGGACCCGCCGAGGCCGTCTCGGCGCCGACGAACGCGAAGCTGTGGGTCGGCACCTTGGCGCGATAGCGCACCCACCACTCCTGGAAGTGAATCGCGCGCTGCTCGCCGTCATCCGGATCGGTGATGACGACGTGGGTTTCGCTGCGTTCGTCACTGGCCGGCAGCAGTCGCGCGCCAGGCGACCAGCGGTCGCACAGCGCCTCGGTCACCTGTGACAGCGGGTAGCCGGCGCGGAGCATCTGACTGCGCACGAGGTGGGTGGCCAGGTCCCGGTCGCCGAGGCCGAACCAGTCGGGTTGCACGCCGTAAGCGGCGAGTTCCTCTTTCGCGTGCCAGGTTTCGTCGCGGTGGCCCCAGCCGCGCTCCGGGTCGATGCCGCCGCCCAGGGTGTACATGCACGTGTCCAGATCCGGGCAGATCCGGACCCCGTACATCCACGCGTCGTCGCCGATGTTGACGATGGCGGTCAGATCGTTATCCGACTGTGTCTCTGCGCCGAACTGGCCGAGCCCCAACAGGTGTTGCACCCCCAGCAGGAAGCGCGCGCCCCCGACGCCGCCGACCAGTACCGTCACCCTCACACCGACCGACATTAGGCCGTACGGCTTCAGCGGGTTCACTCCGGTCACCATCGAGACACGCCGACGCGTCGACGCGCCGAATTCTTGTCACGGAATGATATGAATTCCTGTTCTAGCGCTTGACCCCGGCAGCTAACACGTGTGTAATCACTCCAGTGTCATTTCCTGGTTGGACGGCCGGTTTCGGTGGCGCAGACCGAGATTCGATCACTTGTTCGAATGGAGATGGCCACACATCGCAATAGTGGGGCTCCATTTAGGTATCTACGAAACCAGGTGAGGAGGCGGAACATGGCTTATGAGCACGTGGATTTCGATCGTCCGGTCCCTTTTGAAAACCGGGCACTCGGCTCAGTAGGCACTGCACCGCACACCCATACCGGACCGACACCTTTGGGGGCCACCGGACGCCCTCAATTGAGTTTGGTTCCCGAGCGAATTGAGGTTGCTCCGGCAACTATCGATCCGGACGCCGAGGACCAATGGCAAGAGCGCGCTTTGTGCGCTCAAACCGACCCCGAGGCGTTTTTCCCCGAGAAGGGCGGCTCGACCCGCGAAGCCAAGCGAATCTGCCTGGGTTGCGAGGTGCGCGACAGATGCCTCGAATACGCGCTGGCCCATGACGAGCGCTTCGGCATCTGGGGCGGTCTCTCCGAGCGGGAGCGGCGCCGCCTCAAACGCGGCATCATCTGACGCTCTTTCGCGCAAGCGCTCACCACCATGTGAGCGGCGCGTGCTGCTACTCGTCGTCGATCGTCGGGTCGATGACCGAAGGCTCGACGCCCAGATACGTGGCGACCTGAGCCACCAACACTTCATGCAGTAGCTCGGCGAGTTCGACGGTGTCCTTCGCCCGTCGCTCGATCGGCTTACGGAACAACACAATTCGCGCTCGTGTCGCGTTGCCTCGGACATCGACGCCTGCCGGGATCAGGCGGGCCAGCGCGATCGGCCCATCGGCGATGACCTCCGGCGGCCACTGCACGCTGTCGGGGTCCTTCGGAGAGATCCGCGGGATTTCATCGACGGCGACATCGAGGCTCGACACCCGGTCCTGCCATCGCCGCTCGATCGGTTCGTAGGCCTCCAGGACCGCCATGTCGAACAGCTCGGCACGGCTGCGCCAGCCCGGCACCGTCGGCGGCAGAAGCACGCCCCGCATCTCCCTGCCGTGGCGCGATCCCCGCATCTTCTGCTCGGCCACGTCCAAGATCGTAACGGTTGGAGATCGGGGTCGGAGTGGCTGCGCGTGTCCGGCGGCTTGCGGGGTTGGTGCGCGATAGCCTCTCGCTGTGAACGTTCCCCGTCGCTGCTGCAGGCCCGGGTGCCCTCACTACGCGGTCGCGACGTTGACCTTCGTCTATTCGGATTCGACCGCCGTCGTGGGTCCGCTGGCCACAGTGTCCGAGCCGCATTCGTGGGACCTGTGTGTCATCCATGCCGGCCGGATCACCGCACCCCGGGGCTGGGAACTTGTTCGCCACGCGGGGCCGTTGCCCTCCCACCCGGACGAGGACGACCTGGTCGCCTTGGCTGACGCGGTGCGAGAAGGACGAGACGGCGCCGCACCGATCAACGGCGTCGTGGCGGGATTTTCCGATCCGGTCACCGGTGTGCACGGGGGCGCGTTGATGGCTCCGGCCGCTCGGCGACCGGAGACGAATGGTCGGCGACGCGGCCATCTGCGGGTGTTGCCGGACCCGACCGACTAGCGGTCGGCCTGGTCGGCGTGTGGCCGCTGCCCGACGGTTAGGCTGGCGCCATCGGTCCCCTTCGCAAGGAGCTCTATGTCACGGCCCGCCGCGGCTGTACACCGCGTCATCAAGGCGTATGACGTACGTGGTCTGGTCGGCGAGGAACTCGACGAGGCATTCGTCGCCGACGTCGGCGGCGCATTCGCCCGGCTCGTCCGTGACCGCGCCTCCCGGGTGGTGATCGGCTATGACATGCGATCGAGCTCGCCGGCGCTGGCGGCGGCCTTCGCCGAGGGCGTGGTCGCCCAGGGGCTGGACGTGGTCCGAATCGGACTGGCCTCAACGGATCAGCTGTATTTCGCGTCGGGGCGGCTGGACTGTCCGGGCGCCATGTTCACCGCCAGCCACAACCCCGCCACCTACAACGGGATCAAGCTGTGCCGCTCGGGTGCGAAGCCTGTCGGAAAGGACACCGGCCTGGACACCATCAGTGCCGACGTCATCGCCGGTGTGCCCGGATACGACGGGGCGCGCGGCTCGATCTCCGAACGCGATGTGCTCGCCGACTACGGCGAGTTCCTGCGGTCGCTCGTCGACGTCACGCAGTTGCGCCCGCTGCGGGTCGCCGTCGACGCGGGGAACGGCATGGCCGGTCACACCGCGCCCGCCGTGCTCGGGCCGATAGCGTCGGTCACGCTGCTGCCGCTGTACTTCGAGCTCGACGGCACGTTCCCCAACCATGAGGCCAACCCGCTGGAGCCTGCCAACCTGCTCGATCTGCAGGCACATACCGTCGACTCCGGCGCCGACATCGGGCTCGCCTTCGACGGAGACGCCGATCGGTGTTTTGTCGTCGATGAAACCGGGCATCCCATTTCTCCGTCTGCGGTGACCGCATTGGTGGCGGCGCGGGAATTGAACAGGGAGATCGGCGCAACGGTGATCCACAACTTGATCACCTCCCGCGCGGTGCCGGAACTCGTCGCGGAGCGGGGTGGCACGCCGGTGCGTGCCCGCGTCGGCCATTCCTATATCAAGGCATTGATGGCCGACACCGGCGCCATCTTCGGCGGCGAGCACTCCGCCCACTATTACTTCCGTGACTTCTGGGGCGCCGATTCGGGGATGCTGGCGGCGCTGTATGTACTGGCGGCACTCGGGGAGCAGGACCGGCCGCTGTCGGAGCTGATGGCCGACTACCACCGCTATGAGTCTTCCGGCGAGCTCAACTTCACCGTCACCGACGCGGAGGGTTGCGTCGACGGCGTTCTGTTGTCCTTCGGCTCTCGGATCCAGTCGATCGATCACCTCGACGGTGTCACCGTCGACCTCGGCGACGGCAGCTGGTTCAACTTGCGGATGTCCAATACCGAACCGTTGCTGCGCCTGAATGTCGAGGCCCGCAGCACCGAGGAGGTCGACGAGATCGTCGGCGTGGTGGCCGCCCAAATCGCTGCCCGCAGTGAGGCGGCGACGTGAATGCCGGGTCTCGCTCATCGGCTGCCACCATCGACCTCGACGACGTCGACGGCTTGCTCGACGCTGACCGCGACGGCCTGTTACGGGCGGCCTCGATGGCGGGCGCGCAGGTTCGTGCCACCGCTGCCGCCGTGGACGAGGGAGACCTGGACGCGCTGAAGTCCGACCAGCCGCCGCGCACGGTGATCTGGGTGGCCGGCCGCGGCAATGCCGAGTCGGCCGGGGCGATGCTGGCGGCGGTGCTGGGCGGGTCGACGGCGGCGCCGATCGTCGAGGCGTCCGAGGCGCCGCCGTGGATCGGTGCGCTCGACGTGCTGGTCGTTGCCGGTGACGACCCCGGTGACCCCGCACTCGTCGGCGCGGCGGCCACCGGTGTGCGGCGCGGGGCACGCGTCGTGGTGGTCGCGCCATACGAGGGCCCGCTTCGCGACGCGACCGCCGGACGCTCGGTCGCCCTGGCGCCCGGCGTCTGGGTCCGCGACGATTTCGGTCTGGTCCGCTATCTGGCCGCCGGCCTGGCCGTGCTGCAGATGGTGGATCACGGCTCACGTGTGGATCTGGCGGCGCTGGCCGACGAGCTGGACGCGGAGGCGTTCCGCAACAGCGCCAGCGCGCGAGCTGTTCACCAACCCCGCCAAGTCTCTCGCCGAACGCATGTCCGGCCGCGATGTCGTGCTCGCCGGTGACAACGCGGCGACGCTGGCGCTGGCCCGGCACGCCGCGGCCGTGCTGCTGCGGGTGGGCCACCAGCCGGTCGCGGCGGTGGGGCTGGGCGACGTGATGGCCGCGCTGCGCGGCGGCATGGCCGCCACCACGTCTGGCGCCGATCGCGGGCAGTCGATATTCCATGACGAGCAGATCGACGGCCCGTTGCCGCGAGCGCGTCCGCACGTTCGTGTTGACCACCGACGCCGAGCGGCCCGTGGTGGTCGCCCGGGTGAGCGGTTTCGATGACGTCGACGTGATCAACGCCGACGATGTGCCGGAGACGATGGATACGATGGATGGGCCGGATGGGACGGATAAGTCTCTGGCCGCCGCGACGACCGTGACCGGGCGCCCGGAGCAGCAACTGGCGATGCTGGCGGTGCGGTTGGAGATGACGGCCGTGTACCTGCGACTGGTTCGAGGTTAGGCGAGTGCATCTGTTACGCGGTGCGGTGCGGACCTATGCATGGGGTTCGCGGACGGCGATTGCCGAGTTCACCGGAAGGCCCAGTCCCACAGCGCATCCCGAGGCCGAGCTGTGGTTCGGTGCGCATCCCGGCGACCCCGCCTGGCTGGAAACAGATGAGGGCGAGCAGTCGCTGCTGGACGCGTTGCGCGAGGATCCGGAGGGGCAGTTGGGGCCGACGGTGCGCAGCCGCTTCGGTGACACGTTGCCGTTTCTGCTCAAGGTGCTGGCCGCCGACGAGCCGCTGTCTCTGCAGGCCCACCCCAGCGCCGCTCAGGCGGTGGAAGGGTTTGCCCGCGAAGAAGAGCTGGGTATCCGGTTCTCGGCGCCGACGCGCAACTACCGCGACCGCAGCCACAAGCCCGAATTGCTCGTTGCGCTAGAGCAATTCGAGGCACTCGCCGGCTTCCGTCCAGCGGCGCAGAGCGTCGAAATGATGCGGGCGCTGGCGGTGGCCGACCTGGATCCGTTCGTCAACCTGCTCTCCGATCAGTCCGACGCGGACGGCCTGCGGGCGCTGTTCACCACCTGGATCACCGCGCCGCAGCCCGATCTCGATCTCTTGGTCCCCGCGGTGATCGAAGGGGCGATAAACTACCTCCGTTCGGGCGAGAAGAAATTCGCGGCTGAAGCCAAGACCGTGCTCGAACTCGGCGAGCGGTATCCCGGCGACGCGGGCGTGCTGGCTTCGATGCTGCTGAACCGGATCTCGCTCAGCCCGGGGGAGGCCATCTACCTGCCCGCCGGAAATCTGCACGCCTATCTGCAGGGCGTGGGTGTCGAGGTGATGGCCAACTCCGACAACGTGCTTCGCGGCGGACTGACCCCAAAGCACGTCGACGTGCCCGAACTGTTGAGGGTGCTGGACTTCACGCCGGCGGTCGACATCGTGTTTCGTCCCGAGACCGCAAAGGACGGAACGGAACTCGTGTACCACACGCCAGCGCCGGAATTCGCGGTGTCGGTGCTGCACATCGACGGTGAGCGAGTTGGGCCACGAGATCGACGCCCCCACCCCCCACGACGGTCCGCAGATCCTGCTGTGCACGGAGGGCTCGACGGTGGTGCACGCCAAGACGAACGCGGTGACACTCGAGCGGGGATCGGCCGCGTGGGTGGCCGCCGACGACGGTCCGATCCGGCTACTCGCGCAGAATCCGACGAAGCTGTTCCGCGCGACGGTAGGCGTCTAAGCGGCGTCCGACCTGGCAGGCGTCTCGTGCTTCTTGCCGAACGGCAGCACGCTGACGATCGCCACGACGACGGCCCCGACGATCAACCCGACGACGGCGGATGCCGCGGTGTTGACGAGCCAGGCCAGCAGCCCGCCGACGCCCTGGACGGCGTGATGGACGAAATCCTCGGCGTGGTGGATCAGTCCGTACGGGGCATGCCAGCCGACTGTGTCGGTGCCGACGAGCAGGATGTGGCCGCCGACCCAGAGCATCGCGACGGTGCCGATGGCCGAGAGCGCCGACAGCAGTTTGGGCATCGCGGCGACCAGGCCGCGCCCGACCCGCTGCGCAAAACGTGACGAGCGTTGGGCCAGGCTCAGGCCGATGTCGTCCATCTTCACGATCAGCCCCACCACGCCGTAGACCGCGGCGGTGATCACGATGGCGACGACGACGAGGATGATCAGGCGCGGCCAGAAAGACTGGTCGGCGACCTCGTTGAGCGCGATCACCATGATCTCGGCCGACAGGATGAAATCGGTGCGGATGGCGCCGGCCGTCATCTGGCGTTCGGCGTCGCCGCCCGCGGCGGTGGTGGGCGCCGCGTGTGCATCATGTCCCCTGATCCGGCCCCACACCTTCTCGGCGCCCTCGTAGCAGAGGTAGGTGGCGCCGACCATCAGGATCGGGGTCAGCAGCCACGGCACGAACTGACTGAGCAGCAACGCGGCGGGCAGGATGAACAGCAGCTTGTTGCGCAGGGATCCGATCGCGATGCGCTTGATCATCGGGAGTTCGCGATCGGCGGTGATCCCGTGCACGTACTGGGGCGTCACCGCGGTGTCATCGATCACGACGCCCGCCGCCTTGGCGGTCGCGCGTCCGGTGGCCGCGCCGATGTCGTCCACCGATGCGGCCGCAAGCCGAGCCAGCGCGGCGATGTCGTCGAGGAGCCCGAACAGACCCGCGCTCATCGCGTCCCCGTCATGGCAACGAACCTACCTGACCAGATCGCGGTCGCGCGCCGTCGGATTCGCCGCCCGTTCGCTCCGCCAGCCACAACCGCACGTTGTGGCGGACCGTGCGGCCGACCAACCGTGCCGACGGCACCATATACAGGCTGTCGAGCAAGCTGAAGCGGCGCAGGAACCATTCAGCCAGTACGGGATCCGTCTCCGCGGCGCCGAGGAACTGATCGAACAGCCGGCCGACAGGCCGGTACCACCACGGTTTCGGCCCGCTGGCGCGGTGCAACACCAGGTCGCCGATCGCGTTCATCGTCCACACCGGGTAGGTCGTCTTCGCGGCCGCGCTGTTGAACTCGGTGGCCAGGTCGACGCCGGGCGTCTCGAGCGCCCGACGCAGGTGACCCGCGTGCAGCGTGGTCATCGTCATGCCCTGGCCGAAGGTCGGGTTGAAGCTCGCCACGGCGTCGCCGAAGGCGATGATGCCGCCAGGAAACGGGTCGAGTTTGTCGTAGCGACGCCAGCGGCTGGTGGGATATTTGTGGAACGCGACGTCGCCGATGGGCTCGCCGCGGCGCACCGCGGCCGCGATATGCGCGGGCAGGATCGCGTCGGCAAGCGCACACATTCCCGAAAAGTCATGTGGTGGATCGACTTTGGCCACCCCGAAGGTCGTCAGGCCCCAGGTGCCGTCCTCGTAGCAGAGCATGCCGAGGCCCAGCGGTTGGTGGTCAGAGGCGCCGGCCACGATGACCTTCTCGGCGATCAGGCCGTCGGGGATGCGCAGCTGATGGGTGGCGTATCCGATGCCGACGTCGACGGCGTCCTCGCGGGGACGTTCGAATCCCCATTGCGCCAGCCACACCGGTAACCGGGTGCCACGGCCGGCCGCGTCGACGACGAGGTCGGCCTCGACCGCGCCCGACTGGAGAACAACGCCGGTGACCCGTTGCCCCGCGGCGTCGAATCGGGGTTCGATGACCGTGTCGTGCACGAAGTCGACGTTGTCGATCGAGGCGACCCGGCGCCGGATCTGCCATTCCAACTGCGGCCTGCTGGGTACGTAGGCGGTGAACTCGTCCTGCAGCCGATGGTGGGTGCCCAGGACGTGGCCGGCGGCCCCGAAGTGGATGCAGTCCGGGCGATTCTCCAGGATCGGCACGCCGGCGGCGACCATGTCGTCGAGCAGACCGGGGAAGTGTGTCTCCAACTCCTGCGCGCCCCGGGCCATCAAGAGGTGTACGTGTCTGCCCTGCGGGATGGCGGCGCGGTTGGCCGGTCCCGCCGGCAGCTCGTCGCGCTCGTAGACCGTCACCCGGTCGTAGAAATCAGACAGTACCCGCGCGGCGCAAAGTCCCCCGATGCCGGCGCCGATCACGACGGCGTGTTTCGAATGCGCCCCCATTGGCGAGACAGTACTCGGTACATTTCGCAGTACCCCCAGGCGGAAGGGACGCGATGGCAGGCAGGTGGCGGACCAAGTCCGTAGAGCAGTCGATCGCGGACACCGACGAACCGGACACGCGGTTGCGCAAGGATCTGAACTGGTGGGATCTCACCGTCTTCGGGGTGTCCGTGGTAATCGGCGCGGGCATCTTCACGATCACGGCGTCGACGGCAGGCAACATCACCGGCCCGGCGATTTCCATTTCATTCGTCATCGCCGCGATCGCCTGCGGCCTGGCCGCGCTGTGTTACGCGGAGTTCGCCTCCACGGTGCCGGTGGCCGGTAGCGCGTACACGTTCTCCTACGCAACGTTCGGCGAGTTCATCGCGTGGATCATCGGCTGGGACCTGATCCTCGAGTTCGCCGTCGCGGCCGCGGTGGTGGCCAAGGGTTGGTCGAGTTATCTGGGCACGGTATTCGGATTCGGCGGCGGCACAGCAGAATTGGGTGGTCTCCAGCTGGACTGGGGCGCGCTGCTGATCATCGTGTTCGTCACGGCGATCCTGGCCTGGGGCACCAAACTCTCCGCCGAGGTCAGCCTGGTCATCACGGCGATCAAGGTGGGTGTGGTGCTGCTGGTGGTTGTCGTGGGCGCCTTCTACATCAAGACGGAGAACTTCTCGCCCTTCATCCCACCCGCGGAAACGGGCGGGGGTGGCGGCGGCACCGAACAGTCGGTGTTCTCGTTGCTGACCGGCGCCGAAGGCAGTAACTACGGCTGGTACGGCGTGCTGGCCGGTGCGTCGATCGTGTTCTTTGCCTTCATCGGATTCGACATCGTCGCCACTACTGCCGAGGAGACCAAGAACCCGCAACGGGATGTATCCCGCGGCATTCTGGCATCCCTGGCCATCGTCACGGTCCTCTACGTTGCGGTCACCGTCGTGCTTTCGGGCATGGTGCGCTACACAGTGCTTCGCGACGCCGGCGAGAAGGCAAATCTGGCCACCGCGTTCGCGGCCAATGGCGTGGACTGGGCCGCGAAGGTGATATCGATCGGCGCGCTCGCCGGGCTCACGACCGTCGTCATCGTGCTGGTGCTCGGGCAGACACGCGTGCTGTTCGCGATGTGCCGCGACGGACTGCTCCCGCGTCCGCTCGCCAAAACCGGAGAACATGGCACGCCGGTGCGCATCACGCTGCTCGTCGGTGTGCTCGTGGCCGTGACGGCCACGGTGTTCCCGATCGGCAAACTCGAGGAGATGGTGAACATCGGCACGCTTTTCGCATTCGTGCTGGTGTCCGCCGGTGTGATCGTGCTGCGCCGGACCCGCCCGGACTTGGAACGCGGATTCCGGGCGCCGGGTGTACCGCTGCTGCCGATTGCCTCGATCGTGGCGTGCGTGTGGCTGATGCTCAACCTCACCGGCCTGACCTGGATCCGGTTCGCCATCTGGATGGCGATCGGTGTGCTCGTCTACTTTGCCTACGGCCGCGGGCACTCGATGCTGGCCCGCAAAGAAGCCGAAGCCATCCGCTGACCCGTAGCGGCCTACGGGCTCCTCCCGCTTACGGGGGTATCGCACGTTTCTCTGCCGAATGCCTGGGTAAGTGGACCACCCGCACTTTCGGCAACTTTACAAAACATACCTTTGTGTCTAGACGACGGACAAAATCGCCTCTATAGTCAACCTCAGGACGTCGTGATGGCAATCGCTGAGGAGGCGCAATGACCACCGAACTCTCCGAGACCGACATCGATCAGTGGCGCGACAAGAAGCGTTATCTGTGGCTGATGGGCCTGATCGCGCCGACGGCACTCTTCGTCGTGCTGCCCCTGGTGTGGGCGTTCAACCAGTGGGGCTGGCACGCCGCCGCGCAGGTGCCGTTCTGGATCGGGCCGATCCTGTTGTACGTCGTGCTGCCTGCGCTCGATCGGCGCTATGGCCGCGATGGGCAGAATCCGCCCGACGAGGTGATGGAGCGCCTGGAGAACGACAGGTACTACCGCTACTGCACCTACATCTACCTGCCATTCCAGTACGCCAGCGTGATCTTTGGCGCGTACCTGTTCACCGCATCGGAGCTGAGCTGGCTCGGCTTCGACGGATCCCTGGGGTGGCCCGCCAAGATCGGGCTCGCGCTGTCGGTCGGGATGCTCGGAGGGGTGGGCATCAACACCGCACACGAACTCGGCCACAAGAAGGACTCACTCGAGCGGTGGCTGGCGAAGATCACGCTGGCGCAGACTTGGTACGGGCACTTCTACATCGAGCACAATCGCGGGCACCACGTACGGGTGGCCACTCCGGAGGATCCGGCGTCGGCGCGCTTCGGCAAGAGTTCTGGGAGTTCTTGCCGCGCAGCGTGTGGGGTAGCCTGCGGTCGTCGTGGGAGCTGGAGGCGCAGCGGATGCGCCGCCTGAACAAGAGCCCGTTGAACATTCGAATGGCGTGCTCAACGCATGGCTGATGTCGGTGATGTTCTGGGGCGTGCTGATCGCGGTGTTCGGCCCGGCGCTGATCCCGTTCATGGTGATCCAGGCGGTGTTCGGCTTCACGCTGATGGAGACGGTCAACTATCTGGAGCACTATGGTCTGCTGCGGCAGAAGACCCAGAGCGGCCGCTACGAGCGGTGCGCGCCGCGAGCACAGCTGGAACTCCGACCACATCGTGACCAATCTGTTCCTCTATCACCTGCAGCGGCACAGCGATCACCACGCCAACCCGACCCGGCGTTATCAGACTCTGCGCAGCATGCCGGGGCGCCGAACCTGCCCAGCGGCTATGCGTCGATGATCGCGCTGACCTACGTTCCGGCGCTGTGGCGCAAGGTGATGGACCACCGGGTGCTCGAGCACTACGACGGCGACATCACCCGGGTGAACCTTCATCCGCGGGTCCGCGACAAGGTCGCGTGAAGCTCACCTACGGAGCTGCGCGATCGAGCGGTGGCGCGACGGCAGCAGAGGACCAGAAGTGAGGAGTTCCCGTACCGCTACCGTTGCCCCGGCTGCGACTACGTCTACGACGAGGCGAAAGGGGCTGCGCGAGAAGGATTCCCGGCGGGTACGCGCGTGGAGTCGACGTACCCGAGGACTGGTGCTGCCCCGACTGTGCGGTGCGCGAGAAGGTCGACTTCGAAGAGATTGGAGAGAGGCAATGAGGTGAGTGACTACAAACTGTTCGTCTGCGTGCAGTGCGGATTCGAGTACGACGAGGCAAAGGGCTGGCCGGAGGACGGTATCGCACCGGGCACCCGCTGGGACGACATTCCCGAGGACTGGAGCTGCCCGGACTGCGGTGCGGCGAAATCGGATTTCGAGATGGTGGAGGTCGCCCGGCCGTGACGGTGGCATCGGCGAGAGAAGCGACGGGAAAAGATAGTGTCGCGCGTGTGACCGGCCCGCGTGAGCGCGAACCGCGCAGCGCATCCCCTACGCCGAGGCGCAGCGGGTGTTGCTGCGTGATTCGATCCTCGACGGCATGCGGGAGTTGCTGCTCGGCCGCGACTGGTCGTCGATAACCCTGTCGGACGTGGCGCGGCCGCTGGCATCAGTCGGCAGACGATCTACAACGAATTCGGTTCGCGGCAGGGTCTGGCGCAGGGGTACGCGTTGCGGCTGGCCGACCGCCTCGTCGACCAGATCGAAATGCCATCAACGGTAACGTCGGCGACGTCTACGCCGCGTTCCTGCAGGGGTTCCGGACTTTTTCACCGAGTCGGCCGCCGATCCGCTGGTGATCTCGCTGCTCACCGGTGGCACGAAGCCCGACCTGCTGCAGCTGATCACCACCGAGAGTGCGCCGATCATCACCCGGAGTTCGCCGCGGCTGACCGAGTCGTTCATGCACAGCTGGGTGCGCGCCAGCGAGGAGGACGCCGGGGTGTTGGCCCGCGCTATCGTCAGGCTGGCAATGAGTTATGTCTCGATGCCGCCCGAGGCCGACCACGATGTCGCCCGGGACCTGGCCCGACTCATGACGCCGTTTGCCGAACGCTACGGTGTGATCGAGCAGAACTAGCGGGGCGACGGGGCCGAACCACCCGTGACCGACTCCACCTAATATGTAACAAGGCTAAGTAATTGCGACGCGCGCACGAGAAGGAACCCACATGACGACAACTGAGCAGCGGCTGACCGCTGATGTCTCCAACGGCATCGACTACAAGGTGGCCGATCTGTCCCTGGCCGATTACGGCCGCAAGGAGATCCGGCTGGCCGAGCACGAGATGCCCGGGCTGATGTCGTTGCGGCGTGAGTACCACGACGTGCGGCCGCTGAAGGGCGCACGGATCTCCGGTTCGCTGCACATGACCATTCAGACCGCGGTGCTGATCGAGACCCTCGTGTCCCTGGGCGCTGAAGTTCGATGGGCGTCGTGCAACATCTTCTCCACCCAGGACCACGCGGCCGCTGCCGTCGTCGTCGGCCCGCACGGCACCCCCGAGGAGCCCAAGGGTGTTCCGGTGTTCGCGTGGAAGGGCGAGTCCCTCGAGGAGTACTGGTGGGCCGCCGAGCAGATGCTGTCCTGGCCCGATAAGGACGGCGCCGCCGCGCCCGCAATATGATCCTCGACGACGGTGGCGACGCCACCATGCTGGTGCTGCGCGGAGCGGAGTTCGAGAAGGCCGGCGTCGTGCCGCCCGAGCGAGGACGACGACTCCGCCGAGTGGAAGGTCTTCCTGTCCCTGCTGCGTGCGCGCTTCGAGACGGACAAGACCAAGTGGACCAAGATCGCCGAGTCGGTCAAGGGCGTCACCGAGGAGACCACCACCGGTGTGCTGCGGCTCTACCAGTTCGCGGCCGCGGGCACGCTGGCGTTCCCGGCGATCAACGTCAACGACTCGGTGACCAAGTCCAAGTTCGACAACAAGTACGGCACCCGGCACTCGCTGATCGACGGCATCAACCGCGGCACCGACGTGTTGATCGGCGGCAAGAAGGTGCTGATCTGCGGCTACGGTGACGTGGGCAAGGGCTGCGCCGAATCGTTGGCCGGCCAGGGCGCCCGGGTGTCGGTCACCGAGATCGATCCCATCAACGCGCTCCAGGCGCTGATGGACGGCTTCGATGTCCGTACGGTCGATGAGGCGATCGGCGAGGCCGACATCGTCATCACCGCCACCGGCAACAAGGACATCATCACCCTCGAGCACATGAAGGCGATGAAGGACCAGGCGATCCTGGGCAACATCGGCCACTTCGACGACGAGATCCAGATGGCCAAGCTCGAGCGCTCCGGCGCCAAGCGGCTCAACATCAAGCCGCAGGTCGATCAGTGGATCTTCGACGACGGCACGTCGATCATCGTGCTGAGCGAGGGCCGGCTGCTGAACCTGGGCAACGCCACCGGGCACCCCTCGTTCGTGATGAGCAACAGCTTCTCCAACCAGGTGATCGCCCAGATCGAGCTGTGGACCAAGAACGACGAGTACGACAACGAGGTGTACAGACTCGCCAAGCATCTCGACGAGAAGGTCGCGCGCATCCACGTCGAGGCGCTGGGCGGCACGCTCACCAAGCTCACCAAGGAGCAGGCCGAGTACATCAACGTCGACGTCGAGGGCCCGTACAAGCCGGAGCACTACCGCTACTGAGTTTCGTCGATGTGGACGGCCCCCGGCACAGGTGGTGCCGGGGGCCGTCTCTCGTCGCGATCGCATGGCGTGGGTCACGCTGAATTCACGAAGTGGGAAAGCGCAAACGCGCTCTGTTGAACGGCGTTGAGGACATGGCCGTCAGAGCGGGTGTCGGCCTTTGGTCGCCGATGCCGCGCCGGGACCCCCCTGCGCGGCACACCGTTCGAGGAGCGCCGAAATGTCCAAGCGTCTGGTTGTCTGCTGCGATGGCACATGGGAAACCGCGAATGTTCGGGAGCTGACGAACGTCGCGAAGATCGCTCTCGCGATCGCTCCAGAGGATTCGGCAGGGGTCGAGCAGCGCACCTATTACCAGCCCGGCGTCGGTACCCGGTGGTTTGACCGATATGCCGGGGCGATCTTCGGTCTCGGTGTGGGGCAAGCCGTTCGCGACGCATACCGGTACATCGTCCAGAACTTCGAGCCCGGAGATGAACTCTTCCTGTACGGGTTCAGCCGCGGCGCATTCACCGCCCGCAGTCTTGCGGGCTTCATCCGGAACTCCGGTGTTCTCCGTCGCGAACACATCGACCGCCTGGATGAGGCTTACGCGCTGTATCGCAGCCGCAAAGACGCCGCGCATCCCAGAAGCGTCGAGGCCCAACTCTTCCGGCGTGCCTACTCCCGTGAAACGCGCATCCGTTTCATCGGCGTCTGGGATACGGTGGGTGCCCTCGGTATTCCGCTCACCGGGCTGCCGTTGGTCGACCTGATCAACGATCAATCGCGGTTTCACGATACGGATCTCAGCTCAACCGTCGACGCCGCATTCCACGCGTTGGCGATCGACGAACACGCATCGTTGTTTCGGCCCACGCTGTGGACCCCGCAGAAGCATGCTCCGGAACATCAGCGAGTCGAACAGGTCTGGTTCGCCGGAAGCCACGGCGACGTGGGCGGGGGCCTTCGGGGCCACGGTCTCAGCGACGTAGCGCTGGCCTGGATGGTCGAACGCAGCCGCGAATACGGCCTGGCGTTCAGTCCGGAAGGTGCTGTGGCGAGCGAAGAGTCCGGTGCAGAAAAGTCCGGCGAAGAGTCCGGTGCCGCAACTGATATCTCTCCCAACCCTTTTGGGGTGCTGCAACTGTGTCACACCGGCATTTTCGGGCTTCTCCCGCAGCGATACGTCCGGCCACTCGGCGCCGTTGACGCGGCGCACGAGTTCCTCGCGTCGACCGCGCAGGAAAGGCACCGACACCTACCGGACTACGCACCGTCGAACCTGGTTGCGTATCTGGAGCGCGGCGCTCGAGAGATGGCGGTGCTGCCGACGAGGCGCCCGCGACTTGTCAGGGGCTTGGTGGCTGACCGCAGCGGTTCTTGATGTCGAGCAGCGGCTGCCGGATACCGGCCATATCGGCTTTCTCGTCGGGATGAGAAGTCATGTAGTCCTTCACCTTTGACGCGACCTGTTCCCGCGACAGAGCCTCCAGGCTCGTCATGAAGTCATTCAGGTCGGGGTGCGTGAACAAGTACGCCGATGTCGACGCGGACACGCCCGACCGGACTCCCTCGAGGTCGGCGGCGCTGCAATTCGGGGGATTGGCGGCAGGATCTTGATTGGCGTTCGCGATCGGCGCGGCAGCGAACAGAGCGGCGCCGACGATTCCGCCACTACAAATCGCGGTGGCGAGAGTTCGCGGGTTCCAGACAGGCAATTTCATGGCTGACAGTTTGCGGGCATCTCGTACACAGGCGTGCCGATCTCAAGCGCATTCACAGATGACTCCGTTCGGCTTCACAGCTGGGTGTGGGCAAGGAACCGGCGGATCGGGGTGCCCGATCGCCGGCGCCCGCTGTGGGCGAAGCCCGGTACGCTCGCCGCGTGCTCATCGTCGATCGAGGGTGTCGACGGCGCCGGCAAGCGCACGCTGACGAACGGCCTGCGCACGGCCTTCGAGGCCGACGGGCAGTCCGTGGCGACACTGGCGTTCCCCCGCTACGGGCGGTCGGTGTCGGCCGACCTGGCCGCCGAAGCGCTGCACGGCGGTCACGGCGACCTCTCGTCGTCGGTGTATGCGATGGCGGTGCTGTTCGCACTGGACCGCGCGGACGCGCGCGAGGAGATCGGCCACCTGCTCGCCGCCCACCCGGTGGTGATCCTCGATCGCTACGTCGCATCCAATGCCGCCTACAGTGCGGCGCGGCTGCACCAGGGCGTCGACGGTGAGGCGGTGTCGTGGGTGCGTGAGTTGGAGTACGAACGCCTGCGACTGCCCGCGCCGGACTGGCAGGTGCTGCTGGACGTGCCGACGGAACTGGCCGCCGAGCGCGCCGTCAACCGCGCCAGCCAAGACGCCGACCGCGCGCGGGACGCCTACGAGCGTGACGACGGACTGCAGCGCCGGACCGGCGAGGTGTACGGGGAACTGGCCGCGGGCGACTGGTGCGGGCCGTGGGTGGTCGCGGGCCCGGCCGTCGATGCCGCCGATCTGGCCGCGTCGCTGACTCACTAGCAGACTCGCGGGCGCGCTATCAGCGATTTGTCGCGATTCGGTGACACCATGGACACCATGAGGCAAAGGATCCTTGTCGTCGATGACGACCCTTCGTTGGCCGAGATGCTCACAATCGTGCTGCGGGGGGAGGGCTTCGACACCGCGGTGATCGGTGACGGTACCCAGGCGCTCACCGCGGTCCGTGAACTTCGGCCCGATCTGGTGTTGCTCGACCTGATGCTGCCCGGCATGAACGGCATCGACGTATGCCGCGTGCTGCGCGCCGACTCCGGTGTGCCGATCGTGATGTTGACGGCCAAGACCGACACCGTTGACGTGGTACTCGGTCTCGAATCGGGTGCCGATGACTACGTGATGAAGCCCTTCAAGCCCAAGGAGCTGGTGGCCCGTGTGCGCGCCCGGCTGCGCCGCAATGAGGATGAGCCCGCCGAGATGCTCTCGATCGGCGATGTCGAGATCGACGTGCCCGCCCACAAAGTCACCCGGCAGGGCGAGCAGATCTCCCTGACGCCGCTGGAATTCGACCTGTTGGTGGCGTTGGCGCGCAAACCGCGGCAGGTGTTTACTCGTGATGTGCTGCTCGAACAGGTGTGGGGGTACCGGCACCCCGCTGACACCCGTTTGGTGAACGTGCATGTCCAACGTTTGCGGGCCAAGGTTGAGAAAGACCCGGAGAATCCGCAGGTGGTTTTGACTGTTCGAGGAGTGGGATACAAGGCCGGACCCCCGTGATCTGGAGCTCGAGGCGACGCATTCATCGGCGTTCTGCACCACTTTTACGCGGATTGGGTGCGTTGGGTCGGGCGATGGGGCTTGCCTGGCGACGGTCGCTGCAGCTGCGCGTCGTCACGTTGACGCTCGGCCTGTCACTGGCCGTCATCCTGGTCCTCGGCTTCGTACTCACCAGCCAGATCACCGACCGCATCCTCGAGGTCAAGGTGCGCGCCGCGACCGAGGAGATCGAGCGCGCACGCGGCACCGTCAGCGGCATCGTCGGCGGCGAGGAGACCCGTTCGCTCGACAGCAGCCTGCAGCTGGCGCGTAACACGCTGATCGACCGCAAGGCCGACTCCGGCGCGGGGCTGGCGGGCGCATTCGATGCGGTGCTGGTGGTTCCGGGAGACGGTCCGCGGGCGGCGACCGCGGCGGGACCCGTGCAGCAGGTGCCGAAGGCGTTGCGGGATTTCGTGAAGGCGGGCCAGGTCAGCTACCAGTACGCGACCGTGCACACCGACGCCTTCTCCGGTCCGGCGCTGATCATCGGCAGCCCGCACATCTTCGACGTCAACGGTGACCAATCTCGAGCTGTACCTGATTTTCCCGCTCAACAACGAGGAAAGCACCATCGCGCTGGTGCGCGGGACGATGGCGACCGGTGGCGTGGTGCTGCTCGGGCTGCTGGCCGCGATCGCCCTGTTGGTGGCCCGCCAGATCGTGTTGCCCGTGCGGTCGGCGTCGCGGATCGCGGAGCGGTTCGCCGAAGGGCATCTGACCGAACGCATGCCGGTGCGCGGCGAGGACGACATGGCCCGGCTGGCCGTCTCGTTCAACGACATGGCCGAAAGCCTGCACCGCCAGATCACCCAACTGGAGGAGTTCGGCAACCTGCAACGGCGGTTCACCTCCGATGTGAGCCATGAACTGCGCACACCGCTGACCACGGTGCGCATGGCCGCCGACCTGATCTACGACCACAGCGAGGACCTCGATCCGGCACTGCGGCGCTCGACCGAGCTGATGGTAAACGAGCTGGACCGGTTCGAGACGCTGCTCAACGACCTGCTCGAAATCTCCCGCCACGATGCCGGTGTCGCCGAGCTGTCGGTCGAATCGGTGGATCTGCGGTCGACGGTGCAGAGCGCGCTTGACAACGTCGGGCACCTGGCCGACGACGCGGGTATCGAGTTGATCGTGGACATGCCCGCCGAGGAGCGTGATCGCGGAGGTCGACCCGCGCCGGGTGGAACGGATCCTGCGCAACCTCATCGCCAACGCCATCGACCACGCCGAACGCAAGCCGGTGCGGATCCGGATGGCCGCCGACGAGGACACCGTCGCGGTCACCGTCCGCGACTACGGCGTCGGGCTGCGGCCCGGTGAAGAGAAGCTGGTGTTCAGCCGGTTCTGGCGCTCCGACCCCTCGCGGGTGCGGCGTTCCGGCGGCACCGGCCTGGGGTTGGCCATCAGCATCGAGGATGCCCGGCTGCACCAGGGCAGGCTCGAAGCCTGGGGCGAACCGGGCAAGGGGGCCTGTTTCCGGCTCACGCTGCCCCTGGTCCGTGGCCACAAGGTGACCACCAGCCCGTTGCCGATGAAACCCGTTGGGCCCGAACGGCCTCCGCAGCCAAGCCCCGCGAACGCGCGCCGGCCGGGGAGAGCGTGTGAAACGCGTCCTGGCGGCGCTGTTGCTGCTGGTGCTCGTTCTTTCCGGATGTGCCGGTGTGCCGAGTTCGTCGGCGCCGCAGGCGATCGGTACGGTCGACCGGCCCGCGCCGCCGAGCCTGCCGAAGCCGACGCCGGGAATGGATCCGGATGTGCTGCTGCGCGAATTCCTCAAGGCGACAGCCGATCCCGCGAACAGGCATCTGGCGGCGCGGCAGTTCCTCACCGAATCCGCCTCGCAGCGCCTGGGATGACGCCGGCAGCGCGCTGCTGATCGACAACGTGGTGTTCGTCGAAACGCGTGGGCCCGACCGGGTGTCGGTGACCATGCGCGCCGACATCCTCGGCTCGTTGTCGGATGTCGGGGTGTTCGAAACGGGCGAGGGGGCGCTGCCCGACCCCGGGCCGATCGACCTGATCAAGACGCCTGGCGGGTGGCGCATCGACCGGCTGCCCAACGGCGTTTTCCTCGACTGGCAACAGTTTCAGGCCACCTACAAACGCAACACGCTTTACTTCGCCGACCCGACCGGAAAAACCGTCGTCCCCGATCCGCGCTACGTGGCGGTTTCCGACTCCGACCAGCTGGCCACCGAGTTGGTCAGCAAGCTCATCGCGGGTCCGCGGCCGGAGATGGCCAACACGGTGCGCAACCTGCTCGGCGCCGCCGCTGAAGCTGCGCGGCCCGGTGACGCGTGCCGACGGCGGCAAGACGGGCGTGGGGCGCGGTTACGGCGGCGCCCGGATCGACCTGGAGAACCTGTCGACGACCGATCCGCACAGCCGGCAACTGCTTGCCGCGCAGATCATCTGGACATTGTCGCGGGCCGGGATCAACGGGCCGTACGTGATCAACGCCGACGGTGCGGCGTTGGACGACCGGTTCGCCGACGGCTGGGACACCTCCGATGTCGCGGCCACCGATCCGGGCGCCGCTCGAGGGTGCCGCCGCCGGCCTGCACGCGTTGATCGGCGGATCGTTGGTGTCGCTGGACGGTCAGCGGGCGCCGCGGGTGGAAGGCTCGTTCGGGCAGATGCCCGACCAGACGGCGGCTTCGTTGTCGCGGACGGGGCAGGAGGTCGCGTCGATCGTGACACTGCGGCCGGGTGCCCCCGACATGGCGTCGTCGTTGTGGGTGGGCCCGCTCGGCGGCACCGCCGCGCAGGCCATGGAGGGACGCGCCTGTCGCGGCCGAGCTGGTCACTCGACGATGCGATCTGGGTCGTCGTGGACGGCATCAACGTGGTGCGGGTCATCCAGGATGCATCGGGTCAGCCGGCCCGGATCCCCGTCGACTCGACGGCTGTGTCGACGCGATTCCCCGGCGTGATCGCCGAGATGCAGCTGTCCCGCGACGCCACGCGCGCGGCGATGGTCATCGAGGGTCAGGTCATCCTCGCCGGGGTCGAGCAGACACCCGGCGGCGGGTCGCGCTGACCTATCCGCGGCGGCTGGGCTTCGGGCTCGGCAACACGGTGGTGTCACTGTCCTGGCGCACCGGCGACGACATCGTCGTCAGCCGCACCGACCCACAGCATCCGGTGTCCTACGTCAATCTCGACGGCGTCAACTCCGACGGGCCGAGCCGCAATCTTCTGATGCCGGTCACGACGGTCGCCGCGAGCCCGTCGACGGTGTATGTCGCCGACGAACGCGGCGTGCTCCAGCTGGCCGGGTCGGCCGCCGAGGACGATCCGGCCTGGGCTGAGGTGCGCCCGCTGATGGCGCCCGGCGCCCTGCCCGTGCTACCGGGCTGACCGAGCGGCCGCGCGTCAGCCGGCGATCTGTCCGTCAACCGAGCTGGCTGCCGGTTGCTTTCCCGTGCTGTGGAACCTGTTCCGGCGCAGTGTCATCGACGGGGTTTCGCCGAAGGCTTCGGTGTGCGCTGCGGCGAATCGACCGAGATTGTTGAACCCCCACTGGTAGGAGATCGCGGCGACGGTGGCGACCGATGGGTCGGATTCCTCCAGCGCGCGGTGTGCGCGGCGGAGCCGAACCTCACGCAAATACGCCATCGGCGACATGCCGAGATGTCGGCGGAAGCTCTCCTGAAGGCTGCGGACGCTGACGTGACTGCGTGCTGCGAGCGCGGACACCGTCAACGGCAGATGGGGTTCGGCCTCGATGATGTCGACTGCGACCTGGACTGTGCGAGGGGCGGCCGGTTTCGCTTCCGCCGCCACCGCGTCGCGGTGTGGGTGATCGGCGGCGAGCAGAAAGCCACGAACGAGGCTGTCGACGAACGGCAGTCCGACCATCGGTCGCGTCAGCACGCTGTCGGGCCGGAACAACTGCTCAGTGAGAATCAGCAACATGTCGACCCAGCTGCGCGCCGCACCGGCCGTGGTCGACATGGCGGGGTGGAAGTCGATCTGCGACGGCACCTGACGACCGAGCGCATCAATGAGCGCATCGTCGACGACGCAACGATCGATCTTGGTGGCCACCATCGTGCTGCCGGCCGCCCATCGCGCTGCGGCGTGGCCCTGCGGCCGGTACACGGTGGTGCTGCCCGGGCCCGCGGTGAGGGCCGCCCCACGATGCACCGATTCCAGGTGACCGGACCGCAAGACGTTCACGCGGTAGGCGCTGCACATCTCACCGCAATCCAGCGACATATCGGCGCCTATCACGAGTTCGCCGACGGTGAGCGGACCGATCCGGGCCACCCGATGCGCGAGTGAGAGCGAATCAGGGTCGCTCAACAGGTTGATGTGTGGCTCCTCGCAGCACAGCACTGCGAACTCAGCCAGATCGGAGGCGCTGACCCAGGAGAGGCCGGCGTGGCCCGTGCGGACCTCGGTAAAGGCTTCCATCTGCCGTTACCAACGTCGACCGGCGCGTCCCTATGCAGGGCGCTGGACAACTATGACGTAAATCACAGTCCAAGCGCTTTCCCGGCCTCGGTGTCGAGCCCGGAAACTGTGGACGACCCGATGGGGGCAGGGCGTTACAACGGGTGGTTGGTTCGGGCGAGCACGGCGACAGTGGTGTCGGATGGGAGGGTCCAATTGACGACACGAAGGGCGCTCGTCACTGGCGCGAACGGCGGGATCGGTAGGGCCATCTGCGAGCGGTTGCGCGCCGAAGGGGTGGAAGTCCGCACGACAGACGTCGCGGGTTCGGCTGACGTGGTGGTCGATCTTTCCGTCGACCCCATCCCGGAATGGGCCGTCCGCGACATCGACATCTGTGTCTCGGTGGCCGGCATCGTCGACACGTTCGCCCCCGCACATTCGATGTCGATGGCGAAATGGTCGCGCGATATCGACCTGAATCTCACCGGGGCCTTCCGCGTTATCCAGGCCTGCCTCCCCGGAATGCGGGAACGGCATTTCGGTCGTGTCGTGGCGATTTCGAGCATGGCGGGCCGGATGGGCTCGACCGGCAAGGTCGCCTACGCCGCCGCCAAGGCCGGCTTACACGGGATGATGCGCACCATCGCCATCGAGAACAGTGCCCACGGGATCACGGCCAACGTCGTGCTGCCCGGCATGATCGCCACGCCGAAGGTGATGGCGTTGTCCGAGGCGGATCAGGATCGTATCCGCGCTGCAATTCTGAGCGATCGATTCGGCCGTCCCGAGGAGGTGGCCGATCTGGTTGCGTTCCTTTCCGGCGACGGTGCCGGGTACATCACGGCTCAAGAGATCGGTATCGACGGCGGCCTGGAACTCAACAATCTGTTCGTCGGCCCCACCCAGTGACGTAGCCGCAACGGCGGCGGTTGTGCGTAATACGGCCGAATCCGTGCGCTCACCGGCTACTGGCGCCGCCGTTTCCCGACGTAACTTGTGCACATGATGGCCTGCGCGTGGACGTTCATGTCGATCCGGGACATGTTCTAGAACATGCGATTTGGCATCTCGACGTTTGTCACCGACGAAAGCATGGCTCCCGGTCCACTTGCGGCCGCGGTGGAAGAGCGTGGATTTCATTCCTTGATCGTCACTGAGCACTCACACATGCCGGTCGCCTACGAGGCGCCGTATCCAGGGGCCGGCGACCCGCCCAGGGAATTCCACCGAACGCTCGACCCCTTCGTGGCCCTCGCCTCTGCGGCCGCGACCACCCGGACCCTCACGCTGGCCACCGGCGTCGTCTTGCTGCCCCAACGTGACGTGATCTACACGGCCAAGGAGGTGGCCACCCTGGACCTGTTGTCCAACGGCCGGGTCGTACTGGGGGTCGGAGTCGGCTGGAACCGTCATGAGATGCGTCACCACGGCCTCGATCCGACGACGCGAGGCGCCAAGCTCAACGAACAGATTCAGGCACTCAAACAAATATGGACCTCGGACATCGCCGAATTCCACGGTGATCTCATTGATTTCGGTCCCATGTTCTCGTGGCCCAAACCGGTCCGGCGGCCACATCCGCCGATCTACGTGGGCGGCACCAGCCGCGCGGCGTTGCGGCGACTCTGCACGCTGGGCGACGGTTGGCTACCGCCCGCCGGGTTGGCGGTCGACGAGATTCTCGCCGCCCGGAAATGGCTCGCCGACAACGGGCGCCCCGACGTCCCGATCACCGTCTACGGTGCCGGGCGCGACACCGAGACATTGGCCGGATACGCACACGCCGGCGTCGACGAAGCAGCCCTGATGCTTGCGTCGTTTCCGGAGTCCGCGGCACTACCCGAGTTGGACGAACTTGCGAAGCTGGCGGAATCACTCGGCACATGAGGGGGAGCAGCCCACGACTCACTACCCCTGACTGCGTTGCTCACAAGGAGATCGCCATGCCGAATCAGAAGTCGGGCTGGGCCCTCAGTCCCGATGTCCACCACCGGATGACCGACATGATTTTCGGTTACTGGGTCAGTCAGACGATCCGAGCCTTCGTCGACCTTTCGATAGCCGATCATCTCGCCGACGGCCCGCTGACCACTGACGAGCTGGCCGAGCTTGAAGGCAGTCCCCCGCAGACGACGTTTCGGTTGGTACGGGCCGGCATCGCGCTGGGGCTGGTGACGGTCGACGCCACCGAACATGTTCACGCCACTGCACTGCTGGACACGCTGCGGGCGGACGCCCCGAGATCGCTGCGCGGATTGGCCCTGGGTTTGACCAACCGGTCACACTGGTTGCCCTGGGGTGAATTCGTCGCGGCCGTCCGAGACGGCTGCAGCCATTCACGCGATGCGCTAGGAATGACCCTCTACTCGTACCTTCAGCACAATCCGTCCAGCGCCGAAGAGTTCACCGGCGCACTGGAAGCCGCCACGGCGCTGTGCGCCCACGACGTCGTCGGCGGCATCTCGACGAGCGACGTGGCGGTGGCCGTCGATGTCGGGGGTTCGAGCGCCGCACTTCTTCGACAGCTTCAGAGGACGAATCCCAGACTTCGCGGAATCATCTTCAATCGGCCGGACGTCGCCGAGGCGGTCACCGCAGAGCTCGAGCAGAGTGACCCCGCGGGATGCATTCACGTAGTCGGAGGCGACTTCTTCGACTCGCTGCCCATAGCCGATCTGTATCTCCTGAAGTTCATCCTGCACGACTGGGACGACGAAGCCTGTGTCCGGATCCTGAGACGTTGCCGTGAGGCCATGATCTCCGGCGGCCGCATCGCCATCATCGAAATGCTCATCGGAGATCGCGGTGATCCCGGCGTCGTGGCGCTGATGGACCTGAACATGCTCGCGGTCACCGGTGGTCGGGAACGCTCACTCGGCGAATATGACGCGCTGCTGTTCGCGGCAGGTCTGCGGCGTATCGCGGTCTGGCGAGCCGACTCCCCGCAGAGCGTCATCGAAGCGGTGGCGGTCTGACGGCGGCGGGCTGAGCGACGAATATCTGACATCACCCTGAACCGACTTCGGGCCCGGCCCGTTGTGGGGACAAAGCACCGCCAACGGTGTTTGCTCACAACCAGGAGTCGATGATGAAGATCCGTGGTCCGCTCGTCACTCTGGGTGCAGTCGCTGTGCTCGGAGCCGGCATCTTGCTGGTGAACATCTCCCAACATGATGAGCCCGCGCCCGCCGTCGCGCAGTCGGCCGTCACAACGCTCACCGTCGCCCCGGCGGCGCCGCCGCCCCCACCGGCCACCCCGCCGCCGCCGCAGTTTCCGGCCAAGGCCGACTACGTCGGCAAGATCCCGACGGCAACCGGCCACGTCACGGTGGAGATCACCGTTCAGGGCGACAAGGCGGTCGCCTATGCCTGCGACGGCAATGCGGTCGAGTCCTGGCTGTGGGGCAGCGCCCGCGCCGGTGTGGTGAGCCTGACCAGTAAGGACAAGTCGAGCCGACTCGACGGCCACCTCGAGGGGACTGCCATCGGCGGATCGCTGCGGATCGGCGAGAAGAAGTGGGACTTCACCGCGCCCATGACGCAGCCACCTGCCGGTCTGTACGTGTACGAGAACGCAGGCGTTCGCAACAGCTGGATCGTCGACCCGAGCGGGGGCGTGACCGGTGTGCAGCGCGCGGCCAACGGATCGACGGCACCTGCGCCTCGGCTGACCAGCGACGGCATGGCGGTCATCGACGGCATCTCCATCAAGGCGATTCGGGTGCAGGGGGACAGCGATGTCTGACGCCGATGCTCCCACCGTGGCCGCACCTGTGCGGTCGGCGCGTGGCGATGTCGCGGTACTGATCGCGGTCGCTTTCGGCGCGGTCATCGCCGTCAGTCTCGGGGTGTTCGGCAAAGTCCATGATCCACAGTACTTTTCGGTCAGCATCGCCGGCTTCTCCAGCGGCTTGGCGGTGAAGTCGTGGTTGGCGACGGTGGCGATTGCGCTGGCGGTATTCCAGTTGGTGTCCGCATTCGCGATGTACAGGCTGATTCCCGGGGGGAAGGCCCCGTCGTGGATCGGCACCGCGCATGTCTGGTCGGGGCGACTGGCGGTGCTGGTCAGCGTGCCCGTGGCTGTGCACTGCCTGTATGCGCTCGGATTCGAGTCCTACAACACTCGCGTGCTGTTCCACTCCCTCTTCGGGTGCTTCTTCTACGGGGTATTCGCGACAAAGATGGTGCTACTCACGCGCAAAGGCCTTCGCGCCTGGGTCATTCCGGTCGCCGGTGGATTGGTGTTCTTCACGCTGGTCTACGTTTGGTTGACGTCGGCATTGTGGTTCTTCCAGACCAGCGGTATCACGTTCTGACTCAGCAGCCCAACGAATTGAGGTCCAAGTGAATATCCAAGAGTTCCGTTTCCCACGACAGAAGATGATCATCGGCGCCGGACTCGGACTCGCCGCGACGGTGCTCGCTGCGTGCTCGTCCTACGGCAAGAAGTCCGATGCGACCGGCGAGGCGAGTACGTCCGCCGCGCAGACCCCTGGATCCTCCGCGGGTGCCGCGCCGGCGAAGGGCATCGCGAAGACGTCCGAGGTGCCCGTGGGGTCCGGCGTGATCCTGGGTGAGGTGGTGGTGACGCAACCGTCCGCCGGTGTGTTCAACGGCTTCTCGTCGACCTGCACCCATAAGGGCTGCACCGTTGACAAGGTGGCGGACGGAACCATCGACTGTCCGTGCCACGGCAGTAAGTTCAACCTCGATGGCAGTGTGGCACACGGTCCCGCGACAGAACCGTTGGAGGCGAAGAACGTCTCGGTGCAGGGAGACGAGATCGTCTTGACCTGACGGAGGTCAATCCGACATCGCGGCGACGATCTGGTCCGGGGTCAGGGGCAGGGTGCGTACCCGGATCCCGAGCGCGTCGGACACCGCGTTCGCGATCGCGGCGGCCGTCGGTCCCTGAGCGCATTCCCCGACGCCGAGTGATGCGTTGTCGGCACCGGGCAGGAACTCGACATCGACCGCGGGGACTTCGGAGAAGCGCAGGATCGGATAGGTCTCCCAGGTGTCGCTGGTGACGGTGAGCCGGTTGAACCTCACCCGCTCCTTCAGCGCCCAACTGGTGGCCTGGATCGCTCCTCCTTCGACCTGGTTCGCCGCGCCGTCGGGATTGACGACCAGTCCGGCGTCGACGGCGAACGGTCAGTCGGCGGACACGGATTTCCGCGACCGCCTCGACTTCCGCGACGACCGCGCAGTAAGCGCTGGAGTTCTTGTAGCGCGCATACCCGATTCCGCGGCCGACCGCGTCCGACGGCGGTGTCCAGGCGTTCCAATCCGACTGTCGGGCAACATGTTCGATCACGGCCCTGGCCCGCGGGTCGGACAGATGCGCCAGCCGGAACTCGACGGGATCGCGGTCCGCCTGTTCCGCGAGCTCGTCCATGAACGACTCAGCAGCGAAGACGTTCAGGAACGCGCCGAGGGAGCGGAGCGCAGATGTCCGCAGGGGCATCGTCGTCAACAGGTGATTGACCACCTGAAAGGACGGAAAGTCGTATCCCGGCACCGCATTTCGGCTGGCGCCGCCGCCACGCTCCTGCGGTGGTTCGACCGCCGACCGGATCCCTCACCGCCGGCACGGTGGCTGGTGGCGAGGAAGGCTGTGGTCGGCGTCATGCCGGGACGGCTGATGAAGCTGCCGCTCCAGATCTCGTGGCGCCACGACAATATGTCGCCGTTCGCCCCGCGGATCGGCCGAGACCCGCGCCACCCCGGCGGGGCCGAGGGGAGACCAGCTCAACTCGTCGGGCCGCGACCACACCACCTGCACGGGTCGGCCCGGCACGGCGATGGCGAGGACCGCGGCGTCCATCGCGGCGTCGTCGGCGCCGTTGTGGCCGTAGCATCCCGGGCCTTCGACGTGACGGACCACGAGTTGGTCCGGCGCCATTCCCAGAGATCGCGCAATCTCGCGACGCAGCACGTGCACGCCCTGGCTGTGTGTCCAGATCTCGAGATGGGCGCCCCGCGCGACCGCAATCGCACAGGACGGTCCGATCGACCCGTGCGCGAGGTACGGGCGGTGATAGGACGCCGAGTGCGACCGGACGATGCCGGCATGTGGCGGTGAACCGACGTCCGCGATCACGGTGGTGTCCGTCGGCGCCGAGGTGAGGAAGGCGGGCAGCCCGTCCTCATCGGGCAGCGTCGGATGCTCCTCCCAGTCGGCATCGTGGCGTAGGCGATCGGCCGCCCGCAGAGCGACCTCCTCCCGTTCGGCAACGACAGCCAGGAAGTCGCCGTCACGCACCACGGTGATCGACCCCCGGCAGGGCGAGCGCCGGTGCGGTGTCGAGGTTGCGCAACGTCGCACCGCGCGACGGCGGTCGCACCACGCGGCCGTATGCCATGCCGTCCATCGCCAGGTCGTGGACGTAACGGGGCCGGCCGGCGAGCTTGTCGGGCAGGTCGAGCCGTGCGACGTCGGTGCCGACGACGTGGTAGCCCGATACGGCTTTCGGTGCCGCGTCACCGCTGGCGGGCCTGTCCAGCAGGGTGTCGTCCGCCAATTCCCAGTAGCTGGTGGCCGCGCCGTCGGCGCAGCGTATCCGGCCGTCCTCGATCGTGAGGGCTTCCTTCGGCACGGCGAATTTGTCGGCGGCGAGCGCGATGTACAGATCCCGCGCACTTCGGCGCACACCTGCCGAAGCGCGGCACCGGAATGCTGGATGGACAGGCTACCGGCGGTGTAGCCCTCGTCGGGGCTGAGATGGGTTGCCGCCGCAGTCATCCGGATGCGGTCGACGTCGACATCCAACTCCTCGGCGGCGATCTGTCCGAGCGCCGTGAGCACGCCCTGGCCCAACTCGACCTTGCCGGAACGGATTTCGACGATACCGTCAGCCCCGTCTATGCCGTCACCGACGATGCGCAGCCAGTCACCGAGGCGGGGATTGGCCGCGAGCGACGGCGGCAGAGCTCCCACGGTCACGAGGCGGCCGTGCGCATCTCGGCGGCGGCCTTCAAGCACGGCCCGCACCACCCGGTTGTGCGCGCCGCAGCGGCACAGGTTGTCGTCCAGTGCGGTCCGAACCTCCGATTCGGACGGGTCGGGGTTCGTCGCGAGCAGGCCCGCCGCGCTGACCACGATCCCCGACATGCAGTAGCCGCACTGGGCGGCCTGTTCCTCGACGATCGCGCGGGCCACCGGGTGCTGCCCGTCGTCGGTGCCGAGACCCTCGACGGTGGTCACCGCCTTGCCGGTCACCGACCACACCGGGGTGTCGCATGAGTAGACCGGGTTGCCGTCGACCAGCACAAGACAGGCGCCGCACACGCCCATCCCGCAGCCGAAGCGGGTTCCCTTGAGGCCCAGGTGGTTGCGCAACACGTACAGCAGGGCGGTGTCGTCCTCGGTCCGGACGTCAACCGGGCGACCGTTCACCGTGACGGTGCTCATGGGTAGCGGGTCTTCTGTCACAATTCCAGCGTCGCCGCCGCAGCTGGGAGCCGACTGTGAAGCGCCGTCAGGTGGATGTGACATTGGGGATCCTCCCTTCCCGAAACGCCTCGACGAAGTGCCGATGGTCGTCGCGCACCTCCGCGGCGTACTTCAGGCCGAAAGACACCATGTCGGAGACGAACTCGTCCTCATCGTCTCGCTATCGCCGCAACGATGGCGTCTTCGGTCTGAAAGTCGACGAGCGACTGATCGCTGTCGGTGTCGCTGACGCAGTGCACCTTGGCCACCGCCTGTCCGAGTTGCTCGATCACTTCGCCGATCTCGTCTGGCTCGGTCAGCTCGCTCCAGTCCAGATCGGCGTCGTAGGGCGAGATCTCGCTCACCACATAGCCAACGCCGTCGATGTCGGTGTAGCCCAGCAGTGGGTCGGCATGCGCCTGCAGCGCGCGCTGGGACACGGCCGTGCGGTGCCCGTGGTGCTTGAAGTACCCCTCGACGTCGCGGTCGTCGATCACGCGACTGGGCGCGGCGACGTTTCCCTGCTTCATCGACAGCACCACGTCGTTGTCCAGCGCCTGATTGAAGCCCTCGATCAGCACGGTGTACGCGGGCAGTCCTGCGCTGCCGATGCCCATGCCGGACTTGCCGATCACGTCCTTGACGTCGTAGGTGATCCCGCGGAACCGCTTCGTCTCCGGGATCGTCTCGAGGTAGCGTCCGAACGCGTCGAGCACCTTGTCGCGCTCGCCGTCGTCGAGGCGGCGCACGCCCGGTCACCTCCCGGAAGCGCCGGTCGCAGTCGTCGACCTCGGTGATCCGGTCCAGCATCTGCTGAGCGGGTGGACAGCCGCGCCGACTGCAGCGCCGTCAGCACCGCGCCGCGGGCGGTGTCCAGGTTCAGCGAGAACGACGAGTCGTCGTCCACGTCGACGAACCACCGCACCTGATCGCACGTAGGCGCGGACGAACGCCTCGATGAGCCGCGTGATCTCCTCGTCCGAGATCGCCTTCTGCCAGCACGATCAGCGCGACGCTCGCGGCGAAGCGCTGCAGGTCCCAGGTGAAGTGCCCGACGAAAGCCTCGTCGAAGTCGTTGACGTCGAAGATGAGTATCCCCGAGCCGTCCATGTAGGTGCCGAAGTTCTCGGCGTGCAGGTCGCCCTGGATCCACACGCGGGAGGTCCGCTCGTCTGCCCAGGGGTCTTCGCGCTCTGCGACATCGGCGTAGAACACGCATGCGCTGCCGCGGTAGAACGCGAACGGGTCGGCGGCCATCTTGCGGAATTTGGTCCGGAACGCGTCGGGGTCTGCCTCCATCAGGTCGGAGAACGCGGTCACGAGGCAGTCGACGATGAAGGACTCCCGTTCATCGTTCGATGCGGCCTCTCTCATGACCTCGAAACTACGCCCAAGCGGGTGGCAATATCGCGGCCCGACATCGGGCAGTTCCAACTGATCGCCGACGTTCGGTGGCGGCGAACCCGCACACCATCCCAAACCCCAATCTGATCCATCCCGGTGACATCGTCCGTATTCCGCGCGCCTGAATCCGCCTGGATGTCACCGACCATCGCGACACTGCGGGTGTGCTCGACCTCGTGCTGCCACTGGCCTGCGGGGGCTGCGGCGCACCTTCGACGCGGTGGTGCCCGGCCTGCGTGCGGGAGCTGGTCGTCAGGCCCGACCAGCCGCACCTCATCGCGCCTCGCCTCGATCCCGGCGTTCCGGTTTTTTCGCTCGGCCGTTACGCCGGCGCCCGCCGTGAGGCCATCGTCGCCGTCAAGGAGCACGGACGCGCCGACCTGATCAAGCCGCTCGCCGCAGCGCTGCACGTCGGGCTGATGAACATGTTGACGTGGGGAGTCGTCGACACGCCGCTGACGCGTCGTGCCCGCGCCGACCCGCCGATCGGCCGCCCGGCGCCGCGGCGGTGACCCCGTCACCCGCATGGCGCTCGCGGCGACGGCCGGACACCCCGACATCGACGGTCGACCAGGCCTTGCGCATGCGGGCCTTCGTCCGCGACTCCGTCGGCCTGTCCAGCACCGACCGCGAACGCAACATCGCGGGCCGCGTCAAGGCCGCCAAACCGGTCGCTGGAGACGTCCTGGTCATCGACGACATCGTCACCACCGGTGCCACGGCAGCGGAGTCCGCCCGGGTGCTGCAAACGATCGGCGGGCGCGTTGTCGCCGTTCTCGCGGTCGCACACGCCTGACCCGTCGCCGTGACGGCTCCGGCAATTACTTCGGCAATCAATCCCATATGAAGAACTGGAAACAGGTCGAAGAATTTACTGGCACTACCGGGTGAACACGGACTACCGTCGGCACCAACCACCCGTGAATGCCTCACGGCGGCGCTCACCAGCAGCGCCAGCATCGCCGACCCAGCGGTAGGAGGTGAGTAGTCGACACCTTGCACCGGCGGGCAGGGCGACATGCAAGGCCCCGTCGGCGCGTAATCTGAAGACAGGCCGGGCACGCTGAAGCGTGCGGACGCGAAGAGAAACGAGTTGCCAAGCATGTCAACCAATTCCGTGGATTCGAACCGCGCGATGGTTGTCGAGGACGAGACGCCCGAAGCCGCGCCCAATGCCGAGGTCGTCGTAAAGGGCCGCAACGTCGAGGTTCCCGACCACTTCCGCATCTACGTCTCGGAAAAACTGTCTCGACTGGAACGATTCGACCGCACCATCTACCTCTTCGACGTCGAACTCGACCACGAGCGCAACCGCCGCCAACGCAAGAACTGTCAGCACGTAGAGATCACTGCCGCGAGGTCGCGGGCCCGGTCGTCCGCGGCGAGGCCTGCGCGGACAGCTTTTACGCCGCCCTCGAGTCGGCGGTCTGCAAACTCGAGAACCGGCTGCGCCGCAGCAAGGACCGCCGCAAGATCCACTACGGGGACAAGACTCCCGTTTCGCTCGCCGAGGCCACCGCCGCGGCCCCGCTGCCCGACACGGCACCCGTCGCCGACGAGCACCGCGCTCGACCGGGAGGCGCTCGACGACCATGAGCCGGGGCGCATCGTGCGCACGAAGGAACACCCGGCCAAGCCGATGACCGTCGACGACGCGCTCTATGAGATGGAACTCGTCGGCCACGACTTCTTCCTCTTCCACGACAAAGAGAGCGACAAGCCCTGCGTCGTGTATCGCCGCCACGCCTACGATTACGGGCTGATCACGCCTGGCCTGAACCGGGGGCGACGCCTGGCGAGCCGAGCGTCGACCAGGTATTTCGACGAGTCACTTACGATGGACCTCGTCGGATGCCTGACGAGATCCATCGAACCCACAGGGGAAATAGCGTGCTGTCGAAGTTGCTCCGTCTCGGTGAAGGCCGCATGGTCAAGCGCCTCAAGGGGGTGGCTGACTACGTCAACACCCTGTCCGACGACGTCGAGAAGCTCTCCGACGCCGAACTGCGGGCCAAGACCGACGAGTTCAGGAAGCGCATCGCCGATGGGCGCCGACCTCGACGACCTGCTGCCCGAGGCGTTCGCGGTAGCCCGTGAGGCGGCCTGGCGCGTGCTCGACCAGCGCCACTTCGACGTCCAGGTGATGGGCGGCGCGGCGCTGCACTTCGGCAACGTCGCCGAGATGAAGACCGGTGAGGGCAAGACCCTGACCTGCGTTTTGCCCGCCTACCTCAACGCGCTCGGCGGTAAGGGCGTGCACGTCGTCACGGTCAACGACTACCTGGCCAAACGCGACGCGGAGTGGATGGGCCGCGTGCACCGCTTCCTCGGCCTGGACGTCGGCGTGATCCTGTCGCAGATGACCCCCGAGGAGCGGCGGGCCGCCTACGCCGCCGACATCACCTACGGCACCAACAACGAGTTCGGCTTCGACTACCTGCGCGACAACATGGCCCACTCGCATCGAAGACTGCGTGCAGCGCGGCCACAACTTCGCCATCGTCGACGAGGTCGACTCGATCCTCATCGACGAGGCCCGCACCCCGCTGATCATCTCCGGGCCCGCCGACGGCGCGTCGAACTGGTACACCGAGTTCGCCCGGCTGGCGCCGCTGATGGAGAAGGACGTCCACTACGAGGTGGACATCAAGAAGCGCACCGATCGGCGTGCACGAGCTGGGCGTCGAGTTCGTCGAGGACCAGCTGGGCATCGACAACCTCTACGAGGCCGCGAACTCGCCGCTGGTCAGCTACCTCAACAATGCGCTCAAGGCCAAGGAGCTGTTCGCAGCGCGACAAGGACTACATCGTCCGCGAGGGCGAGGTGCTCATCGTCGACGACTTCACCGGCCGCGTGCTGATCGGCCGTCGCTACAACGAGGGCCTACATCAGGCCATCGAGGCCAAGGAACACGTCGAGATCAAGGCCGAGAACCAGACGGTCGCGACGATCACCCTGCAGAACTACTTCCGGCTCTACGACAAGCTCGCGGGCATGACCGGCACGGCGCAGACCGAGGCCGCCGAGCTGCACGAGATCTACAAGCTCGGCGTCGTCACGATCCCCACCAACAAGCCGATGCTCCGCGCGGACCAGTCCGACCTGATCTACAAGACCGAAGAGGCCAAGTACATCGCGGTCGTCGACGACGTCACCGAACGCTACGAGAAGGGTCAGCCGGTCCTGATCGGAACGACCAGCGTCGAGCGGTCGGAGTACCTGTCGCGGCAGTTCCAGAAGCGCCGCATCCCGCACAACGTGCTGAACGCGAAGTACCACGAGCAGGAGGCGGGCATCATCGCCGAGGCCGGCCGGCTGCGGCGCCATCACCGTGGCCACCAACATGGCCGGCCGCGGTACCGACATCGTGCTCGGCGGCAACGTCGACTTCCTGGCCGACAAGCGCCTGCGCGACCAGGGCCTGGACCCGGTCGAAACCCCCGACGAGTACGAGGCGGCCTGGCACGAGGTGCTGCCTGCGGTCAAGGCCGAAGCCGCCGACGAGGCCGAGGAAGTCATCGAGGCGGGCGGTCTCTACGTGCTCGGTACCGAGCGCCACGAGTCGCGTCGCATCGACAACCAGCTGCGCGGCCGCTCCGGCCGCCAGGGCGATCCCGGTGAGTCGCGGTTCTACCTGTCGCTCGCCGACGAGCTGATGCGGCGGTTCAACGGCGCGACGCTGGAATCGCTGCTGACCCGGCTGAACCTGCCCGACGACGTGCCGATCGAGGCCAAGATGGTCACCCGCGCGATCAAGAGCGCGCAGACCCAGGTCGAGCAGCAGAACTTCGAGATCCGCAAGCACGTCCTCAAGTACGACGAGGTGATGAACCAGCAGCGCAAGGTGATCTACGCCGAGCGCCGCCGCATCCTCGAGGGCGAGAACCTCGCCGAGCAGGCCCACCAGATGCTCGATCGACGTCATCACCGCCTACGTCGACGGCGCCACCTCCGAGGGCTACTCCGAGGACTGGGATCTCGAGAAGCTGTGGGAGGCGTTGAAAGCGCTGTACCCGGTCGGCATCGACCACCACGACCTGATCGACTCCGACGCGGTCGGCGAGCCCGGTGAGCTGACCCGCGAGGAACTGCTCGAGGCGTTGATCGCCGACGCCGAGCGTGCCTACGCGGAACGCGAGAAGGAACTCGAGGAACTCGCCGGCGAGGGTGCGATGCGGCAGCTGGAACGCAACGTGCTGCTCAACGTCATCGACCGCAAATGGCGTGAACACCTCTACGAGATGGACTACCTGCGGGAGGGCATCGGCTGCGCGCGCATGCGCAGCGCGACCCGGTGGTCGAGTACCAGCGCGAGGGCTACGACATGTTCGTCGGCATGCTCGAGGGCATGAAGGAAGAGTCGGTCGGCTTCCTGTTCAACGTCACCGTCGAGGCGTGCCCGCGTCACCGGCCGCCCAGGTCGCACCGATCGCCGCGCCGTCCGGGCTCGCCGAGTTCGCGGCCGCCGCGGCGCAGGGCGGTCAGAGCGTCAAGCAACGGGGCCGGCCAGGGGCGGCGTGGCCACCAAGGAGCGGCACGAACCCGCTCCGGCGGCCCTGCGCGCCAAGGGAATCGACGACGAAGCGCCGCCGCTGACCTACACCGGGCCGTCCGAGGACGGATCGGCGCAGGTGCAGCGGTCGGGCGGTGGGCCCAAGCACGCCGCACCGTCGCCGGGTGGTGGGACGCGCCGCGAGCGGCGCGAGGCCGCGCGCCGAGCGAGCAAGGCGACCAAGAGCCGGCGCGGCTAGGCAGGGCTTCCGCACGGTCACGAAGCCGGCAGCCTCAGCCGATCTGCAGGGCGACAATCCGCCAGCCGTCCCCGTGCCGCTCGACGCGCGCGGCGATGGCGTGGACGCGCCGCGCCCTGGTGTACGTCGCGAACACCTCACCGGCGGAGCCGCCGGAATCGTCGACCAGTCTGCAGCCGTACCCGGCGCAACGTGGCGCGCCGCGGTGTGCGGGCGCCGTGCCAGCGCTGACGACGGAATCGATGAGCACGGGGGCCATCAGTGGCCGTAGCTGCGCGACGGGCCTGCGCCGGTCGATGACCTCGAGCACGCGGCGCAGCGCCGCGTCGGCGAAGACGACCGCCGCTCGGGGTGGCTGCGGCTCCCGGTGCGCGGCGGCCGCATCTGGTCGCAGCGGTCGCGCGGTGCGGCGGTGCAGGCGGCGCGGCGATGGCGGCGGGCAGCCGGCCGGTCGGCGCGGCGGGCGGCTGTCGCGCCGGTGGTGGCTCGTAGTCGATGATCGGCGACGTCACCGGGGCGGGCGCGGACGGGGTACGGGATAGCGGTCATCGTGCTCTCCAGCGATCGGCGCGGATGGAAACGGCATCTGCCGGAGAGTCGCAGACAATCTGATGATCGCACGGGTGGCGACGGCCGCCGTGCACCCGTGATGCGGGTAGGCGGAAGCGGCCGCTAAATTGACGGTGGCTCAACTGAAAGCGACGAGCGATCGAGCCAAGGGGAGGGCGGCGCCGCAATGGTGACCAGGTTGTCGGCGTCGGATGCGGCGTTCTATCACCTGGAGAACTCGTCGACACCGATGTATGTCGGTTCGCTGTCGATCCTGCGCAAGCCCCGCAGCCGGGCTGAGCTACGAAACCCTGCTGGCCACCGTCGAGCAACGACTCCCGCAGATTCCGCGCTACCGCCAGAAGGTGCGCGAAGTGACGCTGGGCCTGGCGCGGCCGGTGTGGATCGACGACCGCGATTTCGACATCACCTACCACATCCGCCGCTCGGCGCTGCCTTCGCCGGGCAGCGACGCGCAGCTGCACGAACTCATCGCCCGCCTGGGCTCCCGGCCGCTGGACAAGTCGCGGCCGCTGTGGGAGATGTACCTGATCGAGGGGCTGGCGAAGAACCGCATCGCGATCTACACGAAGTCCCATCAGGCGCTGGTGAACGGCATGACCGCGCTGGAGATCGGCCACGTGATCGCCGACCGCACCCAGAGGCCCCCGGAGTTCGGCGAGGACATCTGGATTCCCGGTCGCGAGCCCAGCGATCGCCGGCTCGTCCTCGGCGCGCTGGGCGAGTGGATCGCCCGGCCGGCCGAGCAGATCGTGCCGCCGTGCGTTCGGCTGTCGACCGAGGTGGCGACGAGCGCGGTCAGCTGGTCGAGGTGGGACGCCGGGCCGTCGACTTCGTCCGGACCGTCGCCCGCGGGACCGCGCCCAGCAGCCCGCTGAACACGACCGTGTCCCGCAACCGCCGGTTCACCGTGGCCGCGGGCCGGCTCGAGGACTACCGCCTGGTGCGGGCCCGCTATGACTGCGACGTCAACGACGTCGTGCTCGCGGTGATCGCGGGTGCGCTGCGCAACTGGCTGCTGTCGCGCGGAGAGCCGGTGACGGCCGACGGCCACCGTGCGCGCGATGGCCCCGATGTCGGTCTATCCCGACGCCGAACTCGACTCGACCGGCCCGGGCCAGGCGATCAGCGAGGTGTCGCCGTTCCTGGTCGATCTGCCGGTGGGGGAGGGCAACGCGGTGGTCCGGCTGTCGCAGATCGCGCACGCCACCGAGGCGCATCCGACCGCGGCCAGCCTGGTCGACGCCCGGACCATCGTGACGCTGTCGGGCTTCGCGCCACCGACATTGCACGCCATGGGAATTCGCGTCGCGACCAGCTTCTCGGCGCGACAGTTCAATTTGTTGATCACGAACGTGCCTGGCGCGCAGAAGCCAGATGTACGTCGCGGGCACGAAACTGCTCGAGACATACGCCGTACCGCCGCTGTTGCACAACCAGGTGCTCGCGATCGGTGTCACGTCCTACAACGGGATGCTGTATTTCGGCATCAACGCCGACCGGGACGCCATGAGCGATGTCGGTGTCTTCCCTGCGCTGTTACGGGAATCGCTGGACGAACTGCTGGAAGCGGCACAGTAACCGCCGTAAATCTGTGCGTGTTTCCGTTATCGGGATTGACTGCGTGACGACGGCGGGTATCGGATGGTCGAACCATGACAATCAACGAGAAAGCCGACGAGTCTGAAAAGGCCGAGGCTGAATCCGCCAAAGTCGACAGAAGAGCCCGGGCCCGCCAAGCGGGGAAAGCGGCCCTGAAATCTCCCTCCGAAGGTGTCGTCCCGCACCCTGTGCTGGACGTGCCGGTGGAGGAAGAGGCCTACACCCGGTCCACCGGAATGGACTGGGTGGTCTTCGGTGTCACCGCCGTGATCGCCATCGGTTTCCTGGTGTGGGGCTTCGTCAGCACCAAGTCGCTGGCTGGTGCGTCGAGCGGCGCACTGGCCTGGGTGATGGACAACACCGGGTGGCTGTTCGTGCTGACGGCGTCGGCGTTCGTGCTGTTCGTGCTGTGGCTCGCGCTCGGCCGATACGGCAACATCCCGCTGGGCCGCGATGACGAGGAACCCGAGTTCAACGGCGTCTCGTGGGTGGCGATGATGTTCAGCGCCGGCATGGGCATCGGCCTGATGTTCTTCGGCGTCGCCGAGCCGCTCACCCATTTCGCCACGCCGCCACCGGGGACCGGGCCCGAGGGCAATCCGGAGGCGGTCCAGACCGCCATGGCCACCACGCTGTTCCACTGGACACTGCATCCGTGGGCGATCTACGCCGTGGTCGGACTGGCGATCAGCCTACGGCGTCTACCGCAAGGGACGCGTGCAGCTCATCAGCGCGGCGTTCGAGCCGCTGCTCGGCTCGCGCGCGAACGGCCCGGCGGGCAAGGTCATCGACATGTTGGCGATCTTCGCCACGCTGTTCGGCTCGGCGGCTTCACTGGGTCTGGGTGCCCTCCAGATTCGCAGCGGCCTTCAGATCGTCACCGGGATCGGCGGAACCGGTAACACCGTGCTGATCGTCATCATCACGATCCTCACCATCGCTTTCGTGCTGTCCGCGGTGTCGGGGATCGCACGCGGCATCCAGTGGCTGTCCAACATCAACATGGTGCTGGCCATCACGCTGGCGATGTTCGTATTCGTGGTCGGTCCGACAATTTTCATTCTCAACGTGTTGCCCACCTCGATCGGCAGCTACCTGGCCGACCTCCCGATGATGTCGGCACGCACGGGAGCCGAAGGTTCCGATGTCGACACTTGGCTGCAGTCGTGGACCATCTTCTACTGGGCCTGGTGGGTGTCCTGGACGCCGTTCGTCGGCATGTTCATCGCCCGGATCTCGCGGGGGCGCACCATCCGGCAGTTCGTCGCGGGCGTCCTGCTGGTTCCGAGCCTGGTGTCGCTGGTGTGGTTCGCGGTCTTCGGCGGGGCGGCGATCAGCGTCCAGCAGGGCGGTGTCGATCTCGCCGGTGAAGGCAGCATCGAGGAGCAGCTGTTCAGCCTGCTCGACCAGTACCCGATCGCGACGATCGCCAGCATTCTCGTGATGGTGCTGGTGGCCATCTTCTTCGTCTCCGGAGCAGACGCCGCATCGATCGTGATGGGTTCGCTGTCCGAACGCGGCACGATCAAGCCGAGTCGCGGCACGGTGATCTTCTGGGGTATCGCGATGGGAGCGGTCGCCGCGGTGATGCTTCTGGTCGGCGGTGAAGACGCCCTCAACGGCCTGCAGACGATCACCATCATCGCCGCGCTGCCGTTCGTGCTCGTCATGATCGGGATGGCCGTGGCGCTGGTGAAGGATCTTCGCCACGATCCGTTGGTGGTGCGAAAGCGGTACGCCGCCGAAGCGGTGGACAGTGCGGTGATCCACGGCGTCACCGAACACGGCGACGACTTCATCATCTCGGTGGAAAAGGATCCCGCCGTCTTGGTGGAAAAGAATCCCGCCGCGGACTAGCCAGTTCGTCCAGCGGTTAACCTCGGCTGGTGCACGTCTATGTACCGGCGACGTTGGCCATGTTGCAGCGGTTGGTCGAGGACCGATCGCTGCACGCCCTCAGCGGAACGGCGTTCGCGGTGACGCCTGCACTGCGGGAGGCGTACGCCGCGGGCGACGAAGACGAGTTGGCCGAGGTGGCGCTGCGCGACGCGGCGCTGGCATCGCTGCGGCTGCTGGCCGCGGAGGGGCCATCCGAGTTGCCGCCCCGCCGCGCGGTGGTGGTCGCCGACGTCGAGGATCTCACCCTGCGGCCGGACCTCGACGACGCAGTGGTGCGGGTGGCCGGGCCGATCTCGTTCGATGACGTGGTCGCCGCATACGTGGACAACGCCGATGCGGAGCCCGCGGTGGTGCCCGCGATCGAGGCCGTCGACGCCGCCGATCTGGGTGACGAGGACGCCGAATTCATCGTCGGCGACGCCCAGGACCACGACCTGGCCTGGTACGCACCGCAGGAGCTCCCGTTTTTACTCCAATTGCTCTGAACGACTGGATACGGGACCGTAGGTTACGGTACCGTAGGTTGTAATCCTGCGGGTCGGAACACCGCATCAATGCACTGAGTGAGCAGGAGCCGTCGTGGCCAAGAACACCATTAAGGTCTCGGCCAAGGTCGCCGATACCGTGCGGCCGACAATCGCCGGCGCCAAGAAGCATCCGGGCTGGAACGCCGTGCGCACGATCGCCGGGCGGATCACCACGCCGCTACTGCCCGACGATTACCTCAAGCTCGCCAACCCGCTGTGGTCGGCGCGCGAACTGCGCGGGCGCGTGGTCGAGGTCCGCCGCGAAACCGTCGACTCCGCGACGCTGGTCATCAAGCCGGGGTGGGGCTTCTCCTTCGATTATCAGCCGGGTCAGTACATCGGGATCGGGGTGCTCGTCGAGGGCCGCTGGCGGTGGCGCTCGTACTCGCTGACGTCGAGTCCGGTCACCGGAGCCGCCGAGCCGGCGAAATCAGGCATTCGGGACCGTCGAACCATCACCATCACCGTCAAGGCCATGCCCGAGGGCTTCCTGTCGTCCCATCTGGTCAGCGGGGTGGCACCCGGCACGATCGTGAGGCTGGCCGCCCCACAGGGCAACTTCGTGATGCCCGACCCTGCGCCGGCCTCGGTGCTGTTCCTCACCGCCGGCTCGGGTATCACACCGGTGATGTCCATGCTGCGCACCCTGGCGCGCCGCGAACAGGTCACCGATGTCGTCCATCTGCATTCCGCCCCAACGGAATCCGATGTGATGTTCGCCGCCGAACTTGCCGAACTCGGGCGCAGACACGGCAGCTACCGGCTGCGCCTGCGCACGACGCGCACCGAGGGCCGCTTGGACTTCGCGCGGCTGGACGAAGAGGTGCCCGACTGGCGGGAGCGGCAGGCGTGGGCGTGTGGTCCCGAGGGCATCCTCAACGGCGCCGAGAAGTACTGGACGGCAGCCGGCATCGCCGACCGGCTTCACCTGGAACGGTTCGCCGCGTCCAAGGCCGCCACGCACGGTCAGGGCGGCACGGTTGAGTTCGCGCGCAGTGGCAAGACCTTGACCGTGGACGCCGCGACGTCGTTGATGGATGCCGGCGAACAGGTCGGGGTGCAGATGCCGTTCGGATGCCGGATGGGCATCTGCCAGTCGTGCGTGGTCGGTCTCCTCGACGGGCACGTGCGCGACCTGCGCAGTGGCGTCGAGCACGAACCGGGTACCCGGATACAGACGTGCATCTCCGCGGCATCGGGAGACTGCACACTCGACGTTTGAGGTTTACTGACAGGTAACCTACGGAACCGTAGGTTACGGTAGAGTAGGTAGCCGAAGGGAGGCAAAACAATGGCAATTACCGACGTACCGGAATTCGCGCATCTGACCGATGCCGACATCGAGAGCTTGGCTGTCGAGCTGGACGCGATCCGCCAGGACATCGAGGACTCCCGCGGTGCGCGCGACTCGCGCTACATCCGCCGGACCATCGCCGCCCAGCGGGCGCTCGAGGTGGCCGGCCGGGTCATGCTGGCCGCGGGCTCGCGGCGGTCGGCCTGGTGGGCAGGCACAGTGACGTTGGGCATCTCCAAGATCATCGAGAACATGGAGATCGGCCACAACGTCATGCACGGCCAATGGGATTGGATGAACGATCCCGAGATTCACTCCTCGACGTGGGAGTGGGACATGAGCGGGTCGTCCAAGCACTGGCGCTTCACCCACAACTTCATGCACCACAAGTACACCAACATTCTTGGCATGGACGACGACGTGGGCTACGGCGTCATTCGCGTCACGCGGGATGCGAAGTGGAAGCCGTTCAACCTCTACGGCAACCTCCTGTTCAACACGCTTTTGGCGATCGGCTTCGAGTGGGGTGTCGGGCTACAGCACCTGGAACTCGGCAAGATCTTCAAGGGTCGTGACGACCGAGCCGCCACGCTCGTTCGCGTGCGCGAGTTCGGCGTCAAGGCCGGCCACCAGGTGGCCAAGGACTACATCGCCTACCCGGCGCTGACGTCCCTGTCGCCCGCCGCGACCTTCTCCTCGACACTGCGGGCCAACGCGGTCGCCAACGTGATCCGCAACGTGTGGGCCAACGCGGTGATCTTCTGTGGTCACTTCCCCGACGGTGCGGAGAAGTTCACCAAGACCGACATGGTGGGCGAGTCCAAGGGGCAGTGGTATCTGCGCCAGATGCTGGGCAGCGCCAACTTCGAGAACGGCCCGCTGTTGCGGTTCATGAGCGGCAATCTCTGCCATCAGATCGAGCACCACCTCTACCCCGATCTGCCGAGCAACCGGCTGTACGAGATCTCCATCCGGGTCAAGGAGATCTGCGACAAGTACGACCTGCCGTACACGACGGGTTCGTTCCTGGTGCAGTACGGCAAGACGTGGCGGACCATCGCCAAGTTGTCGCTGCCGGACAAGTACCTGCGCGACACTCGCGATGACGCACCGGAGACCCGCAGCGAGCGGATGTTCGACGACCTGGGGCCCGGCTTCGCGATGACCGATCCCGTCACCGGACAGCGGCGCGGGCTCAAGACCGCGATCGCCACCGTCCGCGGCTGGCGGCGCACCAAGCGCGCCGAGAAGCGCCAGGAACTCGCGGCGTAGCCCAGGCAATCTCGAAAGCTTCGAAAGCGAAAAGCCCTCCCCACGTGGGAGGGCTTTTTCGTGCCGCGAGCACCCTGTTCCCCGATCGGGGGACGGGTGATTCATCCGGTGGACGGGCTGATCGCCCGACAGACCGCGGGGCTGGTGGCGGGCAGCCTTGAGTCATCGCCGGAGAACAGCCGGTGCAGGACGAAAAACGAACTCACACAGGAGATCTGAGAATCATGACAATCAACCTCGCCCGCACTTTTTGCTCTGTCCGTCGTGTCGGCCGGCATCTTCGGTGGCGCTGCGCTGGGGATGGCCGGGATGGCCAACGCTGCTACTGCGACCCCGCCGACCGGCCCGGAGTATTCGTACTCGCCGCAGGTCAAGGCGCATCCGGCGCCGGAGGCGATGCCGGGTTGGCACGGTCACCACGGTGTGTGGCACGTCCAGAACCTGCAGCCGGCCTACCACCGCTGATCAGACCACGACAACGAAGAGGCCCTCCCCAACCGGGGAGGGCCTCGACGCTTTCGCTCACATATGAGCGAGATCAGTCGATGCCGACGACCTCCTGAGCGATCTCCGCGACCCGCGTCTGGGTGGCCGAGACGACACGCTGTCGATTCTTGTGTGCCTCTTCGTAGGCGGTGATCGCACGGATGTCGGCGGGGTCCGTCAGATCCTTGATCGCGGCGACCGCGTCCGCGACGGTCAACTCGTCGAAGTCGGCGATCGGAAGCTCGTCGGCGTCGAGCACACCGCCTGCCGTCCGTGCGGCATGCAGGACGTCCGCGGCACCGTCGGCGCCTTCGGCGCGAACCACCGTTTCGGCGCTGTGCAGTGCCGCGTCGCGCGAAGCGGCAGCCGCCTTCACCGCCACGTCGCCGGCATGCTGGGCGCGGTGCACGAGACCGTCGAAGGCCGGACTCGCCGACCGCACGGCTTCGGCGAACCGTTCGACAGCGCGTGCCGACCATTCCCTTGGCAGGTTGGCCAGCTTGACCGCGGTACCCGCTGCGGCTTGCAGCGGCGTGCGCCGTAATGCCGCGGGACCACCGAGCGCCTCCTCGGCCAGCACGGTCGTCAACCAGTTCACCGTCGCCGTGTGCGCCGTGATCAGGCGATCGGCCAGGGCCTGCACGTCGGCGTTCTTCGCCGCCACGGCCAACGCCTTGATGTAGCGCGCCCGGTCGACCAGCTGGTCCTCCAGCGCCAGGTCACCCAGCAGTGCCTCGTCGAACGGCTGCGCCTGCTCGGTCAGCGCCTTGACCGCGGCCGCGGCGCGGCCGAAGAAGGGTCCGATGGTGTCGGGAAAGCCGCCCAGATCCCGGATCGCCTTCTCGATCGCCTCGGCGCGAACCCGGCCGTGTTCGGCGTTTTGCGTCAGCTCACGATGCACTGCCTCGGTGCGCGCCTGTACGACACGAGTCTCGGCGATTTGGATCTCTGTGTGCGTGAGGTCGAGCACCGTCCGCAGCTGATTGAGCAGGACGAGTTCGGTTTCTGTTGAGGTCATGACAGATTCGCTCCTTGTGCGTTGACGATTTTGTCGGCACTCAAGGCACCTGTCCCGTCGACTACCCCGGGTGCGGGGTGGGTTGAACGCATACCGCATGTGACATCGGTCGCATTCCGCCGGCTGTCCCCCGATCGGGGGAGGGGCGATTCCTCCGCTGAACCCGCCGATCGCCGGACATACACGCCGGCCTGTATCGCGCAGTCTTGAATCATCGCCGGAACCGCCGGAAATGAACGAAAATTGAACTCACACAGGAGAACTGAGAACAATGAAGAACATCACCGCACCTTGGCTCTGTCCGTCGTGTCGGTCGGCCTCATCGGCGGCGCCCTCGCGATGGCGGGCATGGCCAACGCGACGCCCACCGAGCCCAACGGCCCCGGTTATTCATACGCCACTCCGGTCCAGGCTCCGCCGGCTCCGGAGTCGGTGCCGGGTTGTCACGGTCACCACGGGGTCTGGCATGTGGAAAACGTGCAGCCGCGCTACCACCGCTGATGAACACTGAACCCCTCCCGCAATGGGGAGGGGTTCAGTCGTCTGCGGCCGACCTCAGTCGGGGATGTAGGCGAACGTGTCGGGATCCGGGCCCCGTCGGCCCGCCGCACCCTTGCTCAGCGACGTCAGCGCATCCATATCGGCGGCGCCCAGTTCGAAGTCGAAGAGCTCCAAGTTCGCTTTGATCCGCTGTGGTGTCACGGATTTCGGGAAGACAATGTCGCCGCGTTGGATGTGCCAGCGCAGCACCACCTGGGCGGGAGTCCGCTCGGCCGCCTTGGCGACGCGCTCGACGATCGGGTCGTCGAGCACCGCGCCCTGCGCAATCGGCGACCACGCTTCGGTGACGATGCCGTGCTTCTGACCGTAGGAGCGAACTTCCTCGTTACCGAAGTACGGGTGGACCTCGATCTGATTCACGGCCGGTACGGTGTCCGTTTCCCGGGCCAGACGCTCCAGATGGGCGGTCTGGAAGTTCGACACCCCGATGCTGCGGGCACGCCCGTCCTTCTTGAACTCCTCGAGAACCTTCCACGTGGAGACGAAGTCGCCGTCGTACAGCGTCGGCAACGGCCAGTGGATCAGGAACAGGTCGACGTGGTCGAAACCGAGCGCCTCGAGCGTCCCGTCGAAGGCGCGCCTGGCGTCATCGGGTTTGTGGTAACCGTTGTTCAACTTGCTGGTGATGTACACATCACCACGATCGATGCCGGCGTCCCGAATTCCACGGCCGACGCCTTCCTCGTTCCGGTACATCTCGGCGGTGTCGATATGACGGTAACCGGCCTCCAGGGCCGTCTTGACCGCGTCGGCCGTCTCCTCCGGATCGATCTGGAAGACGCCGAACCCCATCTGCGGGATCTTCGTGCCGTCGTTCAACTCGATCGAGGGTACTTTGCTCACGCTTTCTCTCCTTCTGCCGCGTATCAGCATGCCCGATACCGCAAGCGGACAAACGCTGCGCGGTAAGCATTCCTTCCCCGATCGGGGGACGGGTGATTCATCCGGTGGACGGGCTGATGGCCCGACAGACCGCGGGGCTGGTGGCGGGCAGCCTTGAGTCATCGCCGGAGAACAGCCGGTGCAGGACGAAAAACGAACTCAGACAGGAGATCTGAGAATCATGACAATCAACCTCGCCCGCACTTTCGCTCTGTCCGTCGTGTCGGCCGCCGTCGTCGGTGGCGCTGCGCTGGGGATGGCCGGGATGGCCAACGCTGCTACTGCGACCCCGCCGACCGGCCCGGGTATTCGTACTCGCCGCAGGTCAAGGCGCATCCGGCGCCGGAGGCGATGCCGGGTTGGCACGGTCACCACGGTGTGTGGCACGTCCAGAACCTGCAGCCGGCCTACCACCGCTGATCAGACCACGACAACGAAGAGGCCGTCCCCAACCGGGGAGGGCCTCCACGCGTTCAGCGAGACTTGATCGACGTGCAGTAATAGTTGTTGCCTAAGGCGGCTTCGCCGTCGACCTCGGGAACCCTCGGCAGGCCGGCAGCGGTGAGCAGATTCTGCAACTGGATCTGGACCGAACTCCAGCCCCGGCCGTCCAGGTACTCGGCCACGTCGTGACGCTCATCCGAATAGCCGAGTTGCCCGAGCTCGATGTCGAATCCGTGTTCCCGCCAACGCTTCGTGACTTCATCCATGGCATCCCACAACTGGTCGCCATCTGTGGAATTCGGCATCACCGCCACCTCCGAAGCCAGCCGGCTTCCGTCGGCACTGAGGGCGGTGATGTTGTCCAGCAGACGGTCCTGGGCATCCGACGGGAGGAACGGCAGCAGCCCCTCGGCGGTCCACGCCGTCGGTTTCTCGGCGTCGAAGCCGGCCGCGCGCAGGGCGGCCGGCCAGTCCTGGCGGAGATCGATGGAAACGGTCTGCACCTGGGCCGTCGGCGAGGCGTTCAACTCCGCAAGCGTCGTGGCTTTGAACGCGAGGACTTCGGGCTGATCGATTTCGAACACCACCGTGCCCGCGGGCCACGCAAGCCGGTATCCGCGCGCGTCGAGGCCCGAGGCGAGGATGACGACCTGGCGGATGCCTGCAGCGGTCGCGTCGGTCAGGAATCCGTCGAAGTACCGGGTCCGCGCGGCGAGCAGATCGGTCATCTGCTGCATTCCCCAGAACGAACCGGGAATGTCGACGTCGGCGGAGGCGAGTTCGCCGGTCGCCCATCGGGTGAAGAAGTCGACGCCGACGGCCCGCACCAGGGGCTCGGCGAAGCGGTCGTCGATCAGGCCGGCCCTGGTGGCGCGGGCTCTGCCTGCGGCGACCAATGTGGCGGTCGCGCCGACGCTTGTCGCCAGGTCCCAGGTGTCGTCATGTGTCCGTTCAGCACTCACTTAGCCTATTTAACTCTTAGCTTAGTTAACGAGCAATGCGCCGAGGGAGACTCTCAGGCTTCTCGCAGCGCCGGCGACGTCAGCTGACGTCTGTCACCGGGTTGGCTCCATCGCGACGGTCGATGACATTCGACGCCGAGAACTCCAGTGTCCAGAGGTTGCCGTGATGCGGATATTTTGCGGTCATCGCAGCCACCAGATCATCGGCGGTCTTAGCGGCTTCGAACGCTGCAGCAAAATCCTGAATGTACGAACGTGTTTGGGCGATCATGGAATCGACGGCGTAGTCGTCACCGTCGGGCCGACGGTGGCCGGCGATGACCATTCTCGGTTGCAGATTCTCGATCAAGTCGACGGTGCCCAGCCAGTCTTGCCACTCCGCGGGCGTGGAAAGGCCGAGCATCGCGTGAATCTCGTTGTAGATCGCGTCGCCTGCGACGACCGCGTCGATAGGCGGGACGTGCACGATGCTGCTGGGGCTGATATCTGCCTGTTTGACATCGATGATGTGCAGAGGTGAACCGTCGACGAAAAGCGTGTCGCCTTCGATCGGTTCGGGCAATGGCCCTCACCTTGACGGTGGCGTCACCGAACAAGAGACCCCACTGCAGATCCTGAAGCTCCATCGTTTGCTTTATCGCTTCGACCACCGTGGGCAGCGCCACACACCGAGCACCCGGGAACCGCTCCAGCAGCGGCCCCAGGCCTAGGTAGTGGTCGGCATGAGCATGGGTGATGTAGATCATCGTCAGCCGCTTGCCTGTGCGTTCGATCAGATCCCCCAGATCACGGACGTCGTCTTTGAGGTACTGCGCGTCGATCAGGACTGCCTCGGTCGCACCACTGATGATCGTGGAGGTGGTAGGCGAGAACTTCCCTTTCGGCCACGCCGGAGCTTCGACGGCCGGGATGGTGGGCCAACGGCCCACATAAACAGTCGCGCGGATCGGCGGAGCCGTCGTCGGATCGACCTGCTGGCTTCGGTCAGTGGAATGGGTTCGGGTGCTCATTGATTCCCTCCAAGTTGCGTGCTGGTCGATCACGTCACCGGCGGCAGCCCCGGGTCAGACCGCCTCGTAGGGGACGGGCCGGTTCTCTTGAGCCCACAGCTTCTCGGCTTCCGAACTGGCGCGCGGCGGCACCAAACCCTGCACCTGCCAGAAGTCAAACGGCGTCTCGTCGACGTGAATCTCCCAGTCGTATCCGCGATCCTTCACAAAGGGAGCGATCTTCGCTTCGAAGCGCTTCATCGCGTTCCTGCGAAGTTCGGTGGTCGGCAGATGTCGGGCGATGTGTTCGCCCACGAGACGCACGAAGTTGTTCCGCGGCTCGGCGCCGATGAAGAAGTCGCCCTCGGGCATCTCGTGGAAGAGCACATTGACATAGAACTTCGGCAGGCCCACGTCGACGTAGGGGCCCATCAACGCGGCTGACAGGGCCTTCTTGTCCTCGGCGGAGTACGCGCCGACCGGAGTGTAGATGTGCCAGAGGGGCATGGGTTAGCTCCTTTGATTCGTGGTATTCGGTTCTCTCGCAAGCCTACAAAGCTGATTAGTTAATGCAACCACTTGTGATATTGGAGCAGATTGGCGCCGTACTGTTAGACGGCTTTCTCCACATCCCCGAAATGAACGATCCCGGGCCGGGAATCGTTATGGCACATGGTTTCAGTGACGTCAAGGCGCAGGTGTCAGCTTGTGCGGCGCATCTGACGGGTGGCCTCGCGGTGAACCCGTATCGGCAGATCTGCGATTGGCCGGCTGGTTCGTTGAACACGTGCCGGTCAAGGCGTCCGATGGCGGCTACTGGTTGTAGTCTGCAATCAGTGTCCGTGACGTCGAGACATCCGAGAATGAAGGTATCCGGTGGCTGCAACTGGTCGCTCAGACTGTCCGATCAATCTGACCGTCGAACTGCTAGGCGATCGGTGGAGCATTATCGTGTTGCGCGACATCATGTTCGCCGATCGGCGCCACTTTCGCGTACTCCTTCAGAACTCCGAGGAGAAGATTGCCTCCAACCTCCTCGCTTCTCGGCTGCGTAACCTCGTCGAGGGTGGTCTGCTGAGCGCGACTGAGGACGACACCCATAAGCAAAAGATTGTCTACAGCCTAAGTGAGGCGGCGATCGATTTTCTGCCCTCGATGATCTCGATCGGCGCTTGGGGCAACAAGCATCTGCCTGCCAGTCCGATTACCGGACCCTTTTTTACTTACGTATACGATCACGGTCCTCAGATATGGCAAGAACTCGCCGATGATCTTCGACATCGCCACATCGGCGGTCCGGCGCCCAAGTCTTCTGCAGCGACGATGAACTCGGTGATGGCTGCCTACGGCCGACAGCTTCGAGCGACCAGACGGCGCTCGTCGCCCAAGTGACCAAAACCTGCTGCGCCAACGTGTTCGCGTGGTCGGCGCTCGGTGATCAGGCTTCTCGCAGTGCGGCCAGCAGGCGCCGGGCAGCGGCGACGCGGCCCGCGGCCGGTCCGGTCAAACCGTCCAGGGCGCACTCCGGGTCGGCGGGCGGGCCCATGTGTCCGCAGCCGCGAGGGCAGTCTGTGATCGTCTCGGCCAGATCGGAGAAGGCAAGCAGGACGTCGTCGGGCTCGATGTGGGCCAGCCCGAACGATCGGATGCCGGGGGTGTCGACGACCCAACCGCCCACGCTCAGCGGCAAAGCCACCGACTGCGACGACGTATGTCGGCCTTTCCCCACTCCGGATACATCGCCCGTGGCCCGATCTGCCTCTGGTACAAGGCGATTCACGAGCGTGGATTTGCCGACACCGGAATGGCCGAGGAGCACCGTCACCTTGTCGGTCAGTAGCGGGGCGACGACATCGAGTGGGTCGTCGCGGCCCGCGATGGTGATCGTGAGGTCGAGGTCGGCGAACTGAGTAGCGAACGGTTCGGGTGGTGCGAGATCGGTTTTGGTCAGACACAGGATCGGCTCGAGCCCGCCGGCGTAGGCGGCGATCAGCGTGCGCTCGACCAGCCCGGTGCGAGGCGGCGGGTCGGCCAGGGCAACCACGACGAGGAGTTGGTCGGCGTTGGCGACGACGACGCGTTCGGTGGGATCGGTGTCATCGGCGGTGCGCCGCAACACCGTTCGCCGCTCGCCGCGCCGGACGATGCGGGCCAGTGTGTCCGTTTTCCCGGACAGATCTCCGACGATGCCGACGTCGTCGCCGACCACGATCGGGGTACGGCCCAGCTCCCGGGCCCGCATGGCCGTCACGATGTGGTTGGGATTGCGCCCCACCGCACAGCCCCACCGTCCGCGATCGACGGTGACCACCATGGCCTCGCGGGCGTCGGCGTGTTCGGGCCGGGTCTTGGTTCGCGGCCGCGAGCCTCGGCCGGGGCGGACCCGAACATCGGACTCGTCGTACTCGCGAGGGCTCAAGACCTTATTTCCCCCTCGCGTCCGGACTGGCCGGCGAGCATGTCCTCCCACATCCGCGGAAAGTCCGGCACGGTCTTGGCGGTGGTGCCGATGTCTTCCACCTCGACGCCGGGCACGCGCAGCCCGACGATGGCGCCCGCGGTGGCCATCCGGTGGTCGGCGTAGGACCGCCAGAGGCCACCGTGGAGCGGTTGCGCCGTGATCACCAGCCCGTCGGGTGTCTCGGCGCATTGGCCGCCGAGGCCGTTGATCTCTGCCGACAGCGCCGCGAGCCGGTCGGTCTCGTGGCCACGCAGGTGCGCAACGCCGCTCAGTTGTGAAACGGAGCCCGGCGACGCAAGCGCCGCGAGCGCGGCCACGGCCGGTGTCAACTCGCCGACATCGTGCAGGTCCACTTCGAAGCCGCCATAAATCTGGGCGCCCTGCACTTCGAGATACGAACTGGCATGGCGTACAACCGAACCCAATTTCTCCAGGATCGACAGGATGGCGTCCGCGGGCTGGGTGCTGACCAGCGGCCACCCCGTCACCCGTACCGTCCCGCCGCTGACAACCGCCGCGGCGAGGAACGGCACGGCGTTGGACAGGTCAGGCTCGATGACCCACTTCCGAGCCGCGACCGGGCCAGGGGACACCCGCCACCGGTTGGCCTGGACATCGTCGATCTCGACGCCCGCGTCGCGCAGCATCGACACCGTCATCGCGATGTGCGGCGCCGACGGCACGGACTCGCCGGTGTGCACGATCGTCAGCCCGTCGGTGAAGGCGGCGCCGGACAACAGCAGCCCGGACACGAACTGCGACGAGGCCGACGCATCGATCTCCACCGTGCCGCCGGCCACCGATCCGCCGCCCCCTACGGCGAAGGGCAGGCCGTCGCCGTCGATGTCCACGCCGAGCCCGCGCAGCGCATTGAGCAGCGGAGCGATGGGTCGCACGCGGGCCTGTTCGTCGCCGTCGAAAGTGATGGTCTCGGTGCTCAGGGCGGCCACCGGTGGGACGAAGCGCAGCACCGTGCCGGCCAATCCGCAGTCGATGCGGGTCTCCGACGCCGGCGCGATGGTGCCGCTGACGGTCAGCTCGGTGTCGTCTGTCCCGATGTTCTCCACGGTGACGCCCAGGGCGCGGATGGCACCGATCATCAGGTCGGTGTCACGGCTGCGCAGCGCGCCGCTGATGGTCGACGTACCGTGCGCGGTGGCCAGCGCCGCCAGTACCAAGGCGCGGTTGGTCTGCGATTTCGAGCCAGGCACGGTGACCGTGGCGTGCACCGGGCCCACCGTCGAGGGTGCCCGCCAGTTCAGTCCTTGCTCCTCGCCTCCGGTAGTCACGGCCCCTATCCTGCCTTGTCGGCACTTTCTGCCACCATGGGTTGTATGTGTGGGCGATTTGCGGTGACCACCGATCCGGCGCTGCTGGCCGAGAAGATCCACGCCATCGACGAGAGCACGGCGAGCACGGCGGCAACGTCGGCGCAGAAGGACCCGTCGAACGCGAACTACAACGTCGCGCCGACCACCACCATCAGCACGGTCGTCAAGCGCCATAGTGAGCCCGACGACGAATCGAGTCGGCGGGTGCGGTCGATGCGCTGGGGTCTGGTCCCGCCGTGGGCCAAGACCGCCGAGGATGGTGGACCCGACACCAAGGGCCCGCTGCTCATCAACGCCAGGGCCGAGAAGGTCAGCACCTCGCCGGCGTTTCGGAGTTCCGCCAAGAACAAGCGGTGCCTGGTGCCGATGGACGGGTGGTACGAGTGGCGGCCCAACGGGGAAGCCGCGTCGGGCAAGAAAGCACCGAAGACGCCGTTCTACATGTACGGCGGTGACGGTGGACTGCTGTACATGGCCGGGCTGTGGACCACATGGCGTCCCCGCGACAAGACGGGCGCTCCGTCCTCATCACCGCCGCTGCTGAGTTGCACGATCATCACCACCGATGCGGCGGGTCCTCTCGCCGAGATCCACGACCGGATGCCGCTGACCATCAGCCAACAAGACTGGGACCGCTGGCTCGACCCCGACGCACCGATCGACGAGGGTCTGCTGCGCGGCCACGGCGACCTGGACCGCATCGAGATCCGCGAGGTGTCGCGGCTGGTGAACAGCATCCGCAACAACGGCCCCGAGCTGATCGAGCCCGCCGATCCGGAGCCCGAACAAGCCACCCTGCTTTGACGGAACCACCGGCACTGTCCTGGCCGCTGCAGTCGAACGCCGTCGTCGACGCCCTCGCCGCCGATCTGCGGTCCGCGGGTTACACCAACGAAGGCGTCACCGACCTGCTGGGCGCCGATGCCGGCATTGCGTTCAGCCCGGGACGGTGGTGGTCGGCGGTGCGCGCCACCGAGCGCGCGGTACCGGAGCGGCGGCCGTTGGCCGTGCTGGTGCGGCTGTTCCTGCTCGGCGGCGCCGAAACCCGCGACCGCCTCGCGCGGGCGCTGCCGACCGTCGGTGTGGACGCGCTGGTCACCAACGGCGTCGTCGAGACGACATCGCAGGGAACGATGCGTGCGGCGCTGGACATCCGTCCGCACAGCGATGGGGTGCGTGACTTCCTGGTGGTTTCCGATCTGGACGCCGCGCTGCGCCCTGGACCGGTGCGCCACGATCACGTCCTCGGTATCGGCGGTGCGTCGGTGTCGCTGGCCCACGCCGTGGTTCGCAGCCCGGTCGGCCGCGCGCTGGACCTCGGCACCGGGTGCGGCATCCAGGCGCTGCACCTGAACGCGCACTGCGATGCCGTCGTGGCCACCGATACCAACGAGCGGGCGCTCGCGTTGGCCGCGGTCACCGCCCGGCTCAACGGCATGTCATGGGACCTACGGCGCGGCAGTCTGTTCGAGCCGGTGGCCGGCGAACGGTTCGACCTCATCGTGACCAACCCGCCCTTTGTGGTGGGTGCCGGGACGTTGGACTATCAGTACCGCGACTCGGGCATGGCCGGAGACGCGTTGAGCCGCAACATCATCGAGCAGATCGGTGACCATCTCGAGCCGGGCGGAACGGCGCAGATCATGGCCAACTGGATCGTCCGCGACGGACAGGACTGGCGCGAGCGCGTGTCAGGCTGGCTGGCGGGCACCGGCCTGCACGCGTGGGTGGTGCAGCGTGAGTTCGCCGATCCGGTCAGCTACGTGTCGTTGTGGACGACCGACGCGGGGGAGCTCCCGGAGGAGGCGGCCCGCCGCGGCGGGCGCTGGCTGGACTGGTTCGAGGCGGAGGGCGTCGCAGGGGTGGGGATGGGCATGGTCACGCTGCGCGCCCCGCGTCCCGATGAGCGTCGCCCGCCCGATCAGGTGCTCGAGGAGATCGTCGGCGCCGACGAGGCGCTCACCGGCCCCGAGGTGGACGCATTCTTCGCCCGTCGCGAATACCTGCACGACACCACCGACGCCCAGTTGCTCGCCGCGCGGATATCCACCGCGCCGGTGTTTCTCGAAGAGCATGCGTTGCCCGGCCCCGACGGGTGGCAGACCGTCGGATCCGCCGTGCGCCGCCCGGGCGGGCCGGCCGCCGTCATCGGCGTCGACGAGGTGTCCCGGGCGCTGTTCGCCGGCTGCCGCGGCGAGGTGCCGTTGGGCACGTTGATCGACCTGCTCGCGGCATTCCATGGTGTCGACGCCTCCGCACTGGCCACCGCGGCGCTGCCCGTGGTCCGAGAAGCCATCGGACGCGGAATCCTCTACCAGGCGGATTGAATCAGGCCCGCAACATGGCGTCGTCGGCGTGCCCGTGCGCGGTACGGCCGCTGTTCCGGCACATGGCCACTCTGCAGCGAGAGCTACTACTTCGACGCTTGCGCCTGACCGATTGTCATCGCGGCGTATTCACTTGCGGCATCGCTGAATTCCGGCCGAAACAACCTGCTCTGTGGGCCTTACCTGATGGCACCTTCGGGCCTGTGCTTGCCTGGCCCCGATCGCTTTGATGATTCAGTTGAATTCGCCGGTGATGCGTCCGATACGGAGAGGATCGCGCGGACTGCGGCGCGCACCCGTTCGGACACGGCGGCGGGCGTTGGCGCTTCGAGTTTGCCATCGAGATGCAGGAATGCCAGGCCATGGACGAGACCCCAGACGGCGGTCGTCGTCGCTTCTACGTCGGCGTCCGGGAATGTCCTTCGGACAGCACCGCTGACGAACTCGAAGATTGCGGCGGTCGCCGCGACTCGTTCACTGTTCTCTCGATCGCAGGGCTCTCCGAACATCATTTGAAACAATGCGGGACGACGCAACGCAAACTCGACGTAGGCTACGCCCACTGCCGCGAGGTCTTCGGTCGTCGACGGCGAGGGCTGCTCCCCGACCATGTAACCAGCCAGTTCACGGTAGCCGACCGCGGCGACGGCAGAAACGAGTGCGTCACGGTCGGCGAAGTGGCGGTATGGGGCTCCGGGGGAAACGCCGGCACGGCGGGCCACAGCCCGTAGTGACAGACCCATTGAGACGCCGTCCTCTTCGAGCAGTTCCATCGCCGCGCGCAAGCATGCGGCGCGCAGATCGCGGTGGTGGTAATGAGAACTCGACATGAGCCAGGTCACACTTCCTTGATGTAGACAGTGTTCACGCGGAGCCGTAACGTAACGCCAAGCATGGTAAGCGACTGGAGGCGTCATGGTGCACTTTCTTGTATTGGCAAGGGATTTGGCCAAGGCGAGTCTATTCAGCACACGCGCACGGATCGGCTCACCAAGCGTCCAACGCTCGCACCCCGCAGTAGGGATTGAGCCGAATTACGACTGCGCTTTCGGTGGCTATTGCGTGCGGCGCGGTCCAAGCAGTGTGGAGCACGAGGTCGCGGGAGTCGACCTCGTCGGAATGAGGTCCTCCCTTTGGCCACTCAATGCGTCAGCCATGGTTGACTATTCAATTGCGGGCGGTCGGCATGATTCATATTCTCCTCGATGGAATTGCAGCCGCAATCCGGTTGCAACGGCCTGATTTCGGACAATTCCGTGCTGTCGGACGCCCCAGCTCGCGGGGCAGTGGCTTCCGGCGCGACAATGATCATGCGGTTACCGCAGTCAGGGGTGCAGCCATCCACGTTGGCACGTCGATCCCATAGTGGCGCAGTCCATTTAACATAATGTCCTGATCTGGACTCTTTGAAGAAACGTTAGGCGCCCACCGCGAATGCTGGTGAACGCCGGGTAGTGAGGCGTTGAAGCGATTCAAGGCCACAGCCGTGCTAGTGCTTCGCAGCTGAAATGGTCTGTTGAACACCAAGTGTCAGGAAAGAGTGTCATGCTCGAAGTGATCGACAAAGGTCAATCCAGCGAAAAACATCCGCATCCACTGCTTTTCATTCATGGGGCGTGGCACGGCGCTTGGTGTTGGGATGAGAATTTTCTCGACTACTTCGCCGGGCGCGGCTTTCGCGTACTGGCGCCCAGTCTCCGCGGTCACGGATCGAGCCCAATAGACAAATCGCTTCGGTTGTGCCCGATTTCGGACTTCGTCAGCGATGTATCTGCCGTCGTCCGGACGTTGCCGTCGCCTCCTGTCATGGTAGGGCATTCGATGGGCGGCTTCGTGGTGCAGAAGTTTCTCGAGACAAATGACGCGCCCGCTGCGGTACTGATGGCCTCGGCACCGCCACGGGGCCAGCTGCGGTCCCTGCTTCGGTCGATACGCCGACATCCCTGGCTCTCAACGAAGTTCACAGTAACCGCAAAGCCTTCGGCCATGTACAAATCACCGGCAGGGGCAAGGGAACTCTTTTTCGGCGATAAGGCATCGGACACACTCGTCGAGACGGTCGCTGCGCGGCTACAGTCCGACAGCAGCCGAGCGATCATGTTCGACATGGTGGCGGGCAACCTGGTCAACACGAAAAAGTTGCGCACGCCGATACTGGTCATCGGCGGCGAAGAGGACAAGATATATGCCCCCGATGATGTACGTCGCACTGCCGAAGCCCATGACACAGAAGCTGTCTTCTTTCCTGACATGGGACACGAGATGATGCTGGAGCCTGATTGGAGGGTGGTCGCCGGCTGCATCGAATCCTGGCTTGGCCGACGTGGAATGTAAGACTCAATCACCGGAAAGTCGCGCGAAGCCGGCTTTGTGATCGGTGAGTCGATCACAAACCATCACCGCCCTGCTGCTGCGCAGGCAACTAACGACTCGATGGGAGCATCACTCGCTTCGCGAGTCCGTCCGCCGGCGTCAACGTTCCGGGCAAGGCGGTGTTTGACTACCTGTTCGGCGATATCGACGCCTCCGCACTGGCCACCGCGGCGTTGCCCGTGGTCCGAGAAGCCATCGGACGCGGAATCCTCTACCAGGCGGATTGAATCAGGCCCGCAGCGTGCCACCATGACGAGGTGACCGGTACACCGGATAGGCCATCATCGCTGTCGGGCTATCCGGTAAGCGCTCCGCCGCTGCCTCGTCCGGTGTTCTTCGCCCAACACTGGGCCGACCTCACCTTCGTCCACTGGCCGGTGCGCCCGGACCGCGTCGCGCACCTCTATCCGCCGGGCGCGCGCCCCGATGTCTTCGCCGACGGGCTGACGTATGTCGGGCTGGTGCCGTTCGTCATGCGGCGCACCGCAGTGGGCGCCGCGCTGCCGCTTCCGTACTTCGGCAGCTTCGCCGAGACCAACGTCCGGTTGTATTCGACGGACGACGCCGACCGCCACGGCGTGCTGTTCCGGTCCCTGGAGACGGCCCGGCTTGTCGTGGTGCCGCTGACCCGGATCGGGCTCGGCGTGCCGTACACCTGGGCGAGAATGCGGATCGATCGCTCCGGCGACGTGATGACCTACGACAGCGTGCGCCGTTGGCCGCGCCGTGGTCTGCGCAGTCGACTGACCGTCCGCATCGGCGATCGGGTGGACGCGACGCCGCTGGAGACGTGGTTGACCGCGCGCTGGGGTGCGCACACCCGCAAGGCCGGACGCACGTGGTGGATCCCGAACGATCACGAGCGATGGCCGTTGCACACCGCCGAGGTCATCGATCTGGAAGACGACCTACTGGCGGCGAGCGGCTTGGTGCCGGCCGGCGATCGGCTGCGTGCGTTGTTCTCACCGGGTGTACACGCCCGGTTCGGGCGCCCCACGCCGGTGAACTGACTGAAGTCGGGTATGCGAATACTCGACGCTCGGAGTGCCGACAGTGTGACGCTGCTACCCATGACCGATCTGCACGCCAAACCGCAGCTCACCACCATCGAAGTACGCAACCCCGCCGACGGGTCTGTCGTCGGCTCTGTCCCGATCGACACCCCCGACACCGTTGCCGTCAAGGCGCGCGAACTGCGCCTCTACCAACCCGAGTGGGAGGCGATGGGCGTCACGGGCCGCAAGCCGTGGCTGCTGAAACTCCAAGATTGGATCCTCGACAACGCTGAACAACTCACCGACGTGGTGCAGTCGGAGACGGGTAAGGCGAGGGCCGAGGCATCAACGGAAGCGCCGATGTCGGCCGACCTGATCAAGTACTGGGCCCGCAACGCCGGGGCCTTCCTCGCTGACGGTCACCCCAAGCCGCACAACCTGCTGATGAGGACGAAACGGCTCACCACGGTCCATCATCCGTACCCGGTGGTCGGCTTGATCATTCCGTGGAACTTCCCGTTCATAAACGCCCCTTTCGACGGCATCCCGGCACTCGCGGCGGGAGCGGCCCTCCTGCTCAAGCCGTCGGAGGTGACCCCACTGAGCGCGGTCGAATTCGCTCGCGGCTGGCACGAAATCGGTGCGCCGCCGGTGCTGGCACTGGTGAACGGGTATGCGGAGACTGGCGCCGCCGTGATCGCCAACTCCGATTACGTGCACTTCACGGGTTCGACAGCCACGGGCCGCAAGGTCGCTGTCGCCTGCGCGGAGCATTTGATTCCGTACAGCCTCGAACTCGGTGGCAAGGATCCGGCGGTTGTCCTGGCCGACGCGGATCTCGAACGCGCCGCCAACGGAATCGCGTGGGGCGGGATGTATAACTCGGGCCAGGTCTGCGTGTCGGTCGAACGCGTCTACGTGGAGGCGCCGGTGTACGAGGAGTTCGTCGCGAAGCTCACCGACAAGGTGAGCCGGCTGCGGCAGGGCCAGGACGACGACCGCTACCGGTTCGACGTCGGGGCGATGGCCACCATGGCGCAGCGCGATATCGTTCAGCGCCACGTCGACGAGGCGGTCGCCGGCGGGGCGCGCGTCACCACGGGGGGTAAGCCGAGTGGTGTCGGCACCTTCTTCAAACCGACCGTGCTGGCCGACGTCGACCAGTCGATGTCGTGCATGAACGAGGAGACGTTCGGCCCGACCTTGCCGGTGGTCAAGGTCGCCGACGAGGAAGAAGCCATCCGGTTGGCCAACGACTCGACCTACGGACTGTCGGCGACGGTGTGGACGGGCGACACCGCACGGGGTGAGCGGGTGGCGCGCCGGCTCGAGGCCGGTGTGGTCAACATCAACGATGCGATGGCCAACGGGTTCAGCTTCGCGCTGCCGATGCCGGGCTGGAAGCACTCGGGGATCGGCTCCCGCAACGGCGGTGCCGATGGGATACTGAAATACACTCGACAGCAAGGGATTACGACTCCAGCCATCCCCACACAGTCACGTGAAGTTCTCTGGTATCCCTACTCTCGGAGAAAGTTCCGGACGGTCATGGGCATCTTCCGGGCGGCGGCAGGACGTGGTTGGCGCCGCGTCGGTATTGCGAGGGGAGGCCGCAGATGAAATGTCAGGCGGCGATCCTGCGCGGAGTCGGCAAGGACTGGGACATCGAGGAGATCACGCTCGACCGACCGCGTGACGGCGAGGTGCTGGTGAAGATGGCGGTGGCGGGCGTCTGCCACTCCGACGACCACTTCGCCACCGGCGACTGCATTCCGACACCGGAACTCGCGGCCCTCATGGAGGCCACCGGAATGCTTGTCCCGGACTATTTTCCGGTGCTCGGAGGACATGAAGGCGCGGGCGTTGTCGAGGAGGTCGGTCCCGGTGTGCGGTCGGTACAACCCGGTGATCGGGTTGCAATGTCGTTCATCGCGGCGTGCGGGTCCTGCCGGTGGTGCGTGTCCGGGATGACCTACCTCTGCGACAACGGCGCCATGATCTTCTCCAAGGAGATGGTCAGCGACGGCACCCGAAGGCGTCACCTCGGCGACGAGGACCTGATGACGATGGCGAACTTGGGCACGTTCGCGGAATACGTTGTCGTCGCTGAGGAGTCGGTGATCAAGATCGAAGACTCAATTCGCCTGGAGGCCGCCTCGTTGGTGTCCTGTGGAGTGACGACCGGCTGGGGTTCGGGAACCGTCGGCGTCGGAACGCAACCCGGCGAGACCGTGGTCATCGTCGGTACCGGCGGGGTGGGGATCAACGCGGTGCAGGGCGCCCGCGCGGCAGGCGCCAACTCTGTGATCGCGGTGGATCCCGTTGAGTTCAAACGTGATACGGCGAAGTTCTTCGGAGCCACGGATACCTGTCCGTCCATCGAGGAAGCCATCCCCCTGGTGCGAGAGTTGACCCGCGGTGTGATGGCGGACCGGGTGGTGCTGACACCGAGCGTGCTCCCCGCAGAACTGATAGCGCCGGCGATGATGTTGACGCGCAAGGGCGGCACCTGCCTGATGACCGCGGTTCCGAAGCTGGAAGTGAATATGGTTCCGCTGATACTGGTCGACATGCTGCAGTCCTGCAAAACGCTCAAGGGACTCTTGTACGGCGGCATGAACCCGCGCGCGAGCATGCCGATGCTGCTGTCGATGTACCGCAACGGCAACCTGAAGCTCGACGAGCTGGTGACGCGGCGCTACCGGCTCGATCAGATCAACGACGCGATCACCGACATGCGCGATGGGCGCAACATCCGCGGCATCATCGAATTCGCCTGATCTGGGGTCGAGCGGCCGCCGGCTACGGGGCTGAGTAGCCCGGCGGATTCGGCGTGTCGACCCACAGGTCGACCTGAAGCTGCCCGCCGGGAATGCAGTCGTAGACCGACAGATCGGTGACGCCGGACTCGACCAGGACGTCCTCGCACAGCAGGCTTTGACCGGTGTACTCGCGGGCCGGCTTGGTGAGGACGGCGTAGGCCGCATCGGCATACACCTCGGGCTTTCGCGCCTTGCCCATCGCCTCGTCGCCACCGAGCAGGTTCTGCACCGCCGCGGTGGCGACCAGAGTGCGTGGCCACAGCGTGTTGGACGCGATTCCCTCGGCGCGCATTTCTTCGGCGATCCCCAACGCGCACAGCGTCATTCCATACTTGGCCATCATGTAGGGGGTGGGCTTGAGCCATTGGGATTCCAGCCGGATCGGCGGCGAGAGCGTCAGGATGTGCGGGCTCTCCCGGCCCTTCATATGCGGGATGCACGCCTGCGAGACCGTGTAGGTGCCGCGGACCTGGATGCCGTTCATCAGGTCGAACCGTTTGAGCGGCACCTCCTCGATGGAGCCGAGGTTGATCGCCGATGCGTTGTTCACGCAGATGTCGATGCCGCCGAACTGCGCGACAGCCTGACCGACCGCGTCGGCCACCGAGGCGTCGTTGCGGACGTCGCCGACGATGGGCAGCGCCTGGCCGCCCGCCTCCTCGATTTCCTTGGCAGCGGTGTAGATCGTCCCCGGCAGTTTGGGGTGCGGGTCGGCGGTCTTGGCGACCAGCGCGATGTTGGCGCCGTCGGCCGCGGCGCGCTTGGCGATCGCCAGCCCGATGCCGCGGCTCGCGCCGGAGATGAACATGGTCTTGCCTTTGAGCGACATGGTCCACACCCTATGACGCGAGAATGTCGGCCATCGGGGCTTCGCCGAGATCCGGCGCACCGCGACGCCACAGCCCCGCTTGTCCGCGTTGCAGAACGCGGTCTGAGCACGGCGGCGCATCGACCACGGTGGGCGGCAACGACAATTACCTATAGTGGATCCGAGTCTCTGTGCGCGCTCGATGCCGAACACGGAAAGCATCACTGCCTCCCGTCCGTACGCGCGCCATCGCTAGGATTTCCTCATCTGAGTGGGGTTGTTCGCATGTCCAATTCCTTTGTGATGGGAACGAATCCTGAAGTAACTGCTACCTCGAGTGTTTCGGAACGCTAAGCGGGACAACGCATCGATCATCTCTAGTCATTCAGTATCAGCCCATTACAGAGTTGAGTAAGGCGTTCTGACGCCACGATGCACGCCAGTCCACACAACCGATCCGTTGGCCCACCGACGCGCCTACTCGGAGCCATCCGCGATGATCCTGCTCGGCCAGCGCCTGTGCATCGCGCTCGGGCAGTAGTCCGCGCCTGTTCATCAACCGCTGTCGCGCGCAATGTGATTGAGGTAATCCGACCCCTTTGGCTGTGAAATCACACACCGCCGCTCGGATGCGTGCCGTGCTCAGCGTTGGAGATGTAGTTCAGCACTGCCGGCACACCGGACGTGGTGATTTTCACAGCGCGTCCCGCCACCATCGTCGGACACAGTTTGGTGGTCTGCTCGAGGTGGAGGACGCCACCGACCCACAAATTGGCGTATTCGGCGCTGCGTTACGCTTCGCCGACGAAGCAACTTCCAGCTCAGGGACTTTGAGGCTTCGGCAGCCGCAACAATCCCTGCGGGACAACTTCCTTCACCACCCGCCGTGACAACCCCTAACACCATGCAACTTCGAGGCTCGATGGCTTCATCGGGCCAGTGCGCCAGGAGATCGCCTTGTTCGGGATCCGGCACGATTGTCGAGCCCGGAGTGACCCGCACCAACCACCTGTAGAACTTCGTTTACGCGGGGAGAGGACGCCTGACAGACCAACCGAAGGAGTCCTGAAAGACAGCAACCGGTAAGGCCACTTCAAACCGCGAACCGCTAGGAGGACCTTGCGTTCATGAGCAAAGTAACACTCACGACGAGTCGACTGACTCCGCAGATAGGCGCCGAAATTGTCGGCGTTGACCTGTCGAGGGAGCTAAGTGTCGACACCGTTCGCCTCATCCGCGAAGCATTGCTCGATTTCAGCGTCATCTTTTTCCGTGATCAATCTCTGACACCTGAGCAACAGAAGTCTTTCGCGCGGCGATTCGGAGAAATTTACTCACATCCCGAACAGCCGGAAGGGATGCTCGCCGATGGCGATGCGGAGATCAAGTTGATTCACGCTGATGACTCCCATGCTCCCGCTGGGACTGATTGGCACTCAGACGTGTCGTGCGATTCCGAACCCCCCATTGGCTCCATCCTTCATTTGCTTGAGATGCCACCGGTGGGAGGAGATACATTGTTTGCCAGCATGTATGCGGCATACGACGCGCTGTCGCCAACCATGAAGAAGTTCTTGATGGGTCTGACCGCCGTACACGATGGAAGACGTTCCGTTGGTGGACGCGGTTGTGCGGAACATCCGGTCGTCAGGACGCATCCAGAGACCGGTCGGCAGGCGTTGTTTGTCAACCGTGGCTACACCACGCGGATCGTCGGACTGAAGGCCGCAGAGAGCGGTGCGCTGTTGAAGATGTTGTTCCGTCATATCGAGACGCCAGAGTTTCACTGTCGTTTTCGATGGCAGCCAGGCTCAGTTGCATTCTGGGACAACCGATGCACCCAACATCACGCAGTATGGGACTATCGGCCGGCGCGGCGGCTTGGTCGCCGTGTGTGTATTCGCTGAGGCCATCCGTTTCATCGCGCCGACACGCCGCGATCGAAATTCACCGCCGTGTCGCCGATTGAGTGGCCATGGACTGCACGCTGTGACTGCATCCACAATTTGCGCTATCGCACCAACTCGGCGAGGAAATGGTTGCCCAGACGGCCGGATCGATATCGAGAGTCTTGTCCCCGTCTGGAGAGGACCTACTCTCTCGACTTCGAAAGAGAAATATTGAATAGCATCCAAATTTCATAAAGAAGGCATCTCACGAAGTTGAGAGTCGCTCCGTGAACGGGGGGCAGAGGTGAAAACGGTAGTCACTTGTTGTAAAGCTGCCCGGTGTGCAGGCGGCGGTGCAGGTTTGGCGGAGGCATTTTTTTGCGGGTGGCATCGGACTCGATGGTGCCAGTCTGCAACGCGTGACGGCTGTCGTCGTGGGGTCGTCGTCGACGGCGACATCGTGATCAGCTTTAAGCCAGTCGACCCCCCAATGCATATATGACACGTCCCTGCGTCGATCGATCCTCATTCGGTCGCGGTGGACTCACTCACGCAGCGCCCCAATCGCAGGACTCTGGTCGTCATCCCACTAGCCTTCGGTGGTGGCTGCCAGCGCACTGTAAGACCGTGTTCAGTCCAAGACTTCAAAGCCGGGGGCCGGTCGATCGGGAAGTCAACCCTGCACCGGGCTCCGGCCAAGACGTCCAATCGCTGGTCAAAACACCCAACATCTATCCCTACCAAGCGATTAGGTAACAGCTGTGCTTGAGAATGCGAAACACGAACGTCGACCGGATCAGCTGTCCTCTCATTCGGATCTTGCGGATTTCATCGAGTTGACCGGCATACTCGGCGCAGGTTATGGCACTGAGAATCTCTGCCTCTTTCTGCATTCCCTTGTCCGTATGCATCGACCGGCAACGATCGTTGAGCTCGGAACCGGGTTTGGCGCATCAGCGTTGTCAATGGCGCTTGCCGCGAGAATGAACGGACGCGGGCAAGTTTGGACGGTCGACGGCCACCAAGAGATCGAGAACCTTCACTTCCGCCTCGGCCAAAACCGAGAGAGGCTCGAGTCGACGAGATGGGCAGGCCTGGCCACCATGCCGGCCAGTGAGGTATTGAGCGAGGTCTCCAGGCGGTTGCGTCTCGAGGACCGCCTGACGGTGATAAAGCGAACGATGAGCTTAGATGTGCCTGGGCATTTCGACGATTACCCTTTCGCCGATCCCGTCGATCTATTGTTCTCAGACTTCAATCATGGGCCGCGCGACGTGCTGCGGATTTTGCAGGAATTCATGCCGAGGATGGCACCGTCAAGCTCGATCTTCATTGACTCGGCATCGACCGCTTGGTCCTCGTATCTCCTACTTGAGCGCATAGTTGATCAGTTCAACGCCGGGCACGTACCCGCGGTCCTCCAGGAAGGTTGTCGGACCGATCTGGGCGCGCGCATCCGAAACACGCGTGTCGTTCTCGTCCACCTGACGAGGAGTGAAAACCGGGTTCAGAACTCCACTGCGTGGCTAAAGTTTGAACCAATCGACCTCCAGCCATATCCCAAGACATTTGTCGTAGGTTTATCTGACTGAAGCGAGCGACATGGTCCACACGCTATGACGCGCGAATGTCGGCGGTCAACGCGTTGGTCAGCTCGATCAGGTCCTGCGGACGTACCGCGACGTCCCAACCGCGTTTACCCGCGCTGCACAACACTCGGTCCCAGCGCAGCGCCGAGGCGTCGACCACCGTGGGTAGCGGCTTGCGTTGCCCGATGGGGGAGATTCCACCGATCACGTATCCAGTCGAGCGCTCGGCGGCCGCCCGCTCGGCCATCGTCGCCTTGGCCACGCCCAGCGCGGCCGCGGCGGCCTTCAACGACAGCTTGGTCCCGACCGGCAGCACCGCAACGGCCAGGCCCTTCGGCAGCGCGATGACCAGGGTCTTGAATACCTGGCCCGGGTCGACACCCTCCGTTCGGGCGAGTTCCTCGGCGGCCTCCTCGCCAAACGATTCGGCGCGAGGGTCGTGTTTGTACTGCAGCACCTCGTGGGGGACGTCGGCTGCCAGCAGGGCCGCGATAGCCGGAGTTGCTGCACGTGCCACGGGCCCAGCGTATGCGGGAACAAGCCCGGCCGGTCGCGCTGTTATTGGGGTGAGCGGTGGCTGCGATCAGTCGTAGCCACGGAGTCGTGTCGGTTTCAGCCTCTAGGATCGAAGGAGGGGTCTAGGTGCCAACCCTGGCTATGGAACGTCCGGTTGCTTTGCCGGACCGCTACGGTGGTGCCGCAACAGAAGGGACGGTGTTCCCCACGATGACTGACATCGACGGGTCGGCGCCCGATACGGCGGCTGAGACGTCCGGGCCGGATAGAGCAGATGAGTCTGATGCCGATCTGACCGCTCGGTTCGAGCGCGACGCGATCCCACTGCTCGACCAGCTCTATGGCGGTGCGCTGCGGATGACGCGTAATCCGGCCGACGCCGAGGATCTGCTTCAGGAAACCATGGTGAAGGCTTACGCGGGTTTTCGGTCGTTCCGCGAGGGGACGAATCTGAAGGCATGGCTGTACCGGATTCTGACCAACACGTACATCAACAGCTACCGCAAGAAGCAGCGCCAGCCGTCGGAGTATCCGACGGAGGAGATCACGGATTGGCAGCTGGCGGCCAATGCCGAGCACTCGTCGACCGGCCTGCGTTCTGCGGAGGTGGAAGCTCTCGAGGGGCTTCCGGACAGCGAAATCAAAGAAGCGCTTCAGGCGCTGCCAGAGGAATTCCGCATGGCGGTGTACTACGCCGACGTCGAAGGCTTCCCGTATAAGGAGATCGCCGAAATCATGGATACGCCCATCGGCACCGTCATGTCCCGGCTGCACCGCGGTCGGCGCCAGCTCCGCGAACTGCTGGCCGATGTGGCGAGGGAGCGCGGTTTCATACGAGGTCAGCAGCTCGACGCGCCCGAGGAGGTCTCGTCATGAGCGACGACGGAGCACGCTGGTCCCCACCGGTCGGTCCCGTCGACCCCGAGCACCCCGAGTGCGCGGCGGTGATCGCGGAGGTATGGACGCTTCTCGACGGTGAGTGCACCGCCGAGACTCGGGACAAACTGCGCCATCACCTCGAAGAATGCCCCGGTGCCTCCGCCATTACGGCGTCGAGGAGCGGGTCAAGCGGTTGATCGCCACCAAGTGCAGTGGCGAGAAGGCTCCGGACAGCCTGCGCGAGCGGCTACGGATCGAGATCAGCCGCACCACGATCATCCGCCGCGGCTGAGACGGCGGCGGCCGTCGGTCGTGGTTGATTCTGGTACGAGCTGCGGCCCACTGGCGTCGACGTGTTGGTCGTCATCGGCGGCCTGATGAGGACCCAAGGCGACGCGTTCGCCAGGTTTTCGCGGCTGCTCGTCGCGGAACCCGCTCCGGTCGTCCGTGAGGTGCTTTCGGTGCTCGGCCGCAAGCACATGGTCATACCGGGCATCGCCAATCGTGTGTTCGTGCTCGCGCAGACCAGATTGATGTCGCGGCGCCGCACCGTTACGTCGATCGGAAGGTTCCTGGAGAGGGGCCTGGACAAGACCAGCTAGCGCACTGCCTTCGAACCGGCGTTGGGCCGCTTTCCGTGGTTGGCCTTCGAGTGCTTGCGGTCGCGCTTCTTACGGCCACGCTTGGCCATGGTCATCCTCCGAGTCGTCAGGGGCTGGTGGGGCCCGCAATCAGCGGGCGCGTTGACACCATTCTCGCATGGCCCGGCGACACGCCCCCTGCCGCGGGGTTGTGGTTCGATAGAGCGGCAGGCAGCACGAGCCGGAACACCGGTGCATGGGGCGGTCGGCGACCTGAGACCCGGAGCCGGGCTGCCGGCGACATGAGACTCCGACGAAGTGGGGTGAAGATGGCCGAGGATGTTCGCGCCGAGATCGTGGCCAGTGTGCTCGAAGTTGTCGTGCACGAAGGCGACCAGATCGGTGAGGGCGACACCCTGGTGCTGCTGGAGTCGATGAAGATGGAGATTCCGGTGCTGGCGGAGGTGGCCGGCACCGTGAGCACGGTGAGTGTGTCCGTTGGTGATGTCATCCAGGCGGGCGACCTCATCGCGGTGATCAGCTAGGCGCAGGCTTCTGCGCCCGCCGCCGGAGTAACCGCTAATGTCCACCCTCGGTGATTTGCTCGCCGAGCACACCATGTTGCCCGGCAATGCCGTCGATCACCTGCACGCGGTGGTCGGTGAATGGCAGTTGCTGGCCGATCTGTCGTTTGCCGACTTCCTGATGTGGGTCTGCCGTGACGACGGTGTGCTGGTGTGCGTCGCGCAGGTTCGGCCGAATACAGCGCCGACCGTGCTGCTCGCCGACGCTGTCGGCACCATCACCAATGGAGGCGTCCTTCCGTTGGTGACAGCCGCGTTCGAGTCGGGCGCCATCGGCCGGGAACCCCCTATGGGACAACAGGATTCGCCCGGCCTGAACGTGGAGGCCGTCCCGGTGCGCTATGGAAACGAAGTGGTGGCGGTGCTGACCCATCAGACCGCGCTGGGGGCCCGCAAGGCCAGTCCGCTGGAGACCGCGTACCTGGACTGCGCGGGCGATCTGCTGCACATGCTTTCCGAGGGCACTTTTCCCAATGTCGGCGACGTGGCCATGTCCCGGTCGAGTCCACGCGTCGGCGACGGGTTCCTCCGGCTCGATGAGGCCGGCGTCGTGACGTTCGCCAGTCCCAACGCGATCTCGGCTTTTCACCGGATGGGCTTCACGGCCGAGTTGGAGGGGCACAACATGGTCAGCGTCACCCGGCCGCTGATCTCCGACCCCTTCGAGGCGCATGAACTGGCCAACCATGTCCGCGACTCGCTGGCAGGCGGGTCGAGCATGCGGATGGAGGTCGACGCCGGCGGCGCCACGATATTGCTGCGCACTCTGCCGCTGGTGGTGCACGGCGCGGCAGTCGGTGCCGCGCTGCTGATCCGCGACGTCACGGAGGTCAAGCGCCGGGACCGGGCGCTGCTGTCCAAGGATGCGACCATTCGTGAGATCCACCACCGCGTGAAGAACAATCTGCAGACCGTCGCGGCGCTGCTGCGCCTGCAGGCCCGCCGCACGAACAACGCCGAGGGCCGCGACGCGCTGATCGAATCGGTGCGACGGGTGTCCTCCATCGCACTTGTCCACGATGCGCTGTCGATGTCGGTGGATGAGGAGGTCAACCTCGATGAGGTGGTCGACCGGATCCTGCCGATCATGAACGACGTGGCCGCCCCGGACAACATGGACATGCCGATCCGCATCAACCGCGTCGGTGACCTGGGCGTACTCGACGCAGACCGGGCCACTGCGTTGATCATGGTGATCACCGAACTGGTGCAGAACGCCATCGAGCACGCCTTCGACGCCAGCACCCAGCAGGGTTGCGTGACGATCCGCGCCGAGCGGTCGGCCCGGTGGCTGGATGTGGTCGTCCACGACGACGGCCGCGGGCTACCCGAGGGGTTCAGTCTCGAGAAGTCCGACCGGCTCGGCCTGCAGATCGTGCGCACGCTGGTGTCTGCCGAATTGGACGGCTCGCTGGGCATGCACGACGTGCCTGGGGGCGGCACGGATGTGGTGTTGCGGGTGCCCATCGGCAGGCGGGCGCGGCTGGCGCACTAGTCGTGCGCGCCGCCTCAATTTATGACCGATTACGCAGAATGACCTTCACTGACGCAATTCGGACAAATTGCATTTGCACAGAGTTACGGCCCCGACATTTGTCGGGGCCGTAACTCTAGGTTTGCTGGTTCGGGGTCAGACCCCGCTGCGGGCCTTCGTTCGAGCGTTGCGGCGCTTCAGCGCGCGCCGCTCGTCTTCACTCATACCACCCCACACGCCGGCGTCCTGGCCTGAATCCAAAGCCCAGGTGAGGCACTCCGTCGTCACCGGGCAGCGGTTGCAGACAAGCTTCGCGTCAGCGATCTGCGCGAGTGCCGGACCGCTGTTTCCCACCGGGAAGAACAGCTCCGGATCCTCGTCGCGACAGACCGCCTTGTGGCGCCAATCCATTGTTCTAACTCCTTACCGTGTGCGCAGCAACGCGCACGAGCTTTTCGTCGGCTGTTAACGCGTGCACACGAAATGTTTCTGCACTGTTGCATCCGATGTTTTCACAGACTGAACAGATGTCAATAGAACTCAGTTCACACGTGCGCAATCTCACTAACGGGGTCCGCATCAGGACCACGTACCCGTTTGTACTACACTAATCACACCTACGCCCTGAATTGGCCGTGTGATTTCTATTAGCGCAGGTCAGAAGTGGCAATCGCGGGGGGTGCGACCACGCCCAGGGCATCTGGAACCGCGTTGAACGTCATGACGTTGCGTGGACCGAGGGAGTCACCGTCGATCTGGCACGCCACCGGCGTGTCGCTGGTCACCTTCACCCACGGCAGATCGTCGTCGCGGATCAAGTGCTTGGCCGTGAGGCGCGGCGGCTGGCGCGACACCATCTGGCGCACCAGGCGAAGGTTCGCCCACACGTTCATGCTGGTCGTCGCGAAGACACCCAGGCCCGTCTCGAACGTCGTGGCGGGATTCGTCCACACCGGACGGGTGTTGGCGTAGGTCCAGGGGCTGGAGTTCGACACGAACGCGAAGTGCACGCCGGGCACCGGGTCGCGGCCGGGCAGGTGCAGTGTCAACGTCGGCTCTTTGCGGGCGCTGGCCAGCAGTTCGCGGGTGGCGACGCGGATATAGCGGGAGGCCGTCACCTTGCGCCCCTTTTCCCGCTGCGCTTCGACGGCGGCGACCACCTCCCCGTCCACCCCCATGCCGGCGGTGAACACCGCCCAGCGTTCGCCGCAGTCCATCAGGCCGATCCGCCGCCAGCTTCTGCGCCGCCGATAGTCACTGAGTAGGTCGACGAGCTGGTTGGTTGCCTCGATCGGGTCGGGGCTGATGCCCAGTGCGCGCGCGAACACGTTGGCCGATCCGCCGGGGACCACCCCGACGGCCGGCGCCGGGCCGGTGCCACCCGTCTCGCCGAGAATGCCGTTGACCACTTCGTTCACCGTGCCGTCGCCGCCGTGCACGATCAGCACATCGACACCTTCGCGCGCTGCCTCACGGCCGATCTCGATGGCGTGACCGCGATGGTCGGTGTGAACTACGGTCAACTTGACCCGGCTCTCGAGGGCGTGGGCGAGCAGATCGCGCCCGGCCGGGGTGGTCGACGTCGCGTTCGGGTTCACGATCAGCACGGCGCGCACGAGGACAGAGCCTAACCGTGCGCGCCGTGCCGTTTGTTCAGTGCGAACCGATCCGCGACGTGACCGTCGTCAGCCGTTCACCAGAACCTTCGTCGATTCTGGCGCCTTGCCCAGCCACTGCGTGACATCGAGGGGGTCGACGAGGACACCTTCGCCGACAACCTGCGACGCGTGGAAGCGACGTTTGCGACGGCACAGCGGCTCGGCATCGGTGTCGTGCTGGTCTGCAGCAATGTCGGAACCGCTACCGTCGACTGTGAAGTCGTGTCAGCCGATCAACTGCGCCGGCTCGGCGATCTGGCGCACCGCTACGACATCAAGGTGGCGTTCGAGGCGCTGGCCTTGGGCCGCTTCGTCGACGACTATCGCCATGCCTGGCGCATCGCCGCGGCGGCCGACCATCCGAACGTCGGTGTATGCCTCGACAGCTTTCACGTACTCTCCCGTGGCGACGACCCAGCGGGCATAGAGGAGATCCCGGCCGACAAGATCTTCTACCTACAGCTCGCGGACGCGCCCGCGTTGAGCATGGACGTGTTGTCGTGGAGCCGCCACCACCGACTCTTCCCTGGCGAGGGCGCCTTCGATCTCGTGGGTTTCGTCTCGCATGTGCTGGCCACCGGTTACGACGGCCCGCTGTCGCTGGAGGTCTTCAACGACACGTTCCGCCAGACCGACCCGGACCGCACCGCGGTGCACGCGCTGCGGTCGCTGCTCTGGCTGCAGGACAAGACCGCTGGTCACCATCCGGAGGGTTGGCGCCGCGACCTTGCCACGCTCACCGCGGCCAAGTCGCCCACTGGATTCGACTTCGTCGAACTCAAGGCCGAGGACACCAACGAGGTGGAGGTGCAACTGCTAGCGTCTCGGTTTCACACCCGGTGGTCGCCATCGCACCAAGCCGGTATCGCTGTGGGCGGCCGGGACCGCGCGAGTGGTGCTCAACGAGCAGCAGGCCCGCGACCAGATTCCTCATGGGGCCGCCGTCGGTCTTCAGGTGCCAGATGCGGCGGCGACCTCCCGTCGCGCAGCCGAACTGGTGGCGCCGGCCGCCTACCGCAGGACTTACGCGACCGAGCAGGCCCTTGGCGCCGCCGTCGCCCCCGACGGCACCGAGATGTTCTGGGTGACTGAACCGGCGTGGGTCGAAGAGTTCGAGAACGGCCTGCCCCCGGCGCCGACGCCGGTGCTTGGCATCGACCACGTCAATCTCTCGCAGCCCTGGCAGACGTTCGACGATGCGGTGTTGTCCCTGTCCAGCGTCTTCGGGTTTACGGCCGATGTGCCAACCGAGGTGCCGGGTCCTAACGGATTGGTGCGCAGCCAATCCCTGCGCACCGCGGACGATTCGGTGCGATTGCTGCTCAACGTCGCGCCGCATGTGCTCGACGGCGCCGGCATGCCGCAGCATGTGGCGTTCGCGTGCTCCGACGTGATCGGGTTGGCCCGCGCCAGGGGAGCCGAGTTTCTGCCCGTTCCGGACAACTATTACGGCTATCTGTTCGGCCGGTTCGGACTGGACGAAGCGATGGTCGACGAACTGCGCGATCTCGACCTCCTATATGACCGGGACGCAGGCGGCGCGTTCGTCCACTTCTACACACGCACGGTCGGCACGGTTTTCTTCGAGTTCGTCGAGCGGCGGGGCCGCTACGACGGGTATGGCACCGACAGCGCTCCGGTGCGCCTGGCTGCCCAACGCGGCCACCGGGTCGGTACCGTACGGGCGTGACCGATCGGCGAGCCCGCGAGTACGTGTCGTGACGGTGCCGTCGCCCACCACCGTCCGTCAGGCCGCGGCCCTCGTGGCGCTCGAGGGTGTCGCGGGTCTGCTGGCTGCGGCGGTCTATGTGGTGAGCGCCTTCGGCGGTACAGACGAGCCAGGGCTCAACAAGTTCGGTACGGCCGCGTGGTTCGTGATCATCAGTGGCGGCGTGCTCGTAGCGGGCTGGGCGTTGTGGACCGGCAGGCGCTGGGGCCGAGGCCTCTCCGTATTCGCGCAACTCCTGTTGCTGCCCGTGGCGTGGTATATGGCTGTGGGGTCTCACCAATGGCTCGTCGGGATACCAGTCGGGGTCGTAGCGCTGATTACGCTTGCGCTGTTGTTCAGCCCTTCTACCCTCCAATGGCTCGGCGCCTCGGACACTGACGGCAAATAGGTCTCGTCTTCGGTTACTTTCCTCGAATTCGGATTGCCGCGAAGGCATCGACCTGCCACGTCTGATGTGTCCGTGGCCACAACCGCACTCCTGCAATTGATTTGAGAAGTTGAATGCGTTGCGATCACCTTCGCCCAACCCGGCCTGAGCACACCGTCGGGGGACATCCGACTGATGCCGGTCACCGACCGGCTCGTCCGGCTCGCCGGACAGCCTGAGTTTCGGCCGCAGTCCAGACCTATGTCGCGGGCAGCATTACCCTTCAGTACCGCCAGCGATGCGCCGCCACCACATCCTCCGGGAACTTGCGCTGTGCCCAGGCATGGTCCGATGCACGCACAGCGGCGAAGGCGCCTAGGAACTCATCGCCAGTGCCTCGCGTATCCGGACGTGTCACACGGGAGACGGTCGACGCTCCTGGCCGTGAAGCTTTTCCCGCGGCTCCCTGCCAAGCTCGCTTGAGGGCCGCATCTGGAGTTGCCGAAGCGCTCAGCCAACATCCGATCGTGCACGCGCGCGGCCCACTCAGATGTGTTGCGGATGCGACGGCGCCTCCCACGTTGCATGAAATCTGGAGGCTCGGACGTTATCGGAATTGTGCGATCGATCAGAGACCGCTAGAGCGTGAACGCTGCCGAGGCCATATCTGCGGTTGCGGAGCATGTCCGAACCGCCGAACTGGATTACCCCACTGAGAGTTTGACCGCAGACCGATTCGACACCGGTTGGTCGGTGTATACCTCAGGTTCGGACAATGCAATCGCGTCCGTTCGTGCGACCGACATTCCTGGTGAGCGATACCGGTGCGATCGAGCAGGTATCGGTGCACCCGCGCGCGTCCGGGGTGTCGTCGTTGTCGTCGAACAGCATGCTGCCTATGTACGAGTTCGGCCGTACTTCGGAGGCTGACGTCGGTGCGACGAGGTGAACGGTGAAGAAGAGGCTGCCTTTGCCTCAGAATTGCTTGACCTCATTGCCCAGCAGTTGATTTCCTTCGCGCCGGATGACTGGCTGTGGTGCCGGGCAGAGTTCGCCCTGACCGTTGTGGACGAAACAGCCTATGTCGGGTACGAGACCTCTGATGGCAGGCAATTGCAACTCTCCGAAGTTCCGCAGAACATCACCTCGCTGGTGCGTGAACAACGAGACATCAGCGCCGCGGCGCCGGCCGGACCCTGGTGGCGACTGGTTTTCGACATCAGCAACGAGGGCGAGATCGTCATCGGCTACGACTACGGCGACGATCCCTTCCCCGAAGACCAGCTACAGCCGGCCCAGAACTATCTGGAGGACATCGCCGCCTACCCAAGGTCGTCGCTGCCTGTGTGGCTGGCCGCCTACCTTGCGGACCCTGACGTCCAGACGCGTGATGTCCCTACCGCTGAGGCGGCAGTGGCTGCAGACCTCGCGGCCGGCCGGGCAGCAACGCCGGCGGATGACATTGCACATGTTGCCGATATGTGGGCTAGGTGGGCCGTTCTGGGGGCGCTGCACATGGGCGTCGAATCCGAGGACGGACCGAGAGTCACGCCCGGATTGGGTTGGTATGAGTCTCAAACTCGCAGCGGGGCAACGTTGGTTCTCTTACCAGGCGACCGGGCGGTGTTGTCCGGAGGACGGTGGGAGTCGCCGCTGTTGGCGGCCGCCTATCTCGAGGATGAACCGTTACCGGATCTGTTCGCGGGTGCTCCGGTGTGGGTGAATGACGCGGTGCTCAACATCCGTTGCCAGCATGGCTTGTTGAGCTTCTGCTATTGGTGGGCAGAAGGACGTTGGTGGCGCGGCGCGACGGACACGGAGGACGAGCTCGACATGGCGCTGCCACCTGTCTGGGCCGCTGAACGCGGAGACGCTGGCGGAAATGGTCGAAATCGCTGAATCTGCCGAAGAATCCGCGTGCGAATCATTGCTGACGGCCGCGATCGATGGCGCGGTAACGGTGGACCAGGTAATCGCTGTTCTTTGCGGGCGAACCCGATTGGGACCTCAATGCGGCATTGAATCAGTTCGCTGCGGCGGGGTTGATTCGGTGAGTACGGTGCGGGAGGCAGTAGCTGAACAGAGGCGAGCCGTCGCCGGTCAAGACATCCGATGCTCTGTGAAGCCTTCTCATATAGAGTGTCAATCACCACACCTATGTACTGCAGGCGATTTGAACCGTTTAATTCTACGCAAGAAATCACTCGAGAGAGGTTCGGCGAAATGGTCCTCAAGGTTGCCCCAGTTGGGCTGAAAGCATTCTCCAGCGCGAACAATGCTGCAGGAGAGATGATCTCGGATGCGGGTTCCGCGGATGCGGGAGCGATGTTCAGTGCCGCCGTGGCAGCAGTCGGGCCAATCGGCGCCCATTTCCTGCTTACCTACGCTCCCGCGCAAACCAACAACCTGTTCAGCACATTGACGGTCGGTGCAGTTCACGGCGCGATTGGCGGAGCCACAAGCGCCTCGAACGCCGCGTATACCGCCGCCGATGACGTGTGATTGCGCACATCAATGGCCGTCGCGCAGCAATCAGCAGCGAATAGTCCATCAGCGCACACAATTTCACCGCACCATCTGCAGCAGGCGCAGCCTGGTTTTGACCCCGAGCAGGTCATCAATGCCCATGAGACGAACCTTGCGGACTATCTGAATCAGCCGGTTCAGGACATTCTGTCCCGCCTCGGATTGCCACCGGTACCCTCCCATGCGCTGCCGCACGGACGATACGGACAGCCAAACGCCCCCAGGCGCAGCGAATCCCCTCGATCCGACGCAGATGATCAAGCCCGCCACCGATGCCCTGGGAACGCTGGGGACGGGTCAGTTCAACAAGGGCGCCGACCCGACGCAGATGTTCCAGGGAATTGCGCAGGCGTTCGAGTCGGCTGCGGAGCCGCTGGCGCAGGGTGTTTCGCAACTTGCGAGCGTGTGGCAGGGGGTTGCCGGGTCCGCGGCAGGAGCCGCGACCACCGCAGCAATGGCCGACGGAACCAAGGTGGCCAGCCAGTCTGCGAATCTGGGCCAGAGCCTGTCCACGGTCGCCGCGACCGTCAGCCAGGCCGAGGCGCGACTGATCGCCATCATCAACGAGTTCATCGCGAAAATCATCGCGATCGGACCGAGCATCATCTTTCCATGGGGAATTGCTCAGGCCATCCAAGCGGCGACTGAAGCTGTCACGGAGGCCACGGAAGTAACCACCGAAGCGCAGGGAGCCATCGGTGAACAGGCGGCGCAGGTCGAAGCGGCGGGTGCGCCGGTTCCCATGTCCGCCTCTACGTCCATGCTGGCGGCGGCGCCCGCAAGCGCGGCCGCTGCGCCGGCAAGTGCGGCGGCCGCACCTGGTATCGGGGCGGCTACACAGTTTTTGGGCCCGTCGTTGGAAGTGGGGACAAGCCTGATCTCGCCGGTGATGGAGGGTGTGAGTGCCGCCACGCAGAGCGGCTCAGGCCGGCGCCGGGGGCCTGGTGATCGCGACCCCAACGACCCAGCAACCGACCCTGCCGCAGGGAACAAGGCTGCGTTGGCAAAACCGGGTGGCGGCGCAGGGGCTGCGGGCGCGGCGAAAGGCGTGTCTTCAGGGTTGGCCAATTCGCAGTTGACTCCTCAAATCCCGCGGTGCCCAAGGCCGGTGCGGACGGTATGCCCGTGCAAAAGGCGCAGCCACAGCGGAATCCGCCGGAACGGGCGGTTCCCCAATGACGGGCGGTCCGATGGGTGGCGCAGGAAAGGCGGGCGCCACGGATGGTCGTCACAATCCGGCGGCGTTCCTTCACACCTCGAACGATCAGATCGTCGGCGATCTCGGCAACGCTGCCCCGCCGGTGCTCGGTCAGATCGATCCAGCCGAACGCCCAGATATCGAATTGCGAATCTAAACAAGGAGTTTCAGCATGACGAACAATTCAGAATTCTCAATGCAGCCGTCCGATGTCATGGAGGCGGCCGGGCAACTCGATGCATTGGCCGACCGCATCGACAAGGTCATGGAGGTCGAAGCGCCGAACTTGACCGTTGTGGCTGCTGGGCGCGACGAGGTTTCTCAGCGGGTCGCAACGACTCTCAATGATGTGCATACGGGCTTTGCCGAGTCGGCGGGGTAGGGGTCGAACGAGGCGCGAGAGATCGCAGCGACCTTGCGGGCACACACACAAAATGTCCTGGACTCTGAAAGCGACTTCACTGTCTAGGCATTCATCACATTTTGCGAGCTAGCCCGGGCACGGCACAGTCGGGCCGGGCTAGCTGCGTATTGACGCGCGGATGAGTTGAATGGCATGCGGTAGTGGGACCAATCTGGGGTGACGCACAATTATGTTATACCGCAGTGAGTTTGAACCAAACATGGATGCGTGCAGGTTATATGTGTACCTCGTGCGCGATGCGACAACCTCTACCCTGTTCAGTCGATTTGTCGTCTCTGACACGAAAAGTCACTCGTACGGTATCGAAATCGCTACGCCGTGCGCTTGTAACAAATCAGACTTAGACTTTCGGCGCCGAGCTTCCGCGGCGAGGCTGCGGCGTCGGCCTTAGAGCATTTGGTGTTCTTCGTGAAGGGAGGTCATCGCATGGGCTTCACTAATGTGGCATGGGAATCGCGCAGCACCGAGCAGCTAGCCCGAGACCTCACCGAGGGTCCAGGTCCACGATCGGTCGGTCAAGCCGGTGCCGCCTGGGTCCGCGTCGCTGACGAAATAGTCTCTGTCGCTGAGGACTACGGCAACCTGCTCGAGCAGCTGCGGGCATCGTTCGCCAGCCGGGGGGCGGACGTCGTGGCCAACAAGCTCGAACAGTTCGGCGGATGGCTGCAGGCGATCAGTCTGAGTGCCGCCGCGAACGGTGAGCGAGCCGAAGAAGCAGCTACAGCGAACGGTGTTGCCGTCTTGGCCATGCCGAGTCTGCCCGAGGCGGTCCAGGAACGAGTCGCGCGCGACGTGATGGATTCGCTGGCTGCCTATAACGGCGCAATCCTCAACGGGCGCTTCGCTGAACTGGATGATGCGGCGTCGGTTAAGCAGGCCGACGCTGCATCAGTCATGTACCAATACGAAGAGTCGTGTAGCGCTTTCGCTACGCCGTGGGACCAACCGACTCCGCCTGATGTATGCAGAGGTGATTCCCTGCAAGCGGAGCGTCGTGCCAAAGCCGCTGATGACGACGCTGACGGCGCCGGTACCGCGGGGGGAGCCGTCAGTGCAGCCGCGGCGCCGACCCCACTCACGCCATTCACAGCCAATCAAGCGAAGTCCAGCGCCGATCGCAAAGCTCTGCGCCAGGTCACTTCTGGCGGCGCTGGAGGCAGCTCGAGCGGCGGGATGGGCGGATATGGGCCGATGGGTGCGGGTGCCATGGCGCGAGCAGCCGGCGGACAGCGCGAACACGAATCAATTTTGCCTGCAGCAACACTCGATGGCAGCGGCGAGCCAGGTGCCGGATTGTCTGATGCATCGGCGTCCTGGCTGCCTGCCGCCCAGCAGAGCGACGCGGCATTCACAGTGTCCAGTGTCAGTTGGGGCCCGAGTACATCGATATTCGATGAACTCGGGCAACCTGACCACTCCGACGTACCCGCCTACGCCGAGGAGCCCGAGGCGACCCTGGAGCAGGTGTCCAGTCAGTGGGCGGCCCCGGCGGTAATCGGGATCGACAAGGGCTTGACGCTATGACCGCGACGCTGTCACATCACATCAGCCTGACCCACGACGAACTTCAGGCCGTGGCCGGGCAGATTGGCGTCTTCGATCTACCCGCAGTGTTGAACGTCCGCCCGCGCTACGCCACGATCGCGGATCGAGAGGCGGCTTTCGAACGCGCCAGGCGCAATCTGGCGACCCGCAACATGATCGCCAATGGCGAGGTGCACCCGGTTCTGATCGTGGCGCTGGAAACCTTGCATCGGCCCGACCTCCAGTGGGCGATGAGGGTGGTGACACCAGACGGCACGGCGCGGGTGGCCGTTGCGCGGCGTGGCCCAACCGGCGTGCTGGCCCGTCGTATTTCGGAGGTCGTTTCTCTACGGCCGTTGGGGGATGTCGTCGAAACGCTCTCGATGGCCACGGCATTGGTGAGAGAACTCCCGCACTCCAAGCCAGCCCCCGTGGAACCGTTCGCAGCCCCGCTGCCACAGCTTGCGGAATGCCTCTGCGGCACAGACGATCCCGTGGCCCTGTCGGACCGGATACGCAGTCTGGGCGCCGAACAGAAAACCGCGATGTCGCTGGGCGCCGCGCTGGCATCCCGGCAAGCGTTTGCCGAGATCGTCGTCTACGCCTTGGTTGCCGATGAGGACAGGATTTGTCGCGCGCCGGCGGCTGCGGGTGTGTTCTACACGAAACGTGGGCGAATCGTCGCTGCACCGAGCGCGTCGCCGACCGGGGAGATATGGACCACGGTGAAAGCGGGCACCGACCACGCAATCGTTCAAGCGATCACGCGGCTCGCCGAGCTGACAAATGCCGGAGGGGGTGACGGGTAGCGCCAACCAACGATCCATCGATTACCCATGTGCAACAACCGATTACACGCACGATCATCTATTCAAGGAGGAAGCGCAATGCCAATCGTGGGTATAAGCATTGAACAAGCCAGGGCCGATTTGCAAAAGGTCACTGACGCTCAAGCCAACGCCAAGGACCTGAAGACCCAAATGGACAGCGTGGCGCAGGATCTGACCTCGACGGGGTGGCTGGGCCAGCAGTCGCAGAAGTATCAAAACGCTTCCAATGAGCTGATGGCGGACCTCGACACAGTGATAACCCACTTGGATTCGCTGGCAGAACAAGGGAAGTCAGACCTCAACCAGTACATCGCGCACGAAAGCTAAGGAGTAGATCAATGAGCGACGTTATCCACTACAACTTTGGTCAAATCGCTGACTCGTTGGGTGAGATTCAAACGCGGATCTCGCAGTTTCACCAGCTACAAGATGACGTAGCCCAGGTCGTCAATGCGATGGAAGACGCCTACAAGGGCTCCGCCCCCGAAGCCATGCAACAGCAAATGGCCGTTATCAAGACAAAGATGGACGACGCGGCACAGCAGCTCGACCAGTTGCAGGGCTCCGGGCACGAGCAGGCGGACAGCATGCAGCACCTCGACAAGCTTCTCGCTTCTCGTTATTAAGCAGGCGGGCCCGGGCTTGTCGACGAAAACAAGCCCGGGCATCCCTTCTCAGTACCCGAAAGAGAGTGCACAACAACGATGGCGACTTCCGATTCAGATGACGGCAAGGGTGATTCCGGCAAGGGTGGTTCCGGCAACGGAGGCACCGGTGGCAATTCAGGCGGCGGCAATGGTGGCAAGTCTGACGACTCAGGCGGGGGTGGCGACACCGGCAATCCAAACGGCACCTCGCTTACCGACTTGACGGGTGACCTCAAGAAATTCGCGGATGCGGGGTCGCCAAATTTGAACTTCACGCCAGAGTCGCACAAGAAGCTTGTCGCTCTCATCACGACGTACAAAGGGCAGCTCGAACACACGCGGTCATATATGGATTCGATCGACGAAATGGGCAACGAGGGAGATCTCCCCTCGGCACACGCGACTAAACGGAATCTGCTGTATGACATCAACGGCCCGGGCGGCGCGAAGGACATGATGCAGAAATGCATTGACTATCTTGAGGCGCTGGGGGACGCAGTAGGTAAGTCGGGCACCGCCATCGAGAATCACGGTTAGCGTGGGCGGTATCGCATGGAGCACATGGGCCCTTTGGATTACCAAATCCTGACACTCTCAGATCGGCGATCCAAACGAAGAATGATTTGCTCGACGATATGAATGGCCCGAGGGATCAGGGACACGCTCGACAAAATCCATCCAATATTTCGATGAGCTCGAAACTACCGTCAAGAAAGCCGCTGACAGCCTCATGCACGCCGGCTAACGTCAGGATATCCAGCGATGACCGATGTATATGAACCGAATTACGGCGACCCAAACGAGTTCCCGGACGTCGGGCCCGATGGCAAGCCAAAACCTGGTCCGGTCACCTTCGGACATAATGCGGCGACCGATGATGGGACGTCGGATGATCCGCTGAAGGATGTCAACGGCAACACGGTTTATCACGTCAACCCCGATGGTTCACAAGGCGCGGTGTGGACTCAGGGTGAGCCGCGGCCCTTGGGTTGGAATCCGGATGGCGCTGACCCTACAGGGAGCGATGTCGCAGATGCGATCGAGGCAGTTGGGAATAATCCCGACGCCATAAAGGCCTGGCTGGGAGGTCGCAATTTCCACACCGACAAGATCCCGCCTCCGGACTTCACGCCGAATGTTGACGATGATTTCGATCCTCCGCCCAATGGGCTCGATGGCCTGGGCGCAGTGGGCGCAACCAAAAATCCGACCTCGGTGGTACCCGAAGTGCCGGAAAACTTCACCTTTGACAAGCTGCGTAAGGCTTTCGCAAATGTCGCGGTGGAGACGCCAATCGATCAACATTTCAGCGATTTGTGGATTCAGTTCGGTAACGACCTCGTGCACAACACACAGGACTTTGCGACTCAGTTCGTCGCCGTTGACGGTTGGGAGGGTGAGACCGCTCAGGCAGTGAAGAACAATGTGCTGACGTTCACCGATCTGACCCAAGGCCCCATTTCTGATATGTCGAAAGGACTGCAAGCCCTAGGCATTCTCGAAGCCGGCTTTTCGCGGATGATGATGTGGATCGCGTTGGACATACACAACGACGCGATGCTGCTGGACGTGCTACTCCAGCATTACCCGCACCACGTCAATGACATCAACAGCCAATTCGATAGCCACGCGCAAAGCGTGATACGGACTGTTTACAACCCGGGGATCAAGGACATCGCGCAGGGCAATCCTTCGTTCGGCAAGGCGCCTCCGGTCAGTGTGGATCCCAACAATCCGAAGGGCGCGGGCGGCGCGGGCGGCGGTGGCGGCGGCGATGACGGCGGCATCGGTGACGCAATCAAGAAGGCTTTGGGCGGTGGCGGTGGTGGCGGCGGCGGCAAGGGCGGGGGTGACGACTTCGACCCCAACGCCATCGACAAAGACCTGAAGAATCTGTTCAACGGTGGTGGCGGCGGTGGCGGCGGTGACACGTTTGACCCCAACTCTCTCGTGAATGCGCTGAAGAACCCGAATGGCGGCGGTGACAACTTTGACCCCAACGCGCTCTCGAACGCGTTGGGGAACGTGGGTGCCGGCGGCGGCGGGGGAGACGGGTTTGATCCCAACGCTCTGTCGAATGCGTTGACCAACCCCAACGGTGGCACGGTCGATCCCACCACTCTGGCGAGCCTGTTGAGCGACCCGAATTTGGCCAACCTCCCACCGGCCGCGCTGCAGGCCTTGGCAGCGAATCTCCCACCGGGGATGACGCCCGCAGATCTACAGGCGCTGACCGGTAACAACTTCTCGGCCCGGCTACCAGGCGCCGACAGCGGTTTGGGCGCCGACAGCGGATTGGGTGCTCTGAGCGGATTGAGTAGCGGTCTCAGTAGTGGTCTGAGCAATGCCCTGGGCGCAGTAAACAGCGCAGGAAATAATTCGGCAGGAACTGGCAAGAGCCTGCTGAGTAATCCCAACCAAAATGGCGCCGATGGCGCCGGGCAGGCTGCCGATGTTGCAGGCAAAGCCGCCGATGCCGCTCAGCAGGCACTGGGTGCGTTGCAAGGAAAGGGTGGAGATCCCCACGGAGCAGGGGGGTTTGACCCCAAGAATCTCAAAGCTCTCGACAGTGCCGGAGGCGGCGGTGGCGCCGGTCTCGGGGCGCGCAGTGGCGCTGCAGGCCTCGGGCCGGCCGGGACACCAGTAGCCGCAATGTCGAAGGCAGGACTTCCCGCCATGGCGACAGGCGAGCGAGCGCTGGCAGGTTCGTCGGCTGGGGCAGGCGGAGCTGCTGGCGGCGGCAGCGGGAGCGGCGGCGGTGGCGGCGGTCAGCGTGGCGCGACGGGCAAAGAGCACAAGGCCAATAAGGCATTGCGTCGCAAGAGGAACGGCGAGGAGATATTCGGCGACATCGACGCCGTGGTGCCGGTGCTGGGCGCCGATGACGGTGAACAGCACACCGAAACCGACGAAACCGCTCAACAACCCGCGCGGACAACAGCCGCGGAGCGACGACACAGTCAGCCTCAACGCGACCCACGTCTCGTTCCAAATGTGACGCCGGGCCAAACAATCGGAGGCAGGTGACACCGTGACCCACTTCCGACACCACAACCAGCGTCTTGGCGAGCTCAATTACCACACGGAATTGCAACCGCTGGACACGATCGACCTGTACGACCTCAAGGTGCTCAACGAAATCCACGCCTACAACTTCTTGCCGTATCCGTTCATGCACACGCGGCCTGCAGATTTCGGCAACGTTGAAGACGTCGCCAAGCACTCCTCGGCGGTGCGCGAGAGGTACGCCGGTGGCGACTTGAAGCACCTCGACAAGTACATGGCGAGCTATGCGGGCGCAGACATCTGCGTGACGTTCAATATCCAGTACATTCCGAACGACACGCCAAGTGTGCGGATTGTGGCGCATCGGATGGACGAGCAAGGGTTCCTTGCCGAACAGAGGCCCGACGCCGACCTTGTTGACGTATACCAGCTTTCGCCGTACGAACTCGGGGCAGCCATATCCCAGAAAGCTCCTATCGACAAGCCGGGGCAACATGCCGCGATCGCCGTCAACGAGTACCTACTGCCAGACCCGAATGTCTATGACAGTGGCGATTTCGCCGTCTCTGAAACGTTTGTCGCGAGAACGGAAGTCACCGTCCCACAAGAGGAGGTGACTGCCTATGCCACTGTGCAGAGCCATTGGCGTCGGCGGGCGAAGTGGGGACGTGATTGGGAGAAGGAGACCCTGGTGTGGATCCAGGTACGAGACGACGGTGACTACATCTTTGCGCCGGATATGGCGAGCGCTCAACCGATGACGAGGTCGCTGCTTCACGAACGAATCGACCGGCTCATCGCTGATGACGTGGCGATCCTGCGGGAGAAGCGTCGCACCGTGGCTGACGTGGCTAGGAATTAGATGCTTCGACGCAGAAGGAAGGCAGTGTAGTGGAAGACCAATTAGGTATAGAGGATCTCGGCGGCATGATGTCGCTGCTGCACGAGCAGATGCGAGACCTGGCAGCTCTGCAGGAGAAACGTACGACGCTGGTAGCCAAGGCGACCGCTGCTGAGGGCGCCGTGGAGGTCACCGTAGACGTGCAGGGTGTGGTCTCCGAGATCGTGATCGAAGAAACCTATCTCGATGACAATGAGCTGGCCGATCTCGGCGGTCACATCGTCAGTGCGGTTCGAAAAGCAGCACAAGACGTCGGCCGCCAGTCGGCGGCCCTGCTCGAACCGATGACTCAGCGCCGACAGACGATGCGGTCGATGACCGACATTGCCGGCGAAATGCCCGATTTCTCTGAGGTTATGTCGTTTTTCAATCCGCCCACCACCCCACCGAGTGAGCCTCGCGTCGAAGACGACGAGGAGAATTCGGCGTACCCCAACGTAAGGAATGTCTGATGGCTAAAGAAGTAGCAGTGACCCCGGGCGGCTTGCGACAAGTTGCGAAAGAACTCAGCGACCGGTCCGCCGATGCGAACGTCGTGAAGGATCTGGCGTTGCACAATAAGGACTCAAACGGTACGCCGTGGGGCACGGATAAGATGGGCAAACAATTCGCCGAGGTATCCGGTGGCTACAAGGATCAGGTCAAATATACGACCGACATCCTCCAAAACCTCACGGACATTCTCGACTTCTATGCCGACGGATTGAACACCGCGGCCGACACCATGGAAAAACACTCTTAGGCGCAGTTGGTGTGCTCTGCCCTAATTTCCTAATTCACGGCGTGGTGGGTTTGTGACCATTCAGATGCCGCCCGAGCTGCAATGGTTGGCGGTGATCGCCGGCCAGGAGTGGCCGAATGGTGATGAAGACGCCATGTATCGTCTCGCCGACGACTGGAAGCAGTCTGCCGACAAGCTCGAAGCGCTACTTCCCGGGCTGGAACAGGTTCGCGACGACACGCTCGCGGTGCTCGTCGGTGACACGGCGACGGCGGCAAAAGCGCAGTTCGACGACCTGTTGGATGGCGACAACTCCATCGTCAAAGAGGTTGATGCACTGAGGGCGCTGAGTTCGCAGGCGCATGACTTCGCCCAGCAACTCGAATACGCCAAAGTGAACATCATTGCCACGTTGGTGATGACGGCGCTCGAGATCGCTTATGCGATCGCGACCTCATATTTCGACTTCGGCATTTCTCTGAGTTGGATTCCGGGCTTCGAGGCCGTCATGGAGCTGCGGTGGGTCCAGACAATTGTCAAGGCTCTGCGGGGGATTGACGAAGCTGTAAATGCCGGAAAAGGCATTGTAACTATCCCCAAGCTCATCAAATATGGCGGGAAAGAGGCGTTTCAAGAGCTCTGGCAAAGCGTGCTTCAGGAAGTCGCGGTCGAGGCATACCAGCATGACAAGCGGGGCACCGGCTTCAGTTTGGACAATATCAAGAAAGCCGCGATCGGTGGTGCTGTCGGTGGTGCGGTCGGTGGCGCACTTCACCATCCGATAAATCATATTGTCCCGCCGGCCAAGAACACAGTAATGAAAATGGTGAAAGGTGCCGCGACTCACTACGCCATTGGAGTACCGGGCAATATTGCCGGAGCGTTGGCTACCGGCAGTGACATCACTGCCTTATCAGTATTCGGCGGGGCAATACCCGGCGCGATGACTGGAGCGATCCACGGCCTGAAGGACAACAATCACGGCAACGCGCCCCCACCTCCGCAGGGCGGGTTCGATCACGATAAGCCTCTAATAGATGGCGGGCCGGGCAAAGATTCCTTCTCGACGGAGGGTTCAGACCTGGGGAACGAGCCACCGCCCAACTCGGGGGGTCCTTACGGCACCACCGGCGGGCAGACGTGGTCAGCGTCCGAAGAGACACTTGTCGGCGACGACGGCGGCGGTGGCAACTCGACCGGAGCGGACCGCAGCGGTGCCACCGCCAATGGTCAGAACTCGGGGACTGGCGCGCAGCGTGGTTCGGCGAATGGGCAGGGCACGGCCGATGGTCAGAACTCGGGGACCGGGGCGCAGCGTGGTTCGGCGAATGGGCAGGGCACGGCCGATGGTCAGAACTCGGGGACTGGCGCGCAGCGTGGTTCGGCGAATGGGCAGGGCACGGCCAATGGTCAGAACTCGGGGACCGGGGCGCAGCGTGGTTCGGCGAACGGGCAGGGCACGGCCGATGGTCAGAACTCGGGGACTGGCGCGCAGCGCGGTACCGGGAACGGGCAGGGTTCTGCGTCGGCCAATGGGCAAAATTCCGGGACCGGGGCGCAGAGTGGTTCTGCGACAGGGCAGGGCACGAGTACGGCCAATGGTCAGAACTCGGGGACCGGGGCGCAGAGTGGTTCGGCGAATGGGCAGGGTAATGCGTCGGCCAGCGGTCAGAACTCGGGCACGGGTGGGCAGGGTACTGCGTCGGCCAGCGGTCAGAACTCGGGGACTGGGGCCCAAAGTGGTTCTGCGACAGGGCAGGGCACGGGTGCGACTAACGGTCAGAGCGCCGGGGCCGGTTCGTCGACAAACGGCTCAGCGACAGGACAGCAGACTGGCGCTACGGCGTCGGCGCAGAGTAATGGATCGGGCACCCAAAGCACCGGCGCCCAAAACACCGGTACCTCGGGTGCCTCAAACAATTCGAGTGCAAACCCAGGGCAGGCCAAAGGAGCTGTCGACGGGCAGCCGTCGACCGGATCGGGTCAGCGCGCCGACAGTTCTGGGCAGTCGGGGCCGCGATCGGCAGCCGCAGGAATCAGTGGTCGTGGTTCCACGGGCACGGGATCGGCGGCCACGCCGCAGGTCGGGGTCAGCCAAACCTCTGCTGCGGCCAATTCGACGTCGACATCCGAAAGCACTTCAGGTACACGGCAAGTAAGTCAAGCGTCGCAGGCCAGCCAAGCGCAATCAACATCAATCCCGCCGAAATCGACGAATCCGTTCCGATCGGCTGAGTCGTCAGCGGCATCCAAAGACGGTGCGGGCAAGCCGAATAAAGGCAAGTTGTCACCCCAGGAGACCCAACGACTGGTACAGGACGCCCTCGCAGAGTATCGCCAGTCCGGCCCGGATTCTGAGATCGTTTTCAACGGCGACAGCGATACCGACAAGAGGTTCAGCCTCACACGCGACACCACCGGTAAAGCGAAGGTCGCAGTCGACACCAAAGCCGTTGCGGGCAAGTCGACGAGACCCAGGTTGTCGCCGCAGGAGACCCAACGGCTTGTCCGAGAAGCCCTCGCACAGCACAGTCAGTCTGAGCAGCCGGGATCTGATGTCAACGAACCGATTGATGCCAGCGTCGAGTCGCGATCGATCTCCAGCGAAGAGCGCGGCAGCGACGACGATGAGATCACCCCCCGCGGTGACAGCGACGTCGACCAAAAGTTCAACCTCAACCGTGGCAGCGACGATGATCTCGACGAATCCGCGCCTGATCGGCACCGATTGGCGCCAGTGAATGGCGACGGTGGTGTGGGCAGTGGTGATCGCTTCGCTGATGGCACGACCTGGCATCGGGATGCCGACGGCTGGTTTGTTGCCGGGCAGGGTGGTCACATCGATGTCGGGCCCAGTTTTGGTGGGGGGACTGTCGAGCTACCTGGTGGGGCGCGGGGGGTGTTTGACAGTAACGGTGTGCTGCAACATGTTGTCTTGGGTGATGGCACCAGTCATGACCGCGGGCTGGATGGGACCTGGTCGCGGGCCCGGGAGAACCCGGGCGAGGTGCAGGTGGTTAAGACGGGGCTTGGGGATGTTCTTGCTGGCGATAACGAGAAAGTGATCGACACCAAGACCGGGGACACGATCGCCTACCGTCAGATCAAGGATGACAACGGCCGCCGCCTGTCGCAGCCCAAGGTGCTGCTCCCGGATGGACAGGGGGGGTGGAAAGAAACCCCGGCGCCGGTGGACACGGTCCGTTATGAGGCGTGGCTAGCCGGTGCGAACAAGGCTCATGACACCGCGCGCACGATGTTCGATATTGCCGGGCGATCTGATGCGAGCATTCCCGAGCACGAGCGGTTGACCCATCTGGGTACCGAGGGGCTGAAACAGTTGCTGGGCGGCACGCCTGATGATATGAAAGCCGCCCTCTATGAGGCGGTGCGGCGCACCAAGGGTGTGACATTACGGTGGACGCAGCTGTCGGCCGGCAGTGCCATGGAGCGCGGTGATGTGGTGAATATGGCTGCCGGGGAAGGCAAGTCGTATTTGTTCTTGATGAGTAACGCGCTGGACGCGGCCAAGTTGGCTAAGGCCGGCGAGGGCGGGGCGGTGCACATGCACACCACCCGTGATGTGCTGGCTGAGCAGTTGGAACCCGATTTTCGGGCGGTAATGGAGCCGTTGGGGTATGCGGTGCACCGGTTGAATTCCGATCATCCCCCGCCGGCGCCTCAAGCGGGTCAACCCACAGTGTATTTGGGTACGAGTCAAGACGCGGCGTTTACGTTCCTCAAGCACGGGTCGGTGGGCGGGCGTTCGGGTGTGGGGCCAGGGTTTAACGCCGAGATCGACGAGATCGATGAGGCGCTGGTGTATTCCAACGGCCACTACATTTTGTCGGAGGGCACCGCTGCGGACGCGGCGCCGGCGGTGGCTGACCCGATCAAGGGGATGCGCAAGTTTTTGTCCGACAAGTTGGCCAGCGGGGAGCTGACCGAGGCTGATTTCGGGCGCGAACCCGACACGGTCGGTGGGCCAGCGCATTTGACCGAGGCCGGGGTCGCCAAAGCCACCGCACTGCTGAACCCGAACGGCAAGCTGGCGCCCGCCGAGGTTGATGGTCAGCTGGGCAAGCTGGGGATGGCTGCTGCGGCGCATTGGGAGTATGTCGAAGACGTCCACTACGTGATCGATGACAAGACCGGCAAGCTGTACATCATTGATCAGATGACCCACCAGGTTTTGTATGACCCGCGCACGTCGTCGGAGAGCCGGTGGAACGGCGGGTTGGCTCAGGCGCTGGAGGCCAAACACGGGCTCAGTGTGCGTCATGACTCCGACGGCGATAAGAAGGTGACCTCACAGGGCCTGTATGAGAAGTATTCGACGGTCGTCGGCGCGTCCGGGACGGCTAACGGGAAGAACGAGTTGTTCGCCAAGCAGGGATTGTCGTCGCAGATCGCCGATGTTCCGCGGTATTACACCTCGGGGTTGACCACCCACGAGATAGAGGTGAGCGCCAATCTGAAAGACAAGCTGACCACGATCGCCGACGATGTCCAACAGATGCAGGCTCTGGGGGACGCCGCGCGCCCGCAGTTGATTTTGGCCCACCGCAACGACTTGGTGAACCAGATCTCCGCGCAGCTGAATGAGCGCAATGTCGAGCACGTCAGTATCGACGCGAAGTGGTTTTTGAAGCAGGGCGTGGATCGCGATGAGGCATTCAAGGAGGTGGTGGCCCAAGCCGGAAAGCCGGGCAAGGTGTTGGTGATCAACATGCAGGGCGCGCGCGGGGTGGACATCCCCCTCGATGACGCGGCCAAGGCGCTGGGCGGTCTGCACGTGGTGGTGACCGGGCATTCGGCGGTGTCGAAAGACATCGACATTCAGGCCGAGAATCGCGCGGCGCGCAGCGGGGACCGCGGCAGTGTGAAGTACTACATTTCGCCCGATGATGACCTGTTCCGGTTGTCGAATAATCCGCAGGTCCAGCTGGCCGTAATCCAATACCGGGCGGCGCTGCACACCGGTGTCGACGTGACTGGCTCACAACAAGGGCTACGCGATGCAGTACCCGTCTCCCAAAACGACGCCGCACTGCGGATGGGATTCCGGCAAGGCCCGCTATCGCGCGCCCCGCCGTCCCACACCGATGACAGATCATCAGATGGTGCACACGACGCCGACAGCGACGCGTCGAGTCGCCCCAAACCCGACTCTGACGAATCAGACAGCGACCAGCACTCGGTAGAGACACAACATCTTTCCGACGACGACGCATCTAATCGTGAGGATCACGGTGCTGAGCCTGGTCGAAGTGTTGACGCCTCCGAGGATGGCGGGCCTGCGCGTCTGCCGGGGCGTGACGGGGTCGTTAATCGTGCTGGTGGGGCTGAGGTGCGGTTGGGAGTTGGGGCCTTCGCATCGTGGTGCGTTGTCGCTATCGGAGTTGGATGACGCTGATGGACGAGGGCCGCGGTTGACGGCGTTCGGTGATGTGCAGGGCGAATTCACCGAGGTACAGTGTGAGTTGTTGGCGGGGTGGTTGATTGGTGTGTTGCATCCCGATGGTGTGCGGGGTGTCGACGGTGGACGACTCGGTGGTGGGTCGTGGTGGGGTTGCGGGGGCGCAGGGGCGGGTGCTGGCTGGTGGTGGGTGGGGTCGGGTTCGGGATCTGTCGGCGTTGATGGGTGCGGTTGAGGATGAGCCGGGTTCGACGGCGGTGGTGATGTTCAGTCGCGGGAGCGGTCAGATAGGGCATGTACAGGCGTTGTACTCCACTGCGGCCGAGGGGCTGCAGTGGGTGGATCCGCAGAGCTTGGGGAGCACAAGGTTCTTGCGGCACGAGACGCTAAGGGGTTGACGAAGGATATACCGCCCGCGGTGGCGATGACGGCGGTGGTGCTCGATCCGCGTGGGCGGGTGGTGTCGCCGGATGAGTGGGCGACGACGAAGGTGCCCGTTCACGAGGCGCTGCTGGATGCGCCAGTTAACCACGAATTCGGCGCGACCAGGTCGGGTTCGCCCGTTGGGGGGCCGTCGTCGGGGAGTACGGGGCAGCTCGACGAACGGTTCGCCGAGCACGGCGACGCCGAGCGCACGGCCGTCGTGCCGCAGAACACCGACGTGCGGCGCCGGCTGGCGGTGGCGCGCGACCAGGCCGCTCCGGCCGACACCGACCTTCTGCGGTGGATCGACGCCGTCGACGCGAGCCTGGGCGACCCGGCCGGCGTCGACGCCATCCAAGCGGCGGTCGTCAGTCTCGAACTGATCTGGACGAAGATCGAGGCGACCCGGTCCAACCAGGTGCCGGTCTACCGGGTGCCGGTCGGCCTGGCCATCGGTCAGGACATCGTCGACGGCCTGGGCATTTCGCCCATCCAACGGTTCCCGGACCAGGCCAGTCATTTCGTGGTGGCCAGTCACGGCGACGCAGAGAAGCTGTGGGCCGACGGCCGCCCGGACGGCCCGAGCGCTGAGCGGCACCGAGCTGGGGGACATCATCGAGCGGGATCCGCGCTGGCCCCGCGACGAGGTGATCCTGTCGATCTGCGAGGCGGCGACGAACACGGCCCACGGCCCGGCCGCTCAACTCGCCCGGCGGCTGCCCGGCACATTGATCGTGGCCGGCAAGGGTGACGTCCAGACGACCAGGGACGGCTGGGCGGTGGTCGAGCAGACCGCGGACACCACCGGCTTCCTCGGTTTCCGGTACGACCCGGAGACCGGGTCGACCGAGATTACGCAGCTGTCGCCGTTCCTGCACGTGAGCCAGCCATCGGCCCAGGTCGACGAGATCGCCTTCGCGGAGCATCTGTACGACCGGACGGAAGGCGCCCGGAAGAATGCCGCAGTCTTCGATCTGGCCGCCACCCGCATGCGGGAGCTGGACGACTGGATTGAGCAGCACCGGGCCGTCGATGACGAGATCGCCGCGTTGCGGGATCGACGGGTGGGCGGCGACCCGGCCCGGCCGGACGGGGTCACCGCCGACGAGGTCCGGGCTGTGCAGGAGACCGCGCGGGTCTGGCTGGACCGCCTCGCCGCCATCGAGGAGCGCATCGACGCGGCGATCGTGCTGCCGGCCGGGCTCGCTCGGCAGCAAACACTGGGCACGCTGAACCACGAGCTGACCACACTGACCAAGGAGCTGAACGCGGCGGTGCCGGCGTTCCAGCGGCTGCGGGCCGAGGGGATGGCAACGTCGGAGGCCCAGGAGGCGCTGCTGGACCGCGTGCCGCCGACCCCGCAGCCGGGCTCGCCTGACCTGCTGCCGAATCCGTTCGACGAGATCGGGGAGCTGCCGAACCCGTTCGACGCCATCGACGACATCGGGGAGCTGCCGACCCCGCTCGACGCCTTCAGCGAGCCGCCGAGCCCGAGCTTCGACACCGACAGCGACGCGTCGTCGCCCAAAGCCGATCTGACGTCGGCGGCGGCCCAGTCGTCGAGCGACAACATCCTGAGGACGTATCGGATGGTGGCGGTGTTGGGCGTCTGCCGGGGCGTGACGGGGTTGTTGATCGTGCTGGTGGGGCTTTGGTGCGTGGGGAGGTGGGGCCTGGGCATCGTGGTGCGTTGTCGGTGTCGGAGTTGGACGACTTGATGGCGCCGGATCGCTTGACGGCGTGTCCGGGGATGTGCCAGGCGAGTTGACCGAGGTGCAGTGTGAGTTGTTGGCGCGGTGGCTGATTGGTGCGTTGCATCCCGATGGTGTGCGGGGTGTGACGGTGGACGACATTGCGGTGGGTCGTGGTGGGGTTGCGGGGGCGCAGGGGCGGGTGCTTGCTGCTGGTGGTGGATGGGGTCGGGTTCGGGATTTGTCGGCGTTGATGAGTGCGGTTGAGGTGAGCCGGGGTCGACGGCGGTGGTGATGTTCAGTCGTGGTGGCGGCCAGGTAGGGCATGTGCAGGCGTTGTACTCCACTGCTGGGCAGGGGTTGCAGTGGGTGGATCCGCAGCTTGGCGAGCACAAGGTTTTTGCGGCACGAGACGCCAAGGGGTTGGCGAAGGATATTCCGCCGGGGGTGGCGATGTCGGCGGTGGTGCTTGATCCGCGTGGGCGGGTGGTGTCACCGGATGAGTGGGCGACGACAAAGGTTCCTGTTCACGAAGCACTGCTGGATGCGCCACTGAACCATGAATTCGGCGCGACCGGACTGGGTGATCAGCCTGACGAGAGCTTCTTGGATTTGTCTCCGGAACCCGGCGGCGTTCGGCCCGATGAGAGTTTCTTGGATTTGTCGGGTTCAAGCACTCGGGGCCCGTTGTTGGTGGGCGGTGGGGCCGATCCGAGTTTCTTGAGTTTTTCTCCGGAGTCCAGTGGCGGGGATGGGCTTCCGAGTGTGGGTGGTTCTTCACCGGAGCCGGGCAGTCCGGTCGGATCGAGTGGCGACGACGTCGACCACGCCGGTAATGACGACATAGCCAGTTCCGTTTCGGGGCAAGGGCCAGATCACCTGAATGCGGGGCCGGGTCCGCGTTCTGCCCATGATGTGCAGGAAGCGGAGGGCGTCGATGTCGATGATTGGCGCAATGATCTGGCGGGTCATGTCGACTTGGGAGAAGTCGGCTCTCGGGCGCCGACACCGGACCGCGTCCCCAGCGCACAAATCGGCCCGCCAATCGATCCCGCTGACATCCACGGTGTGAACCCGAGTGCGGAAAACCGTGACGGTGCTCTGAAATATCGCAGAGACCGCAAGCCGTTGTACCGTTTCGACCGGCGTCCCCCGGAGGTGGTTTTCAGACACGGGTTCACTCCGCCCAACCCGACTGATCTCAACTTGGGTGAGCACATCCAGTCGGGCAACTCCGGCTTCATATCCACAACACGCGACCCGAACTTTGACATCCTCGCTCCCACGGCGGCGCTCGGGATTCGGGTCTACCGATACCGCATTGACGCGCCGGGCGGCATCGATATCAATGCCACGTTCGGCGGTGGCGGCCACACTCATGAGGCCGAGGTCGTGTTCGCCGGCGGCATTCGAACGGAGAACATCAGCGGAGTCGAAGAGATACTCACCGCCGTCGAACGGTCCGCAGACGAGGGTCCGCTCCGGCCGGGTGCGCGGTGGAATGTCACCTATGGCGAATTCGTCGAAAACCGTCACTTTGATCCAAACATGCCCAACGATGGCACCACGCCGCCGCTGGGGGGACAGAACGAATCTGGCGCACACCCCTCGGCGCACCAGCCGCCGTCGTCGATTCCACCATTCGTACGGCCGGGTCCGAACCCCACCGCCCTAAAGGGCGCTGGCCAGGGGGTCGGCAGCCATGGAGCCCGGCTCTTCAAGGACCCGGCTACAGATGAGCTCTGGCTCATCAAGGCTCCAGATCAGGGTGACGAATTCGTATCCGCTGTGCAGGAGGCCACCGCCCGCCTGCAGATAGCTGTGGGTATCCAGGCTCCGGAGACCTACGTCTTCCTTCAAGGCAAGGTGAGTGCTCAACGGTGGCTTGCGGATTCGCAACCGCTGGACACCGCCAACCTGTCGGCGCAGGATCTCGTCACGCTGCAAAAGCACCATGTCCTGGACTGGCTGATCAGCAATCATGACGCCCATCAGAAACAATTTCTGCGTATGCCGGACTCGACCATTGTCGGGATCGACAAGGATCAGGCGTTCCGATATTTCGGCCGTGACAGATTGGATTGGGATTTTCATCCCAACGCCGTCATCGGTGAGTTCGAAAGTGAACTCGACCCGGTCTACAACACCTTGTGGCGCGACTTCCATGAAGGCACAAGGCAGCTGAGTGATCCGCGTAGCGGCGAGCTCGCGGAGTTCATCACGCAGGTGCAAGCGATCCCGGATCACGATATCCGCGAGCTGTTTCGTCCATATGCCACGGGGGCGGCGGCGTCGGGCAAGCTCGCAACGTCCGACGAGGACGAGGACGATGAAAAACTGGGCCTGGGTCCGCAGCGGCTGCCTTCGAACGATGTCGAATCCTTCTTGTCTGCAATCGTGCAACGCAAGAACAACCTGGCAACCGACTTTGCCGCACTTTACGACCGAGCAACAGGCACACTTCCGCCGCTGAGCACGGATGTTGACACGCATGTTCCTGATTCAGCGCCGTCGACCCCCCATCCTCGCAGCGATGGCATGGCGCTTCTTCCGCCACTGCCAGACGAGCAACGTGCAGCGTGGAGTGCAGACCTCGATGAGCTTGCGGTCCATAGTGATCGGACGACGACCGGTAATGCTCGGCCAGAGGACATCACGGCCGGTCGGCTCGAGGCCTGGGATCGCTATTTCGACGCGTTCAACGCTCATCGGACCGCGCTTTCCCTCGGAGGGCCGGCAACCGTTTCGACCGAGCAGGAGCTGACTGCGGCACGCGACCAACTCGGCGATTGGGGTCTTGACCCCGACTCACTGACGGAGGTTTATCGCGCGGGCGCCGGCGAGGATCGGGTGACGCTCGAGGACGGTAGCCGACGTTTTGGCCGGTACGGGGGGGCCGGGGTGCTCCTACGCACGCAGAACCCGGACGGCTCCTGGTCGGTGTTGATGCAGCGGCGCGCGGGCGAGACGCATCGCAATGCGTGGGGTCTGCCGGGTGGGGCTCGCCAACTCCACGAGACTGCCGCACAGGCAGCGTTTCGAGAATTGCGTGAAGAAACCGGCATTGGGCGCAATGGGCTCACCGTGCGTGCGCAGAACGTCACGGATACAGCGCCTGCGCGCGGCTTCGACTGGACGTATACGACGTTGATCGCAGATGCGCCGCACCAGCTGCCGACCAGGATTGACGACGAGAGTCTGGAGTTGCGGTGGGTCCCTGAAAGCGAAGTGGGCGATTTGTCCCCACTGCACCCGGGGTTCGCCGCCAGCTGGCCGAGGCTGCAGACTGCAATGGCCGACCACCCACCGACGGTCGGCGCCCAACATGCCCAATCAGCGGTGACAGACGCCGCTCACGCCGGCGATGCCGGCACCGGACATGCCGACGCGCCCGGCGGAACCGAAAAACTAAGTACTACAGGGGAAAACGGACCAATCCCTTCGCTACCGGGACGTGATGGGGTCGTTAATCGTGCTGGAGGGGCGGGTGTTCGTGAGGAGGTGGGCATTGAGCATCGAGGGGCGTTGTCGCTATCGGAGTTGGACGACCTGATGGACGAGGCGCCGCGGTTGACGCCGTCCCGTGATGTGCCAGGCGAATTGACCGAGGTGCAGTGTGAGTTGTTGGCGGAGTGGCTGATTGGAGCCTTTCATCCCGATGGTGTGCGGGGTGTGACTGTGGACGACTCTGCGGTGGGCCGTGGTGGGGTTGCGGGCGCGCAGGGGCGGGTGCTGGCTGGTGGTCGGTGGGGTCGGGTTCGGGATCTGTCGGCGTTGGTGGGGGCGGTGGGAGGTCAGCCGGGTTCGTCGGCGGTGGTGATGTTCAGCCGCGGGGGCGGCCAGGTAGGGCATGTGCAGGCGTTGTACTCCGCTGCCGGGCGGGTGTGGTGGGTGGATCCGCAGCGTCCTGCCGAGCGGGTCTTCGAGGCTGGAGTCGGAGGTGTTGCGGGGCTTGACGATTTGCCCCCTGCGGTGGAGATGCGGGCGGTGGTGATCGACCCGCAAGGACGAATCGTCAAGCCCGGCGGTTGGTCGACTGCCGACATCTCGGATACCGAGGCGGGCTTGGATGCGCCACTGAACCACGAATTCGGCGCCCACGGTGAAGAAATCGAGTTCTATGCCGTCGCGCTCCACGCAGCTGACGGCACCGCACTACCTGTCAAGGGGCACATCGCAACATCGGTCGACGGACTTGTCAAGGTGTCCACCGACCTTCGCATGGTCTTCGTGGACCACGATGGGAACTATCACACGGACGCCCCACCGGGTGTCGATCCGGACGAGGTCGGTTACTGGGACGTGCTCACGGTACCGGAGCTCGTCACCGTGCCGGGCCGCTCACTCGACCATGACGTAACTCAGACTTCGCTCGCGGCGATCAAGGCGCGACGGACGGATTTGATCAGGCGGCTGCAGGAGGCGGCATCGAGCGGGCATCGAGCACCTCTGGACGACGTGCTTGGCCCTGAATACCGGATTGAGGAGGGGTATCAAGACGTACGGGTGGAAAGTTACCCGGTCCGGGTGCCGGAGGCGCCGATGCACTTCCAGCTCACCGAGGATGTGCCACTCGCCGGTATCCACCCCTTCCTCGTCCACCTCGCCGAGAATTCACGCCCTGGCGGCGGACTGGACGATCTGCGCATGGGCATACGGTTCGGGCGCCAGGTTGCGGCAATAGTCGCAGCCCATCTGAAAGAGCAGCGGGACGTCGACTTCGGCCGCAAAGATGCGGCCGCGCTGGCGGGCGAGGATCTGGACATGCTGCTCGATCCCACAGCGCGCGCTGTGATGGGTGTGGCGGCGCTCGCATACGTGATGGACGCCGGATACGCGACCAAGCACACGACCGATGATGATCGCAAGGTGACCAAGGATTACATGTGGGTGGTGCCCCGGGTACCGATGCGAGGCCTGGCTGAAGCCCTGGGTGGCGACGTTCAAGAGATCCTGGCGCACCGTGCAAACGAGATCCACGAGCTGTTCGAATCCGACTTCCGCAGTGACCATCCCGACTTTCCCGACGATGGGCCGCTCAGGGAGATGAAGATCGATCCGCGGGATAGCACCAATCCTCTCGGATTCGTGCTTGATTCGGTCCTGAACAGTCGTCAGCCATTGCCCGAAGGTCACCGCGACGAGCTGCGTAGGTTCGGAATCACCGCCGTCGGGTCCAAGCCCACTCCGCGTGACGACGGAGGGCTTCCGTTGGTGCCTCTGGAAGCTCGCAACTCCGGAAAGCCCCGATATGACCATCCGGTCCTGGGCTTCTATAGCGATCATCAGATGCTGCAAAGCGCCGCCGACCAGCTCATAGAAACGACGCGCAACATCGACCGAGATGTCTCCGTCGCCCATACGGTGCACCGTGATCCGCTCGGCAAGGCCGTCTTTGATGCATTGACCGACAGGGTGATCGGTCAGCGGGACAACGAGATGAATCCACTGCGGACGGCTATCGCTCACTACCTCGTCGAAAATCCCGGTATGACAACCGCGTTGAAGCGGTTGCTTGCTGCGGCGAGCAGGCGGATCGGCGTAGAGCTGGTCCCGTGGGACGCAGCCATCGGCTTCGTCGAGGAGGCAAAGGCGCCGCTGGACCGGGGGCAGGAAGATCAGATCAGGGAATTCGCCGCTGTTGTGGTCGGCGAGGCGCAACGCCGGCAATCAGACGGCGGGCACAGTCTGGTCGTACACGTGGAGGGTGGCGGAAACGGAAGGAATTTCAATCGGTCTCGGGCCTTGGGGGTCGGCCAGACGCGTGCTGACATCACCCGCGAGAAGCTGCAGGAAGAGGTTGGGAAGCTACTCGACGAGCGCAAACTTCCCGGCGGAATTGTGGAATTCCGAAACGCGGAGTCGCGCGGCCGTGCGCTGCCCGAGGGTGTCGTTGTGTCGTTCGACAAAAAGACAGATGCCGCGGCACGACGGATGGTGGTCGTGCGGATCGAGGACGGACATGACCTGCGGACCGATCCGGTGTTGCCGGAGCCAGGTGACCACCGCGACTCCGCAGATGCCGCCCCCGGTCAGGACTCGGACGCTGCGCGCGGCGATCAGAGTCGCGGCACGGGGGGCGCGCCGCGCACGGATTCAGATGCTGAGGCCTCGGAAGGCGAGCGTCCACCACAGGAACCTGTCGGCGCGCAGGCCGAGACATCCACCGACAACGGTTACGGCGGTGTTGACGAATCGGATTCGTCGGATTCGGCTTCGGAGTCCGATTCGAATGAAGACGCGGGTTCTATCGATTTCGACCCCAACCGTATGGTTCGCCACCAAACACGCAGCGCTGTAACGGGATCGGCGCAGCAGCGTGGGGCCGTGGGACGAACGCCGGAAGGCCAACTTGCAGAAGGAATTGCGGGTGCCGATTCCCGGCCGCATTCGGATTTGTCAGTAGCCAGGCCCGTTGTCGGTCGCGGTGACGATGAGATCCGAAGTGACAGTGCACCTGTCGAGTCACGTAGGTCCGACGTCGAGGTGGACTTCGACGACCTTTACCTCAGCCGGGCCGAGTATGAGGCGAAGCACCCGGATGATCGCGTCGAGGACCGCAGCGTCGGTGACGTTCGCGGTGTTGACGCGGAGGCGCTGCACGACCCGGCCGCCGATTCGGTGACGACGGAGCAAGATGATCGTCCTCTTGACTCTGTCGAGGCTGATGAGACCGAGTCCACGGGTCCGTCGGTCGACTCTGTCACTTCGGACGCGTTGCCCGACGATGCAACACTCGTCGACGCGGCGTTGCGGTCAAGGACATTGGTCGAAGCACAGCGTCACGTCGAAGCGATGGAGGACCAGTTCACCCGGGCCGAATCGAGGCGTAATGCGGCACTGGGGGCACTGAACCTGGCAGACCGCCAACTGAACAGTGCGACGGCATCGGACCCCTTGGCCCCAGAGGCAAAGCGCACTGCTGAGCAGAAGTTGGTGGCGGCCGCGGCGTCGCACCGTGACGCGCGGCGAGAACTGGATGCGGCGCGGCAGAGTTTGGCTGCAGCAGAGCGGCGACAGGCTGATGTGCAGCGGGCATTGCGGGACTCGACCCGCACGGGGAGTGGGCCTGGACCAGCTGACCTTCGGGGCGCGAACTCACATTGCAGCAATCCGGCATCCGTTGGGGAACAGGCAGCGTGCTGTTGAAAACGCTCAGGTCAACGCGCGTTGGTGGGCCGGTTTGTCAACCGCGCAACACGAGGCGTTGATCAGAACCCATCCCGCCGAAGTGGGCAATGCCCACGGAATCCCGCCGGCCGTGCGTGATCACGCCAATCGTGCAGTGCTGCAGACCCAGTTGGGCCAACGTCGCCTGTTCGACATGTTCAACCACGCGGCACTCAAGGCGCTTTCTACGGAGTTGAACGGACCTGAGAGCGCGAGGATAAAGCTGCTGGCTTTCGATCCGAATGCCCGCGGCGGCGGTCGGATTGTGCTCAGTGTCGGTGGCGATCCGTACCAGGGGACAGTTAGGTGGCAAGGGCCCGACGCAACAGGCAACCTCCAGGTTCGACTGGGTGAAGCGTTCAACTACGTCGGTGCTTCAGACGATAGAACGACGATCGTGTGGGCCGGTAGTGAATTGATTGGCCACTCGCGTCAGCTAGTCCGGAAGTCGCTTCGCGCCGAGCAATTCGAAATCGACCGTGCGGCGTTCGAGGCCGGGCAGATTTCAACAGGGACACGGTCGGCAGAATCGGAATCCAAACCGGAATCCAAACCGGAATCGGAACCGAAGCCGGAATCGGTTGCGGGTAAAGGAAAAGCGGTCGACACGTCTGGTGCGTCGGACGTCGATCCTGACTACGCGGCGTGGTTGGCGCGTGACGCTGATCTGACCCCAGAGGCAGCCGCTGAGTTGTGGTTGCACGATGAGCGATGGCGCTTCAGTCATGGCGTTGACTGGCTGACCAACCACGATGGGGAGTGGCTGAAAGCTCACGATGAGGCGTGGTTGGCAACTCGCTACGTGCCGCCTCGCCGGTATCTCGAGGCGCTGGACCGTTGGGAGGCCGGGGATCGCGGATTTGGCGATCTCCAGACCCAATGGCAAGACCGTCTGCTTTTCCGCCAACTACACCGCACCAATTTGGCGCCACTCGGCGCACTCGAAGATCCCGACGAACCAGAAGAGTTCAATCAGATTCGACGTGATGCTTTCCGCGTGCTTGCCGAAGCGGCCGCCCACGACTCTGGGGTGATGGCCAAAGCCGAGGAGCGCGAGGACGCACCCCACGACGGTGATCCAGTGCCGCAATTGCCGGCCCGTATTGGCCCCAACCTCAATATCGGTGGCAGCGATGTGGTCGAGAAGTTCGACTCGGGTAACGCAGCTTTCGAGCACATCAAGCAGTTGGTGCTGAGGCACGGTGGTGAGAAAGCGTGGAGGAACGACAGGGAGCAGATCGAAGGACTGTACTCCGATGCGGTTCTCCGCGCGGAAGCCGGCGGCCTGTTGCGTGGCGGTCGGTCCGTCAAGCATGTCATCCGCCTCGGCTTCCAAAAGAGCCTGAGCGTGGTTCTGTCTCTGGACGGCGCGGATCCGGAATCCGAACTGCATTTCAAGGAGCATGTGGCGAAGCTCGAGTACGAGCACACCGCCGATAACACCAAGTCCACAGGCAGATCGGCCCTCGATCGCGGTGTCGCGACTGCGGGTGGTCAGGTCAACGTCAGCCATCCCAACACGAGCATGAACGAGGCCGCGTTTGTGTCTTACACGGGCGACTCGGTTCGCAACGAGGTGCTGGCAGACCGCCAGATCAGTGGTGCTCAAACCGACGAGCCGAGTGTGCGCTTCCACGGCAAGGTCAAGGCCGTCGTCAACGCCGAGCTGAGGGTGCCCTGGCTCACACGCAAAATCAAATCTCTCGACATCGACTTCCAAACCGAGTTGGTCGTTCCGAAACGCGATGTCGATGATGACGGCAACGACGACATCGATGGCGACGCAACCGAACTCACCGGGCCGCCAAGCATTCTCGAAACGCGTGCGCTCACCGGGACCGATACCGTCACCAACCTGTGGCTGATGCCCGATGACGGAGACCAAGACCAGTCGCACGATCGCAAAGATAAGCGGCGGGCAGCTCAGGGTCCCGACGTGTGGTCAGTCTCCAACTTCGTCACCAGCGCCGACATGCGGAAGGCTTTCAAGAAGGCCTATGGCAGTGCACATGTCAAGGCGCTCAACGAGACTGATAACTGGCTGACCGTTGAGCGCCTGCAAGCCAGTTTGCCCGGAATGACGAACAAGCAGCCCTTGGTCTTGCACTTCGAGAACGTTCCCGGCGCGCGGCTGGAAGTGCACGCGTTTGTCGAACCGCTGAGCACTCCGTCGAAACCGCACCTTCAGGGCGAAGCTTCCAAGAGTCGGCTGGCCCAGTGGAAGCAGTTCATGCGGCTGACAGGCAAGACGAAAAAGACCGAATTCCATGCCGGCACGGAGATAGACACCTCACTGGTACGGCAGGAAGCCAGTACGTGGTCGTATGAAGTGCCAGTCCCCGGCCGTGTACGTGCTCAGGACGCCACCAGCTCCGCCACCTTTGAAGGCGGAATGGATGGCAATTACATCTCTGGGCGCACACAGATCGATGTAGATAGTCGCCGGATCCGCACCCGCAACACCGTCAAGCTTCCGGTGGAAGGGGAGGCCTGGCGTGGACAGGTGCGGTTCCGCATTGAGATGCACGGGGCCAAGTCGCCCTCGCCCACGTGGCGTGGAGCGTCGTTCAAGGGTCGCGCGATGGTCGAGACACGAGCCCGATTCGACGCGATGGTCGAAGGGTGGAGCAAGCCGCTCGTCTCCTATCTGAACGAGAAGGTGTGGGCACCCCCGCCCCGGATCTGGGGTGACGACGAAGCGACGGGTATGGCCGGCATGGCCGGTATGGACAAAGTCCTCAACCTGGACCTCGGCGGTTTCCACGGCGCGATCGACTCGTTGGGCCGCCAGGCGTTCGGTGGCGACTGGAAGAACGTCGCCAGGACGGTGAAGTCGTCACTTCACCTGAACGCCGTACGGGATGGCATGCCCGCGATGACCCAAGGCGGCCCCCTGGTCAGCTCTCAGCTGTCGGGGCCGGGTTCGCACACCAAAGCTTCGCTCACAGCGGAGTTCGATCGACTTACCTTCCAGCGGGTCATCACGCCGCTTTCCAGTCCGAGCACGGAATTTGTCCAAGGGTCGTCGAAGATAGTCGAGCACAACAAGCAGACCACTCCACAGGTCGCATTGGGCGGCCGCAATATCGACATCGACGATCTCAAGTTCCTGATGGAGCCGATCGTGGGCACCCGCTGGACCACCCGCGATCGCGAAACCTTTGGAGAACAACAACGTCACGTGGTGGCGTCCAAGATCCAGCAGGAGATGGCGATCTTCACCGGCCAGGTGCTGATAAAGGCCGAAATGGTTGGATCACGGGCCACAACTCAACAAACCATCCCCATGGCGGTGACGATCGCCATACCCACATCCGAGCTTCGAGGCTCCCGCATACACGACGCTCATCTGCCACCCACCTTTGACAAGGAAAGCCCTACCGGCTTCATCGACACGCCGCGTGCAAAGGGGGCTCCCGACCCCGTCGAGCCGCCGAAGCTCAAAGATCTCAATACGCCAAAAGCATTCGGCCACAAAGGTCGTTCACCGGATGGACCGGCCAAACTGCGCAAATCGAGGCCGGCCAATGTGGCAGTGGCGTCGCGCTTCGGTCGCGCCGCGGTGCAGCGCCACAAGTTGGAGCCACGTGACAGCAAGCTGCGTAAAGAGAAACCACCTGCGGTTCTGAGTCATTCGCTTTCGCCGGCCAACGGCAAGTTGCGTAAGCGCCCGCCGCCCAAACTGCAAAATTTTGTTTGGGACGAGCAGCGATTCTTGAAGGACAGCAAGGACGGCCACGAGACACCGCCTTCCCCGACACGCGTTACGCCGCAGTGGCAGTGGGACTCACCTCCACGGAACCCGAATCCGCCTAAGCCGCCTGCACATGCGTCACTGAGCAGCTGGCACCCGTCCGACATGATCGTCGGCCTCGACCGGGACACCGCCGTGCAGGAGGCCATCCGCCGCGACCTGGCTGCAGTGTTGCCCAGCGGGGCGCTCGAGCATGCGATGGAAGGGGTGTCACGCCAATTCGGACCACGCGTGCTTCGTGCCCGGCTCACTCACCAGTCAGGCAGGCAGCTGCGCCATGACGTCCCCGTGCCCGGCGGCAAGGTCACGATCAAGATCCGGTTCGACCGCGAGCCGGACGCCAAGCACGTTGGTGCGTCGGAGAGTCTTGAGGTCGACACTTCCGCGGAGTTCGAATCGTCGTTCACGCATACCCACGGTCTACTCCGGCGCAATGTACTCGGTGGCCGCGTCCAGGTTCCTACCCCGTGGGTGACGCTGAGTTCCCAGGTCACCCATTACTGGACGCAGCGCCCAAGCGCGGATCCCACTGTTGAAGGCGTTCATGGTATTTCGCACTTGAGCGACGTGCGCCACGCGAACCTCTCAGGTGAAGCCGACCACCGGCAGCCGAACCGGGTGCGGGTGACCGAGCCCCGCGAGCTGTTCCGACACCAGATCCGCTTCCACATCAGCTACGAAACGAGCTTGGGCGCCAAGCTGGTATCGAAGGGCAAACCGCGGCTGTGGAACCGCAACCTCAAACCGATAGAGGAGGTTGGAAAAGAGTCGCCACCCGTTCGGATCGGCGCGGTCTTCGCCTACCCCCGAAATACACCGAAACCACCAAGGTCCCCCAGCACGACGTCGACAACGCCGTCGCCGGTCCGAGCACTCGTCTCGATGAACCGACGTCCGACGTCCAGCCGATACCTGCTCCCCACGATGAGCACGACATACAACCAGTGCGGCTCGAAATTGGTCAGGTCGTTCGCGAGGTACGGCCGCCGGTCGATGCGCCCGACTCCGGCAGGGTGGGATCGGGCGTCGAAATCGACGAACGGACACCCGACGAAGGCCTGGTGGCTTCGCATGTGCTGAATTCCATGGCCGCCACCGGCAAGGCGGTCTTCGGCGCCGATTGGCCCGCGGTGCGTGCTGAACTCACCGAGGACCTGCAAGACGACAGCATCGAGCGCCGCCTCGGCGATTTCAGCCGCGGTGGGCGAAAGGTCATCAAGCTGAAATCGGTGAAAGGTGGCGAGGTCGAGCTGCGCGCCCACATCGACGACTTGCAGTTGTCGGATTCGGACGCACAAACTGAGATCTACAGCGGCCCTGGAAAATTTTTCAACGCACAGACGGTTAGCACCCAGTCGCACGATACGCAGGCGCTGGCCCAGGCGCAGCGTGACCTTCTGCCCGGCGTGCCCCACGTCAATGTGACGGCTCAGGGCCAGGTCAATGCCGCATTCGGCAACGAGACGACCCATACGCACGTCGAAGCCGCCTCGTCCAACACGCTCTTCCGCAAGAAGGGCAGCAGCGTCACACACCTCGGCACTGCCACGGTTTCGGCGGCCATGAGCCGGCCACCCAAGGGATCGGAGGCCGCTGCGCGCAGCGATACGGCGGACGCACGAGTCACCTTCATCACCCGCGAATTACCCGCGGATGAGCAGGTTCACGGCTCGTTTGAATTGGCTGAGGGAAGCCAACTCAGCCCGGCGACCCTGGTTCGCAAGATTCTTGATGGTCGACAGTTCCGCGATGAAGCCATCCGAAACATAGGTGCCATGTTCGGCCTTCGGCAACACGAACTGAATGCCGTTACGCCTTACATAGAAGCATCCTTGCGTGATTCCGTCTTGGAAGACGGCCTTACCGAAATGACTCGCAAGCAGGGCGGGTGGCGCAAGCTTCAATGGAAGGACATCCAGGACCGCCGAAAGGAGCAGAGGCCAAGGAAACTCACAAAGCGCGTATGGGCGGGGGACTACCCGAAGACGACAGACGACGACCGCATGAATGGCGTCACGCTTCTGACGCACGAGAAGTACTTGATCACCGCCAGCGCGAAGGTCGGACCATCCGTCTTCGTGGGGGTTGAACACGATGGCGCCAACGCGTATCTGCAGAACGACGTGAGCCAGGGTAGGCAGACGCAACAATCAAGATCCCGCCAGGCGGGTGGACGGTTGCTGATCGGCCCACACGCGAAGTTCCTGGGGATCGACTTTTCGGCGCTGCTGGGCGGCGGCGGATCTCGCCAATGGACCCGCGGTGTGATGTTCTCGGACAACTCACGAATATTGGCCAGTGCCAAGGTCCCACGCGCGTACGGCGTTCTCAACGTTGAGACTGAAATCACCCTGATCATGCGCCACGGCGGGGACACCGTGGAGTTGCCCCCACAGACGGTTCATGGGCAAGTCCTGATCCCGCTGTCCGAACTCGAAGCGGCAGCCAAGGCGGCACCGGTTCAGCCTGGTGCTGCGATGGCAGGGGAGGGTCGGAGGGTGGCCAGGCGTCGCGGTATGTCTGCGAACGCGGTGCGTCTCAATGAGTTTGGTGATGTGAACGACCATCGGGCCGAGGAAATGGTGGCTGACGTCACTGCGCGTCTGACACGGGAGAAGACGCCGCGTCCTGTCGCGAGGGTGTGGGCGGCCTATGACGCGTTACCTGCTGAATTGCAACGACATGATTGGCGCCGTCAGACACCGGCGATGCGCGACTTCCTGTACAACCAGGTTCTTACTGGTCATCCCTATGTGCGCCTGAAGGGTGGTGCGCCCAGCGGACATCCAGAGGATCGGGCCGACAGTGGCGGTGCGGGACCGTCGCAGCGGCGGCCTGCTGCTGCGAACCCCTCGCCAACGCCCCATCCCTGGCCGCCGCGGTTGAAAGTCGCGCTCAGAACGAACTTCGGGAAGCGCGTAGGAGCGGGGAGGCCCCGTTCGGGGTCACTCACATGCAGACTTTGCAGCGCCTTCCGCGTGAACAGTTCCAGCTTGTGACCGATGTTCTCGGCAGGAAGCCCGGATACGCTGCGGCATTCGCGAAGCATGCGAAGACCATCGCGATCGTCATCAACGAGTGGCCGAACGTCTTCGATGGGCTCACCGCAGGCATTGGATCCCGACGAGCTACTGCACATTGATCTTTCGTACTTCGTCACTCATCCCGACGCAGAGGGAATGTTCGACCGGCTGGAAAACGACGCTGAGACCCGCAAGTTGTTCTTGACCAGCGATGGTTTGGCGGCAACGCGCGCACTGGGTCCTCAGTGGCGGTCGCTACTCAACCAAGGTCGGTCGGTTTACGGATGGATGGCCGCGCTCATCAGCGAGCTGCCTGAGCTTGGTCCGGCGATCCGCGACAGCGTCAGACCCCGACAAGAGCGTGCACAAGCTGAGAGACACGCCCGGGCTGATCGACATGTTCAACACGATGCGGTGGAACCACACGATCGGCCCTGGTGGTTTTCGGGCGGGCCCGGTGTGGAGCCGAGAGCAATACACCAGCTTGTTCGCCGCCGAAAATGCCTGGCTATTCGAGGGTTTGCGCCGGCATCCCGTGCTGGCATGGGCGGTGGTGAACGTGCGACGGGGTGTTGGACGGAGTGCTCGGCGGCGGCAAGACCAAGCTCGGACAGTGGGTCTCTGTGCTCGACGGAAATCGCGCGTTGGTCGACGTGTTGTTGGAGAGCCCGACGTTGAGCCGGCAGCTCAGTGGTGACCTAAGACTGTTCGAGAAGGCGGCGACCAACCCGGCGGTGGCAACGGTGTTGTCGGTGGATCCGCAGCGCTTCGACAATCTGTCCGATGATGAGCTGGTGGCGCGGTTCGCGGACGCGGTCGATCCAGTTCCGTCGCCGGTGCCCGACGGTGTGTTCTCCAACGCGGTGAGCCAAGCATTGGCGGCGCACGAGAACCTGCGACTGGCCGCGCTCGGTGATCATGGGCAGGGAGATCCGCACCCCGAAGTCGTCGAGCAGACTCGGAAAGCCTTGACCGACCCAGTCTCGCGCCGGTCTGGTCAATGTGCTGGCGCAGCTGCCTGGGCTGTCACCGCACGAGTACCGGCACTTGCTGACCAGTGCCGCTTACGGCGGCGGCCCCCGATTCTATGTTCGAAAAGCAGGTCTTCGCCGACGATCTCGGCGATTCCGCCTCTGCTGGAGGTATCGATCGTGGCACGGTGCAGGCGGCGCTGCCGCGGCTGGTGCCTGCGATGCTGCGAAGCGTTGGCGTGGCCCAGAACCTGGCGACCGAGGCAAACAGTGGTCGTCCGGGTGACGAGACCCGGCGGGCGCTCTGGGAGCGTGCGGCGTCCGATTCCAAGGTCGGTGAGGCGCTGCAGTGGAGCGCCAGATTGCGCTTTCCAGCTCACTTCGGCCTTGTTCGAAACCCCTACCCGACAGATTCTGAAAACATCGGAAGTCACCGACATTTTGGCCAACGACGAGTCGGTCATCTCCCTGGCACAGCCGTCGGCAGTTGCCTACTTCAACTTGCTCACCGAGGTACCGGAGTTCATCGCGGCGTTGACCGCCAATGACCATGCGTTGGCGCGGGTGATACGCGCCCACCCGGGTCTGCTGGATCTTGTTGAGAATCAATATGACCGAAACTCACGTAGCGAGGATTATCGGGCGTTCGCCGATCCCCTCTTGAAGCTTGCGGCCGGTAACGGGGACACGCTGAAGTTGTTGGTCGCGAACCCGAATGTGCGGCTGACGGCCAATCATTGGCACCGCCTGCTGCACACGCCGGGATTCGTCGAGACGCTGGCCCGCGATCCGATCTTCGCCAAGGCGGTGACCCAGAATACGAAGCTGTTGGTGGATATTGCCGGCAGTGCGCTACCGGAGACGACGGCCGATCAACTGTTTGGAGCTGGGGACGCGGAAACGGGTGCCGAGAAGGATGGGCACAGCCTGGACAATTTGGCCAAGGTGCGCAAGGCACGCCTGACCGCCCTGGTGTCGGGGCAGGAGCGGGTCCTGCTCGACGACGGTGTCGAGGTGGCGCCGGGGGAGGCCACGCAAGTGGACTACGTGCTGAGGGGCGATGCCAAGAAGGCGGCCAAGCTGCTCGATGAGGTTGCCCCGAAGGAGACCCATGCCGATCTACGGCGCAGGTTGGTCGACGCCCGCAAATTCCTTTCGCAGCACCCGTCGATCCTCGAGCCGGCACGAAAGCGGCCGGGTCTGGCGCGGGCGGTGCTCAAGGCACCCGCGCTGGGCGATTTCCTGGCGGAAAGCCCTGAACTGGTGGCACTGCTCGACCGGCCGGATGCCGCCGTAGTCATCGCGACAATGAACGTGTCACCTGATGTGTTCACCGCACTGAAGAACCATCCGCCGTTGTACCGCAACTACGTGAGCGATGCCATCCACCGAGAAAATCTCCGGGTACGCGACTATAGCGGAGACGACGATCGCCAACCCCGCGTTCCCATCTCTGATCGACGCTCAGCCGCAGCTGGAAATGCACCTGCAGAGCCACGAGAAGGCCTTACTACTCGCCGAAAAGAGTCCTGCGATCACGGCGGCGCTGGCTCGTGATGGCCTGGCGGCGGTGAAGACGTTATTGCCCGTGGGCGCGGCCGGTTCCAAGGGGGTGAGTTTGGCCGCCCGGTTGGAGAATCAGGGCGAGAGTGTGGTGGCCGCGGTAGCCAGCAGCTTGGCGTCTCTACGGTTCTTCGCCGGTGCTCGTGGCGGCGCGGATGATCCGGTTGATGTGCTGGCGAGGGTGCCTGGTCTGGCCCGGGTGTTCGCCGAGCGTGCTTTCGAGCTCACCCCCCAGCAGTACAGGGCGGTGCTGGTTGCGGTCGAAAAGTATCCCGGACAGGTCGACGATGCTTTCGCCTCGGCGGAAATGGTGAATCTGGTGGCCGAGAATTTGGGCCTGGCACCGGTGATGAATCGGGTCGAGGGGCTCGGTGCCGTGTTGGCCGTCGACGCCAATATGCGGCAGTGGTTGGAAACGTCTGATCACACGGTCCTGAGCGCGATAGCTATTGGTGGACCGAAGCTGTTGGGAGCGTTGCGGACTCAGCCGGCGCTGCTGACGTTCCTTGCCGGTGACGACGGCACGCGTCTGCGGGATCTGGCTTCGCATCCGTGGTTGATAGATGTGCTCCGCAAGAACCAGGTAATCGCGCTGGAATTGGCGAATACCTCGACCGTGTCAGGTCGTGGTGACCCGGCCTTGTGGACCGTGCTGACAGAGCACCATGCGTTCGCCCTCACGTTGCGGCCGGCCGATCTTCGGGCGTTGATGCGCCGCCAATCACTGCTGACCGTGTTGTCGACTGTTTCGTCGGACGACGCAGCGGGCACGCCCTGGCGCGCGGTGTTGAGCAATGGCAACTTGCTCGAGTTGGCCAATGCTGAGCCGGATTTCGCACGATTGTTGTTCACCGACGCCGAGGTTCGGACGCTCTATTTGCGCGATCAGCGGGTGTTCACCCTCGCCGCGCGTCGGGTGCAGACCGAGGGCGGCGTCCTCGACGTGGCCGGGCTGCGCCGCGCGGTGCAGGCCGAGGCAGCACTTGCTCAGCCCACAGCCAAGCCGCCGGTCAACACGACTGAAGGCAGCGGTGAAACACCCACGGCCACGCCGCCGGCCAGCACCACGGATAGGCCGCCGCGAGGCGGTGGTGGCGGACGTAAGCGTGGGGGGCGGGGTGGCCGTACGGCCGCCGCGGCGGCCGGGACGGCCCGTCCTGCCGAGTCGACCCAGGAAGCTGGGTCGGTTGGGCTGGGCGGGTTGCCGAAGGTTGCCGCAGCGGATCAGAGACTGCTGGCCGGGCTCGGTGGGTCCGAGGATCTACGGCTGTTGTTGGAGAGCCCCGGTCGCGAAGAGGTGCTCAAGACATTGGTCGACGAGCCACATGTGTTGGCGCTGTTCGAGGCTCGGCCCGACATCGTGGCAGCGGTGATCGATGACCCGCAGCGGATCGAGGCTTATCGGTTCGGCGCTCATGTCCGTGGCGATGGCGAGCGGGATTTCGAAACCGCCTTCGCGGACTTCATTTCCGAGCACGACTTGGAGTTGGAGGGCCCGGGGTTCGCGGCGGTGCATGATCAGGCGCGGGTGTCGTGGTCGAAGGTGCGTGAGCAGCATCAGGCCGAGCGGCTGAAGAATGAGCAGGAGCGTCAGTCTCGGATCGCGGACTTGAACGCCGGAGATGAACGAACGTGGCACTTCAGCGGCAAGGAAATCCGCTACGGGAAAGGTCTTGGCAACAAGGATTTCACCAATAAGCAATTGGAGGTACTCAGCGACGTTGCCCGCGGTCAGGGCGTGCGGGAGGCGCGTAATGGTCGCATTCGCCTTCATGCCCCATTGCACGCCCATCTCGACGGTGGTGACCAGGGAGTCACGTTCACCTATGTGCTCAATGCCGACGGCGAGGTCGAGCCCTTGGTTTACGCGGTCAGTAAGGGACGGAGCGACAACAAGTATCGGTGGGGTGGCGGCGTTTTCCGGGATGGGCCGGCACCGCTGCTCTGGATCGACGATCATCCGTCGTTTGTCGCTTCGGAGGCGCTGCTGGCCGACCGTAGCCTGAGTCCTGCGCCTGCGATGCAGGAGATCGCTCTCACCGGCGATGAACCGGTTACTGACTCGTTGGCACCTGTGCGGCAAGCGATCCTGGATTACTACGTTCTCCGGCACAAAGAGCTGCCACCGGCGCCGGCCACGGCTTCCGGGTCGCGCGGCGGTAAGCGCAACACCGGAAAGAAACCCGCAGTGGATCCGCGCGCGGCCCAGGAACAAGCCGTGGCTGAGGCCGGAGCCAAGCTACGCGGATATGGTCTCGATGGGCTACTGACTGACGGCGGATCCGCCACACGTGCGGGTGAAGGCCAGCTGACAGCGGATGCCGCCGGGTCTCGTGACCCAGGTGTGGCGAGTGGACACGTCGCAATCGAATCTGCTTGGTACACAGAGACTTCTGGCTGATCTGTGGAAGCAGTACTTGCTTGGCGATCACGTCAACGCGGTGAAGCTGGGGCAGTTGGCCCACCAGATCAAGCTGATATCGGCGGCATTGACATCCTACCTGGCCTCGCCGCTGCCGGGGGCGGTTGATCTGGCTTCGGATCAGCATCAGACGGATCATGTGAAGTCGGCGCCATCAGTCAGCGATGTTCGTGTCGAAACGGCAACGAAGACATCTGGAGCCGATCACACGGACACTGAGAAGTCGGCTTCCGCGAAGCCGATGTCGCGGGGCGCGTTGTTGCGCCGTGAAATATTGGGTGACGGTGTCGAACCGCCGGCGATCACGAATCTTCAGACATTGACCGATGTCGTTGACAAGATCGTCGATGCCCACGCTGTGGGGAGGCGGCCCGATGATCCTCGGGATGACCTGGCTGCGTGCACGATTCTGCTGGGCGAGGCGATGCGGGCCTTGCATCCGCAGAGGTTTGCCGGAGCGGCCGGTGTTGTTAGGACCCTTGATGATTCGGTGATCGACGGTCGACCGGTGAGCCGATTGATAGGTGGTGCCGAGCCGACGCCGGTGGCGTCCTGGGATGAGGTGGATCGTCGGCTCGCCGAGGTGGCCGGTTCCCATGGGCGCGCTACGGCATTGATTTTGGTTTCATATGCCGACGCTATGGGTCATGCGATAGGTGCGCATCGGTTCGCGGACAATACGGTGGCGTACTTCGATTTGCATGCGGAGCGAGGCAATCGGGTATCGGAGGTCGCCCGACCGGATCTGAGTTTGGCGCGGGCTTCGGTGGTGATCCTCGACGGTGACGGTCACGCAGTTGTTCCGTCGTCGTCTGCACAGGACTCGCATCAGCGGGCGATGCTGGATGCGGTAATCGATCCCGCCGGTGATCGGCGTTACGGGCGCGGAGAGCCCGACGCTCGCGCCAACCGGGGTGTGGTGAGTCACAACTACGACTCCGACGACGACGGCGGCGATGATTCAAGCGATTTCGCTTTCGTTGTCGATAGCGCAAGCGATATCGAGAGCGACAGCGGCGATCTCGAAGAGATTTCCAGTTTGTCGGCTTCGCCCGAGTATCAGGCCGCACTGGGCCAGGACAACGCGCGAGTGCAGTGGTGGCTTGAGGGACTTGCCAACTCCAACTGGGAGGACGTATCACAAGGCGCACCAGTTGAACTCGGGAATGTACTGGATACGGAGCACTGGTGGCACCTATATCTGAACAGCGACGATCATGCCGCTGCACTGCGTACGAGCGATGGCCACCCCGGCGATGTCTACAAGGCAATATCGGGCGGGTTCTCCCGAGCAAGAATTGAAGCGGCCTACAGCTCCGTACTCGATAACCGGGAGGTTTTGGAGCAGCCGATCGACTGGTCCACCTATATCGCGATGCACTACTCGGTGACTGACGCCGGCGGTGATACCGAATTTGGTGGGCGCGAGAACGCTGCGTATCGACCAGTCGGTGCCTCCCTGCTGGCCCACGATATGGCAGGCGAGCGCGTCGGGGGACGATTGCTGGTGGTCAATCGCGAAGCATTCGACACGATTCGTGATGTGGCTGCGCACGGAATTGTTGCGGCCACGAAGATCGGACAACAACTTGCCCTGACACCGGCCTATTCATCGCAGGAACTGCCCGATCTGGTTAACGCCGTCTTCGGACAGTACTACGTCGACGTCAAGGCAGCTACGTCGGAGTACGAGCGGCTACGAGCGATCGCGCGGCTGGTGCGCACAATTCAAGTGATCAGACCGTTGCCAGATAGTCACTTTTGGCTTGATACCCACCTGTTGCTTCCGCGGGTGTTGCTGGCCAACGGGTTCCGTCCGGTGGTGCTGCCCGCGACGACCTACATGTTCTCCGGCGGATTCTCGCTGGACCACATCGCCACAGCATTGAGGTGGGGCCAGAACCACGATTTGACAACAAGTTTGGACAGCAGCCTGGATCACGTTCCGCTGCGTGAACCTCAGGGGCTGCTAGACCAAGGCGGCCCTGCGATAACGCCGTCAGGCCCGAACTCGACGTCTGATTCTCCTCCCAGCCGTGACACGCCGTTCGACACCGTCATCGACACCAACGAGTCAGTGCACTGGTGGCTGGCGAGTATGAGTGCCGTTGAGTGGAAGAATGTTTCGCAAGCCGGGCCGGTGGCGCTCAGCGATCTGCTCCCGCCTCAGCGGTGGTGGCGGATGTACATCGACGACCGGGATCACGGCGCCGCGCGCCTCCATGACCGGTCCAATCCGGGTGGACTGTATGACAGTCAACGATCCGCTGCTTTCCAAGCCGATATGCAATCGGCCTACCAGTCGATACTCAACGATGTCGACGTCCTGAAGCGACGCGTGAATTGGGATGAATACCTGCGTATGCATCAAGCCGTCACCGCGCAGACGCGGCAAGCGGCCGTTGGCAACAAGCGATTTGACGTCGCTGGGTTTCCCGCCAAGAAAGGCCACTATGTCGCGCTTCGCCAGTTGGCGGACGATCTGACTGAAACGCTCGATGGGCGGCCCTTGGTGACGGATGCTGGGTCGAGGCCGCCTGGCTCCCTCGGCGAAGATGGCGACGTCATTGCTGTCGCGGGTCCCGGCCTCTACGGTCTCCTCCGCCTGGATATCCTGTTCGATCCCGAGCGGTTGCCAGCGATGGTGAACGAGGCGTTCGAGCGGTATTACGACGCGATCGGGCAAGCACGTTCAGAACACGAGCGGTTGCGCGCGATCGGACAAGTAGTGCGCACCCTGAGTGTGATGCATCCATTCAGGGATGGAAACGGCCGGCTCAATATCAATGTGCTACTGCCAAGACTATTGCTGGCCAACGGCTTTCAGCCTGTTATTGTGCCGTCGTTGATGCATCTGTTCAACGGTGGGTTCTCACTGGATCGGATTGCTACGGCGCTACGGTGGGGGCAAGGCCGCGATTTGGCCGTCGGACTCGACGACATACAGGGACGCGAGCCTTGGCGCCACCGCATATTGCGTCTGGGCTTCGGCCGGACGTCGAAGGCGCTTGGCGTCGAGCATCAAACGCGGATCGACAATTTCGCCATCGAGATCGTCAGGGACGTCGCTCGCCGGCATGCGGAGGGGAGGGGCGGACTAGAGCTACACATTCATGGCGGCGGAAATGGCGGGAGGCTCAGCCGTGGCGCGGAGGAGGTGGGTATCGAGCGTGCCAGCGTCATCAGAGACGCCGTGCGTGCGGCGGTCGAGCCTCGACTTGATGCCCTCGGAATACCCCGAAGCATGGTCCGGCTCAGACAACCGGTGTCTCACAAACGCGCGGTTCTTCGTGACGTTTTCATATCGGACGAGAACCAGAGTGATGCGCAGGTGCGACGCACCGTCGTGGTGCGAGTCGAGGAAGCTGCAGAACAAAGGGGAGCTGCAGGCGACGTCGTTGAGGTTGAGGATGGCGCGGGCCGACCTCGCGGGACCGGGTTGTCGGAGAAAGCCCGGGGTAAGCAGCGCGCGGCGCCGGCAGGAGATGGCCAGGACGCGTTGGAACGCGACCCCGAACCTAGCAGTCAGGTCAGGGGTCGGAACGTCCACGTACAGCGCAGCGATGAAGCGGGGTGGCTGGAACAACAGGATAAGGAGTGGTTGGCCAAGAATCCGCAGACGGCGAGCAACGCGCATCGGTATTTGGATGCGTTGGTGCGCGCGGTCGGTGGCAACGCATCAGTTGATCGACGTACGCGGTGGATTGATGCTCTGTTGGTCCGGGAACTGCGCCGCGGTCATCTGGATGTCTTGGAGGGCGTCGACAACTCTGCTGAGGTGTCGAGGTGGGCCAATGGGGTCCTGGCGCAGCTCAACATCGGACGGGATGGTGCGTCCGGGCAAGTCGCTCATGTCCATCGCGAGGGCGTTGCCGGCCCGTCAACATTCCCCGGTTCCTATCACGATGTGCCACAGCCGACGCACTTGCCGGAGGAATTTGAAGTCGCCGATCCAGATATTCCGGCGGCGGAATCATTCCCACGCAACGGGCTCGTGGCGGCATGGCTGAACGAGGTATGGCGGCATATTAAACCGTTGTCTCAAAACCGCGAATGGGACGTACCGCGCCTGAGCGATGAGCCATGGCTCGAGGGAACGCCGCTCCGCCTCGCTACGGTGTTACCCGAGCAGAATTGGTGGCGGCTTTTCGTCGATCCTGATCACCACCGCGCCGCGATCCAACACGACGGCGGCAGTCCGGGCAATGTGTACGGCCAAGAATTCCGTGAAGACTACGAGCGCGTTGCGCGTGACGTTTTGGACAACCCGTCCGCGTTGAGCGAACCGATGAATTGGGAGTTGTATCGGCAGTTACATGAAATGGGAACTCGGTCGGTTCGGGACCAAGCCGAACGTGATGTTGATGAGGCGTTCGAAAGCTTTGGTAAGAACGTAGAGTTCCGTCCTTACGCGGTGAGCGGCACTGGCGGGGTGCCGACTCGATTCCGTCCAGGCGCCAATCGCATGGCGTGGGACGTACTGGCCCGCCCCGACCCCGAAGAGTTCCTCACGATTCCCGGCGAGTCTCTCGAGAACGGGGAGGCCAGGACGCGGCCCGTGGTCGACTCTGCGCCAGGTGCGAACGATGGACTCGTCCATTACTGGCGTGGTGGCCCGCCGCCGACGGAATTGCAAATGGTGACCAGGTATTCTGCCGATCACTTGCCGAATTTTGTCCAACAGATATTTGACGATTATTATCAGACACTGGAAACCTACGGGGCCGTTCTGAATAATATTCAACGACTACGCCTGATCGCGTATGTGGTGCGTAAACTGCAGGTCCTTCATCCGTTCCGTGATGGCAATACCCGCCTGAACGTTCAGTTCCTGTTGCCACGATTGTTGTTGAGCGCGGGCTTCAAGCCGGTCGTGACACCGCTGATGAGCAGGTTATTCAGCGGCGCGTTCACCGTCGATCAAATGAGTACCGCGTTGGTGTTAGGCCAGATGCAGGACCCCTCCGAAGAGTTGACCGTGGCAGATTACCTGCTGGAGCATTCAGACCCTGTGCCCGCCCCGAATTATGAATTCGGAATACTCCCGCGACCGAGCGACGCGCCGCCACCGTTCGCCGAATCTGGAGAGTCGCCTCCGCTTTATTCGGGGGCCGAGTCGGACTCCGAAGAAGGCGTTCCGTCGCACCAATCCTCGGATACCGAATCGTTCCTTGAAGGCGTGGAATTTGCGGGTGCGGATTTGGCGGTGTCCGACGCTTCATCGGATCGGCAGACCGAGGCGACAGACGATTCGGATTCCGACGATGAGGACATGCCGTGGTTGACCCGTGATGCTGGGCTGACGCCCGAGCGCGCTGCCGAGTTGTCGGCCGTAGCAAGGTGGCGGGAAGGTCACGGAACTCGGTGGCTGACGAGCCATGATGACGCGTGGTTGGCACGCCATGACGCGGCGTGGTTGGCGATACACGAGGTCCCTTCCGATCGCTTCCTCGAAGCCCTGTATCGATGGACCGACGGAAGTCGGACTGATGATGAGCAGATCCAGTGGGTGGACGCACTGCTGTTTCGTGAGTTGGTTCGCACCGATTTGGGGCCGCTGCGGAACCGCGCGGACTTTGACGAGATCTACGACTGGGCTGGCGCAGTACTTGATAGCGACTCGGAAGCTGACGACGACCAGGTGCTCGCCGACTTGTCGGATGCCGTCGAGCGGGTGGGGTCGGACGATGAGCTCGTTGACTGTGTGGATTTATTGGTGGGGTTGCGTGATGAATTCCACCCCGCCGGTGTGTCTTCCGGTGTGAGTGCGAGTGGGGTGCGTGCGGATCGCACGGTCGATGAGTCGGCGATGGTGGATTCTGCGACGGCGGCGCGGTTGGTCGATGCCGGCGGGTGGTCGCGTGCGGCGCAGGCCAGAATGGCGCCGGGCGCGGTGTGGGTTGGGATTGGTGATTGGGGGGTTGCGGAGGCTGCTGCGCATGCGGCGGGGCCCGGTAGCACGGTGTTTGTGTTGATGAGCCGGCTGTCGGGTGAGGGACATGCTTTTGCGTTGCGGCACACCAGTGATGGCCGGTTGTTCTGGATTGACGCGCAGCGTGAGGCGGGTCAGCAGCTATTGGCGGTCAGCGAATGGCCGTCATCGTCGCCGGAATCAAGTCTTGAATCTGCGTTTGCCACGCGGATTTTGGTGGTGGATGCAGACGGAAGGGTTCGTCCGGATCTTGTTGTGACGGCGCCGGAGTCGGGTTCGACTGCTCGGGCTGTGATTGATGCGCCGACTGACTCTCGTTATGGCAGCCTGCGTAACGGCGGGGACACCTCGCGTGGTTGGACGACCGCGGACAAGGCCGACGCTCCGGCGTCCAATGCGGACAACAGTGTTGAGGCGGTATCGCAGCCGGCGCACGACACAGGGGCCGCGCCGACAACTCACGACGCCCCTCCCGCCGTTGCGAGTGAGGCGCCCGACCCGTCCCGGTCGCTGCCCGCCCGATTCGAAGACAAGCTTGTGCTGGGCGGCATGGACGTGATGGAGAAGTTCGCCTCCGGTAACCGAACTCTCGCAAACATCGAAGCCTTCGTGAGGCAGCAAAGTGGCGGGGAGGCAGCTTGGGAGAACCACAAGTCGCAGATCGAAGAGATGTTCAGCGACGATGCGCTTCGACCGGAGATCCCGGGATTGTTACGCGGCGGACGTCCGATAATTTACGTAATACACCTGGAGAGCGACGCAGTTCTTCCGTCGCCGAGTAACAGAACCCTGACGATCGAATTCCGGGTGGATGGCGGCCACACCGACTCTCGTCTGCGGTTCAAGAACACAGAGAAGGAATACGAGTTCGAAGGCATTGCCGACCCTTCGACCACCACCGCCTCGTTTGGCGGACGCCGTGACACGTCCTTCCTCGGCATCCGGGGCAACCTCGCCCAAATCCGCGACAGGATCGCCGACACGCCGTACTTCTTCAGAACGTGGGGCAACGACTCGAGGTTGACCGGCCAACGAACCGATCGACAAGTCAGTCGGCACAAAACGGTCGAGCCTGCAACGCGCTTCGAGGGAGATCTCCACACAACGACTACCTACCGTATAGACGGAGCGCAGAGCCACACCGACGACGTCCTCTACCGCATGCGGGTAGCGGTTCCGAGTCGTGACGTCGTACCGACTGCCGTAGCGACTTCCGATTCCCCTGCAATGCGGAGGGTATCGACAACTCGCACGTTGACCGGTGCCGCCCACGTCACCAACTTGTCGTTGATGCGCGATGACGACGCTGATGGCACTCATCCATCTGGATCGGAAGCGGGTCAGTCACAACGACAGCGGATAACGGTCGAGGAGTTTCTGGCCAGCCAGCCGATGCTGGAGGCGTTCGTCAAGGCATACGGCGCCGACAGCGATTTGGCGCGAAGCGAAGTCGAGCAGTGGCTGGCTGTGGAGACGCTGCAGGCCAATCTGCCCGGGATGACGAACAAGCAGCCCATGGTCTATGAATTCCAGGGCATTCCAGGCGCCCGAATCGAGATCCATGCATTCGTCGAACCGCTCGACACCCCCTCGGATACCAGTGCGTTGCGTCAATCGCCGTCGGCGGGACGCGTAGAGAATTCGCCTGATACGCGACCGAAGAAGCCGATTCTGGAGGTAACCGGGCAGACCAAGAAGTCCGAGTTCCACTTCGGAACAGAAACCGATATTGTCCAAACCCGGCAGGTCACACACAGCATTGCGAATCAGAAGCCGACGCCCGGCCGGTACCGGCAGCATAACTGGGTTGAGGATGATGCCGGTGAAGCTGATGACCCCGAGGACGCAGCCCTAGAACTTTGGGCAGACGGCGAGGACGGAGCCTTCGAGGACGGAGCCCTCGAGCTTGGGTCACCCGAGCTTGGTCCCCTCCAACCCGGTGCTGTGGTCACCGGACTGAACGGGATCCGTACCGATACTCAGACCGAGGGCGACACAGACAATCGCCAGTACCGCAGTCGCATCAGTATGAAGCTTCCGGTCCGCGGGCAAGCTGCTAACGGTCAGGCGCGGTTACGCTTCGAATTGCACGCGCCCCCGAGCGATGGGCACCAGGTTCAGGGCGCTGTACATGAGACGCGTGCGCAGTTCAGCGTGTTGATGGAGGGCCCGAAGCCAAAGCCAAAGTCTGGTAACCCCGAGACCGAGCCAAAATCCGGTAACCCGCAGGACCAAGCCGAAATCCAATTACAAGGGCGAAGAGGTGTGGGCGCCCCCCGAACGGATTTGGGGTGACGGGCCGCAACCGGACCGCAATTCGGTGGACAAACCACCGACGTGGCCGACCTCTGCGCGCACCGGTTTGCGCGGACTGGGCAGCATGGACCGGGTCATGAACCTGGATATCAGCGGATTCCGTGGCACGCTCGAGTCAATGGGCCGCAGAGTCTTCGGCTCGGGATGGACGCCTGACGTCCGTTCGAATGTGTTGTCGCGATACAACATCGACGCCCTGAGCAGTGCGTTGCCCGCCATGAGCCAACACAGCCCGCTGACCCACCTCGACTTCGCCGGGACCGGATCCAAAGCTTTCGTCACCGCCGACTTCGAGGAATTGACGTTCGACCGGGTGGTCGAGCCGCTGTCGAGCCCGAGTTATGAATTCACTGCCGGTAAGGCGACCGCTGTCAGCACAGCCAAACAACATTCGAGCCAGGGAGTGCTCGGCCGACGCGACGACAATCTCGGCAGACCGGTGTCTGAAATGAGCCACGGCCGCACACAGACCACCTACGGCGACGGCGACCGAATGCGCCGTCAGGAACGGGTCGCTGTTACCGCGAAGTTCGATCAGCCGATGGCGGTATTCAGTGGCTGGGTGCGTTTGGACGCCTGGATGACCAGTTCCAACAAGACGGTTCACGAGTCTGGGTTGTTCTTCGTCGATATCGCAATTCCGCTCTCTGAATTGCGAGCGCCACAGATACACGAACACGTGTTGCCGCCGACCTTCACCCGAAGCCACCCGGGAGGTTTCGTTGAAAGACCGCGACTGAAGGTTGCCCCAGACCCGGTTGACAAAGCGCCGCTGCCGAGAAATCCATTCGCCCCGAGAGCATTTGGGAGTGAAAATGGTCCAGGCTGGTTCGAAAAGGTGCTCGGCCTGCGGTTGTCTCCTCCCGGCCTCGTTCGACCGGTCAGCGCCGGAGGCGACCAAGCAAGCAGTAGCAGAACCCCATTACTCAGCAGGCCTCAGAACAGCTACGGCACCTTCGCTCCCGTCTTCCGACCCGCGGCTTCGCACATTCTGCAGCTGCGGGGGGAGTGGAAAGACCCTGAGCCTCCGAAAAACCCGCCGCAACCTCCCGAACGGGCCTCCCTGCCGTCCTGGCATCCGTCCGACATGCTCGCGGGGCTCGATCCGCAGTCAGGTCTGCTGGAGGCGATGCGCGAGGACCTCGCGCCAGCACTGGGAAGCGATCTCGACGCGGCGATTGCTGATCTTTCACAGCATTACGGCCCCGAGGTTTTGGCTGCGCGGCTGACCCACGAGTCGGGTACGGAATGGACTCACGGAGTTCCAGTGGGCGACGGCACGCTCACCGTCAAGGTGCGTCCTGTGCGCGAACCCGGTGCAGACTTCGTCAGTCGGGCACCGACATTCGAAGCGGATTTCGTCACCGAATCGCAATCATCCGCGACCCACACCTACGCCAATCAGACGGATGAAGTCCGTGGGGTCCGAGACCAATTCAAGATCCCGCCCATCTCCTTGACGGGCCAGGTGTTGACCACCCAGTCCGTCAAGCCCGGTGCGCCGGGCTTGAGATCGAGCGTTCCGCGGGTGGGCGACCCGCGTGGTGCGGCAATCGCAGGCGGCGGCGAGATCCGCGCACCGGAACGCGTGAAGACGACCGAGCCGCACAACTTGTTCCGGCAGCCGATCCGTTTCGACATCACCTACGAGTACTCGGGCACCGACCGGCCGGCGCTACCGCGCGCTCCCGAGCCGGTGCGACTCGCCGGTGTCTTCGCGTATTCCGAAGATGATCCGACCGTAACCGTCGATGCCTCGGCCGGCGCCGTGACGACAAGGCCGCAGCTGAGCGCCACGCAAGTGGTCGCCAAGGTCTGGCCTCATCGATCATCGGACCCATCGGCAGACGATGAGCCCGAATCCAGCGTCCAACAACGCCCTGTTCCGCGCGGCGGAGCCGTGGGTGACCACATCTTGGATTCGATGGCCGCCGAAGGCATTGCCGTCTTCGGGGACGACTGGCCCGCAGTGCGAGCCGAGCTGGCTGACTACATCGCGACGATGGATGTCCATCGCGCTCTGGGTCGTTTCAGTCGCGGCAGGACCACGACCATCAACTTGAAGTCGGTGGAGGGCGGCAAGGTCGTGGTCGGTATGAACATCGACTCGTTGGCCCGCGCGAGTTCTCCTGCGAGCAGCGAGTTCTACTACGGTGGCGTAGACATCCACAACGCCGGCGTATCAAGTGGTTCCCGACAGTCCGGGCAGGGCTATGCCCAGGGCCAGGTTGAAAAGTCTCTCGCGGACATCCCTTTCATACCCGCCGCCGTGACCAACTATCTGTCGGAACTCCTCGGTGACCACGTGGCCGACGCAGCGGCTCTCTTATTCGGTCGCACGGACATCGGTGGCGGCTCCGAGAGGCGAAACACTCGCGCCAATAACACAACTTCGGGTCGCTACCTTCGGCTGAAGGGCAAGCAGCTGACCCAGGTGGGGACGGCCACCGTCCACGCCGACATGAGTCGACCGCGCGGCCAGTCGGGGGAACGAATCCGCGGCGTCGGCGAAGCCCGAGTCAACGTCATCGTCCGGGAAACGCAGACAGGTACGCAAGCCCATGAACGACGCGTGCCGCGCGCCGGGATCGTTCAAAGGAGCCACGATCGGAGCCCGTCGGGCTACGGCGACGACGGCCTGCCGTTGCGCGGGCTCAGCGATGATTCCATCGTCGGCACGATCATGGGCGAATCGTTCCGTCGGCGAACCCTCAACGCGCTGAACGACGATCCCACTTCCGCGATATACCAACACGTCGCGCGGGTCCTCAGCGGCGCCCAACCACATTTGCGCCACATGCAGCTACGACAGCATCTGCCGGCAATGACCAGAGGTGAACAGGTCGAGCTGCTGCGCCTCGGGTCGCTCCGTATCACGGGCACCGCCCGTGTTCGCCATCTCGGCCGGGCGCTGACCGAGTATTCAGGTGCATGGGTCAACGTGCTCAATGAGGTCAACCGGATTCAGACCACTCAGACGAGTACGACCTTCGACTTGGGCTGGCGGACGCTGCTCGGCCTTCAGGTCAAATCAGCCGCATTCAAAGGCGTCGTGCTGGCGGGAGGCGGTATCGGTCGACGTTGGCGCTCCGGTGCGTCCCATTCCGAAGCCGCAAAAGTCGCTGCCCACGGCAAGTTCAAGCTCGGCTACGTTACCTTCGACGCGACCTTCGATATCGAGCTGACTGTCCACGACGGGGACTACAGTCAGGTGCTGCCGGAGGTGGATATCCATGCGCCGCTGCTGATCCCGGAGTCGGAGACGCGGGTTGTAGACAGTGATGACGCGCATACCGGGCTGATAACCCAAACTGAAGTACCAGCCCCACCCGCTGGTGATCAATCTGTTTCGCAGGGACCAACCTCCAAGCATGGGACGGTCATCCAGCATCCCGAACCGTCATCGGTGCCGGATCGGCGCTCCGAAACCACAAAAACCAACGCGGTACCGGTACCCCCGGCCGGTGACGGCACTTCGGCAGACCATGCCGAGACCGGGGGCGCCCACCTGGCGGCGAACGAAGATTCCGAGACCTCAGCCCAGGAGACGGCGATTTCTCCTGTCGCAGAACCCGATCCGGTCACCGAACCTCCAACCGACGTCAAGAGCGTTGGTGTCGATCGCGCGACCGACACGACTGCGCCCACTCAGCGCGACATTTCGGGTGACGACGCTCCTGTGGCCGGCCCGAGCCGTATGCGGGTCACAGCTCCTGCGGGTGAGCGGTTGGGGGTGCTCGGCAATGGGTGGTGCTTGTTGTATTCGGTGGTGATCGGTACTCCGCCGGAGCAGTGGCCTGCTGAGTGGGTGGGGTCGATGGATGCGCACAGCGCGCATGCGGCCATGGTGGCGGAGGCTCGTGCCGGCAGGTTGTGGGGTGGTGAGCCAGTCGGGGTGGGAAGGCGGGCGCTGGATCACGCCGTCGAGGCGCTGCAGGCACGGGTGATCTGGTCGTTGATGGCCGGCGGTCGGGATGGGGTGCCCAGCGATGTCGCGGCCACGGTTCGCGGTACCCAGGACGTTCGTCAACTGGATCGCTGGTTGGCCCGCGCCAGTGAGGCGCAGTTGCGGGCCAGGCTCACCGAGCTGGGACTGGCGGACGACCATGTGATCGAGGACGAGAACTGGCTGCCCGCAGGCGCGCTGCAGAGACGCTACATCGACGAGCGGGTACGGCAATTGACCACCGAGGGCGACACATCCGCGCAGCCACCAATTCCACCTGGGATGCGGCGGGCAGATGCAGTAGCGCGGGCGCTCACCGAAGTGGACTTCGGTGCTCAGCGACGTGCCAACAACAACTCGTTGAGTTTGCGTTCCCAGTTCGAGTATTTGCGGGACCGTCGGGTGGTGCCGACGGTGGGCCAGTTGCGCCCTGCGGAGTTGTCGGCGGCGGTGAGTGAGAGTAGCGCGCACCGCTTCACTGAGCAGGAGTACTCGGAACTGCTGGCGGCGGTGGAAGATTGGTCGGGCGAGGGTTGGCGTGGGCGCTACGGAGACACGTTTGCCGTTTTGATCGCCCACGCCCTGCAGGTTCAGGTGCAGGTGCATCGAAGGGACGGTCAGTCCTCTGCGGTGGGCCCCGAGGGTGCGCGCAACATCAGCGTGTACTACAACGGCCGCAACCACTATGAGGCCAGCCTGCCGCCGGCCTCCGACTGAGAACTGATCGCCCCGCTGTCGATCAGACCTCGAACACCACAGATGATCTGACGAAATCTATTGAAGCCGAGGCCAATAAGGTGGCAGGGGCGCACTCGTCGACAGACTCGGCAGTCGATGACGCTCCGCTCGGGGCCTCCGATGCCGCGCAGGCCCACCATGATCCGATCGGCATTGATGGAGAACACCCTGTCGCACCAGTGCCTGAGGAGCTCCGTGTTGAGCCGGGTCTGGGTGATGTCACGTCGGTTGGGCGGGTGGTGGCGGCGGTGGAGTCCTGTGACGTCCGTGGGAGGGGGAGATGGCTGATTGCGTGGTTCGGGTCGACCGGGCTCTCGCGAATCTGATGGGTGGGGATGTGACGGCGGCTATTTCGCCGTCGCGACACGACGTTGGGCATGCGCGGTCTGTTGACGGTGATATGCGGCCTGTTGATCGGGTGGCTGGCGCGGTTGGGTGGGCGGTTCGATGCGGGTGGACAGTGTTGATGGGCTTGCCAGCCTGCGTCGGGGTGCGGTGACTCCGGTGTGGGTGGAGCCGGCCAGGGCGGCCGATGCATATGGTGTTGGTGTCGCGCCGATCTCACGATGGCGGCTTGGTGATGGTGGAGACGCAGTTCCGTGGGTCTGCTGTTCCGATTGTTGATGTTCCCGCGCTGACTGGTGCGGCGTCGTTGCGGGCTGGTGATGGGGGATTGCCTGCGGTGCTTGAGGGTTCGTTGCGTGTGGTGGTCGATGATCGGGGAGGGTTGGTTCAGCTTGATCTGAGTGATCCGGCGCGGGTGGTGGTTGCGGTGGGTGATTCTTCGGTGCGACCGGGACCGGGTGTGGCCGCGCTGTTGGATCCGCCGACAACCACCACACCCGGAATGACCCAACCGGAAGGGCCGGATTCAGTCCGCGGTCAATCACCGGCGACCGCGACACCACCCCGCGACGTCTCCGGGCCCGAACCCGCGCGGCCGGCGAACGAAGGCGGCGGAGGACCGAGCCGGACACCTATCGCGAGAATCTCTACTCAGCGCGACATTTCGGGTGACGACGCTCCTGTGGCCGGCCCGAGCCGTATGCGGGTCACAGCTCCTGCGGGTGAGCGGTTGGGGGTGCTCGGCAATGGGTGGTGCTTGTTGTATTCGGTGGTGATCGGTACTCCGCCGGAGCAGTGGCCTGCTGAGTGGGTGGGGTCGATGGATGCGCACAGCGCGCATGCGGCCATGGTGGCGGAGGCTCGTGCCGGCAGGTTGTGGGGTGGTGAGCCAGTCGGGGTGGGAAGGCGGGCGCTGGATCACGCCGTCGAGGCGCTGCAGGCACGGGTGATCTGGTCGTTGATGGCCGGCGGTCGGGATGGGGTGCCCAGCGATGTCGCGGCCACGGTTCGCGGTACCCAGGACGTTCGTCAACTGGATCGCTGGTTGGCCCGCGCCAGTGAGGCGCAGTTGCGGGCCAGGCTCACCGAGCTGGGACTGGCGGACGACCATGTGATCGAGGACGAGAACTGGCTGCCCGCAGGCGCGCTGCAGAGACGCTACATCGACGAGCGGGTACGGCAACTGACCACGGAGGGCGACGCGTCGACACGGCCATCAGTGGTGCGTGCGATAGCGCGGGCGCGAGCCGAGGCGGGCTTCGGTGCCCAGGGGCGTAATGATGGCAACGCGTTGAGTTTGCGTTCCCAGTTCGAGTATTTGCGGGACCGCGGGGTGGTGCCGACGGTGGGCCAGTTGCGCCCTGCAGAGTTGTCGGCGGCGGTGAGTGAGAGCAGCGTTCACCGGTTCACTGAGCAGGAGTACTCGGAACTGCTTGCAGCGGTGCAGGATTGGTCGGGCGAGGGATGGAGAGGGCGCTACGGAGACACGTTTGTCGTCTTGATTGCCCACGCCCTGCAGGTTCAGGTGCAGGTGCACCGAAGTGGCAGTCAGTCCTCCCCGGTGGGCCCCGAGGGTGCCCGCAACATCAGCGTGTACTACAACGGCCACAACCATTACGAGGCCAGCCTGCCGCCCGCCTCCGAGTCGACAACCGAACACCCCCGAGAAGAGCAGGCGGCAAACTCCAATAAGGCAATGAAAATTGCTGAAGTTGAACGTGATTCGACTTCCGGAGCGCCGTCTGATGTGACTGGCGGAGCTCGCGGGCATCGTGATGAACTCGGCTCGCCCCCGACCCACCGCGCCGAGTCCACAAGTTCCGCTCACGACGAGGATCGTGCGGATGCTGTTGGCGATTCCAGTGATTCGGTGAATGTGGATGCGATGGCCGAGCATCCCGTCGTTGATCAACGATCGGAATCCGGCAGTGGGGACACCGACCTCGAGGGCGCTGGCCCTGATCGCGCTCGCTATGCGCCACCCCCCAGCGGCCAAGAACCGGTGTCCCGATCCGGCCGTGCGCGCATCGCCGCTGCCATCACCAGCGCGACGACGACCACCGCCGCCACTACAGCACATGACGTGTCCGCCGGGCTCGCGCCACCGCCGCGGGGAAGCGCCGAGATTCAGCTCGATGATTTCGTCGGAGTTCCGCTGTCCGGGGTTGGACGCACGCCGCATATTGAATCGACGCTGGCCGCCGCGCTGGCGGTGTTGGAGGCATCGCGACCGGTGTCGACCATGCCGCACCCGCTGGCACTTGGTATGACGCCCGCTGACATCTCCGATCCGACCATCACGCCTGCTCACGTTTCAGCTGAGCTGGATGTACCGCCGGCAGGCAATATCGAGAGCACGCTGCGGACTGTCGGTGCAGCAGCGCCCGCCGATGCGACATTGGCCGCGGGTGATCACGCCATGGTTGAGAGCGCTGACATTCAGCGCGGCCGCCCTGGCCCTGACCCCAGCGATGGCGGCTGGAACATCACCAGGGCGACAACGACTCTGGATACCACGTATGAGCCCGCCTCAGCCGAGCTGGTGGTGCCACCGACGAGAAGCGCAGAGGTTCAACTAGAGGCATTCCGTGGCCATCTGCTCCCCGATGTTCACCGCCCGACCGATGTCGAAACGACGACGCCGGCCACGCCGCCGGAATTGTCTCCGGGCATGCTGGAAGTTCTGGATTTGGTTCAATGGGGTGTCATCCAGCTGACCGATGCTGAGCGGCAGCGGTTCAAGGAGCTCGGAGTCTATGTGCCGCCGACGGTGCAGTGGCTGCCTCGTCGGCTTGCGGCCGCGGACGGCGCAGTCCCGTCATTGATGTACCGATCTGATGATTCGGATCCACATGAAGCGGCGTACAACGAGATTGCGCCGGGGTTGGAACGGCGAGTCTCGCGTGACCATCCGAACCAATCCGGACTGCGCTATCACGACCCGGAACTCGACTTCCTGACAGGTTTTGAGCGTCAGCCCGATGGACGGCTGTCGGACGAGGCGTTGGTCGTATATCTGCGCCAGCAACAGTCGAACTTGCGGCGGGCACTGGTGAATTTGCGCTACCGCGGCGGTGTCACGCTTACCGGCTTTAACGACGACGACGCCATAACCGCCGATTCTTTCACCCCTGAGCAGCTTTCGGACCATCCGGAGCTATCGATGTTCCTGCAGCGTCGAGCCCACGAAGGTGGATTGCATTCGGACGGCAATCCGGACTCGCCGTGGGAGGTGGAGGAGCAGGAGTACGCCGGGGTGCGCGTGCGGTTCTACTCCATGGCCGGTGATGACACCGCCGCGGGCCGCCGCGAGTTGGTTGCGCGAGCGTTGTTGCTGCTGCAAAAGAGTGGCGTGGACCTGCCGGGCCGCCGGAACGTGATCAATGTGCATCTGCCCCGGTATCACCGCGCCGTATCCGTCCAGGCCGGCAACGCCGGATCGAATCCGAACCCGACAGTAAGGGTTCGACGCACCGCCGGCGCCATCACGACTGGGGCGCGCGAAGCTGAGTTCTTTGCGCCCGGCGATCTGGTTTTGACCTCGGGGTTGGTGGCGCCTCGTCCGCACGGAAACCCTCTCTGGAACCAGGCCCGCCTTGCCAACCGCATGGACGACGATGCTCTGGGCGTGGTGGCGGGGGCCTTGATGCAGTTGGCACACTGGTCGTCCTCACCCTACGAGTACGCCGATCTGAGCTTTACACGGTTGCGAATTGCCGCCAGCCGAATAGGGAACAGGCTCAGCGAACGTGCTGGCAAGAACGGGATGCACTATGCCGCCGAGTTCGGCTTGAACAGCATCCTCGGAGAAAGGCACCAGCCAGAAGAACGTCGGACTCGCGGCCGATTTGATCGCCGCGCCGGCGACACCGAAGAGCTTCAGGAACTCAATCGCGACGTGGGTGGGCCTGCGCCGGGGCGGCCGGTGACCGCACCGACGCTGAGCGGTCAAATGCTCGAGGATGTAATCAGTGTGGTACGCCGAAACGTCGTATTAGGCTGGGTGACTGCGGAGCAGGTGCAGCATGCCGAGCAGACATTGTCGCCGCCTGGGGTCCGCTGGCTGTCTCTGCCGCATCGGGTCGGACTGATCATCGACAGACTGACCAACCACTTCGACCGGCTCTTTGAAGGCGTGCGCCAACACCCGGGCATGGGCAACCTGTTATTCGAGTACGTGGCCGCGGAGTGGGCGGAGCTGTGGAAGACCGGTGCCACGTCGGCGGATGTTCGCTCGAGTGTTGACGGCAGGTGGCTCAGATTGTGGCGGCGATGGCCGCGCGGACTACTCCGCTCATCGAACGTCATTGGCGCCACGACGGACCGGCGGCCGGGGAGCTCAGTCGGACCGCAATCCGGTCTACCGGATTCTTTGACTCCCGTCGAGCGGCGCGCAGAACTCGAGCGGCTCCTTCAAAGCCATTCAGCATCGTGGAGCCTTCGTGAACAGCACCATGACGCCGATCTCAGAACGCGTACGAGGCAATCGAATTGGGCGGATCGGTGGACTTCGGGCGCAGCGGACGCTGCGCACGATCTGGATGTGCTGGTTCGCGCTATCCGGCCCGCGCCGGCGCTGAGCAGTCAAGAGCTTGACTCTGTGGTTGAGCAGGTGCGCCAGCAGGTGGGGCTGGCGTGGGTGACTGCCGAGCAGGTCCGGCATGCCGAGCAGTCGTTGCAGTCTCAGCTTCGGTGGCTCGATTTGTCGACTCGGGCGGGGCTTGCCGGCATCAGATTGGGCCAGCACCTGGACCTGCTTGTTGCGGGGGTGCGCCACCACCCGGGCATGGGCAACGTGTTGTTCGAGGACGTGGCCGCGGAGTGGGCGGAGCTGTGGAAGACCGGTGCCACGTCGGCGGATCTTCGCTCGGGTGTTGACGAGCAGGTGGCTCAGATTGTGGCGGCGATGGGCGCGCGGACTACTCCGCTCATCGAGCGTCATTGGCGCCACGACGGACCGGCGGCCGGGGAGCTGCAGTCGGACCGGCAATCCGATCCACCGGATTCCTTGACTCCCGTCGAGCGGCGCACAGAACTCGAGCGGCTCCTTCAAAGCCATTCAGCATCGTGGAGCCTTCGTGAACAGCACCATGACGCCGATCCCGAAACCGGTGCCGAGCAATCGAATTGGGCGGATCGATGGAACCGGGGCGATGCGGGGGCCGCTGAAGATCTGGATGTGCTGGTTCGCGCGATCCGGCCTGCGTCGGCGTTGAGCAGTGACGAGCTTGATGTTGTGGTTGAGCAGGTGCGCCAGCAGGTGGGGCTGGGTTGGGTGACTGCCGAGCAGGTTCGGCATGCCGAGCAGTCGTTGCAGTCTCAGCTTCGGTGGCTCGATTTGTCGACTCGGGCGGGTCTTGCCGGCATCAGGTTGGGTCAACACCTGGACCTACTTGTTGCGGGGGTGCGCCACCACCCGCAGTTCCGTTACGTGGCTTTCGAAGACGTGGCCGCGGAGTGGGGGGAGTTGTGGAAGACCGGTGCCACGTCGGCGGATCTTCGCTCGGGTGTTGACGAGCAGGTGGCTCAGATTGTGGCGGCGATGGGCGCGCGGACCACCCCGCTCATCGAGCGTGGTTGGCGCCACGACGGATCGGCGACGACGGAGCCGATCCAGTCGGATCGGCCGCCCAATAAACTGGATTCTTCTACTCCTGCCGAACGCAGCGAAGCCATTGGCGGGCGTGATCGGAGCCCAACACCAGAACAGATGAGCTTGGGTGAACTGGCGGAAAAATGGGCCGATCGGTGGAACTCGGGTGTGTCGTCGGCAGCTCACGAGCTGGATGTGCTGATTCGGGCCGGTCGGCCCCTTGCCGGGACCCCTGCGGCCCTCCAGCTCATCGGTCCAGAGCCCGACGAGCACCACGATGAGCCCAGTTCTGGTGAACCTGTCCGCGGGGTTGTCGATTTGAAATGGATTGATTCTCAGTGGGATGCGGTGCGGGGGGATCCGCAGTTTAGGCAGCGGTTGGAGACGGTGTTCGGGTGGTTGTCGCCGGGTGGGAGCGAGTTGACTGCCGATGGTTATCGGTTGGATGAGTATCGGCATGAGCCGGCTGCGCAGGCGGCGTTGCGTGTGTTGTACATGTGGCATCGGTCCGGGGAGGCGGCGGCGCGGCGTTTTGCGGAGCGCCAGCGCGTGGTCGGGCTTCGCGGAGGTTCCGACTCCTTCTGGGCAGCAGATGATTCCGACAGCGAAACTGGCTCGGGACAATCAGATTCCGACAGCGAATCGTCGTCTGAAATTGAAGGTGCCCGGGTGTGGCAATGGATCACGCGCACCCACGCCCTCCCGCGACCTCCTGACCAGCTTTGGACGTCCCCCGCGGAACAGCAGTGGGCTGAGATCGGTGCAGACAACGCGCGTGTGCGGTTGTGGCTGGAAGCGATCCTGGAGGAGAGGAGAGCGGAATGGAATGAGGTTTCGGAACGCGAGCCTGTTGAGCTCAAGGATGTTCTGGACGCGCGGGAATGGTGGCGGCTGTATCTGAACAGTGATGATCATGCTGCTGCGTTGCGGGCTGACTCCGCGGATCCCGGTGCTGCGTATGAAGCAGTACCTGGAGGGTTCTCCCGGGCTGGTATCGAGTGGGCCTTCGAGTCCGTGCTCAATGACCGCGATGTATTGGAACAGCAGATCGACTGGGCCGAGTACCGCCGGATGCGTGCGTTGGTGATTGGCTCCGATAGCAATGTGTTGCTGGGAGGAGTCGAAAGCTCAGAAGGTCAACCCGAGCACAACCCAACCCAGCACGCGGGCGCCCCCGGGCTGGCTCACGACATCGAATACGAACTCATCGGTGACCAGTGGCTCGTGGTGCCTATAGACGGAACTGAAGATCCCGATGAGGTGGCTACGGACACCCTCGTCATGGCCGGGAGATACGGCGACAGAGTCATCCTGGAACCCTTCTATTCGTCAGAGGAATTGCCGGAGTTGGTCGATGCGGTCTTCGAGCAGTACTACGCCGCGATCGACGCCGCGACCTCGGATTTCGAGCGGCTGAAAGCCATCGGAGGGCTGGTACGCACCTTACAGGTGCTGCGCCCCATTCCAGATAGCCGCCATTGGCTCAACACCCATTTCCTCTTGCCGAGATTGTTGCTGGCCAACGGGTTTCGGCCGGTGATCCTGCCCGCGACGACCTACATGTTCTCTGGCGGCTTCTCGTTGGACCACATTGCCACGGCGTTGCGGTGGGGCCAAGAACAAGACTTGACAACGAGTTTGGACGACACCATCGACCTGGTACCGCTGCGAGAACCCCAGGGTCTGCTCAGGCAAGGCGGTCGTGCACCAGCGTCTTTGTTGCCAAACAACAACACGCCGGCGACGTTCGACGTTCACGGGCGCTACGCGGCAGAGGCGCATGACGTTCTCGAGCTCGGCAGGGCGGTGTATCGGTGGCTGGAACGTTTGGCCGATGAAGCGAGGTCGAGAGTTTCGCTTGCCGTGCCCGCGCCTGCGCCCGCGGTGCTGAGCGATTTTCTGCCGCCGAGTAAACGGTGGCGGCTGTATTTGGATGAGCGCGATCACGCAGCCGCGCTTACACATGATCGGTCAAATCCGGGTGGACTATATGACGTTGACGAATTCCCGGGTTACCAGGCGGATTTGGAGTCGGTGTTCACCTCGGTGCTCGATAACCGGGACGTCGTGAGAAAACGGATCGACTGGAACGAATACCGCCGGATGTATCGGGCCGTTACTGCCCAGACACGCCAGGCCGCCGGAATCAGCGGGAACTTCGACGTAGGTGGTACGTCTGATCCGAACCAATACTTTTACCACTGGGTCATTCTGCCCGAGCTGGCCGCCGATTTGACCGGGACGACCCTCGGTGGACGTCAGCTGGTGACGCTCATTGAGTCGCATCAGAAGGACGAAGTCGTGAGCCGCCGGGACTTGGACTTGATCGCCGTGGCGTATCTGGTCGACGGTCGTGAGTTGCAGCTCGCGATACGTTTCCAGCCCGAGCTGCTACCGGCGCTGGTGAACGAAGCCTTCGGTCGGTACTACCGCGAACTCCAACGCGCGGGTTCGGCACAAGAACGGTTGCGTGCGGTCGCTCGGTTGATGCGCATTCTTAGTGTGTTGCATCCGTTCAGGGATGGGAATGGGCGACTACACCACCATCTGTTGCTGCAAAGATTGTTACTGGCCAATGGTTTTCGCCCGGTGATCTTGCCGTTGATGATCTACCTCTTCAATGGCGGGTATTCGTTGGATCAGATCACCGCAGCGCTGCAGTGGGGGCAAGACCGCGATTTGGCAATTGGTTTGGACGATCTGCGAGGGGCTGAGCCTTGGCTGCAAGATAGCAGCGAAGCCGCATCCCTGGTACTCGCTGAAGGCGGATCCCGTGCAGACAGTTCAGCGACCGCCCCGCGCCTGCCACAGACGCCGCGGGATCCGGAATCCACTACTGCGGTGCACGAGCCACCGGCCGATGTCGGAAGCCGCCACGGCGGTACGGATGCCGGCTCGACTACGCATCAGAGTCCTCAAGCAACTCCTGCCCAAAGCGAACCACCAAGCGTCTCGGCATTTGAGTTGGTGGCGCCGCCGAATACGCCGTCGTCCGACATGAGCGGTGATACCTCGCCGCAGCATGTGACAGACAGTCGGACTCGCACCAATGAACCGGGGCGTGGTGGTGGACTGCACGCACCGGTGGTGAGGCAGCCCGGTGAGCGCGTGGCGATGCCTGGTGATGGGTGGTGCTTGTTGTATTCGGTGGTGGTCGGCACTGCGCCCGAGCATTGGCCGGACTCGTGGACTGCGGGGGGCACCGCGCAGGGGGCTCATACGGCCATAGTTGCTCAGGCCCATAACAGTTCGTTGAGTGTTGAGGGGGCTGGCAGGGCCGCGCTGGAACACGCCAGGGACGCCTTACATGAGCAGGTGTTGTCGTTCGTCCTTGATCGCGGTCGCGCTGGGATCCCCGACGATGTGGCGAGGGTCTTCCGTGGGCATCAGCCCGCTGGCGCGCTAGAGGACCTGGTGGCCGGCGCGAGCGAAGCGGATCTGCAGGACATGTTGGATGGCCTGGGGCTGAGTGCTGACGACGTGGTGGAGCATCCGGATTGGCTGGGCACCGAATGGTTGCGTGCGCGCTACATCACGGAGCGTGTCAGGCAGTTGATCAGGGAGGGCGACGCGTCGGCTCAACCACCATTGCCCCGGATGCAGGCGGGAGCAGCGCGCAGGCAGGCACAGGAGGAGGTGGGCGTTGATGAACAGGGTCACATCGATGCCGACCCGCCGCTGGGGGCTCTGGCTCAGTTCGCCTACTTGCAGAACCGCAACGCGGTGCCCACGGTCGGCCAGCTTGGCGATGAGGAGTCACGCAGGACAGTGCTCGCTCGCAGCATGCAGCGGTTCACGAGTGACGAATACGCAGGACTTGTTGAGGCGCTTCAGGCTTGGCCCGAGGACCGATGGGGCTGGCGCGGATCCTACGGGGATACGTTTGCATTGTTGGTGGCCCACACCCTGGGAGTGCAGCTCCATCAGCGCGGCCACTCGTTCCCCCAGGTGGGCCCCCCGTCCGACCGCGCCGTCAGGGTGCATTACCGCGTCGGCAACCACTATGACGCCAGCCTGCCTGCGGTTCAGACCGCTGCTACGGGGGCGGTGGCGCCTGCCACGGCAGACCAGTCGACGTCGCACTCGCCGGCACACCAGGGTGGTGATGAGACGGTGGGTGACGGCGCTGATGCTCGGCGAGTTCGCCACGACCGCACACCCAGCCAAACCCTTTTCCGCGCGGGACTCAGCCGCGATCCGACCACCGCCCCATCGATCGTTCAGGCCTCGGCCGTAATGCATGTCCCCTCCTCGACCACCGCCCGCAACAAGCTGCTGGCACTCGGCAAAGATGACGTGCCGACCGCGGACAACGCCCTCAATGAGGCGATCGCTGATACCGACGAAGACGGCAACCTCGACACGAGCAGCGTGTGGTATTCGAAATTCGGTGGGGTAACCGCCATCCCGGCCGATGGTGGAATTGGCTTCGTGGAGTTTGGCGCTGGGCACCACGGTGATGCGGCCGATGAGCTGGTCGGTCAGCCTGCGCCGTTGGTTGGGTTGCAGCTGCCTGCTGATGGTGGAACGGATGAAGTCTGGGGTGCTGAGGAGATGCCGGGTGGGTTCTATCCGGGGACGGTCGGCGTTGTCGATTTGAGCTGGATTGATTCTCAGTGGGATGCGGTGCGGGGGGATCCGGAGTTCGGGCAGCGGTTGGAGGCGGTGTATCGGTGGTTGTCGCCGAGTGGGGGTGAGGTTGACTATCGGTTGGATGAGTATCGGCATGAGCCGGCTGCGCAGGTGGCGTTGCGTGTGTTGTACATGTGGCATCGGTCTGGGGAGGCTGCGGCGCGGCGTTTTGCAGATCGGCAGCGTGTGGTGGTCCGGCTTCGCGGTGGATGGCCGCCGGCCGAGCCTTTGCGGCGTGGTGCCGATGAGTCGGTAGGTGCGGGACCGTCCCGCATCGGCCGGCGGGACTCATTGCCAAGCAACGTAATTGGGCTGTCTACCACTCAGCCGGTGTCCGAACACAGTGTCGCAGCGCCGACGCAGTTGCTGCTCGAAAGCCTGCGGGCGCGGGTGCGTCCAGGGGTGTCGCCGGACGACGGTGGGTTATTGGGTCCAGACTTATTCGGAACCCGCGCGGCTCCGCCTCTTCCGAACGGATTGCCGTTCATCGAAACCCAGAACCTGGAGACGTCGCAGCTGATCTCGCTGTTCGACGAGTTCAATCTCGCCCGACTTCCCGACCCAACTCACCCCTACTCGTCGACGCGGCCGGACCCGGAGTTGAAGGCCGCCAGTATCAGGCACAGACCACGCGATCTTCTCACCCGCGACACGGGCGAAACCATGCCGCTGGTATTCCACGCAATATGGCTGGGCAGCATGTTGCCCGAGGGTTTCAAGGCAAATCTCGCCGATTGGGCTGCGCACCTGAAGCCAGCCGACGCACCGTTGGCACTATGGACCAACATCCCGAGAGCTGACTTCGAGGCTGCCCGCGATGTGACGGAGTCTCCGCTCCACTCGATGCTTCACTGGGCGCAAGAAAATCGGGTAATGCTGCTCAACGTCGATGAGTTCTTCCCCGACCGAGCGCCAATGGTCCTCAATGAGCTATACCGCATCGAGATGGACAAGCAAGTCAGTAGCGGGTTTGGTGCAGCCAGCGACATCCTGCGCTTGGAAATCATCTACCGATTCGGGGGTTTCTACACCGACGTCGACAATGAGTTCAGATCGCTGCACGGGATCGCCCAGCTGTTCCGTCAGTACGGATTCGCTGTGCACTCAAGAACAGGGATGAAACTGAACAGCAGCGCATTACTCGCTGCGCGGGGCCACCCGCTCATCGCGACGGTGATGTCGATAATTCGGGAAAACTATGCGGTGACGCAGCCCGTACTATTCGAGCAGCAGGGGTGGCCATACCGGCACACTGCCGAACAGGTACGCCAAGTGATCGGAGGGCCCAATGCCCTCAGGCGTAACTCAATCCTGGCGCGGACCGGTCCGCGTGCCTTCCTTGCTGCTTTGCAGCGACACGGCTTTGACCCCGGAAGCGACGAGTTCCCGTTTCCGGGTGTACCCCGTCTGCAGAACCAGTTGACGATGGGAGCGGCGAACACCTGGCGGCAATGGGTGCACTCGCCGTTATCGGCGAACAGAGCTTGGCCTGCGAGCGCAGTGCCCATGGTGGCGACCAGAGTGGTCGTGACGCTACTCCGTCAGCTGCAAAACCGTCCGGGAGACCTCTATCTCACTGCTGTCGCCCCGGTGATCGCCGGCACGCCGGACCCCCGCGCGGTCTGGGATGCGGTGCTTACCTTCATCACTGAACTGCCCGGTGCGGCAGGGCGCATCAGGACTTTGACCCACCAACTCACTTACGAGACCACGTCGGGCCAGGTACTGACAGACAACATCCCGGACTACGTGCTGGCCCGCTTCGGTATCACGGCATCTAGCGCAGATCAGTGGGTTCTGGGCGAGGTGCAATCCCCGATTTCCCCCGTGGTGTTCGGAAGGATGGTGCAGCGGCCGCAAGACAGTACTGGTCGCGACGTGATAGAACGCATTCTGTTGCACAATCCCATCGGCGTGACTATTGCCGAGGTAGCACAGGAAGCAGGACTCGATTACCGCGACGCGGAATCTCTCCTAAAATCGCTCGAAGACAACGATTTCGCCTGGAGCGAACAGTTAAAAGTCCTCGGCAGCGATGGCGAGTTTCAGCAAGCTCGCGTATATATGTGGAATCACAACCGTCCCAATAGCTGATCAGGCGACCGATTCGGAAGCCGCCACGGCGGTGTCGCGTGCCGTTAATCTGCCAGGGGCGCAAGTTATCCCGGGGTGAGCACCACGATGGGGATTGGCCGCGATGTTCTGCCCTGGTAAATCTGATAGCGACCATTGTTCGCGTCGTTGACGATGCGCCACAGCCGGTCGTAATCCGCATCGCTCGGCCTGACTGCCCGGGCGCGAACCGCGAATCGCTCTGCACCGACGTTGATCTCCGCGGCTGGCGCGGCTCTCACATTGTGGTACCACCCGGGGGATTTGGGGCTCCCGGCCATCGATGCCACGACGATGAAGTCGGATCCGTCACGGGCATACGTCAGTGCGGCAGTGCGGGGAGTTCCGGTCTTGGCACCAGTGGTGTGCAACAGCAGACACAACCGGCCGCCCGGTGCTTTGTGTCCGATGTATCCACGGGTTGTGCGATAGACGAAGGTGTGAAACCTGATCAATCCAAGGCCGATCGTTGCTCTCTTCTCAGCGGGGCTCATGCGTTGAGCGCAGTCGCGAGAACTTCTCCGATACGGCTCCCGCGAGGTCGAGATATGCCTGTAGCGTCGCGGGTTTCAGCAAGCTGAAGTCGAAATCGGCGCCTTCGGCGAGGTGCGGCTCGAACGGAATCACGTGGATCGATCCGCAACGAGTCTCGAAGTGCTCGTAGACCTTGTCCAGTTTCAGCGTGGGCGAGCTGGGATGCGACTCGCTGAGTACCACTTGTGCTTCGCGGACCAGATCGGCGTGGTCATGCTGCTCCAGCCAGTCCAGTGTCGCTGACGCACTTCGTGCGGCATCGATCGCCGGCGAACTCACCAACACAATGGCATGCGCCAGATCCAGTACACCGGCCATCGCCGAGTGCATGATTCCGGTGCCGCAATCGGTGAGGATGACGTTGTAGAAGCTGCGCAGGATGTCCACCGTGCGTCGGTAATCCTCTTCACCGAATATCTCCGCCACCGCGGGATCCTGTTCGCTCGCCAGTACCTCGAGTCGGCTCGTCGCCAATCGAGTGTGGTGACGGACATCGGCGTATCGCCTGATGTTCGGATCGCGAAGTAGGTGCCGCACAGTGGACATCGTTGAGGTGTCCGCCACGCGTTCGGCGAGGGTTCCGCGGTCAGGATTGGCGTCGATCGCGATCACACGATCGGCCCGAACCATCGCCAACGCCGACCCCAATCCCAGAGTGGTCGTGGTCTTTCCGACACCTCCTTTGATGGAGAGCACCGCGATCCGGAAGTCGCCGACGATCGGCTGTCGAATCTGCTCGAGCAAGTCCTGAAGCTCACCCCCTTTGCGTGAAACACCGGGATTGAGCCGACCGCCGGTGGCCCGATGTACTGCGCGTCGCCAACCGGATGTCGGTACGTGGTGATCGCGACTGAGGATTTCAGCGTCGTCGAGCGAAGACGGTTCTTCGTAACATCGGCCCAGTGGAAAACTCATCCGGGAGGTGGATAGGAACGCGCGCCTTGCGGATCAGCCGCGTGGCGACCTCGGCCCGGTGCGTCCCTGGCGGGTCGCGAATCGTCGTCGACGGTCTCTTGCGGCACGTCGCGCGGCGGATAACCTGGCCAGCCCGGTCCCGGCGGAGGCATCCACGGTGGTGGGCCCTGCCAGCCCGGCGGTATTGGAGGAGGCATCATCGGCGGCCAAACTGGTTGCGGCGCTTGCCAACCAACGGGTGGCAACGGCATCCCGGCCGGCCATCCCGGAGGTGCCGATGGCACGGGACCAGGTGCTTGCTCGTCACCGAAGTCCGGCTCCTCATCGTCATCCGGAGAATCTCGCGTCGGTCAGCCTTTCTACGAAATCAGGACTGGCGTGTACCGGCCGGCTCATCGACGTAGCCGGTGTCTGCCAGGGAGGCGTTGCCATGCGTCGCGTCGAACGATGCCGACTCCGCGTCTGCCATGTTGCGTCGTTGTCAGGTTCAGACGGTTCGGGAATGATCGAATCGTCGGCTTCGGTACCCGTACTAGAGTCAGTGGCTGACTCAGCGGCCTCGAGATCGACTGCTTCGAATTCGAATTCGTTGGTGCTGGCAGGCTGGTACTCGAGTTCGGGCTGATTCTCCGTGTGGAAATCCTCATCCGGTTCGGCAGGCTCTGCTGCCACCCTCTTCGTCCGTCGGGCAGCGATCTGTGCCATCAATTGGGCCGCTCTGCCGTCGATGTCGTCCAGATCCGATCGTGCGGTGTGCGAATCATCGTCGGGCCACTTACTTGTCGCCACTGTCATACCTCAATCCTTCTCGGCATTCATCATTGAGCCGGCCTCTTGATCACCGCGACCGCGATGGCGGCCAGTGCCATACATGTACCGAATGCGCCGAGCACGATATTGCGGATGCGGCGACTGCTCGGATCCTGTTTCGGCGGAGCGGAAATCGGTTGGCCTGCGAGGGGAGCTCCCATGCTGGTGGCGGTCGGTAGCTGATAGGTCAACGCCGCGATCGGGTCGATGACGCCGTAGCCGGTCTCCGCGTTGGGACCCGCCTGGGGTGTATGAGCAGTTCGTTTGACGAGGTCCATCACCTGCGCTGCCGACAGGTCCGGGAACCGGGACCGAATCAGGGCGACGACGCCGGAGACGAACGGAGCGGCAAACCCAGTGCCATTGAGCGGTACCAGCCCGCCCTGTCCGTCCGGGAACGCGTTGACAAGCCCGAAACCATTGGGGTTCAGCGAGGACACTTTCTCGCCGGGTGCCGCTACGTCGACCCACGGGCCGTGGAGGGAGAACTCACTGGGTCTGGCATCGGGTGTAACGGCACCGACAGTCAGGACATAGTCGCCGAACCACGCCGGGCTGGCGATTGTGCGCGCCGTGCGCCAGCCGTCGGCCAGGGGGAGGTTCGGATCTCGGACTTCATTCTGCGCGCTGCACAATCCCTCCGAGCCGAGATCGCCTGCGGCGGCAACGACGACGACGTTTCGCTCGAATGCATACCGGACTGCTTGGCCGACTGCGGCGTCATCCAGGCCGGAACCAAATGGTGCACAAGCTACCTCGGAGAGATTGATGACTGTCGCCCCCAGGTCAACGGCGTGGGCGATCGCCAGCGCCAGTGTCTGTGTATTACCGTAACCCGGCGAGGTGGCGTTCGGGTCACTCTGCCTCGCACCGGTTCCCTGCGCCGAATAGGCACCGCTGGCCTGTCGTATCGACAGAATGGTTGCGTCGGGCGCCACTCCGGCGAATGCATCGTCGGGGCTGGAAGCAGCGGCGATCAGTCCGGCCACCAGTGTGCCGTGGGCATCGCAGTCCACCAAGCCGTCTGACGATGAGACGTAGTCCCCGCCGGGCTGGAGTCCTGGGAGCCGGGGATTGGGCATTACACCGGTATCGATCACCGCGACCTTCTGTCCGGCGCCGCGCGAAAATTGCCATGCGCCGGTGTAGTCGAGCATCGAGTCGGCGATCGTCTGGTTCTCGAACTGGCTACCGGGAAACACCGCGCCCGCCCCGCAGACGGCCTTCTGTTCGGTTGGTCCCGGGGGTGCTACCGGGCCAATCGGTGGTGGGCCTGGCGGCACCTGCGGAGGCTCGATCGCCACTGCGCAGGCCGGGGCTATCGCCCCGCTTGCGGTGAACAGCATGACGAGCAGTAGCGACGCCCAGCGCATCACGTGATGCCCAAACGCGCGTAGGCGCCCACTGCCCAGAGTGCCGACGGAATCACGGCGGCCGTGGCGAGATACGTCATGTAGTCAAGAGCAGTCCGGGTCCGCCTGGCTAGTCGTTCGGTCGGCGGCTTCGCCGCGACGACGGCGGATGCGACGGTCGCGACGAGGAGCACCGCGAATGCGACAGGTGGCATGGGTTGACGACCCGACTGAGCCAACGCGCAAGTCAAGACGGTGACGGCGAACACGGGTATGACCAAGGCCGCCCGCTCGACTGCCGTCGTCGCCCGTTGGGCGTAGATGCCCAATGCTGCCGCGCACACAGAGGCGAACACCACGCTGGGCCACTCGATTTCAGCCAACGACGTCATGACGATCGAAGCACCGACGGCAGCGGAGCTGGCCAGGCCGGCGTACATCCCTGCGCGTGTCAACGTTGTAGTCCGAACGCGCTCCCAAACGTTCGTTGTGGCAGCAGGTGAGTCTGCAACCGCCTGTTCGGGTTCGTCTTGTTCGTCTGGCGAGAAGGGGTCAGCTGACCGCCCTTTGTCACGCTGCTCTCCGGCTGGTGGGCTGAGACGAGCTGATCGGGTTTTCAGCAGAGGTACGGCACGGCAGCACAGCGTTGCGATGGCTGCGCTTGCGGCGCCGACGACGGGCGCGGGGACGCCAACAGCATGCACGGCAAATACACCGGAACCGCTGGCGAAGAAGAGGCCGGCACCGAGGTAGCCCCAGTGGCCAGTGCCGATCGCCCGAAACACCGCGTAGCAGACAACCACCATTGCCGCGCTGCCGGCGGCCAATCCGTAGCTGCCGGTTCCCGACAGCGCAGCCCAGCCGACTCCGGAGAATATCGGGATCGCAGCCCATCCCATCACTGCTCCGATATCCGATTGCCCATAGGAGCGGTGTGCCAATGCAGCCACACCAACCAGCGACAAGGCCACCACGACCGCGAGGCCCATCAAAGTCGGACGATTCGGGCGTAACGCCTGACCGACCAGGAAATACACCCACATTGCGGACGCCGAGTACACACCGGCGAAAGCCATCCGCCGGGCGGCCGTTGCGTTCCAACTCGGATAGCCGGCTTTGTTCAGGCGCGCAGCTGCATCCACGACATCGTCGTAGAGGGTGGGCGGCGACAGAGCACGCTCGGACGTCAGACGCAACAGTTCACCGTCGGTGATCTCCGCCTGGCGCAATGTGTTTGTGAGTTGCAGGGGTGCTTGTGCACTCAGCCGGATCAGTGACCAGACGGTGCGGTTGGCGTCTTTGGTGAATGCGCCCTCCGACAGATTTGCATCGGCGGTTTCGCGGGACCGCACCAGCCTCATCAGGTCCGGCAACAGGATGCCGATCGGCACATCCTGCGGAAGCGAGACGTCTACCTGAGTACGGGCGCCCAGGATTGACAGGCGCACTCGTTCCGGGGCGGCCGAGACTCTCTGAGAGCCGTTCAGGTCGGCCACTTCTCGCATGCCAGTCACTGGTCGGGCATGTGATTGAGTTGAATTACGTCACTTCCCAGGGTCCGGGAGATGAGCATGCCGCGTCCCGCTGGCATTGGTTGAGCTCTGTAGCCGAAGATTGAGCCTTCTTCCTTCGATCCATTCATCACCAGGCCATTGCACGAGAGATCTTTGAGTCGCCCGATGATCGGATCCATCAACGCGCGCCCCGCCCCGCCGATTCGGCGGGCGATGACAACACGCAGGCCGATGTCCCGCGCCTGCGGCAGGTATTCGATCAACGGCTGGAGTGGGTTGCTCAGCGAGCCTCCGGAAACCAGGTCGTAATCGTCGATCAACACATACAGATCCGGCCCGCTCCACCACGATCTTTCCTTGAGCTGCTGCTGTGTGATGTCGCTCGGTGGGAGACGCTCCTTCAACGCTTCCCCGAGCGAGGTCAGCAGCTCGGTGCACGACGGTGCTGCGGTGGCGTAGCCGCCGAGATAGTCGTTGTCGACCACTCCAAGCAGAGTGCGGCGGAAGTCGACGAGAATGATCTTGCACTCCTGCGAGGAGTTGTTCTCCATCAAGCCAGTGGCGATGTTGCGCAGGAGGCCGGTCTTGCCGCATTCGGCGTCACCGAACACCACCATATGGGGTTGGGTGTCGAAATCGATTACCACCGGTGCCAGATCTGCCTCACCGATACCGATCGCGACCTTCGCGCTCCCGGTGGTGCCGGCCTCACGGGCGGCCTCGATGACTATGGTGCGGTCGATTTTTTGTGGCAGCATCCGGACTGGCTCGGCGCGGCGGTCACCATATTTTTGCCGCACCGCCTCACAGGCGTCCGCCACACCTGCCGGCAGATCCTCGATATCGGAACTCGAATCGAGACGCGGTAACCCGACCAGGATGTGCAGGTGCTGGGCGTTCATTCCGCGGCCGGGACGTCCGACCGGGACGAGTTCTGCAAATCTGCGTCCGATTTCGCTGTCAATGGGATCTCCCATTCGCAGCTCGACACGGCTACCAAGCATGTCTTTCACCGCGGGGCGAATCTCCATCCAGCGGCTTGCGGTGACGGCAAGGTGGATGCCATACGAGAGGCCGCCGATAGCGATCGCCTGCAACGCAGGTTCGAGCATGTCGAAATCGCTTTTGATCGAGGCCCATCCGTCGACGACCAGTACGACGTCGCCGAACTTGTCCTGGCTCAAGGGGTCTCGTGCGGCCTCGTCCGGTGGCATCGCTGATAACCTGGCCCTGCGCTGACGGAAGTCGCGCATCGATTCAATTGCCAGGTCCCGGAACCGTACTTCACGCTCACGCATCAGTCCAATGACCTCAGCCACGGTTCGTCGAATCCTGTCGGCGTCCATGCGCCCGGCGACACTGCCGACGTGGGGCAGGTTCGCCAGGCTGGCCAGCGTGCCTCCACCGAAGTCGAGGCAGTAGAACTGTATCTGTTCGGGAGTGTGAGTAGCAGCCGCCGCCATGATCAGCGTGCGCATCGTGGTGGATTTGCCTGATTGCGGGCCCCCGACCACCGCGATGTTGCCGCTGGCGCCGGACAAGTCGACCAACAACACATCTCGGCGCTGATCGTAGGGGCGGTCGACGACGCCGATCGGCAGCCGCAGTCCCCAGTTGAGGCTGTCTTGATTCTGCCAAATTCCCTCCGGCAGTAATGCATTGACCGCAGGACTGGCGTCCAGCGGTGGTAACCACACTTCATGGGCGGGTCGGCCGTGTCCTCGTAACCGGCCGGCGACCACATCGAGCAGCGTGGTCTTTGTCGGTGAAGCCGACACTTCGGGCTCTTCGATCTCTTCGGCGTCGATGACCGGCACAACAGGTGCGGGGTCCTTCTCAACAGGCGTGGCGGTGAATAGTTTTGGTGCAAAAGCGCCCAGCTGCGAGGTCCTGCCTGTGCGCGGCGCGAGACGGGGCTTGACGTATTCCCCGGAGACGTACGACGCGTTGAAGCGGATTGGTTCGTCGGCGTCACATTTCAAGAATGCTGAGCCCGGAACGCTCGGCAAGTGATACGCGTCCGGTACACCGAGCACGCTCCGTGACTCGCCTGCAGAGAATGTCTTGAGGCCGATACGGTACGACAGGTGCGAGTCGAGGCCGCGGAGTTTGCCCTCCTCGAGGCGTTGGGAGGCGAGCAGTAGATGGATATGCAGTGAACGGCCGAGCCTGCCGATCATGACGAATAGCTCGGCGAAGTCCGGCTTTTGCGAGAGTAGCTCGGAAAACTCGTCGACGACAATGAAGAGTGCGGGAAGAGGATCCAGCGCAGCACCGTTCGCACGTGCACGTTCGTACTCGGTGACGTTTGGGAAGTTGCCCGCTGCGCGCAGTAGCTCCTGTCGACGGTTCATTTCGCCTGCGAGCGCGTCGCGCATGCGGTCGACCATCGTGAGCTCGTCTTCGAGGTTGGTGATGATCGCGGCGATGTGGGGGACACCTTCCAGTCCGAGGAACGTCGCCCCACCCTTGAAGTCCACCAGCACCAGGTTCAACATTTCCGGCGAGTGTGAAGTGATCATCGCCAGCACGAGGGTGCGCAGAAACTCCGACTTCCCCGAGCCGGTGGCGCCAATGCATAGCCCATGCGGACCCATGCCGCCCTCAGCTGATTCCTTGATGTCCAGTTCGAGAGGTTGGCCGGACGGGGTGTAGCCCACGGGTACTCGCAGGCGCCCGCGCGGGCTCGGCTTGCGCCACACTGTCTCAGGAACGATCTCAGCGGCATCGGGAATCTTCAGCAATGCCATCAGGCCGGGATCGCTGGCACGGGTTTCAGATTCCAGGTTCACGATGTGGGCGGCGCCGCCGGGACGAAAACGACTGAAGGCCCGTGCGGTTGCTTCTGCCTCAACGAGTGTCACGCGATCGGGGCTGGCAAAGCGTTCGGTGCCGGCAGCCGTGCGTGCCCCGATGTCATCGCCTTCGACTACTAGCTGAAGACCGCGCCCCGCCGCGGTGGCTGCTGGCGTGCCGTTGAGGTCGAGGACTGTGACACTGTCCAATCCGGCATCGGTGACAAGTCGTTCACTGCCGGTGACGTACCCATCATCGAGGATGACAACCAGCTGCTTGACTCCCTGTGTCGGTTGGGCGTTACGGGCGAACCGGCCGCGTTCGGCCAGATCCGTGGCCAACGAACTCTCCAGGAGCTCCAGCGACGGGTAGAGCATGCGCATGGTCCCGCAACCGTCCTGTGTCGAAGCGTGCTGTGCGTGTGGCAGCCATTTGACCCAGTTCCAGCTCTCGCCATCGGGATCGGACGTCACCACCGCGACCTGAAGGTGGTCCGGGCCGTGAAATGCGCACAGCTCCAGAATCATCGAGCGAACCAATTGCTGACTCAGGTCACGGTTCCCGTTGAGCCAGATCGCTGGAAATGCGCGTAACGACACCGCTGTTGGCAGGGCATGAACCACCGAATGCGCGGTCACAAACCGTCGCAACGCGACGGTCGACACCGGCTCCAAGTCCTCGGGCGGACCGGTCTCGGGCGCCATGAGCCGGGTGGCCAGCCGGTGAGTGCCAACGCCAACCCGCACATGGCAGAAGTCGTGGTCGGTCGGACGACGCTCCCACATTCGGCGTGTGGCTGCTACTTCGATCAGAGTTCGTGGGTCCGGATGACTCCACTCCAGGGCGGCGCGTTGCGCCTCGGCGGTGTCGTTGGCGTCGTTACGCAGGGTGGCCAGGTAGCTGAAGAAGTCCTTGCGTTCTTCGTCCAACTCGGCTGCTGCTTTGCCGCCTCTGCCGCCGCCGCCGGCGAGCATGCCTGCCATTGACATGAGCATCATCATCGGGAATATGAGAAAGGTGGGGTTACGGGTGGCGTCGCGGCCTCCCACCGTGAGCATCAAGGCGACCATGCCGACGACGGCGACCAACATGACAATCGGCAACAGCTTTGCCAACAGATTGCCAGGAATGATGCGCGGTACTTCAGGAGGAGACTGCAGTGTGACTTCGCCGCCGGGCATGCGTGGCGGCGCTACTCGAAGCCGCCGGGCGAACCCCTGCCTAGCCAAGCCGCCTCCCGCGCTGATGTGGACTTCAATGTCGACCCGATACGGCCTCCGCTCAACTGGCAAAACTCATTCGACGGCGCGAGTAGTCGATCACCTGGATATGACGCTGACCACATTCCCGGTGCGGTGCGCAGATGCGGCTAGCGCAACCCTCACGTCCGGATGCCCAATCGGCGCATCGGTACTGTCGCAGCGTGACAATCGCGAAGCGGATCGGCGAGATCCTATGACGGCACCCGCGGCCCGGGCGGGGCTTGACGCTGAGCCCGAAGACGAACTCGAGTTGAGCAGGATCACCGTTCTTGTAGGGGGTTTGCTGGTCGACGTCGGGGTGCCATCGCGCGTGAGCATCTCGGCAGTCGTCAACGACGTCATCGATCTGGCAAACCAGCAGGTGATCAAGCGAGACGGTGAGCACGAGTTCGAAAACACCGAAGGCAGAATGACTTTCGCCAGACTGACCGGAGTCGCACTCGACCCCGGTCGGTCACTGGCCGAGGCCGGCGTATTCGACGGTGAGCTGCTCGTCGTTCACGAGATCGGCGCGAATGAATCGTCGGTTTTGGTCGACGAATTGGAAGGCACGGCAGGCGCTGTCGACAGGCACCTGGAATGGTTCACCGGACACGGCTGGATGGCGGGATGGTTCGCGCTCGGCATCGCGCTGTCGGTCACCGTGGCGGTACTGCTGCCAAGCGTCACGGTTGCCTCGGTGGCGGGTGTTTCGAGCGCTGCGATCGCTGCCCTTGTGGTCGCGCTCGGTTGCGTTGCCGCAGCATGCATCATCCCGTATCGATCCGGCGATCCCGGTGTTGCGGCCCTGCTGGCTGGCATTTCGATGCCGCTGATCTTCGGCGGAGTACTGAACATCCTGCCCGACGGTCATGGGGTGCAGGCACTTCCGATGGCATTTGCCGTGGTCGCCCTTGTCGCGCTTGTGCAGCTGTTGATCACTGGCCGGGGCCGGACGCTGTACAGCGGGGTGATTGCCGTCGCCGTTCTCGGCGCATCGGGCGCTTTGGCGCATGAGGTGTTTGGTCTGAGCGCGCGGTCTGTTGCAGCGGTCCTGACGACCGCTTCAGTGATTGTCGTCTATTTGGCGCCGAGGGTCACCATTCTGCTGTCCAGTGTGCCCGTACCTCGGGTTCCGACGGCCGGCGAACCCCTGGGCGACATCGAAACCCAAGGCGGCACTGCGGTGGAGGGTGTGAACGCGATCGGCAAGCAGGTTATCCCCAATGAAGAGGGCATGACCGACCGAGTGTGGCAGGCGACCGAATATCTGACCGGAATCATGGCTGCCGCTGGGCTGACCGCGGCTGTCGGTTGTTATCTGGTGGTGGATGTCGGCAACGGCTTCTACTGGCAGGCCACAGCGTTCGCGTTCGTTGTTGCAACGGTGCTGTGTCTGCGTGGACGTAGCCACCACGGGCTGGTTCAGTCGGCCGCCCTGATCGCATGCGGCTTGGCGATTCCGTTGGCGGTCATCGCCAAGACGGCAACCTTCGTCAACAGTTGGCAGGTCAACGCAGCAGTTACGCTCGTTGCCTTGACGGTTGTAGTCGTCCTCTGCGGCATTGTCGCACCTGGTCTGGAGTTCTCGCCCACGATTCGGCGCCGCGTCGAGATCGTCGAATACATCGCCGTTGGCTTGGTGTTCCCTTTGGCATGCTGGATTCTCGGTATATACGCATATTTCCGGGGTCTGCGGATCTGATATCAGCTTGCCGGGGCAGCGATCTTGGCTCCGCCCGGATCGGCCGCCATCCCGTCATGGGCGATCATCGCCGCCTCTTGCGATAACCTTGGCCCCGCAGGCAAGAGAGATAGCACAGGCCACGGGGCGACTTGGGGAACGTCGTTCTCTCCGGGTTTCCGGACGCCGAGGACGCCGAGCGCCGACGCCGTCGGGATATCGTTGATCTGGTAGCGCAGGCCGACGTCACTGACGTAGAACAATTGACCTGAAGCGTGGCTGCCTGGAGCATCGCCGGTCGCCTGCACGTATTCTCCGGTACCGGGTTTCACGTACACACTGTCGAGCCGGGGACCGCTACCGTCTGCAGACGCCAAGCTCACCGGTTCGGCATCGCTTGGCATTGGAAGACGGTGACCTATCAGAAGTCGACCATCCGCCTCAGCGGCCGCGGCGCCGCGTTGCCACGACATGCACACCACCTCATTGGATTCCGCTCGAACGAAATTCGGCGACGTTGCGGGGTAGTGCTCCACCGGCAATGAGTGCACGATAGGGGCAGCGCCGATTACCGTAGGAGAAATACTCACCGGCTCCGTTGTGGCAGGCGAGCGCGGATTGCCGTACCGAATGATGTCCGCTGTCGCCTCGGACACAGGCTGCAATCCGTTCTGCAGTACGACGTAGGTATGGCTCCCACGCGAATCAACAGTCCTCAGCATCGAACCCACTGGGTACATCGATGGGAGATAGCTGGTGGTCGTACCGGTTCCCTGAAGCTGGATCGGCGTAATCGGTTCGACCATCGGGAAGGAGTTCAGAAGACCCGGCGACATCTCGCGGACCACGCCATCATCGAGTCGCAATGCGCCCCGCAAGACCGGATCATCAGGATCGATTGGGGCGCGCACCCCGTCGTAGACTAGGTAGGTGGTGTCACCACTCGCCGCGAGGATCATCTGGTCGGGAGATGCGGAGTGTATGTCGTCGCCGAGCGCAGGGTCGTTGGCCAATACCGTCGTCTCGATCGTGGAATCGCCGGCCTGTGGGTCAACGGAGGGCCGTCGTGTGGTGTCGCACACCGTCCACGAGGACATCGACATGTCGTCCCCGCCGTCGATACTGTTCGGAGCGCCGATGATGCCGACAGCCGGGCCGAGGGGGACGGTGTTGAGGAACTTGTCGTCGACTTGCTGTGGAGGATCTGCCTTTCCGGCGATCAATCGTGCCGACGCCAAGTTGAGCGCGGGGTGCAGATGATCACCGATCCGCACGAAGAGGCCGCCATTGGCCTTGCTCGTCATGATTGCCGAATGGCCGAAGTCCGGTGCGGGCCTGAAGAAGGCAAGGATGGTCGCCGCACCCGCGACGAGCATCGAGATGACCACGCCCACCAGAAGTGCGCGAATCTGACCGCGCATCGGGTCATGGATCATCCTTGAGTCGCCACGGATGAGTGCATGTTCCAGTCGACGGATGAGAAACCGATACCCGTTGACCTGTGCGCGCGTTGTGACTTGCGCTGGCATCCCTGTCCCCTATCGACGTCCGATGGATGGACGCGGTCACGATCAGCGTAACTGTAAAGGGGAGTGTGAGAACTCACCCGAACCAACGATTTGCATCATGACCACGAAAGGGCGATAGCGTTGACTCGTCGTGCAAGCTCCCGGCGCCTAACACCTTCCACGTCCTCTGCGTTGCCGGTATTTTCGGGATTCTCCACAACCGCGGCCATCATTCCGCAGGGTGTGGTACCGATCGCCGGCCTTCTGGCGTTGGAGTGCTTTGGGACTCTGGGACTGGCTATTGCGCTGGTACTCGGTCAGCGCGGTTGGTATGGCGTTGCGGCCGGCGTCGGCGTTGCGTTGATTTTTGTGGTACGCGTCCGAGGCCGGACAATCGCGAAGCTGCTACTGAACCGGTTCGGTTTCTGGTGGGCGCGACGCCAGCGGAGCGACACGGCGCCACACTTCGAGCCGTTCGACTTCCAGCTCAGCGACGGGTCGTTGATCGGGTTCCACTGGGACGGCAAGGTCCTCACGGCTTCAATGCGCATTCAAGAGAAGCCGCATGCCCTGACCGTGATGGATCGAACGGGAACAGTTTCAGGCGATGTGATTTCAGTCCGAATGCTGGCGGACTGCCTCCGTCAGTTCGACATAACGCTCGATTCCATCGACGTCATCAGCCAGGGTGCCAGATCGCGCGGTCACGGTCAGCTCGCGGCGACCTACGACGCCGTGCTGGGACCACTGCCTGCAATCGCCAACCGGTCAGTGTTGGTCACGGTCCGGTTGGACCCGACGCTGTGCCCGGAGGCGGTACGCAACCGCGGCGGTGGATGGCAGGGCATCTTACGAACCGCGGCCATCGCCACCAGGCGGGTTGCGAACAAGCTTTCGGACACCGGACTTCGACCCCGGATACTCACGGCCCGCGAAGTGAGCCTGGCCACAGATGAATTGTTGGACGGATTGGGGCTTTCCGCCCTCGAAGAGAAGTGGTTGGTGTGCCGACGGGGACCGTTCCAGTTGCGCACCTTCGCGCTCAAGCCGGCGTTGTTCACGACAGCAGGTCTGGCTCGATTGTGGGCGGTGCCGAGTTACTCGACGACCATGTGTGTTTCGCTGCGTCGCGACGAACGCACTGGTCTGGTAAAGCTTCGCGGGCTGACACGATTCAGCAGGCACGGACGAGTCCGAGTTCCATTGCGAGGACTCAATGAGTTGCGGGGCTCGCAATATGCGGCACTGGTGTGTAGTTTGCCAGTGCCGTCGCCAAGACGATCAATCAAGCAATGGCTGTTCGCGAAGCACGAAGATGCCATCAAAGACCTTGCGTTGCCCGCCTACGGATGCGGTCAGTTGGTGGGCGCTGACGAGAACGGCCGAGCGGTGGCGCTGCCGCTGTTCGGGTCAAATGTCGGCCGCGTGGAGATGTACGGCACGTTGCACCTGGCTCAACAGGTGGTGCTGCGATCTTTGGCGCTCGGCGCTCGAATTCGGGTCCACACCAACCGAACAGACGGATGGCGTGCGATGGTCAGACAAATCGGCGACGACAGTTTCCTACGAATCGGCGACAATGGCCGCGGCGCCACGTCCGAATACTCGGTGGAAATGTTCGACGGCGTCGCCGAACAGCCTGTCAGGACCGGAGTCACCACGATGGTCATCAATCCCTCGCAGGCCAGACCGTCACAGAAGCCTGACGTCACCATGCATCTGCTGGACGAGGATCGCGATACGGTGCACGTCGAAACGGATTCCGGATCTGCGACGGTGACGATGGTCACTACCGATGACGAAATACGTTACTTGCGATCATCATTCACCATGAGTAATTGAGATCCGGATCTTGCTCGCAAGTACATCCGGGCTGGAATCACGTGGACGATCAGGGAGCAGCCATGACAGCAGATCTAAATCACACATCTTACCCCGGCTACGGTGTGCCGGCTGGTAACTACAGTTGGTACGCGCCGGCGGCCGAGAATCCTACCGACGCTCCGAGCCGGATTGGCCGTTCGCTGTGGGGGATCGTAGCTATCCTCGGCGCCGCAACCTTCGGGGTAAGTGTCGGCTCGCCACTGGGTACCGGGTTCTTGGTGCGCCTGGCCGTGCTCGCAGCGGTCATTGCCGCCGTCGGTCTTCTGCCGCGCCAACCCGGCCGGGGCTGGATCGTCGTCGCCTTCGCGGTCACCGGGTTGCTGGACGCCGTGGCCACGTGGGTTCCGGCGAGCAATTCAGATTGGGTGCTGCCTGTGGTTGTCGTGCTCAACGCGTTGCAAGCCTTGGCCGCGGTGGGAGCGCTTCTCAGCGAGACCGGCACAAGCCGCTCGCCAACAGTTGCCGCGCAGCCGTATTCGGCGTATGCCGATTTCGTTGCAGCCTATCAGGGTTATGTGGCCCAGTATCAGCAGTCGCCGACGCAGTACTACGCATCCGGGCAAGCGGGTGCAGATGCACAAGCCGAGGGGGAGCTATCGGTCGACCCCGCCGCAGAAGCAGCACTGAAGTCGGAGGAGTTGCGCGCCAGATACGCCCAGTACGATCCATTCTCCGCTGGTGCATCCGGTGCCGGTGGATCCGTCGATGGATCTACATCGGACGCGGCTCGCGATCCAGGCGTGCCAGGGGCAATCCGTGGGGCCGCCCCAGGAATCAACCTCAGCGCACTCAGCGCGGACGCTCCGGCGAGAGGCCGTCGACCGAGCCTGGCCGCTGACCATTGTGGTCAGTGAAGACCAGTATCGCTGTCGCCGAACGCATCCGCCACTGAGGTGGCAAGGGTCATGTATGCCTGCCGCGCTTTGCGGCTGATCAGGTCGAGGGAGATCTCGCCACCCTCGGCAAGGTGGCCGTCGTACGGAATGACGACAACTGACCGCACGCGCGCCTGAAAGTAACCTGTCAACTTGTCCAGATTGATCGGCATTCCGCCTGGACGAGCAGAACTGACAACGACTGATGCCGAAGAAGCCAGACGGGCATGTCCGTGATGCCGCAGCCAATCGAGTGTCGCCAGGGCGCTGCGTGCAGAGTCGACCGCAGGCGACGCGACCACAACTAGTGCGTCAGCGGTGTCGAGGACGCCGTTCATCGCCGAATGCGTCAGCCCCGTTCCACAGTCCGTCAGGATGATGTTGTAGAAGCGGTCCAGGATCTTGTGTACAGCTCGATAGTCGGATTCCGAGAATGCTTCGGAAACAGCGGGATCGCGCTCTGAGGCGAGTAGCTCGAGGCGGCTGGAGCTCTGCGACGTGTGCCTGCGGATATCGGAATAACGATCGATGTGTTGATCAGCGAGCAGATCGCGGACTGTCGAAGGGGTTTCATTCGGTCCTCGCTGGGCGAGCGTCCCGAAGTCCGGATTGGCGTCGACCGCGATCACCCGGTCACCTCTCCACGAAGCGAAGGTGCCGCCCAATCCGATGGTCGTCGTGGTTTTGCCCACCCCGCCCTTGAGCGACATCACAGCAATGCATTTCGCTCCGCGGCCATGCCTGTTGATCCGGTCGGCAAATGACACGTCGATCGGCTCTGACGTCGACGCAGGAACTGTTCCACCGCTGATGTTGTTCAGCGTTTTACGCCAGCGGTGGCGCGCGAGTGGCTTCGAACGGCGGCGCAAGCCGAGTTCCTTCGCGGCCGGCGTGTCCAACAGCTGCTGCCAGATCGGCGTATCGGGTTCGGCCGCGGTGAAGTTTGTGTCGATCGGTGCCGATGGCGTCGACGGTCTGTAATACAGTCCGCGAATCGGCCCCGTGACAGGATCACCCGACACGTCGGCTTCTTCGAAAGAGGTCATACGGCGTCAACTCCTGGTGGCCGGATGTGGTTTGGCGAATTCCCGTCAAGCCAAGTTGAGTGTCTGCAGAATGCTGCTCAGTGCCGCATTCACGTCGCTCGACTCGATGAGCCTCAAGGCATCCTCATCGAGGCTGTTCAGAGATTCTTCGTTGGTCTCGGTAAGTCGGAACGCGCGTTCCTCCTCAGCCGCCTCGATCACGTTACGGACAAAGCGGCCATTGCCGGCGAGGTCAATGCTGGTGCGGACGTTCCCCTCCCTGTCAGTGGACTTATCGTCGCAGAGGCGAGTGCACACCGCGACGAGCTCGTCATAGGCTTCAGACGTCAGTTCGGAATCGCGGTACCTGGCCGTCAACCGGGCGATATCGCCGAGCTCAGTTGGTGTGTACGAAGGAAAGCGAATTCGCTTGGTGAATCTCGACGAAAGACCTTCGTTGGATGAGAGGAAGCGGTCGATCTCGGCGTCGTAACCGGCGATGATCACCACCAGCCGGTCGCGGTCGTTCTCCATCCGCGCCAGCAGAGTGTCAACAGCTTCGCGACCGAATGCGTCGCCGCCCGACAACCCCGTTTGGATCAAGGTATACGCCTCGTCTATGAACAACACCCCGCCCAGCGCGGTGTCGATCAACGCGTCGGTCTTGATCGCCGTGCTACCCAAGTGTTGGCCGACGAAGTCCTGCCGTTTCGCCTCGACGACATTCAGCGTCTCCAAAAGTCCCAGACCGCAATAGGTCTGCGCCACTATACGGGCGATCGTCGTCTTACCTGTTCCCGGCGGGCCAGTGAACGCCAGATGAAGACTTCTCGACGCCGTACTGAGTCCCTTGTCTTCGCGGAGTTTCGCCAACCGAACCGCCGAGCGCAGTTTTGCCACCTGCATCTTGACGTCTACGAGGCCGACTTGGCGGTCGAGTTGCTCTTGAGCGGCCCGTAAGATGTTCGTTCCCTCGCTCGGCCGCACTAACTGCGTCGACACTCGCCGATGTCGGTGCGCTGGCTGGATCCCATTTGTCGACTCGGGAATCGATGATCTCCTTCGTGGTGACGACGAGCCGATACTTGAGGTCACGCAAGGCCGAGTAGTTGGCTTCGAAGCCTGGGTCTTCGCTGTAGATGCGTTCGAAGATGCTCCGAGCGTCGTCTTCATTGCCCATCTCCCGCAAGGTCAACCCTTTGCAGAACTCAGCTGCCCGGCGGGCGGTCGGGATCGGGCCGCTGAGCGCCTGGTCAAGTCGGCGCAGTCCCTCACCGAACAACCCCATCTGCGCGCAGGCCGAGCCCACCATGAGATGCGCACCAGCCGAGATGTACGCGTCGGCGAACGATGCGGAATTGGCCAGTGCGGTAAGCACATCAGGCCAACGTTGGGTGGTGAAATGCAAGATTCCCCGGACATATGCGCAGATCTCATCGCCGGTAACGTCGTCGCCCGCGGCTACCAACTCATCAAGGATCCGCTCAGCTTCATCGTAGTCCTGGCCTTGGATCAGACTAGCTGCGTATGCCAACCTGATTTCGGCGATCGAGCTGAGGGTGTAGTCCAGATAGAGACCGGTTTCGAAGCGGCCCGTGAGTGAACGGGGGGGCAGCCCCAGTCGACGCTGTTCGCGGCCGAGTAACTTGCTGGTCCGGTACAGGTGGTGCACAACCTCGGAGGTGTTCTCGCCCGCGGCGGCGCGGCCGAGCCATGCATCACACATGTCTGGGTCGTATTCGGTTGCTCGCTTGAAGGCCAGCCCGGCGTACTCGATGTCGCGTTCGACCTCCAATCCGTCGAGCGGAATGCCCAGGGAGAGCACTCCCGCGTCGAATACGTCCTGCGCATCCACGTTGACCCCACCCATCAAGCCGTCAACCTCTTCCATCGGGTATGAACCGCTGGAGCTGCTCCGCTCAAGCGGGATTCGCCGGACAGATCACCAGAGCCGGATTCTCTCCATTGTATTAAGTTCGGAGTCAGAGATTTTCGTTCGTTTCGAGTGAGGGTTTGATCTTGGACATGACTGACCGTCTCATTTCCTGACGATATTCGACGAGCCCGGACATCGCCATCCAAGCTTCGGCGAGTGTCGATGTCGCGTGCCGGTTGAACGCTGCTGACGCTAGCGAGCTTTGATGGTCTTCATCGCGATATGGGATCGAATTGTCGCTATGCCGGTGAGTGCCGACAGTTTGTCCACATACAACCGATGTCGCATACTTCGTCGACACGCTCCAGCGGATCGCGAAGGGGGCCTTGGTCGTTGATCGGGCGCTTGTTCAGGACCCGGTCTCGGTGCAGCGGCGTGAGAACCCTCTGGCGGCGCCACTACGTCTGAACAGCAGGTGCTCACGTTCATGGCCGAGGGACGCACCAATGCCGGCATCGCGATGCGGTTTGGGCCAGGGGACAGTCGAGGAGCATGTCTCCAGCATTCTGCCGAAACTGGACCTGCCGGAGACCGATGATGATCACCGCCGGGTCAGAGCGGTGATCACCTTCTTGGACGCTCAGTAAGTGGCTCGACCTTGATAATGGCGCCGTCCACTTTATCTCCCAGAGGGAGCAGCGATGTTCGACCTGGCCAACCCGCATATCGACTGGGTCGATATCGCCACTGGCATGGGTGTCGAGGCAACACGTGTCACGGGCGCCATGGGTCTGGCCGTGGCAGTCAAGTCCGCCTTCGCAGATCGCGGCCCGCGACTCATCGAGGCGGTCATGCGACCGTGTCGGCGAATTCCTGGCGATGCCTTGTGAATCAGCGTCGGCGTCCTTCTACTGTCCAGGCGCGCACGGCTACCTCGAACGGGCCGTCGTGGAGCAGTTCGGCGCATCGAGCCCTGAGCGCGTCCCGGACGGTGTCGCCGAGTCCGGCTACATAGTCCCCGGCTGGCCCCACTCCGAGCGTGAAGGGGTGCGACCACTCCTCGAAGCCCTGGTAGGCGACGGCGACCGTGAGCACCGTCGTGCGGATCTGCGTCAATCCTGCCGCGGCGAACAGTTCGGCCAAGTGCCCCTCACGAGTCCCGGCGCGCTCACCCTCGTCTTCCGACGTCGGGTCGATATCCCGGACCGCCGACCAGAAGACGCTCAGCGGGCCGGCGTTGCCGCCGTAGTCCCAGACAGTGGCGGCCACAGTCCCGCGCGTGACCCGCGCCATCTCCCGCAATCTGACGACCGGATCGGCCATGAAGTGCACGACCAGTTGCGCCAAAGCGACATCTACAACCTGATCGTCAAACGGCAGCTTCTCCGCGGTGCCCTGTCGGATGTGGCGCCCAGACACCGTTTCCGCGTCGCCGCGACGAATGACTCCGAAGGGTCCGATGCAGCGCACCTTGGGCCCAATCTGTCGGTAAGTCGCTGGGTCAGGGCCCCAGCGCCGAAGCCCGCATCGACGCCTCGCGGAACGTACATGTCGCCCATTGGAAAGCATCCGCGAGGGGCGGGAGAACCGGCCCATGAACTGCCGATACGCCGATTTCGACCGCCCGGTCGAGCAGTGCGAAACTGTGGCAGCTGAACCGAGACTGCCGCCCGGGCGCGATCGGGCGGGTCGTCGGTCATCCAGTTCTGTTTCAGCGAGGGTCACTCTTGCTGTCACCACTCACTGATCGCTCCTCAAGTCTCTTTCGATCGATTCACTCCGCGATGCGTTATGACCTGAAGCGTGGGTTTGTTCGGCACGTGATGCCAGGCGGTACCCGCGCGAATGTATAAAGTTCGGAGTTACAGATTTTTGTCCGCCCCCGAGAGGGTCGCTCATGACCGACGAATGGCTGCGCTCGCCGAGCGGGGGTATTCGCATCCAAGCGACTGAACGTGGCCTGCCAATCGCCGTCAAACTGGACGAGCGCGAGCTATCAAAGTCCCCAACGCAATTGGCGCGCGAGATACTTTTGCTGTGTCAGTTAAGCGCCAAGCGTGCACAGGTCGCCCGGCGGCGCGAGCTGGTTGCTCGCGGCTTCAGTCCCTCAGTTATCCGCGGACTGAACTTGAGCACCGAAGAAGAGTTGGCAAACGCGGAGAGAGAAGTGAGCGGCGCGGATCCGGACGCTCTCCCTGACACCTGGATGAGACCCATATGAACAGTGGGTTGGCGGATTCGGTGATTGCCCGCATCACCAGGCAGCGCGACTTGATGTCGGCTATGCACGAGCACTGGAAGTCAATATCGGCGCGCGTGACAAGCCGCGACAGGACGGTGAGCGTCGAGGTGGACGGGCTCGGAGCGATGACGGGATTGTGGCTGGGGGAGCGCGCTTACCACAGCGGCGCTGACGCGCTGGCCAAGCTGATAGTGGACACCGCCGATGCGGCAGCGAAGGTAGCGCTGGCCCGACAGGACTTCTTGATCAAGGAGTTCACCGAACGATTGACCGCGCTGCAGCAGGCTCCCCTCGCTCGTCGCGACGGCAGCACGTTCCACCCGGGAGCACCGCAGAACGACCAATAAAGTCTGCGTCACAGCGGCGGATCTGGTTGCGGTGAAAGGCAGGCTCGCGAGCCCCAGAGTGCCCGTGAGTTCTCCGAAGATCGCAAGCGTCGGCCTCCATCTGATCCCAGTGCCGCACCACCACACGCGCGTGCACGAGTGCCCTGACGCTTCAGTAGAGATAGCCCCGTAAACGCGCTCGTAGGCGTAGAGGATGCAACCGCACAACAACTCTCGGCAACCTTTAAGTGAGAGATTCTGGGCCTCAGCCAGAAATGTGGACTGCGCTACTCCTCGCTAGACAAGCAGATGCCTCGGGGTCTCCGCGATCTGTTGCCTGCCGTGGCGGTGATAAAGGGCCGGGTTATCACGACTCGGCGAGTTCGGAGAGCGCCGACCCCGACACCCGGTAGGTGATCCACTCGTTCTGCTGTTCGCCGCCGACCGCGTCATAGAGTGCGATGGCGTCGACGTTCCAGTCCAGCACCGCCCACGACAGCCTGGTGTACCCGCCCGCGACACATTCGCGGGCCAGGGTGGCCAGTATCTTGCGGGCCAGCCCTCGGCGGCGGAACCGCGGACGCACGTAGAGATCCTCGAGATAGATTCCCGCCACACCATCCCATGTGGAGAAGGTGTGGAACCACAGCGCACCCGCGGCGGCCTCACCGTCCACCTCGACGATGTGCGCCTGTGCGGTTGGGTTATCGCCGAAAAGCGCTTCCCGCAACTGGCTTTCGGTCACCGTGCACTCGTGCGCGGCATGTTCGAACTCGGCCAGCTCATGAATCATCGCGGTCAGCTCAGCCTCGTCGCCGGGTTTGGCGGGGCGAATGATCTCAGTCATGTTGTGGCATCCAATGCGGTCAGGATCGTGTTGAATTTCGTTGTGGTTTCCGCGACTTCGTCGTCCGGATCGGATTCGGCGACGATTCCTCCGCCAGATCGAGCCTCGGCAGTGCGGCGATCTGGGGACAACTGCGCGCACCGGATCGATACCACCCAGCGACCGTCGCCGCGCTGATCAGACCATCCGACGGCACCCGCGTAGAAGCCGCGGTCGCCCTCGAGGTCGTTGATGAGCCCCGATGCCGCACCGGCCGGCACGCCGCCCACCGCCGGTGTCGGATGCAGGGCGAGCGCCAAATCGAGTGCGGTGGTTGACTTTTCCCGTATCCGGGCGTGAATCAGCGTGTACAGGTGCCATACGGCGGCCGTCTTGCTCAGCCGCGGCTCGGAATCAATTTCGAGATCGGTGCACAGCGGGTCCAGCGACTCGCGGATCGCGTCGACAACCAATTGGTGCTCGTGGCGGTTCTTCGCCGACGCGGCCAGCTGCGCGCCACTGGCCTCATCGGCGGCGGGATCGGCCATCCGGGGCGCGGAGCCCGCGAACGGCCCACACAACACCTGGTCGCCTTTCCGTGCGACCAGCAGTTCGGGGCTGGCACCGATCAGCGCGGAGCCCGAGTATCCGCCGCCGGCGGCGGTCAGATCGGCCAGGTACGTGTTGGCCCCCGGGTCGGCGGCGACCAGCCGCTCGACGATCGTGCGCGCATCCATCGGGCCGTCCGCGACCAGCCGCAAAGCCCTCGCCAGAACGACCTTCTGCAACCCGCCGGCCGGGTCTCTCAGCCGTTGCACCGCGGCCGCGACCCGCGCGCGGTGTTCGTCGGGGTCCGGCATCATCTCGGCGATGCGCACCGACGGCAGTTGTCGCTGCGGCCACGAGGGTAGGGCGTCGAGGAACTGAACCGACTGCGGCCGGATCAGCGCCGCCGGCTTGGTGATGTCAAAGGGCAGAGCACCCACGATGATCGGCGCACTGTGCGATGCGAGTGCCGCCCGTGCGTCGGACAGTCTCGGAAATGACGTGTGCACGCCGTCGCCGACCAAGGCGCCTCCGCCGGAGGCGAGAATGAAGACCGGTTCGCGCGTCACGCGGGGAGACACGGGTGGCGGTGGCCCGTGAGTCCAAGCGCGATGATCTGGCGTACCCCGTGCTCGAAGCCGCACACCCCGATCGACGCGGCCACCATTGCGAATCTGATGCCCTCGGTGATGGGCAGCTCCGCCCAGCGCGTCACCATCGCGCGGGAGAAGTGCCCGTGTCCGACGAACAGCACGTCGCGGGTCTGCATCTGGTCGAGCGCGTAACCGATGGCGTCGTCAGCCCGGTCGCTGACCTGTTGCAGGCTCTCTCCGCCCGGGCAGCCGTGCGTCCATACCAGCCAGTCGGGCACTTGCTCGCGGATCTGCGCCGTGGTCAGGCCTTCGTAGTCGCCGTAATCCCATTCGGCCAACAGGGGAGAGACCTCGTCGACATGCAACCCCGCTAGTTCCGCCGTGACCTGCGCGCGTCGCCGCGGGCTCGACACCACGAGGAGGTTGTCGAACTCCAGGACCGCCAACGCGTCGGCGGCGAGCTTGGCCTGCTCCCGCCCGGTTTCGGTGAGATCGAGTTCGGTGCGGCCGGTATGCCTGCCGGATTTCGACCACTCGGTCTCACCATGACGAAGCAGAATCAGCCGGTGCCGCAAAACGCCCACAGTCAGTGATTCTGCCGCACGCACCGTCGCGATGTTCGCGCGCGTGCAACGATGAACACCGTGACGCGGGTACTTGCGGTCGCCAATCAAAAGGGTGGGGTAGCCAAAACGACGACGGTTGCGTCGTTGGGTGCGGCGATGGAGGAGATGGGTCGACGTGTGCTGCTCGTCGATCTCGACCCTCAGGGATGTCTGACGTTCTCGCTCGGACAGGATCCCGACAAGCTGGTGGTGTCGATCCACGAGGTGTTACTCGGTGAGGTCGAACCGGATGTGGCGCTTGTCGATACGTCGGAGGGAATGGCGCTGCTGCCGGCCAACATCGACCTGGCCGGCGCCGAGGCGATGCTGTTGATGCGGGCCGGCCGTGAGTACGCACTGAGGCGTGCGCTCGCCAAGGTCGGTGGCAACTTCGATGTGGTGATCATCGACTGTCCACCGTCGCTCGGCGTGCTCACGCTCAACGGCCTGACCGCCGCCGACGACGTGATCGTGCCGCTGCAGTGTGAAACGCTGGCCCATCGCGGCGTCGGGCAGTTTCTCCGCACGATCACCGACGTACAGCAGATCACCAATTCGGACCTGAAGCTGTTGGGCGCGCTGCCCACGCTGTACGACTCCCGCACCACCCACAGCCGCGACGTGCTGCTCGATGTCGCCGACCGCTACGACCTGCCGGTGCTCGCGCCCCCGATCCCGCGGACGGTGCGCTTCGCCGAAGCCAGCGCGTCGGGCGCATCGGTGCTGGCCGGCCGGAAGAACAAGGGTGCTCACGCCTACCGCGAGCTGGCCGAGGCGCTGCTCAAGCACTGGAAGAACGGCAAGGCACTGGCCACTTTCGCGCCGGAGATCTAGCCCAGCGCCACGAGTTCGTCGCCGCGCTGTTCCAACAGCGTCGAACCTGCCACCGCCGGAACCACGGCCGCGGAGCTGGGCGGCCGCCGCACCGGAATGTGGCTTTCACCGCGGCCGCTGGCCGGATCGAAAACGTCGTAGCCGCCGGTGACGGGGACGAGCAGCCGGCCGGCCATCATCACGCGCGGGTCCCACCGGAATGTTCCCGCCCGCTGGGGCGACGGTGTATCGGTAGCGAAGACCGTTGTCGGAAAACACCATTAGGCTGTCGCCGGTCCACCAGGTGATCAGGTCCCCGGCTCGTGACATCGTGGCGTTGGGCGACGGAGGAGTGGCCACCAGCGTGCTGGCCACGGTGGTGCCTGTCTCGTCGACGATGTTGACGGTCGGCTTGGGGGTGGGCACGTACACCGCGGTGGTGGTTTCCGAGACTGCGACCACCCGGGCGCCCGAGTCGGGGGTGACACCGGGCTGCGGAACCAGCTTCTGGTCGGGCTGGTCTTCCTCGTCGGCTGGACGCAGCAGCGTCAGGCGCAGGTCGGGTTGCTTCGGACACGACTCGAGCACCGACACCGCCGCAGAACTCGCCGCCGCCGACACCAGCCGGCAGATCGGGAAGGTGGGTACGCCCGGTTTGATTCGCGCGTCGAGCGCGCCGTAGGACAGCATCCGGACCATGTCCGAGCGCCACATCTCCAACCGGCTGTCGCCGGCCGACAGCACCGTCGTGCCGTCGGAGGAGAGCTTGACCTCGGGGTCGGCGTAGCTGCTGCGGCCCGCCCCGCGCATTCCTGTCTTGACGTCGATCGTGCTGACCTGACCGCAACCACGGTCGTCGGGGTAGACCGCGACCGCGTAGTTGTACACGTACGTCACACCGCACAGGTCGAGGTCTCTGGAGTAGCTCCACAACGTCGCGCCGCTCGCGGGGTCCCTGCCCTCGACGTCATGACCGTTGCCGGTCACCACGGCGCCCGCGACGACGATGGGCGCGGTGGTCCGCGGGCTGGGCGTGCTCCACAGCTGCCGCAGCGACGTCGGCACGGATTTCGCGGGCGCCACGGTGGGCACCGGCGTTGCGGCCGGTCTGCTGATGGTCGCCCTGGCGTCGCTGGTCCACCAGATCAGCACCGCGACGACAGCGACGACCACAACGATGGCCACGGCCGCCACCACATCAGCCCGGGTGCGGCGTTCGGGTTTCACCATCGCGCGGTGGCGACCCTCACCTAGCTGGCGCTGGTCGCCGCGGCCTTACGCGGGCGACGGCGTCGGCGACGACGGGGTGAATCCGACGACTCGGATGCGCCGGATTCGGTTCCGTCCTGCGCGGCGGGTGTGGTCTGCTCGGCGGCATCGACGTGTCCGCCGGCCGACTGGCCGCCACGGGTGCGCCTGCGGGCCCTGGTGTTACGGCGGGCGGGCTGCTCCCCGTCGCCGGTGGTCACCCGCTTGGACTCCTTCTTGGCGGGTCCACTGCTGGCCTGTGCCGGGCCGACCTTGCCCGTGGCCTCGGTCGGAATGCTCATCTCCTCGTACAGATGCGGCGAACTGGAATATGTCTCGGCGGGATCGGGGCAGCTCAAACCGAGCGCCTTGTCGATCATCGTCCAGCGGGGAAGCTCGTCCCAGTCCACGAGAGTGACCGCGATGCCGGTCTTGCCCGCACGGCCGGTGCGGCCGATGCGGTGCACGTACGCCTGCTCGTCCTCGGGGATCTGGTAGTTGATGACGTGGGTGATGTCGTCGATGTCGATGCCGCGGGCGGCGACGTCGGTGGCGACCAGCACGTCGACGTCACCGGTGCGGAAGGCCTTGAGCGCCTTTTCCCTGGCGCCCTGTCCGAGGTCACCGTGCACGGCGCCGACCTTGAAGCCGCGCTCTGCCAGTTCGTCGGCGACCTTCTGTGCGGTGCGCTTGGTGCGGGTGAAGATCATGGTCGCGCCGCGGCCGTCGGCCTGCAGAATGCGGGTGACGAGTTCCACTTTGTCCAGCGCGTGCGCCCGGTAGACGAACTGCTCAGTGGTGTCATGGGTGGCCGCCGAATGCGGGGCCTCCGCCCGGATATGGGTCGGCTGATTCATGAAGGTGCGGGCCAGCGTGATGATCGGGTCCGGCATGGTCGCCGAGAACAGCATGGCCTGCCGTTCGGCGGGGATCTGCTTCAGAATCCGCTCGATGTCGGGCAGGAAGCCGAGGTCGAGCATCTCGTCGGCCTCGTCGAGCACGAGCATCGACAGACCGCCGAGCTGCAGGTGGCCCTGTTGGGCCAGGTCGAGCAGGCGCCCCGGCGTGCCGACCACGACGTCGACGCCCTTCTGGAGCGCCTCGATCTGCGGCTCGTAGGGCCGACCGCCATAGATCGAGGTGACGGTCAGCTTGCGCTCACCGGCAGTGAGGTACTTGGCCGCGGTGGCCAGATCGCCGAACACCTGGAGGCACAGTTCGCGGGTCGGTACGACGACCAGCGCCCGCGGGATACCGGTGAGCGGCCGCTCGGTATCGGTGGTGATCCGCTGCAGCATGGGCACGCCGAATGCCAGCGTCTTTCCCATGCCGGTGCGGGCCTGTCCGATGAGGTCGTCGCCTGCGAGGGCAAGCGGAAGCGTCAGTTCTTGGATGGCAAATGGGTGTTCCTTGCCGTCTTCGGCCAGTGCGCGCACGATTTCGTCGCGAACTCCGAGTTTGGCAAAGGATAGATGGAGTGCAGTCATGCTGGGTAAACGTGGCCTTTCATGGTCAATTCTCGCGTCGTCACGCGCGCACGAGTTTGACGAAAAAAGCTCCGCGGGGCCCTGTCCGTAAGGTGGCGGGCCAACTGCGTGCACACACATTTCTCGGTAGCGGCTGAGTCTGATGAGGCGGCCTTTTCGGTCACTTCGATGCCACTGCCTAGGTTCATCATAGCGGGCTGGGTTTGCCCGGCGGTCGACGCGCCCGTCGGCGTCTACAGTTGGGCCATGAATGCCTCGAATCCGGCGCCGTCGGTTCCCGCCGAGCATCTGACCAATTCTGTGCCATCAGGCATGTCGATCGGCCATCCCGGTGTGAACGAATTGTTCGCCCTGCTGGCCTACGGCGAGGTCGCGGCGTTTTACCGGCTCACCGACGAGGCGCGGATGGCGCCGAATCTCCGCGGGCGAATCAACATGGCCAGCATGGCCGCCGCAGAGATGAACCACTACGAAGTACTCCGCGACGCCATGGAGCGCAGGGGCGTCGACGTCGTACCCGCGATGACGAAATACGCTTCGGCACTGGAGAATTACCACCGGCTGACCACGCCGAGCACCTGGCTGGAGGCGCTAGTGAAAACCTATGTCGGCGATGCCATGGCCGCCGACTTCTATCTGGAGATCGCAGATTCGATGCCAGACGAGGTCGCCGACGTGGTGCGTGCGGTGCTCTCGGAGACCGGGCACTCGCAGTTCGTGGTGGCCGAGGTTCAGGCGGCCGTGACGGCCAGCGAAAAGCAGCGGCACCGTCTGGCGCTGTGGTCGCGGCGGCTCCTCGGTGAGGCCATCACCCAGGCCCAGTATGTGCTCGCCGACCACGACGAGTTGGTGGACCTGGTGATGACCGGCGGCGAAGGCCTGACGCAGATGACCGAGTTCTTCGATCGCCTTCAGCGCACCCACAGCGCCCGCATGCAAGAACTGGGTCTGGCCTGACCCCTACTTGGTGCAGGCGGTGATCATCGAGTTGCTGTTCTGCTGGGTGATCAGCGCGCCGCTGGCGTCGGTGATGCTGCAGTTGAGTTGACTGGTGACGCTGGTCCCAGTGACCGAGGTGAGCTCCACACCCGGGTCTAGTATCACGGTCTTCGTCCAGGGCAGGGCCACGTTCAGCTCGGTCTGCAGCGCACCCTGCTGGTCGGTGTAGATCACGGTCACCAGGTCGAGTAGCGGCCGGTTGCCGAACACCCGGTACGTGACCGTGCGTGGCGCCAGGGCGTCGGTGGGTGGTGCGGCGATCGGCGGAGCGACCGGCGGTGCGCTTGCCGTGGCGCTCGGAGTCGGCGTCACGGTGGTCACCGTTTCGGGCGGCAGGGACGCAGACGGCGACGGGGTCGGGGCCACCGGCGGTGCAGACGTGGTCGCGGCCGGCTGGGTGGTGGTGAGTGGCGGAGCGGTGGTCGACGACACCGAACCACTGTCGCCGCCCCCGAGGATGACCACGGTGCAGATCACCGCGACGAGCAGGATCGCGCCGGCTACACCGGCGACCCACATCCACCGACGATCGATCGGCTGATAGTCGTCGTAGTCCTCGAGATCGTCGTAATCGTCGTAAGCGCCATCGTCGTCAGTCTCGGCGAAGTCTTCGACGTCTTCGAAGTCCTCGTAAGCCGTGTCGGCCGTGTCAGCCGTGTCAGCCGTGTCGTAGTGCAGATTGTCGGCGGCGCCCGGGCTGTCGCCGCGTGGGCTGCGGATCCGCTCGGTCGGAGTCAGCGAATACGGTGAATGCGCGGTAAAAGGCCTGTTCATGCGGCTATCCCTGAGTTTTCGTTCATTACCCGCCCGATGTTATCGAGACAGAAGTGACGAATGAGGTTGACGCGCGACGGTCTTGGTTACGGTCGAGACTCGGTTCGACGTCGGCGCCGAGACGCAAATCGTCGGCGGCCCGATACCCGACGGCCGAAACTCGGACGGGTCTGCCCGTTTCGCTACCCGCGAAGGGGCCGACGGGGCGGCGCGCCGGTGTCGTCCACTAGCCTTCTAACCGAGTGCATTCGAACGGAAAGGGTTCAGCGTGGAGGTCAAGATCGGTATCGCAGACAGCCCACGCGAGTTGAGCTTCAACAGCGCGCAGACACCCACCGAGGTGGAGAAATTGATCGGCGACGCGCTGAGCAGCGACTCGGGCGTGCTGAGCCTGACCGACGAAAAGGGTCGGCGCTTCCTCGTGCAGACCGCGAAGATCACCTACGTCGAGATCGGCGCCGCCGACGTGCGACGGGTCGGCTTCGGTGTCGGAGCGGTGGGAGCAGTGGGATCGGAAGCGATCAAGACCGGGTGAGCGGCACGTGTGACAGGCCGCCCCAGATGAACTGCACCGTGCCCTCCACAGCGTCCTCTTTGGAGACCGGCCGTTCGTTGTTGAGCCAGTAGCGCGCAGAGTCCACACTGACGCTCACCAGCCCGACCGCGATCATCCGGGCCCGATGCGGCTCCAGCCCGGAATCGTGGCTGATCAGGTCAAACACCGCGTCGGTGCACGCCTCGGTGGCGACTCTCACCTGGACGGCCACCTGGGGCTCGGTCACGTAATCGTTTTCGAAGATCAGCCGGTAGCCCTGACCGTCGTGCTCGATGAAGTCGAAGAACGCCGCCACGGCGGCTCGCACCCGTTGCCGGTTGTCAGTGGTGGTTCGCAGCGCTTGCCGGACGCCGGACACCAGGTTCTCGACGTGTTGCTGCAGCACCGCCAGGTAGAGCTCAAGCTTCGACGTAAAGTGTTGGTAGAGAACGGGTTTGCTCACTCCCGCCCGATCGGCGATCTCATCCATGCCCGCGGCGTGATAGCCGCGGTCGACGAAAACCTCGCTGGCAGCGGCGAGTAACTGTCCACGACGCTCGTCGCGCGGCAGTCGGTTCCCACGCCGGTTCCCGCCGGAGGCGGCGCGCGGCAACCTGTCGCCGGGGCCCGGCTGCGCGCCTCTCTTCTCGGCGGTGTTGGCGAGATCGCTCATTAACGTCCTCAGATTGCCGAGCCGGCTCGGCGCCGGTTGTTGATTGCGTTTCGCCACGACACTACTACCGTCCGCCGGTTATGGCGGACAGGTCGCCGTCTCCTCACAGAGGTGGCGCGCCGCCAAGTGCAAGTCCTTGCCTCTGTGCCATTCTGATCCGGTGACCTACGACTCGGGGCGTCGCGGGGGTAGTCGCGCACCCGCTCTGCGCAACGAGTGGCGAGAGCCGCTGCGTGCGCAGCGCGACCCCTTGGCCGAAGACTCCGGTCGCGTCAGATCCAACCGCGACGAGCGTCGGCAGTGGCGCAAGCAGAGTTGGCTGGGACGGTTCATCTCCACCTACGGCTGGCGCGCCTATGCGCTGCCGATCCTGGTCGTGCTCACCGCTGTCGTCGTCTACCAGACCGTCACCGGGACCAGCGCGCCCGCGGCCAAGGATGCCGAGGGCCCCGTGCAGGGCCCGCCGACCATCGGCGTGGCCAGCACCGCGATCATCGGTGCACCACCGAAGGGGCTCACCCAGTTCGACGCCAACCTGCCGACCGGGATCCTGCCCGACGGCGGTGTGTTCACCGAGGCGGGCGCCAAGACGTGGCATATCGTGCCGGGCACGACGCCGAAGGTGGGCGAGGGCACCGCCAAGACGTTCACCTACACCGTCGAGGTCGAGGACGGCGTGGACAGTACCCCGTTCGGGGGCGACGACGGGTTCGCCCGGATGGTCAGCGAAACGCTGGCCAACCCCAAGAGCTGGACCCACAATCCGCAGTTCGCGTTCACGCGTGTCGACGGCGGAGACCCTGACTTCCGGGTGTCGCTGACTTCTCCGATGACGGTGCGGGAGGGCTGCGGCTACGACATCCAGCTCGAGGCCTCGTGCTACAACCCGGCATACGCCGAAAGCCAGCCGCGGGTGTTCATCAACGAAGCCCGATGGGTGCGCGGTGCCGTGCCGTTCCAGGGCGACGTCGGCTCCTACCGCCAGTACGTGATCAACCACGAGGTCGGCCACGCCATCGGCTATCCGCACCACGAACCGTGCGCCGTCGACGGCGACCTCGCGCCCGTGATGATGCAGCAGACCTTCTCGACCAACAACAACGATGCGGCCCGCTTCGACCCGGAGTCGGTCAAGCCCGACGGCAAGACCTGCCGATTCAACCCCTGGCCGTATCCGATCGCCTGAGCGCAGCCGAGGGAAGCAGCGGGGCCTCATTGCTGTTGATAGCGGTACCTGCTGTGATGGTCAGTAGTCGTGGAATCAAGGCGATCAAGGAGACACGGTGTCGACACCGTTGCCGCCGCTGGTAGAACCGGCGGCCGAACTAACACGTGACGAGGTCACGCGCTACAGCCGTCACCTCATCATCCCGGACGTCGGGATGATCGGGCAGAAGCGGATGAAGAATGCGCGGGTGCTGGTCATCGGTGCGGGCGGGCTGGGCTCGCCGGCGCTGCTATACCTGGCCGCAGCCGGGGTGGGGACCATCGGAATCGTCGAATTCGACGAGGTCGACGAGTCCAACCTGCAGCGCCAGATCATTCACGGCCAGTCCGACGTCGGCCGGCCGAAGGCGCATAGCGCGCGGGACTCCGTCCTGGAGATCAACCCGCTGGTCGAGGTGCGTCTGCACGAGTTCCGGCTCGAGCCCGACAACGCCGTCGACCTGTTCAGGGAGTACGACCTGATCCTCGACGGCACCGACAACTTCGCAACGCGCTACCTCGTCAACGACGCCGCCGTATTGGCGGGCAAGCCGTATATCTGGGGTTCGATCTATCGCTTCGAAGGTCAGGTGTCGGTGTTCTGGGAGGACGCGCCCGACGGGCTCGGCTTGAACTATCGCGACCTGTACCCCGAACCGCCCCCACCGGGAATGGTGCCGTCGTGCGCCGAAGGCGGCGTGCTCGGCATCCTGTGCGCCTCCATCGCCTCGGTGATGGGCACCGAGGCGATCAAGCTGATCACAGGTATCGGCGAGCCGCTGCTGGGCCGGCTGATGGTCTACGACGCGCTCGACATGACCTACCGCACGATCAAGATCCGCAAGGATCCGGCCACGCCGAAGATCACCGAGCTCATCGACTACGACGCGTTCTGCGGCGTGGTCTCCGAGGCGGCGGCCGAGGCCGCTGCGGACGCCACCGTCACCCCGCGCGAACTGCGCGAGCTGATGGACTCCGGGAAGCCACTGGCACTGATCGACGTGCGCGAGGAGGTCGAGTGGGACATCAACCACATCGAGGGCGCCGAACTGATCCCGAAGTCGACGATCGAGGCCGGCGACGGTCTGGCCAAGCTGCCGCACGACCGAACACCGGTGCTGTACTGCAAGACCGGCGTGCGCTCGGCCGAAGCGCTGGCCGTGGTGAAGAAGGCCGGCTTCTCCGATGCGGTGCATCTCCAGGGCGGAATCGTGGCATGGGCGAAACAACTCGAGCCCGACATGGTGATGTACTAACGGCCCGTTTGCTCCATGGCCGCTTAGGCTGAGGTGGTGACTGCCGAACGACCGCCTGATCATGTGCTGGCGGCTTTCGGAATGAGCGGTGTGCGGGCGGTGGCCCTCGGCTCGAGCTGGGAAGGCGGCTGGCGCTGCGGCGAAGTCGTGCTTTCGATGATCGCCGATCATGCGCGCGCCGCGTGGTCGGCGAAGGTCCGAGAGACGTTGTTCGTCGACGGCGTGCGCCTGGCGCGGCCGGTGCGGTCGACCGATGGACGCTACGTGGTGGCCGGCTGGCGCGCCGACACCTACGTCGCCGGCACTCCCGAACCGCGCCACGACGAGGTGGTTTCGGCCGCGGTGCGCCTGCACGAGGCCACGGCCAAGCTCGAGCGGCCGCGGTTCTTGACCCAGCCGCCGGTCGCGCCGTGGGCAGATGTGGACGTCTTCATCGCCGCCGACCGCGCGGCGTGGGAGGAACGGCCGCTGCATTCACTGCCGCCCGGTGCGCGGGTATCGCCCGGTTCGGCGGATGGCCAGCGATCGATCGAGTTGATCAACCAGCTGGCTTCGTTGCGCAGGCCGACCAAGAGCCCGAGCCAGCTGGTACACGGCGATCTTTACGGCACAGTGCTCTTCGCGGGTACTGCGGCACCGGGCATCACCGACATCACCCCCTACTGGCGGCCCGCGACCTGGGCGGCCGGCGTCGTGGTCGTCGATGCTCTCTCGTGGGGCGAGGCCGACGACGGACTCATCGAACGCTGGAGCCCATTGCCCGAGTGGCCGCAGATGTTGCTGCGCGCGTTGATGTTCCGTCTGGCCGTGCATGCACTGCATCCGCGGTCGACGGCCGCCGCGTTCCCGGGTCTGGCCCGCACGGCGGCACTCGTCCGTCTGGTGCTCTGATGCGTCGAGCTAGGAGATGTCGCGGAACGCGATTACGCGTTCAAGACCCGGGACGACCACCATGCGAACAAGCCGTCGAGATTGAGTGCCTGTGTATCCGCTTGGACGGCGCCGACCAATAGTTGGTCGTTTGCGGTCCAAGCAATCGAGGGCCCGCCGCCCCCATAGCCACATAACAGGATCCCGTTGATGCGTCCCGAAGCGGTTTGACGTCGCCACGGACCCGGCGAGGGGATGTCCCCGGGACAGTTCGCAGGAGTGATGCCGCCAGCGATATGTAGGAACACCGCCCGCAGCGCGGCGTCGTCGCCGACGATGGTAAAGGTCGCCAATGTAGGTCCGCCTGCGTCGGAGTTCTTCCCGCAGACCAGCGTTGCCAGAGCTTCCTCGGGCGCCGGGGCCGGCGAGCAAGTTCGCGGGGAGTACCCCGGCGGCAGCAGTTCCTGCAGCCTTCGCAACGCGGACGGGTCAGGCGAATGTGTGGACTGCGCGCTGGACCCGCCGGGGCTGTGGGCCGCGGCCGACTGATGAGCGCTTCGCCAGAGCAGACCGCCGCCCGCACCGAGAACGAGAACAATTGCCAACGCGATCAGACCGGGGTACCGCCGCCGAGAGCGTCGACGAAGCTGCTTCGCGTCCTCGAACCGGGTCCACCATTCCTCTGTAGACATTTCCTATGACGGCCCCGTCGGCCACTGCGGCACGGAACTCGGTGCCGCATCCGTGCACTCTGCGTTGAACCCATTCCAGCGGTCGCCGAATCGACTACCGGACTGCCGGGGGTCGGATGCCCGTCGATTCGATGGCCCAGGCCTTTTCACGTGTATACCTCCCGCGGTCATATCGAAGCCTAGTGGTACCGGGCGCTTTGCGCCTCGCCCATCTGGGTCGTTCGGCTTCGACGATATCTGCGAGAATCGGTTTACCCGCAGATGATTCATGCAAGGAGTCGACGACGACCGTGATGAGACACACTTCAGAACTCGTGGCGCACTTGCGATAGCCGGATCCGGCCGTCGCTGGCGAGTACCCCTTCGGCGCGCAGCAGCTCCAATTGCTTGGTGGTCAAGTGGGGCGCCGGGCGGCCGGAGGCCCTGATGACCCGATGCCACGGCAGGTCCGACGAGTCCGTGCGCATGATCCAGCCGACGATCCGCGGACTGGAAAGCCCTGCCGCATCGGCGATGTCACCGTATGTCGAGACACGCCCGGCGGGTATCGAGGCGACCAGTGCCCGCACCGTCTCGACCTGCTCGTCGGTGATCTCGGCCATCGCTATTCCCAGGCCAGCTGCGTGCGGATCAATGCCGCGGTGTCGGCGGGACGGGCCTGGGGGACCATGTGATCGCAGTCCCATTCCAGGAGTGCGAAGTCGTCGCCGAGGCGGTCGCGCAGCGCGGTGATCAGCTCATCGCGTGCGTAGGAGGGTCGGTACGGGTGGCCCGAACCAGCGTGGTCGGAGTGCCGGTGCGTGGCAACGCGATCGGCCTGGCCAGCTCGCTCCAGTACGACAGCATGGCTGGAATGCTGATCCGCCAGCCGGACCGGCCGTCGGGCAGCTCGATCAGATGTTCGTCGAGTTCTCGGTCGACTTCTTCGGCGTCGACCTCGCCCCACGATCCGTTGACCTTCTCGGCGCGCGCCTCGTCGCGATCGGTGTAGTCGGGCGAGGCGAACATGTCGTCGGCGATGTCACGCATCCATCCGCCGTCCAGGCCGATCGCCGGATCGAGCAGCACCAGCGAGGCGACCAGATCCGGTCGCGCGGCGGCCAGATTCAGCGCGATCGCCCCGCCGAAGGAGTGCCCGACGACCACGACCGGGCCGTCGGTCTCGGCGTCGGCCAGGTCGGCCAACGCCGCGACGTTCGCATCGATCGGTCCACGGGGCCGCCCACGACGACCGCCCGTGTCCGATGAGGTCGGGCGCGACGACGGCAACCTCGGGCAGGTGCCGGGTCGCCAGCGTCTGCCATCGCTGCCCGTGGCCGGTCACACCATGAACGGCCAGAATCCGGGCCGGCCCGGGCGGCCCGTAGCGGTGCACGTGCAACCCTGCGTCGACGGTCACGGTTCCAGATGCTGCCAGCAGCCGGTGAGCACCGCTTGTCGGACCCCCGTGGTCTCATGCTCACATGTCCGCACCGCACACCGATCTCACCACGACTGCGCTGACCGATCCGGGCATGCGCGGCGCGGTCCGCGTGCTCGGCGGACCGGGAACGGGCAAGAGCAGCCTGCTGATTCAGGCCGCGGCTGCACACATCGGTGCCGGCATCGACCCGGAATCGGTTCTGCTGCTGACGGGTTCGGCCCGGCTTGGGACGCAGGCGCGCGCGGCGATCACCTCCGCTCTGCTGTCGGCGGGCAGCCGCACCGTTGTACGGGAACCGGTGGTCCGCACGCTGCATTCCTATGCGTTCGCGGTATTGCGACTGGCTGCGCAGCGCAACGGCGATCCGCCACCGCGGCTGATCACCAGCGCCGAGCAGGACGGCATCATCCGCGAATTGCTGGCCGGCGATATCGAGGACGGCGACGATTCTCCGGTGGCGTGGCCGCCCCAGCTGCGGCCCGCGTTGAGCACGGTCGGGTTCGCGACCGAACTGAGGGACCTGCTGGCCCGCTGCACCGAACGCGGTGTCGATCCCATTGCGCTGCAACGCATCGGGCGCATTGCGGGTCGACGCGAATGGCTGGCCGCAGGACAGTTCGCCCAGGCCTACGAGCAGATCATGCTGCTGCGTTCGGCCGTCGGGATGGCCGCGCCACAGGCCACGGTGCCCGCACTTGGCGCTGCCGAGCTCGTCGGCGCCGCCCTCGAAGCATTCGCGACGGACCCCGATCTGCTTGCCGCCGAACGGGGACGCATCCGAACTTCTCCTCGTCGACGACGCGCAGCATCTGGATCCGCAGGCCGCCCGGCTCGTGCGGGTGCTGTCGGCCGGCGCCGGGCTCACCGTCATCGCCGGTGATCCCAATCAGTCCGTGTTCGGTTACCGGGGGGCCGATCCCGCGCTCCTGCGGGGGGACGAGCCGGCGATCACCTTGACGCGGTCCCATCGGTGCGCCCAGGCGTCGCCGATGCCATCGCGGGTATCGCACGCCGACTGCCGGGCAGCGACCAAGTCCGTGGGCTGACCGGTGCCGGCGTGGAGGCCGGATCGCTTGCGGTGCGGATCGCCGCGTCGCCGCACGCGGAGTCGGCACTGATCGCCGATGCGCTGCGGCGCGCGCATCTCGTCGATGGTGTGCCGTGGTCTCAGATGGCGGTGATCGTGCGGTCGGTGCCACGCGTGGGCTCGTCGCTGGGCCGTGCCCTGATGTCCGCGGGTGTACCGGTCGACTCGCCGGCACCCGACGCGGTGCTCTCCGATCAGCCGGCGGTGCGGGCGCTGCTGACGGTGCTCGACGTCACCGAGCGGGGTCTCGACGGCGGGACGGCGCTCGCCCTGTTGACCGGACCGATCGGCCGGGTCGACCCGGTATCCCTTCGTCAGCTGCGGCGGGCTTTGCGCCGCGCCGATTCCGGGGAGTCGCCGCGCGAGTTCGCCGAACTGCTCGTCGAGGCGCTCGACCACGGAGCCGATCGGCTGGCACCGGCACATGCGGGGCCGCTGCGCCGGGTGCGCGCGGTGCTGTCCGCGGCGCGCCGCAGTGCTGCTGCCGGTGAAGATCCGCGCTACACACTGTGGCAGGCCTGGCAGCGGTCCGGCCTGCAACGGCGCTGGCTGACGGCCAGCGAGCGCGGTGGCTCCGCCGGCGCCCAGGCCGATCGCGACCTCGATGCCGTCACTGCACTGTTCGACGTCGCCGAGCAGTATGTCGCCCGCACTGCGGGGGCGTCGCTCCGCGGCCTGGTCGACCACGTCACGGTGCTCGCGCTGTCCGCGACGCCGCATGACCATCGCCCCGATGCCGACGCGGTCGCGATTCTCAGCGCGCATTCGGCGCTTGGTCGAGAGTGGGAGTTCGTCGTGATCGCCGGACTGCAGGAAGGCCTGTGGCCGAACACAGTTCCGCGTGGCGGCATACTGGGCACCCAGCAGCTCGTCGACGTGATGGACGGCATTGTGGCGCCCGGCGATCAGGTCTTGTCCTCACGGGCGCCGCTGCTCGCCGAAGAGCGGCGGCTGCTCATCGCGGCGATGGGCCGGGCCCGCAACCGACTGCTGATCACCGCCGTCGACAGCGACTGCGGTGACGAGTCGATGCTCCCGTCGTCGTTCTGCCATGAGCTGGCTGCGCTGCAGACCGATGAGGGGCCGGATCCCGTCGTGCCCATCCAGGCGCCGCGGGTACTGGCGCCGCAGGCACTGGTCGGGCGGCTTCGGGCGGTGGTGTGTGCACCGCCGGGCTCGGTCGACGACGAGTCGCGTGCCTGCGCGGCAGCACAATTGGCACGCCTCGCCGCCGGCCGGGTGTCCGGCGCTGCCCCGGAGCAGTGGTACGGCCTGACACCGCTGTCCAGCGACGAACCCCTCTGGTGCGGCGAGGATCACGTCGTCACGTTGTCGCCCTCGACGCTGCAGACGCTGACCGACTGCCCGCTGCGCTGGCTGCTGGAACGCCACGGCGGCGCCGACGGCCGCGACGTGCGATCGGCGGTCGGGTCGCTGCTGCACGCCCTGGTCGCCGAAACGGGCAAACACGAGAATCAGATGCTCAACGAACTCGAAAAGGTCTGGGAGAAGCTGCCGTTCGATTCTCGGTGGTACTCGGACAACGAATTGGAGCGGCACCGGTCGATGTTGTCCACGTTCGCGCAGTGGCGGGCTCAGAGCCGACACGACCTCACCGAGGTGGGCACCGAGATCGACGTCGACGGCGTGATCGGCGTGGAGGACGGCCCGGGTGTCCGGGTGCGCGGGCGTCTGGACCGGCTGGAACGCGACAGCGAGGGACGGCTGGTCGTGGTCGACGTGAAGACCGGTAAGAGCCCGGTCAGCAAGGACGACGCCCAACGCCACGCGCAGTTGGCGATGTATCAGTTGGCCATCGCGGAAGGTCTACTGGCGCAGGGCGATAGTCCCGGCGGAGGCCGCCTGGTGTACCTCGGCAAGACCGGTGCCGGCGGCGCGACCGAGCGGGAACAGGATGCGCTGACCGGGGGCGCACGCAGCGAGTGGCTGACCCGGGTGCAGCAGGCCGCGGCCGCGACCCAGGGCCCGGAGTTCATTGCAAGGATCAACGACGGTTGCACCCACTGTCCGGTGCGGCCGATGTGCCCGGCCCAGGAGAAAACGGGCGGGCGGTCATGATGGCGCGTTACAGCCCGGCCGAACTCTCCGCCGCACTGGGCCTGTTCGCGCCGACGGAGGAGCAGGCGGCGGTGATCGCCGCACCGCCCGGACCGCTGGTGGTGATCGCAGGTGCCGGTGCGGGCAAGACCGAGACCATGGCCGCGCGGGTGGTCTGGCTGGTCGCCAACGGCTATGCGTCGCCGGGCCAGGTGCTCGGACTGACGTTCACACGGAAGGCGGCAGGCCAACTGCTGCGCCGCGTGCGCACCCGGCTGGCGCGGCTCGCGGGGGCGGGATTGGTGACCGACGGCGGCCCCACCGATGTCGCCGACGACCCGGCGACGGTGAGCACTTACCACGCCTTCGCGGGCAGTCTGTTGCGCGAGCACGGCCTGTTGCTCCCGGTCGAGCCCGGTACCCGGCTTCTCAGTGAAACCGAGTTGTGGCAGTTGGCTTTTCGCGTGGTGTGTGAGCATCCCGAGCATCTCGACACCGAGAAGACACCGGCCGCCGTGACGGCCATGGTACTGCGTCTGGCGGGCCAGCTGGCCGAGCACCTCGTCGACACCGGTCAGTTGCGCGACACGCACGTCGAACTGGAGCGTCTCGTGCACAACCTGCCGGCCGGTCCCTATCAGCGTGACCGCGGCCCCAGCCAGTGGCTGCTGCGCATGCTGGCCACTCAGACCGAACGCACCCTGCTGGTCCCGCTCATCGATGCCGTGCACCAGCGTATGCGTGAAGAGAACGTGATGGACTTCGGCATGCAGATGGCCTCGGCGGCGCGGCTGGCCGTGGAGTTTCCCCAAGTGGGTGAACAACTGCGGCAGCGCTATCGGGTGGTGCTGCTCGACGAGTATCAGGACACCGGGCACGCACAACGCGTCGCACTGTCTTCGCTGTTCGGCGGTGGGGCAGACGATGGCCTGGCCCTGACGGCGGTCGGTGACCCGATTCAGTCGATCTACGGCTGGCGCGGTGCATCGGCCACCAACCTGCCGCGCTTCACCACCGATTTCCCGCACTCCGACGGAACGCCTGCGCCGACCTTGGAGCTGCGTACCAGTTGGCGCAATCCGCCGCAGGCCCTGCACATCGCCAACGCCGTCTCCGCGGAGGCCCGGCGGCGGTCGGTCGCGGTCCGGGCGCTGCGCCCCCGGCCGGACGCCGAGCCGGGCGCCATCCAATGTGCACTACTGTCGGATGTGGCGGTCGAACGTGATTGGGTCGCAGACCATCTGGCGCAGATCTACCATAAAGCGCGAGACAATGGGCAGTCCGCGCCCACCGCGGCGGTGCTGGTGCGCCGCAACGCGGACGCGGCGCCGATGGCCGACGCGCTCACCGCGCGCGGGGTTCCGGTCGAGGTGGTCGGACTCGCCGGCCTGCTCGCCATCCGCGAGGTCGCCGATGTGGTCGCAATGCTGCGATTGGTCGTCGACCCGACCGCGGGCGCAGCGGCGATGCGGGTGCTGGCCGGGCCGCGGTGGCGACTGGGCGGCAAGGACATCGCCGCGTTGTGGCGCCGCGCCGTCGAACTCGACCGACCCGGCAGGCCCGACGACACCTCGGCCACCGCGCGCATCGTCGCGCAGGCCGCACCCGACGCCGACACCGCCTGCCTGGCCGAGGCGATCTGTGATCCCGGCACTCCGGACGCGTACTCCGCCGCCGGGCACAGCAGAATCGTCGGGCTCGGACGCGAATTGACCGCCCTGCGTGCGCACCTCACCTACCCACTGCCCGATCTGGTGGCCGAGGTACGGCGAATGCTCGGGGTCGATGCCGAAGTGCGTGCTGCCCAGCCGGTTTCGGCGGGATGGACCGGCACCGAACATCTCGACGCCTTCGCCGACGTGGTGGCGGATTTCGCCAACCGCTCGTCGGCAACGGTTCAAGGACTGCTGGGGTTTCTGGACGCGGCCGAACAGGTGGAGAACGGTTTGGCGCCCGCCGACGTGCCGGTCGCCAGTGATCGTGTCCAGATCCTCACGGTGCATGCGGCCAAGGGGCTGGAGTGGCAGGTGGTGGCGGTGCCCCACCTGAGTGGTCGGGTGTTTCCGTCCACCGCGTCGACACGAACCTGGCTCACCGACGCCGGAGATCTGCCCCCGCTGCTGCGTGGCGACCGGGCGACCGCCGCTGAACACGGCGTCCCGATTCTCGACACCTCCGACGTGAACGATCGAAAGGAGCTGTCGGACAAAATTTTCGACCACAAGAGCAGCCTCGAGCAGCGCCGTGTCGACGAGGAGCGCCGACTGCTGTACGTGGCGATCACCCGCGCCGAGGGCACGCTGCTGCTATCCGGACATCATTGGGGCGCCGCCGAGCTGAAGGCGCGCGGACCGTCCGAGTTCCTCTGCGAACTCAAGGACATCATCGAGGAATCGGCGGCCGGTGGCGACGCGTGCGGCGTCATCGAGCAGTGGGCGCCGCCACCCGCTGCCGGCGAGCCGAACCCGTTGCGGGACAAAGCAGTCGAGGCGGTCTGGCCCACCGACCCATCGGCATCTCGCCGAAGCGACGTCGACCGGGGCGCGGTGCTGGTGACTCAGGCGATATCGGGCGGCCTCGAAGACGGAACGGCCGACGTCGAAGGGTGGGCCGCGGACGTCGACGCCCTGCTGGCCGAACGCGAACGTGTCGCAGAACGTCCCGTCCCGCCGTTGCCGGTCCAGCTTTCCGTGAGCGCGATGGTGGAACTGCGCCGTGACCCCGGTGCGGCTGCACAGCGGCTGGGCAGGCGGCTCCCGGCGAGGCCGGATCCCCACGCCTTGCTGGGCATCGCATTCCACGACTGGGTGCAACGGTTCTACCACGCCGATCGGCTGTTCGATCTCGACGATCTGCCAGGAGCCGTCGACCGCGACGCCGGGGACGCCGACGAACTGGCCGAGCTCCAGGCGGCGTTTGCGTTGTCCCCGTGGGCTGCCCGTACACCCGTCGACGTGGAGGTGCCGTTCGACATGGTCATCCGCGGCCGCGTGGTGCGGGGCCGCATCGACGCGATCTTCGCCGACGACGACGGCGGTGCCACTGTGCTGGATTGGAAGACCGGTGAGCCGCCGAATACGCCGGAAGCCGAGCAGCATGCGGCTGTTCAGCTGGCGGTATACCGGCTGGCTTGGGCCGCGTTGCGGGACTGCCCGGTGGAATCGGTGCGCGCGGCGTTCCACTACGTGCGGTCCGGCCGGACGGTGATACCCGAGTCGCTGCCCGGCGCCGATGACCTGCTCGCATTGCTCGAGCAGCCCGCGGCCTAGGAGTCGTCGGGCTCAGCAGGGGCGAGATTGTGTTCGGCGATGAGGAGCTCTGCCGCGCGCTCGCCGATGATCACGCACGGCGCCTGGGTATTGCCGGTGGTCACGCGGGGCATGATCGAGCCGTCGGCGACGCGGAGTCGGTCTATTCCATACACCTTGAGGTCGCCGTCGACGACCGACGTCGCGTCACGGCCCATCTTGGCGGTGCCGGTCTGATGCCAGTAGCTCGAGGCAGCGTCGCGGATGAACCGCTCCAATTCCGCCCCCTTCAGATTGCCCGGCATGACCTCGCGCTTGGTGAACGGCCGGAGCGCGGCCGAGTTTCCGACCTGCCGACACAGTTCCACGCATGCGATTGCGGCCTTCACGTCATCGGGGTGGGACAACGTGTTTGCGTGGATCTCGACGGGATCGAGTGGGCCGGGACCGGTCAACCGGATCTCGCCGCGGCTTTTCGGCTGAACGAGACCACCGAAGAGGTTCCATCCCGCCGCCGGGGGATTGAAGCGCCTGGTGTTCTCGGCGCTGGACGACTTGGGGAACTCGGCCTGACACGTCTGCAGGTCCGGGGAGTCCATCGCGGGATCGCTGGTCCAGAAATACGTTGCCTCGACCGCGGTATTGCGCGGCGGCATAGCACGTTCGTACTCCCACACGCAGTCGAAGCCGACATGGTCTTGCAGGTTTCGGCCCACACCGGGCAGGTGCTGGACCACGGGGATGCCATGGCGCTGTAGCTCGGCGTGATCGCCGATACCCGATTGCATCAGCACCTTGGGTGTGTTGATCGCACCGAGCGACAGCACCACCTCACTGGCCGCACCGACTCGGTGCAGTGTTCCGTTGTGCGCGAACTCCACTCCGGTGGCACTGTTGCCGTCGAGGGTCAACCGCGTCACCAGCGCGCCGGTGAGAACGGTCAAGTTCGGCCGCTCCAAGATAGGGAAAACATAAGAGCGGTATACGGATTGACGGTAACCATCGCGGGCCCGGATATCGGCTATCGAGCTGCCGCCGGATCCCTCCATCATTCTGCCGTTGGGGCTGTCAAACGCAGGGATCCCCGCGGAGCTGGCGCCGTCGATCATGGCGTGCGCGATCGGATGGGGGTCGGGTGCTGGTTGGACGAAGACCGGGCCACCGGCACCGCGGTATTCGGGATCGGGCGCGCCGTGCCAGTCCTCGATGCGGCGGTAGATCCGCAGCACCGGCTCATAGCTCCACCGGGCATCTCCGGCTTCGGCGGCGAAGAAGTCCCAATCGCTGCGGTGTCCGTGTGCCCACAACATCACATTGATGCTCGAACCCCCGCCGAGCACCTTCCCCATCGACAACGGGATTGATCGGCCATTGACGTGCCGGCTGGGCTCCGACCGGAAATTCCAATCCCGTTCGGTGCCGAGATTGAGCGGCCATTGGTCGGCTTTCATGACGGTGGGCACGTCGTCGTCCCCACCGGCCTCCAGCAGCAACACGCTGACATCCGGGTCCTCGGCGAGTCGACGGGACACCACCGATCCCGAAGAGCCCGATCCACATACCACGAAGTCGTAGTGCGTCCGCACCCGAGCGCCGAGCTTGAGTTGGTCGACGAATTCGATTGGGGTGCCGTCCATCCGACTAGACCTTGGCCGCCTGCTTAGACCGAGTTTTGAACGCAGCCAGCCACCCATCTCGGTAATCGCCTGGTCGACTTCGGGCACTCGGCCAGCGCCGATGATGAATGAATGTTGGCCCGCGGGAACAGATCGCAGGACGACGTCATTGCCTGTAGCGCCGGCCCGGCCGGCAAATTCCGCCGCGTCGCCCGCGAGCAGCTCGTCGGAGCCGTGGTACACCGCGATCGGCGGCAGACCGGCGAGGTCGGCTTCGAGAAGGTTCACCCGCGGGTCACTCCATCCGACGCCGGTGCCGTCCAACCAGCACGACCGGAAGAATTCCAGCAGCGGACGCGACAGGAGCTTGTCCAGCTCGGCGTTCTTGTCGATGGTTTCGTTGGTCAGCGTGGCGTCGAACAGGGCGGAGATGGCCAGGATTGCCCCGGGCAGCGGCGCACCTCGATCGCGTAGCCGCAGGGCAAGGCCGACTGCGAAATTGCCGCCGATCGAGTTTCCGACGCTGGCGATCTTCTCAGCTCGGTAACCCTGATCGAGGAGCCAGGCGTAGGCGTTGTCGACGTCTTCGAGCTGTGCCGGGAACTTGTGCTCCGGCGAACGTCGGAAGTTCAGCACCAGCGAGCGGATGCCGGCCGCTTTGGCGATGTGTGCGGCGGCCTTGCGTTCTGAGTGCATCGAGGTGAGGACGCTGCCGCCCATGTGGTTGTGGAGAAGCACGCGATCGGGGTCGCTTCCGGCCGGGATACACCACAGCGCCTCCACGCCCCCGGCGTCCACTTCGGCGTAGCTGACGTCTTCGGGCTCCTTTGTCGCCAGGTGCATCGTCTCGACGACGTCTCGGACGGTGGACAGGTCGAACTCGGGATTCCCGGACCGGGCGCTGAGATCGGCGTAGAAGTTCGCGAACTCCACTGCTTGCTGGCTTGTCATGGGGCCGCCTCTCAAATTGTAGAATAGCGATCGTTATATATCGAACGCTATCCTACACTGGCGATGTAGGCAACGGTGCAGACGGAAGGCAGCGATGAGATACCCGCCGGATCAGAAGGCCAAGGCGCGAAAAGCGCTCATTGACTCCGGCGCGCGGTCACTGAAAACCTGTGGTTTCAACGGAATTGGTGTGGACGCGCTCGCGGCGGCCGCGGGCGTGACATCAGGCGCGTTGTATTCGAACTTCCCGAACAAGGAGGCCCTGCTGGAGGCGGTCATCGACGCATGCGTTGGCGAGCCCTTCCTCGCCGAGACCGAGCCCGAGACACGCCCGCAACGTCGCGCAAGGCTCGAGAGTTTTCTCGACGACTACCTCAGCACGCACCACAGCGCCGACCCGGCCGAGGGCTGCCCGATGCCCGCGTTGAGTGCCGACGTCTCGCGGGCACAACCCGCGGTGAAGCAGGCCTATGAAAACAAGCTCACCGCCCTGGTCGAGCGGATAGCCGACCTGCTCGACGGCGACCTTCCTGATCGGACGCGACGTGCGTGGAGCACGGTCGCAATGATGGTGGGAGCGATCGTCATCTCGCGCGCCATGCCCGACGGCAGCGAATCCAGAACAGTGGCTGTCGAATCCGCGCGCAGCACGGCCGACACGCTCGTCGGAAGCAGTGACTGAAAAGTGTCGGAGGCCGGCGGCCTAAGAGCTGCGGTAGATCCTGTACGCCGCGATGACCATCGGGATCTGCAGCGGTAACCGGGCGAAGGCGCCCAGGCGCATGATCAACGGCTTGTTCTTCCACAGGCGGCACATGTTGGCGTTGGCCGGGAACACCGACACGAACAACGCGATCGCGGCCAGCGCACCCAGGCGACGGGTGCGCGGTGCCAGCAGGAGGCCCGCCGTTCCCAGTTCGGCCACCCCCGAGGCGTAGGTGTAGAAGCGCGCGCTGCCCGGCAACTCGGCCGGGACGATGCCGTCGAACGGCTTGGGCGCCACGAAATGCAGGGTCCCGACGCCCAGCAGCATGGCCACCATGCGGTACACCCGTGTGGGACGGACAGTCTGCTGCAGTTCGGGCAGGGGAGAGGTCATGATTACATTGTGCGGGTGCGGCGGCGCGATGCGATGACAGGCCCTCGTGGCTAAGGGAAGACTGCGGCGTCGGCTCAGCAGGTTCGACGAGTCGCTGGCCGATCGCCCGATCCATGCGATCACCGACCGGGTACAGATTCCCAGCGAAGAGATAAGTCCCGCCCGCCGCATCACCACCCGGGTCATCTACGCCACGGCGGCGCTGTTCGCGGCCGTGCTGATCGTCTACCTGGACCGCGACGGCTACCGCGACGTCCAGGACAACCAGCTGTCGTTCCTGGACTGCCTGTACTACGCGACGGTGTCGCTGTCGACGACCGGATACGGCGACATCACCCCGTTCAGTCCCGAGGCCCGCCTCATCAACGTGTTGGTGATCACGCCGCTGCGCGTCGCGTTCCTGATCGTGCTGATCGGTACGACGGTCGAGACGCTCACGACGCAGTCGCGGCAGGTCTACCAAATCCAGCGATGGAGGAGAAGAGTGCGCAACCACATCGTGGTCGTCGGGTACGGCACCAAGGGCAGGGCCGCGGCAGCGGCGATGGTCGGCGACGAGGTGGCGCCGGCGGACATCGTCGTCGTCGATGAGAACCCGACCGCGCTCGAGCGCGCCAAGAGCGCCGGGCTGGTCACCGTCCGCGGGAGCGCGACCGACTCCGAAGTGTTGCGGCTCGCCAGCGCACAGCACGCCAAGGCGATCATCGTCGCGACCAACCGGGATGACACCGCCGTGCTGGTCACGCTGACCGCCCGCGAACTGGCGCCGAAGGCGAAGATCATCGCCGCGGTCCGGGAGGCCGAGAATCAGCATTTGCTGGAGCAGTCCGGCGCCGACTCCACCGTGGTGACCTCCGAGACGGCCGGCCGCATGCTGGGCATAGCCGTGCAGACCCCGAGCGTTGTCGAGGTCATGGAAGACCTTTTGACCCCGGACGCCGGGTTCGCAATCTCCGAACGGGAGGTCACCCCCAAGGAGGTCGGTGGCTCGCCGCGGCATCTCAACGACATCGTGCTCGGTGTCGTGCGCAACGGAAAGCTGCTCCGGACCGACGACCCGCAGGTCGACGCTGTGGAACTCGGCGACCGGCTGCTGTACGTGCGCAGCGCGGATGCCGACCGATGACGTCGGGATTTCAGCTCCGCAACGTCCCGCTGCTGTCCCGGGTCGGTGCCGACCGCGCCGACGCGCTGCGCACCGACGTCGACGCCGCCGTCGCGGGCTGGGGAGACGCCCTGGTGCTGCGGGTGGACCGGCGCAACCAGGTTCTGATCGCCGGAGACCAGGTCGTACTCGGCAAGGCCGCCAAGATGGGCGACAAACCACCCGAGAACGCCGTCTTCCTTGGCCGGCTCGCCGACGGACGGCACGTGTGGGCGATCCGCGCCGCACTGGAGGGCCCCGACGATCCGCACACCGAAACCGAGGTGCTCGACCTGCGCCGGGCCGGTCAGATCTTCGACGACGTCAGCGCGCAGCTGGTCGCGACGGCAACGGCGCTGCTGAACTGGCATGACAGCGCGCGATTCAGCGCGGTCGACGGCGCGCTGACGAAGCCCATCAAGGGCGGCTGGTCGAGGGTCAACGCGACCAACGGGCACGAGGAGTTTCCCCGTATCGACCCGGCGGTGATCTGCCTTGTGCACGACGGCCACGACCGCGCGGTGCTCGCCCGCCAGACGGTGTGGCCCGAGCGCCTGTTCTCGCTGCTGGCCGGTTTCGTCGAGGCGGGGGAGTCGTTCGAGTCCTGCGTCGAACGCGAGATCGCCGAGGAGGTCGGGCTTACCGTGACGAACGTCACCTACCTCGGCAGCCAGCCGTGGCCCTTCCCGCGGTCACTGATGGTCGGTTTCCACGCCATCGGCGACCCGGAACAGGAGTTCTCGTTCAATGACGGCGAAATCGCCGAGGCCGGCTGGTTCACCCGGGCCGAGGTCCGCGACGCGCTCGCCGACGGCGACTGGAGCAGCGATTCCCCGTCGCGGCTGCTGCTGCCCGGATCGATATCGATCGCCCGCGAGATCATCGAATCCTGGGCGGCGCTGGACTGATCAGCCGGCGAGCTTCGCCTTCACCTGGGCCCCACTGGGGTTGGTCAGGGTGGTGCCGTCGGCGAACTTCAGCGTTGGCACGGTCTGGTTGCCACCGTTGACCGACGCGACGAAGTCGGCCGCGGCGGGGTCGAATTCGATGTCGACCTCGGCGAACGGGATGCCTTCGGCCTTGAGCACCTTCTTCAGGCGGAAGCAGTAGCCGCACCACGAGGTGGTGTACATCGTCACGCCAGAAGACTTCGCAGCACTCATAAGCCGTTCAACATAATGGACGGCGCCAACATGCCCGCGGGCGCGCCCCGGATTTGTCGGCCCGCGCTGACATGATGGAGCGCATGCCGGTAGGGGCCCTTGGTTCGTCGCGACTTCTTGACGATCTCGACGACGAGCAGCGCGAGGCCGTCCTCGCGGCCCGCGGACCGGTGTGTGTACTGGCCGGCGCGGGCACCGGAAAGACCCGCACCATCACCCGCCGCATCGCCCATCTCGTCACGTCCGGGCATGTCGCCGCGGGCCAGGTGCTGGCGGTGACGTTCACGGCGCGGGCAGCGGGGGAGATGCGCGGCCGACTCCGTGCCCTCGGCGACAGTGGGGCCGGGGTGTCCGCAGAATCCGTGCAGGCCATGACGTTTCACGCGGCGGCCCGCCGCCAGCTGCAGTACTTCTGGCCGCGTGTGGTCGGCGACACCGGGTGGCAGTTGCTCGACACCAAGTTCTCGGTCGTTGCGCAGGCCGCCAACCGCGCCGGCCTGTCGACGAGCACCGATGACGTGCGGGACCTCGCCGGTGAAATCGAATGGGCCAAGGCGTCTTTGATCAGCCCGGAGGGTTATGCCGGTGCCGTGGCGCAGATCGGCCGTGACATCCCGTTCGACGCCGCCAAGATCGCGGCGGTCTACGCCGGATACGAGAAGCTCAAGGCTCGCTCGGACGGTACGGCCCTGCTGGACTTCGACGACCTGCTGCTGCACACGGCCGCCGCGATCGAGAACGACGCCGCCGTCGCACAGGAGTTCCGCGACCGCTACCGCTGCTTTGTCGTCGACGAATACCAGGACGTCACCCCTCTGCAGCAGCGGGTGCTCGACGCCTGGCTGGGAAACCGTGACGACCTCACCGTGGTCGGCGACGCCAACCAGACCATCTACTCGTTCACCGGCGCCACCCCGCGATACCTGCTGGACTTCTCGCGCCGGTTTCCCGACGCGGCGGTGGTGCGCCTCGAGCGTGACTACCGATCCACGCCCCAGGTGGTCTCGCTTGCGAACCGCGTCATCGCTGGCGCCAGGGGCCGGATGGCGGGCAGCAAGCTGCATCTGGTCGGCCAGCGTGACGCTGGTCCGGAACCGACGTTCGCCGAGCACGCCGACGAGGTGGCCGAGGCGACGGCGGTGGCCAAGAAGATCAAGAACCTGATCCAGTCCGGCACGGCGGCATCGGAGATCGCGGTGCTGTACCGGATCAACGCCCAGTCCGAGGTGTACGAGGAAGCGCTGACCGAAGCGGGCGTCGCCTTCCAGGTGCGCGGTGGGGAGGGCTTCTTCAGCCGTCAGGAGATCCGTCAGGCGCTGCTCGCTTTGCAGAGGGCGGCCGAACGCGGCGCCGCCGAGGAGGGCGCCTTCGTACCCGAGGTCGTCCGCGCGCTGCTCGAGCCGCTCGGACTGACGGCCGAGCCACCTGCGGGCACCCGGGCCCGCGAGCGGTGGGAGGCGCTCGTGGCGCTCGCCGAGCTAGTCGACGAAGAGGTGGCGGCGCGGCCGTCGCTGGACCTTCGCGCCCTGGTCGCAGAACTGCGCCAGCGCGCCGACGCGCGACATCCCCCGGTGGTGCAGGGCGTCACGTTGGCCTCGTTGCACGCAGCCAAGGGCCTGGAATGGGATGCGGTGTTCCTGGTGGGACTGGCCGACAACACGCTGCCGATCTCACACGCGCTGGCGCACGGGCCCGACAGCGAACCGGTCGAAGAGGAGCGTCGGCTGTTCTATGTCGGAATCACAAGGGCACGAGTGCATTTGGCGCTGAGTTGGGCGTTGGCCCGCGCTCCGGGGGGTCGCCAGACGCGGCGCCCGTCGCGGTTCCTCAACGGCATCGCCCCGCACTCGCAGCGTGAGGACGCCCCGAACCGGCCGCGCCGAGCCCGGGGTGCCACGCCACGGTGCCGCGTCTGCAACGACACCCTGACCACGCCCGCCTCGATCATGTTGCGTCGCTGCGAGACGTGCCCGTCCGACATCGACGAGGTGCTGCTCGCCGAGCTCAAGGACTGGCGGTTGCGCACGTCGAAGGAGATGAGCGTGCCGGCGTACGTCGTGTTCACCGACAACACGTTGATCGCGATCGCCGAGACGCTACCGGTCGACGACGCCGGGCTGGTCGCCATTCCCGGCATCGGTGCGCGCAAGCTCGAGCAGTACGGTCCGGATGTGCTGGCCCTGGTCAAGGGCCGCCAATCGTCGTAAAAATCGCGCCAAAACTGCAGGTCAGAAAATCGTTTGTCAGTCGATCCTGTTAGGCTTAGCCTCAAGATCACCAGCTGTGTGTTTGTCATGCGAGAGGAGGGGCCCGAGATCATGTTGAGAATCAATGCGTTCACCGGCGTAGGCGTTGCCGGCATGTCGCGGACCCCGCACGCCGCCGCTGCCGCCGCGGCGCATCCCGCATTCATGGCGCACGCCGCCGCGGGTGCCGGCGCTGCCATTCCGCCGCAGCCCAAGCGCCGCACCACCACCGCGACTGGACCGTCCGTGGATCGGGGCACCATCTAGAGAGCCCCGATTTAGCCCAAAGGCCACGGACCCGCAGTCAAGGATCTGTGGCCTTAAGTCATTCGGACACCGAAGACCTGGTCAGGGATCCATCAGAAGACAGATGGACGACGAAACAACGACCAGGAAGCAGAGGTACGAGCCATGTCAGTTGCGATGAGCGCTCCGGCGAAGAGCGTCCCATCGAGGACATGTCGTCAGAAGACGAGGCTGGCGGTGCCGTGTCACATCGGCGATCCCGACCTGTGGTTCGCCGAGAACCCCGTCGACCTCGAACGCGCCAAGGCGCTGTGTACGGATTGCCCGATCCGGCGCCAATGCCTGGCCGCCGCGCTGGAACGCCAAGAGCCGTGGGGTGTCTGGGGCGGCGAGATCATCGAAAGAGGCACGATCATCGCGCGCAAGCGTCCGCGGGGACGGCCGCGCAAGAACACCGAGGAAAACCCGGCAGCCGCGTAAGCGCTGCCGGGCTTTTCCCGCGTAAGCGCGGCGGCCGTCAGGCCGCTTCGTCTGCGAAGCCCGGGATCAGTTCCGTGGCAAGCCTTTTGGTGGGGATGTGCGCGTCGAGCTGACAGGAGATCGCGACATTCGACGCGATGACCCGCATCGGTATCGCCAGCTTGGCGGGAATGTCCATCTGCCGCGCGGCCTTGATTTGCGCCACCGACCTGTCCATGTTGACCGCGGTCATCTTCTGCAGCCATTTTCGCGTGTAGTGGAAGACCTCGACCTCGAGGGGTTCGACGTACTGGCGCATCATGTCGTCCATATCGCGCTTCGACACCTGCTCACCCTTTTGGATGAACCCGATTTTCTGCATGGTCGTCAGCAGGTTGTCGTAGTCGTCGTTGAGCGCATAGCGCGTCGCCTGGCCGATTTCGACGGGGATGCCACCGGCCATCGGTGCCACGGCGCCGAAATCGATGACTCCCATTTTGTCGTCGGGCATCAGCATGAAGTTCCCCGGATGTGCGTCGCCGTGCATCATCTCGAGCCGCCGCGGAGCGTCGTAGGTCAGCTCGAACAGCCGGGTGCCCATCAGATCGCGCTGTTCCTGGGTGCCGTCACGGATGATGTGGGACATCGGAATGCCCTCGATCCACTCCTGGATCACCACCTTGGGTGCACTGGCCACGATGTGGGGCACCACGAAATGCGGGTGGTTCTCGTAGGCCTTGGCGAAGGCCCGTTGATTGTCGGCCTCCAGCCGGTAGTCCAGCTCCATCTCGGTGCGCTCGATGAGCTCGTCCACCACGCCCTGCACGTCGGCGCCGGGGGACAGCTGCTTGGCCACGCTCACCATGCGCTGCATCGTTTTCAGGTCGGCGCGGAGCGCCTCGTCGGCACCCGGGTACTGGATCTTGACCGCGACATCGCGACCGTCCGACCACACCCCCTTGTGGACCTGGCCGATGCTGGCCGACGCGACCGGGGTGTCGTCGAACTCGCTGAACCGCTCGCGCCACTTGGTGCCCAGCTGCGCGTCGAGCACGCGGTGCACCTTGGCCGCGGGCAGCGGCGGAGCCTCCCGCTGCAGCTTGGTGAGTGCCTCGCGGTAGGGCTTGCCGTACTGCTCCGGGATGGCCGCCTCCATGACCGAGAGCGCCTGGCCGACCTTCATCGCGCCGCCCTTGAGCTCACCGAGGACGGTGAACAGCTGCTGGGCGGCCTTGTCCATCAGCTCGGCGTTGACCTCGTCCTTGGACTTGCCGGTCAGCCGCTTACCGAAGCCCAGCGCGGCCCGACCGGCCATGCCGACGGGCAGGCTCGCCAGCTTCGCATTGCGAGCGGCCCGGCCCCGTTTGATGTCCGTCACCAGACCATCATCCATGACGTTCCTGACCGGCCCGCACAGTCTTGGAAACGATCGATGTCACCGGTTGCACTGCGGGCATCTGGGATGTCGCGACCAGCGGCGCGCGACCACTGCACCGACGTTGACGTCGAATTCCAGCGTGGTGTCCAGCGTGGCCGGCGCCGGCTGGTGTCGGTCGGCGCCGGTGCCGGACACCGCATGGATCACCCGGTCGACCTGGTTGAGCGCCAGTGCCGCGGTCGCCAGCAGAGTGGCGCGATCGGCGGTGCCGACCGAGTGGCGCAGTTGCGCCGCGACCGCCGGCCACGCCGCGTCTCGGTCGCTGCGGTGCAGGTCCGCGCAGCCCAGACAGCTCGTCACGCCTGGAATGACCAGCGGGCCGACCAGGCCCGATCCGTCGCGGACCCGGACCGGCAGGTGGGGGATGCCCGCGCGGTGTAGCTCGCGCACCACCCGCGGGTCGGCCACCAGATTGTCCGACAGCACCACCAGATCCGTGTGCTGAGGGGAGGCGCCCGCGTGGGTCTGGCTGCTGTGGGTGATCCGGGCGCCCGAACAACGCAGCGCATTGGCCAGCAGATCCGACAGCGGGCCACGGCCATGGATGCGGATGGACGCGGATCGGCCACGCCTGCGCCCGACGATCCGGACCAGGCCGCTGTCGACAAGCGAGGACACCAGCGCGGCGATCGCGGTGTCGCCGGCCAGACCGCGAAGTCCCGCCGCCGCCTTCAGGTCGGCCAGCGTGGCTCCCGACTGCAAGGTGCGCAGCAGGTCGGCCAGCGCGGCGGCGGTCAACCCCGACGGCGGCTGCACCAGCACCGCACGGCGCGGGTCCCAGCCGACCTGGACCGCGCCATCGGGCCTTAGCAACACGGGCGTCGCCGGGTCGAGCGCGTAGCGCGTCATTCGACGACTGTGCCATCAATGCTGATCGGCACGGCCAGGTTATCCACAGGCCTCAGGCGGCGGTGGCCTCGATCACGCTCTGGGGCGCGCCCGTCGTCCGCACCGCGGTTCGTCGCAGACCGGCCCGCTCCAGTAGCGCGTCGAACTCCTCCAGCGACCGTTCGCGGCCATTGAGGCACGCCAGCATGTTGAGGTCCATCAGCGCCGCCGTGCCCGGGTCGTTGTTGTCACCGATGACCGTCTCGACGATGGCGACCCGGCCGGCGGGGGCCATCGCCTGCGGCATCTGCGCAGGATCTTCACACAGCTCTCGTCATCCCAGTCATGGAGGACGAATTTGAGCAGATAGAGATCACCTGGTGGCACCGACTCGAAGAAGTCGACCTCAGTTCGCGATTCGTAAGCACCTTCTGCGACAGTCGTTTTCGCGTCTTCGGCGATGTTCGGCCGATCGAACACCACGCCTTGCAGTGCGGGGTTGGCATCCTGAAGCCGCGCCAGGAGTGCGCCGTTGGCATCGGCGAGATCGTGCCCCCAGATGGCGGTGAGCGCGGTCATCTGAGCCGAGAACTCCTTGGCCTGCGCCGGGTCCCGCTCCAGATAGTCGAAGAAGTCCATGCCCAGCGCGTTGTGGGCCTGACTGTGTCCGGTACGAACCGATTGCCCAAAACTGCTCCAGGGCAGCCAATGTGCCCGGTTTGTCAGCCCGAGGACGAGACTGCGCACCGAGCGGGGCGCGTCGCTGCGCAAGGTATCCAGCAGGGGCCTGCCATGGAATCGGCCCTCGGAATCGGACGTCAGCATTCCCATCGCAATGCAGGCCCGCATCAACCTGAATGTGGTACCGGGAGCGCGATTTTCGCGTTCGGCGACCTCGTCGGCGGTGAGTGGACCATGGGCGAGGTGGTCGGCCAACGACAACTCGGCGGCTGCCCGGATGCTTTGGCTGACCATGTATCCCCACACCATGGCGATCATTTGCTGATGCAAGTCGGGACTGTAGTCGCCGTCAGATTGGCTCTGCGACATCGCATCTCCTCTCGATGAGCAGAACCGGATCGGTTCATCGATTGAGAGAAACGGTGCGTGCGGCGGAAATGGTTCAACCGTGAGGCCGGGTCATTCCTTGGAGTCGTCGGTAGGGCCGTCGGTAAGGCCCTTGTCTTCTTCGTCGCCCTTTTGCAGATCGGCGATCGCTTGATCGATCGCTTCGTCCATGCCGCTGGTGTCGCCGCCGACCATTCGGTCGATGAAGCCGGCGGGCTCATCGAGGTCGTCGGAGCGGGGCAGCAGGTCCGGGTGCTGCCAGACCGCGTCGCGCGCGTCGGCGCCGACGGCCTGTGTCAGCCGCTCCCACAGCACGGCGGCCTCACGCAACTTGCGCGGCCGCAGCTCGAGGCCGACCAGCGTCGCGAACGTCTGCTCGGCGGGTCCGCCGGTGGCGCGCCGCCTGCGGAGCGTCTCGCTCAGCGCCGAGGCACCGGGGATGCGGTCTCCCAGTGCGTCGGCGACAACGGTCTGCACCCAGCCGTCGATGAGCGCCAGCAGAGTCTCCAGCCGTTCCAGTGCTGCGGTCTGCTCGGGGGTGGCCTTCGGCTCGAAGATGCCCTGATTGAGCAGCTGCTCCATCTCCGAGGGGTCGGTCAGCGACGCCGGATTGAACCCGCGCGCGAACTCTTCGATGCCGGTCATGTCGATCTTCATGCCGTTGGCGAAGCTTTCGACGGCGTTGAGCAGCTGACTGGCCAGCCAGGGCACATGGCTGAACAGCCGGTGGTGGGCGGCTTCGCGGGCCGCCAGGAAGGTCATGATCTCGCTGCGGGGCTGTTCGAGTCCCTCGGCCAGCGACTCCACCGCCTCCGGCATCAGCGCGGCGACCCCCTTCGGGCCCAGCGGTAGCCCAATATCGGTGGAGGTCAACACTTCTCGTGACAATTTGCCGAGCGCCTGACCGAGCTGAGAGCCGAACGCCATGCCGCCCATCTGCGACATCATCGACAGCAGCGGCCCGGCCATGCTCCTGGCTTCCTCGGGCAGCGCCGAAGCCCACGCCGTCGAGATCTGTTCGGCCACCGGATCGCACAGCCGTTTCCAGGTGTCCAGGGTGTTGTCGATCCAGTCGGTGGGGGTCCATGCCGCCGCCTTGGTGGTGCCCGCGGGCAGTGCGGTGGCGCCGTCCAACCAGGTCTCGGCCAGGTGCACGGCATCTGCGATCGCGGCGCTCGTCGCCTCGGGAACCGGAGCGACGAACCCGATCGCGCTCGACGCGAGCTGGCGGGCCAGGTCGTAGTTCACCGGCCCGGACTGCTGGCCGCCGCCCATCACGTTGCCCGCGCCGCTGAACATCTCCCCGAGCTTGGTGAAGATCTGGCCCAGCTCGGACATGTCGAAACCGGCGCCGCCCGTGCCGAACGGGTCAGAGCCCGAATCCGGGTCCTTTTTGCGCTTGTCGCGCTCGGGGTCGTCGTCCCCGGAGGAGAAGCCGAAAGGCACGTCAGCCATGCCCCCAACGGTACTCACAGGTTGCCCGGAGCGCGGGTAAGCGGGTCACGCTGTGAGTGAACCCCATCGGCAACATTTACTGTTGGCGGCGTGAACAGGCGGATTTTGACGCTGATGGTTGCCCTGGTGCCCATCCTGGCCTTCGGTGTGCTGCTGTCCTTGGTGACGGTGCCGTACGTGTCGCTGGGCCCCGGTCCGACGTTCAACACCCTCGGTGAGGTGGACGGCAAGCAGGTCGTCGACATCGAGGGCACCGATCTGCACCCGACCTCGGGCCACCTCAACATGACCACGGTGTCCCAGCGCGACGGTCTGACCCTGGGCCAGTCGCTGGTGCTGTGGGCGTCGGGCCGTGAGCAGCTGGTTCCCCGGGACCTGGTCTATCCGCCCGACAAGTCGAAAGACGAGATCGACAAGGCCAACACGACCGACTTCAAGCAGTCGGAGAACAGCGCCGAGTACGCGGCGCTCGGCTACCTCAAGTACCCGTCGGCGGTCACCGTGGAGACGGTCAGCGATCCGGGCCCCTCGGCGGGAAAGCTGAAGCCGGGCGACGCGATCGACGCCGTCAACGGCAAACCGGTCGCCAACCTCGACGAATTCACCGGCCTGCTGAAGACCACCAAACCCGGCGACTCCCTGGTGATCGATTACCGCAGGAAAAACGCGCCGGCGGCGATCGCGACCGTCACGCTGGGCACCAACCCGGACCGCGACTACGGATATCTGGGGGTCGCCGTCCTCGATGCGCCGTGGGCACCGTTCTCCATCCAGTTCAACCTGGCCAACATCGGCGGGCCGTCGGCCGGCCTGATGTTCAGCCTCGCGGTCGTCGACAAGCTCACCAGCGGTGACCTCAACGACGGTAAGTTCGTCGCAGGCACGGGCACCATCTCCAGCGACGGAAAGGTCGGCTCGATCGGCGGCATCGCCCACAAGATGATGGCCGCGAAAGAGGCGGGTGCCACCGTGTTCCTGGTGCCCGCCGACAACTGTGACGAGGCCAAAGACGCGCACGAGGACGGACTGGAGCTGGTCAAGGTGGATACCCTGGTTACGGCGGTGGACGCCCTGCACGCGATTTCCGCCGGTGGCGAACCTCCCCGTTGTTGAGCCGACCCCGCGGCGGGCGATGCGTAGAGTTGTCTCACGTCCACACGACGTTGGAGAACCGCGAGACTGGAGTTAACGAGTGGGTATGCGGCCCGCGGCGAGAATGCCGAAGCTGACACGTCGTAGCCGGATACTGATCGCGGTCGCGCTGGCCGTCGTGCTGCTGTTGCTGATCGGGCCACGCTTCGTCGACGCCTACGTCGACTGGCTGTGGTTCGGCGAACTCGGCTACCGTTCGGTGTTCACCACCAAGCTGGTCACCCGTCTCGTGGTGTTCCTGGCCGTCTGGCTGTTCATCTCCGCGATCGTGTTCGCCGGGCTGGCGCTGGCATACCGCAGCCGGCCGGTGTTCGTCCCCACCAACGGTCCCAACGACCCGGTCGCCCGCTACCGCACTGCGGTGATGTCGCGGCTGCGGCTGGTCGGCATCGGCGTTCCCGCTGTCATCGGTTTCTTCTCGGGCGTCGTTGCGCAGAGCTACTGGGTGCGCGTCCAGCTGTTCCTGCACGGCGGCAGCTTCGGTATCACCGACCCGCAGTTCGGTAAGGACCTCGGCTTCTACGCATTCGACCTGCCCTTCTACCGGCTGGTGCTCAGCTATCTGTTCGTGGCGGCGTTCCTGGCGTTCATCGCAAACCTGCTGGGTCACTACCTGTTCGGTGGCATCCGGCTGTCCGGGCGCAGCGGGGCGCTGAGCCGCGCGGCCCGCATCCAGCTGATCACGCTGGTCGGCACGATGATGCTGTTGAAGGCGGTCGCGTACTGGTTCGATCGCTACGAGCTGCTCAGCCACACGCGCGGGGGCAAGCCGTTCACCGGGGCGGGCTACACCGACATCAACGCCGTGTTGCCGGCCAAGCTCATCCTGATGGCCATCGCGGTGATCTGCGCTGTCGCGGTGTTCTCCGCGATTGTGTTGCGCGACTTGCGGATTCCGGCGATCGGCGTGGTGTTGCTGCTCTTGTCGTCGCTGATCGTCGGCGCCGGCTGGCCGTTGATCGTCGAGCAGATCAGCGTCAAACCCAACGCGGCGCAGAAGGAAAGCGAGTACATCAGCCGAAGTATCGCCGCGACCAGGCAGGCCTACGGGCTGACGGACAAGGACGTCAGGTACCGCGACTATCCGGGTAACGCCAACGCCACGGCGCAGCAGGTGGCGTCCGACCGCGCGACCACGTCGAACATCCGGCTTCTCGACCCGACCATCGTCGGCCCGGCGTTCACTCAGTTTCAGCAGGGTAAGAACTTCTACTTCTTCCCGGACCAGCTCGCGATCGACCGCTACAACGGTCCGGACGGCAACCTGCGTGACTACGTGGTGGCCGCGCGCGAGCTCAACCCCGACCGGCTGATCGACAACCAGCGCGACTGGATCAACCGGCACACCGTCTATACCCACGGCAACGGATTCATCGCCTCGCCCGCCAATACGGTGCGCGGTATCGCCAACGACCCCAACCAGAACGGCGGTTATCCCGAGTTCCTGGCCAGCGTGGTGGGCGCGAACGGCAGCGTGATCTCGCCAGGGCCCGCGCCGCTGGATCAGCCGCGCGTCTACTTCGGTCCTGTGATCGCCAGCGCGGCGGCGGACTACGCGATCGTGGGCAAGACCGGCGCCGACCGCGAGTACGACTACGAGACCAACACCGAGACCAAGAACTACACCTACGGCGGGACCGGCGGCGTCCCGATCGGCAACTGGCTGACCCGCTCGGTGTTCGCCGCCAAGTTCGCTGAGCGGAACTTCCTGTTCTCCAACGTGATCGGGTCGAACAGCAAGATCTTGTTCAATCGCGACCCAACCGAGCGGGTAGAGGCCGTCGCCCCGTGGCTGACCGCTGACACGAGCGTGTACCCGGCGATCGTCAACAAGCGGATGGTGTGGATCGTCGATGGCTACACCACGCTGGACAACTACCCGTATTCGGAGCTTGACGACGTTGTCGAGCGCCACCGCCGATTCCAACGAGGTGGCCGTCAACCGGCTGGCGCCCGACAAGCAGGTTTCCTACATCCGCAACTCCGTCAAGGCGACCGTCGACGCATACGACGGCACCGTGACGCTGTACGCCCAGGACGAGCAGGATCCCGTGCTGCAGGCGTGGATGAAGGTGTTCCCGGGCACGGTCAAACCCAAGAGCGACATCACGCCGGAACTGCAGCAGCATCTGCGCTACCCCGAGGACCTGTTCAAGGTGCAGCGCTCGCTGCTGGCCGAGTACCACGTCGACGACCCGGTGACGTTCTTCTCCACGTCGGATTTCTGGGATGTTCCGCTGGATCCCAACCCCACTGCGAGCAGCTACCAGCCGCCGTACTACATCGTCGCCAAAGACCTTGCCAACGATGACAATTCGGCGTCTTTCCAGCTGACGAGCGCGATGAACCGGTTCCGTCGTGACTTCTTGGCGGCCTATATCAGCGCGAGCTCGGATCCCGACACCTACGGCAAGATCACGGTGCTGACCATCCCGGGCCAGGTCAACGGTCCGAAGCTGGCCAACAACGCGATCACCACCGATACCGCGGTCAGCCAGGACCTCGGCGTCATCGGCCGCGACAACCAGAACCGGATCCGGTGGGGCAATTTGCTGACTCTGCCGGTCGCCGAGGGCGGTCTGCTCTACGTCGAGCCGGTCTACGCCTCGCCCGGCGCCAGCGACGCGGCGTCGTCGTATCCGCGCCTGATCCGTGTCGCGATGATGTACAACGACAAGGTCGGCTACGGCCCGACCGTGCGTGATGCGCTCAACGAGTTGTTCGGGCCCGGGGCGGACGCCACCGCGACGGGTCCGGCGCCGACGGATCTGCCGGGCGGGCCGCCGGCGGCGGCCGCCAACCTGACGGTCAACCCCCTGCGGCCCGGCCACCAGCGAGTCGGCCGTGCCGGAGGTGCCAACACCGGCTGCCGTGCCGCAGGCCGGGCGGGCCTCGCAGTTGTCGCCGGCCAAGGCCGCCGCGCTGCAAGAGGTGCAACGCGCGGTGAGCTGCGAACAGGCCCAGCAGAGCGGTGACTTCGCCGAATATCGGCACGGCGCTGCAGCGCCTGGACGACGCGATGAACAAGTTCCGACAGCGCCAAGTAGTCAATGACGCCAGTAACCTGCGCCGCCAAGGGCTCGATCGCCTCGCGGCGCCAGCTACTGTCAGCACCCTTCGGCGGCCTTCGCCACCCGCTGGCCGTGTCGCCCTTTGCTGCCTGCCGCGGCAGCAGGCAATGATCCCCATTTGGGCCACACGACGGACGTGCGTGCCAATGTGGACAGGAAAGGTCTCGCTGGAACGGGCGGCGGTATGGCGGTGAGCGACGTTCGGACGACGCGTCCGGCAGGGATGCCTCAACGGCAGCCGACTCGTGGCCAGATCGCGGTTGCCTCGGTTTTCCCGGTGCTGGCAGCCGTCGCTGCGGTGTGGATCGGGCAAAGCTGGGGCGGTGTGTTCGCCACGACCTGGTCGGCGACGTGGCTTCGCTGATGGGTGCGCTTATCGCCGCCGGATGCACCGGATGGGCGGCCCGATCCTCGCCGGGCCGCGAGCGCCGCGGGTGGCTCGTCCTCACCGCGGGTCTATTGGTGTGGGCGCTCGGCACCGCCGTCCGGAGCTACGACGAGACATGGCAAGGAATCGACCCGTTTCCCGGCCCGTCGATCGCTGAGGGCGCGTTTATGCTCTTTCCGGTCTGCGCGGTGGCGGCGTTGCTGTGGTTGTGGTTGCCCACCGCCATCAGCCGAAGGGCGCGAATGCGCCAGGTCCTCGACGGCCTGATCGTGGCGACTATCTCGGTATTCGTGGTTTGGGTGGCGTGCTGGAACGCGTTTTCACGCGGGTACCGCGAGCCTGACCATCGCCGTTCGCTGACATACGTGATCGTCGACGCTGCGGCTATGGCGGTCGCGATCCTGGTGTTCGCCGGCGCCCTCGGCCCGTCGCCGGAGTCACCGTCCTTGCGGCGGGGATACCGCGATCGCGATGGCGGACATCGCGAGCATCTACATGGCCGGGGCGGACGGGCTACCACGACGGCGGCCTTGTCGACCTGGTCCGTTCGGCCGGCTTCGGGCATGTTGGCCTTCGCGGCGCTGTTCAGCGTCGACGAGCGACCCGTCGAGACGTCGGCTGATGGACCTGCAGCCCGGCGTCGGGTGTGGTTGCCGTATCTGCCGCTGGTCTGCGCGGCCGGCATCTGGCTCGGCGTCGGTTTCGAACTTCCACCGCGATCGGCCGGTGCTGCTCATCGCTGAGGCATCCTTCGTGGTCACCGTCGTGCTGGTGCGCCAGTTCGTTCGTGCTCACGAGAACCAGCGTCTGCTCGCCGAAGTCGCCCGTGAGGGCGTACACGACAACCTGACCGGCCTCGCGAACCGCGCAAAGTTCCTCGACCGACTCGGACCGCGCGATGGCGCGGCGCCGCATAACCGCCGAACCCGTGGCGGTGCTGTGCCTGGATCTCGACAACTTCAAGGCCGTCAACGATGCGCTGGGCCATCCCGCGGGCGATGAACTGTTGATCCGGGTCGCGGGACGCTTGACGAGCATGCTCGGCGAAACATGGACCGTCGCGCGCCTCGGGCGGCGATGAGTTCGCGGCGCTCTACGAGGGCCACATCGACAGGCGCTGGCGGCGGCCGAGCAGCGATGCTCGATGTGTTCCGCACGCCGATCATCGTCGACGGTGTCCGCAGACGGTGCGGCCGAGCATCGGGTTGACCGTCGCCGCCACAATCGGATCAGACACCGACGACGACCTGCTAGAACGCCGACCTGGCGATGTATGCGGCCAAACGGGACGGCGGCGGGTGCGTGCGGAGCTTCGTGCCCGATCTGCCCGTTCCGTGGAATGCCGGAACCCTCGGCTCCGCGGGAGCCGCTCCTCACCGACGGCACCCCGATCCGGCGAGGACCAGCCGTCAAGGCAGTCGCCGCGCAGGCCGCCGACTGCCGTCGGCGGTCTCGGTGGGCACTCGGCGTGCTGGCGATCGGGTCTGGTGGTGTTCACGGCTTCGACACTGTTGCGCGACCATCGCGGGTCGCAATGTGGCACTTGACAGTTATCTGTATTCGGCGTCTGAATATCGGCGCGGCGGCGTTCGTCCTCTTCCGCGCGTTGCGGGCCCGGGCCGAGCGTTGGCCGTGGCCTGCTGATCGGTGCGGGGATGGCGATCTCGGGGCTCGGCGACGTCGTGTACGCGCTGTGGGTGCCCGAGGGTCAGATCGCCGTCGGTGGCCGATCCGCTCTATCTCGCGTTCTATCCGCTGGTTTACGCCGGCATGGTGCATGCTGATGCGGACAAGCGGCTGCGGAGCGTCCCGACCGCGATTCCGCCTCGACGCGCTGATCTGCGGGTTGACGCTGGGAGCAGTGGCCGCGGCGATCGCGACCGGCCCGATCAATGCGGCTGCTGCAGGGCGAACCCGCGGCGGTGTTCGTCGGGCTCGCATATCCAGTAGGCGACCTGTTGTTGTTGGCCCTGCGGCGGGAATGCTTCCGATCCTCGGCTGGCGTGCCGAACTGCGATGGGGCCTTCTCGTCGCGGGTTTCATGTCGTTTGCGGTCGCCGACACCTTCTACCTCTTCCAGACACGTCGGGCACGTACCTGGAGGGCACCTGGATCGACGCCTGCTGGCCGTCGCCTCGCTCTCATCGCCGTTGCCGGTTGGTGCCCGTCCGCGGGTGCGGCCTCGCCCGAAACCCGGCTCGCGTCCTATGTTCCGGCTGTCCTCTGCGGCTGGAGTGGCGCTGGCGGTGGCCGTATCGGCCAACCAGACCCGCGTCGCGGTGGCGCTGGCGGCGCTGACCCTGATCGCGGTCGCCTGGCGTTTCGCCGTCACATTCCGCGATGTCAGCGCCACGGCAGAAGGCACACCGTCAGGCGATGACCGACGAGCTGACCGGGCTGCCCAACCGGATGTCGCTGGCGACGCGCTGACGGCCGCTCGTCGAGCGAGTCGTCGAAGGCAGCGATGTCCCGGTCGAGGTCGAGCTCGCGCCTGCTGCTGCTGGACATCGACCAATTCAGGGAGATCAACTATTTCGCGGGACGACATGTCGGCGACCAGTTGCTCAATCGCATCGCGGAGCGGCTGTCGCAGTCGGTCCGCCGGGCGACGTGCTCGCTCGCACGGGTCGCGACGAGTTCGCCATCCTGTTCGACTGATCAGTGTCGACATCACCACCGCGCGGGCGCGGGCGGGTAGCATGCTCGAGGCGTTGCGTGCACCGTTCGAGCTCGATCCGATCACCGTGCAGGTCGAAGCCAGCATCTCGATTGCGTTGTGCCCCGACCACTGTGAGCAGCCCAACGAACTGCTGAACTGCGTCGAGACGACGATGTCGCACGCCAGGCACGTGGTCGGCAAGATCGCTGGTCTACGACGCGGGCAAGGTCGCATGGACAAGGACAACGATGACTACTCGTCGAGGAGTTGCGGGCCGCGCTGACACACCAACGAGCTGACTGCCACTACCAGCCGAAGATCCGCGCCGACGACGGCAGGTGCACAGCGTCGAGGCGCTGCTGCGGTGGCGTCACCCGAGTCGCGGACTGCTGCTGCCCGAGAAGTTCCTGCCGACCGCGGAACGGGCTGGGCTGATGCGGCAGGTCGCCACGGCGTGGTCGACCTCGCGCTGGCTCAGGTCCGGGCCTGGCGCGACGACGGTGTCCGGATGACGCGTCGCTGTCAACCTGTCGGCATGGCGAACCTGCTCGACCTCGACCTCGTCGACACCATCGACCGGCTGCTGACGCACCCATCGCGTGCCGCCGGAGCGTTGATACTCGAGATCACCGAGGGCACCTTCGCCGACGATTCGTCTCGGTCCCGCAATACCGTCTACGCGTTGCGGCGCCTCGGGGTGCGGATCTCGATCGACGACTACGGGACCGGCTGGTCATCGCTGGCGCGGCTGCAGGATCTGTCGGTCGACGAACTCAAACTCGACCGGGTCTTCGTCTCGCGGCTGGCTAGAGACCCACGATCGATCGCGATCGTGCGGTCGACGGTGGCCCTGGCGCACAGCCTCGGAGCCGATCTGGTCGCCGAGGGGGTCGAGGACGTGGCCACGCTCAATGCGCTGCGGATCGTACGGCTGCAATATCACTCAGGGCCACGTACACAGCCCGCCGCTGCCCGCGGATGGAGCTGCTGGCGTGGGTCGGCTCGGCAACCGCATGCTCACCCTGCGATTTGGCGTCGGGGCCAGCGTTCGGTAACCTTGCGTTTACCGACGCGGGGTGGAGCAGCTCGGTAGCTCGCTGGGCTCATAACCCAGAGGTCGCAGGTTCGAATCCTGTCCCCGCTACCAGGTAAAACGGCCCCCGGAGACTTCTCCGGGGGTCGTTTTCATTGGGCTTGTGAACGGCTTTGTGAACATTAGCGTTGCTAATCATTCGGTTCGGTGTCCCAGTGGTCGCCGATGAGGAATGAGGCTGCCTGCTCTGCCGCGTCGCGGTCGTCGTTCTTGAGTACATGTGCGTAGGTCTGGAGGAAGAATCCAACGTCGGCGTGCCCGATTCGCTCGCTGATGATCTTTGGATTGACTCCGGCTTTGAGGGCGCCAGTCGCGTAGGAGTGGCGGAGATCGTGAAACGTGATCCGGGACAGCCCCGCGGCTGCGGCTAGACGGTCGAATCGTTGCGCGCACTCGACGATGCCCAACGCCTCATCCGTTCGATGAAGCCGACGAAGCGGTCGCCGCCGCCAACATACCGATTACGGGTTGAGCGCCTCCGTCTACAGCCGGGATCTCGGGCACGTCAGGCCGGCGCACCGGAAACCGGCGGCGCGATACGGGCTGAAGCTCAACCGGTTTCACAGCACCGCGGTATGCCTCCGACCCGGGCGGCACTGCTCCGGGCGCAACCACCATTCGGTGGGCATGGGGGGCGATCACCGAGATGGCCACCTCTGCGCCGGGCAATAGCAATAGCAGCATCCGACCCAAAACAAGGCACCGCTGGCCGAAACACTGAAGCTCAACGGCTATTCGACAGCGCAGTTCGGCAAGTGCCACGAGCCACTGGCTGTCACGCTCGTGGTGGAGCGGCCGACGAAACGGCCGTCTTGTGGCACCGGATCAGTCAGTCAGCGAGTCAGCGTGTCGCGGGGCCCCGCCGTGACGGAGGTGCGCTGTTCGGGGCTGGCCTGCAGGGCGGTGTCGGTGAAGACGCGGTAGCCGAATTGTGGCAGGTATCCGTGGATCTCGCGGGTGTCCAGTGCGGACATGAAGGCGAGCATGTCGGCGGTGACGACCTGTCCGGGAACCAGGATCGGGAATCCAGGTGGGTAGGGGGTGACGAACATGGCCGAGACGACCTCCCGGCCTTGGCTTACCCGTGCGGCCAGCTCCTCGGGTGGCAGGTACTCGCATGCCCCGGGCACGTACGCGAGGAAGTACGCGGCCCGCAGGTCCCCGTCCGGGCTGTCCAGATCGTGCCGGAACCGGTTGGCGAAGTGGCTGAAGTTCGGCAGCGGCGGCGGGTTGCCGGTAAGGGCGCCCACCCGCCGGTCTCTCTCGCGCCGTCCGAGTGGGCCCAGCCGCGCGAGCTCGTCGTCGAGCTCCTCGGCCAGTTTGACGAGCACCTCGATCAGGTAGGCCACCGAGCTGCGAGTGGTACCGATGTTGGTCATGAAGAGCACGCTGTTGCGGGAGGTCTTGTTGACCTGGATGCCGTACTTGTCCATTAGGAAGCTGTGCTTGAACGTGTCGCCGTCGATCCCGGTCAGGCCGGTCAGAAGTGTCAGCCGGCTGGGGTCACGGACGAACTCATCGCGCTGCCAGGCCTGCTCCATCTGGGAGAAGCCTCCGCGGAGGGGGAAGTCGATGCCGGATCGGCGGTACCGGCGGGGATCATGTCCGGCGTGGTGAGGAACCGGAAGTACTTGCTGATCTGCGGGTTCGCTTCGACCGCGTCCAGAAGGTTCATCGCCAGCTCCGCCTGCCGCTGCACCAGCTGGTAGCCCTCCAGCTCGGCCTGGGCGCGGCCGACGTCCAGCGAGGCCAGGATCTGGTAGTTGGGTGAGGTGGACGTGTGCGTCATGTAGGCCTCGTCGAAGGCCTCCTCGTTGAGGTGCTGGAAGCTCTCGTCGAAGACGTGGATCATCGACCCCTGCCGCAGCGCGGTCAACGTCTTGTGGGTGGACTGGGTGGCGTACACCCGGATCCGGACCTTCTCGGGGTCCGGCAGCGGGCCAGCCTCGTGCTGTCCACCTGCCGCCTGCGCTGCGGCGTATTCCTCAGCGTACTGGGCACTGCGGTAACGCTGCTGCAGCCGGCGCGCCGCGGCCATCGCGGTCCGCCGCCGATAGATCGGGTGGAAGCCGGCGAAGGCGAACCACGCCTCGTCCCACAGGAAGACCAGATCCGGTTTGATTGCCAGGCACTCGCGCATGACCCGCTCGACGTCGTAGACGATGCCGTCGAAGGTGCAGTTGGTCAGGGACAGCATCTTGACCTGGTCGAGTCGTCCTTGCTGGCGGTACTCCCGCAGGCATTGGGTGATAGTCGCCAGGGGGACAGCCCCGTACATCGAGAACTGGTCCAGCGGGTAGGAGTCCAGGTAGGTCACCTGCGCGCCGCCGAGCATCAGGGCGTAGTGGTGGGACTTGTGACAGTTCCTGTCGACCAGGACCACGTCAGCGGGGGTGATGATCGACTGCACGACGATCTTGTTGGCGGTCGATGTCCCGTTGGTGACGAAGAAGGTCTGCTCGGCACCGAAGGCGCGGGCGGCCAGTTGCTGGGCCTTTTTGATCGGGCCCGACGGGTCGAGCAGGGAGTCCAGACCGCCGGAGGTGGCCGACGTCTCGGCCAGGAATATATTCAGTCCGTAGAAGTCGCTCATCTGGTGGATCCAGGGCGAGTTGACCACCGACTTGCCACGAGAGATGGGCAGCGCGTGGAACACTCCGGTCGGCTGGCGGCTGTAGCCGCGCAGGGCAGTGAAGAACGGCATCTCGTAGCGCTCGGCCACACCCTGCAGGATCGTCAGGTGCAGCTCTAGGAGGTCCCGGCGGTCGAAGATCCGCCGGAACCGGCGGGTTAGGGTGCCGGCGAGCTGCTCGATGGAGACCTGCGCGACCAGGTAGAGGTCGACCTCGGGACGCCGCTCGGCGATCTGCTCGCCAGCTGCAGCATCCGCTCATCGGTGGACAGCGGTTGCACTGCGAGCAGATCGACGTTCTCGATGAACCGGGCCATATCGGCCAGACTGTGCGGCGAGGTGACGGCGAAGCCCGGCCGGATGACGCACGCCTGGACCTCGGAGTTGAGCAGCACGGCGACCAGGGCGTCCTCGAAGCTGGGGACGATGACCAGCTCGTAGATGAAGGGATCTTCGGGTCGGCTCAGCCTGCGGATCTCCTCGCGCAGGGCGTCCGCCTCCGGCGTGGGGATGTCGTCGACCACCAGGACCTGGAACGCCGGTCGTTCGGTGGGCTCCTCATGGCCGGACAGCTGACGGCTGACCGTGTCGGTCAGTCGCATCGCCGACTCGTAGTCGCCCGTGTCGCACAGCGCGCCGATCTGTTGCAGTCGGCCACGACCGGGGTAGGCCCAGTAGGTCTCCAGCGGATCCAGCAGCAACACCAGCTCGGTGGTCCTGGCCTGCAACCCCGGACGCAGGTCGGGGGGTGTCAGGGCGTCCGCTAGCCGTTTCGTGACGTCGGCCAGCGAGGTCCACGCGTCGGCACGCAGCCGCCAAACACTGGTGTAGGCGTGGAGCCTTGGAACAGTCGACGGGTCGGGGGTATTAAGGCCGGGCATGCGTCTCGGATCAGTCCATGTAGGGGTAGTGGTAGTCGGTTGCCGGCACGAAGGTCTCCTTAATCGTGCGGGGGGAGACCCAGCGCTGCAGGTTCAGGATGGACCCGGCCTTGTCGTTGGTCCCGCTGCCGCGGGCACCGCCGAACGGCTGCTGCCCGACCACTGCCCCGGTCGGCTTGTCGTTGATGTAGAAGTTGCCGGCCGCGAACCGCAGCACGTCCATCGCCTCGGCGATGATGGCCCGGTCCTGGGCGATGATGGAGCCGGTGAGCCCATACGGGCCGACGGCGGCAGCCCCGCGCAGCACCGCGTCGTAGTCGGAGTCCTCGTAGACGAAGACCCCCAGGATGGGACCGAAGTACTCGGTGGTGAAAACCTCGTGGTCCGTGTCGTCGGCCAGGACAACGGTCGGACGCACGAAGAATCCCACGCTGTCGTCGGCCGAGCCGCCGGCCGCGACCTCGACCCCGTCCTCGCCGCGCACCCGGTCGATGACCGCGCTCAGCTTGGCGAACGACCGGTCGTCGATGACGGCACCCAGGAAGTTGTGGAAGTCGGTGATGTCACCCATCGGCAGCGAGTCAACCTCGCTGACGAGGTCCTCACGCATCCTGGTCCACAGCGAGCGCGGCACGTACGCCCGGGATGCCGCCGAGCATTTCTGGCCCTGGTATTCAAAGGCCCCGCGTACCAGCGCGACCCGCAGGACGTCGATGTCGGCGGAGGGATGGGCAAGGACGAAGTCCTTGCCGCCGGTCTCCCCGACCAGGCGCGGATACGCCCGGTAGGCACGCAGGTTGCCCGCGACCGAGTCCCACAGCTGTCCGAACGTCCTGGTGGATCCGGTGAAATGGATACCGGCCAGGTCAGGGTCGGGCAGCGCGACCTCGCTGACCGCCTGCCCGCGCCCGGTGACCATGTTGACCACGCCCGGCGGCAATCCGCACGCCTCGAGCAGTTGCATCGTGTAGTGAGCCGACAGCTGCTGGGTCGGCGCCGGCTTCCAGACCACCGTGTTGCCCATCAGCGCGGGCGCCGTCGACAGGTTCCCGGCGATCGCGGTGAAGTTGAACGGGGTGATGGCCAGCACGAAGCCCTCCAGCGGGCGGTGGTCCAGCCGGTTCCACACGCCCGGCCCGCTGACCGGCTGCTGCTGCAGGATCTCTCGTGCATAGGCGACGTTGAACCGCCAGAAGTCGGCCATCTCGCAGGCCGCGTCGATCTCGGCTTGATAGCAGGTCTTGCTCTGACCGAGCATGGTCGCCGCATTCAGCGTGGCCCGCCACGGGCCGGTCAGCAGATCCGCCGCCGTGAGGAAGATCGCGGCCCGGTCGTCGAACGACATCGCCTGCCACGCCGGCGCGGCCGCCTTGGCCGCCTCGACGGCCTGACGCACGTCAGCGGCGGTGGCATCGCCCAGTGTCCCCAGCAGCGCCTTACGGTTGTGCGGCTGCACCACGTCGATGTGCTCACCGGCCCCCAGCCGGTGCTCGCCGCCGATCGCCATGGTCAGCTCGACGCGTTCGGTGGCCATCTCCTTGAGCCTGGCGGTGAGCTTGTCCCGCTCGGGGCTGCCCGGCGCGTAGTCGTGGACCGGCTCGTTCACCGGCTGCGGGACGTTCGTGACGGCATCCATAAGTCAACTCCTTCGGGGTGGGTGGCCTGCTGGGTGGGGCTTAGCCGCCAACCAGCGAGCGCAGGAAGAACCGCAGGTTCGCGGGGCGTTCGGCCATCCGCCGCATCAGGTACGGGTACCACGCCGAGCCGAACGGGATGTAGACCGCTACTCGATATCCGTCGGCGGCCAGCGCCTGCTGCAGATCCCGGCGGATGCCGTACAGCATCTGGATCTCGAAGTCCCGCTTCCCGACGCCCGCCTGGACGGCGGCCTTCTGCGCGTACTCGATGCAGGTGCCGTCGTGGGTACCGAAGGCCGGCAGGCTGCCGTGCGCGAACAGCCAGTCGGTCAGGTGCTGGTACTGGGCGGTGATCTCCTTCTTCGACCGCAGCGCCAGCTCGATCGGCTCGGCGTAGGCCCCTTTGACCAGCCGAATCCGTGGCTTCAACGGCGCCAACGAATCCAGGTCCGACACCGTGCGGCGCAGGCACACCTGGATCGCCAGGCGGGTCTGCCGGATGGCGGCGACGGCCTCCCGGAACACGTCCAGCGTGCGTCGACCAGGTCGCTCTGCTCCATGTCGACCTCGACACCGACGCCGAGCTGCTTGGCCCGTTCCAGGATCATGGCCAGGTTCGCGGCGCAGGCCGCACCGTCGACGGTCAGCCCCAGCTGGGACAGCTTCAGCGAGACGGTGGAGTCGATCCCACGTTCGGCGATGACCTCCACAGCCTCCAGATACTGCCTCGCCGCCTCGCTCGCGCCGGCGAGATCCTCGACCCCCTCGCCGAGAAGATCGAGGATGGCGCCGATCCCCCGAGTGTTGAGGTCGACCGCCGCGGACACCGCGTCCGACAGCTGTGTTCCCGCGACGAATCGGTGCACCGTCTTGCCCAGGAGCCTGTTGTTGGCGACCGCGTGCTCGAGTCGGGAACTCCCTGCAGCCGCCAGCAGCAGACGATTGACCATATTGAACCTCCGATCGTGGGGGGCGCAGAACGTCCCGCTGGGCGAAAGGTGGCTGTGCAGTCGGCCCGCCGGCGGGCTGGCCCTGCCTATACCGGCATTAGGTGTCGCGGAACGATCATCACGGGGACAGGTGCGTGGCGCAGGATCTTCGAGGCGGCCGAGCCGAGGAATACGTGAGCGGTCTGTCCTGCTGCCCCCGATCCCAGCAGCAGCATGTCGCCGGATTCCCAGGGACATCTTCCACGGCCTCGCGCCAATCGTGGCCGGTACCGACCACGACGTCTACGTCTGGAATCGAGATGCGGTCGCGAACGGCGTTGAGCTGCTTGGCGATATCGTCTAACATCCTGCGCGACCACTGTCGGATGACAAGGTCCTCCGCCGAGGATTCGATCGAGCCGCCGAACATCCTCACCGGCCGCACCGTGAACGACACGATCCGCAATTGCACTGGCCACCGGGTGGCCAGCTCGACGGCCGCAGGGATGAGGCCGTTGATGTCGGCTTCGCCACCGTATGCGGCGGTCAGCCGGCGTATCGGGTCGGGCCCCAGCGGGTAGCCGCGCGGAGCGATCGCGACGGGCACTGCCGCGGTATGCACCAGCCGGTCTGTCACACTGCCCAAAACCACCCGGCCCAGCAGTCCCGAAGACGACGAGCCGACGACCACCAGCTGGGCGCGATCGGCGGCAAGATCCGTCAAACCGGTTGGGACAGAGGTGGATTGGTGCACGACCACGCAGGTGTCGAGCTCGGCTGGCAACTTGCCGACCATCCGTCGAGTGACTGCTGGCTGCGAGGTGACATAGCCGAGGTATTCGTCCTCACCGGGTCAGCTTCGGGGGCCAGGGCCGCTCCACGACCGCGGCGGCAACGATCTTGTCGCCGGTGGAGCGCGCAATCTGTGCCGCCAGGTCAGCGGCGCGGTGCCGTGCCGGCTCGCGCTGAATGCAGCGATGATCGTCATGGCGCGCGCTGCGCCGCCTCGACCGGGGTTGCCACGACGTGCGTCACCGGGACCCCGAACTCGGCACGGGCCCGATCCACCACGTCAAAACGATGCCACACCGAATACTTCGGGCGGCAGCGTCGCGATCACGATCTGATCCGGGTGGAACGTGTCGACGGCGCCGGCCAGGGCCCGTAGCGGTCGATAGTCACCCAACGCACCGTCGGCGTCGAGGTTGTCCGAGCGCAGCGTGGTCAGGGTGTAATCCAGCCGCCGCTCAGCGGCCTGCCGGGTGGCCTCCGCCAAATCCAGCGGACCGTGCGTGGCCGCCACCCCGGTCTCGATCGGACTGGCCGGCACCACCACAAAGTACTTGGCCGTGGTGTCTGCCCCGATGCGACGCAGCTCGTCAAGCAGTTCCCGTGAATTGGCCGTCTCGTTGGCCATCACCAGCACGCGGTGCGGCTTGGCCGTCGCTGCGACCCCCTCCACGGCGGGCGACGACCATGAACCATTTGTTGGCAAAGTACAACACCAGCACCGCCGCCCACGACAGCAGGCTCAGCACCAGCTGTGACCGCACGTCCGCCTGGATGCCCATCTGCACCAGGATCGCCAGGATCCCCAGCGCGGTCAGGATCGACAGCACCGGGAACAGCCACATCTTCACCCGCAACTCGAGTCGTCGGTGCGGTACCGCAGCACGATCTGCGAGATGGCGATCAACAGGTAGACGAACAGGATGATCGCCCCGCTGGAGTTGAGCAGGAACGCGAAGATCGTTTCCTGCCAGAACGCCGCGGCGATGACACACAAAAGGCCGACGACCGAGGACGCCAGGATCGCGGTGGCCGGCACGCCGCGACGGGTCACCGCGACCAGCTGCGCCGGCGCCTCGCGGCGCGCGGCGAGGACAAACAGCATCCGCGAGGCGGTGTACATCCCCGAGTTCAGACAGCTCAGCACCGCCGTCAACACCACCGCGTTCATGATGTGGTCGGCATACGGAATCCCCATCTCGGTGAACGCGGAGACAAACGGGGAGGCGGCAAGCTTCTCGCCGTTCCACGGCAGGATCGTCACCAGCAGGAAAATCGAGCCGACAAAGAAGATCGCAATCCGCACGATCACCGAGTTGGCGGCCTTGGCCACCGCCCTCTCCGGGTCCGACGATTCCGCGGCCGCGATCGTCGCGATCTCGGCGCCCACCATCGAGAAGATCACCGTGACCACCCCGACGGTGATCGCCATGACACCCAACGGGAAGAACCCGCCGTGGCTCCACAAGTTGGAGAAGTCCAACAACTTGTTCGGCCACAAACCCAGAACGAACAGCGAACCCAGCCCAATGAACACAACGATCGCGGCCACTTTGATACCGGCGAACCAGAACTCGAACTCGCCGAACGACGACACCGAGAACAGGTTGGTCGCCGTCATCAAGATCAGCAGGACCAACGCAGACAGCCACAGCGGGATATCGACCCAGTACTGGATGATCTTCGCGCCCGCGATCGCCTCGAAGCCGACGACGATGACCCAGAAATACCAGTACAACCAGCCGACCGAGAAGCCGGCCCAGTTGCCCAGCGCGTTGCGGGCATAGTCGGCGAACGATCCGGTCGACGGGTTGGCCACCGCCATCTCGGCCAGCATCCGCATCACCATGATGATCAACACGCCGGCCAGTGCGTAGGTGATGAACGACCCCGGCCCGGTGTCTTTTATGACGACGCCGGAACCGACGAACAGGCCCGCGCCGATCACACCGCCGATGGCGATCATCGTAAGCTGCCGCTGGCTAAGCGCCTTCTTCAATGTTGGTGTAGCGCTCATGGCATCCCTCCGAGACTCACTGCAAAATATCATCGCGTTTTCGAATGGGTTTGTTGTCGGATTCACCGGTGCCGCGAATCGCGTGCAGACCCTGCTTGGGCGGGCGGCCGTCATCTGCCAATTCCATTCCTCGGCCCAAGGGTCCGGGAGCGCGAGATCGCCGAATCGAACGGTGTAGCTCATCGGCTCACCTGGGTGAGTTGGATCGCGGCGGCCCCGATGGTGTCTTCGGACAGCAGCACCAGTGCGGGCGTCGCCGAGGGGAATGAAGCTGTCCTCCCTGGCGACGCGGGCAAGCGAGCCAGCTTCCGCAACAGATCGCCCGGCATAGGAGTCGCCGTGCCGACCTGGTCGTCGAGCGCGAGCGGGTGCGCATCGCCTAGATCACCAAGCGCGACGTGGACATCTTCCTGGCCGAAACCCCTCGCAGAAAATCGTCCGCCACGTCGGCAACGGTGCGCAACCGTTCGATCCCGCCGAATCTCTCACCCAGCCCTTCGCTGCGCAACCGGTCGCGCACCTGCGAGTGCGCCTCCACGGCCTGGACCTTGATGCACGGCCAGCCGGTACGGCTGCTTTAGGGTCTTGCGCTGCGCGCTGCCGCCGCTCGACCCGCCCAGATGCGCCGATCGCCGAAATTGCAATGTAAATCTGGACGACCGGCGCTGGGATCGTCCAGACCAAGATTGCGAACTCCAGCAAGCGTGGGGCATCCCGCGCAATCTTCAACTGGACGAGACACGGTGGCTGGTGGTGGGTTGGCTGCTGCTGGTGGAGGTTTGGGATGGGCGTGGGTCCGGTTGGGTTTGATGTCGAACAGCAGGAACTGATCTGGGCGATGTGGCGCCGTGGTGATCCGATCCGGGAGATGGAGCGCACCCTGGGTGAGACGTTGCCGCGGATCCGGCGGTACTTGCGTCAATCGGGCGGAATCCCGCCGATCCCGTGACAGCGCAGGGCTGATCATCTGACGCTGGTTGAGCGAGAAGAAATCTCACGCGGGATCGAGGCCGGCCTGTCAGCACGGTTGATCGCGCGGCGCATCGACCGCCCGTCGTCGACGGTATCACGGGAGATAAAAAAAAAAAAAAAAAAAAAAAAAAAAAAAAAACGCCCGAAACTGAGCAAGCTGGCTGCGAACGCCCGGCTACGGGGCTTAGTCACCGCGAAGCTGGACGACGATTGGTCACCGCAGCAGATCGTCCAGTGGCTGCGGCGGGAGTATCTCGATGACGCGGCGATGCGAGTGTCGCGACCTCGTGCGCGAACTCGCGGTACTGACCGGGCATCGCGCGGATCTGATTGCCGACCGGGTGCCTTTCTGCAGTCGCTCCCTACGCTACCGTAACCTACGCCTCAGTAGGTTACCGGCGGGTAAAGTCCAAGTCGGCCAGCGCGCAGTCGCCGGAAGCAGCGGAAATGCATGTTTGCACCGCGCTGCACTCCAAGACGTCGCCGATCGGGTGCGGCGGCACTCGGCACTGTCAGGGCCGCACCCGAACCCGTCACCGACCGCACCATCCGCGTCGGGGTGCTGTCTCGGCTGCCGTTCACCACGCTGGATCCGGGCCGCCCACACCCGTGGGAGCTGGTCTGCGTCGATGTAGCTGCACAACCTGAATCTGGCCACCCGCAGCGGGGCGGAGGTGTCCGACCAGCTGAAGTACTTCGCCGAACGGTTGCCGGGTCAGCGTCTTCGACGCGCCCCGTCCCAGGCCTATGGGCCGGACCGCCGCTCAGTACAACCGGGAACGCAACGCGATGAGGCGATCCCGAACTGCTTCGGCCAGACGGTCCAGTGTGACTACCTCAGCTTCCTTAGCGCGGACGAGGCCACGCAGGTCACCTGCCCGTGTCGATTCCCCGGCGTTAACCATCCGCTGAAGGTCCACATACAGCTTGGCGCGCGATGCCTCAGCGTCGAACCGTAAACCGCCGAGCCGCTCGAGAAAATACGCGGCCTGCATCAGGTCCGCCTCCCATTGATGGGAAGTCGACCCGCCCCGAATGAGAAGCGCGCCCACCGTATAGCCCGCGTCGGCTAGGCGCCGAATTGGAATGCAACATCGGGGCGGGAATCGGCAGGGCGACGCAGCTTCACGTTGGATTCCTGCGAACTCCGCCGCAGCATCCCGAACGCGGCCAATTCATCGACGCCGTAGAGCAGCGACAGCATGGCGTAGCGGGTCGCACTCCCGCGCGAAGAAACTCGTTGCGGCCTTCAGGATTTCGATCGTTGCCTCCAGCTCGCGGTTCTTGCGGCGCAGCTCGCTCGCGGTCTCGCTCGGCACGCCCGCCGCCTCCCCGGGGTCGACCTCGGCCTGGCGTACCCACTTGCGCAGCGTCTCCGCGGTCATCCCCAGCCGGGACGAGATCGCGCACATCGTCGCCCACTCCGAGTCGTAGTCATCGGCATGCTCACGGACCAACCGGACCGCCCTGGCCTTGGTGTTCTCATCGAACCGCTTGTTTGGCATCGCGCCATCTTCCTTCCCTCAATGGGAAGTGCGCTGATTGCGAGTTCATCGACGAACACAGGGACCGGTTCGGGGTCGCACCGATCTGCCGTGCAGCCGGCTTCCGAGGTTGTCGACGACGAGGATGATCGGTGCGGCGCACGGTGGTGGCCATGACGCCGATGATGGACATTGCGGCCAGTAGATCAGTTCGCCTGCCGCCCTTGGGCCTGGCCTGGTCGAGGGATGGGTGACGACCGCAGCAACGGCGCCTTCGACGAGCTACAGGATCACGGGACTAACGACCCGAGCATTCGCAACGGGCGACGCGGGCAGGTGTATTCAGGCTTATTGATCGAGTGCAGCGACGGAGTGCGCGGGCACGGCGTTTTGGAGGAGTATCGAGTGGTGGGTGACGTCTCGGTGGTCGGCTGCGTTGGGTCTTTGATCGTGGCGACCCGCGGCGTCGCGGGCCCCGGAGAGGTCCTTCTGAATGTGCGGGGGTCGAAGGAGGCCTATGTTGCTTGGTCGGACCAGCCCCTGCCGAGGGGTACCGAGGTGTTGGTGATTGATATCCGAGGTGCGCGCACGCTCCTGGTGGAGCCATGGACCTTGTGAATTTCACACGGCAAATTTCCTGACCAACGACGCGAATCTGCAAGGAGCAACATGTTCGGCTACAGAGTGCCCGCACCGGACCAGGCGATGCTGATTTCCGGCGGGCGAGCTGCAGGCAACGCCCCGTTTCGTGTGGTGACCGGTCACGGCGCTTACATCATGCCGTTCTTCCGAAAGGTTCGGTTCCTCACATTGTCGATGTGTGAGGCCGAGGTCGCGGAAAAATGCGTCACCCAGCAGGGGATCACGTTGAACGTTCGCGCGGTGATTGCCTTCAAGGTCGGCAACGACAACGAAAGCATTGTCAGTGCCGCGCAACGGTTCTTATCGGACCAAAACCAGATGGCGGTCCTGACGGGGCGGATCTTCGCCGGTCACCTGCGCTCGATCATCGGGTCGATGACCGTCGAGCAGATCATCAAGGAACGGCAGAAGCTGGCCACGGAGGTCCTCGATGGTTCCAAGCAGGAGATGATCAAGATCGGATTGACCGTCGACGCCCTGCAGATTCAGTCCATCGACGACGGCTCGCTGGGCTACATCCTGGCGATGTCCGCGCCACACAACGCGGCCATTCAGCAGCAGGCGCAGATTGCTCAGGCAAAGGCCAATCAGGCCGCGGCCGAGGCCGAGCAGGAATCCCAACGCAACCAGGCCGAGTACGCTCGGCAGACGGCGATCGTGCGGGCGCAGTACAAGGCCGAAGTCGACAAAGCGCAGGCCGAAGCCGCCCAGGCGGGACCGCTCGCCGAGGCGCAAGCCCAGCGCGAAGTGCTCGCGATGCGCACCGAGTTGGCGCAGCGCGCCGCGGAACTCCGTCAGCAAGAGCTGGTCTCAGAGGTGGTCAAGCCGGCCGAGGCGGAGGCAGAACGCGTCCGGATTCTGGCGCTCGCCGACGCTGAGAAGATGAAGATCCAAGCCGAAGCGGCGGCCTCGCATAACCGGGTGGCCTTGGACCGGATGCTGATCGACCAGCTGCCTGAAATCGTCAAGCAGGCCGCCCAGGGTCTGTCAGGGGCAAACCTGACAGTCCTCAACGGCGCCGACGGGCTCGGCGAGATAGCCACCGGCCTGGTGGGACAGGGCCTGGCAATCTTCGATTCTCTGCGCGGCGGACTCGGTCAACGCACGTCCGGCGATGGGTCCGAACAGATCGGACTCAACGCACCGCACAACGACCAGCCCTGATCGCCAGGAAAGGTTGTGCAGTAGATACCGACGCGCGGATGCGGTCCGCTGCCACCGCCGGCTTTGGTGCCGATCGCGGCGGCAACCATGCGCGGAGCCCTTCGGGACGGCGCCATTCCGGCGGGTGTGGGCGGGCCGATGTTGAAACCCACTTGCCGCTAGTGGACGATTGCCTTCTGGCTGGCCCAGGCACAAACCCGTCTAACAACTAGGCCGCAATCAGCGACTCACGACGCTAGGCGCCGATGATGTAGCTGCCCGCGGGGCTCAGCACGAAGCCGGTCTGATCGCGGCTGTTGGTGCAGATCGTCGTACCACCGCCGTCGACACCGCAGCTGATCTCGCGGAAGCTCAAGCGGGTGTTGGGCGGTAGCGGCTTGACGGGCCCAGCCACCCCGAAGATCGGGCGGGCGGTGTTGGCGAAGCTGGGCGCGCCGACGGCGCCGCCGCTGACCAGGTTGGCCCCGTTCGGCGCGGCCGTGGCGATTCAGGTCACTACCGCCACCAGTTATGCCAAGCCACCGGCCGGGACGATCCCGCTGTGACGACCTTCCACCAGTTCGCCTGGCGGCGGCGAATAACGGTGATGTTCGGCATTTTCAGCCTCCAGTGAATTAGGTTGCACGGCAACATTTTCCGCGCACAACAACATGAACGATTGTCCCGATCTGGCAGTTTTCAGCGGCCTACTCGGCGGTCACCCTGTCGAGCGTGGAGGACGATGGCCTCGGTGAAGAGCTCCGGGTGCTGTTGGCGCACTCGATGCGAGGGCATCACACTGCCAAGGCCCGGCGGCATGACCCGCCTGGACCCCGTCGGGTGAAGAGGGGTTAGGTCGTGGTGTGCTGGTCGGATGAGTCGCTGGGCTCGATGACCTTTGTTTCCTCACGTGCCCCGGGGGTGATCTCAATGCGGCGCGGCTTGGCCCTTGCCGCCACGGGGAGGGTTACGGTCAGCACCCCGTTCTGATAGGTGGCGGCGATGTGGTCGGCGTCGATGTCCGGACCGAGGGACAGGCGACGCATGTAACCGCCGGTGAAGCGCTCGGAGCTCAGCCACTGCACGTCGTGTTCGGTGCGTTCGCTGCGTTGTGCCGTCACGGTGAGGATGCCGCCATCAACGCTGACGTCCACCGAATCGGGGTCCACGCCCGGCAGGTCGGCGTGCAGCACGTAGTGATCGCCGGAGCGGTAGAGGTCCATCGGCATGGCCAGTGGGACTCGGGCGGATCCGGGCGATGTACCGAGCAGCTGCGCGGCGAGTCTGTCGATGTCACGGAAGGGATCGGGATGAAGCACAGCAACCACCTCCTACATGTTGGTTGCCGCACCTCGCCACCGCGACGGGTGTCGGCTGGCTGCGCTCCTTCTGGTGTAGCACTCCACCTGCGCGAGCACCAGGGGTGTCGGCGCTGCGCCCAGGTCTTCGGCGATGAGGACCCTGGTGTCCAGGATCGCCTTCCACATGAAAGGGGCCAGACGCGCCTCGATCTGCTCGCCGATGTCGGGCGATATCGGCGTCGATGCTGGCGATCCGGCCCAACGTGCCGGAACAGGACGTGTGCGCGAACAGGAATTGGTGATGGTCGGCGAGATGCCCGTTGAACGCTCGGCCCAACTCATTTTGTTGCTTTACCTGGATAAACGGGGTAGACCTAAGGTACGGATCCACGGCAGACCAAGGTCGGACCGGAAGAGAAGATTCCTCCTCTCGGCTGTGGCGCCCAGCACGAGCACTAGGCACCCACGCGAAGCAAGGCCCATCAACTGGGCACAGCGCGGTGGGCTTGCGTCAGGGCGGGGAAATGTCTCCTGACGCCGAGGCCACATTTCACCGCGCCATCATGCACGCTTGGTAACCAGGTGGTTGCTGCTTCGGACGGCCCTCCTTTTCGTCAGGAGTGCCGTCCGACTCGTGTATGCCGAAAGAATCGCGCGGGTCGGCACGCCCAAGGTGAAGGCGACGTGGCAGCCGAACGAGATCCAAATTGAAGTGAATACTGCCCCGCGAAAGCCTGAGGGCTGGCAGGGCTACTTCAATAAGAAGGTGAAGGAGTTCGGGGTCTACGCCGTGTACAACTACTCGGGGGTTGACCGCGATGGGATCATCTCATTCGCCGCCTCGGAGGACCTGGAGCGCGTCGTGAAAGTGATCGACATAGCCCTGGAGTACGCAAACGACAACTACGAGGCCGACGTATTGCCTGGGGACTCGGCGGCTCGGCAACGCAGAGCATAAAGCTACAGAGGCCGCGCAGCGACAAGCCGACCTCGACGAACGCGCAGCGAAGCTCGCCAAGCCGGATGACCCCTGAGCGCAACCGCCGACCAAGGAGCGGGAATGAAAAAAGACCAAGCAGACGAATTTGAACAGGAACTGTTGCAGCCGCTCGCAAAGGCTCTCCGCACGACTCTTGGTGATGCAGGGCAGGTGCACGTCAACAATGAGCCGCACCTGATGACCGGCAATCGGGTCGAGTACGAAACGTGGCTCGAAGTCGTGCTCAACGATGCACGAACCGAAGTCATCTTTCGGCCCCTCAGCCGCGAAGACTTCTCAGCGGTCTGGCAATGGGGAAAGAGCGGCCGATTCATCTTCCCGATTCCACAAGAGGGCGGCGGTTCCGGCGACAGCGCTCGAGCGTCCGTTGACGCTGTCGCCGAACGCATCCGCGAAACAGCAAGTATGTGGGATGAGGAGCCGCCCGAGTGGTTTGGCTGGTCAGTCACCTGAAGGCAACTTGGCCGCCGAACGCTAACCTCACACAACCTCCGCAGTGGTGTGTGCCCCGGGGCCGCCGAGGAGGAAGTCAGCGACGCCCGGGCCACCTTCTCGGCGCTGGAACGGCTAGGCGCTAGGAAGCTGTACCGGTTGCGGTACATACCCCGATGGATACCCATCGGGGTCTGCCGCGGTTCACCATTATGGCCTTTGACCTGGGGTAATGCTGAGTCGGGCTGACATGAGTGGGGCTGACAGAGTGGGGCTGACAGGATTTGAACCTGCGACCACTTGACCCCCACAAAAGTGCGGTAACGCATTTCCGCTGGTCGCCGCCGGTTTGTAGCCGTTGGATGCCGTGCGAGACGTTAACAGATGCGCAGGTCGTTCACCATCGCGCATCAGGTGTGGTCCCAAAGTGGTCCCAAACATGGGGTCCGATCCTCGCCACGACCGCGTAAACGACCGGCAATGCTCGCCTGGTTCAATCCCAGTATCGCGCACAGACAGTTTCCGCAGGTTAAACTCTATTTTTGGGGCCGGGCTTTTGAGGGCCGTGCCAAATACGTGCCAAACCGCGTACTGCGTCGCTCGGTTCGGCGCACACTGGCACCCGTGCGTGTGCAGGAAGCCGCCGAACTGCTCGCACTCGACATCTACACCCGCGCCGAGAAATCCGGGGCACACCTGTGTTGAGCGTTGCGAGCGGACCAAGATTGTCTGGCCCCTACCCCTTCGTCTGAAGCATCTTCAGGTTTGAAGCATCTTTAGGTTCTCGATTGTCTGGGGGGACCCCACGGCCAGGCGGGAGGTTTCTCCACCTCAACCCGACGTTGAGGCTCTAACGCGTTAGAGCGTGGCTTGGCTGGACGGCGGACGCGGTAAGGGTTTACCACGATGATCAGAGCCATAGGCAAGGTGTGAAGTTGCCGGTCAGTGCGCCGTCAGGGTGCTCGTCGCGACCGCAACACCAGCGCGACGGTTACTGCCAGGATGATCGTGCCGATGGACTCCACCACCAGCGTGGTGGGCACCAGCTTGAAGCTTAATACCTCGTGAATGCCAAACAGCCCCACGGTCAGCGCGAGCACCAGCGCAAGCAGCGTGCCCACCATGAACAGCAGGCTCAGCCCCGTTGCCAGCGACAGGAGCCGCCCACGCAGCACGATGATTGCGATTGCCAGCACGAGCGCGCCAACCGCGTTGAGCACGAACAGCACGCCAAGCGAGCCGCCTACGCCGTCGAACACGAGGTACAGATGGATCCCGCCCATCACCAGCAGCATGATCGCACTAAGTAGTCGCCAGGCCATCAGTGTGCGGTGGCTGACACCGACCCATCGGAGTGAACCGGTTTCCCGAGTATGCGATGACATATCCTGACCTGCCTTTAACGTGTGGCTCGGTGCAAGCCGAGGCCCTCTGCGATGTACACGCACAATCCGCCCGAACAGTTCAGCCTGGTGACACGAGCGGAATCCACCTGTGTCGAGCGTTGCGAGCCGAGCAAGATGGATCACCCCCTTCCCCCTCCGTCTGAAGCATCTTCAGGTTCGCGAAGCATCTTCAGGTTTGAAATCTCGTGGGGGCCCCACAGCCCTCCACCTCAACCCGACGTTGAGAGACCACCCTCCCGACCGTGGAACAGCGGCTTACCCAACTGCTCGCGCATCAGTCCTGCACGTGCCGGTTGTGTGAGGCCGCTGCCCGGGTCCAGCCGTACCGCGTGTATCTGATCGCGTCCTCGTGGCGGAAATCGATCGAGGGCACCCGGCACCGCGCCGCACGGTGAACCGAATCTGGTAAATGCGACCCATGGGTCGGATTGCCGCCCAATTTCCTCCAGAATTTGGGGGAAGGTTGCCCAATAAATCGCCGCACTGACCGTCGAACCTTCCCCGCAACAATGGGTTCATGACCCAAAGCGATGACCTCGACGAGTCCTTGCGCCACCTTGAGTACGAAATGGCCATGATGGTCGCGTCTCCACGGATGCTGGCCAAGCACCAGCTGACCCCCGCCCAGAACACCGCTCGGCCAGACGGCTACTACTGGGCCAACGACAGAGCCGTGGCCTACCTCGCAGCGATGGAATCCGCGCTTACCCACGCTCGGCGCTCAATGACTTCTTCAAATACGCATCCGATGCCTTGCCGGCCAAAACTCTTAAGGCCAACGATCGTTATGCCGCCGAGTACTGCGCGACTAACGGCTGGAAGGGTTTCGCGGTGCTGACTCCGGATGCAGCACCGCACGATCAACCAACAGGTGTCCCATCTCACAACGCAGCGCCGACCGCGCAAGCCTCACGAAATCGGTCGTTTCGCCCAGCGGGCGGTCGAACGACACTGATAGTGCTAACCCGGCGGGCAGATCCGGAATGGCAGGATCGGCTGGAGGATATTCTCGCGAAGGTGGCGGCCGAGCAAAGGCGCATCGATGACGCGTGGAACCCAGTTGACCTCGCCTAAGGCGCGCTGGCGTTGGTGGAACGGCGGCCCCCACCCAGCTGCTCACTCATCGGTCGGGCCATGCGAGGCTGCCGTCCGGGTCCAGCCGTGCTACCTCATCGGGGCGGCGTCGCGGTCACCTGGCAACGCGCCACACGGTGAACGTATCGAATCTGGTAAAAGCGGCGCATCCGACCGATTTGCCGCCTGATTTTCCTCCAGATTTTGGGGGAGAGGCCCAATACCGTAGGCACTAGGCCGCCCGTCTGACCTGCAGAGATGCGAACCCCCTACCCGTCATCAGTTACAAGAGGGAATGGTAGTTGTAAACGCAGCAGTGATGTCCCGGGTCTATCGGGGCACCTTCGCGATGCCGCGGTCCTGTCTGATGCCGTCTTGTCGGCGCTGTTCGGCCGGGTCCACGCCCAGCGTGCTGTTGTTGTAGTTGACCGACAGGTCGACGTTTTGCGTCACCGGGCCGGGTAGCGCGCCGCTACCGTGTGATAATCCCGCCGTGCCGATCAGCGAACCCGGCAAGATGAATGCACCGATGACCTTCTACAGTCACGGCGACCTGGGCGACCAGATCACCGTGGAGATCGACCACGCCGCCGCGTCGGTCAACATCTCGATTCGGCGCGAAGCCGACTCGTCGCGAATCGTCCAACTGCCAGGCCAACAAGCGACGTGGTTCGGCCACCTGACGTTGAGCATGACCTCACGACAGCTAATCAATTCCTTGATGAGTTCGACCGGCTCAACAGTGATGACGACGATTCGTTCGCGACGGCTTGCACAGCGTTGTGGATTGCGGCGCTGGTCACCACGATCAAGTGTTTCGGCGGGAGCGCAGCACGGCAACGACTCGATCCCGACACGATCTTTGACCTGCAATCGCCGAACGTGGCACACACTCGAACTGACTTCGATCACCTGAAATACGTTCGAAATAAACACATTTCACATGACGAGAGCGATTGGATGCAGGGTATTCCGACCGCGATCATTGACGAGATCGACGGCCAACAGTCATTTGGCGGTGTGCACGGCATGATGATCGAAGCGAGGGATCAATAGCGGTGCAGAGGAATGGTCGCCGTCATGGCAGCCCCTCGGGCTTGTCGGTGTGTAGAGCCTTGACTGCTTCGCCGACGGAGGCGAATAGGTGGTCCTCGCCGATCCGCCGGAGCAGGCCGCTTCGCGCCAAGCCGGCGCGGACCGTTTTGCTGGTTCTTGCCATCGCGAAGGACACGCCGCTGCGGTCGAGTCGGTCGAGCATCTGGCGTAGCGCGTGTGATCCGGTGTAATCAAGATCAGTCATTCCGATCGTGTCGAGCACGACGAGCCTGATTGGGTGACCCGCACGGTCGATCGCGGCAGTCATCTCGGTCCTGAAATGACCGGCGTTGGCGTACCAGAGGGGTGTCGCGAACAGCACCACGAGTACCCCGGGAACCTCGATGGCGTGTTCGGTGCCGCCGAGCGGGCCCCAGCTGGTGGTCGACGGGATGCAGCCCAGGACGTGCATGTGCGGGCGGGCGCTGAGGCGGGTGCGGTCGAGGATAGCTAACGCAACCGCGACGGCGATGCCCTGCTCGACGCCGACGAGTGCGACCGTGAACAGGGTGATGAGAGCCAGTCCGAACTCGAAGCGGTCGTAGCGGGCGATGTCGATGAGATCGTGGATGTGCAAGATTCGGGTGGCGATGAAGATCAGAACCGCGGCCAGGGTCGCCAAGGGCAGGTCCTCGAGCAGGGCGACGGCAGGGATCAACAGCACCAGAGCGCCGGCAGCAGCGAGACCGGCCACCTGGGTCCGCCCGGACGCCGAGACCACTGCGGCGGTTCGTGGCGGGCTTGCGTTCACAGGGAAGGCGCCGACCAGGCCAGCGACGACATTGCCAGCTCCGACGCCGAGGAAGTCGCGATTGACGTCCACCTCGTAAGTGCCCTGGTCGGCGAACGCGCGGGTCGTCGCCGCTGTCTGGCTGACAATTACCAGGGCGACGACGCCGGCGATCGGCGCGACAGCGCTCAGCGCCGACCAGGACAGCCCGTGCAGCCCGAGGTGCGGCGCGCCGTGGGCCAGCGCACCCAACAGCGGCACGCCGTGAGCATGCAGATTCAACGGACCGGCGAGGATCGTCGACGCGATCAGCGCGACCAACGCCCCGGGGAGCCTGCGATCGACCCGTTCGGCGACGAACACGATGGTGAACACGCCGACCCCGATGCCCAGCGCCCACCCGTTGATTCGATGCAGGTCGCTGACCGCGACACCCACGCGGTGCAGTGTGCTGCCGCTGCTGCCCGGCAGGCCAAGCAGGTCAGGTAGCTGGTGCACCACGATGATGATCGCAACCCCGCCAAGGAATCCGCTGATGATCGGCGTCGACAGAAACTCGGCGACCCACCCCATCCGCAGCAGACCGACCAGGGCCACCAACACACCGACCATCACCGCAACGATTCCGACCAACTCCACGTAGTGCGGCGAGATGGCCGACGCCAAGGTGGCGATGCCGATGGCGAACAGCGGGGCGATGGTCGAATCGGCGCCGACCGACATTTGCGGGTTCGATCCCAACAGCGCGAACATCACGCTGCCCGCGATGAACGCGTAGAAGCCGGTGATCGGCGGCATACCGGCCAGCCGGGCGGTGGCTAACTGCTCGGGCACCGCGATCGCCAGCAACGTGAGCGCTGCGACCAAGTCGCGCATCATCCACGACGATCGGTAGCCGAGCAGTGAGGACAACAGGATCGACCGCACCCCCAGCACCCGCGCCATGAATGCTGCTGCTGGCTGCATTGACCCATCATCGCAACTCCGCCAAACCAGGGACCGCCGCGCCGGGAAACGGTCTCGGCACGCGCAATTGTCGGCTCCGACGAGGGTTTCTATTCCCGCGACACCGGAATCAATTGGGACGTCAACTTTCTCCGGTTGGGTGATGGCCGTCGATCAATGCGTGACGATTTGAAGCAAGAACTGAGACTAAAGTCCGCCAGCCGCGCGTGAGACGACCGGGCTTGACCCCGTTTGGTGGACACACGGTGTCAAGCCCATAGGCAACCGTGACTGGTTACGCCTGAAAGTAGGTTTTGTTCGGACACCCCCAGCTTGATCGCGGCATACGTCCGCCACCGCAAAGACGACGATTTAGCAGATTTGGCCAGCCACACCCGAGGCTGTCGGCTGAGCGGGTCCACGATGAAGGGATGGAAGGGCATCCCCCGCCGCCACCGGGCCAGCCCGGTTACGGCCCACCGCCGGGCACCCCGACATCGAAGGGTTCCGGACTGAGCCGCGTCCGTCTGCGCAACCCGCTGTCGATAGTCCTGATCGCGGTGATCGTGATCGGCTTAGTCGCCGCCGGCCTGCTCGCCAGTGAGCTGTACGCCCGTCACCGCGCCGAGAGCGTGGTGGCCGCCGCCACCGAATGCGTGGTGCAGGATAAGGCGAGTGCGTCGTTCGGCGCGACGCCGCTTCTGCTTCAGCTCGCGACCGGCCACTACAGGACCATCTCGATCCACACGGCCGGCGATCGGATCGGCAACGCCCGAGGCATGAAGGCCGACGTGCGCATTGACGATGTCCGGCTGGATGGCGACGCCACGCGATGGGCACGTGGGAGCTCTAGACGCCATGATCACCTGGTCTGCCGCGGCATGAAGCAGAGCTCCGGAAGCGATCCCGCTGTTGCGTGGCTTGGTCACCGGGGTCCAGACGGCACTGTCACGTTGGTGAGTGTGGGCGACCTGGGAGGATTCGTGGGGTGACCACCGCAACGCCGTCGTACAAGGGCCACCGCTACCCGGTCGAGATCATCAACCACTGCGTGTGGCTGTACTTCAGGTTCCCGCTCAGCTTCCGTGAGGTCGAGGAGCTGATGCTCGTACGCGGTGTCGCGGTGAGTTACGAGACGATCCGGCGGTGGTGCGCCAAGTTCGGGCAGGCCTACGCCAACCAGCTGCGCCGGCGGCGCCCGCGCCCCGGCGACAAGTGGCACCTCGACGAGGTGTTCGTCGGGATCAACGGCAGGCTGCGGTACCTGTGGCGCGCGGTCGACCAGCACGGCAACGTGCTCGACGTTCTCGTCGAGTCACGCCGAAACGCGGTGGCGGCCAAGCGATTCTTCCGTAAGCTGCTCAAGGGCCTGCGGTACGTGCCGCGCGTGCTGGTCACCGACAAGCTGGGCAGCTACCAGGTCGCCCACCGCGAGCTCATGTCGTCGGTGGAGCACCGGCGGTCGCGGTATCTGAACAACCGCGCCGAGAACTCTCATCAGCCCACCCGACAACGCGAACGGGCGATGAAACGCTTCAAATCGTCGCGGCATGCGCAACGGTTCCTGTCCGCCTTCAGCGGCATCTCCGCACACTTCCGGCCGCGACGGCATCTGCTCAGCGCGACCGAATGGCGAACCGAGATGGCCGACCGCTTCGCGGTCTGGCGTCAGGTCACCGCGCCCGACGCTGCCGCCTGAAATGTGAACGACCCAACGGTGTTCCGTCGCGACTGCTTCAAACCCAACTGCGCCACTACACTTTTCAATCAATGTGACAGTGCCCTGCAAAAGGCGCGCCGGTCGGACGGCGCGGCGGCGGGATAGATCAGGACGTTCTCGCGCACATCGACGGCGTGCGGGTAGTCGGTGAGGTCGGTGTCTCGCAGCACCTCGGCCCGGAACTCGTCAAGCCCGCAGTCGGACTCGTCGATCCACGACTTGTATGCAGTGGTCAGCGGCGTTGCCATGGCAGTTAGTCTGGTAGTCGCCCGCACCGCAATCAACACCAGAAAACCATCAAAAAAACCTCAGAATGGAGGCTGGACCGTGGTGCACCGCTACAAGGTCAGGGAGATCGCCCAGCAGTCTGGGCTGAGCGAGGCCACCATCGACCGTGTGCTGAACAAGCGGCCGGGCGTGCGGGAGAACACCCGCGCCGAGGTGATGCAGGCGATCGCCGACCTGGACAAGCAGCGCGCCCAGCTGCGGTTGAACGGCAGGCGCTACTTGATCGACGTGGTGATGCAGACTCCGCAGCGGTTTTCCGATGCGTTCCCGGCCGCGGTCGAGGCCGAACTGCCGCCTTCGCGCCGCCATGTTGCGGGCCCGCTTCCATCTGTGGGAGCGGGCTCGACGGCGCAGATGGTCGATGCGCTCGGCGCGATCTGCGCGGCAGCCACGGCGTGGTGCTCAAGGCGCAGGACGAACCCGAGGTCGCCGAGGCCGTCGACCGGCTCGTCGAGCAGCGGCGTGCCCGTGGTGACCTACGCGACCGACGTGCCGACCAGCGCGCGGTGCGCCTACGTCGGCATCGACAACCACGGCGCAGGCGTCACCGCCGCCTATCTGATGGAGCAATGGTGGGCCCGGCGCCGTCGGACGTGCTGATCACGCTCGAGCCGCACGGTGTTTCGCGGCGAGGGGGAGCGCGAGGTCGGTTTCCGGTCCGCGCTGCGCGGTTCGGGGCGTCAGATCGTCGAGGTCAGCGACAGCGACGGCATCGACGCGACGAACGAACGGCTGGTGCTCGAAGCCCTGGAGCGGCACCCGCGGTGGAGGCCGTCGTACTCCGTCGGCGGCGGCAACACCGCGACCGTCGCCGCGTTCGACGGCTGGCCGGGCGTACAGGGTGTTCGTTGCGCACGACCTCGACGCCGACAACCGGCGGCTGTTGCGCGACGGCCGGATATCGGTGGTCCTGCACAACGATCTGCGCGCCGACGCCCGGCTGGCGATGCGGCTGTTACCGCAGGAGCGCGGAGCACTGCCCGCCGAGCCGGCTCGGCCGGCGCCGATTCAGGTCATCACGCCGTTCAACCTGCCCGG
>CAVOUV010000021.1:0-108067 GCA_963699655.1 uncultured Actinomycetota bacterium
GCCCGGTGCACTCGCGAGCTGTTTCACCCGCACCGTCGGTGCGTGCAGCAGCTTGTCCACCACCCGCCGGACGGTCTTGGCGACCTCGTCGCGGTGAGCCGCGTCCAGCCCGGGCAGTCGGTTGTCCAGTCGCAGCAACTCGGCCTCGACCACGTCGGCGGCGCGCTGGCGCGGCGCCGTGACGGTCGGGGTCACCTCGGCCATCCGCTGCCCGGCCAGGTAGTTGGCAACCTCCGCGGCGACGATCGCGCGGGCGGCCTCCGCGTCGGAGGCGGCGGCGCGGGACGAGGGCTCCCGCTGGATACGGTCCATGTCGACGACGAAGACGCCTGGCAGACCGGTCACCGCTGGGTCGACGTCGCGCGGCATGCCCAGGTCGCAGATCACCAGCCGTTTGGGCTCTCCCCCGTGGGCGAGGCCGCGGTGGACGTCGGCCAGCGAGACCACCGGCCGCACCGCACCCGTGCAGCAGACGACGACGTCGGCGCCGGTGAGCACGGGCGTCAGGTGGTCGAACGGAAAGGCATCGGCGGCGACGCCCATGCTCGCGGATGCTCTCGGCGAGCCTCTTCGCCCGCGGCAGCGACCGGTTGACCACGTGGATGCGCTCGACCCCGGCGCGGACCAGATGCTTGGCCGACAGCGCACCCATCGACCCGGCGCCGACGACGGCGGCGCGGCGACCGGCGAGCCCGTCCGAGCTTCGTGTCGGCCATGCCGAGCGCCACCGACACCACGGACGCGCCCGCGGCGTCGATACCGGTCTCGGAGTGCACCCGCTTGCCGACCGACAGCGCGCGCTGCGACAGCTCGTGCAACGTGCGCCCGACGGTGTGGTTTGCCTCGGCGGCCGCATAGGCGCGGCGGACCTGGCCGAGCACCTGCGCCTCGCCGATGACCGCGGAGTCCAGCCCGCTGGCCACGGAGAAGAGGTGCTCGACGGCGGCCTCGGCGTAGCGGACGTAGGCGTATTTGGTGAGGTCGTTGAGCGACATGCCGGAGTGCTCGGACAGCACCTGGCCGATGACCGAAAGCCCTCCGTGGAAGGCCTCGACGACGGCGTACACCTCGACCCGGTTACAGGTGGACAGCACCATCGCCTCGGTCACCAACGAGGATTGCAGCACCTGGTCGACGATCTTGGCCTGATCGGACTCATCGGTGCTCAATTGCTCCAGTACGGATACCGGCGCGGTACGGTGCGAAACCCCGAAAAGCAGCACGCTCACGGCTTCATCACCACGTCAACCAAGGTACTTGTTGACCAGCTGGGGCACCAAATTTGCCCGTTACTTCATCGGCCCGCGAGATCCGCCCGCAGTCTCGGCTCGTCGACCTCCCAGTAACTGTGCTCGCTGCCGTCGAGGAGCACCACCGGAAGCCGGTCGCCGAATTCGGCGCGCAGTGCGGTGTCCCCCGCGGCCGCCGCCCGGTCGACGTCGGTCACCCGCAGCTGGAAGCCAGCTCGTCGGCCAGCTCGCGCCAGTCGCGTCGCGGCCCCCGAACAGAGCGTGCATCCCGCGCGCGTCAACAATTCCACCTGTCGGTCCACGTCGTCAGTATCGCCACCCGGTGACCTACTGTTAAGCCGTGTCCGAAACCGGCTGACATTGTGGAGGAGCAACAGCTCGCCGGAGAGGCCGCCGCCGAGGCCGCCGTCATGGACATGTCCAGTGAGGCCGTCACCGTCCCGCCGCCCCCGCCGCCCGATCTGACGGCCGCGGCCTTCTTCGACGTCGACAACACCTTGGTGCACGGCTCGTCGCTGGTGCACTTCGCCCGCGGGCTGGCTGCCCGCAAGTACTTCACCTACGGCGATCTGGCCCGGTTCGTCTACGCCCAGGCCAAGTTTCAGCTGACCGGCCGGGAGAACAGCGACGACGTGGCCGCCGGCCGGCGCAAGGCGCTGGCCTTCATCGAGGGCCGGTCGACGGCCGAACTGATGGCGGTGGGCGAAGAGATCTACGACGAGATCATCGCCGACAAGATCTGGCCGGGCACCCGCGCGCTGGCGCAGATGCACCTCGACGCCGGCCAGCAGGTGTGGCTGGTCACCGCGACGCCCTACGAGCTGGCCGCCACCATCGCCAAGCGGCTCGGGCTGACCGGCGCGCTGGGCACCGTCGCCGAATCGGTCGACGGCGTGTTCACCGGCCGGCTGGTCGGCGACATCCTGCACGGCACCGGCAAGGCCCACGCAGTGCGGTCGCTGGCCATCCGCGAGGGGCTGAACCTCCGCCGCTGCACCGCCTACTCCGACAGCTTCAACGACGTGCCGATGCTGTCGCTGGTCGGCACCGCCGTGGCGATCAACCCCGACGCCGATCTGCGCGATGTGGCCCGCGAGCGCGGCTGGGAGATCCGCGATTTCCGGACCGCCCGCAAGGCCGCCCGAATCGGGGTGCCCTCGGCGCTGGCGCTGGGCGCCATCGGCGGCGCGCTGGCTGCAGTCGTGTCGCGCCGAGACGATTAGGCGCGCGAGCCCGCTGATAGGCTCGCGCCGCTAACAGTCGAGCGGAAGACCGCCCAGCATGAGCATCGCTCAAGAGATCATCGGGACCCACTACCGGTATCCGGACTACTTCGAGGTCGGCCGGGAGAAGATGCGCGAGTTCGCCCGCGCGGTCAAGGACGACCACCCGGCCCACTACACCGAGGAAGCCGCCAAGGAGTGCGGCTACGACGCGCTGGTGGCGTCGCTGACGTTCCTGGCGGTGGCCGGCCGACGCGTGCAGCTGGAGATCTTCAACCACTTCGACGTGCCGATCAACATGGAGCGCGTGCTGCACCGCGACCAGAAGCTGATCTTTCACCGGCCGATCCTGGCCGGCGACAAGCTGTACTTCGACTCCTACCTGGATTCGGTGATCGAGTCGCACGGCACCGTCATCACCGAGATCCGCGGCGAGGTGACCGACGCCGACGGCAAGCCGGTGATCACCAGCATCGTCACCATGCTCGGCGAGGCCGGGCCACCGGAAGAGGCCGACGAGGTGACCGCGCAGATCGCCGCCGCGCGGCGATGCGGCGATCGCGAAAATGATTGCTGGGCAAAGCTCGGAGGCCGACCGAGCTCGCGCGAGCGAGAACGTCAGCCGAAGAACGTGTTCCGGCGGTTGGCCAGCAGCTGATACAGCGTCTGCTGGATGGTCTCGCGGACCTGGTCGGTCAGTTCGAACGTGACCATCGGATCGTCGGCGGCGCGCCTCGTCGTAGTCGGCGGTGGAGATCGGCTCGCCGAACTGGATGTGCCACTTCGACGGCAGCGGCACCAGCCCCACGGGTCCGGCGAGCGGGAACAGCGGGGTGATCGGGAAGTACGGCAGGCCCAGCAGCCGCGCCAGCAGCTTGACGTCGGCGATCATCGGATAGATCTCCTCGGAGCCGACGATCGAGCACGGCACGATCGGGCGCCTTGGTCCGCAGCGCGGCCGAGACGAATCCACCCCGACCGAAGCGCTGCAGCTTGTAGCGGTCCTTGAAGTGCTTGCCCAGGCCCTTGTAGCCCTCGGGGAAGACCGCGGTGAGCTCGCCGGCGGCCAGCAGCCGGTGCGCGTCGGCGGTGCACGCCATGGTGTGGCCGGCCTTGCGCGCGGCCTGGCCGATCATCGGCAGGTCGAACACCATGTCGGCGGCCAGCAGCCGCAGGTCGCGGTGTGCCGGGATGGTTGTCGTGCACGGCCACCGAAGCCATCAGCCCGTCGAACGGCAGCACACCGGCATGGTTGGCGACCACCAGCGCCGCCCCGGTCTCGGGCAGGTTCTCGATCCCGCTGACCTCAACCCGGAACCACGAGTTGAAAAGCACTCGCAGCAAAGGCAAAAAGATAGCGTCGTTGAGGTGCTGGTCGAAGCCGAACTCGTCGACGGTGTAGTCGCCGATCATCCGCTTGCGGACGAACTCGGCGACCGCGGCGATTCGCTCGCGCGGTTCGTCGGGGTGTCGTCGGTCGCCGGCGCACCCGCGACCGCGCTGCGACGCTGATCGATCTCGCGGACGACGGCGGCGATCTGTTCGGCCGAAGCCCGGCCGCCGGGGTCGGACAGCAGCGAGGGATGTCGACGCGAACTGTCGGTGCGCTGCGCGGCCGTCCGCCGCTGAGCCGCGGCACGGCTCGAATTCGAGTGCAGCGGAATGACTTTCGCTTTCGGCTCGCCCAGCCACCTTGTACCTTCTCCCCACCCGATTTGGAGCTTTGCTCTAACGTCCCCAGCGTTGCGCCGCCGACACGGCGCGACTCTCCATTGAGCGTACCCATCGAGGATCGATGATCGGAGTCAATCCGCGACCCCGGACGTAATCGTCAAAAGCTTCCGCAGTTGTCCACTTCGGGCTATAGCCTAGGTCGTTTCGCATCCGCGAGGTGTCCATGACCCGGCCGTAACTCAAGTAGTCGAGCTGCTCGCGATCGAGTTCAGTGTAGCGAGTTGCGCGCCTCAGCGAATCCACAGCCCACAGCGCCGATCGCGGCACCGGCAGCGCCACCCGGCCGGACCGGCGGATGGCCTGACTCATCATGATGATGCCGGGGGCGCCGACGTTGAACGTGCCCGCCTTGCCCGCCATCGTCGCGCGCTCCAGCGCGCCCAGCGCGTCCTGCTCGTGCAGCAGCTGCAGCCGGGCGTCGTGGCCGACGACCGTCGGCACCACCGGCCCGGCCAGATACCGCGACAGCGCGGTGTCCATCGCGGGGCCGATCATGTTGGCCAGCCGCAGGATGGTGACCGCGATATCGGGCCTGCGCCGGCCCAGGCCGCGCGCGTAACCCTCGATGTCGATGCTGTCGCGGGCGAAACCCTCGCCCGGCGGGCGGCGGGCGCTGCTGTCCTCGGTGAACAGCACCGGATCGCGCGCGCTCGAGCCGTACACCTCGGAGGTGGACTTGAGGATGACGCGGCGCACCGACGGCGCCTTCTGACAGGCCGCGAACAACTGGATCGCGCCCATCACGTTGAGTTCCTTCAGCGCCGCCCGACCGCCGGAGCGCGGGCGCGTACGACGCCGCCGCGGCGTGCACCACGGTGTCGACGTCGCCGTTGCGGATCACCTTGGCGATGAAAGGGTTCCGGATGTCGGCGCGGACGAACTCGGCGCGGCCCATCCGCCGCAGCAGATCCTTGCTCGGGCGCGATCGCGTCGACGGCGATGACGTGGTTGATCAACGGGTTCTGCGCCAGCCGGGCGGTCAGATAGCCGCCCAGGAACCGGCACGCCCCGGTGACCAGCACGACTTTCGGGTAGTGCACGGTGTCATCGGTCGACAGCCCCCCGGTGCCCCTCGAATCCATCCGGTCAGCCTAGCGGCCGAGACGTGAAAGCTACTTGCCAAGCTTTCTGCGCTGCACCCGGGTGCGACGAAGCAGCTTGCGGTGCTTCTTCTTCGACATGCGCTTACGCCGCTTCTTGATGACTGAACCCATGAACTCCGCTACCTAAGTCTTTCAAGCCGATTTCGGCTGACACGTGGCACCGACCCGGCACCTTACCCGGGTCGGCCCGGTTAACGAAAAACGTGTGAGGCGCCAGACGTGCTAGCCCGCGTCGAAGTACGAGCGTCTCCAGCAGGTCGTGGACGGCCTTGGCGTGCACCCGGAACGAGCGGCCGACCCGCACGGCGGGCAGCTCGCCGTTGTGCACCAGCCGGTACACCGTCATCTTGCTGACCCTCATCAGGCTCGCCACTTCGGCGACGGTGAGAAATTGAGCGCGTGGCGGCTGTCCGTCCCGGCACTCTGCGCCGGCGTCTCGCGCCGCCTTTCCGCTAGCCGAGTCCCGCGCCGATGGCCCGTTCATAGACGTCATCGCAACCCAATCCATCAGGCACGGGCAGTTCCAGCGGCTTCCCCACCGCTGGCACCGACCCATGCTTACACGAGGAGAATAGCGTGGCCAATGGGGTTACTGCGACGGGTGTGGGGTAATCCGTTGGAAATTCATTGAATTACTCTGATGTGATTCCTAGCTGCTCAGAGCGCCTTTTTGCGGCCTCGACGGCCTCGGCGACCGCCGCCCGCAAACCGCCCCGCTCGAGTTCGCGCAGACCAGCGGCGGTGGTGCCGCCCGGGCGAGGTAACGGTGGCGCGCAGCTGCGCGGCGGTGGTGTCGATCGCGGTGCCCATCGCCGCGTCACCGGCCGGCTGCGCCTCGTCGAGGCGCTCCAGCAGCATCGCCGCCGATCCGGCCATTGTTTGCACGACCAGATCGGTGGCCACCGAGCGCGACAGCCCCGCGGCGACGCCGGCGTCGACGAGCGCCTCGACCATCAGGAAGAAGTACGCCGGTCCGGAGCCCGATACCGCGGTGACGGCGTCGAGCTGCGACTCGGGCACGGTCAGCACGCCGCCGACCGCGTCGAAGATGGCCGACACCTCCTTGAGGTGCTCGGGGGTGGCGAAGCGGCCGCGGGCCAGCGCGCTGACCCCCCGCCGACGACGACCGGCGCGTTGGGCATCACCCGGATGACCGGCGATCCGGCGGGCAGCTTGTTCTCGTAGTACGCGGTGTTGACGCCCGCCGCGACCGTCACGAAAACCTGTTCGGCGGCGTCGCTTTCGGCCTTGCGCGGCGGCGTCGGCGATATCGCTGACGATCACCGTCCACATCGGCGGGCTTGACCGCGACGATGATGTACTTGGCGCTGTCGGCGGCATCGGCCACCGTCGTCACCAGCACCGAATACGTCTCGGACAGATACTTCGCGCGGTCGGGGTCGCTTCTCGGCGACCACCATGTCCTTGACCTGCCGGCCGGCGCGCAGCAGCCCCGACAGCAGTGCTTCGCCGATACTTCCACCGCCGATGATCGCGATTCTGGCCATGCGGTGAAAGCATTGCACGCCCGCGAGCGTTACTGCGCGGGCACCATCGCGAGCTGACGGGTCTGCACGACGATGCGGCCCTCGCAGTCGACGACGACGTGGTCCTCGTCGAACCAGTCCTGGCCGATCTGCATGGTCGTGCACATCACCCGCAGCCAGCCGTCGGCGGGCAGGCACGCAGTAGGCGGTGAGCTGCACGGTCGGCGCCCAGCCGATGCGGTTCACGGCGAAGGTCACCGGCGCCGACACGTCGCCGCACAGCAGGGCGAAAAGCACGTCGGGCGCGCTCCCCGGGCCGCACCCAGTACTCGATCACCGGCGGTCCGCCGTCGGAGCGCGGGGCGAATGTGGTCAGCGACGGCCGGATGTCGCAGCCGTGGGCCAGATGGACGATGTCGGCCATCGGGTGGCCGGGTCCGATCGGCTCCAGACCGGGCGGCGGGTCCGGCGTCATCAGCGGCACCGAGCGGCTGGTGGAACGAGCAGCAGCGGCGGCCGACATGATGCTCGGGCTCGCCCAGCGTCACCGAGGCCCGAACGGCCGTACGGTCGCCCTGCATGAGTTCGACGTCGACCAGGCTGACCCGCCGGCCCCGCTTGCGCACCGTGGTGACCACCCGCATCGGCCCGGGATCGGGCGCCCACAGGAAGTTGCCCGGACTCACCGCGATCGGTCTCGACGCCGGACCGCGGAATGCTCGAGTGCGGGCCGCGTTCGCGCACAGCGCCAGCATCGCCCCGCCGTGCACCTTCGGGCCCGATGGTCCAGTGCTCGTTCAGCTCACCGTCGTAGCACGCCGTCACCGGCCGGCGTCAGCGCCATGGCATCGGTGAACAGGGTGGATCCGGGCATGTCGTGGTGTCCTTCAACTGCGTTCAGCGCAGCAGATGCGCCCGGGCGAACTGCAGCGACTCGGTCAGCAGCGCTTCGCGTTCCCGGCCGTTCGCGCGCCCGAGGTGGTGACCTCCAGGATCACATGGCCGGAGAAGTCGCCGGCGGCCAGCATCTCGCAGACCTCGACGGTGGGCTGGGTGCCGCGGCCGGGCACCAGGTGCTCGTCGGTGGAGGCGCCGCTGCCGTCGCACAGGTGCAGGTGCACCAGGCCGTCACCCATCCGGCGGGCCATGTCCAGCGCGTCGGTGCCGGCCGTCGCGGTGTGCGACAGGTCCAGCGTGTAGTGCGCGTGATCGCCGTCGAGCGGGTCGTAGGACGGCGCGAACGCCGAGATCCCCGGCCCGGCTTGCCGCCGCGCTTACGCATCCGCTCGATCGACGTCTGGCCGGCGCCGAAGAACCGGTCGGCCCGGAACGGGAACATGTTCTCCACCGCCACCATCACGTCGCTGGCCGCCTCCAGTTCGGCGACCTGCTCGGAGAAGCCCTCGGCGTAGCGGCGCTGCCAGCGGAACGGCGGATGCACGACGACCGTCTGGGCGCCGAGCTGCTCGGCGGCGCGCACGCTGCGCTCCAGTTTGGTGATCGGGTTGGCGCCCCACACCCGCTGCGAGATCAGCAGGCACGGCGCATGCACCGAGAGCACCGGCATCTGATACTGCTCCGACAGCCGCTCGACGGCGTCGATGTCCTGGCTGACCGTTTCGGCCCACACCATCAGCTCGACGCCGTCGTAGCCGAGCCGGGCCGCGTACTCGAAGGCAGCCTCGGTCCTCAGCGGGTATACCGAGGCCGTCGACAGACCGACCTTGATGGCGGGGCGCACGGTGTTCGGTGCCTAGCCCGACTGCAGCAGCGCCAGCGGCCCCAGCGTAACCAGCGCCCCGACCGCCACCGCGATCAGCGTGCTGCCGATGTCCTCGGTCTTGCGTACCACCCGCACGCCGACCACGAGGCCCAGGATCACCAGCACGGACAGCACCAGCGCGACGATGTTGTTCCACTTCCACAGCTGGTCGAAGGCGATGAACAGGCCGGCGCCGAAGCGCCACCGCGATGATGCACTGCACCGACGATCCAGGCCCGCGCAGGAACGACGACATCGCCGAGCGTGGTTCGGCCGCGGCCGGTCTCGTCGTCGTCGTCGAGGTCGATGTCCTCGGGACGCGGGCGGTGGCGCCGCGGCGGGCCAGGTCGTCGGCGACGGTCTGGCCGCCGAACAGCGGGCCTGCGGTGGAGCGCAGGTACGACGGCGGCTCATCGCGTCGTCGGTGTCCTCGAGCGCCGCCGTCGGTGTCGATGTCCTCGGTATCCGGCGACTCGGCCAGGTCGACGGGGCCTCGATCCAGGTCGTCTCCGTCGTCGACGCGGATCCGGGCTCATCTGCTCGGCGCCCGAGCCCGCGGGCGCGACGAGCGCCGCGCGCCGAGCGCGTAGTGCGGGCGGCGGGGCGGCGGGGCGAAGAAGTCCAACGGGTCGGGATCGGCTGTCGCGCTGCTCGATGTGGGCGGCGTAGTCGGCTACCGCGTCGGCGTAGTCGTCGTCGATGTCTCGTCGGCCGGCTCGTCGGCCTCGTCGGTATCGGTCGTCGTCGGTGTCGTGCGCTCGGCGGTGTCGGTATCCAGCGTCGGTGGACTCGGTGCTCGTCGGCCTCTTCGGCTGCGTCGGCGACGCGGTCGAGGTCATCGGCGGGTTCGGGCTTCTCGTGGGCGTCGACGTCCTCGGCGGCGCTCGGCGTGCTCGACGACACCGTTGGCCGCCACGTGCTCGTCCGACTGCTCGTCGGTGACCGCGGGATGGATCGTCGGTCTCGGCCTCGCGGTGCGCGCGACGTCGTGGCTCGTGACGATCGGGATCTCGCCGGTCAGCTCGGCGACGGTGACGGCGTCGGTGTTGCCACGACGCCGCCGGCGCCGGCCGCCGACGGGCGGGGCGCCGATCGTCCCGTTCTTCGCCAGCAACTCCGCGACCGAGATCGGCCGCGTGCTGCTGTGGCTGTCTTCTGGTCCTGTCATCGTGTGTTGCCTCTGGGCCTCGCTACCTCATGTCGGCGCTGCGCGCCTCCGTCCGCCCTCTAGCATCCCGCACGGACGTCTCCACCAAGGCCGTTCCGTCAGCTTCGCTGTCGAGTTTCCGCAGAATCAAGCCCTTCTCGCAATGCCCAGGGGCAGATATCCACGCTCTCGACCGCGAGAGCCCTCATGCTCGCCTCAGCTACCAACGCTCCCGCCACGATCTGTGGCGCCCGCTCGGCACTCACCCCTTCCAACTCGGCACGGTCAGCCGCGGTCATCCTAGAGATGAAAGCTATGAGCTGCCGAAGCCCGGTGGCTGTCAGCGTCCGCTTCACCCGCGGTCCCGCGCCCGACGGGCGCGGCGCCGGTGAGCCGGGCCAGCGAGCGGAACGTCTTCGAGGTCGCGACCGCCAGGTCGGGGCTGCCGGCCTTGAGCATCTCGGCGCCGGCGTCGGCCAGCTCGGTGGCCAGCCAGTCACGCAGCATGGCCACGCGGCGGCGGCCCGGCGGATCGTCGGGCAGCCACTCCCGGGTCAGCCGGCCCGCGCCCAGCGGCAGCGACAACGCCACCTCGGGCTCCTCGTCGACGCCGTTGGACAATTCCAGCGAACCGCCGCCGATGTCGATGTTGATGATCCGGCCCGCGCTCCAGCCGTACCAGCGGCGCACGGCCAGGAACGTCAGCCGGGATTCGTCGACTCCAGCTGAGCACCTGCAGCGCCACACCCGTCTCGGCGAGCACCCTGGCGAGCACGTCCTCGGAGTTGGTGGCGTCGCGCACCGCCGAGGTGGCGAACGCCATCAGCTCCGCGCAACCGGAGCTGGCGGCGATCTTGGCGAACTCGTCGATGGTGCCGATCAGTTTGTCGGCGCCCTTGCGGGTCAGCTTGCCCGAGCTGTCGATGGTCTCGGCGAGCCGCAGCGACGCCTTGGTGGAGCTCATCGGCGTCGGATGGCCGCCGCGGCGCGCATCGACCACCAACAGGTGGACGGTGTTGCTGCCCACGTCGAGCACGCCTAATCGCACGCCCCCAACTTAATGGGTCTACCGTTGAAATCCGTGAGCGGATCGCATCCCGGAGAAGTTGAACTCGACTTCGCCCGTGAGTGGGTGGAGTTCTACGACCCTGACAACCCCGAACATTTGATCGCCGCGGACCTGACGTGGCTGTTGTCGCGGTGGACGTGTGTGTTCGGCACACCTGCCTGTCAGGGCACGGTCAAGGGCCGGCCCGACGACGGCTGCTGTTCGCACGGCGCGTTCCTGTCCGACAAGGACGACCGCGCCCGGCTCGACGACGCCGTCAAGCAGCTGACCGACGAGGACTGGCAGTTCCGCGACAAGGGGCTGGGCAAAAAGGGCTATCTCGAGATGGACGAGTACGACGACAAGCCCAACCTTCGGACTCGAAAGTACAAGGGCGCCTGCATCTTTCTGAACCGGCCGGGTTTCGCCGGCGGCATCGGCTGCGCACTGCACAGCAAGGCGCTCAAGCTTGGCGTCGAGCCGCTGACCATGAAGCCTGATGTGTGCTGGCAGTTGCCGATTCGCCGGACCCAGGAGTGGGTGACCCGGCCGGACGGCTCCGAGATCCTCAAGACCTGGATCACCGAGTACGACCGGCGCGGCTGGGGCGAAGGCGGAGAAGACCTGCACTGGTACTGCACCGGCGATCCCGCCGCGCACGTCGGCAGCAAGCAGGTATGGCAGTCCTACGCCCCCGAACTCACCGAATTGCTCGGCGAGAAGGCGTATTCCGAGCTCGCTGCAATGTGCAAGCGCCGCAGCGCGCTGGGCCTGGTGGCCGTGCACCCCGCGACCCGCGCAGCCGAATGAGCGAGTCGCTCTTCCTGTTTCGTCTGGTGCCACCGCGCGCCGACTTCGCTCAGACCATGACGCACGAAGAGCGCCACGCCATGACGTTGCACACGGGCTACTGGCAGGAGCTCCTCACGGCGGGGCGAGTCGTGGTCTACGGGCCGGTCGCCGACCCCGAGGGAATGTGGGGGCTGGGCATCCTTCGCGTCGCCGGCCGCGCCGAGGCGCTCGCCATCGGCGAGCGGGACCCGTCAGTCACCGCCGGGATCAACACGTTTGAGGTGCTGGAGATCCCCGGCGGCCGCACCGGCTGATCGCCGGGAGACCTCAGCCCTCGAGCTTGTATCCGAGGCCGCGCACCGTCACCAGATGCACCGGGTTGGCCGGATCGGTCTCGATCTTGGAGCGCAACCGCTTGACGTGCACATCGAGCGTCTTGGTGTCGCCGACGTAGTCCGCACCCCAAACCCGGTCGATGAGCTGCCCCCGGGTGAGCACCCGGCCGCTGTTGCGCATCAGGTACTCCAGCAGGTCGAACTCCTTGAGCGGCAACGTGATCTGCTCGCCGTTGACGCTGACGACGTGGCGCTCCACGTCCATCCGGACCGGGCCGGACTCCAGCACCCCGTCGCCGATGCCCGGGTCCTCGCTGTCGCTGCCGCGGCGCAGCACGGCCCGGATGCGCGCGATCAGCTCACGCGCCGAGTACGGCTTGGTGACATAGTCGTCGGCACCGAGCTCCAGCCCGACGACTTTGTCGATCTCGCTGTCTCGGGCAGTCACCATGATGACCGGAACGCTTGACCGCGAACGCAATTGCTTGCAGACGTCCGTTCCGCTCATCCCGGGCAGCATCAGGTCCAACAGCACGATGTCGGCACCGGCCCGCTCGAATTCGGCCAGCGCCGACGGCCCGTCGGCCACCACCGTGGCCTCGAAGCCCTCCTTGCGAAGCAGAAAAGCCAGGGGATCAGCCAAGGACTCCTCGTCCTCCACGATCAACACACTGGTCATTGTCTCGCTAGTCCTCTCGCTCGGCTTGCACTTCAGGGTCATCGTCACCATAGGGGTAGGCCGGAATCGACAGGGTGAACGTCGATCCCGTTCCCGGCTGACTCCACAGCCGGATCGAACCGTTGTGATTGGCGGCGACGTGCTTGACGATCGCCAGACCCAGCCCGGTGCCGCCAGTGGCCCGCGACCGTGCCTTGTCCACGCGGAAGAACCGCTCGAATACCCGTTCCTGATCGGCGCGGGCGATGCCGATTCCGCGGTCGGTGACCGCGATCTCGACGTTGTTGCCCCGGCGACGACGACTGATCGACACCGGAGATCCATTGGGTGAGTACGCGATTGCGTTGGATACCAGGTTGGCAATCGCGGTCACCAACAGCGACTGGTCACCGTGTACGCGGTAGCCGGTCGGCGCATCGGTGGTGATCGCGATGTCGGCATTGTCGGCGGCCACCTTGTACCGCGACAACGCCTCGGCGACAACGGTGTCGACGTCTACGGCGTCCAGGTCGGGCAGCCGCTCGGCGCCCTGCAGCCTGGACAGTTCGATCAGCTCGCCGACCATGTTGGCCAGTCGATGGGATTCGGCCAGCATCTTCTCGGCGAACCGGCGCACGTTGGCGGGGTCGTCGGCCGAAGCCAGCAGCGCCTCGGCCAGTACCCCCATCGCGCCCACCGGCGTCTTCAGCTCGTGGCTGACGTTGGCCACGAAATCGCGGCGGGTGGCCTCCATCCGCGCGTGCTCGGACTGATCGTCGACGTACACGACCGCGAACCGGCGGTCGTCGTCGGTCAGCAGCCGGACATGCCCGCGCACCGACAGGCCCGAGCGGCCGGGGTTGGCGCGCTTGCGCGGTGACAGGTCGACCTCACCGTCCTCGCCCGTGGCCAGCGTGCGCTCTGCGGCCAGCCAGGCGCGGTCGTCGAGCAGCCGGTCGCGCACCAGGCCGAGTTCACGGGCTCGCTCGTTGGTGTAGACGACATCACGATAGGTGTCGACCACGACGATCCCCACCGGTGAATGCGAGACGATGTGGTCGAGCATTTGCGAAACGGTCATGCCGGCCTGCTCGGCGGCCCTGCGGCGCTTTCGCTCCAGGATGCGCGGAGCGAGTCCGGCGCCGAGACCGACGCCGATCACCGCTGCCAGCAGCGCCACCACTGCCACGAGAAGCAGCGCCGATACCACACTCACGCGAAAATCGTACGCACCCGGTGAACGTCATCCCAGCAGCGTGCGGCCAAAACGGGACATGTCACACAGCGAAGCGGAGGAGTTCGGTCGCTGTTCACCTGTGTTCACCCGCTGTTTGCCGTCTAGAACCCCGGAAAGGCGCTACTTCTGACCCTGTGCGGCCACCGCCGCCGCACCGGCCGCGGCGGCCTCCGGGTCCAGGTATGCGCCACCGATCACCTTCGGCTTGAGGTTCTCGTCCAGGTCGTAGCGGAGCGGGATGCCGGTCGGGATGTTGAGGCTGACCACGTCGTCGTCAGACATGCCGTCGAGGTACTTCACGAGCGCGCGCAGCGAGTTGCCGTGCGCGGCGATCAGCACGGTCTTACCGGCCCGTAGGTCGGGCTCGATGGTCCCGGTGTAGTACGGCACAAACCGCTCCACCACGTCCTTGAGGCATTCGGTGCGCGGCGGACCGCCCGCGATGTCGGCGTAGCGCGGATCGCCGTCCTCGCTGTACTTGCTGCCCGGCTCGATCGGTGGCGGTGGCGTGTCGTAGCTGCGCCGCCACGCCATGAACTGCTCTTCGCCGTACTTGTCCTTCGTCTCGGCCTTGTTGAGCCCCTGCAGGGCGCCGTAGTGACGCTCGTTGAGCCGCCAGTCGCGGTGCACCGGGATCCAGTGCCGGTCGGCCTTGTCCAACGCCAGATTCGCGGTGTTGATCGCGCGCCGCAGCAGCGAGGTGTACAGCACGTCGGGCTGGCGGTCCTGTTCGGCGATGAGGTCACCGGCGCGGAGCGCTTCCGCGCGTCCCTTGTCGGTGAGGTCGACGTCCACCCAGCCGGTGAACAGGTTCAGTGCGTTCCACTCGCTCTCGCCGTGGCGCAACAGGATCAAGGTCGGCTCAGCCATGGCGGAATCCTCTCACGTGGCACTCGAGTCGTCTCGAGTCGTCTCTAGTCGTCCTCATCGATCAGGTGTGCGAACGCCTGCAGGTTCTTCAGCGACTCTCCGCGCGATACCCGCCATTCCCATTCTTTCTGGATCGATGAGCGAAAACCCAACTCCAGCAAGGTGTTGAAGTCCGAGTCGACGGCCTCGAGCACCTGACCGAGCACCGCGTCGATCTCGTCGGCGGTGACCGATGTCAGCGCCATCCGGCCCACCAGGTAGATGTCGCCGACGTTGTCGAGGGTGTAGGCGACGCCGTAGAGCCTGCGGTTGCGCTTGAGCAGGAACCGGTAGACACCTTCGTGGTTCTCGTCGGGCTTGCGGCAGACGAACGCCTCGACGCGCACCGAATGCTCTCCGATGGTCAGGATCGTGTTGGTCTTGAGCCTGCGCTCGCCGGGCAGCTCGACGACCAGCCCGGGCAGCCCGCCGCGCGCGCCCTGGTGGCGGGTGTAGACGAGATCGTGCTCCTTGAGGGTGTCCTCGATGAGCCGCTGGACGGCATCTTCTGCTCTTCGCGCAAGCGGCTCATCGGCGTCTTCTGCTCTTCGCGCAAGCGGCTCATCGGCGTCTGTCACGCCCGCACGCCTCGCCGCATCGAGAAACGGCGCCCGGTGCGTCGCGCGGTGGCGTCCCGGCGCGGATGACGCGCGGTGTAGTCGGCGATCGCCAGCCCGTAGCTGTCCAGCAGCGCGTCGACGGTGTGCGCCCAGGAGAACGTGGCCGCATGCCGGACGGCCGCGGCACCCATCGTCTCGGGCCCGCGCTCCAGCAGTGCGTGGATCGCCTCCGCCCAGTCGTCCACATCGTGGCCGTCGACCAGGCTTCCGGTGACGCCGTCGCGCACCGCGACCGGCAGCCCACCGACCGATGCGGCCACCACCGGCGTGCCGCAGGCCTGCGCCTCGATCGCGACGAGCCCGAACGACTCCGAATAGCTCGGCACCGCCACCAGGTCGGCCGCGCGGTAGACGTGCACCAGTTGATCGCGGGACTGCGGTGGCAGGAACGTCACCCGGTCACTCATCCCCAGTTCGCCGGCGAGCCGAACCAGGCCGTCGGGTGCGGCCAGCCCGCTGCCGGAGGGTCCGCCGGCGATCAGGACGCGGACGTCGGGCAGCTTGGCCGCGGCCCGCAGCAGCACGTCGGGTGCCTTGAGCGGCTGGATGCGTCCGACGAACGCGAGTACCTGTTCGTCGGCGTCGAGGCCGAGCGCGGCGCGGGCGGGGCGCTTGTCCCCCGGCGTGAACATCTCCAGATCCACGCCGGGGTGGACCACGTCGATACGTGCCGGATCGGCGTGATGCAACGAAACCAGTTGGTGCGCTTCGTGTTCGGTGTTGACGATCAACCGGTCGGCCTCGTCGACCACCTGCTGCTCCCCGACCGCGCGCAACGGCGGCTCGGGGGCATCGCCGTCGGCCAGCGCGGCGTTCTTGACGGCGGCCAGCGTATGGGCGGTGTGGACCAGCGGCACCGCCCACCGGTCGGAGGCCAGCCAGCCGACCTGACCGGACAGCCAGTAGTGCGAGTGCACGATGTCGTAGTACCCGGGCTCGTGGGTGGCCTCCGCGCGCAGCACGCCGGCGGTGAACGCACACAACTGGGTCGGCAGGTCGTATTTGTCGAGGCCCTCGAACGGACCGGCCACGACGTTGCGCACCAACACGCCGGGCGCGACGTTGACCACCGGCTGATCTGCCGAGGAGGTGGCGCGGGTGAAGATCTCCACCTCGACACCGCGCCGCGCCATCTGCAGCGCAGTCTGCAAGACGTAGACGTTCATGCCGCCGGCATCGCCGGTGCCGGGCTGGGCGAGCGGGGAGGTGTGCACCGAGAGCACGGCTACCCGTTTCAGATCCGTGGCTAGGCGCACGTAGACATGTCTACACCTGCCCGGACAGGGTCGACTTGTCAGGCGGTCGCTTCGGGGCGCCGACTCGCCGAGCGGCGCATCGCGCCGATCGGGTCGGCATACAGACCGCCCAGGGACACGACGCCCGCACCTGCCTCCTGCACCCGGTTACCGAATGCCGTCACCCGGATGTCGCGGGACGGCAGCACCGACCGCTCGGCGAATGCGGCCTCGACGAGCTTCATGCCTTCCGGATACTCGGTGAACGCCTGTCCGCCGACCACCAGGTCATCGGGGTTGAGCATGTCGCGCAGTAGGGCCACGGCCTCGCCGAGCACCCGCGCCCGCTCGGCCAACAGCGTCTGTGCCTGCTGGTTGCCGTTGCGGGCCGCCTTCAACACGGCCGTCACCGTCGATGCCGGGCCCCCGGCCGGGATCACCCGGGCCTTGCGGGCGGCGACGAGCACGGCCTCGTCGCTGACCGTCGACTCCAGCTGACCACTGCCACCGAGGAGGTCGGACTGCGCGGGCAGCGCCGCGATGGTGCCCGGCCCGCTGGCCGGCGAGTGCACCCGGCCACCGATGGACAGCGCGTAGCCGACGGTCTCACGCGCGTAGACGTAGAGGCTGGTGGTCGAGGCGGTCGGCGGCCGGCGCACACCGAGGAGCAGCTCGGCCCCGGCCATCGCGTCGACGTGTGAGGCCACCGAGACCGGCAGGCCCAGCGCCTCCGCCAGGACCGGGCCGACCGGCGCGTCCGACCAGCCCAGGCGGGCGTGGTCGAGATAGCCGGTGGTGCTGTCGACGACGCCACCGGCGGCCACGCCGACCCACAGCGGGCGGCGGCGATGCCACCGGCTCAGGTAGCGGCGCGCGCTGGCGGCCAGCGAGGCGAGCGCGGCGCCCTGCTCCCCTCGCGGCGTCGGTGTCTCGACCACGTCGAGCGTGCGGCCGAACAGGTCGGTGGCCACGATGCTGGTGGTGCGCGCACCGATGTGCACGCCGAGCGTCAGGTACGGCTCATGATTGACCTCGACGGGTACCCGTGGCCGTCCGATCGCACCGGAGACCGCCAGGTCGGCACGCTCGCGCAGGATGCCCGCCTCCAGCAGCGCCGTCACCTGACGGTTGACCGTGGCGATGCTCAGCTGCGTGACCTGCGCGATCACGTCGCGGGCGATCGGGCCGCGCAACCGCGCGGCGCCGAACACCGACGCCGCGGCCGCGTCGGCGACCTTCAGCGACGGGACGACGATGTGGTGACGGGCGAGCAGCGCGCGCTTGGCGTGGTCAGCGCTGCGGGGTGCCTTGATCGACGTCGCCGGCTGACGGAGAGCGGTGGTGGAGGAGGAAGTACGCACTGGCTTGTCCTTCGAGAAGTCGGGTGGGGGCTTCGGGCCACACCTGGCGACTCATGCGGGACAGCGGAAGTGTCCGGGCTCAGTCAGGCGCGGCGATGTGCGCGACAACAACACGCACAACAGAAGACCTGACAGCTCCGGGACATACGGAGAACTTAGCACGGCAACTAAAATCGGGCAGATGTCGACACCGTCAGCAACGAATCGCGTCGCAGTGGTCACCGGAGCAAGCGCAGGGATCGGCGAGGCGACCGCGAGAACCCTTGCCGCGCAAGGCTTCCATGTCGTCTGCGTGGCCCGCCGGGAAGGACCGATCAAGCAGTTGGCGTTCGATATCGGTGGTACCGCGATTGTGGCGGACGTCACATCCGACGAGGCGGTGGCGGCGCTGGCCGGCGCCCTGGACCGGGTCGATGTGCTCGTCAACAACGCCGGCGGCGCGCGCGGCCTGGAGCCGGTGCTGGAGGCGGACCTCGACAACTGGCGCTGGATGTGGGAGGCGAACGTGCTCGGCACGCTCCGGGTGACCCGAGCGCTGCTGCCCAAACTCATCGACTCCGGCGACGGGCTGATCGTCACGGTCACCTCGATCGCTGCGATGGAGACCTACGACAACGGCTCCGGCTACACCTCGGCCAAACACGCCCAGGGCGCGCTGCACCGCACGCTGCGCGGCGAATTACTCGGAAAACCGGTGCGGCTCACCGAGATTGCCCCGGGAATGGTCAAGACCGACTTCTCGCTGCGCCGGTTCGAGGGCGATCAGGCGCGCGCCGACAAGGTCTATCAGGGCATCACGCCGCTGGTGGCCGAGGACGTCGCCGAGGTGATCGGCTTCGTCGCGTCCCGACCGTCGCACGTCGACCTGGACACCATCGTGATCCGGCCGCGCGATCAGGCCAGCGCGACGCGCTACCACCGGAAGTAGCGCCTAGCCGCCGGGTCGCTCGTTGACCGGTTGAGGCGCGTCGGTGGGCGTCACCGGGGCGGTGCTGGGAATCTGCGACGGCGAAGCCTGCGGCGAGAGCGCCGACATGGCCACCCACTCGTCCCACGGCACGGCCCAGTCCCAGATGTCGCCGTCGGCGTACGACAGCTCGATCGAGGTCCCGGTGACCTCGACGGGGTCGCCGTAGATCGCGCTGTTGAAGTACTGCTGCGCGTCGCCCGTCGACAAGTTGATACAGCCGTTGGTGACGTTGGTGTTGCCCTGCGCGCCCGAGCTGGCGGGGTTGGCGTGGATGAACTCGCCGTTGTTGGAGATCCGCACCGCAAACCGCTCGTGGGCGTTGGAGTACCCCGCCGCCGGGTTGGACATGTAGAAGTCCTCGTACTTCTCGCTCACCACGTGGACGCCGCTGCGGGTGATGTTGCGCGGCAGGTCGGCCTCGCCGTAGCTGCAGGGGAAGTCCATGATCACACCCTCGTCGGTGATCACCTGGATGCGGTGCGACGACGCCTCGGCCTTGACCACCTGGCGGCGGCCGATCTCGATGTTCAGCGTGATGTCCTGGCCGCCGTACGCGCCGTCCCCGAACTTCACCCCGTAGAGCTTCGCGTCGACAGAGACCTTGGTGCCCGCGGGGTAGTACTCCTTGGAGCGGTAGTGCACCCGGGAACCGCCGACCTCGTCGGGCAGCCAGGCCCAGCCGCCCTCGACCGGAGGATCGGTGGTCACCTTGAGCGCCCTCTCCACGGCGGGCCGGTTGGCGTCGTCGATGGCCGCGTCGAACTGGAGAATGACCGGCACCGCGACGCCGACGACCTGGCCGTCGGCGAGCTGGAACTGGCCGTTGACCTGACTGTCGGGGTCGACGGTGGTGAACTTGCCCGCCACCGGTACGGCCTTGCCGTCATGGCCGACCACCGAGCCGCCCCAGGTGTAGGACACGCCGTAGCCCAGAGGTTCGGTGGCCGTGAACGCGGTGCGGTCGCGATTGAGCGCGCCCGCGACGACCTTGCCGTCGTCGGCGTTGGTCAGGGTGACCCGCTGAAACCAGCCGTCCTTCACCTCGACGCCGACCGGCGCCACTGGGGATACGTCCTTGGCGGCGTTGGCGGGCTTGTACGAGATGTCCGCGGCCGCCGGCGCTGCCTGCTGTTGCTCGGCGGGTTTGCTCGTCCTGCCGGCGCACGCCGCGAGGACGCCGGGCGCGACGACACCGACCGCGAGTGCGGTCAGTGCTCGCCGTCGGCTGACCGACGGCAATGGCTTGGCTGGGCTCACGTGGACCCAGGGTACCTAGAAAGAGCAGCCAATCAGAATCGGCTCGGGTGTGAGTTCGATCCCGAATGCCGTTCGGACACCGTCCCGTACCGCCCTGGCCAGCGCGATCACGTCCGCAGTCCGGGCGGCGCCCCGGTTGGTGAGGGCCAGCGCATGCTTGGTGGACAGCCGCACCGGAGCACCCTCACCGGGGTAGCCCTTGGCGAAACCGGCCCGTTCGACCAGCCAGCCGGCGGCCAGCTTCACCCCGTCCGGGGCGGGGTAGTTCGGCACCGGCGCCCCGACGGTTTCGCTGAGCCGGTCGAATACGTCGGCCGGAACGACCGGGTTGGTGAAGAACGAGCCGACGCTCCAGGTGTCATGGTCGTCGGCATCGAGGACCATCCCCTTGCCCGCCCGCAACGACAACACCGCCTCGCGCACCCGGGTCAGGTCCGCGCTGTCGCCGGGTCGCGCGCCGAGTACGCCGGCCAGCTCGCCGTAGCGCAGCGGCGCGCTACGGCCCTCCGCGTCGAGGGCGAACTCCACCTCGAGCACGACCGCATGCGGCGAGTGCCTGAGAATACTTGTGCGATAACCGAATTGAAGTGCGTCGGGCGGCACCCAGCGAACCTCACCGCTGCGGCGGTCCAGCAGTCGCACCCGCCTGATGGTATCGGCGACCTCGGCTCCGTAGGCCCCGACGTTCTGCACCGGCGTCGCTCCCGCCGAGCCGGGGATACCGGACAGGCACTCGAGCCCGCCGAGCCCATGTGCCAGCGAGGTGACGACGACGTCGTCCCACATCGCCCCGGCTTCTGCGCGCACGACGTTGTCCTCGACCGTGATCTCGGTGTTGGCGAGCAGGACGACGGTCAGGTCGGCCATGTCGTCGGCCAGCACCACGTTGGATCCGCCCGCGAGGATCAGCGCATCGTCGGCCTCGCGCGAGCGGATCACGTCGATGACCTTCTCGGTGGTGTCGCAGGTGATCACGCGACGGGCAATCGGCCCGATCCGCAGAGTGGTCAGCGGCGAAAGCGGCACCGATTCGGCGACTTGGGGCGTCCCGGCATCCCCTGTCGACGAAGTGACCACGGCCCGTAACGGTAGCCTGGCCTGCTATGCCGCGTTCATTCGACATGGCCGCCGAGTACGAGGGCAGCCGTCGAACAGGTCCACCGGGCTTTCAGCGATGAGCAGTACTGGCTGGTGCGGTTGGCGGACTCCGGCGCCGACGACGCCACGCTGGATTCGATGGACATCGGCGAGGACGGGTCGATCGATGTGGTGACCACCCAGACGCTGCGCACGGACCGGCTGCCGGCCGTGGTGACGCAGTTCCATCGCGGCGATCTGAGCTTCGTGCGCGAAGAGACGTGGACACCGGTGCACGACGGTCAGGCCACCGCGACCATCAAGGGCTCGATCACCGGCGCCCCGGCGACTTTGACCGGTACCGCGGCCCTCACGCCGGCAACATCCGGGGCGGGCTCACGGCTGGAGTTCAGGGCGACCGTCGAGGTCAAGGTCCCCCTCGTCGGCGGCAAGATCGAGAACTTCATCGGCAGCCAGCTGGTCGACCTGCTGATCGCCGAGCAACGCTTCACCACCTTGTGGATCACCGAAAACGCCTAACATTGCCTTCGATGTCCCGCCGACTGGAGTACACGATTGCGTTCGATGCGCCGCCGGAGAAGATCTACCAGGACTTCACCGGCCGCGAGTACTGGCAAACGCTGATGGGGGCCTACCGGGCGCAGGGCGTCCCCCGTTCGGAGGTGACGTCGTTTCGATCCGATGACCGCGGCACCGAGATCGTCTTCATTCACGTCGTGCCCCTCGAATATCTGCCGCCCATCGCCCGGTCCGTGATGCCGGTCGACATGGTGATCACCCGCACCCAGCGCTTCAACCCGTATGACCACGACCAGAACCGGGCCCAGGGCGACTACACCGCGACGGTCACCGCGGGCCCCGGGCACTTCGGCGGCCGGTACTTCCTCACCCAGACCGACACCGGCAGCACCCTGCGGCTGGCCAGCGAATGCAAGGTGTGGATCCCGTTCATCGGCGGCAAGCTGGAGAAGATGATCCTCGACGGCATGGTCGACGTGTTCAGGTCCGAGGAGGCGTTCACCGCCGATTGGATCGCCCGACACCACTGACCGCCGCGGCGTGCGCGGCGGAGCAGGGTGAATGACCGTGCACGCCATAAAATCAGCACATGGGCGCCCCCATCGGTCAGCTCACGCGGGGTACGACGGGCCACAACCGGCTACGCCGCAGCGACCGTTGGCTGGTGCATTCGCGGCGGGTTCGCGCCGCGCTGCAGGCCGCCTCCGACCCGCTGGTGATCGACCTCGGCTACGGCGCGTTGCCGGTCACGACCCTGGAACTGGCCGCGCGGCTGCGGGTGGTGCGCGCCGACATCCGGGTGATGGGCCTGGAGATCCACCCCGAACGGGTGGTGCCCGCCCGCGACGGGGTCGAATTCGGCCTCGGCGGCTTCGAATTGGCCGGCCGGCGCCCAGTTCTCGTGCGAGCGTTCAACGTGCTGCGCCAATACCCGGTCGAGGCGGTTGCCGATGCCTGGTCGGCGATGCAGAAACAGCTGGCGCCCGGCGGGCTGATCGTCGATGGCACGTGCGACGAACTCGGCCGCCGGTGCTGCTGGGTACTACTGGACGCCGAGCGGCCGCGCAGCCTCACACTGGCCTGCGACCCGTTCGCCATCGAGCGCCCGTCCGACCTCGCGGAGCGGCTGCCCAAGGTGCTGATTCACCACAACGTCGCCGGCCGGCCGGTCAACACCCTCCTGTCCGCCGCCGACCGGGCCTGGGCCAGCGCCGCCGGACACGGGGTGTTCGGTCCGCGGGTGCGCTGGCGGGCGATGCTCGAACTGCTGCGCGACGAGGGATACGCGGTCGAGCCGCCGCGCCGCCGGATGCGCGACGGTGTGCTCTCGGTGCCATGGGACACCGTGGCGCCGTCAGGCTGAGCGGCGCCTCACCACGACCACCGCAGCGGCCAGCACCGCGAGGAACACCGCTGCCGCGGCGCCGACAAGCACGGGAATCGTGATGTCGTAATTCTCGTGTCGGTACACCACCCGCTTAAACGGTTCGTCGTTCGGCGCCGCCACGAATTCGAAGTCCGAGGTGATCGCCCCGGGATCGCCGATCCACGTCGACATTCGCTGGGTCGCCGCGTCGGCGTCACCGCGCGCCATCCGGTGCTCACCGAGGGTGTAGATGACCACGTTCTGCGGCGACCGCGCTTGTGCAGACATCCGCATCGGGTACACCAGCCGGTCCGACGCGAAGTTCAACTTCACCGGCGCCAGTGGGCCGTTCAACGGCGCCGTCGACGTCAGCCGCATCGCCACCACCGACCAACCCTCGCGGAGATACGGGTCCAGGCCGGCCGAAATCTCCTGTCGCAGAACGTAACCGTGTGCCGTCAGCCAGTCTTGAACTCCGGTCAGGGACCCGCCCGAGAGCGTGGTCGCCTCCAGCGGGCCCAGATGCACCTGGTCCAGCGCGGCCGGGACCCCGGCGGTGGCGGCGACGCCTTCCGGCGGCGAAGCACCCGGCAGTACCGAGCCGAACGTCCAGTCCCTGACCGTCTCCACCCGTGGAGCGGACAACTCCTGCAGTTCGTCGAAAAGCGTCTCACTCGCGGAGTCGACCTTCGCCGGCGTCGGCGTGGGCACGACGAGTGCCGCGTTGTCGGTCGTCGACTCCAGGTTCAACCGCATGACGACGGTCTCGGTGGTGCCGTCGGTCGTCACCACTGCCATCTCGTCGGCGACCCGGGCCGTGACGTCATGGCTGAGCACACCCCCACAGGCACACGCCGTGGCGATTCCGGGAGCGCTCAGGCCCACCAACGCGGACCCGGCAAACACTCCCGCAGCACCGAGCAACGACCACCAGCGAATCATGCGACCTCCAAAGGACGCCCCGACCAGCAGAGACTAGCCCGGCGATTAAGCTGATGGGCATGCGTATCGCCCTGGCGCAGATCCTCAGCGGCACAGATCCTTCTGCCAACCTCCGTACGGTCGAGGACTACACCCGCCGCGCGGCCGATGCGGGCGCCAAGCTGGTGCTGTTCCCCGAGGCGACGATGTGCCGCTTCGGCGTGCGACTCGCCCCGATCGCCGAACCGCTGGACGGGCCGTGGGCATCGGGGTGCGCGCCATCGCCGAGCGGTCGGGCATCGTGGTGGTCGCCGGCATGTTCGTACCCGCCGGCGACGGGCGAGTGACCAACACGCTGATCGCGACCGGCCCCGGTGTCGAAGCGCACTACGACAAAATCCATCTCTACGACGCGTACGGCTTCGCCGAGTCGGACACCGTCGCCCCCGGCCGGGAGCCTGTGCTGATCGACGTCGGCGGGATAAGCGTCGGCATCACACTCTGCTACGACATCCGCTTCCCCGAGTTGTACGTCGACCTCGCAGAGCGGGGCGCCGAGGTGATCACCGTGCACGCGTCGTGGGGAACCGGCCCGGGCAAGCTCGAACAGTGGACCTTGCTGGCGCGCGCCCGCGCGATCGACACCACCGGTGTGGTCGCCGCCGTCGGCCAGGCCTATCCGGGTGACGAGCTCGCCGCCGTCGGCCCAACCGGCGTGGGCGGCAGCCTGGTGGCCTCGGCGTTGGGCGAGGTGACCGCGTCGGCGGGAACCGACCCGCAGCTACTTGTCACCGACATCGACCTGGACGCGGCCCGGAAAGCTCGCGAAACGGTCGCCGTGTTGCGGAATCGCTCGGAGTTCACCCGCGTCGGTAAGGCACAATCGCTGAGGTGACCGATCCCTGGGCCCGCCCGGCCAACCAGGCCCCGCCCGCCCGACCGCAGCCGCAGTTCCGCAGGGCCCGCCGCAAGGTCCGCCTCAGGGGCCGCCGCCGCAAGGCCCACCCCAAGGTCCGCCCCAGGGGCCGCCTCCCGGTTACGGCGGCCCGCCGCAGCCGCCCGCCGGTCCGCCACCGGACGGCTCGCCGCGCGGGTCGAGGCTGACCAGGCTGTTCAAGGACCCCCTGTCCATCGTGCTGGTCGTCGTCATCTTCCTGGCGCTGGTGGTGGCCGGAGTGCTCGGCGCTGAGCTCTACGCACGTCACCGTGCGGACAGCGTCGTCGCCAGGCCACCCAATGTGTGGTGCAGGACGAGGTTCGGCGTCCTTCGGTGTCATGCCGCCGTTCCTGGTACAGCACATGACGGGCCACTACACGAACATCAACATCAAGACCGCAGGCAACCAGATCCGGCAAGCCAAGGGCATGAAGGTCGACCTGCACATCGAGGACGTGCGCCTGGAGGACACCAGCGACTCCAGCGGCTCGATCGGGTCGTTGACCGCCGACATCACCTGGTCCGCCGACGGCATCAAACAGACCCTCCAGGGCGCGATTCCCCTCGTCGGCAGTTTCGTCACGGGCGTCACGACCAACCCGAACGACGGCACCATCGAACTGCAGGGCGCGCTGGGCAGCATCACCGCCAAGCCGGCGGTCGTCGACAACGGGATTCAGCTTCAGGTCGTGAGCCTGACCGGTCTCGGTTTCACCTTGCCGCGCGAGACGGTGCAACCCGCGCTCGATGCGTTCCCGTCGCAGCTGACGAAGAACTACCCGCTCGGCATCCACGCCGACAGTGTTCAGGTCACGGATAGCGGTGTGGAGAGCCAGTTTTCGACTCAGAACGCCTCGATCCCCAAGGGTGGCGACGATCCCTGCTTCGCGGGGCTCTAGTCGAGCCCGTCGAGCCCGTCGAGCACCGCTCGGGTACCGGACAGCCCCAGCCGGGTCGCGCCGGCGTCGAGCATGGCGATCGCGTCGGCCGCGGTGCGGATGCCTCCGCTGGCCTTGACCTCCACCCGGGGCGCCATGGTGGCCGCCATCAGCTCCACGGCCTGAACCGACGCTCCCCCGCTGGGGTGAAATCCGGTGGAGGTCTTGACGAAATCGGCGCCGCCGGTATCAGCGGCCCGGCACGCGTCCACCAACGCCTGCTCGCCGACTCAGACTCAGTAGCGCCGCCGATTCGACGATCACCTTGAGGATGACGCCGTCGGGAACCGCGGCCCGCACCGCAGCGACATCGGCTCGCACCGCAGCGAAATCGCCGGACAGCGCGGCGCCGACATCGATGACCATGTCGATCTCGTCGGCCCCCGCGGCGACGGCGAGCCGTGGCCTCCTCGGCCTTGATCGCCGAAAGATGTTTGCCTGAAGGGAATCCCACCACAGCGGCGATCGCGCTGACCCGATGACTGCAGATCGCTTTGCGGCGGCCACCATCGATGGCGATACGCATATCGCGAACACGTCGAGTTCGGCGGCCTCGGAGACCAGCACCGCGATGTCGGCGTTCGCCGGCCTCCGGCTTGAGCAGTGTGTGATCGACCAACGCCGCGACGTCCTCGCGGCTGTAGCGCGCCCATCAGAACGGTTCTTCGGTGCCGCCCGGGTTGCACCCGGCCGCCGCCATCGCATCGTCGCCGACCTCGGGTCGCCAGGGTTCGAGGTTCCAGCTCGTCTTGCCCGGCTGTGCGAATTCCGCGTAATGCCAGTGGCACAGGAACTGGGCCTTCATGCCGGGGATGTCGGCATCCGGCGACAGCGTCAGCACCTCGCCCCACGCCTCGTCGGCCTGGGCGTTGGTGCCGAGCTGAGCGGCCGCCACCCGTCCGGAGACGGTCGGGTACACGCGCAGGCTCGACAGATCCCCCACTTCGCCCAGGCGACATGGTCGACGAAGGGCGGTTCCGCCGGAGCGGGGTCGGCCGATGCGGACGAGGCGAACGACCAGGGGCAGGGACAACGCCGCCATGGTCGCGGCGGCGAAGAAACGCGCGTCGGCCATCTGGGTCTATCGGGACTTTCCCTGGATCTCCAGGATCTTGGGCCTGACGTCGACGAGGTAGACGCCGGTGGCCACCGCGGCGATCGCCGCGCCGTGATGCCCAGGACGAACGACAGCAGCAGTCCCGGCGCCGAGGATCACCAGCCAGACCGGCTTGGTCAGCTTCTCGGCGGCGGTGTACGCATCGGGCCGCTGCATCGCCGCATGCACGAACGCGTAGACGGTCACCGCCGAGACGGCGACCTGCAAAACGAAGAGGACGTAACCCACAAGGCCTTGAAGCTGCCCGCTCAAGCCTAGGCGGGTTACGCTCCCCTGGTCGACTCCGGGTACTCGACCCGGATATCGGCCTACGACGTCTTACTTCTGGGTGACCTTCTTGGCCGGAGCCTTCTTGGCCGGGGCCTTCTTGGCCGGGGCCTTCTTGGCCGGGGCCTTCTTCGCCGGGCAGCGGCCTTCGCCCTGGCAGCTCGACACCGACCAGCTTGGCGGCGCGCTCGCCGACCGCGCGGGTCTGCGTCGCAACATTGCCCAGCGCTTCCTGGGTCAGCTCGACGGCCTGGCGGGTAGCTCTCGACCCGGCTCGCGGCCTCCTCGAGTGCGGGCTGGCTGCGCAGCCGCTCCAGGGCGGCCTCGCCGCGCTCGATCAGCTTGTTGTAGGTGGTCTGCGCGGTCTCCGCGTAGCTCTCGGCGAACTTGCGCAGCTCGTCGGTGGTCAGCTTCTCGCGAAGGTCGCCGAACTGGCTGGGCAGTTCTTCCTGCAGCTTGTTCAGCGCGCGCGGCTCTCCTCGACGCGCGCCTCGGCGTCGGTGCGGGCTTCGCCGGCACGCTCACGCAGGGTGGCGACGATCTCGTTGACCCGCTCCAGGGCGAGGTCGGCGGCGCCGACGGCAGCGAGCAGCGGGGCCTTCAGGTCGTCGACGTCGGCTGGTTCTTCTGGGTCTTCGTGGCCATTCTGTATTTCCTTTCAGCGATTTCGAGATTTCGAGTCCGAGATTTCTAGAGGTCGCGGTTCGCCGTCGTGCTATTGAGTCGTTGTCTGGCTTCGTCGGTCGTCGGCTCCTCGTCTGTCGGCTGGATAGCGGCGGCCTCGTTCTGTTGGCAAAACGACGTGTAGATGTCGAGCAGCACCTGCTTCTGCCGCTCGGTGATCGCCACGTCGGTGACGATGGCATCGCGGACCTCGCTCGCCTCGCCCGGTTCGAGAATCCCGGCGCGGATGTAGAGCACTTCCGCGGAGACCCGCAACGCCTTGGCGATCTGGCTGAGCACGTCGGCTGAGGGTTTGCGCAATCCCCGCTCGATCTGGCTCAGGTAGGGATTGCTGACGCCTGCCTTCTCCGCCAACTGCCGCACGGACACCTGCGCAGCTTCGCGCTGAGCCCGGATGAAGGTCCCGATGTCCTGCGCAGCGTTCGTAACGACCGCGGCAAGATTTTCATCCTGCGACATCGTGCTTGCCCCCTCGTTGCGTCGGGTATCCGATTAGTGACAGACACAACCGTACGACGGGGTGCTAACTTTTGCAAGCACTAGTTAGCGCAGGTCAGAACAGCAGCTGGGCGACCGTATAGATGACAGGCCCCGCGAGGGCGCCCACCACGGTGCCGTTGATCCGGATGAATTGCAGGTCACGGCCCACGTGCAATTCGATGCGTCGGCTGGCCTCGTCGGCGTCCCACCGCTCGATGGTGTCGGTGATGATCGTTGTGATCTCCGCCCCATATTGCTCGACCAGGTGCTGGGCGGCCCGGACGATCCAGTTGTCGACCTTGTCGCGCAGTTCGGCGTCGTCGCGCAGGGACTCGCCGATGTGGACCGCGGAGTCGGCGATGCGGGTGCGCAGCGCCGACGACGGGTCGTCGACGGACTCCAGGAAAATCCGCTTCGCGGTGTTCCAGGCCGTCTCCGCCGCCCTGGCCACCTCCTCGCGAGCCATGATCTGCTTCTTGACGTTCTCGGCCTTGCCGATCGTCGACTCGTCGTGCTGCAGGTCGTCGGCGAACTCGAACAGGAAGCGGGTGGCCGAGCGCCGCAACTCGTGGTCGGGATTACGGCGCACCTTGTCGGTGAAGTCCATCAGCTCGCGATGGATGCGCTCACCCACCAGATGGTCGACCCAGCGCGGCGACCAGGTCGGGCGAATCGCGCTCGACGACACGCTCGATGATGTCACCGGAATTCAGCGACCACTGGAAGGCACGATCGGCAAGCAATTGCAGCAGCGCCTCCTGCCTGCCCTCCTCGAGCAACGTTGCCAGCACCCGCCCGATCGGTGGCCCCCACTGCGGTTCGGCGACCCGCTTGACGATCATCCGGTCCAGCACGGCCTGGACGTCCTCGTCGCGCAACATCTCGACCAGCACCCGCAGCACGGTGGCGGCCTCGCCGGCCACCCGCTCGGCGTGTGCCGGCTCCGAGAGCCACTTGCCGAGCCGGCCCGCCACCTGAGCGTCGCGCAGCTTCGTCTCCACCACCTCGGCCGACATGAAGTTCTCCCGGACGAAGCTGCCGAGACCCTCGCCCAGCTGGTCTTTCTTGCGTTTGATGATCGCGGTATGAGGGATCGGGATGCCCAGCGGATGCTTGAACAGCGCGGTGACCGCGAACCAGTCGGCCAGCGCGCCGACCATGCCGGCCTCCGCGCCGCACGGACGTAGCCGACCCACGCGGCCGCGCCGTCGGCCTGCGCCCAGGTACAGAACAGGAAGACGACAGTGGCGCCGAGCAGGAAGCTCAGCGCCACGACTTTCATCCGCCGCAGCGCCCGGCGTCGTTCCGCGTCGGCGGCGGAATCGGCACCGGCCAGAGACTCAGCGAAGCTGGTCCGGGTAGCCGGCGTTGATGGCGTCATGACGCCTCTGCCGACGTTCGGTCTGTGTGCCACTCCTCCATCATCCGCTAAGTCGCCGCGGTGGGTCCGCTACAGCGGGCCCCGCGACCAACTTCGGCCGTATTATCAAGAAGAACTAGGGAACGGATCACGGCGATAGTGGCACAGCAGACCCCACCCGTAGCGGTCAAGACCGACGGACGCAAGCGGCGCTGGCACCAACACAAGGTGGAGCGCCGCAATGAGCTGGTAGACGGCACACTCGAGGCCATCCGACGGCGCGGCAGCAACGTCAGCATGGACGAGATCGCCGCCGAGATCGGAGTGTCGAAGACGGTTCTGTACCGGTACTTCGTCGACAAGAACGATCTGACGACCGCAGTGATGATGCGGTTCGCACAGACCACCCTGATTCCCAATATGGCCGCGGCGCTGTCGTCGAACCTGGACGGCTTCGACCTGACCCGGGAGATCATCCGGGTGTACGTCGAAACGGTGGCCTCCGAACCGGAGCCCTACCAGTTCGTCATGGTCAATAACTCGGCCAGCAAGAGCAAGGCGGTCGCGAATTCGGAGCAGATCATCGCCCGGATGCTCGCGGTGATGCTGCGCCGCCGGATGGTCGATGCCGGCATGGACACCGGCGGTGTCGAACCCTGGGCGTACCACACCGTCGGCGGTGTCCAGCTGGCCACTCACTCGTGGATGCAGCACCGGCGGATGAGCTCCGATGAGCTGATCGACTACCTCACGATGCTGTCGTGGAACGCGCTGTGCGGAATCGTGGAAGTCGGCGGATCTCTGGAGAAGTTCCGCCAAGGTCCGCATCCGTCGCCGGTCTTACCGCCATTGTTGGCTGATGAGCTAAAGCAGAAGACCTGCCCAAACTCTGGACGCACGAACCGCACGACTACCTGGTGTTCCGCGAGGGCGACAAGGTGGCGAATATCGACACCAGCGCCACCCCGGGATTCAAGGGCAAGAAGGCCGACGCCGCCGATCTGCAGGCCGAGCGCAACGAGCGGTTCGCGGTGTTGCAAGAGATGCTCTACGCGAACAGCCAGGCGGCCGGCGACAATCGCTCGCTGCTCCTGGTGCTGCAGGGCATGGATACCGCGGGCAAGGGCGGTATCGTCAAACACGTTGTGGGAGCGGCTAATCCGCAGGGAATCCACTACACCGCGTTCGGCGTCCCGACGGAGGAGGAGCGCAAGCACAACTACCTGTGGCGGATCCGCCGTGCGCTGCCGCCGGCGGGCGACATCGGCGTCTTCGACCGCTCGCACTACGAGGACGTCCTGGTGGTGCGGGTCCACAATCTCGTTCCGCCCGAGGTGTGGGGCAAGCGCTACGACGAGATCAACAGGTTCGAGCAGAAGCTCGTCGAGGCCGGCACGACGATCATCAAGGTGGCGATGTTCGTCTCCCTCGACGAGCAGAAGAAGCGGCTGTCCGAGCGGCTCGATCGGCCGGACAAGTTCTGGAAGTACAACCCCGCAGACGTGGACGAACGACTGAAGTGGCCGGCGTACCAGGAGGCCTATCAGGCCATGCTGGAGCGGACCTCGACCGAATACGCGCCCTGGCACGTCGTGCCGTGCGATCGCAAGTGGTACAGCCGGCTGGCCACCCTCGAGCTGCTGATCGAAGCGCTCGAAGGCCTCGACTTGTCTTGGCCTCCAGCCGATTTCGATGTCGAGGCGGAGAAGAAGCGGCTCGCCGAGGCTTAGCGCCGCTCGCGCCGCGCCGAGAGTGCGGCATATGACGGATTCCGGCCGATTCGCGTCACATCCCGTACTGTCGGGAACCTGTCGGCGGTGCTGCGCGCCTTATCCGCGTGGACGATCTCATTGTCGGCAGCGAGGCGCTCGCGACGGGACTTGTCACCCGCCAGACCCTGCGCACCAAATACGTCAAACTCCATTACAACGTTTATGCGCGCGCCGGTCTCCAGCTCGACGCCGCCGACACGGCGAGGGCGGCGTGGTTGTGGTCGAGCCGCAGGGCGACGCTGGTCGGAAGCTCGGCGGCAGCCATGCACGGCACGCGGTGGCTCCCGATCGATGCTCCGGCCGAGCTTGCATATGGCCGGCAGCCGGCGCCGCCGGGCATTCTCATCCACCGCGGCACCATCGCAGACGACGAGATCTGCCTGAGACAGAGCATCTTCTGCACGACCCCGGCGAGGACCGCCTACGACATCGGCCGCCGCGTGCCAGGCGATACGGCCATCATCCGGATCGACGCACTTCTCGACGCCACGAGGTGCTCGGTCGATGAGATCGAACGCATCGCCGACCGCCACGCCGGTGCTCGCGGGATGCGTGCGCTACGCAAGGCTCTGGATCTCGCCGACGGCGGCGCGGAATCTCCGAAGGAGACCGAACTTCGGCTGCTCATCGTGCGCGACGGACTGCCTCGGCCGGTCACTCAAGTCCCGGTCGGAAGGCGTCGCGTCGACATGGGGTGGCCGCAATGGAAAGTCGGCGTGGAGTACGACGGCGAACAACATTTCGTCAACCCTGATGACTACGCCAACGACATCGAGCGGCTGGAATACCTTGCAGCACAGGGCTGGGCGATAATTCGGGTCAGCGCACGGCAGCTCCGCTACGACCGTCCCGGCATTCTGGGGCGAATCCGGCGAGCCCTGCCTCAGTACGTGTAGAAGCCCTGGCCGGATACGATACGTGCCATGCCCGCCGATCCCGCGGCCACCGAGGCTGGGACTGATATTGGCGCCGGCCTGATGGCCGGCTTTCCCGCGCCGCCCCACCAACAGGTCAACGTGTCGAACTGGCAGCAACCACGTCATGTGCGTTGGGCCTTCCGGCACATGCGTGAAATCATCCCGACGCAACTGATCTCGGCCGGAATCGGCAGTCCATGTCCGCTGCCGGCGACGGGAATCGAGTTTGGCAATCCGGTCGTCCTGCGGGTTGACGGAAGCTCGTCGACGGTCGAGGAGATCTTCGCCGGTACATTCACCGATGCCGTGATGGTGGTGCGCGATGGCGCTGTGGTTGACGAGCGCTACTTCGAGGAAATGACCGAAACGACCAGGCATCTGCTGATGTCGGTGTCCAAGTCCATTGTCGGATGTGTAGCTGGAGTCCTGGTGGCACAGGGGCGCCTCGACCCGCAGGCGGCCGTGACCGCCTACGTTCCCGAGGTAGCCGGCTCGGGATACCGGGGGGCGAGCGTGCGTGATGTCCTTGACATGCGCACCGGCGTGGCGTTCCGGGAAACATATACCGCCCTCGATTCCGAGGTTCGGAGCATGGAGCGGTCGATGGGTTGGGCCCCGGCGCTGGTTGACGACCCTCGGGGGGCCTATGCCTATCTGGCAACCATCCGGTCCGATGGACCGCACAGCGGTGCGTTCACCTACCGGTCGGCCGACACCGACATGCTGGGTTGGGTGTGTGAACGTGCCGCCGGCGAGCGGATGGCCGATCTCATCTCGACGCTGATCTGGCAGCCGATGGGCGCAGAATTCGACGCCGAGATCACATGCGATCCGGTTGGGACCGCGGTTCACGACGGGGGCATCTCGGCGACGCTTCGCGACCTCGCACGGTTCGGTCAAATGATTCTCAACGACGGACTCGTCGACGGGAGACAGGTGGCACCCGCGGGATGGCTGGCCGATGCCTTCGACCCAGCACCGGGCGTGCGGGAGGCGTTCGCCCACACCGAAAACGAGGCGATGTTGCCCGGCGGCTGGTACCGCAACCAGTTCTGGTTTTTTCGTACCGAGGCGGGTCCGATCCTGCTGTGCCTGGGGATTCACGGGCAGCTGGTATTCGTCGACCGAGCCTCCCGCACCGTGATTGTCAAGCTGTCATCCTGGCCAGATGCTCAGAACCCCGACTATCTGGCGAACACCGTGCGGGCGTGCTGCGCCATCACCGCCAAGACGGCGGCCTGAATCGCGGTCGGCCCTGTGCTCAGTGCATGTGCGCCGCATCTTCGTCGGCAAGGTGGTCGGCCGTGCCGGTGTGGCAGGTCCCACCCTCGGCCTTCGGCGTGGGGGCGACATCGATCGACGGGTTCTGGTCGAAGAATCCGGACGGCTTCAACCAGAACGAAATCGTGTCGACCGGCATGATCGGCCACTCCTCGACACGAGGGATGTGGTGGATGCCGAAGACATACCAGAGCACGACGTCGACGTTTTCCAGCGGTGCGTCGTCCTCGATCCATTCCGTCAGACCGGTGTCAACGGTGGATTGCGTCGGATACGTGCCGCACGGCCAGCGCTGGTCGTCGTCGTGCCGTGTGACCCAAAGGGTGTGGCCGATCACGGGCGCCCGAAGATATTGCGGCGTAGACGGATCCATCAGTGCACGGGAACGCGGCGCCGGGAACCAGTTTGTAGGCGACCGGCGTACCGAGCCGGTTCAGCTTGTCCGGGTTGACCACCTTCCAGCCGCGCTGTGTGTTCCAGTCGTAGTCGCGCGCGCCAGTCCTCTCGGAGGTGATCGGGGTGGACGTCGGTGACCACTGCGAGCCCGTAGGGGTTTTCGTCGGATACCGGGGGTGCGACCGAGTCGACTTCGACGACAGTATTCGCCGAACCGTCGACGTCCAGGTCGAGGCGAGCGACGAGGAAGTGCTGGTGGATACGGTGCGTAGGTGCGGTTGTCGACGACGGTGCCGTAGGGCGGCGCGGCCTCGCCCTCGGCAAAGGGGGTGGTGACCATGATGCCGGTCGCGCGGACCTCGCACTCGATGTTGCCGTCCTGGTAGAAGCGCCAGTAGATGAGGTACTCGTAGTTCGCGACGGTCACGTGGCAGGAGACGACCATGCGACGCTGGCGGCGTACCTCGGCACCGGTTACCGAGTCGACGTGCTTCCACAGCACGGCGTTGTCCTCCTCGTGCAGACAGATCGCGTTCGTGATGGTCGTACGGTTCGCCCGCGGAGTCGTGCAGCACCGCGTCGAGGTAACGGATCTCGCCGAGGCAGTCGCAGCCGAGCTCCAGCGAGGTGGTCATGTAGCCGAGGCCCCACTCGCCGATGTCGTAGGCGGTCCGGCGGTAGTGCTCGAACGTGGGGTCCCGGTAGGGCACGATCATCTCGGCGAACGACATGCGGTAGGCGATGTCGCGCCGTGCCCCGTGGTCGTCATAAGTGACCTGATAGATCACCGGGCCCTCGCGATAGTTGAAGCCGAGCCGCATCGACCAGTTCTGCCAACGCAATTCGTTGCCGTCGAGCTGAAGGACGTGCCCTCCGGCTGGGTGATGTGCAGCGGCTTGAGATCGGTGCGCTGCTCACCATTCCACGCTCCGGGCACGTATTCGCCAGCCACAGCGGGCATGTCCGATGTCGTATTCGTCCGTCGATCTCGAGGAGTTCGAGCGTGTTCATGTCCACAAGGAACTTCAGGCCCGGAACCGGGTGGGCGTACGGGTTCCCGTCCGGCGTCTCGCGGATCCAGAAGTCAGCACCAGCCCAGCCGGCGGTCACGGTACTTCTCGGGCATCAGCACTTTGCCGTAGGTCCAGACATCGACGATGAGCAGGCGTGTGTCGGTGATGCCGCGCTCGCGCAGTTCGGCGATGACGTCCGGGTGCTCGCGTAGCGCGTCGTTGATCGCGTGGAACTCGTCGACGGTGAAGTTCGGCGTGACGTCGGGAATATGCTTGATCGAAAGAAGGGCGTCGTCGGTGAGATCGACCGTCGCTTCATATGTCTTGTTGTCCAAACGGTTCCAGACCACCGCGAACGAGTGCCGCGGCATCGCGTCTCCGGCACGCCAGGCCAACACCTTCTGCTTAGGCGGTTCCAACAGCTCGATCGCCGCGAAACGGAAGGTGTCAGTGACGTGCCCATCGCGGCGCAGTATGTCGGCGGTTCGTTTGAACTCGTCCGCACTCAGTGGCTCCAGCGGGTGCGATGCCATCACCGGCCGCCCTTCCAAACCCCGGGCCCGACGGCCGACATGGGTGACCCGCTTGGGGTCGAGCCGGCGAGCCCGGGCCTCCCGCCGAGCGTGGACGACCGTTACTGATGGAGGGCACGATACCCCGGGGAAGCAGCGCTGAACGGCGCAAACAGGATATTTCCGGCGTACGCATCAGTCGGGCAGTTCAATCGGCCCGATCTCACCGAACACGTCCCCGGGACCCGGATTGTCCGGATGGGTACGACCACCGAAATGCCGCATGGATACCCCAGACCGCGTTCAGCGCGGTCTGCACCGCGCCCTCGACCCAGGCAGGGGTCCAGGAGACGTCGTCACCCGCGATGAAGATGCCGCGCTGATGGGGCGGCAAGTCGTCCTGCATGAAATGGCAGTACATCCGCTGGTTGTAGCGGTAGTGGCCGGGCAGCGCGCCCTTGAACGCGCCGAGGAAGTTCGGGTCGGCCTCCCAGGAGACGGTGATCGGGTCGCCGATGATGTGGCTGGCGATGTCGACGTCGGGATAGATCCTCTTGAGCGCCGCGAGCACCAGCCGACCCGCTGCTCGACCGGTAGCGGCAGCAGCTTCAGCGCGTCGCCCATCCAGGAGTAGGTAAGGCAGATCACGGCCGGTCTGGTCGGCGCCGTTGTCGAACAGATAGGTGCCGCGGGTCAGCCGGTCGGTCAGCGTCATGCTCATCACGTCGCGGCCGGTCTTCGGGTCCTTGTCCTTCCAGAACGGCCGGTCGACCATCACGAAGGTCTTGGAGGACTGCATGTAGCGCGTCCGGTCCAGCGCCATCCACAGCTTGTGCGAGAACAGGCTCTCGTCGCAGCGATGTGGGTGGTCAGCAGCCAGGACTGGCAGGTGACAAGCACGGCTGGAAAGCGCCGGGTCACCGCCCCAGCGGTCGGTGATCGGCGAAACGCCATTGTCGGCGTGCGCTATTCGTGCGACACCTGGCCTCGTCGCCGCCGGAGTGCAGCGAAGCCAGCGACGTGCCCGCCGGCCAGTGGGCAAGGCTCGGCGGTGCGAACTCCCACAGCCGACGCGGCACCTGCTCGACGCCGCCGACGATGAGGCGCTGGTCTTCGTCGCAGTTGGTCATCACGACGCGCAGGATCTCCAGCATCGAGTTCGGGAAATCCGAGTCCCAACCCCCGGTGCCGAAACCGACGTGGCCAAACACTTCTCGGTGATGGAAAGACAACCTGGAGAACGCGTCCGAACTCGCCACGAAGTCGTAGAACGTGCGGTCGTCCCAGATCGGCACCAGCTTGTTCCACAGCGACTTCAGGCTCGCAACATCACGGGCTCGGATCGCATCCTGGATCTTGGTGAATCCCACTTCTCCCAAGCGCCTCGGCCCAGGCCGCCGCCACCTCCTGGAATAGCGCGGGCAGGGTACCGGGCTGCTCGGCGTAATGCGTCGTACCTTCGAGGTGGATGACCGTGCTGTTGGACCCCGGCGTCAGCGGGTTGGGGAACGGTGAGGTCTTCAGTCCAAGCAGTTCGACGTAGTGATAGAAGGAGGTCGAGGAGACCGGGAACCGCATTCCGCCCAGCTCTGCGATCACGCCGGTCGGCGCACCCTCGAATTGCTGTGAGCGCAACCGGCCACCCATGTGGGAGGCCTCGTACACCACGGGCCGCAGGCCCAGTTTCATCAGTTCGTATGCCGCGACCATGCCCGACATCCCGGCCCCCACGATCGCGACCTCCTCGCCGACACGCTCCTCGGGGATCGAACCGAGTCCGGCCGGGTGGGTGATCCAGTCGTCGAAGGGAAATGGAAAGTCGGGGCCGAACATCGTGACCGGCCGCTCTGCATCGCCTTCCGCGAAAGTGAATTCGTTCGTCATGTCCACGGCCCTCCAACGCTTGACTGAACCACATGCCCCGCGCACTCGCTAATGTAGATCCCTGTTGAAATTACCGGGTCGAACATCGCAGAGGAAGGACCGTCGCCGTTCGTTGCAGCACAGTGGAATTGGAGAGCAGGCGAACGCGCCGGACGCTAGCTACTTGACGTAGGCGAGTGGGGTCAAGGCGGGGGGATTCGGCAGCAGCTCCGATCGGTAATTGTTGCGGATGCCATCGATGTAGTGCTGGCAGCGCGGTGTGAGGCCGTCCGCCGTCTGCATCCGTCCCTTGGTGACCAGGATGCCCAAATCGGCCCCACAGAACCGAAAATCTCCAGGGCCGTAGACCCGCAGGAAGAACGCCTCGTCCTCGCCGGTGATTTCGTGCCAGTCGTTGCTCACCCGCGCGAACTCGAGTTCGCCGTCCTCGCTGAGATGCCATGTGCCTGTCCGAGGTGCGGCAAGAAGCCGCTCGACCGACTCCACGGCGGTCTCCTTCATGATCAACTGCGACCAAACGTCAACGGCGGCAAGGTCACGCCAGCGGTCGTTGATCTCTTCGACGTTTACCGTGTAATCCACGTCCATGAATTCCAAGAGATGGAACAAGAACAGCGGCACGTCTGCGTAGGCGCCCGCGGTCACGTTTGTCATCGACGACGCGCCGGAAATGCGCGGATTGATTTCGCCGAGGTACACCTCATCGGTGTCGAGGTCGATTAGCACGTCGACCTCGAGGAACCCTAGATAGCCTTCTTGCGCGAGCCGATCACCCATCTTGCGCACGTGGCTGATCGCGGCGGCGCGGTGATCGTCTGAAAGCGCTTCGGGGAAAAGGTCGTTTCCACACCAGCCGCCCTTATACGGGGTCAGTTCGGGATAGCCCGTCAGATCGGTCATGAAGGGTCCGACAACGGTGCCATGCCGGGTGATGCAAGCCTCCACCGCGGCGGCCTTGTTGTTGATCCGCTTCATCACCTTCAGTTCTTGTCCCCTCATGTCCTCGGCGTTGACGTCCCAATCCGCCTCTGACTTGACGAAGAAGGTGGTCTTGCCCGAATCACCGTAGGGTGTCTGGACCACAAGATCGCCGCCCAGCTTGGCCGAGTCGGCCAGCGCCTGCAGCTCGGCATGAGTATCGGCCCTGCCGATCACATTTGGCACAGAAGGGGCGCCTGCCTCGTTGCCCAGTTGGGTGGTGACGATTTTCGAATCAAGCCGCCGCCGTAGCGCGTCGGGCGGCAGAATCAGCTTGTAGCCCTGTTCGCGGCAGATCTCCTCGGTTTCCTCGTCGAAGAAGACCATCGCCACCATCGGGGTGCCACCACGGCGTTCCAGGTAAGCGCGCACCTCCGCGTCGCGCAGCAGATAGTTGTTGATGTGCTCGCTTGACTCGAATTCGACGTACGGCTTGTTCTTCGGACTGAACACCCGCGGATGCGCGCCGTCCCATGAGTCGTAGTAAGCGACGTACTGGAAATTGCGCACCCAGCGGTCGATGCCGAGCAAATTGAACGCTGTCGGGCCCACGAAGTAGATCGGCTGCATATTGGTGCGGAAAAACGTTCGTATCTCGGCGATCCCATTCAGCGAGCCGCCACTACCGAACAGCCGCGACAAGGTTCGTTTAGGCGTGCGCTTCGGAGGGGTCGCCGACTTCCGGCGACGGGTGGTGCGGGTCTTTTGTTCGGCCATTATCACCTCCTGCGGCTTCGACCTCCCCGGCGTCGTCGCGGCGCACGTCGAGCGTGAGTCGAGCGTAGGCCGAAGCCTGCGGACCTTCAGTCAAATGGTGCGAAACCCACGTGCATACCTCATTTTCCCGATCGATCGGACTTGCCGTGGCGACTCCGGCCCGCGATAACGCCCGGTTGCCTCGGGTTCTCTCCGGCGGACGGCCGGCCCGCGAGCGCCCCTGCAATCGCGTCGAACGCGCGCAGCGTGTCTTGCAGGTAACCGGGATTTTGCGGATCCGGCCAGCTCGACAATTTCACGCACACCGTGCGCGTGCGGCGGGTCACGTGGACCAGTTGACCGTAGATGCCTTGGCACAGCAGCACGTCACCGTACGGTCCTGGGCGGAACCAGAACTGATTGCGATACCAGCCCCCGGGCAGTGACACCTCGGCGGGAGAGCCGATGAATACGGACCGCGCATCGGCATCGACCGCCCACGCGTCGCGCAACCACCGCGATCCGATCACCGTTCGCGTGCCGTCGCGCCCGTCTGGTACCGAGCCGCCGTCAAGCAGCATCTGACCGAACCGCGCTAGATCCCTCGCGGTAGCGCACATGCCTCCGTCGTGCACCGCAGTGCCCAGCCCGTCGCAAAGGATCTCGGCATCGAACTCTGCGCCGAGCGGCTGCCAGATCAGCGTCGCCATCAACTCAGCCATCGGCTCGCCGGCCGCTCGTTCACAAACCCAGCCCAACACGTCGGTTTCCGCAGAACGGTATAGGAAGCGTTGGCCATGCGGCGCCTCGACCGACAGCCCGATGAGATACCGATACATACCCCACGGCGATGCCTGGTCCGGCGGCGCCTGGCTGAGCCACCGCGCCAGCACCCTCACCTCGGCGTCCGGGTCAAGGTAATCCTCGCGGAATCGCACGCCGCTGCGCATGTCGAGCACATGCCGCACCGTCGCACCGGCATAGCCGCTGACTGCCAGCTCTGGAACGTATTCGGTGACCAGCACGTCGGTATCCAGCAGGTTGCGCTCGACCAATGCGGCCGCGACACACCCGACCACCGCCTTCGTTATCGACATCACGGCATGCCTTCGGTCGGGGGCGCCCTCAGGGGCGTACCACTCGGCCACCAGTGCGCCGTCCTGCAACACGACGTAGGCGTCGGTGTAGGTGTTGGTCATCACTTGCCCAGCCGTCACCGCTGATCCGTCCACACTCGTCAGCGTGACGTCGGTGGAAACAATGGGGGTGTTTGCCTGGATCAACTCTCGGGACGGCCCGCTTTGGCGCGGAATCAGCAGTGTCGGCAGGATCTCCCGGACGTGCCAATACGCCCAGCGATTAAACGGCGGCAACTGCCAGTTCTCGGCGGTCACCTGAACTCCGCCAGCCGACCCACCGCCGCCAACAGTCGACATAAGACCCGATCGTAGGCTCCGGCTCGCGGTGGTGTAGCGACCGAACACTTCGGGTCGATCAGGTTAGAGCGTCGCCTCGACCGCCCCGGCATCGTGTCGCGAGTCCGCCGAGCGCTCGGTCAATACGTATAGAAGCCCCGGCCCGATTTCTTGCCCAGCTGGCCCGCCTCCACCATCCGCAGCAGCAGCGGCGGCGGCGCGTAGTTCGGGTCCTTCAGTTCGTCATACATCGAGTCGGCGATCAGCTTCATCGTGTCGAGACCGATCAGATCGGACAACCGCAGCGGGCCCATCGGGTGCGACAGCCCGGCGGCGACCGCCGTATCGACGTCCTCGACCGTCGCGAAGCCCGCCTCGACCATCCTGATCGCGGCCAGCAGGTACGGCACCAGCAGAGCGTTGACGATGAAGCCGGACCTGTCCCCGCACCGCACCACCTGCTTGCCCAGCACGGTGCTTGCGAAGCTCTCCACCCGCGCGGCGGCCCCGTCACTGGTGACGAGCGTGCTGACAAGCTCGACGAGCGGGAGCACCGGCACCGGGTTGAAGAAGTGCAGACCGAGGACACGGCTCGGATTCTTGGTCGCCGCAGCGATTTTCATGATCGGGATGCTGGAGGTGTTCGACGCGAGCACCGCGTCGGAATCGGTGATCAGCTCGTCGAGTTCGGCGAAGATCTTGGCCTTGACGGTCTCGTCCTCGACGACCGCCTCGATCACCAGCTGGCGGTCGGACAGGTCGGCCAGACTGGTGGTGAATTTCAACTTGGCCAGCGCCGCGTCGCGTTCGCGTTCGGTCAACTTGCCTTTGTTGACGCCGCGCTCCAGCGACTTGGTGATGCGGTCACGGCCGGCGGTGGCCAAGTCCTCGGTGGGCTCGAAGACGACCACATCCACCCCGGCGCGCACCGACACCTCGGCGATGCCGGACCCCATCTGCCCCGCGCCGACCACGCCTACTCGTTCGATTGCATTGCTCAAGATTTCTACTCCGTCCAGATGGCGACAAGCCCCGCCCAAGCGTTCTGAGCGGGGCCTGCGCTGTCAAGTCAGCGGCTCAACTCTTAGTGGAACTGGCCCTCTTCGGTCGAACCGGCCAGCGCGGTCGTCGACGATGTCGGGTCCACCGTGGTGGCGATCCGGTCGAAGTAGCCGGCGCCGACCTCGCGTTGGTGCTTCGTCGCGGTGTAACCGCGCTCCTCGGCGGCGAACTCGCGCTCCTGCAGCTCGACGTAGGCGCTCATCTGGTTGCGGGCGTAGCCGTAGGCCAGATCGAACATCGAGTAGTTCAGGGCGTGGAAGCCGGCCAGCGTGATGAACTGGAACTTGAAGCCCAGCGACGCGAGCTCCTTCTGGAACTTCGCGATGGTCGCGTCGTCGAGGTGCTGCTTCCAGTTGAACGACGGCGAGCAGTTGTAGGCCAGCATCTGGTCGGGGAACTCACTCTTCACGCCCTCGGCGAACTGCTTGGCCAGGTCGAGGTCCGGGGTGCCGGTCTCCATCCAGATCAGATCCGAGTACGGCGCGTAGGCCCTGGCGCGGGCGATGCACGGCTCGAGGCCGTTCTTCACCCGGTAGAAGCCTTCCTTGGTCCGCTCGCCGGTGATGAACGGCTGGTCGCGCTCGTCGACGTCGGAGGTGATCAGCGTGGCGGCCTCGGCGTCGGTACGGGCGATCACGACCGTCGGCACGTCCGCGACGTCGGCCGCCAGGCGGGCCGAGGTCAGCGTGCGGATGTGCTGCTGGGTCGGGATCAGCACCTTGCCACCGAGGTGGCCGCACTTCTTCTCCGAGGCCAGCTGGTCTTCCCAGTGCGAGCCCGCGACACCCGCGGCGATCATCGCCTTCTGCAGCTCGTAGACGTTCAGCGCGCCACCGAAGCCGGCCTCGCCGTCGGCGACGATCGGCACCAGCCAGTTCTCCACCGACCTGTCGCCCTCGACCTTGGCGATCTCGTCGGCGCGCAGCAGCGCGTTGTTGATGCGGCGGATGACCTGCGGCACCGAGTTGGCCGGGTACAGGCTCTGGTCGGGATAGGTGTGACCGGACAGGTTCGCATCGCCGGCGACCTGCCAACCGGACAGGTAGATGGCCTTCAGGCCGGCGCGAACCTGCTGCACGGCCTGATTGCCGGTGAGCGCACCGAGCGAGTTCACCCACTCCATGTCGTGGAGCTGCTCCCACAGCACCTCGGCGCCGCGGCGGGCCAGCGTCGACTCCTCGACAACAGATCCCTGCAGGGCCACCACATCGGCGGCGGTGTAGCTGCGCTCGGTGCCGTTCCACCGCGGATTGGTGTCCCAGTCGTGCTGGATCTGTTCGGGTGACTTCGGCGTGCCAACGGTTGACATTGGTGCTCCTTCGGATTGCAAGTCGCTGTGGCGCCGGTTCCCTGACGGGTTGTTAACGTCGTAGCGGCTTCACTTACTGTGCTAAGCCGAGCATGCACCAACTCATAACAGCAGGTCCACTGGTTTCAATTGTAAATTTTCGCCAACGGCCGTCGGTTAGTTGCGAAGATTGCGAAGGGTGCAACCAGCTGTACCGGTTCAGTAGCTACTCGTCGGTAACGAATTTCCGCTGGTCAGTACGCTCGTACTGTTAGAACTGGGCGAGTCACAGCACGAAGATCGCGGCAACGGCTTTGGTTTCTTCGCCGACCGCATATGTGAGCGTTGTAACAGTGCGATCCGCGAGCTCGGCACCGAATTGTTCGGTCGATCCCGGCGGATGCACGTGCGAAATGACCTCGAGCTTGTCGCCGAGCGCCACCGGGGCGTCGTGCTCGATGGTCACCCGAATCGGCTTACGGAGCAGTTCCGGCGTGCCGAACAGGTAGTCCTCGATCACGCTCCAGTAGACCGAGTTGTTCATGTGGTCGAAGATGTCGATGTCGGAGACCCGGACCGGATAATCGCGGATCTCGCTCGCGTCCTCGCGGCTGCCGGCCTTCAGATAGGCCTTCCATCGCAACCGGTTGACGTCGGTGGTGCGCTGCAGCCCCGCGATGAAGTCGTCGGCGATGCGCGCCGGTCCCTGCGTCTCGCGGTTGATGTTGATCCAGAACGCCTCGGACTCCATCAGGCCGCCCTTGCGCCCGTCGATGCGGACCCGCATCTCACACCACCGGTTGGACGTCCCGGAACACCACCGGCGCAGCCGCAGCATGTCCTGGAACTCGATGGGCTTGATGAGGTCGATCATGGTGCGCCGGACGATCCACAGCGGATGGGTCTCCTCGAAGCCGAGCTCGCGCAGGTGGTCCGTGCCGATGTCCTGGATGTGCCTGGTGGCCGCATCGAACTTCAGCCGTCCCTCGCGGTCGATGTCGGCGACGCGCAAAGGCCAGTGCACGTTGAACACGTCGGGGTGCGGATCGGGGACGGGCATCATTACCTTGCCCAGTCCGGTGCTGCCTGCGATTCCCGCCATGTCGATCTCCCCTGCTACTCAACCAGGGCCGATCCTGCCACAGCCGCGGATCTGCCAACAATGCGAAGGCCGTCTTCGCAGCGTTGTTAGGCTGTCTGACGTGGCGAAAACGTTTGTCGGTTCGCGCGTTCGGCAGCTTCGCAGCGAGCGCGGTTTCAGTCAGGCAGCGCTGGCCCAGATGCTGGAGATCTCGCCGAGCTACCTCAACCAGATCGAGCATGACGTCCGTCCGCTGACGGTGGCGGTGCTGTTGCGGATCACCGAGGTCTTCGGCGTCGACGCGACGTTCTTCGCCTCGCAGGACGACACCCGGTTGGTGGCCGAACTCCGTGAAGTCACGATGGACCGCGACCTGGACATCGACGTCGACCTCGCCGAGATCGCCGACATCGTCAACACCCACCCGACGCTGGCCCGGGCCATGGTCAACCTGCACAGTCGCTATCGACTCACCACCACGCAGTTGGCCGCGGCCACCGAGGACCGGTTCTCCGACGGCAGCGGCCACAGCTCGGGGTCGGGATCGATCACCATGCCCCACGAAGAGGTCCGCGACTACTTCTATCAGCGACAGAACTATCTGCACGAACTCGACACCGCGGCAGAGGAACTCACGTCCAGCATGCGCATGCACCGGGGCGATCTGGCCCGCGACCTGGGCGACCGGCTGCGGATCGTGCACGGCGTGACCATCATCCGTCGCATCGATCTCGGCCATAACGTGTTGCACCGCTACGACCCGGGGTTGAAGCGGCTGGAGATCAGCGGGCACCTCTCGTCGGGCCAGACGGTGTTCAAGATGGCCGCCGAGCTGGCATACCTGGAGTTCGGTGACCTGATCGACAAGCTCGTCGACGAAGGAAAGTTCACCAGCGACGAGTCCAGGACGCTGGCGCGGCTGGGTCTGGCCAACTACTTCGCGGCAGCGACGGTGCTCCCGTACGGCCAGTTTCACGATGTCGCCGAGAAGTTCCGCTACGACGTCGAGCGGCTCTCGGCCTTCTACTCCGTCAGCTACGAGACGGTCGCGCACCGGCTGTCCACCCTGCAACGTCCGTCGATGCGTGGCGTGCCGTTCTCGTTCGTCCGCGTCGACCGGGCGGGCAACATGTCGAAACGACAGTCCGCGACGGGTTTTCACTTCTCGTCCAGCGGCGGCACCTGCCCGCTGTGGAACGTCTACGAGACGTTTGCGAACCCGGGCAAGATCCTGGTGCAGGTCGCGCAGATGCCCGACGGCCGCAGCTACATGTGGGTGGCGCGGACGGTGGAGCGTCGCGCCTCGCGCTATGGTCAGCCGGGTAAGACGTTCGCGATCGGCCTGGGCTGCGAACTCCGCCACGCGCACCGGCTGGTCTACTCGGAGGGACTGGACTTGTCGGGTGACAACGCGACGCCGATCGGCGCCGGCTGCCGTGTCTGCGAGCGCGACACCTGCCCGCAGCGGGCATTCCCCGCGCTGGGCCGGGCGCTGGACATCGACGAGCACCGCAGCACGGTGTCGCCTTACCTGGTGAGGCAATCGTGAGCGCGCGCGACGAGCTCTCGCGCGGCGAGCCGCCCACCCCGCCGCGCATCCCACCGGGCGGATTCCGCGAACTGGGGCCGGTCAACTGGGCCATCGCCAGGATCGGCGCGAGGACGATCAGGGCGCCGAGATTCAGCCTGTTCAATGTTCTCGGCCAGCACCGGCTGCTGTTCTTGGCCTGGCTGCCCTACAGCGGAATGCTGCTGGGCATCCTGAGCAAGCTGCCCGTCAAGGACGCCGAGACGGTCATCCTTCGGGTCGGCCACCTGCGCGGCTGCGAGTACGAGCTGCAGCAGCACCGCCGCCTGGCGCGAAGCCGCGGCATCGGGGCGGAGGTGCAGGCGAAGATCTTCGAGGGGCCGGACGCCGAGGGACTCACCGACCGGCAGCGCGCCCTGATCACCGCCACCGACGAGTTCGTCGTCACCCGCGGTGTGTCGTCGGAGACCTGGGCGACGTTGTCGGCGCATCTGACCAAGGCCCAACTCATCGAATTCTGCATGCTGGCATCGCAATACGACGGCCTGGCGGCGACGATCACCACGCTCAACGTGCCGCTGGACTTTCCGGACTGAACTCCGCGGAGCCCACCGGTCAGGGCCGGCACACCGTCCACAACTCATGGGCGGCGGAGAGCTGCCGCGCCGCGTCATCGGAGCCCGCCGCGAAAAACGTCTCCTGCAGCCGGTCCCCGATCCTCGATGTCCGCAGCCAGTCGAGCACCCGGGCTCCTGGAAGCGGATTGGAACGGCCGATTGGTGGTGAAGGACAGCGTCGACAAGTTCGGCGAGGCGCCTGGCGGCGGGCACCGTCTCGACGACGAGCAGGTCCTCGAGAAACGCGTCTGACTATAGGTACGTGACTCCAAGCACGGTCAGGGACAACAGCACCGGCGACACGGGCAGGCACCAGAGAAACGCCGCAAGGCCCTCCGACTTGCGCTGGTACGACCGCCAGCCGATCGCGACCGCGACGGCTCCCGCGACGAAGGAGATCGCCGCGACGACGAGCACCCAGGCGTTGACCGACTTGGTGGCGATGGCGATGGAGATACCGGCCAGCCACAGAATGTGGCCGACCACCAAACCGCCGATTCCGGCGACCCAGATCGCTCTCAAAAGTTGATCATGTGGCCGATGAGCCCGTGGAAGCATTCCTGCAGGGCCTCCGACATCGTCGGGTGGGTGTGCACATTGCGGGCCAACTCGGTGGCGGTCAGATCCCATTTCTGGGCCAGGGTCAGTTCGGGCAGCAGCTCCGACACGTCGTGGCCGATGAGGTGTCCACCGATCAGCTCGCCGTACTTGGCGTCGGCGATCAGCTTGACGAAGCCGCTCGGATCGCCGACACCATGCGCCTTGGCGTTGGCGGTGAACGGGAACTTGGCGACCTTCACGTCGTAGCCCTCGTCGCGCGCCTGCTGCTCGGTCAGGCCGAAGCTGGCCACCTGGGGCTGGCAGAACGTCGCGCGCGGCAGCATCCGGTAGTCGCCGAGCGGCAGAGTCTCTGCGCCGCCGATGGTTTCGGCAGCGACGACACCCTGCGCCTCGGCCACGTGGGCGAGCTGCAGCAGCCCGGTGACGTCGCCGATGGCGTAGATGTGCGGCACGTTCGTCCGCATGTAATCGTCGATGCCGATCGCCTTGCGCTCGGTGACCTGCACGCCGGCCTTGTCCAGGCCGTAGCCCTCGATGTTCGGGGCGAAACCGATTGCCTGCAACACCTTCTCGGCCTTGAGCTCATCGTTCTTGCCGTCCTTGCTGACGGTGACCCGAACGGAGCCGTTGGCCCCCTCATCCGAGATCGACTCGACCTTGGTACCGGTGAGCACCTTGACGCCCAGCTTCTTGAACTGCTTCTCGATCTCCTTGGAGACCTCGGCGTCCTCGTTGGGCAGCGCACGGGGCAGGAACTCGACGATGGTCACGTCGACGCCGTAGTTCTTGAGCACGTAGCCGAACTCCATGCCGATCGCGCCGGCGCCCGCGATCAGGACGGACTCGGGCAGCTCGCGGGTCATGATCAGCTTCTCGTAGGTGACCACGTTCTCCGACAACGAGGTGCCGGGCACCAACCGGGTACTGCTGCCGGTGGCGATGATGATGTTGTCGAACGTCACCTTTTCGGTGCCACCCTCGTTGAGCTCGACGTCGAGGGTGTGGTCGTCGGCGAACTTGCCGTACCCGTGGATCTCGGTGATCTTGTTCTTCTTCATCAGGAAGTGCACGCCGGCGACCCGGCCCTCGGCGACCTTGCGGCTGCGGTCGAAGGCGATCCCATAATCGAACGTCGCCTCACCGTTGATGCCGAACTGCTTGGCCTCCTTGGTGAAGATGTGCGCCAGTTCGGCGTTGCGCAGCAGCGCCTTGGACGGGATGCAGCCGACGTTCAGGCACACGCCACCCCAGTACTTGGGTTCGACGACTGCAGTGTTCAGGCCGAGTTGGGCGGCGCGAATGGCAGCGACATATCCGCCGGGACCTGCTCCGAGAACAACGACGTCATAGTGGGTCACGCCCCCACCCTAGTAGCCGACGTCTGGGCGCTAACGCGCGATCCATTGGAAGAAGTAGGCGCCGTAGAGGGCGGCCGCCGCGGCGGTCGAGGCCAGCGGGGCGGACATCAACGCGATGGCCGCCGCCGAAACGGCCGGCCTGTTCTGCACCATCGCGGTGAGCAGGCCGCCGACCGTGCAGGCGATGAGATAGACGAGCACGACGAAGACGGCCGGAGTCTTGTCGATGGACTGATACCACCAGTAGAAGAGGCTCAAGCCGATCGCGGCCGCGACGATCCACACCGAGGCCACGACGAGAACGAAGGTCCAGCGTTTGAGGTACTGGTACGAGCCTGGCACCGCGATGGGCCGCACCGGTGCCACCGCCGGACCGGACGACGGGTCCGCCGGCTCGGATACCACGGCGATCGCCCCGGTGTCGAAGATCGGCGTGTACGGCTCGGTCTGGGGGCCGGTCAGCGTGCCGCTGTCGTCAGGCACCGTGGACCACCTCGATCGCGACCAGCACGCCGAACCACCCGGGGCCGATGGCCAGGATGAACGCGCCGACCGCGGTCATCCACCGCCGTGCACGAGAGCAGGATCATCACCATCCCGACCGTGCTCGGTACCCCGACCACCAGGGCGATGACGACGTCCGGCCGGACAGGGGCCGTCACCAGCAGCATCGATGCGATACCCGCGAGTTGCCCGACCGCGACACCCACCAGCATCGCGCCGGCCAGCAACCCCGCACGCGGTAGCGCTATCACGCTTTCGACGATAACGCCGTGGCCTCCGAAGATGCCTTTACCGACGCGGCGTGCCTCCGGATCCGGCCCGCCTACCTGGCGGTGTTCCCGGCGTCGACCGGCAGCGCGATGCCGGTGACGTACCGACCGGACTGGCCGCAGAGATAGACCATCGCCTCACTGACGTCAGCGGGCTCGATCAGCCCGACCGGCAGCAGGTTCTCCAATGCCGAGCCGAACTCGGGAATCTCGGCCAGGTGGGCGTTCATGGAGTCGTTGACGATCATGGGGGTGGCCACACCGGTCGGGTGCACCGAGCTGACGCGCACGTTCTTCTCGGCCAATGCCGTGGCGTAGTACCGCATCAATCCGACCACTCCATGTTTGGCTGCCTGGTAGCCGGCCAAACCGCGGCTTTGGGCACGGGATGTCGGCGGCAGGCCCTTGAGTCCGGCCGCCGAGCTGGTGATCACGATCGCGCCGCCGTCGCCGTGGTCCAGCAGCGCGGGCAGGGCCGCCTCGATCGTGTAGTACACACCGTTGAGGAGCACATCGACCGCATCGACGTACGTGGCGAGGTCATCTCGCCGATCGCCCACGACCGGAGCGATGCCGGCGTTGGCGAGCACGAAATCCAGCCGGCCCAATTCCGCGACGCCGTTTTCCACCGCGGCCTTCACACTCGCGAAATCACGGACGTCGCCGTGCTCGGCAACGATGCGGCGCCCGGTCTTCTCGACCAAGTTGACCGTCTCGTCGAGGTCCTCCGGGGTGGCCATGGGATAACCGACGCTGTCGATCTGAGCGCACAGATCCAACGCGATGATGTCGGCGCCTTCCTCGGCGAATCGAACGGCGTGTGAGCGGCCTTGACCGCGCGCCGCGCCAGTGATGAATGCGACCCTGCCTTCGAACTGACCTGTCACGACGTCGCCCTCCCTAAGCGGCACTCGTTCCGGGAAAACGCGCAACCCGGCCGATGACATACACGAACAGGTGGTCAAGCGGTCAAATATGTTGAGCCACATGCATATTTACCAACCTCCGCAATGGGGGAACAATGCGATGCCCGGCGGCGTTTGCCAGGTTATCGAGCCTGAGAGGAAGGAGCCTCTATGCCCACGGACTACGACGCGCCGCGCGTCAGCGAAACCGATGAAACCGCGGACGAGCCGCTACAGGAACTGGCCGTCACCCGCCGTTCGGATGCCGCGACCGCGGTGCTCGATGTCGATGACGGCGATGCCGCCGACTCGTTCGAGCTACCCGACGCCGAGATTGCCGGCGAGGAGCTCGCAGTCCGGGTGATTCCCAAGCAGGCCAACGAGTTCACCTGCTCGAGTTGCTTTTTGGTGCAGCATCGCAATCGGCTGGCGCTGCAGCAGGGCGGTCAGCTGATCTGCGAAGACTGCATCTGACGCCCCAGAAGCTCTCTCGCGCGCTCCTGTGCCGTCATGGCGCCCCAGATCCCAAACGGCTCCGGCGTTCGTAACGCATGCTCGCGGCACTGCGCCAGCACGGGACATTCGCCGCAGATTAGTTTCGCCGCATTTTCGCGCCGACGGCGGTTCAGGCCGGCGTGGTCGTCGGGAAAGAACATATCGAGCGGCTGCCCCAGACAGCTGCCGCGCAGTTGCCAGCTCCACGCCGATTCGGTGGCGGGCGGCAGCCGTAGGCACTGGGTGCGCGCGAAAGACGTCAGGTAACTGCTCTGTCGTGCCATTCCCCGACCTCTCATCATGTGCCCCGTGAGTACCAGGTGTCACAGATGACGTCGGTCGACGTTTGCTGCTCGTTACAGGCGCCGCGTACCTCCGGGTATGGGACAGGCATCGACGGCCTCGGCGACGATGTGCGTGCCGCCGTCTGGCAGACGTACTCCGCGCTCGTAGTCGGCCCCGCTGACCAGCGGCGCCTCCGCGAGCTGTCGATTCTCGGCCTCGGTGAAAGCGCGGCCACGGCTCAGGAATCGCATGCCCTCGGGGGCTTCGAGGCTGAACCCGCCGCCCCGTCCGGGCACCACGTCGATCACCAACTGGGTGTGCTTCCACGCGTCGAACTGCGGTCCGGAGATCCACACCGGCACGCCGCCCCCGACATCGAGGACGGCGAGCAGGATGTCGCGGTCGCCGACGATGAACTCGCCGTCGGGGTAGCACATCGGCGAGGACCCGTCACAGCAGCCGCCGGACTGGTGGAACATCAGGTCCCCGTGGCGGTCCTGCAGCCGCCGCAGCAAGTCGGCGGCGGCCGCAGTGATCAGTGCCCGGCTTGGGGCCTCACCCATCAGAATCCTCGCCTCTCCCCCTAGTCCTTCGGACCGGGCGGTACCCCCACGCGCAAGCGCTCGTCAGAAAAATCCCTGGGCCTTGTTCCCATACGACACCAGCAGGTTCTTGGTCTGCTGGTAGTGGTCCAGCATCATCTTGTGGTTCTCGCGGCCGACGCCGGACTGCTTGTAGCCGCCGAACGCGGCATGCGCCGGGTACGCGTGGTAGCAGTTGGTCCACACCCGGCCGGCCTTGATGTCACGCCCGGCGCGGTAGGCGGTGTTGCCATCACGGCTCCACACGCCGGCGCCGAGGCCGTAGAGGGTGTCGTTGGCGATGTCGATCGCATCGTCGTAGTCCTTGAACGACGTCACGGCGACGACGGGCCCGAAGATCTCCTCCTGGAAGATCCGCATCTTGTTGTTGCCCTCGAAGATGGTCGGCTGCACATAGAACCCACCTGAGAGGTCGCCGCCGAGTTCGGCGCGCTCGCCGCCGGTGACGACGCGCGCACCTTCGTCCTTGCCGACCTCGATGTAGGACAACACCTTTTCCAGCTGATCGTTGGACGCCTGGCTGCCGATCATGGTCTCGGTGTCCAGCGGATCGCCCTGGCGGACGGCCTTGGTGCGGATCGCCGCGAGTTCCAGGAACTCGTCGTAGATGTCGGCCTGAATCAGACTGCGTGACGGGCAGGTGCAGACCTCACCCTGGTTGAGCGCGAACATGGTGAAGCCCTCCAGCGCCTTGTCCTGGAAGTCGTCGCCGGCGGCCATCACATCGGAGAAGAAGATGTTGGGGCTCTTGCCGCCGAGCTCGAGGGTGACCGGGATCAGGTTCTGGCTGGCGTACTGCATGATCAGCCGGCCCGTCGTGGTCTCACCCGTGAAGGCGATCTTGGCGATCCGGTTGCTCGACGCCAGCGGCTTGCCGGCCTCGAACCCGAATCCGTTGACCACGTTCACCACGCCGGGCGGCAGCAGGTCACCGATCAGGCTCATCAGGTACAGGATCGACGCCGGGGTCTGCTCGGCCGGCTTGATCACCACGGCGTTGCCTGCCGCCAGCGCGGGCGCCAACTTCCAGGTGGCCATCAGGATCGGGAAGTTCCACGGGATGATCTGCCCGACCACACCGAGCGGTTCGTGGAAGTGATACGCGACGGTGTCGTCGTCGATCTGGGACAGCGACCCCTCCTGCGCGCGGATGGCGCCGGCGAAGTAACGGAAATGGTCGATGGCCAACGGGATATCGGCGTTCAGCGTCTCCCGGATCGGCTTGCCGTTGTCCCACGCCTCGGCCAGCGCGATCGACTCGAGGTTGGCCTCGATGCGGTCGGCGATCTTGTTCAGGATGCCCGCACGGTCGGCGGCCGACGTCTTGCCCCACGCCGTCGCCGCGCCGTGGGCCGCGTCGAGGGCCTTGTCAATATCGGCGTCCGTCGATCGGGGAATCTCGCAGAATGTCTGCCCGGTCACCGGCGTCGGGTTCTCGAAGTACTCACCCCCGACCGGTGCGACCCACTCACCGCCGATGAAATTGGCGTACCTCGATTCGTAGGCCATCAGGGCGTCCGCGGCACCTGGGCGGCTGTAGGTGGTCATAGCTGTCCTCCTCGATTCGATTTCGACTTCAAGAGTTCGATGCGGGCGGCACGGACGAACGGCGCCGTCGATGTCGGCAGGAGCGTCGCCATGTCCCTCGGGTACTGGACTTCGACCTCGACCGAGCCGGCGATCCGGTACGGCTGGGCGGCGAGCAACCCGATGTACTGCTTGCGCAGCCGCGACAACTCGGCACGCACGGTGACCACGCGGGAGGGGTCGCCGTACAGATCGGCGGCCAGCTCGGGCGCGGATCGACCGGCGGGTGACAGGGCAAGCGCCAGAAGGATTTCCGCATGCCTCAGCGTGAGATCGTGCCGCCAGCCGCCGAATTGGCCGACCATCCTCAGCGACGGCGCGTCGGTGTCGCGCAGGTCGAGCGTTGCCCGCGACACGGTGTCGAGGGAATCCTGCTCGGCGAGCCGGACCAGCCACCCACCGGGCAACGGTTCGACATCGCACGGGCCGAGCGTCGGGAACAGCAGGCGCCCCGGCGCGATCTCGTGCGGCAGCGCAATCCTGTTGTGCGGCGGCAGTGAGTCGACCGCCGCTACCCATCCATCCGGGTCGACGGCGAGCGCCGGGCTCGCGATCCGGGCGAGGATCGGGGCGGCCACGCTCCTGAGGCTGTTCAGCGTGCGGTCGTGCAGCTCACGCAAATGCGATTCGGCAAGTCGCGCCACTGCATCGACGAGCGCGACCGTCGTCGGGTGCACGGTCGCGGCGGGGCCGGACACGTCGACCACACCGATGACGTGGCCCGTCCTCGGGTCCTTGATCGGAGCACCTGCACACGTCCACGGGTGATGGCTGCGCGAGTAATGCTCGGCGGAGAACACCTGCACCGCGTGGTTCGACATCAGTGCGGTGCCGATGCCGTTGGTTCCGACGGCGTTCTCACCCCAGTGAGCGCCTTCGACGAAGCCGAGCCGGTCGGCGGCGCCGAGCACCGTCCTCGATCCCGCGCGCCACAGCACCCGGCCCTGCGCATCCGCCACGACGAGGATGTTGTCACCTTCGGCGATCAGTGATTCGAGACCGCGGGAGAGTTCGTCCAGCACGGCTATCAGCCCGGACGACTGCCGCAGCGTCTCGAGCGCGTTGTCCTCGACGTCGGGTGCCGGCAGCCCGTCGGGATCGATACCCTTCGCCATCAGGCGGTGCCACGAGTCCTCGATGACCTTGCGCGGTCGCGCGGGCGCCCGGACGCCCGCCATCGTGGCGTCGTAGACCACCGACATCAGCTGGGCGTAACGGCGTGGGTCCTCGCCCACTGCGACAGCAGGTTCAGGTACGGGCGGACGAGGCATCACTGGCGATTGTGCTCCCCATCACATCCATCCGCCACAACGGGCGGTCACCGGTAGACCAAGCCGCCGTCGATAAGCCCGGACTGGCCGGTCATGTAGTCGGCGTCGGGGCCGGCCAGGTACGACACGAACCCGGCGACGTCATCGGGTGTCTCGGCGCGCCCGAGGGCGATGCCGCCGACGAACTTGTCGTAGGTCTCGCCCTCCGCGGCGCCGGTCAGTTCGGCGAACCGCTTGTCTATTTCCAGCCACATGTCGGTGCCGACCACGCCCGGGCAGTACGCATTGACCGTGATGCCGTCTTCGGCGTGCTCCTTGGCCGCCGCCTGGGTGAGCGCGCGCACCGCGAACTTGGTGGCGCTGTAGACGCCCAGCATGGCGAAGCCGTCGTGGCCGGCGATCGATGACGCATTAATGATCTTCCCGGGCGCCCAAGTGCCTTCAGCTTCGCGACCGCGGCCTGGATCCCCCAGAGCACGCCGTCCACATTGATCGACCAGATCCGGCGACCTCCGCCGGCGTGACATCGGCGATCGGTCCGACCAGCGCGATGCCGGCGTTGTTCACCATGATGTCGAAGCCGCCCAGCGCGGTCGCTGCGTGATCGACAGCCGCGAACACCTGCTCGCGATCGCTCACATCCGCGACGAATGTCGTTGCCTTCGAGCCGATCTGGGAGACCTCGTCAGCCACGGCCTCAATACCGTCGGCCCCGATGTCGACCAACGCGATATCCGCGCCATCGCGTGCCAGCCGCAGCGCGATGCCGCGCCCGATTCCGCGGCCGCCGCCCGTGACGAGGGCAACCTTGCCTGTCAGTGGTGATGTCATGACGCCTGCGCTCCTTGCATCGACGGATCGACAAGAACCTTCATTTTCGTTCCGAGGTGCAGCGCCTCGAAGCCCTCCTCGACGACGTCGTCGATGCCGATCTCGGTCACCCAGCCGGTGGTGTCGTAGGTGTCCTGCGCCATCAGGGCGATCACGGCCTCGAAATCCGCTGCGGTGTAACACAGTGATCCCTGGATGCGCGATTCGTTCATGACAAGATTCAACAGCGGTGTGGTGAGCGGCTTTTCGTAGATGGCGACGCTGACCATCGGCCGGCGGGCCCCGACACACTCCAGCGCCACCTCGACGGCCGGCGCCACACCTGCCGCGTCGAACACCGCACCGGCGCCGCCGCCGCCGGTGTGATCGGCGATGAACGTCGGCACGTCCACGGCCGTTGGGTCCAGCGTCGCCGCGCCGAGCGCCTCGATCGACGCCCGTCTCGTCGGCGACGGTTCGACGACGAAGATGTCGTCCACACCCCGGCCGCGCAGCGCGAACCACAGCCCTATCCCGATCGGTCCCGCGCCGAAGACCATTGCGGTGTCGCCGCTTTTCACGTCGCTCAGCGTGGCGGCGTGATACGCCACCGACATCGGCTCGACAAGAGCGCCCAATTGCAGCGACACGTTGTCGGGCAGCTTGTGCAGCATGTCGGTCGGCACGACGGTGTATTCGGCCATGCCACCGTCGGACATCAGCCCGTGAAAGCCGATCTGTGCGCAGATGTTGTAGTTGCCCGCCCGACACGACGGGCAGTGACCGCACTTGTAGACCGGCTCGATCGCCACCCGGTCACCCTCGGCCCACCCGGTGACTCCCTCGCCGACGTCGGTGATGACGCCGGAGAACTCGTGCCCGATCACCAGCGGCATCTGCTGGTGTGTCAGCGGATGCGGTTCGGTCGGGACGAAGATCGGGCCCGCGTAGTACTCGTGCAGGTCGGTGCCGCAGATCCCATTGAAGCCGACCTTGACCTTGACGGTCCCTGGCGCCGGCTCGGGCTCGGCGACGTCGTCGACCTCGATTTTGTTCGGCCCGTAGTAGACGGCTGCTCTCATTGCCCCAGCATGATGTGACCGTCGCCACAGGCGAAAGAGTTGCAACGGGTTGCAACCCTTGCCTCGACCGGCGCCGGAACAGGTGTGTGCTGGTCACATGACCAGACGCTGGAATCCAGCCACCACCACCCCGTCGCCGGCAGGAACGCTCGACGCGTGGCTCGCCGACTTCGAGGCGGCCCTGGCTGTGCGCGATATCGAGCGGGTCGTCGCGGAAGTTCGCCGTCGACAGCTTCTGGCGCGACCTCGTCTCGTTCACGTGGAACATCAAGACACTCGAGGGCCGAGACGAAATCGCCGACATGCTGAGCGCCCGGCTGGCCGGGACCGGCCCGTCGCGGTTCCGGACCCGGGAGACACCGACCGATGACGGCGGCGGCGTGGTGTCGGCGTTCATCGAGTTCGACACGGCCGTCGGCCGCGGCATCGGCCACCTGCGCCTCAAGGGCAATGCCGACGGTGCTCAGAAAAAGACCAGAAGACCAGGCCTGGACGCTGTTGACGGCGATGCACGAACTGAAGGGACACGAGGAGCCCAAAGGCGCGACCCGGGTGCTCGGTGCGGTCCACGGCGACGATCCCGGACACCCGGTCGTGGGCCGAGAAACGCGCCGACGAGGAGGCCGCGCTCGGGCTGCATCAAGCAGCCTTACGCGCTGGTGGTCGGCGGCGGCCAGGGCGGCATCGCACTGGGCGCCCGGCTGCGCCAACTCGGTGTGCCCGCCGATCGTCGTCGACCGGCACGAACGGCCCGGAGACCAGTGGCGCAAGCGCTACAAGTCGCTCTGCCTGCACGACCCGGTCTGGTACGACCACCTGCCGTACATGCCGTTCCCGCAGAACTGGCCGGTGTTCGCGCCGAAGGACAAGATCGGCGACTGGCTGGAGTTCTACACCAAGGTGATGGAGATCCCGTACTGGTCGAAGACCACCTGCCTGTCGGCGTCGTTCGACGAGACCGAGAAGCGGTGGACCGTCGAGGTGGACCGGGACGGCGAGCAGCTCACCCTGCACCCGACGCAGCTGATCCTGGCCACCGGCATGTCGGGCAAGCCGAGTGTGCCGACATTGCCGGGCCAGGACATGTTCGCCGGCGACCAGCATCACTCGTGCGCACATCCCGGTCCCGATCGCTACGTCGGCAAGCGGGCCGTGGTGATCGGGTCCAACAACTCCGCGCACGACATCTGCAAGGCACTGCACGAGAACGGCGTCGACGTGACGATGGTGCAGCGATCATCGACTCACATCGTCAGGTCGGATTCGCTGATGGATCTCGGACTGGGTGATCTCTACTCCGAACGCGCGGTGACGTCGGGGATGACGACGGAGAAGGCCGACCTGACGTTCGCCTCGTTGCCATACCGGATCATGCACGAGTTCCAGACCCCGATCTATAACGCCATCCGGGAACGCGACAAGGACTTCTACGAGCGGCTGACCGCGGCCGGCTTCGAGCTCGACTGGGGTGACGACGAGTCGGGACTGTTCATGAAATACCTGCGCCGGGGGTCGGGCTACTACATCGACGTCGGGGCTTGTGATCTCGTCGCCGACGGCAGGATCAAGCTCGCGCACGGGCAGGTCGACCGGCTGACCGAGGACTCGGTGGTGCTGGGGGACGGCACGGAGTTGCCCGCCGACGTGGTGGTGTACGCGACGGGCTACGGCTCGATGAACGGCTGGGCCGCCGATCTGATCGGCCAGGACGTCGCCGACAAGGTGGGCAAGGTGTGGGGCCTCGGCTGCGACACCACCAAGGACCCCGGGCCGTGGGAGGGGGAACAGCGCAACATGTGGAAGCCCACCCAGCAGGAGAACCTGTGGTTCCACGGCGGCAACCTGCATCAGTCGCGGCACTACTCGCTGTATCTGGCGTTGCAGATCAAGGCACGCGCCGAGGGACTGCCCACTCCGGTGTACGGCCTCGGCGAGGTGCACCACCTGAGTTGAGCGCAGCGTCTACGGCCAGAATGGCTGGCGTGGACGACGAGCGCTCGCGCGAAGAGCAGACTGGCCCAGATCCCTATCTCTGGCTCGAGGACATCACCGGCGACGACGCACTGGAATGGGTCCGCGGGCACAACGAGCCGACCGTCGCCGAACTGGCGGGCGACCGGTTCGAGCAGATGCGCACCGAGGCGCTCGAGGTGCTCGACACCGACGCCCGGATCCCCTACGTGCGGCGGCGCGGCGAGTACCTGTACAACTTCTGGCGGGACGCCGCCAACCCGCGCGGGCTGTGGCGGCGCACCACGCTGGACGAGCTACCGAGTCTGAACAGCCGGACTGGGACGTCGTCATCGACCTCGACGAGCTGGCGCGCGCGGACGATACGAACTGGGTGTGGGCCGGCGCCGACGTCATCGAACCCGATCACGCCCTGGCCCTGATCAGCCTGTCGCGCGGCGGCTCGGACGCCGCGGTGGTGCGCGAGTTCGACATGCGCACACGCGAATTCGTCGTCGGCGGCTTCGAGCTGCCCGAGGCCAAGACGCAGATCAGCTGGGAGGACGCAGAACACCGTGCTGGTCGGCACCGACTTCGGGGAAGGCTCGCTGACCGATTCCGGCTATCCGCGGCTGGTCAAGCGCTGGCGGCGCGGCACAGCCGCTCGAGGCGACGCCGAGACACTGTTCAGCGGCGCACCGACCGACGTCATCGTGGCCGCGGGCGGTGGACCGCACACCAGGGATTCGAACGCACCACGTGAGCTCGCGCCGTCGACTTCTTCAACGACGAGAGCTACGAACTGCGCGGCGGCGAGTTGATCCGCATCGACGCGCCGACCGACGCCACGGTCTCGATCCACCGCAACTGGCTGCTGATCGAACTGCGCACCGACTGGTTCGCCGGCGGCGTCGAGTTCCCCGCGGGGGCGTTGCTGGCCGCCGACTACGACGAGTTCCTCGCGGGCACAGCGCGAACTACAGGTCGTCTTCACGGCCCGACGAGCACACCTGCCTCAACCACTACGCGTGGACTCGCGACAGGCTGATGCTCGTCACACTGGCCGATGTCGCCAGCCGTGTTCAGGTGCTGACGCCGGGCACCTGGGAGGCCGAGCCGGTTGCGGCGACTGCCGGAGAACACCAACACCGTGATCGTCGCCACCGATCATCTTGGCGACGAGATCTTTCTGGATCTCAGCGGTTTCGACACCCCGTCACGCTTGCTGCACGGCACAGGCCGGCGGCGAACTCACGGAGATCAAACGGGCGCCGTCGTTCTTCGACGCCGCCGATCTCGGCGGTCGACGCAGCACTTCGCCACGTCGGACGACGGCACCGCGATCCCGTACTTCGTGGTCGGCCACCGCCACACGCGCGACGCCCGGGCCGACGCTGCTCGGCGGGTACGGCGGCTTCGAGGTGGCCCGGACCCCGGGCTACGACGGTGTGATCGGTCGGCTGTGGCTGGCCCGCGGCGGCACCTACGTGCTGGCCAACATCCGCGGCGGCGGCGAGTACGGGCCGACCTGGCATACCCAGGCGATGCGGGAGGGCCGGCACCTGGTTGCCGAGGACTTCGCCGCGGTGGCAAGGGATCTGGTGGAGCGTGGCATCACCACGGTCGAGCAGCTGGGCGCGCAGGGCGGCAGCAACGGCGGCCTGCTGATGGGCATCATGCTGACGCAGTACCCGGAGCTGTTCGGCGCGCTGGTGTGCAGTGTGCCGCTGCTGGACATGCGCCGGTTCCATCTGCTGCTGGCCGGCGCGTCGTGGGTTGCCGAGTACGGCGACCCGGACGAACCCGGAGGACTGGGAGTTCATCTCCAAATACTCGCCTTACCAGAATGTTTCGAGCGGACCGCGAAGTATCCGCCGGTGCTGATCACCACGTCGACCCGCGACGACCGGGTGCATCCGGGCCACGCCCGCAAGATGACCGCGGCGCTGGAGGAGGCGGACCACCCGGTTCAGTACTACGAGAACATCGAGGGCGGGCACGCCGGGGCGGCCGACAACGCCCAGACCGCGTTCCGGTCCGCGCTGATCTACGAGTTCCTGCACCGCACCCTCGACGGGTGACGCGACGTGTAACTTCGCCGCCTATCTCTACGCGATGTCCACTACTCGCGTTCTCGCCTTTCAATCACACGCGTCGCAGGCGCAGTGCAGCTGCGGCTGGGCCGGCCCCACCGCCTGTTCCGGGCCCGCGCGGTCCATGACGCGCTCGTCCACTGCTGGGATGCCGGCTGCGTGCCGGCCGAAGACCTGGTGATGTACGTGTAGCCCTTCACCTCACGGGCCCGCCGAACAGCACCCCGCAGCCGGCGATGATCGGCAGGTCGAGAAACGTCCGAATGCCCGGCGCCGCAGCACATACCGGTGCGATCGCGTGGACCGCGTGCATGGCGGTGCCAAGGCAGCCCTGATCGGCTTCGTCCTCTCCGTTGGTGGCGATCCTGGACCAGCAGTGAGTCGATCCGGCCGAACAGCCCCGACATCGTCAGTGGTAAAACCTCTGCGGCCCAGCCGGGTTCGATACCGGTCCCGTGAAACGAGCTCTGCCCCGCGGCGCAGGCGGCCTCGAGTCTCTCGACGACGCGACCGCCGAGGCTGCGTGGGTAGATGAGACCGGTGAACGCCGTGGAGACGACGTTCTTTCCCGACGCGAGCAGCCGGCAGATGTCGTCGAGTGCGCCCATCGGGTTCATCTCGCCCTGCGGCATGTAGAGCACACAGTCGGCATCGAGTGCGACGATGTCCTCGACGTCCTTGGTGGCGATGACGCCGGTGCCACCTATGCCGCAGATGTCGCCGACGTCACGGCCCGCCTTGGTGTCGCTGTAAACCAGGGCGCCGACCAGTTCGAGCTCCGGATGCCGGGCGACGGCGGCCACCGCGTGCCGGCCGACGGCGCCGGTCGCCCATTGAATGACCCGAAGCGTGACGCGAGACATGCTGTCGAACTTACGGTAAGCACGACAATCATTCGGCGGATCGGTGCCGGCCCGACCAGCCTGCGCGGGGTCGCCGCCGTTGCACCGGGCAGACTGGACTCCATGCCGACAACGTTCGAGACGCTGCTCTACACCACAGAACCGCCCGTTGCCACCGTCACGCTGAACCGGCCGGAGCACCTCAACACCATCGTGCCGCCGATGCCCGACGAGATCGAGGCCGCGATCGGGTTCGCCGAACGTGATCCGGCGATCAAGGTGATCGTGCTGCGCGGTGCGGGCCGGTCCTTCTCGGCTGGCTACGACTTCGGCGGCGGCTTCCAGCACTGGGGCGACTCGATGAACACCGACGGACGCTGGGATCCCGGCAAGGACTTCGCGATGGTCAGTGCCAGGGAGACAGGCCCGACCCAGAAGTTCATGGCGATCTGGCGTGCGTCCAAGCCCGTCATCGCCCAGGTACACGGCTGGTGTGTCGGCGGCGCAAGCGATTACGCGCTGTGCGCCGATCTCGTGATCGCCAGTGACGACGCGGTCATCGGCACGCCGTACGCCCGGATGTGGGGGGCTTACCTGACCGGCATGTGGCTCTACCGGCTGTCTCTGGCCAAGGTGAAGTGGCATTCGTTGACCGGCGAACCGCTGACCGGAAAGGAAGCCGCCGCAGTCGAACTCATCAACGAGTCCGTCCCGTTCGAGAACCTGCAGGCCCGCGTCGGGGAAGTCGCCGCGAAGCTCGCCACGATCCCGCTGTCCCAACTGCAGGCGCAGAAACTCATCGTGAACCAGGCGTACGAGAACATGGGCCTGTCCTCCACGCAGACGCTCGGCGGCATCCTCGACGGACTGATGCGCAACACCCCTGAGGCACTCGAGTTCATCGACACCGCCGCCAACGACGGGGTGCGCGCCGCGATCGAGCGCCGCGACGGACCATGGGGCGACTACGGCCAAGCGCCGGCCGTCAGGCGGCCCAACCCCGAGCACATCATCGAGCCGTGACCATGGCGGTCGGCTCAGGCCGCCTCGCGATGTGACCCGGTGGCGACGTGCCGGTCGCCCCGGTGTGTGCCCCGCGGGTGCGCAATCACGTTGTCCCGGACGCCTTCTTTGCGCTCGACCCGGTGCGTTGCGGCCGGCTCGCCGGCCGTCTTGGCCGCGGACCCGGACTCGACCGCTTCGGACGGCTTCCCTGACGGCCTCGTCGCCCGTTTCCACGGCTTCCTCGGTGACGTCGTCGCATGTGGCCGGACGGCGTCGTCAACGGTTTCATCGGCGTTGATCGTCGCGTCTGGCTTGGCGGTCACGACCTTGAGCGTGCCCGTGTTCGCCGGCGCAATCGGGGTGACCTGGTTCGGGACCACGCCGCGCACGGCGTCGACGACATCGCGCGTCACCGCGACCGGGAACGTGATGGCCGCCCTGGTGACGTCGACGATGCCATCCCGGACCGCGTTCGCGACCGTCGCGAGATCCCCAGTCGCCAACGCCTGGCGCACGTTGAAGATCGCAGTCTGCGGTGCCACCAACAGGTTTCGGAAATCGACGAACAGCTTCGTCGGCAGTGCCGGATTCGGATCCACCGCGATCCCGTCCCAGCTCCGCAGCGTCCAACCGTCTGTCGGGTTGCCGGTGACGACCACCACCGCCGTGTTGCCCAGCGGATGGGTCAGGATCAGCAGCGGATCCGGGTTGTTCGCGTTCATCATCGTCCAGGTCGAGATGGTCAGCCCGTGTGAGAACGCCACCGGGTTGATGTCGCCGCTGTCATAGATCGTCTGGATGGCGGCGTTGGTCCGCGCCTCGAACTCGTTGCCGTTGTAATCGGTGGAGCCGAGGATCGGCGCGAAACGCAACCCCAGCGTCCAGGCGATCGCGGGGAACGCATAGAGGATGCGCTGAAGACCCGAATCCTGAGGTGCGCCTTCGTAGATGCCCGCATTGATCTCCCGAAGGCCGGGCAGGACATCAACCGGAAGTCCGGTGGCGGTGACGAACGGGGCCGCCGTCTGCTGGGTCCGGATCATGTTCGACACATAGATTCCGTCATACGCAGTCCCGTTCGCGGCGAGGGCGTCCGACACGTCCTGCGCCTGCCGCCGGCCGATCGCCGTCAGATCGGGACCAGGCACCCGCGTATCGATCACGCCGTCCGCGTTGGCCTGCGATTCCCCGTGTCGGACAAACGTCAAGGTGATCGAACCGGCCGCCCACGCCGTGAAGGGCGCCGTGATGAAGAGAACGGCGGCCAACGCAAACGCGGCCGCGGCGCGGGCGAATCCTCGCTTCGGCATAGGGACTCCTTTGTTCACCGAGCCGGAACGTATCACTCCCGCCGGCGCAGACCACCCAACATCGACACGAGGATGCCGAACACCACCAGCCCGCCGCCGGCCGCGAGCGTGAGGTTCAGCCACTGATGCAGGCTGCCTTCCGCCTGGTTGACCATCACATCGGCGACCTGCCGGATGTCGCCCTGCGTCCGGTCCAGTGCGGTGTCGATATAGCGCCGCGCCACCTCGAGCCCGGCCCAACCCGCGGCGCCGACCAGGAGAGCCGAAACACCAAGCGCTGCAAGTGCTTTGCCATGCGATCGGGCCGCAGCCAGCATCAGCAACGCGGACACCCCGGTGAGGATGCCTGCACCGATACTGGCCCACGGTCCCCACGTCGCCACCTGCCGGAGCTGGCCGGGGCGCATCGACTCCGAGACGGTCACCGGAACCGTCAACGAGTCGGGCACCTCGACGTTGAAGGTGGCCAGCGTCTGCTTGAACGACGTGTCCGACAGCATCGGCGCGAGGTCGACCATCCACCGCCCCTGCGCGTCCTGCGAGGCGGTGTCGGTGAACATCCACCGGTGCACGACATCGTTGGCCCGCGCGAACTGGCCCGGGAATGCTGCGCTGGCGGTGTACGCGGCCGCGACACCGCCGACCAGATCGGGGTCGACGTCGTACCCCTGATCGGACAGCATTGCCGATACCTGCGTGGTGAGCTCTTCGGCCATCGCCTGCTGCACCGCGGGGTCCTTGGCCGCCGACGCGGCGAACGCGGAGTACCCGCCCGCGTCCACCACGTTCTTCTGGGCCCAGATGGCCGGGACCGCCACCGCCAGGAGGACCGTCGTGACGAGCCACAGGAACAGGGTCGCCACAAAGCGCACGCGCGTCCTCCTTCGCTGAACGCGCTGCGGTGGTTTCAGTCGGCCAGCGCGCGCCCCACGATGAGGGGATCCGGTCGCCCGACCACCTCATGGTCCTTGTTGTCGTAGTCGAACTTACTCAGCACGTGGCGCATCGCGTTGACTCGGGCGCGCTTCTTGTCGTTGCTCTTGACCACGGTCCACGGCGCGATCTCGGTGTCGGTCCAGGCGAACATGTCCTCCTTGGCCGCGGTGTAGTCCTCCCACTTGTCCAGCGACGCCAGGTCGGTCGGCGAGAGCTTCCACTGCCGCACCGGATCGACCTGCCGAATGGTGAACCGGGTGCGCTGCTCGGACTGAGTCACCGAGAACCACAGCTTGGTCAGGCTGATGCCGTCGTTGACCAGCATCTGCTCGAACAGCGGGACCTGCCGGATGAATTCGGCGTGCTGTTTGGCATTGCAGAAGTCCATCACCCGCTCGACGCCGGCGCGGTTGTACCAGGACCGGTCGAACAGCACCATCTCGCCCGCCGCGGGCAGATGGTTGACGTACCGCTGGAAGTACCACTGGGTGCGTTCGCGCTCGGTCGGTTTCTCCAACGCGACGACGCGTGCCCCGCGCGGATTGAGGTGCTCCATGAACCGCTTGATCGTGCCGCCCTTGCCCGCGGCATCGCGGCCCTCGAAGACGATGACGTGCCGGCGTCCGTTGGCCTGGCTCCACTTCTGCAGCTTGAGCAGTTCGATCTGCAGCAGCCGCTTCTGCTCCTCGTACTCGCTGCGCTTCATGCGCTCGTCGTACGGGTAGCTCTCGCGCCACGTGTCGACTTCGGTACCGTCCGGTTGACGCACCAGGACCGGGTCGTCATCGTCGTCATCGCGAACTGTGTAGCCCTCGGCTCCGTCAAGCATCGTCACCGGCAAAAGGTATCGACGCGGGTGTACGTGCCGGTGACGGGACGGTGAACGGCAGGTGCGTTACTTGGCGGCGCGACGCGGCGTGACTAGCGCCAATTTGGTCATCAGTTTGTTCATCCGCTTGAGCGCCTTGAGTGAGTTGTTGTAGTAGTTGCCGCCCGCGCCCACGTTGGTGCGCGGAGCCACCACCGCCTCCTGTCGGCAGAACTTGCGCAGCCCCTCGGCACCGCCGAACCGCGCGCCGATGCCCGAGGTCTTCCAGCCGCCCATGGGCGCCGTGGTGCACATCAGGTTGGAGATCACGTCGTTGATGTTCACCGCACCGCAATCCAGTTGCACCGCAATGGCTTTAGCGCGCCCGATGTCCTTGGAGAACACCGATGCCGACAGCCCGTACGGGCTGTCGTTGGCCAGCCGGATGGCCTCGTCGACGCTGGACACCTTCATGATCGGCAGTGTCGGACCGAAGGTCTCCTCCGTCATGCACTCCATCGAGTGGTCGACGTCGACGAGCACCGTCGGCGGATAGAAGCTGCCGGTGCCGTTGGTGCGCTGTCCGCCCGTCAGCGCCCTCGCGCCGGCGGCCAGCGCCTCGCGGACATGGCGTTCCGTCACCGCGACCTGGCTCTCGTCGATCAACGCACCGAAGTCGTGACCGTCGCCGGCACCCATCTTGAGCTTCTCGACGTCGCGGACCACGGCCGCGACGAACCGGTCGTAGACGGCCTCCAGCGCATAGACCCGTTCGACCGACACGCACGTCTGGCCGGCGTTGAACATCGCACCCCACACCGCGGCGTGCGCGGCCAGATCGACGTCGGCGTCGTCCAGCACGATCATCGGGTCCTTGCCGCCGAGTTCCAGGCTGATCGGGGTGAGCCGGCGGGCGGCCCGTTCCATGACCTTCGCACCGGTCGCGCTCGAGCCGGTGAACTGGATGTAATCCGAGTTGTCCACCACGGCCTCGACGGCCTCGCGGGCGCCCTGGACGACCGCCATCACATCGGGAGCGCCCGAGTCCTGCCAACCACGAAGCAGCAGTTCGGCGGTCAGCGGCGTGCGCTCGGACGGTTTGAGCAGCACCGCGCACCCGGCGGCCAGCGCGGCGATACCGTCCATCAACAGGTTGGCGACCGGGTAGTTCCACGGCGCGATGATGCCGACCACCGGACGCGGCCGGTAATGCACCTCGACCTTCTTGATCGCCAGGAACGGCAGCGACGCCGGGCGCGATTCGGGGGCGAGCGCCTTCTCCATCGTCTTGATGTAGTACGAGGCGATCATGATCAGCAGCGGCACCTCCTGCGCCGCGTCGGTGGCCGACTTGCCGGTCTCCTTGATCAGCAACGCCTCGATCTCGTCGCGATGCTCACCCATCCAGACCGCGTAACGGGCCAGCACCTTGGCGCGGCTCTTCGCGCCGCGCGCCTCCCAACCCCTCTGGGACTCCCTCAAACCCGCCACGATGCGGGGTACGTCGGCGGGGTCGGTCCACCGCACGTGGCCAGCCACCGCACCCGTCGCCGGGTTGGTGATGGTGCTGGTGTCGGGCGAGGCAACTTCTGGCGACGCTGTCATGTGGCCATGGTAACCACTCGGTGTGACGCAGATCGCCCCGGGGTTGACACCTGTCAAGTTCGGTGGGGTACGTGTCCCGATGCGAGGGTCGCGACACACAGAATCGCGGTGCCGAACAGCAGGGCACCGACGGTGTCGGTGAAGTAGTGGTAGGTGACCCCCTGTCCGAGCATGCCGAGCACGCACACCGCGGCGGCGACGAGCACCGCCCACAGCGCGCCCCCGGCAACCAACACCACCAGCCCCATGATCACGACCAGCGCCGTGGTGTGACCGCTCGGATAGGCGAGCACACCGCCGCTGCGCCGGCCGAACAGCCGCTTCACCAATTGCACCAGCGCGACGGCGATCACCGGCGTGGCCACCGCGACCAGCGCCAGACGCCACCGCCGCCGATACGCCGCGACCGCCACACACCCCGCCCACAGGACCGCTTGCACGTGTGGATCGGTGACGAACAGCAGCCACTTCGCGGGCCCCTGTCCGAACCGATGGAACCAGTCGTCGATCGGGGTCGAGCCCTTACCGACCGCCCATCCGAACAGCACCATCACGGCCAACGCGATCGGCGGCCACAGGCGGATCGCCCTCCCACCGATCGGATCCGCCACGGTCAGCCCGCGATACCTCGCACATACGCGGCCTGCCCCAGGTGCTGAGCGCAGTCGTCGATGATGCTCACCAGCCGTGCGCTCGCGGTCACCGCCGGCGTCCAGCGGGTGTCGACAACGCGGCTCAGCTCGTCGGCGGTCACCGATGCGATGTACTCCAGCGTTGCCTTGTGCACGGCGTGGTAGTAGCCGGCCAACAGATCGGCCGACGCGCGGACCTTGCCCACGTCGTTGGCGTCGTGGCCGTATCCGCTGTCATTGCCCGGGAGATCGAGCCCGAACCGGTCGACCCAGCCGTCACGCGACCAGACCTGCTCGACGCCGGCAATATCGCTGAGCTGGAGATCCTGGACGCGGGCGCTGTGCCAGACCAGCCAGCCGATGCTGTTGGCGGCGGCGGTGGGGCGGAAGAACGCAACCTCGTCGGTCAAGCCGTCGGTCAACTCCTCGACATGCTCGATGAGCCTGGTGAACGAGTCGCGGAGCAGTTCACGGACCGCTGCAGCATCAGTGTCAGCCATACCTCGACGCTACCTGTGGCGGTTCAGCCCTCCGACTGCGCGCGGTGGTAGACCGCCTCGATGTTGTTTCCGTCGGGGTCGCGGACGAAGGCGCCGAAGTAGCCGGGGTGGTATTCCGGCCACAGCCGCGGCGGGTGCAGCGACTCGGCGCCCAGTGCCAGCGCGGCGTCGTAGAAGGCACGGACGGCATCGGTGTCGGCGGCGTCGAACGCCACGTGGATCTCACGATTCGGCCCCGCCGCCTCACCCGCGCTCATGTCGGCGATCCAGAAGTCGGGTCTGCCATCTCTGCCGTATCCGATGGCGACCTGGTAATCCAGCTGCCGGGTGTAGCCGAGCACCCCGAGCACGGTGTCGTAGAACGTCTTCGATCTGTCCCAGTCCGCACAGTTGATTCCCAGGTGGTCGATCACGGGCTCATCCTGGCATGGGCCGCAGCCGCAGTCGTACATTCAGCTGATGGCGTACGAGTTGATCATCCACAGCGGCACCATCGTCGACGGCCTCGGCGGCGAGCCCTTCATCGGCGATGTCGCCGTGTCGGACGGGGTGATCAGGGAGGTCACCGCCGGCCGCGCGGTCGACGGGTCGGCCGCGCGCGAGATCGACGCGACGGGACTGCTCGTCACGCCTGGCTTCGTCGACCTTCACACCCACTACGACGGGCAGGCCATCTGGTCCGAGCGCATGACGCCGTCGTCGGCGCACGGCGTCACCACGGCGGTGATGGGCAACTGCGGTGTCGGCTTCGCGCCGTGCCGCGCCGCGGATCACGATGTCCTCGTCGACGTGATGGCCGGCGTGGAGGACATCCCCGGCGTGGTGATGGTCGACGGGCTGCCATGGAACTGGGAGACCTTCCCCGAGTTCCTCGATGCGCTCGACGCAGGCAAGCGCGACATCGACGTGGCCGCATTCCTGCCGCACTCCCCGCTGCGGGTCTACGTGATGGGCCGGCGCGGCGTCGACCGCGAACCGGCCACAGCCGAGGACCTCGTCGCAGATGCGCAAGCTGGCCGCCGAGGCGGTGCAGGTGGGCGCACTCGGGTTCGCGTCGTCGCGGCTGACCATCCACAAGACCGAGAGCGGCCAGCCGATACCGAGTTACGACGCCGGCCACGACGAGATCGAGGCGATCGCCCGTGGCGTCCAGGACGCCGGCGGCGGGCTGATCCAGTTCGTGCCCGACCTCGTCGCCGGGGACTACGAACCCGCTCTGCAGACGGTGTTCGACGTGGCCGCCGACGTCGGGCTGCCGGTCACGTTCACGCTGGCGATCGGCAATGCCGGGGCCCGGCGTTCTTCGAAGGCGCGATGAGGATGGTAGAGAAGGCCAACGCCGACGGCGGCGACGGTCAGGGCGCAGATCTTCCCGCGGCCGATCGGTCTGGTGATCGGCCTCGAGCTGTCCGGCAACCCGTTCGTGATGTACCCGAGTTATCGGGAGATCGCCCATCTGCCGCTGGCCGAGCGGGTCGCCGAGATGCGCAAACCCGAAGTGCGGCGAACGTATCCTGAACGACAAGCCGGCAGTCCGACGGCCATCCGCTGATGTTCGCGGCGCAGGCGTGGAACTGCATGTTCCCGCTCGGCGATCCGCCCGACTACGAACCCGACCGATCCGACAGCATCGCCGCGCGCGCGCAGGCCCGCGGCGTGAGCCCACTGGAAGAGGCCTACGACCGGCTGCTCGACGACGACGGCCACGCCATGCTGCTCGTCACGCTGGCCAATTTCCGCGACGGCTCACTGGACACGGTGGCCGAACTGGTCCGCCGCGATGACGTCGTGCTCGGCCTCGGCGACGGCGGCGCGCACTACGGAATGATCTGTGACGCAAGCTTTCCCACCTACATGCTGACGCACTGGGTGCGCGACCGGGCGTCGGGCCGGCTGGCGGTCGCCGAGGCGGTGCGCGAGCTGACGTCGGCACCCGCGCGGGTCGCGGGGCTGGCCGACCGCGGCCGAATCGCGTTGGGATACAAGGCCGATCTCAACGTGATCGACCAGCGGCGCTACGACTGCACAAGCCGACCGTGGCCTACGATCTGCCCGCAGGCGGACGCCGACTGGACCAGACCGCGGACGGCTACGTCGCCACGGTGGTGTCCGGCCAGGTGATCGCCGAGAAAGGCAGACCCACCGACGCGCGCCCGGGCAAGCTGATCCGCGGCCGCCAGCCCACGCCGGCATAGAGGAGCACCGTGACCGACCACAGTGAACTCTCGGAGATCGAGATACGGGTCAGGGCCCTGGAATCGATCCTGACCGAGAAGGGCTACATCGATCCGGCGGCGGTCGACGCCATCACCGAGACCTACGAAACACGGATCGGGCCCCGCAACGGCGCCAGGGTGGTCGCCAAGGCGTGGCTGGACGACGGCTTCGCCGCATGGCTGCGAACCGACACCACCGCGGCGGTGCGGTCGCTCGGCTTCCACGGCCGCAGTGGCGAACACATTCGCGCCGTCGCGAATACGCCGACCGAGCACAACCTGGTGGTGTGCACCCTGTGCTCCTGCTATCCGTGGACCGTGCTCGGCCTGCCGCCGGTCTGGTACAAATCCGCCCCGTACCGCTCGCGGGCGGTCATCGACCCGCGGGGCGTGCTGGCCGACTTCGGTGTGACACTTGCCCCCGACGACGCGCATCCGGGTCTGGGATTCGACGTCGGAGATGCGCTATCTGGTGGTGCCCATGCGGCCCGCCGGCACCGAAGGCTGGACCGAGGAACAACTGGCCGAACTGGTCACCCGGGACTCCATGATCGGTACCGGATTCGCCCTCGACCCCGATCAGGTGGTGTCCGCATGAACGGCGTGCACGATATGGGCGGCCTGATGGACTTCGGTCCTGTCGGCGAGGAACCGAACGAACCGACCTTCCATGCCGACTGGGAGAAACGTGCGTTCGGCCTTGTCATCGCCATGGGCGCCACCCGCGAATGGACCGGTGACGGAGGCCGATTCGCCCGCGAGATCCTGGCCGGCCCGCTACCTGTCGTCGAGCTACTACGAGATCTGGTTCGAGGGACTACAGAGGCTGCTCCTGCAGACGGGCCTCGTCACCGCGGATGAGCTTGCCGCCGGCCGGGCGCTGCAGGCCGGCAAGCCGGTGGCGCGTGTGCTGGCCGCCGATGAGGTGCCATCGGTGTTGGCCACCAGCTCGCCCTACATTCGCACGAGTCGACACCCCCGCGCGTTTCGCCGTTGGCGACACCGTGCTGACCCGGAACATCAATCCGACGGGCCACACCCGGCTACCGCGCTACGCGCGTGCGAAACGCGGTGTGGTAGAGCGCATTCACGGCGCCCACGTGCTGCCGGATTCGAATGCTCACGGCGACGGCGAGGCGCCGCAGTGGCTCTACACCGTGGCCTTCACCGGAACCGAACTGTGGGGCGAGGACGCCGATCCCACGCTCGTATCGTCGATCGACGCCTGGGAGAGCTACCTTGAACCGGCCTGATGACGCAGAGCCGGTATTCGAAGCGCCATGGCAGGCACAGGCATTCGCGATGAAGGAGAGTCTGCAGGACCGCGGCCTGTTCTCGTCGTCCGAGTGGGCCGTCGCGCTGGGCGCCGAGATCAAGCGGGCACAGGCCGGCGGCGATCCCGACGACGGCTCCACCTACTACCGGCACTGGCTCGCCGCCCTCGAGCGACTGATCGTCGACAAGGGCGTGGCCACCGCCGCCCACCTCGACGGCCGCCGCGCCGCCTGGGACCGCGCCGCCCACGCGACGCCGCACGGTCTGCCGATCACGCTCGACAACGATCCACTCACCGGGCAATCCTGAACCGTCGAGGTTATTTCGCGACGGTCATCTCCGGTGAGGTGATCACCGCGCCTGCGCGATCGGCCTGATACCACGGGGGCGACTTGATGCCCGATCCGTACATCGGGAGTCTCAAATCCGCGCCGTGGCGGGCGATCTGGTCCCACGGCCGGTTCAGGCCGAATGTGCCGCAGTTGCGGACCCGGCTCACCGCGTCCAGATCCAAGCAGTCGATCAGCACCTCTACGCCCGAGCCGGCCTGCTGGCGCACGGTCCCTTCCGGGTCGACGATGCAGCTGGCACCGACCCCTGCCGGGTCGGCGGCGTTGACGTTGACGACAAAGACCTGGTTGGTCCACGCGTTGGCGCGGGCGCAGACCAGCTCCATCTCACGATCCCGCGTCGTCGTCAACGTCGGCTGGATGATCACCTCGGCCCCGAGCCAGGCGAGTTGACGTGCCGTCTCGGGGAACGACCCGTCGTAGCAGATGGCCAGGCCGATTCGTCCGACGCCGGGGATGTCGAACACGACGAAGTCGGTGCCGGGGGTGGTCTGCTCGTAGGGTTGCCAGGGGAATACCTTGCGGTAGGTCGCGGTGATCTCGCCGAGCGGGGAGACCGCGATCGCGGTGTTGTAGACCTTTCCGTCGTCGCCACGTTCATAGAGGCTGCCCGGTACCAGCCACAGGCCGGTTTCCTTGGCCAGCACCGATACCCGATCGGTGCAGGGTCCGGGGATGGATTCGGCGACCTCGGCCATCCAGTGGGAACGCCCCTCCAACAGTGGGGCCTCGGCGGCCAGCATGAGTTCGGGGACCACGACGAGTTCGACGTGGGGGAAGGTGTCGCGCACCGCGTGGACCTGCGCGCTGAAACGATCCCAGCTGGCGGCGGTGTCGAAGGCGACCGGCGCCGTCTGGATGGCGGCAATGGTGAGTGTGCGCATGATCAGTCCTCCGTGATGGTCAGGTGGGTAACGGCGTCGCGGCCGCCTCGAAAGAAGCCGGGGAAGCGGGTGCGGATGATCAGCATCGCCGCGACCCCGATGGCGATGGCGCCGATTCCGAGGAGGAACACCCCTCCGACGCCGTGGAAGGACGTGGCGCCGTAGTCCGGGGCGAGCATGTCGTGCGCGCTGCGGACGAACGCCGCGAGCATGATGACACCGCCGACTGCGGGCAGGATTCCCTTGAAGAACAGGTCGTGCGCCGAGGCAGTCAGGCTGCGGCGGAAGTACCAGACGCATGCCAGGCCGGTGACTCCGTAGTAGAACGCGATGAGCAGGCCGACCGACAGGATGGCGTCCCCGAGGAAGTTGTCGGACACGGTCGCCAGCACCGTCAGCAGGACCGCCGCCGCCGCTCCGAAGAACACCGTGCCGAAAGCAGGCGTGCGGAAGGTGGGGTGAATTCTGGTGAACGCCTTCGGAAGTGCGCCGTGGCTACCCATGGACAACGTGGTACGCGGGCTGCTGATCACGCAGGTGAGGAGTGCCGAGATCGCCGACACGCAGATGGCGAACTCGACCACCTTCGCCAGCGCGGTACCGAGTACCGGCGGCCCGAGCGTGGCGAGCACGTCGGCCGCATTATCGGCGTTGCCGAGCCCCAGGCCGTCGGTACCGGTGCCCGCGAAGCTGATGGCGGCGAAGGCGGTGAACAGGTAGGTGCCGAGCAGAAGCACGGTGGAGATCACGGCCGCGCGGCCCGGAGTCCGGTCGCTGTCCTTCGTCTCCTCGTTGACGGTGATGAGCGCGTCCCATCCCCAGTAGATGAACAGGCACAGCAGCACCGCTTCGGCGAAGGGACCGAAACCGCCGAAGGCCAACGGGTTCAGCCAGGACAAGCTCGGCGCTTCGGCTCCCCCGCGGGCGAACGCGGCGGCACCGAAACCGAACAGGGCGACCAACTGCAGACCCAGCAGGACGTACTGGACCTCGGCGGCGATCTGCAGGCCCCGGTAGGCGATCGCGGTGACCACGGCCAGTATCAGCACCGCCGTCGCGATCACCGCGACATTGTGGGACGCCAACGAATCCAGGCCGAGCAGCGTGAGCAGGTAGCCCGCACCCACGCGAGCCAGCGCCGTCATCGCGATGACGGTCGCGATCTGAACGACCCAGCCTCCGGACAGCCAGCCGGTGTGCGGCCCGAATGCCCTCGTGTTCCAGACGAAGGTGGTGCCGCAGTCCGGCATCTCCCGGTTGAGCTCACGAAAGGCAAAGGCCGTGAACAGGATCGGCACGAAGCCGATCAGTAGTGCGGCGGGCGCGAGATGCCCGACGACCATGACGACGAAGCCGAGGGTGACCGCGATGCTGTACGCGGGCGCCGCCGACGCCAGGTCCCGAGGGCGACGACGGCGAGCAGACCGACCGAGTCGGTGCGCAGGCCCTTCCCCGCCTGATCCGGTGGGCGCTCGGCGTGGGCGTCTGCATCGGTGTGACTGATTGACACGGCGAGCTCCTCGCGTGGAAGTTGTTTATTAAATGAGAATTTAACGAAAGTGTGACCGAGGTGTCAATAGCTGCACAGGTATGCTCTTAATTTCGTTGTAAGGAATCAGGCGATAAGGACACTTTGTGGCCCGCAAGAAGGACCAGGAAGCGCGACGGCTCGAGTTGGGTGGGGCGGTCCGCCGTGCCGTGCTGTCCGTGGCCTGGAGGGCGTGCGCCTGCGCGACATCGCCGCAGAGGCAGGCGTTACACCTGCCGCGGTGCTCTACTACGGCGACGTCGACGCGCTCACCTACGACACCTATCAACAGGCCATCGAGCGATTCAGCCGGGACCGCGAGCGCGTCGCGGAAAAATTCTCCGATGCGCGTGATCGGCTGCGGGCCAGCATCGACCACGGCGTCGCCAGTGGCCCCGACGACGAACTGGTCCGGCTGTTGTTCGAGTTCTGGCCACGGTCACTTCGCGACCCGAAGGCGGCGGTGCTGGACTCGTCGCTGCAGGAACACCAGATCGCCGTCTATGGCGCGATTTTCGTGCCGGTCACACGCAGGGTCACTTCACCCTCGCCGACCAGCCGCGGCTGCTCGCAAGCAACATCGTCGCCATGGAGGACGGTTACCAGATGGAGGTGCTGTCGGGGCGCCGCACCCGTGATGAGGTGAAGGCCTGCCTGCACTCCTATGCTCGCGCGGTCACCGGGTGCGACATCACTCGGACGTAGCGCGCGAGACGTTCCATCCTCGCGACATGAGGGCCAAAGTCGTACTGGACCAGCTGGCCGGTTGCGCTGGACGTCGGTCTGCCGGTCATCTTCACGCTCGCCATCGGTAACACCGGCGGCCCCGTTGGCCGGACGCGATCACGATGGTCGAAGTGAGTTGCTGGGAAACTTCGCACTCAGCGACAGGGCCCCTGCTCGGCAGTCGTATCGATTGCGCCGCCCGCGAGCCTACCAAGGGGCCCTACCCTAGTCGCTAACCTCTGAGTGATCGCACAACCGGAGAAGTTGCCGGATAGCGAACCTAGGCTCCCCTTGCTCTGGTGAACCGTTCGACCCCTCGACCGTTACCGGGCTCCCTGGATGGCTCGAACCGTTGCCCCTTGCCGGGGTTTCCCTGGATGGTTCGACCTCTGACCCGTTGCCAGGGTGGCCTGACCCTGGCCCGTCTGCCCCGGGGTGGCCTCGTCCCTGACCGTTGCCGGGCTTGCCGGCTCGGTCAGTTTCTTCGGCGGAGACCTGCGGACCCGGGGCGTGGGGCACCGGCAACTGCGGAACCGGCGGAACCTGCGGACCCGGGCCGGCGTGGGGCACCGGCAACTGCGGAACCGGCGGGAATCTCCGGACCCGGCGCATGGGCACCGGCAACTGCGGAACCGGCGGAACCTACGGAGCCCGGCGCGGGCCGCACCGGGAACTGCAGCAACCGGGCAGAATCTCCGGACCCGGCGCCTGCGGCACCGGCAACTGCGGAACCGGCGGAACCTCCGGACCCGGCGCCTGCGGCACCGGCAACTGCGGAACCGGCGGAATCTCCGGACCCGGCGCCTGCGGCACCGGCAACTGCGGAACCGGCGGAATCTCCGGACCGGCGCCTGCGGCACGAGCAACTGCGCGAACACGGCAGAATCCGGACCCGGCGCCTGCGGCACCGGCAACTGCGAACCGGCGGAATCTCCGGACCCGGCGCCTGCGGCACCGGACTGCGCAACCGGCGGATCTCGGACCCGCGCCTGCGGCACCGGCAACTGCGCAACCGGCGGAATCTCCGGACCCGGCGCCTGCGGCACCGGCAACTGCGCGCCGCCGCTCGGCTCCGCAGCATGGGCGACGGACGACAACCCCAGCGTGGCTACGACAGACGCCGCACCCGTGGATCCCCACAATAGAGCCGCTTCAATTTGTCTCCTAGTTTCTTAGCGTGAACTGTATGCGTGGAACTGACTGCACATTCCAACGCGCCGCCCGACCAGATCCCGACTCGGCCAACATCCTCTTTTAACCACGGCTACAAGGGAATTCGGCCGCAGTGAGCGAGATCACAACGGCGTCCGCTAGCAACCAATTCGGACAACGTTGCTAAGCAACGGATTCCATTACCAGGATAGGGCGCCGACCGTGCGCGTTTCCGATGGAAGCCTGTGTAGGGTGCGGATTTTGCATAGCCCATAGTCGAAATCCTCTGTTACGCAGGAATGATTGCCGGGTAGGCGCGGTCGCTGGCGGAGAAGCTGCCAGCTCCGATCAGGCCGAGTCGTCGGCAAATTCCGTTCGGTGTACCTGTACTGGTTCTCCACGACTGAGCTGACCAGGCAAGCGGGAAACGCTGTGCCGGGCCACGAAAATCCCGGACCTGGAAGTTCATGTCGCCGGTCGCGGCGGCCGCGCGTGACCGCAGGAGGTCCTTGTAATCGCCCGGTCTCAGCGTCCAGGCCGGTGCCGGAAGACGACATCCGGGCGATCTCGGCCCTGATTTCAGAGGGGCCTATCCTCGACTCATGAGCGTGAGAGTGGATCTCAACCAGTTGGCCACAGTGCTGGACGACTTCGCGTTCGCCTACCTCGTCACGGTCGACGACAGCTATCACGCACACACCGTCGCGGTCGAACCGGTGCTCGCCGACGGTGTGATCGACGTCGGTTCCGTGGGAAACAGCACCCGCAGGAACGTCGCTGACCACGTCGACGTCACCCTGGTCTGGCCGCCGCGCGAACCCGGCGGCTACACGCTGATCGTGGACGGCCGCGGCGAGCCCAGCGATTCGGCGCTGCACATCGTGCCGAGCCGCGCGGTGTTGCACCGCCGGGCAGCGCCGGACTCCCCCGCAAACGCCACCGGCTGCCTGCACGACTGCGTGCCTATCGAAGCGAGCTGAGGCACGAAAAGGCCCGGGCCGCCGAAGCGGACCGGGCCTTCCCGTTGGGCGCATCACACTATGCGGCGGCACCCGACGCGTCGCCCGGATCCGAATCGTCCGCACCGTCGGTGTGGCCGGCCTGCGGCCCGGTTGGATCAGCGGTGCCGCCGGCCGCTTCGTCGCCGCTGCCCGGGGCCGTCGGAGTTGTGCCGTTGCCGCTGCCCTTGTCGGCATCGGCGTTCTCGGCCTTCTCGCCCTTGGTCTGGCTGTCGAACTTGTCGCCCGGGCGGACCTTGTTGCCCGACTTCACCGTGTTCGTCACCGGCTTATCCGCCTTGACCTCGGGGACGTCCGTGTCGGCTGCGGGCGTCGCATCCGGATCGACGTCACCGGCGGCCGGACCAGAGTCCTCTGGCGTGGCCGGAGGTGTCTTCTCCGTCGAATCCGTTGCCTCGACCTTCTTCTCGACCGGATCAGCGCTCAACAGCGTGGTATCCCCGGCGGCCGCGAGCGACGCATCCGGCAACGACTTCGCCTCGGCCTGCACGTCGACGACCTGCGCACTCTGGGCGGCCGACGGGAATGGGGTCGGCGAGATCGGCGTCGGGAGCTGCGACAGCAGGTTGGCGATGTTGTTGGAGATGGCGATGACGGCGTTGGTCGCCTGCTCGCCGATCGGCCCCGGAAGGGTGGTCAACGGATCGGAGACGGTGACCAGCAGATCCCCGAGCAGCCCGTCGGTTGGCGACAGCAGGCCGTGCACCAGATTGCTCACCAGCCCGGGAATCGCGTTCGGATTCTGAATCGCCGACTCGAGGGTCGCCTCCAGATCTGCAGGCAGATAACCCAGGTAGTAGGCGGTGTTGTAGAGCATCCACACCGGTGCGGTGACGGCAAGGTTGACGGCAACGACCGTGCGGCCGAAGTCGGTGGCCCAGAACTCATCCGTCGCGACCACACCGGGATCCGAGCTCGGTAGGCCGGCAAAGGCGTCGTTGATCGCGTCGCCGATCTGGTTCACGGCGTTGATTATGGCCGTTGTCCGTCGCGTTCGGCCCGAGCGGAAACGGCAGCAGTGCGGCCAGCGGCTCGATCGAAAAGATCTTTATTTCGTACGGGTACGCGTAGTACGGGTAGGCGCCGGCCGGGTTGGCGTACCGCTGAACCAGCCAGGACAGCAGGTTCGGTCCCAGAGACGGGTTCTGCGCGGCGATGGTGATAGCAGTGAAGGCATCGAACGGCAGCGAGGACGCGGCGTCTTGCCCGAGTGCCACGCCGGAGGCGACGGCGTTGACCGCATCGCCCAGCCCGTACAGCGCGTCAGTGACCACCGACGCGTTTGCCACGTCGATGTTGAGCACCGGAAGGCTGCGGTTCTCCGGCACCCCGATAATCGATGCCGCCGAGACCACACCGGCAGCCACCAACGCGGCGGCGGACCTTCTGCGTGGACGAACAGAAGAAGCGTTCATATGATTCCCCCTTGAATCCTGCGGTCACCTGCCGCACGTGGAGTATATGACTCAAACTGACGCATGCGTCAATAATTGGGTAGCAACACCGAACGCCATTGATCTGTCGTCGAGACGGAATGCGGGGCGGTTGAGTCCGCACGTTAGCAGCGGGGAATTCCATATCGGCGCAAGAGACACGAAAAAGCCCGGCCTGCCGAAGCAGACCGGGCTTTCCCGTTGGACAGACTTAGAAGTCCATGCCGCCCATGCCACCGGTCGGGTCGCCCGCGGGTGCGGCCGCCTTCTCCGGCTTGTCGGCGACGACAGCCTCGGTGGTCAGGAACAGCGCCGCGATGGACGCCGCGTTCTGCAGCGCCGAACGCGTCACCTTGACCGGGTCGGCCACGCCGGCCTTGAGCAGGTCCTCGTACTCACCGGTGGCGGCGTTCAGGCCGGTGCCGGCGGGAAGGTTGCGGACCTTCTCGGCGACGACGCCCGGCTCCAGACCGGCGTTGAAGGCGATCTGCTTCAGCGGAGCCTCGAGGGCAACGCGGACGATGTTCGCGCCGGTGGCCTCGTCACCGGTCGAGCTTCAGCTCGTCCAGCGCCGGAGCCGACTGCAGCAGGGCCACGCCGCCACCGGCGACGATGCCCTCCTCGACGGCGGCCTTCGCGTTGCGGACGGCGTCCTCGATGCGGTGCTTGCGCTCCTTGAGCTCCACCTCGGTGGCGGCGCCGGCCTTGATCACCGCAACACCGCCGGCCAGCTTGGCCAGGCGCTCCTGCAGCTTCTCGCGGTCGTAGTCGGAGTCGCTGTTCTCGATCTCGGCGCGGATCTGGGCCACCCGGCCCGCGATGGCGTCGGAGTCGCCGGCGCCCTCGACGATGGTGGTCTCGTCCTTGGTGACGACGACCTTGCGGGCCTGGCCGAGCAGCGAGACGTCGGCGGTCTCCAGCGAGAGGCCGACCTCTTCGCTGACGACCTGGCCACCGGTGAGGATCGCGATGTCCTGCAGCATCGCCTTGCGGCGGTCACCGAAGCCCGGGGCCTTGACGGCGACGGACTTGAAGGTGCCGCGGATCTTGTTGACGACCAGGGTGGACAGCGCCTCGCCCTCGACGTCCTCGGCGATGATCAGCAGCGGCTTGCCGGACTGGATGACCTTCTCCAGCAGCGGAAGCAGATCCTTGACGGTCGACACCTTCGAGCGAGACGAGCAGGATGTACGGATCCTCGAGGACCGCTTCCTGACGCTCCGGGTCGGTGACGAAGTAACCCGAGATGTAGCCCTTGTCGAAGCGCATACCCTCGGTCAGCTCGAGCTGCAGGCCGAAGGTGTTGGACTCCTCGACCGTGATGACGCCCTCGTTGCCGACCTTGTCCATGGCCTCGGCGATCAGCTCACCGATCTGGGTGTCGCCGGCCGAGATCGCGGCGGTGGCAGCGATCTGCTCCTTGGTCTCGACCTCTTTGGCCGACTTCAGCAGCGTCTCGGTGATCTTCTCGACGGCCTTCTCGATGCCGCGCTTCAGGCCGAGCGGGTTGGCGCCCGCCGCGACGTTGCGCAGACCCTCGCGCACGAGCGCCTGGGCCAGCACGGTGGCGGTGGTGGTGCCGTCGCCCGCGACGTCGTCGGTCTTCTTGGCGACTTCCTTGACCAGCTCAGCGCCGATCTTCTCGTACGGGTCCTCCAGCTCGATCTCCTTGGCGATGGACACGCCATCGTTGGTGATCGTGGGGGCGCCCCACTTCTTCTCCAGGACGACGTTGCGACCCTTGGGTCCCAACGTCACCTTTACAGCGTCAGCGAGGCTGTTGAGACCCCGCTCGAGGCCGCGACGGGCCTCTTCGTCATACGCAATTGTCTTGGCCATTGCGAAGTGTTTCCTCCGGATTGGGGATGCACGTCTTATTGGTCGGGTGCAGTGCCCGCGACGGACGGCTGTGGGTGTGCTCCGCAGTGCGGCCCCTTGCCTCACCGTCCCGACCTAGCACTCACCGGTCGCGAGTGCCAACTGCCTTTCTAGCACTCGACCAGGGCGAGTGCAAGGTCGGGCGGCTACCGCGTGACCGGGACGCCCTCGCGGATCAGGATGGCCCGGATGGCGTCGACCTCGCAGTCGTCAGCGGCAGCAACGGATCTGCGCAGCGCGGCGTGTCGATCACTCCGCGCAGGTACTGCGCGGCCTTGAACGCGCCCAACGCTCCGGCGGTGAAGCCGATGCGTGAGCGATCGGCCACGTCGATGATGGCGAAGAGCGCAAGCAGCCGCTGCTGTTCGGCGGCGGCGGCGGCCCAGTCGCCCGCCGCGGCGGCCTGACCGATCCGGACGTAGCCGTCGGGATCGACGTTGGCCAATCCCGGCACCTGCCCGTGTGCGCCGAGCTGCAGCGCGAGGTCGGTGACGGTCTCCGATCCGGTGAACACCCGCAGCCCGGTGTCCTTGGTCGCCAACAGGATCTGCCGGAAGGCGGTGATGTCTCCGCGACGAATCCTTCAGCCCCGCAATGGTTCCCGCGTCGGCAAGGGTCTCGACGGCGGCACGGGGGAGTGCGGTGTGCGTGGCGCTGGGGATGTCGTAGGCGAGCACCGGGACGTCGACGGCGTCGTGGAGCAACTGGAAATGGCGGACGACTTCGTCCGGATGCGGTGCGACGTAGAACGGGCCGCGTCGACACCACGGCGGCCGCGCCCAGTTTGGCGGCTGCCTGTGGCGTGGTCGATGACCCGGGCCGTCCCGGTGTCGATCGCGCCTGCGACGACCGGCACCTGGCCTGCGGCCGCACTCACGGCGACCTCGATCACCGTGTTGCGCTGGGAGTCCGACAGCAGTGCCGCCTCACCCGAGGAGCCGCACCACGAACAGCCCGTCGACCCCGGCGGTGAGCAGGAATGCGCACAGCCGTTCCAGCGACGCCGTGTCGACGTCGCCGTCGGGGTCAGCGGCGTGGTGAGCGGCGGGATCAGCCCGTGCAGCGGGCCATCGGCGGCGGTCATGCGTCGACGCCCTGGGTCTGGCCGCGGTGTTCGCGATCGGAGCCGAACCGTCCGAGCAGCGCCGGGACGTCGAACCCGACCAGGATCGCGACGAGGACGGTGAAGCCGAGCGTCAGGACCGTCAGCGCGGTGCCCAGGCCCAACGACGCTGCGACCGACGCGCCCATGATCGGGGCGATCGCACCGCCCAGCGCGCCGACGTTGTAGCAGAAGCCGAGACCGCTGGCGCGCACGTTGACGGGAAGATGGTCGGACACGAACTTCGGCAGCAGCCCGGAGATGCCCTGGCTGAAGAACTGAAGACCGAACAGCAGCACCCACAGCCACACGATGTGCTCGCTGCTCATCGCGAAGACCGGGACGACGAACAGCAGCGAGATCAGCAGCCCGAGCACGTAGGTTCGGCGGGTGCCCAACCTGTCCGCGACGATGCCCGAGCACACCGACCCCGCCGCATAGCCGAGGCCTGCCCACAGCAGTACGTGCGCGACCTGGGCCGGATCGAAGTGCAACTCGGTCTTGAGGTAGGTCGGCAACAGCGACTGCAGGGGCCAGGAGTACAGGAAGGCGGTCAGCACGGTGACGATCAGCATCACGAACATGGCCGTCTTGTCGGCGGCGAGCTGCTTGGCCAGTACGAAGAAGCAGGCGGCGGCGATCAGGGCGAGCGCGAAAACCCAAGGGCCGGTGATGGTTCGGCTGAAGATCACGACCAGATCGATGGCGGCGACCACCGAGATCACGATGTTGACCAGCCGCCGCTGCGGATTGAACAACAGCTGCATCGCGGTGTTCTCCCGGATCGCGCCGCGCTGGACGTTGTCCTCCCATTCCTTCGCCTCCGGCAGCGCCCGTCGCATCCACAGGGCGACCGCCGCGGGCAGCAGTCCGATGAAGAACATCCACCGCCAGCCGAGGTGGGGGACCACCAACGGGTAGAGCTGGCTGGCGAGCACCACGCCGATCGGATAGGCGGACAGCAGGGCGCCGCTGGCGCGGTTGCGGAAGCGCTTCGGCCAGGACTCCATCGCATAGGTGACGCTGGTGGCGTACTCGCCGGCCATGCCGATGCCCGACGATCGCCCGGAAGATGAACATCGGCCAGTAGCCCCAGGCGAGGCCGCACAGGAAGCTGCCGCCTGCGAAGCACAGGATGCTGATGACCATGGCGCCCTTGCGGCCGAAGCGGTCGGCGACCGCGCCCAGCAGCAGGCCGCCGAACCACCGCGAGACGAAGGCGGCGCTGACGAGCGTGGTGACCTCGACCAGGCTGAGGTCGAACTCGTCGGCCAGCTCGGTGAGCACCAGGGTGATCAGGATGAAGTCGAAGCCGTCGAGCAGGTAGCCGATCCAGGCGGCCCAGAACTGCTTCCACTGCGTGCGTGTCAGCGAGTCGTGCTCGTCGGCTGTCGTGCGGTGATGTGTCCATGCCCAGAACCTCAAATCAGATATCGGATATGTGAGAGCGGATATCAGGACGCGTACAACATGACGCAGGTCACATCAAGACCCGAGCCGGGAGTGGCCGAGCGATGCACGGCTACACCGGGTGAACGTCGAGGCTGCGCTGCAGGTCCTCGAAGTGCCGGTCGACCGCCTTCGTCATCGCCGTACGGTCACCGGACCGAAGGGCATCGACGATCGCGGCGTGGTCCTCGGCGGTCGGTCGGCGCAGATCGAGCACGATGTGGTCGGCGGCCTTGCGGAAGATGGTCCAGAACACGTCGATCAGTTGCAGCACGAAAGGGTTGTCGAGCGGCTGCGAACAGCGCCTGGTGAAAGGCCTGGTCGACGTCGGCGGGCACCCGGCCGTGGTCGGCGTCGCGCGCGCATCTTGGCCGACGAGGTCGTCCAGCGCTCGCAGATCCGCCTCGGTGATCGACCTTCGCCACCTCGCTGATGAGCCCCTCTTCGAGCGCCCGACGCGTCTGCAGCAGCTGGCGCAGCGGAACATTGTCGGCCTGCAGGCCGTAGGGCAGCTGCTCGATCAGCGGGCCGAAGCTGAACGTGCCGACGAACAGGCCCTTGCCTCGCCGGACCTCGACGACGCCGTGCGCCTCGAGCCGGCGCAGCGCCTCGCGGACCGAGGTCTTGCCGACGTCGAGCAACGCGGCCAGTTCGGCCTCGGAGGGCAGTGCGTCGCCCGGCTTGAGACTTCCGTCGACGATGTAGGCGCGGATGGCATCGCCGACCTCGCGCGAAAGAAGCGTGCGCATGTGCCCTCCTGGCAGCGGCGGGAACTTCTCGGATATCTGTTAGGTTAACGCGGCCGGATCATCGGGGGCCGCAGGCCGTCCAGGACGACCTCGAGCAGCCGGTCCGCCGCCTCGGGTGTGTAGGCCTGCATCGCCTGGCACCCGACGACGATGGCCTTGACGTCTCGGACGTCGACATCCGCCCGCACGGTGCCCGCCTTCTGGGCGGCCACCAACAGGTCGCCGACCAGTCCCAGGAATGCCGCTTCGGCATCGGGCACCGCTTCGTTGATATCGATCCCGACCCCGGCCAGTGCGTCGACGAGGCCCTGATCCGCCGCTCCCCACTGCAGCACCATCGACCGTAGAAACGTGAACAGCGCCCCGCCGGGGTTCTGCGACGACAACAGTGTGCGGCCGTCTTCGACGATGCTGCCGATCCGCTCCTCCACCACCGCGCGGAACAGGTCTTCCTTGGTGGGGAAATGACGGTAGACGGTGCCTGCGCCGACGCCCGCCCGCCGGGCGATCTCGTCGATGGGCACAGAGAGCCCCTCGGCGGCGAATGTCTGGTAGGCGACCTCGAGCACGCGGGCGCGATTGCGTGCCGCGTCGGCGCGCAACGGCCGAGCGGGTTGAGCCATCTCACACCACCTGTCGGTCGCTGGGAATAGAAAAGCGGGGCGTACGTTCCGTATAGTCGTAGATCAAACGGAGCTCCCGCCCCGTTTAACCGATTGTAGGAGAATCCCATGACCAAGTGGACCACCGCCGACATTCCCGACCAGACCGGCCGCACCGCGGTCATCACGGGCGCCAACACGGGCCTCGGGTATGAGACCGCCGCCGCACTCGCGGCCAAGGGTGCGCACGTGGTGCTTGCCGTCCGCAACCTCGACAAGGGCAAGGACGCCGCCGCCCGCATCGCCGCCGCCGCCCCCGGCGCCACCGTGACGCTGCAGGAACTCGACCTCACGTCGCTGGAGTCCATCCGGGCGGCGGCAGACCAACTGCGCTCCCGGCACGACACGATCGATCTGCTGATCAACAACGCGGGCGTGATGTTCACCCCGAGGTCCACAACCAAGGACGGTTTCGAATTGCAGTTCGGCACCAATCATTTGGGCCACTTCGCGTTCACGGGGCTGTTGCTCGACCGCGTTGTGGCGGTCCCGGGTTCACGCGTGGTGACGGTCAGTAGCGTCGGCCACCGCTTCGCCCGCAACGGAATCCGCTTCGACGATCTGCAATGGGAACGCAGTTACAGCCGCACCGGCGCCTACGGCCAGGCCAAGCTGGCCAACCTGCTCTTCACCTACGAACTCCAGCGGCGCCTGACGGGCACGACGACCCTTGCCGCCGCTGCGCACCCCGGCGGGTCGCGCACCGAACTGACCCGCAATCTGCCGCCGCTGGTCGGTGCCGTGACGAGGCTGGTGGAACCGCTCTTCCAGGACGCCGATATGGGAGCGCTCCCGACCCTGCGCGCCGCCACCGACCCGAGTGTGCTCGGCGGCCAGTACTACGGGCCCGACGGTTTCGCTGAGCAACGCGGCCATCCGAGGGTGGTCGCGTCCAGCACGGCCTCGCACGATGTCGCCGCGCAGAAGCGGCTGTGGACGGTGTCGGAGGAGCTGACCGGCGTGACGTACCCCGTCGCGGCAGACGCCAGAGAACTCACCGATATCTGATCGAAAGTAGTTGGACCACAGCGGTATTTCGAATGTCGCGGCTGGCCCTGGGCCGCGGATTGCGGTGTAGGGTCGGCTGGGTCGCCCACATTGATCGCGAATGAACTTCACCTCGACGTTCAGGACATTGTCGAAGTCCCTGCAGCCCTTGTATACGTCGAATGCCCTCCGCGACTGCGGTACAGCTGCGTATCCGGCGCGTCTTTCGCGACTCGCAGTGCCGGCGACGTCGGCGCGATGACGTCTTCTTCGGCGACCACCAACAGGATCGGGCATTTGATGCCTTTGGCTCGCCGGACCGGTACGCGGATCCCTTGTTGACGAAGCCCGTCCAGCCTCTCTCAGCTGACGCTATCCGTAAAAGCTAAGCCTGAGTGCGAAAACTCTCACCCGTTGAAACCCATCCGGTCACGCAGCTGAGGATCGTTTTCCCACCACAGTCCGGACGTGGGTTGCGAAACCCCCTCGCTGTCAACGACGTTGTCGCGTCGGACTCGGTCCAGTTCGGCGTCGACGGTGACCGCCCTGGCGCGTTCGTCCGCCGAGAAGAAGCGCATCAAGACGATGATGAACCCCACGCCGAGCACATCGCCGACGATCCAGAGGATGCCCGCACCGATCGACTGATCGACACGTGGGCTCGGCCCCCAATCCCGGTCGATGCCGTGGTAGTAGGAGGCGGCGATCAACGGACCGAGCCACAACACGATGCCGAGCAGCCCGTCGCCCAGCGACTCGGCGATGCTGATCACCAGCGAGATCAACTGGGAGTAGCGGCGCGGTACGGGGTCGGTCTGCAACCGGGCGTAAAAGTAGCCGAAACCCACGAGCAGCAACACCGCCGTCGTGACCGATGCCACCGCCGGATGCCGCAGTGCCGCGAGGTACCACGGCGTCACGTACAGCAGCCACGGCGTCGCGAGCATCGCCACCGACGTCGCCGCCGGATGGGCCAACACGCGCGCCGCCGGCGAGGCCAACACCCGGTCCAGCCGCGAGCGGCCCGCGGATCCCAGTGCGGCGCGCAACACCGTAGCCGGCCGGCCGGCCGCCAGAAAGAACGGCACAACCATCAGCAGCAGCAGCACCTGAAGCGCGCGCACCCAGAACAGCACCCGGTCGTAGACGCCGATCACGCTCATCGTCGCGGCGACCAACAACACCACCCCGATCGCGAACGACCAGGCGTGTTTGCGCGCCAACGTGTCGTCGGATCGTGCCGCGCGACGCCACGCCCAGCCGTAGGCGCCGGTGAGCCCGACGACCAACACGACGGCCACGCTGTCCCACCGCCAGCTGGTGAGTGCGCTCGACCACATCAGCGGCGCACTCGCCGGGTCCATGCCCCTACTATGCGGCGCCGACCTGTACCGGACCTGTGGCTAGGGTGGGAACCGATGTCACTTGTCGTGCCTCCCTACCCGCCGCCGCGCTACACCGGGGACGAGCCGGAAGTCAGTGCCTGGCTACGGCGCGGCGACGAAGCACCGGACTACGACTCGTTTGGTCTGGTGAAGTACCACTATCTGGCCAACCAGACGGCCACCAACGGCGATTACGGCCTGTACCGGGTCGACATCGGCCCGAAGGGCGGCGGCCCGGGCCCGCATTTCCACCGGGCGATGTCCGAGGCGTTCTTCGTGTTGTCCGGCACGATCCGACTCTTCGACGGCAACGACTGGATCGACGGGCGTCCGAACGATTTCCTGTACGTGCCGCCCGGCGGCATCCACGGTTTCAGCAATGACGCCGACGAACCGACCTCGATCCTGATGCTGTTCGCCCCGGGTGCACCGCGGGAGGCCTACTTCGAAGGTTTCGCGCACCTGGCCGACATGACCGACGACGAACGCCGCGAGTGGTTCATCCGCAACGACAACTTCTTCATCGAGTAGCCAGCCGCGCGGCGAGGTAGGGCGCCGTTCTGCTGCGCTTCGAACCGGCGACCTTGTCGGGTGTCCCCGCCGCCACCACCCGCCCGCCGTCGCTGCCCGCGCCGGGTCCCAAATCGATCACCCAGTCGGCCCCCGCCACCATTCGCATGTCGTGCTCGGCCACCACCACGGTGTTGTCCGCGTCGACGAGGCGGTGAAGCTGCGCGTCGAGCAGATCGACGTCGGCCGGATGCAGCCCGGTAGTCGGCTCGTCGAGCACGTAGAGCGTGTGCCCGCGGCGGGGCCGCTGCAGCTCGGATGCCAGCTTGATCCGCTGGGCCTCGCCGCCGGACAGCTCGGTGGCCGGCTGCCCGAGGCGCAGATACCCCAACCCGACCTCGCGAAGCGTCGTGAGGCTCCGCGCCGCCGCTGGCACCCCGCCGAAGAAGGCGAACGCGTCGTCGACCGTCATCGTGAGCACCTCGGCGATGGTCCGGTCGCGGTACCGGACCTGCAGCGTCTCGTCCGAGTAGCGGGCGCCACGGCATGTCGGGCAGGTGGCGTAGGTGCCGGGCAGGAACAGCAGTTCGACGGATACGAAACCCTCACCCTGACAGGTGGGGCAGCGCCCCTCGGCGACGTTGAAGGAGAACCGCCCCGCGGTCCAGCGCCGGCGTCGGGCCTCCGGTGTCGCGGCGAACTCCCGCCGTACGGCGTCGAAAAGCCCGGTATAGGTGGCCAGTGTCGAGCGGGGAGTGCGCCCGATGGGGCGCTGATCCACCGCCACGATCCGGTGAATGAGGTCGAGCCCGTCGGCGGTCACGCCCGCGCTGGCGTCGTGATCCAGGTCGACGATCTCGGCGTCGGAATCCTCGGCGTCGACCTCGGCATCCCCCGGTTCGTTCGCGCGGCCCAGATGCCGGTTCACGACGTCGCCGAGCACCTTGACCACCAGCGTCGACTTTCCCGAGCCGGATACGCCGGTGACCGCTGTGTAGACACCCAGCGGCAGGTCCACATCCAGGTCACGAAGGTTGTGGAAACAGACGCCGCGGAGCCGGAGCCTGCCGGACGGCTTCCGGGGCGATCGAGTCGGGCGCGGTGCGTCACCGAACAGATACCTGCGAGTGACGGACTCCTCGACATCGGCAAGGCCCGACACCGGCCCGCTGTAGAGGACCTCGCCACCGAACTCACCGGCTCCCGGTCCGACGTCGACGATCCACTCGGCACGGCGCACGACGTCCATGTCGTGCTCGACGACGAACAGCGAATTGCCGGCCCGCCGAAGGCGATCCAACACCTCGAGCAGTGGTTCGGCATCGGCCGGATGCAAACCGGCCGACGGCTCGTCCAGCACGTAGAGCACGCCGAACAGGCCGGCGCGCAGCTGAGTGGCCAGCCGCAGCCGCTGCAACTCCCCCGGCGAGACTGTCGGCGTCCGGCGGTTCAGCGTCAGATATCCGAGACCGAGGTCGATGAGCACCTGGATGCGGGCGACCAGGTCGGCGGCGATCATCGTCGCGACCTCGGTGAGCTCACCGGACTCCGTCGACTCGAAAGCCGCGGCAGCGTCCGTCCGCGCGGCGGTCGGGCGCAGCGCATCGGCAAGCGCGGCCAGCGGCATCCCGACGTAGTCGGCGATCGTCCGGCCGGCGAAGGTCACCTTCAGCGCCTCCGGCCGCAACCCCGACCCCCCACACACCGAGCACTCGACGCTGTCGACGAACCGCAACACCCGTCGACGCATCATCGCGCTCTGCGAGTTGGCCAGCGTATGGCGGACATGCCGCTCGGCACTGGAGAACGTGCCGTTGTAGTAGTAGTCCGCGGTCACAGGGTGCTGGCCCGGGTCGATCTCCACCGTCGGCTGCTCGTCGGTGAACAGGATCCAATCACGCTGCCGCTTCGGCAGTTTGCGCCACGGCTTGTCGATGTCGTAGCCCAACGTGATGAGAATGTCGCGCAGGTTCTGACCCTGCCAGGCGCCCGGCCAGGCGGCGACAGCTCCCTCCCTGATCGTCAGCGACGTGTCGGGGACCAGCGTGTCCTCGGTGACCTGGTGAATTCGGCCGAGGCCGTGGCATTCCGGGCATGCGCCCACCGCCGTATTCGGCGAGAACGCGTCGGAGTCGAGTCGCTCTCGGGCGCCACGCGGATACGTCCCGGCGCGCGAGAACAACATCCTCAGCAGGTTCGACAGCGTCGTCACGGTGCCGACGGTCGACCGCGATGTCGCCGATCCCCTGCGCTGCTGCAGAGCCACGGCGGGCGGCAACCCGGTGATGTCGTCCACCTTCGGCGCTCCGGTGGGCAGCAGCAGGCGCCGGGCGTAGGGGGCGACGGATTCGAAGTAGCGGCGTTGCGCCTCGGCGTAGATGGTGCCGAACGCCAACGACGACTTGCCGGACCCGGAAATCCCGGTGAACGCGACCAGCGCGTCGCGCGGGGCGGCAACGTCGACGCCCTTTAAGTTGTGAACCCGGGTACCGAACACGCGCACGTACCGGTCGATGCCGTCGTTTTGCGGATAGGGCGTTGCTGTCATCGTGCGCAGAACAGTACCCACCCTGCGGCCCCGTAGGCACTGTGTTTGCTGTAGCAATACATAAGCGGAGCGCCGGGCTGGCGCGAGTCTGCGTTGCCGCAACGCGGCCACCTACCACCGGCCGCAGCGGTTCCGCCCAGCGAACACGCCGTAGGCCGACACGTCGTCCTGGAGAGATGCGCACCCGTAATCGCTTGCGCTAGGCTGCTCTTCGATCAGTGAGGAGTCCTTGGGTGCGGGCTTATTCAGCGCCCGACACCCAGGCCTTGCGTGGCTGGCAGCGTCGGGCATTGGTGCGGTATCTTGGCGCGCGGCCGCGTGACTTCCTGGCCGTGGCGACCCCGGGGTCCGGAAAGACGGCGTTTGCCCTCCGGGTGGCCGGCGAGCTGCTGGCCGATGGCACCGTCGAACAGATCACCGTCGTCGTCCCCACCGAGCACCTCAAGATCCAGTGGGCTCTGGCGGCGGCGAACGTCGGGATCTCGCTCGACCCGAAGTTCACCAACTCCAACGCACAGACATCGTCGGAGTACCACGGCGTCGTCGTCACCTATGCCCAGGTGGCCAGCCACCCGACCCGGCACCGGGTGCGCACCGAGAACCACCGCACGCTGGTGGTGTTCGACGAGATTCACCACGGCGGCGACGCGAAGAGCTGGGGTGACGCCATCCGCGAGGCGTTCGGCGACGCCACCCGCCGGCTGGCACTGACCGGCACCCCGTTTCGCAGCGACGACAGCCCGATCCCGTTCGTCACCTACGAACGCGACGGCGAGGGGTTGCTGCGTTCGACCGCCGACCACAGCTACGGCTACTCGGAGGCACTGGCCGACGGCGTGGTCCGGCCGGTCGTCTTCCTGGCCTATTCCGGCGAGGCCCGCTGGCGCACCAGTGCCGGCGAGGAGCACGCGGCCCGGCTCGGTGAACCGCTGAACGCCGAGCAGACCGCGCGCGCCTGGCGCACGGTGCTCGACCCGAACGGCGAGTGGATTCCGGCGGTTCTGCAGGCCGCCGACACCCGGCTCAGCCAGAAGCGCAACGGCGGTGTGCCCGATGCCGGCGCCCTGTTGATCGCCACCGACCAGAAGGCCGCCCGCGCCTACGCCGATGTGCTGACCAGGTTGACCGGCGAGGCGCCGACGGTGGTGCTGTCCGACGACCCGGGATCGTCGAAGCGGATCGCCGAGTACTCGGCGGGCACCACCCGCTGGATGGTCGCGGTCCGTATGGTGTCAGAGGGCGTCGACGTGCCGCGGCTCGCGGTGGGGGTCTATGCCACGAGCGCCTCGACCCCGCTGTTCTTCGCGCAGGCGATCGGCCGCTACGTCCGGTCCCGCCGGCCCGGCGAGACCGCGAGCATCTTCCTGCCGTCGGTGCCGACGCTGCTCGATCTGGCCAGCCAGATGGAGGCGCAACGGGATCACGTGCTGGGCAAGCCGCACCGCGAGTCGCTCGGCGACGAGGAACTGATCGAACGCCGCCGCAGCGAGCCGACCGACGAGGACAACGGCTTCGAATCACTGGGCGCCGATGCCGAACTCGACCAGGTCATCTTCGACGGATCCTTCTTCGGCACCGCTACGCCGGCCGGCAGCGAGGAGGAGGCCGACTACCTCGGCATCCCCGGGCTGCTCGATGCCGACCAGATGCGGGACCTGTTGCGGCGCAGGCAGGAAGAGCAGATCACCAGACGAACGGCCAGCGGCGAGGTGCCGCGCATATCGACGCATGGACAGTTGCGCGAGCTACGTCGCGAACTCAATGCGCTCGTCTCGATCGCCCACCATCGCACCGGCAAGCCGCACGGCTGGATCCACAACGAGCTGCGCCGGGTGTGTGGCGGTCCGCCGATCGCGGCGGCGACGACCGATCAGCTCAAGGCGCGCATCGAGGCGGTCCGCACCCTCACCGCTTAGACAGCTCCGCCAGATGCCGCAGTGAGTTGTCCAGGTGCGCGACGTCGAACGGCGGGAACTGGATGTGCTCCCGCGTGGGCGCCGGCACCGCCGACCAGTCGTAGGTCAGCGTCACGTCGGTCTGCTCCTCGCCGGCGGGCCTCAGGTCGTAGCGCCAGATCCAGCCGCCCACTTCCAGCGCGCCGTCGTCGCCGAACTGGCCCGGCTGCCATGCGATTGCTCGCGGCGGCTCGAATACCTCGATCCGGTTGGACATTTCGTAGTGCTTGTCCGGATGGTTGTCGTGGTACATCGCCATCCGGAACACCTGACCGATCTCGCCCAGCGTCGCGCCGTCGAGCGACTCGCGCACCCAGCCCGTACCGTCGATCGCCTCGTGCGTCGACGGGTCGGCCAGCACGTCGAACACCGCGTCGGCCGGTGCGTCGATGGTGAGGTGCGCACGCATTTCTGCCGGCGCATTCTTTTCGGACATGACGACTCCTCCAGTAGATGCCTTCGCCGAACTGACCCGTGCGTGGCGGAAAACTCATCGCGCATTTGCGAAGACCCGCCTACCTTGGGGCCCATGCCCGCCGACGCGCCGACCATCCTCGCGACCAGCGGCGGCATCCGGGAAGGACGCCGCACCCGCTGGGAGTTCAGCGCGCTGACCGAGTACGCGGTCGACCTCGCCGGGGTGGACGGGCGAGCACCACGGGTGTGCCTGTTGAACACGGCGTACGGCGACGACTCGGCGGTGTTGCACCACCTCTACGAGGCCGCGCAGGTGCGTGGGTTCAGTGCATCTCATCTCGCGCTCTTTCCGATGCCGAACGTCGAGGACATCACGGCACATCTGCTCGACCACGACGTGGTGTGGGTGTACGGCGGAAGTGTGGCGGGACTGCTGGCGATGTGGCGGCTGCACGGCGTCGACGCGGCGATGCGCACCGCCTGGCGGGCCGGCGTCGTCCTGACCGGTATCTCCGCCGGATCGATCTGCTGGCATGTCGGGGGCACCACGGACTCCTTCGGCCCCGACCTTCGGCCGGTGACCGATGGCCTGGCGCTGGTGCCCTACGCCAACGGGGTGCACTACGACTCGGAGGACCAGCGGCGTCCACTACTGCAGCGGTTGGTCGCCGACGGCACCCTGCCCCCGGCATACGCCACCGACGACGGCGCCGGCGTGCTCTACCGCGACGCCGACTTCATCGGCGCGCTCACCGAACGGGACGGTGCGGGCGCGTATTTCGTGACCGCCGTGGATGGCCGCGCGATGGAGAACCGGCTCGACACCGCCCGGATCTCATAGCCCCAGCAGCTCCGGAAAATCGGCGACCGAGTCGATCACGTGGTTGGGCTGCATCGCGAATTCGTCAGCGACCCAACGGTCGAGAGTGTCCTGACGGAACTTGCCGGTGCGCACCAGCACGCCCGTCATCCCGACCACCTGTGCGGCCAGCACGTCGTTGTTGAGGTCGTCGCCGACCATGTACATCTCGTCGGGGTCGACGCCGAGTCGGCTTGCCGCAGCGAGGAATCCGGCGGGCGCCGGCTTGCCGACGGCGGTCGCCCTGCGGCCGGAGGTCTCTTCCATCCCGATCAGGTACATGCCGGTGTCGACGCGCAGACCGTCGGTGGTGGTCCACGCGGTGCTGCGGTGCATCGCGACGACGGGCACGCCCTGCGCCATCCAGTCGTACACCCAGGACAGCGTCAGATGGCTGTATTCGGGTCCCGCCCCGCCGAGAAGCACCACGTCGGGGGTCTCCGGCGTCTCGGGCCCGGTGAACTCACTGGAGTAGACGATGTCGATCCCGGGCATGTCCTCCGCGATCTGACCATTGTTGACCAGGAAACATCGGGCGTCCGGATAGCGGTTGCGAACGTACTCCGCGGTGAGCACCGCAGCCGTGATGACTTCGTCGGCACGCACGTCCATCCCCGCCTCGGTGAGCAAACCGGCGATCTGGGCCCTGGTCCGCGTGGTCGTGTTGGTCAGATACGAGCACGCGACCTGGTGGGATGACAGCGTCCGCAGAGTCTGCGATGCGCCCCCGATCGGCTTCCATGAGGTCACCAGGACGCCATCGATGTCGAAGAGCACTCCACCGATAGCCATGGTGCGACAGTAAACGGCAAACCTTTGCGCGCAACTCGGGCTACCCCCGAGTACGCCACCACCGGTTGTCGGCGATCCAGGGCGAGGCCGCCGCGGCGATCGACCAGGCGTCCTCCGCAGGCACGTCGATCACCCGATAACGCTTTTCCCCGGCCGCGGTCGCCGCAACCAGCGTCGCCACCCCGGCCCGGCGCTGCAACAGCGTCTGGCGCACCGTCCAACCGATGATGCCGGGTGCGGCGATACAGTCGCGCCTGCGTTCCAGGCTGCCGGCGCGCGCCACCAGCCACCCGTCACCGGCCAGATGTCCGAGCGATCGCGACCGGTCCGCCGCCAGCAGCACGCAGCACGTCGCCAGCACCGCCAGCACGATCCAGAGCCACGGCGGCACAGTCGCCGCGACCGCGAGAATCACCATCAGCGCCGCCGCGACGACGGGCAGGGTCATGGCGCGGGTCCAGCGTCTGCGGGTCGCGGTGCGGCCATGTGCCCGCAACGGGCCCGTGACCACGTCGGGCCTGTCGATCAAGCCGGCGAGAACCGCCTCGGCGGTCGGCCGCGGGCACGGCGGCAGCAGCAGCGACGCCTCGCCTGCCCCCGCGACACCGGTCATCACCGCGTCCAGCCGCGCGCCGCCGAACACCCTGACCAACAACGCTTCTCGCAGCGTCCCGCCGCGCAGGCGCCGCATGTCGAACGTGTGCTCGCGCACGCGCAGGAGCCCGTGCTCGAGGTGCAGGGCTTCACCGTCCCGGCGCAGCGAGAGGTTGCCGAACGTCAACAGCGATCTCAGCACCGACAGCACCGCCGAGGCCACCAGCACCGCGGCCACGGCGACCACCACACTCGCGAACACGCCGAATCGTTCGGCGGCGTCCAGCCCCGACCGCGCCAGCCGCGAATCCCGCAGCACCGCAGCGGCACCCGCCTGATAGGCCAGACCGACCGCGGCCACGATCATCGCGAGTCCGGTGAAGCTCAGCGGGCTGTACCTCAGCCACGACGGCTGCCAACGGGCCAGCACCTGCCCGGCCGGCTCGCCGTCATCGTCGACGGGTATCAGCGAGTCGGCCAGCAGGATCGCCCGCAAGCGCGGCACCTGTTCGGCCTTGACCGCGTCGAGGGCGAATGCGGCATCGCCCCTGGCCTCCTGGCCGGTGCTGACCTGCAACACGGTCAGGCCGAGTAGCCGGTGCAGCAGCCGGGCATCGGTGGACACCGATCGAATCCTGTTGCGTGGCAACGAGAGAACCTTGCGTTGCAGCACACCGCTGCGCAGCTGCACTTCCTGGGAGTCGATCCGGTAGGTGGTGGTGAACCAGCGCGCCACGCCGTAGGAGACGATGAGCGCCAAACCGAACAGCGTCCACATCGGGTTACCGGTTGCCGAGCCCAGCACCACGGACCCGATCAGGAGCGGGATCTGCCGCAGCACCTCGTGCACCGGGTGCACCAACAGCATTCGTGGGCTGAGTCGCTGCCACACCTCGCCGGTCTCGGCCGTCATGTCGCGTCCTCGGCGCCGATGGCCGCGATGTCGGTCAGCTGCGCGACGACGCGGTCGGCCACGTCGGAGTCCAGGGCTGCGATGCGCACCGCACCCGCCGATGACGCCGTTGTCACGGTGACGTTCGCCAGCCCGAACAACCGATCCAACGGACCCCGTTCGGTATCCACGGTCTGCACCCGCGAGATCGGCGCTATCCGGCGCTCCTGCACCAGCCAACCCGATCGGGTGTAGACGGCCTTGGCGTCGACGTCCCAACGGTGCACGCGATAACGCCACAGCGGCACCACGATGACGAACACCGTCACCCCGAGGACCGTGACCACGGCGGCGAGCCCGTGCACCCAGCCGAAGCGTGCGTCGAGAACGAACCACACCACCTGGGCGACCACCAGCAACAGCCACGGGATGGCCGCGCCGATCGCCCAGACCAGCGGCGCCTTCCGGCTCGGCGGATGGGCGGGGTCGACCAGATTCATGACTTCTCGAGATGCAGGCACTGGCGCACACCGAACAGCCGCAGCGTTCGCAACGTGCGTGCGGGGATCATCGCCGCCACATCGGACGTGGCGACGATGGTCGGCCGGTCGACGTCGATCGGCTCGCCATTGTCGACCACGGTGGCCGACCCGGCGGTCAGTACATTGCGCAGCCAGTCGGCCCGGGTGCCATACGGCAGCGCGATCAACAGTCCGGACGGAGTTTCGATGATGTCGACGGGTGTTTCGAAAACCCGCCCGGACGTGCGCCCTACGTGGCGAATGATCGACGTCTGCGTGCCCGCCGATCCGGCGGTGCGCATCACCCGGGGGTTCGTCACCGACCGGTTCACGTGCCGGACAGCATCGACCACCGGGGTCAGCTGCCATCGCAGTCCTGCCACCAGCAGACCCATGAACACGATGACGGCGCCGATCGGCGCGCCGAGAACCCCCGCGAAAACTCGCTTACCCATGGCACGAAACTAACGGGCGGCGCAAGCCACCGGGTACTGAGTATGTTGAGGCCATGGGCAGCAAGTGGACCGCGGCTGACGTGCCTGATCAATCCGGCCGGGTGGCCGTCATCACCGGCGCCAACACCGGCCTCGGCTACGAGACCGCCGCCGTCCTGGCGGGCAAGGGCGCGCACGTGGTGCTGGCGGTGCGCAATCCCGACAAGGGCAAGCAGGCAGCCGAGCGCATCACCGCCGCGCACCCCGGCGCCGACGTCACCGTTGCGAAGCTCGATCTGACATCGCTCGACGACATCCGCACGGCCGCCGACGAGCTGCGCGCCAGGTACCCGCGCATCGACCTACTGATCAACAACGCCGGTGTGATGTACACCGACAAGGGGTCCACCAAGGACGGTTTCGAGTCTCAGTTCGGCACCAACCACCTCGGCCACTTCGCGCTCACGGGCCGCCTGCTCGACAACATCCTGCCCGTCGACGGCTCGCGGGTGGTCACCGTCAGCAGCATCGGGCATCGGATCCGCGCCAAGATCCATTTCGACGACCTGCAATTGGACCGCAACTACAACCGGGTCGTCGCCTACGGCCAGTCCAAGCTGGCGAACCTGCTGTTCACCTACGAGCTGGCGCGCCGACTGAAGGCCAAGGGTGCACCGACCACCGCGCTCGCCGCCCAACCCGGCGGCTCGCAGACCGAGTTGCTGCGCAATATGCCGCCGATAATCAAGCCGGTCAGCGAATTCTTCTGGAATTTCATCGCGCAACCCGCCGACATGGGAGCGCTCCCGACGCTGCGTGCGGCCGTCGATCCCACCGCCCAAAATGGGCAGTACTACGGTCCCGACGGTATCGGGCAACAGCGCGGCCACCCGAAAGTCGTTGAGTCGAGTGCACAATCGCACAACGTGGGTATTCAGCGTCGGCTCTGGACGGTGTCCGAGGAGCTGACTGGTGTTACCTTCCCGGTGTGATGCGCTCAGTCGATGACCACCGGCGTGTTGTCGCCGGCCTGATCACCCGTAAGCCGCCGGTGACGCTGCCGATCGCCGACACTCTCGGACTCGTGCTGGCCGAGGATGTCGTCGCTCCGTTGTCACTGCCCGGCTTCGACAACTCGGCCATGGACGGATACGCGGTCATCGCCGAGGAGGTGGCCGCCGCGACGCCCGGGCAGCCGGTGGTCCTTCCCGTCGCCGAGGACATCCCCGCGGGGCGCACCGATTCGCTCACGCTGAAACCGGGTACCGCACACCGGATCATGACCGGTGCACCCCTTCCGGCAGGGGCGACCGCCGTGGTGGCGGTCGAGTCGACCGACGGCGGCACCGACAACGTCGCGATCATCGCCGGTGTCGAACCCGGTCAGCACGTCCGCCGGGCGGGTGAAGACGTCTCGGCGGGCACCACCGTGCTGCATGCCGGACACGTCATCACCCCCGCGGCGCTGGGCCTGGCCGCCGCGCTCGGCCTGGGCGAGCTGACAGTCGTTCCCCGCCAGCGCGTGCTCGTGATGTCCACCGGCACGGAACTGGTGGCGCCGGGCACGCCGCTGCAGCCAGGCCAGATCTACGAGTCCAACGCGGTGATGCTGGCCGCCGCCATCCGTGACGCCGGTGCTCAGGTGGTGGCGTCTCCGATGACCGGTGACGACGTCGCCACCTTCCGCGACGCGCTCGACCGCTACACCGGCCAGGCCGACCTGATCATCACCACCGGCGGCGTCAGCGCGGGCGCCTACGAGGTGGTGAAGGACTCACTGGGCGACCACGTCGACTTCGTCAAGGTGGCGATGCAGCCCGGCATGCCGCAGGGCGCGGGCACCATCGACGGCACGCCGATCATCACCCTGCCCGGAAACCCGGTCAGCGCCCTGGTGTCGTTCGAGGTGTTCATCCGCTCTCCGCTGCGCACTGCGATGGGGCTGCCCGTCCCCGACCGGCCGCGCCTGGAGGCGGTGCTGACGGAGGATCTCACCTCCCCCGCGGGCAAGCGGCAGTTCCGTCGCGGCGTGCTCGACGCGGCGGCGGGGACGGTCACCAGTTACGGGCCACCCGCGTCGCATCACCTGCGGTGGCTGGCGTCGGCCAACTGCCTGCTCGAGATCGACGAAGATGTCGCTGAGGTGGCGGCCGGGTCACAGGTGCACGTCTGGGACCTGGCCTGACGTTTCCGCGGCCCGCCACCCGTAGAATCGCTGCACGATGGCCAGACGCCCCGACCTCCGATCAGGCCCCGCGCGATTCGTGGCGCTGGTGCGATCCGCCGTACCGCCGATGCATCGCGCCGGCCTGCCCTTCGTCGGCGCGAGCCTCGCGGTGGCCGCCGCGGGACGCAAGAACCGCTGGCTGCGCGGCGCCGGGCTGGCGTCGGCGGCCGCCAACGCCGCGTTCTTCCGGCACCCGCCCCGGGTGCCGCCGACCCGGCCCGGGTTGGTTGTCGCGCCCGCCGACGGACTCATCTGCCTGATCGGCGAGGAGCTGCCCCCTGCCGAACTCGGCCTGCCCGCAACGCCGTTGCCGCGCATCAGCATTTTCCTGTCGATCCTGGACGCCCACGTGCAGCGGGCGCCGATCGGCGGTGAAGTGGTCGCCGCGGTGCATCGGCCCGGGTTGTTCCTGTCCGCGGACCTGGCGGCGGCCAGTGCCGACAACGAACGCAACAGCGTCCTCATCCGCACCCCGGACGGCACCGAGGTGATCGCCGTCCAGATCGCCGGACTTGTGGCGCGCCGCATCCTCTGCGATGTCAAGGCGGGTGACAAGTTGTCGATCGGCGATACCTACGGCCTGATCCGATACGGCTCGCGGCTGGACACCTACCTACCGGCGGGCTCCAACATTCTGGTCACCACGGGACAGCGCGCGCTGGCAGGCGAAACGGTATTGGCCGAGCTGCCATGATCAAACCGCGCATCAAGACGCCCGTCGTCAGCCTGCGAATACTGCCCAGCGCCATGACCGTGGCGGCCATCTGCTTCGGCCTGAGCGCGGTGAAGATGGCGCTCGACAACAGGCCGACGGAGTCGATGGCGTTCCTCGCCCTCGCCGCGATCCTCGACGCGCTCGACGGCCGCATCGCTCGGATCCTCAAGGCGACCTCGCGGATGGGTGAGGAGATCGACTCGCTGGCCGACGCGGTGAATTTCGGTGTGGCACCGGCGTTCATCGTCTACGGCACCCTGCTGTCGCACTCGCGGATCGGCTGGATAGTGGTGCTGCTGTACTCGGTCTGCATCGTGCTGCGACTGGCCAGGTTCAACGCGCTGCTCGACGTGGACCAGCCCGCCTACCAGAAGGAGTACTTCGTCGGCATGCCAGCGCCCGCGGGGGCGATCGGCGCCATCGGGCCGCTGGCCGCCAAGATGCAGTTCGGCGACGGGTGGTGGACATCGGAACCGGCCGTGGTGATCTGGATGATCGGAGTCTCGCTGCTCGTCGTCAGCACCCTGCCGATGCGCAAGATCCACACCTTCTCGGTGTCCCCGAACATGGTCGCCCCGCTGCTGGCCGCGACCGCGATCCTGGTGGCGGCGTCAATCCTCTACGGGTACATCACCATCCTGGTGATCATCCTCGCCTACGTCATCCACATCCCGTTCGCCATCCGGACCAGGCGGTTCCTCGCGGCTCATCCCGAGGTGTGGGGCGACAAGCCACGCCAACAGCGGGCGGCGCGACGGGCGATCCGGCGGTCTCAACCGCACCGCCGGTCGGTGTCGCGGCTGGGGCTGCGCAGGCCGGGTTCGTGACGTGACCGAGACCGGCACTGCCGAGGAACCGGGGCTCAACCATCTCCGGCTGACGGCACGGCTGAACACCTCGGCCTTGGACTCGCGCCGTGGCGTTGTCCGCCTTCACCCGGAAGCCATTGCCGCACTGAGTATCCGGGAGTGGGATGCAGTTTCACTGACGGGTTCGCGCAGCACCGCCTCGGTGGCGGGCATTGCGCCGCCCGGCACCCCGGTCGGCACCGCACTGCTGGACGACGTCACCTTGTCCAACGCCGGACTGCCCGAGAACACCACCGTGATCGTCGCGCCGGTGACGGTCTACGGTGCGCGTTCGGTGACGGTCAGCGGCTCGAATCTGGCCACCCGGTCGATCTCGTCGGCCACCTTGCGGCAGGCGTTGCTCGGCAAGGTGATGACGGTGGGCGACACCGTCTCGCTGCTGCCGCGCGACCTGGGTCCCGGCACGTCGACATCGACGGCGGCCAGTGCGCTGGCCTCCTCGGTCGGCATCACCTGGACGTCGGAGTTGCTGACGGTGACCGGGGTCGACCCCGCCGGAACGGTGAGCGTGCAACCCAATTCGGTGGTCACCTGGGGTGACGGGGTGGCTCCGACCATGCACCCCACCACAGGCAGGCACGTGGTGACCACACCGACACAGACCCAGGCCAGGGAATCGGTCAACATCGACGACCTGAAGGGTTCGCACACCCAGGCCGGTCGGCTGACCGAATGGCTCAAACTCGCCCTCGACCAACCCGAACTGCTCGAAACCCTCGGCGCCACCGCAAATCTGGGTGTTCTGGTATCCGGCCCTGCCGGGGTGGGCAAGGCCACCCTGGTTCGTGCCGTGTGCGCGAACCGGCGACTCGTGGAACTGGACGGCCCGGAGGTGGGGGCGTTGCGCGCCGACGACAGACTGGCGCGCGTGGCGTCGGCCGTCGCGACCGTGCAGGACGGCGGCGGCGTACTGCTGATCACCGACATCGACGCGCTGCTGCCCGCGGGCACCCCGGACCGACCGGCCGACCCGGTGGCGACGCTCATCCTGACCGAACTGCGCAACGCGGTCGCGACCCCGGGCATCGCGTTCATCGCCACCTCCGCGGTCCCCGACAACGTGGACCCACGACTGCGCGCGCCCGATCTGTGCGACCGGGAACTGGGGCTCAGCCTGCCCGACGGCGGCGTGCGTAAACAACTGCTGGAAGTACTGCTGCGCGGGGTGCCATCGGAGGATCTCAGCCTTGACGAAATCGGCGAGCGTACACCGGGTTTCGTCATCGCAGATCTGGCCGCACTGGTTCGCGAGGCCGCGCTGAGGGCGGCCGCACGGGCCAGCAGCGACGGCAAGACACCGGTGCTGACTCAGGACGACCTTTCCGGCGCGCTCAGCGTCATCCGCCCGCTGTCGCGGTCGGCCACCGAGGAGGTCTCGGTCGGATCGGTGACCCTGGACGATGTCGGTGACATGGCGACCACCAAACAGGCGCTCACCGAGGCGGTGCTGTGGCCGCTGCAGCACCCCGACACCTTCCAGCGTCTCGGGGTCGCACCGCCACGAGGTGTGCTGCTGTACGGCCCGCCCGGCTGCGGCAAGACGTTCGTCGTGCGGGCGCTGGCCAGTTCGGGGCGGCTGTCGGTACATGCCGTCAAAGGCGCTGAGCTGATGGACAAATGGGTCGGCGCGTCGGAGAAGGCGGTACGCGAGCTGTTCCGCCGGGCCCGCGACTCGGCGCCGTCCCTGGTGTTTCTGGACGAGATCGACGCGCTCGCGCCCAGGCGGGGCCAGAGCTTCGACTCCGGGGTGACCGATCGGGTGGTGGCGGCGCTGCTCACCGAACTCGACGGCATCGACCCGCTGCGTGACGTCGTGGTAGTCGGTGCGACGAACCGGCCCGATCTCATCGATCCCGCGCTGTTGCGGCCCGGCCGGCTGGAGAAGCTGGTGTTCGTCGAGCCTCCCGATGCCGAGGCCCGCCGCGAAATCCTGCGCACCGCAGGCAAATCCGTACCCCTCAGCAAGGACGTCGATCTCGACAGGGTGGCCGATGAACTCGACGGCTACAGCGCCGCCGATTGCGTGGCGTTGTTGCGGGAGGCGGCGCTGACGGCGATGCGGCGGTCCATCGACGCCGCCGACGTGACGGCCGCCGACGTCGCCAAGGCCAAGGAAACGGTTCGGCCGTCGCTGGACCCGGCACAGGTCGAGTCGCTGAGGGCGTTCTCCGCCGCGCGCTGAGGACACTGATGGGGGCACGGTGACCACCTGGACCGCGAAATTCGCCGCGGCGTTTCACTCGATCCAAGATGCAGCGAGCCGGATCACCCGACGGAAGGTCAAGCCGACGCCATTGCCGGAGAAGAACCGCGGCGCGACGTTCAACGCATCGGGTGTCGTGCAGGTGGGTCAGCGCCGATTCGTCTTCATCGACAACCATGATCCCGGGGCCTTCTTCGAAATCAAACTCGACGCGAAAGACGAAGAGGTCGAATGGATCCGGCGTCGGCCACTGGTCGGCGTCGCCGACGGCCAGTTGAGCGACCCCGAGGGCCTCTGCCGGGTCGACGAGAACGGCGAAATCTACCTCATTGCCGCCTCCTCGCTCTGCGCCTCAGGCGCCGACCGTTCGGGCCGACGGCGAGTCAGTGACGGGTTGGTGCGCGCTCGCTACACGCCCGAGGGTGACCTGCCCGCCGAGGCGATGGCCGGATTCCGCGCCTGGCTGCTGGCGCACGAGCCGTCGCTGGTGGAAGCCGGCGAACGGGAGCCGGATGCCGGCGGGCTGAACATCGAGGGGCTTGCGTGGGATCCCGCCGCCGGGGCGCTCCTGTTCGGCCAGCGCGGGCCGGCGAATCCCGGACGAATCACGATCATCGCGGTGCCCGTCGATGCAGCCCGGGCCGCGTGGACGACTGCGTCGTTGGCGACTCCGGCTGTCGTCCACGCCGCGATACCGCACTCGACCGCGACGCTGGGAATCCGGGACATTTCCTACGACAACTCCTCCGACGAGGACAGCGGCCGTTTCTTGATCATGCTCGGTCGTTCGCTCAGCCGAGGCGACGAACCCTTTCAGCTCTGCACCTGGAACCGCGGCAGCGACACGGTCATGCCGCTTGATGTCAGCTTCCACCGGTCGATGAAGCCCGAGGGAATCACGACATTTTTGTCGGGAGACAAGAAGAAGATCCTCATCGTCGACGACGGCGGCGGCTACGCGGTGCTGCGGTCACCGAATTATCTTGACAGTGACAAGTTAAGAAGGCATAGTCGACCACACAACTAGCCACTGCCTAGATATGTTCCTGGAGGGCTCATGACCGTCCCAACCGCACCGACCGTCCGGGCCGGCGATCACGACCGCGAGAAGACCGCGAACCAGCTGGGTCAGGCGCTGACGCAGGGCTACCTCGCGATGGACGAGTACGAATCCCGCCTGCAGGCGACGTTCGCCAGTTACACCACCGAGGAGCTACGCCACCTGGTCGCCGATCTACCCCTGGCCCAGCTGCGACGCAATGATCCGCGGCGCCGCGAGGCCCGGCGCAGGGCCGCGCGGCGGGGAGTCCAGATCCACCTCGCCGGCTACCTGGCGATGGTCGTCATCGTGCTCTCGGTGTGGCTGGCCGTCGGACTCGGCGCCGGTGCCTGGTACTTCTGGCCGATCTGGCCCATCCTCGGCGCAGGCATCGGGCTCATCGGCCACGCCCTGCCGATCCGCTTCGCGATGCCGGCACCGTGTCACCAGGGTCACGGCTCGATCAGACCGGCCCGGATCGCGTAGCGCGTCAACGCGAGGCGGTCGCGCAGGCCGAGTTTGGCCAGGGTGTTCGTCCGATGCCGGTCGACGGTCTTGGCGCTGATTCCCAGTGTCGCCGCGATCTCCCGGGCCGAATACCCCTCGGCGATCAGCTTGAGCACCTCCTCCTCGCGCGGCGTGAGGATGGTGTCCGGCAGCGCATCACCCTGCCGTGCCCGGTGCAGATAGTCGCGGATCAGCGCGTTCACCGCGCCGGCATAGAGGAATGGCTCGCCGCGCAGCGTCGCACGGCACGCCTCGAGCAGGTCACGGTCGGCGACCGATTTGAGGACGTAGCCCGACGCACCGGCCTTGAGAGCCTCGAAGAAGTACTGCTCGTTGTCGTACATCGACAGGATCAGGATCCGCACGTGTGGGTGAGCGCGGCTCATCTCCCTGGCCGCCTGCAGACCGGTCATCCGGGGCATGGCGATGTCGAGGATCGCCAGGTCCGCTGGAGTTTGTTCGAGCGCGGCCAGCGCCTCGTGTCCGTCGGCAGCCTCCGCGACGACCTGAAGATCAGGCTCGGCGTCGATGATCATTCGAAGTCCGCTCCGGACGAGCGCATGGTCGTCGGCCAGCAGAATTCGGGCGGGATGGGCGAGCATCATCCACCGCTTCCGCCGACGGGGATCGCGAGCCGCACGTCGGTGCCCTCACCTGGCGGCGACGTGATGGCGAGGACCGCGTTCACCAACAGTGCACGCTCCCGCATCCCGCTGATGCCGGCTCCGTCGGTGCAAACGCCGCCGCGGCCATCGTCGGCGATGCGCAGCGTGAGCCGATCGTCGGTGGTCTGCATGTCCAGCCACACCTTGTCGGCGCCTGCGTGTCTGGCGATGTTCGTCAGGCTCTCCTGAGCGATGCGGTAACAGACCAACTCGACGTCGGCCTTGAGTCGATCTGCTTGTGGGGCAATGCTTTTGATAACAATCGTTCCGGTCGCTTGGGTGAATTCGCTGCACAGCGCGTTGAGCGCACTGTGTAGGCCAAGGTCCTCGAGCGCATCGGGGCGAAGCCGTCGCGCGATGCTTCGCACCTCGTCGAGGCCTGCACGGACGGCCTCCTGGGTGTCTGCCAGCTCGCCACGAATCTCCGCCGGAGCCCGGTCTACGGCGCGCTTGAGGATCAACAGCGCGACCGTCAGTGTCTGACCGATCTCGTCGTGCAGTTCGCGGGCGATGCGTTGGCGCTCGTTCTCCTGGGCGGCCAGCGCGGACCCGCTGGCCGCGGTCCGCTCCGCCTCCAGCCGGTCCAGCATCGAATTGAACGACGTGATCAGATGGTGCAGGTCGCCGGTGTCACGATCGTCTACGCGGTCGCTTCGATTGGGCGGATCGACTCGCCGCATGGATGCAGCGAGCCGATCCAGGGGGGCAAGACTCGATCGCAGTAGGACCGCGTTCGCGGTGAGCATGACCGCCAATCCCACTACGAGAACCGGGATCTCGGTGAGCTTGATGCGCGATGAGACGGTCGCCGGCGACAGCGCCAGGATGAGCGTGCCGAGGACGAAGATCAGCCCGTTGATCACAATCATCCGCCGGAACAGCGCGGCCGCCGGCGTTCGCGCCCGGTTCATAGCCACCAGAGTGGTCTGCCACGCAACGGTTTGTCCATACAGGACGAAGCCCCACCGAAATGGGTGTCAGACCCGATAGCCACCGGCAGGCCCGATATCCAGACTGTCGTCACCCGACCCATCCGATCGGAGAACGATGACGATGACCATTACCGCCAGCCCCAATGGCACCCAACGGAACGAAGCCATGCAAGCACACGAGATCGCCGTGACCCCGCCGACGGTTCGAATGGACGACCCGGTGTCCAAAGCGGTGCAGTTGATGGTCGTCAACCGCCTGCCGGGCCTGGTGGTGGTCGATGACGCCGATCGGCCGATCGCGGTGTTACCGGGCACCCAGGTGCTGCGCCTGACCATCCCGGAGTCCTACCGCGATGATCCGGCGCTCGTCCGCACGGTCGACGAGATCCACGCCGATCTTTTCTGGCACGGCCCGGGCAAGCTGACCGTGGGTGACTGCATGCCCACCCCGATCGCCAAGCCCGCGACGGTGGCGCCGAACGCCACCCTCCTCGAGGTCGCCACGGTGATGGCGAACAAGAGAAGCCCGCTGATCGCGGTCGTCGACCGCACTGGACGCCTCACCGGTGCGGTGAGCCTCGAACGGTTGCTCACCAGCCTGGCGGTCGCCGGACCCAACGACTGAAGCTTCCGGCGCCGTGCTGGCTCCCGTGCTCGCACTGGCGATCTTCGTCGTCGCCTTCTCGTTCATCGCGACCGAGCGCGCGGACAAGGTCAAGACGGTTCTCGTCGCCGCGGGCCTGATGACAGTGCTGGGGCTGATCCCCGGCGACGACGTCTTCTACTCGAGGCACGAGGGCATCGACTGGAACGTCATCTTCCTGCTGCTCGGCATGATGGTGATCGTCGGGGTGATCAAGCAGACCGGCCTGTTCGACTTCCTCGCCATCTGGGCCGCCAAGCGATCGCGTGGAAAACCGTTCCGGCTCATGGTGATGCTGATGCTCATCACCGCGATCGCATCGCCGGTGCTCGACAACGTCACGATCATTCTGCTGGTCGCACCCGTCACCCTCGTCATCTGCGACCGCCTTCGCATCTCTCCGCAGCCCTACCTGATAGCCGAGGTCCTGGCCTCCAACATCGGCGGCGCCGCCACCCTGATCGGCGATCCACCGAACATCATCATCGGCAGCCGCGCCGGTTTGACGTTCAACGACTTTCTGGCCAACATGGCGCCCGCCGTTGTGGTGATATTCGCGCTCTTCGTCGCGTTCACGAGGGTGCTGTTCCGCGCCGACCTACGCGCCGACACCGTACATATCGATGAGGTGCTGGCGCTCCAGGAACGTCGCGCTATCAAGGACGCCGGGCTTCTGGTCCGGTCCATGGCGGTGCTCTCCGTTGTCATCTCCGGCTTCGCGCTGCATTCCGTCCTGCACGTCGCGCCGTCGGTCGTCGCGCTCGTGGGGGCAGGCGCAATGCTTTTGGTCACCAATGTCGATGTGGCAGAGATCCTTCCGGAGGTCGAGTGGTCGACGCTGGTGTTCTTCATGGGCCTGTTCGCCATGGTCGGCGGCCTCGTGCACACCGGGGTGATCGGCGCGCTCGACTCGGTGGCCGAATCGGCCTTCGGTGACAACTACTTCCTCGCGGCGACAGCACTGATCTTCGGGTCGTCCATTGTCGGAGCGTTCGTCGACAACATTCCCTACACCGCGACCATGACCCCGGTCGTAGAGGGAATGGCCGCGCAGGCACCCGACGCCGAAACCGGCCGCGCGCTGTGGTGGGCGTTCGCGCTCGGGGCATGTTTCAGCGGCAACGGTACGGCGATCGCCGCGAGCGCCAACGTCGTCGCCATCGGAATCGCGGCGCGGGCCGGCCACGCCATCAGCTTCTGGCGGTTCACCCGGTACGGCATCGTCGTCACCCTGCTCAGCAGTGTGCTGGCGTGGGTGTATGTGTGGCTGCGCTACTTCTGAACCGGAGGGCTCCAGCGATCGATCGCCGCTGACAGGTCGGCCGCACCCGGCATACGTTCGCTCGCCCACGCGACATAGCCGTCCGGGCGCACCAGCACGGCGTCCGGCAGTTCAGGATGCTTGTCGACGGTGTGCACGACGTGCGGCCGATCCAGGGTTACCGGCGCCGCCGTGACCAGGACGAACTTTCCCTCGCGCAGCCGCTCGTACAGTCGCTTGCCGTCGCATTGGATGTCCGGCATCCGGCGCCCGACCATCCAGTCCTCGCCGCGCTCGTGCGGATAGCGGATGCCGATCCCGGTCAGCCGCTCGGCCATCATGCGTTTCGTGCGGGGTATCCGCGTCAGCGTGCCGATCGCGATGGTCTGGACGAGGCGCTGGGCCTTGGTGCGGCCGAGCACCAACTGGTTGAAGGCGTCGGTCAGGCGTAAGACGCTGGCGCCGACCGGATGCCGCTCGTCCTCATAGCTGTCCAACAGCCACGACGGTGCGGTCCCGCCGAGGGCGGCCGACAGTTTCCAGCCGAGGTTCATCGCGTCGCCGATACCGGTGTTCATGCCCTGCCCGCCGAGCGGGGAATGCACATGGGCGGCGTCGCCGGCGATGAACACCCGTCCGGAGCGGTAGTGCCTGGCCTGCTTGCGCTCGGACAGGAACCGCGAACTCCACCGCATCTCTGTCATGCCGAAGTCCTGGCCCGCGATCCGGGCGAAGGATTCGCGCATCTCGTCGACGGTGACCGGCTCCTTCATCGGCGCCTGCTCGCGCAGCCGGTCCCACGCGATGGCGCGGAACCAACCGTCCCCGAACGGGATGACGATCACCGCGCCCTTCTCGTTGGTGACACCGGTCAGCGTGTCGGTCGGCGGCGTCGCGAGACGCACGTCGGCGAGCAGGATGTGTGTCTCGTACTGCTTGCCGACGAAGTCGATGCCGACCAATCGGCGCACCGCGCTGTGCGCCCCGTCGCAGCCGACCACATATCCGGTGCGGACGGTGTCGC
>CAVOUV010000022.1:0-161424 GCA_963699655.1 uncultured Actinomycetota bacterium
AATCCGCCGGATATGACCTCCAGCGCATGAAAGGCATCAACGCCTATTACGGCCCGATGGCCCTCCTGCTGACACTGGTCAGCCTCGGGTACTTCGCCGACGGTTTCTTCCTGCAGTACGCATGCGTGGCGTCCCGGCGGGAGCGGCACCATAACCAGTGTCCCCGCACGCACTTGCTTGGGCTTAACAGCAGGCAGTAAGCATGATTGAAGCGCTCGGAATCGCGATGGTGAAGAACGAAGCCGACGTAATTGAGGCTTTTGTACGACACAACCTCGCGTTCATGGACGCGCTCGTGATCATTGACAACGACTCTGTTGACGGTACCCGGGAAATCCTTGTCCAATTGATTCAGGAAGGCCTTCCGCTTGTCCTCTTCGATGATCCGATGGTGGCGTACTTTCAGGCCAAAAGATAACGGCCACTTACCGCAACGTCGTTCCGATATTCAAGCCACGCTTTGTTTTCCTGTTGGACGCAGATGAGTTCATATTAGCGACCTCGAAGCAAGCGTTGTACCGCGAATTACAAGCCATGCGCCCGGGTACACAGGCTCAATACTTCTGGCGCACTTACATTCCTGCCCCTAGCGGACCGGACGGCGATCCGATGGATCCGTTGCGGAGTATCACATCCCGAAGGGTGGAGGAGAAGCCCTGGCCGAAGTCGATCATCGTCACAAAGCCAGAAATCGATATGGAACTGGAAATTCAACAGGGCGCCCACGATGTGAAGAATGCGGGTCGCTCTCTGCCCAAGGTGAAGTTGGGATCCAGCGTGCTGGCTCACTTTCCAATCCGTAGCGTCGATCAGATCACCGGCAAGGCGTTGGTCGGATGGATCGCGTATATGGAGCGAAATAGGCATCAGGCGTTGCGCCAGGCCGGTTTTCATTGGAAGACCCTCTACGAACGCATCGTCCATGGGCCAGGCCTGACAACCGAGGATCTCACCCGGGAGGCCCTCACCTACGCGGAGTCGTCCGACGTCGAGCCACAATGGCCGGGAGACGTGGTCTACGAGCCGGTCGTGCCGGCTTATGCGGCGCTGACGTTGCATTCGTCGACGATGTGCACCCCCCTGCAGAAAGTTGTCAGATGCGTCGACAAGATCCTCAGTTCGGAAACGGGCACGGGCGCAGGCCGATCGGGCTGACGCGGCGTGGACCCGGGTCGGCCGTGGCACGACCTGGTGCGGCGCTTGCGGCCCGGCAGCAAGTCATCGGTGGCAATCTTCGACAGTTGGCGTAGAAGAGACGGCGCGGCAGACATACCACCGCTCCGTTATCTGGCGGAGCGGGTCGCCGAGTCGGTTCTGGTCGTCGATGACGGCTCGGCAGCGTTCTCGAATTACTTCGCGGCCGAGGGTCGCACGTCAAGCGCAAGACGCCCGCGGATTCGTCGCAAACATTTGATCTGGTGATCTCCCGGGCCCCCGCGGAGCCGCTCGCAGCCGAGTCGGAGCGCGCACTCATCGATCGAACTGTCCGCCACGCCCGTGGCCGCATTGTGTTCTGCGGCGGCACCCGGTCGGTTTCGTATTGGCTCGATCTGTTCGCCGCTTCCGGCTGGTATCCCAGTCTTTTCGAATCACTGGCGCTGCGATCCCTGGCTACCTCGCCGACGTTTCGCAACGAGACCGTGGTGTTGACACGTGACAGCCGAGATGCCGTCGTCGCGGCCGAGCATCTGGCGGAATTGATCGAAAGGACCTCGATGGTCGGTGGCAACCGGTGAGCACCTCGTACATAGATGCCATGGCCGAGCTCACCTATGGGGGGTTTACCGAACTGTTCGATGGCGTCGATCGTGTCCGGTTCACCGACTTCCCAGACTTTCCCAACGTCGGTGACACCGCCATCGCGCTCGGCAGCATCGGTTCTTGAGTCTGCCGGCATCGAAATCGTCGACGTACACGGACTGTCTACATTGCGCCGGGAAGATCCTCGAATCGGCAGACCCTGTGTTCATCAAGGGTGGGGGAAACGTCGCCGGTCTATATCCGCTGTCCGATCGCCATCGATACCTCCTATCCGAAAAATTGCGCTCGGAGACCATCCTTATTCAGGGTCCACAAACTGTGCATTTCGTGACAGACGCCGACCGCGCGGAATTCGTTCAACGCTTTGGGCAACGGGAGCATATCAGGATTGCCGCTCGAGACGAGCCTGCGAGGAAGTTGCTGTCGGAAATCGGCATGAGAACAGAAGTCAAGCTGATCCCCGACGCCGTTCATATTCTCGGTCCCATTCCTGCGCCACCTCCCGACCGTCGACGGTGTACCTGATGCGGGAGGAGACATCGAGTCTGCTGACATAGGAGTAAAGAACCGAATCGATTGGCCGAAAGACGATCTATTGACCTGGCTCAGGTTGCTGGCGGCGCTGGAATCCCGCGCTGTCTCGAGTATGGAACCCGTCCACGGAACGGTGGGTTCGTATCGCGAATCATCGGCTTCGCAGAGGCGTGACAATGCTTTCATCCGGAGAAACAATCGTCACAGATCGTTTACACGCGATGCTGATCGGTCTTCAGATGGGCCGATCGGTCATCGCGGTGGACAACAATAACCAGAAGTTGAGCAAGTACGCCGACACGTGGTTCGGCGCTACGTAGCCCGACGTCCGGTTCGCAAAGTCATTCGCCGATGCGCGGCGGATCGTCGGATAAATTTGGCGGAGTCAGAATGCGTATCGATGAAATTGCAGCATCGTCTGCATTGCCGGGACCAAGGTCTTTTTCCTGCCGAACCGACGAAAAACAAGCGGCACGCGGGTGATCGGGTTGACCTCGGGCTTCGATTCGACGGCCAGCAGCCGGAGTTCGGGCAGCCGGCGGAGGATGTCATCGGGACTGTTGACCGCCCAGTGCAGTGTCGATCCAGACCGCCTGACTACCTGGTTGCCATTCTGGGATTTGATCGCGAGCCAATTGAACCCGTCGAACTGGAGCTCACCGGAGGGAAAGTGCTCGACCACGCGCCGAAGTAGCGCGACACCGTCCTCCTCGGCCAAGTACATGGTCACGCCCTCGGCGATTAACAGGACCGGCCGATCCGCAGTGATTTCGAGCAGCCAGTCGGGATCGGTGATCGAAGTGGCGACCAGGTGATAGTGGTCGCGTTGCGGATAGAACCGTCTCCGCAGAGCGATCACGTCGGGATAGTCGACGTCGTACCACTCCACCTGCGGGCCTGGATCCACTCTGAACACACGACTGTCCAGACCGCAGCCAAGGTGTAGGACGACTGCGTGGTCATGGACAGTCAAAAACTCACGTGCCCAGTTGTCAAAGTGCGCGCCCCGCACCGCCACCGCCGGTAGGCCGAGGGAGAATTCTTCGCGTTCATGCCGGCCTGCCGCCAGTCGACGTCAAGGCGCTCTACCAAGTCCTTGGCATACGCGTCACCGAGGATCGGGTGCTCAGCTTCCGCATCCAGCGCCTTGGCGTACAACGTGGCCAGCATGGTCTGCGGTGGGCCGCTGAGCTCAGCTTGAACCTTGTTCGCCTCAGTCACAGGCAAACGCTATCACGTGCTACTCGAGCGTCGCCTTTCGAACGATCCCCCCGGAAAACCGTTGGATTGACCTGCTGGTCGCGGTGTTCAGTGTCCCATTCCGTATTGATTCGGAGCTAACTGAGCGGCTCCGTAATTTGTGGCCTTGCCCGCGCAGGCAGGCCAACCACTTCTTCACCAATGCGCACTAAATTCCCTGGCACCTTTGATATTTCGCCGGCGAAGAGCAGGGATACCGATCGAGGAGTGAGTCCGTCGGCGGACTGGGAGACCTTGCGGTCCGCCGACGGCGTGCACGTGGTCACCCCGTAATTCAGATCCTGGCATTCAGATGAGCCACGGCCTTGAGGGTGTCAGCGTACAGCAAAGTTCAGCGGCACGAATCAGACGTTCTTCGAATTGCCTCGCCCCACCTATACAAGCCGTCGGGCCATCGAGTGCGCGGCGACGACACCCTTTGCCTGCATTTGTATGCTTCGGCGATGCGCAACGCGATTCTTGCCGGGACGTTGGCGCGTCGGATTCGGCGCGACAACCTGACCTACCTGAGCTACGAGAAACTACGCAGTCTCCGCGAATCCGTTCGCGGGGTGCGCTCAGTCGAGGGGGCGGTGGTCGAATGCGGCGTTGCACTTGGCGGTTCGGGCATCCTGCTCGCAACGAAGATGGCTGATCGCGAGTTTCACGGCTACGACGTGTTTGAACAGATACCGCCGCCAGGACCAGACGACCCGCCGGAGGCGCGCCAGAGATATAAGGTGATCGCCGCCGGTCGGTCACAGGTCTGGGAGGCGATACCTACTACGGCTACATCGCAGACTTGTATCAACGGGTGGCCGATTCGTTCGCCTCCTACGGAGTCCATCGTGACCGTGTGCACCTTCACAAGGGCTTGTTCGAGGACACGCTGAAGCCCGCTTGGCCGATCGCGCTAGCACACATCGACTGCGACTGGTATGAGCCGGTGAAGCTTTGCCTGGAGCGGATTGGTCCGCACCTCCAATACGGGGCGAGGGTGGTGTTAGACGACTACTTCGACTACGGCGGCTGCAAGAAAGCCACCGATGAGTTCCTTGACACAATGCCGGGCCTCGAAGTTGCGGGAACCCGGGGCATCTGATATTGCGTTTCGCGCCTACCACTCGATAGCCGCGAGTCCTTCGAAATAGTTGCGGCGCATAGCGAGTCGCGCCGAGAGCACCGGCCACGGGCCGCCGGCCAAAGCGCCGTACGAATGTCGGCATCCGACGCACCGAAGTATTGTTAGATGTACTCGTATGCCGGAACTGGGGGTGGGATGGTTGCTGACGCACATCGGCGTTGACGGAACCAAGGTCCGCATTCTGTATATCGCCCGCGCAGTCGCCGTCGCAGTTCTCGCACTTCTTGGCGCGGCTCTCTTGGCCCTGTCCGGCTCGATGACGGCGACGGTGCAACTCCTGGCGACCTACGCCATCAAGGGCACACAGGGCGGGCCCTATGGGTTCACCAGCGATGAGGCCATTGCACAGCAAGCAATCCGTTACATCAGCGGTTTCCCCAACGACGGCCTGCCTCACAACGTGCCAATGCCGGTAGTCGTTGTTCAGTACCCGGCTTCCTCCTCGAACCCGCCGTTCGATCAGTCCGTCGCGGAGGGGGTGCTGGCGCTACAAGGGCAGGCGGCCGGGGATACCGCGCCCGTGATCTACGGATTCTCCCAGGGTGCTGTGGTGGCCGGCGACTACAAAAAAGCTTTCAACACCGCTCCGACGCCCGGCACCACGCCGATGTTCTATTTGACTGGAAATCCGAATCGACCTAACGGCGGAGCTTTCACGCGCTCGGGCGTCGAAGGCGCCACGCCAACCGAGACGGCAGGCGCAGCTCCCGGTCAGATCACCACCTACGACATCGCGGGCGAGTATGACCCCGCCGCCGATCAGCCGACGAACCCTTTCAACCTTCTCGCCATGATCAATGCTTCGCCCGATGCCAACAATCCGTTCGGTGGCTTGCCTGTCCATCTGAACTACCCCAACGTCGACCCGAGCAAAGCAGTGCTCCAGGGCACGCACGGCGATACGGCTTACTACATGATCCCGACGTATCCACTGCCACTGCTGGTTCCCATAAGCCGGATTCCGCTCGTTGGGCAAACCCTCACCGACGTGATGGATCCATTCTTGCGCGTACTGGTAGAGGCCGGATATGACCGGACGGCCAACCCGGGAGTGCCTGCTGGTTCCAACCCCTTGTACTTCCCCAACCCGGTCAACCTCGGGATCAGCCTTCTCCGTGCCATCCCGGCCGGTCTGAGCCTCGGACTGCAGGACGTGATGGGTGGCCGTCAAGCGGGGACGGCACCGTCCTATCTGACCGGGCCGGATGCCGTATACAGCGTACGGCGGCCCACCGGTGACCCTGCCCGGCACGACCACCCCGACTCCTCCCGTTGAGGACGAGCCGACGCCGACGATGAGCCTGTCCAAGGCAAGTGCGGCCGCAGGTCTGCCTCCGCTCGTCAAAGAGACGGCCGAGGTGACCGACCCGCTGCCCGCCGACGGTGAGGACCGCGCTACTCCGAGCGTCAATCCGTCGCCGAATATTTCGTCACAGATGGAAGCCGTCAAGCAGTCCCCCGAATCCTTGTCGTCCCTGGCCCAGGGTGCGGCACCCACGCCGGGCACCGCCGCGTCGATCGGGCCGGTTTCGGAAGACCAGGCGCCCGCGCCGAAAATCGACGCACCGACGCCGAAGGTCGGCCTGCCTGCAACCATTGGCAGCGGCGCGGAGACGAGTAGTACCAAGCCCGCTCAAGGTCGGTCGATACCTCGGGCGACTGAGAAGCCGTCGATCCCGCCGACCCGTGCCGCCACGGAGCCGACGATGCCCAAGGTCCGCCAACCGGCGCGGTCCGACGCGCAGGGCTCAACGCCAGGACGCGTCTCACCCCGGTCCCTCGGGCAAGCCGTCGGGCGGTTCAGCCTCGACGGGCGGCGGCGACCACCCCAAGCCCAAGCACGCAAAGAAGGACAGCACCTCGGGCCCCCGCCACGCGGCGGCCACCAAATAGCGCCTCGGCTCGGGCTCGCCCGACGCCGATCTCGGCGACCCAGAAGTATTGGAGTCTGCCGAACTTCGCGTTGCCGGTGTTACGGCCAAGTGGTTGATGGACGCCATTTCGGTCGACTAGAAACCGGAGTCTGCGCGCTTCACATGGAGATACAAAGTCGATCTCGGAACCCCAGCCTTGGCGACCGAACGCGCGCGGATCCCCCTCGCCGACCGTGTGCCAGGCGTCGCGGGAGATCACCAGTCCCATCCACGCCTAACAACGCCCGATCGCGACATCGACGTCTAATCGGCGGCCGGGCCTTCGTATTCGGCGGCTATGTCTTTGACTGCGACGGCGTCGTCGTAAAGAGAACTGATGAGTCCGGCGGCATCGGGAAGGCGTGAATCGAGCAGGGCGGCGCACGAGTCCAGACGCCCATCGGGCGTCGAGTTAAGGTGAGCCATGTTCTCGAGAGAGTCGACTCAAACCAAACCCTGGCAGCTCGCAAAGGAGCGAACAGGCGCTCTCGTTGTGGCCGCCCAGCGCGTCCGTGTCCCTCCTCCGTTCAACTCTTCACGTTGGTACCTGGATCGGTGGGTCGCGGCGGCCGGACGCGTCGGCACCGACAAGTCGTTCCGTGTGCTCGATGCGGGCGCGGGAAATGCGCCCTATCGCAAGCACTTCGAGCACGTCACTTACGAGACTGCGGACTTCGGGGAGGTCGATAAGGAGTATGCCGATCTCGACTACACATGTCGGCTCGACGAACTCCCGATGGCTGACGAAACATACGACTTGGTGCTCTGCAGCCAGGTCCTGGAACATATTCCCGAACCGGTCGCAGTACTGAAAGAGATCAGGCGGGTGCTGAAACCTGGTGGGCAGGCGTGGGTCAGCGCACCACTCTTCTTCGAAGAGCACGAGCAGCCGTATGACTTCTACCGCTACACACAGTTCGCCTGGCGGCAGATGGCGGCCGAAGCCGACCTCACGGTGGAGTCGCTCGACTGGCTGGAAGGCTATTACGGCACGATCAGCTATCAGCTGATGATGGCTCGCAATAACCTGCCGATCGTGTGGTTTCCCGTTGGGGTTGTCTGCTCCTTGCTCTCCCTGGTGTTTGGCTTCCTTGACATCAAATTCAAGATCACCCATACAGGCATGCCTAAGAACTACTGCTGCGTTCTGCGACGCTCCGTCATAGCCACGCGAACTGCTGAGGCCGGATAGCAACCTGGTATCAAAACTGCTGCAGCACATCGCCAGTGCAGTCGCCGTCGCACTTCTCGCGCTTCCCGGTGCGGTTCTGTCGATGCTATCGGTTTCGACGACAACGACAGAGCAACTTCTAGCCACCTACGCCATCAAGGGCACGCAGGGCCCCCATACGGTTTCACCATCGACGAGCAGAACCCGCAGCGCAATACCGGGGTCGCGCAGCAACTTCGACCCCGGCACGGTAGCGTTCCCCCATGTGGTCCGCAGTCCTGATGTTCGGGCTAATCACAGCGACGGACCCGTTCCGGATCGGTATCACGGCGCTCTTTGTCTCGCGGCCACGGCCCATGCTCCAGCTTCTCTCGTTCTGGGTCGGCAGCATGACGGGCGCTATTGCCGTGGCACTTGTGTTGTTGTTCGGGTTTCGTGAGCATCTGTACCCGTTTGCGAAATGGGTGAGGTGGGCGGTCACCAGCCCGGCCATTTTGCCATACCAGGTCGCCGTGGGTTTGCTGCTGATGCCCGCCGCAGTCATCGTGTTGCGCCGGAGCCGTCGTCTGGTCGCCACAGCAGTGCCTGTGTCGGCGCCGCTGCCCGTGCTCACACCCGGGTCGCTACCGGAGGCTGTTCTGGGCGACGATCCGTCCGCACTCGCGGTCGTGTCGAAGAAGCAGACCATCCTCTCCCTGTTCTCTTGGCGCAACCATCTCGAAAAGAACAGCTCCGTGGGGCTGGCGCTGGTTGCCGGCGCGTTCACGGCGACGCCGCCGCTGGAGTTTCTGGGCGCGATGGTGGCGATCATGGGATCGGGCGCGGCTGCGGGCACCCAGGTCGCAGCCACCGTGCTCTACGCGGTCGTGGCCTTCATGATCCTCGAGATTCCCCTGGTCAGCCATCTAATTTCGCCGTCGAGGACGGAAGCGATTGTGCTCGGCCTACACAACTGGATCAACGCTCGTCGCGGACCGATCTTCGCCGTAATCTTCGGCACCCTAGGGGTGTTGATGGTCGTCGGTGGTGTGACCAAGTTAGCGATCGGTTAGCCAGCGAACGACGCCGTGCTTGCGGATCAAGTAATAAGCGGCTTTGGACTCCCATTTGCGGCGGTTCTTGCCGCGAACATCGACGTGGTGATGGATAACGCTTATGCTCGGGTCAAACTGCCGCTTGACGCCTTTCTTCTCCAAACGTATTGCCAAATCCTGAGTTTCGTGCGAACGGATCGCAGCGTCATACCCCCCGACCGACTTGAGCACGGTCGAATAGACGAGCATGTTTCCCTCATGCAGCCAGTAGGCGGGGACCGCGGCGGGCGGTTCGAGCAGATTCGGCCAATCTTTCTGGATCGGCCCGGCAATTCGTTGGATGGCCCGGGCGAGCCGCTGTTTGTCCTTGACTCGGTCGATCATCAGCGGAAGGCCGGACGTCAGAGTTCCCCACACGGAAAACACGGCACCGTAATTGTGGGGCTCCTGGGTCCCGTCCACTCGGCTGACCAGGCCCCCGACCAAGCCCACCCCGCTGCCGGCATAACGCGCGACGACCTCTCGGGCAACCGTCGGGGTTTCCGCTGTCCCGAGATCCATGTCGGCGTCGATGAAATGGATCAGTGCTCCGTCCGGGACGTGGTCGAGAATCTGGTTCCGATTTCCGCCGGCGCCTCTGTTTTGACCGCTTCGCGCCAACTTCACATCACTGCCGAACTCGCGGACCACGTCGACACTATGGTCGGTTGACGCGTCGTCGAGCACGTAGACGGCGTCGTAGCGCTGCTCCAAGACCTGCGGGATGAGCCTGCGAAGGTTATCGGCCATGTTGTAGTTGGGAATCGCCGCGATAACCGGCAACACTTCAGGCATGGGTACTCAATATCTATTGAATAGGGGCAAGGGGGAGTCCGTCCTGAAAAGGCCGGGCATGACGTGCCGAATGCTAACGCAGAGCAACCTTGGTTCGCACGTCTCCGGCCCTGCGACCGGAACGGCCTGACCCGGCACCCGGTAGTCTCGTGACCGATTGACAGGCAGATCGGGGGGCAGTTATGGACCTCGTGCTCGGTCTATCGATGACGTCGACGACCGTGCGCTGGGTGCTCGTCGACGGGACGACGGGCGAGGGCGCCACCATCTCTCGCGGCGTGTCCGACATCGCCACCGTTGACACGCTCGGCGACGAGATCGCCGCCGCGTTCGGGGACAGGCTCCACGCCATCGGCGTGACGTGGACCAGCGGCGCCCAAGGTGCGGCCTCGGGCGTCCTGCAGGCCTTGACGGACAGCGGCCTCGGCGCCGTGGTCGCGGTTTCCGAACTCGAGGCGGCCGAGGCGCTGGCGGTCGGTGTCGGCGAGATGTCCGGCTACGACGACATTGCGGTGTGCATCGTCGAGGATGACGCCACCATCGTCGCGCTGGTCGGCGCCGCAACGGTGTCCCTCTCGCGCATCGATCGGGTGTCCGCAGACGGCGCGGCGCAGCACAGCGGCGACGTCACCGCGCTGCTGGATCGCAACGACCGTCGGCCCGCCGCGGTATTCGTGCTCGGTTCGGCGCAAGACGCCGATGAGCTCGCGTCGTCGCTCGATGGCGCGATCGACTCACTCATCTTCTCCGCGGCCGACGCCGATCTCGCGCTGGCCCGGGGTGCGGCGGTGACGTCCGCACGCGCGAAGGTCGTCCAGTCCGCCACGACCCGCCGGCCGTACGTCACGCACAGCGGCGCGGTGGCCGCCGTCCTCGTCGCGGCGGTGATGACCTTTGTGGTGTCGCTCTCCGTCGCGGTCGGTCTTCGGTTGGCGCCCGGCGCGGATCCGGATCCGGAGAAGCAGCAGTTGGCCAATGCGGCCAAACCGGCCCTGGCGCGGGCAGCCGGGGAGCCGTCGATCGCGAAGGCCGCACCGAAACGGCCGCCGCCCGCCGCAGCGCCGCCGGCACCACCACCCGACGCCGTTCCCCCGGCGGCCCAGACCATTACGGCGGCCACCCCGCCCGCTCCGGAAGCGGCACCTGAACCGGAGTACAACCCACCGCCCGCCGCAGCGCCGGTCGAGCCGGCCCCGGCGTATCAGGCCCCGGTGGCGCCGCCGGCCTACGTGCCGCCCGCGCCGGCCTACGTCCGCCCGCGCCGGCCTACGTACCGCCGGCTCCCGCCTACGTGCCGCCTGCGCCCAACTTTGTACCGCCCGTACCGCAGCAGCCGCGGCTACGCGACCGGATCATCGAGCGCATACCCATCATCAATCGGTTCCACGAACCCGAATATCCCTAGAGTCAGTCACGCACACGCCGACGGCGCGTCATCGCGAACGGCGTGCTCGGCCGGCAGCGTGTATGTGACCACCGCCTCCGCGTCCGCCGGTCCGCGATTGGACACCACGTGTGGCACGCCGGCCTGGATGAAGACCGCCTGCCCCGCGGTGTAGGCGACCGGCATGCACCCGGGCGCTTGCTGGATGTCCACGGTGCCATCGTTGATGACGGTGTACTCCGGCCCGGCGTGGGTGTGCCAACCACTGCTGGCGGCAGGCTTCAGCACCAGGTCCTGCACGTAGAAGGTGGTCTCCTGCCCGACGGCGACGATCGCGACCGGCGCATCCGTTGTGCCCTTGGCGATTTCGGTGCGAACGATCTCACCTTCGGCGGGCGTCGCACCCGCGGCGCCCACCGGTGCGGCCGCACAGGACAACATCGCCACGGCTGCCGCGACGAAGACGCGCATCATCGGCGCCCTGTCCGGCCGAATCTGGCTTTGCGCAACGCTTTTGCCATCGCGGCCGCCGATTCCGGAGTACTGGCGATCCGCCAGTCTGTCTCCTTCTCATGCTCGAACCAGACGAAGCCCATCACATCCCGCGCACGGACGACGAAATCCATGAAATGCGCAATCCAATCTGCTTTACAGCCACCGGATTCGGCGCACCCGACTTCCGAGATGAGGATCGGCTTGTCGGGCGAGACGGCGCGCAGCCCGTCCAGCGCGTCACCGAAGAGTTCTTCGGGGGTAGCCCATCGGGTCGACCGGTGACTGGCCCCCCAGTTGTAGCCGTCGAGGCCGAGCACATCGACGTAGCCGTCGCCGGGATACCAGTCCCGAAAATTGCTCGCCCCGACGGCCGATGGAGCCCATACCCATTTGACGTTGTCCGCCCCGCGATTCGCGAAGATGTCGCGCAGGCGGCGCCATGCCTCCACGTAAGCGCGGGCCGACGTGCCGAACGTCGGCGTCCACGGATACCAGTCCCCGTTGAACTCGTGGGCGAACCGGACATAGACGGTTGATGCCCAGTCCCTGATCTCGTCGGCCCAGCGGGATGCGTAGTCGTCCAATGCCCCGGACAACACGGACTGGACGACAGCGGGAGATCGGTCGTCGGTCCAGCACCACGGTTCCCATGTGATGATCGGATCCGCGCCGCAGTATTTGACCACCGCCAGTTCGGCGATCGGCGGTGTGGCGAAGAAGTCCTCGAACGCCATCACCATCTCGGCCCGCCGGCCGACGGCGTCCGCGACGGCCTGGAGTTCTGCCGCGCCCAGGAAGCCGCCGGGGGTGCTCACGCCGAATCTCAGCGGTTCGTCGAGCTTCCTGTCACGCGAACAGCTAACCGCTAATGCCTGTGTCTCCATTCCAGCCCCCACCTGACCTCTGACTGCGAGACGCCGAAGTTCCCACGCCGAAATTCTCGCAAACGGTTCGAGCGCGAAGGGGTCGAATTGACGTATCCGTTAGGCGAACGTGGAGGACGGCCCCGCGCCTGCTCAGTGCGGCGAGTCGTCGCGCCACGAAAAGCTGTTCACGTACTTGCCCATATCCAGAGCCAATTGCAGATTGGCGCCCGACGGGTGGCCGCTGCCGAAGTCGGGGGCGAACTCGTGATAGGGACCGGTCGCCGCCGCCACGAGCGCGTAGTCGTTCTTCACCGCGACCATCACGACCATCCGAAGCCGCGTGAAGCTGCCGCTCGAGCCCTGCGGGTAGTCGTCGGCCACCACTCCGTAGCCGGGCTGGTATCCGACCATCGCGTTGGGGATCTCGTATTCGACGGTGGCGTCCGGGTACCACTCGTGGATCAGGTGCTCGGCGATCTGCTTGGGCGTGCGGTCCTCCGCGGGGAGGCCGAACAGGTCCAGCGTTCCGGTGTCACCGCCGGTGAATTCCAGCGCCACCCCGTCCGGATCCAGTGTCGCCTTGTACGCCGATTCTTCTCCCGGGTACTGGACCGAGAATCTGCCGTCACTCGACGTGAACCGCGGATTGCTTTCCACCGGTTTCCCGATCGGCGGCGTCCCGCAGTCGGGCGGACACACATAGCGGGGGACGACCGGAGTGGTCAGGAAAGATAATCCGACGGCCACCGCGGCCGCGACGAGCACACCGGCACCCAACGACAGCAGCAGCCGGCGGTGGGTGGTGTGACGCACAGGTTGCACCGCATACGATCCCGCGGGCACCGCATACCCCGGGCGGATGGCCGTGACGGCGCCGTCCGCCGGTGCCCGCCGCGCCGCCCGGGCGGTTCGGGAGGCCGCCCGGGTGGCAACACCGCAGTTCGGGCAGAACGCCATATCGGGAACAACGTGGTCGCAGTGAGGGCACAACACCTGTGCGTCCGTGTCGATCTCGTCGTGCGCCTCGTGCAGAAGTGCGGCCTGCAGTCCGAATCGCAAGGCCAGCAATGCGATTACCGCGGCCACCAAGTGGGCGCCGACGTGCAGTCCGTTCGAGATCGGAACCGTCTCCAACAAACCCAGTCCGGTGTACACCGCAATCACCAGAAGCACACTGGAGATCAGCAGAATTATCGGGAGTCTTCGGGTATGCCGTGCGTCCGCCGGTCGGGTGAACCACAGTGCCGCACCGACCAATCCGCCCATCGCCGCGGCGGACAAGGGCAGGGCCACCCCCTGAATTGCCGCCTCGGTCAGCAGATCGTCGATCGGCTGATCGTGTGCCACCACTCCGGTGGCGAACTGCGGGGCCAACCGGGTAAGCGTCGCCGCGGCGGTGAAGCCGATCGCGCCCAGTGCACCGATCACGAACCCGTCCAACGATTCTCGAGTCGCGGGCCGGAGCAGCCGCATCACCACGGCGGGCGCGAGCATGCAGATCGCGGTGCCTGCCGGGATGATCAGGCCCTCCAGCAGCGAGTGCGCCCCGGACGTACCGTCGCTCAGCGCGACGTCGTAGGAGTGAGCCACGATGTTCCCGGTGAACCACGCCCACCCGACGCCGAGAACAGCGCCCATCGCGGCGGTCAGGGCCAGGGAGCGAGCCCGCAGATCGTCGTCGACGTCGGACTCGTGAAGATAAAGCAGGAACAGCAGCGGGAAACCGAGCGAGCCGATCGCGATCAGGGGCGCCTGCCACCGCAGGAATGCCAGGGCGACCACCGCGATGAGCAGTGTCGCCAACCCGACCCGGAACGGCATGCGCGAGCGGTGCGGCAGGTGCGGGAACAGCGAGCTGGCGACCGACAGCCGAAGCAGGTGCTCGCCCGGCGCTGCCGCGTATGCCCCCGGCCGCATCAGGCCGCGGCCATCCCCACGCAGTGTCGTCAACTGCGCCCCGCAGGTGCCGCAAAAGGCGGCGGCAGGCGCGTCGGTGCCGCAAGCCGCGCAGCGCGTCATCGGCACCGCAGCATCGGCGGCCGTGGTCATCGCGGCGCGCGCCCCCTCTGGATGTCGAGCAGATCGCGGACGAGGTAGTCGACGTTCGGACTGCCCAGCCCGGTCACCAGGTCGTAGCCGGGCGCCGAGAAGTCGACGGCGTTTCCGCCAAGGATCACATCACGGAACCCAGGCAGGTTGGCGCCCGATGCGACCCGATAGAGGAGCGGGTTGATATTGCCCAGCTGCCGGCCGCCGTTCGCCACCAGGTACTGGTTCATCAGAACCGTCAGCGCCGCCCAGATCGGCGCCGCCTGCGAGGTTCCCGCGCCGATCAGCTCCTGTTGGTTGTAGATGATCCGCACCCCGGTGAACGGATCGGCGACCGCGGCCACGTCGGGGGCGAGCCGACGGTGCTCCAGGTCGCGCTCGATGGTCAATCGGTTCTGCCATTCGGGCCGGCCGTACAGGCCCGACACCCCGCCGCTACTCCCCTGCGACAGCGGCGAATCGATCCAGGCGTGTTCGGCGATCCATCGCCCGCGCTCGTCGGTCGACAGCGTGGTGCCGCCGACGGACGTCATCGCCGGCAGCGACGAGACCGCGTCCAGCCCGATATCGTCGGGGCCCGGTGGCGACGACCATTCGTCGCCGCCCTTACATTCCAGGCCGGCGGTGTCCCCGCTCGCGTCGAACGCCGACGTTCCGTTCTTCTGCGCAGCCTCCAGCGCCGAGGCCACCGGCGCGAGGTCGGCGGCGCGGACCAGCGCGTCACATCCCCACCCGATCGACAGACTCCACACCGCACCGGGGAACTGCCGATCGACCCTCGCGAAGAGCTGGCCGATCTTCTCGTATCCGCCGTCCCCCTCGACGGTCGGCCGCGCGTTGACGACGACCTTCTGCGCATCCGGCGCAATCGCATGTGCCACTTCGAGATCCATCACGGTCTCGGCACCCGACCCGGGAAACCGCTCCCCGACCATCACGGGCGTGAACTTCGGCAGACCCGAGGTCTCCGAGAAGGTGTCGAGATCCTCCTGGTCGAAGCCGCTGAACTCGAAGAACACGATCGTGGTGCCCCTGCCGGTGAAACCCGCTGCGGTGAGCGGGGCGGCGTTGTACGCCTCCAACAGGGCGGTGGGCGTCAACCCCTTCTGCGGCACATCCAGCGGAAGGAAACCGGGGCTGTTCGTGCGGTGCGGGGTGTAGCTCAGGATCCGCCCCACCTCGGTGACCTTGTCGCGCAGGGCTTCCGGGGCCTGCGCCTGGTGCGAGGAGGCATAGTACCTCTGCCCCTTCGGGCCCCGGTAGTCGTGCACCGGAACGTCGAAGGCACGCGCCAGCGCCTGGGCGGGCCCTTCCACGATCGCCCATTGATCAGCGGATCGCCAACGCACCGACAGACCACGGGAATCCGCCCACTCGATCAGCCCGGCGGGCCGCGTCGAGTCCGACAGGGTGACCGTTACTTGTGCGTCGGCAGACCGCGACGGACCCAGATCGGTTGAGCTCGCCAACAAGTACCACAGGGGACCACGAATCAGCTCGGGGCCCTGCGCCAGAGACGTGACACGCACACAGCCGGCGAGTACGAGCACGCTCGCAGCGAGCATCACCAACAGCCGATAACCGGTAATTGGACTTTGCCGCAGCAACCTCGCAACCATCAGCTGCGCGGTCTGACGTCGATCGAGTGGTGTGCCTGCCGCGGTTTACGGCGCGTCAGCGGGCCTCTGACCGTGACGACCGGTGGGCGGCGCCGCCGGCTCGACATGTGTCGGCGTAAAGGCGTTCGGGCCGGTCGGATTGATGCTCTTTTCCGTTGGTGACGGAGGGGCCGCCGGCGACGTCGTGGTCGCCGTCGTGGTGGTTGTCGTCGTTGTCGAGGTTTCGGGCGCCTTCTCTTCTTCCTTAGCGCAGGACGCAGTGAAGCTGACCATTCCGACGATCGCAAGACCGCCGGCAACGGCACCGAGGCGGCGAGCCAGACGTGGTGAATCCATGTTCATTCCCATTCTTATGGCCTGCTACCAGCTGATTTGCGACCCTAAACCAGTCTGACAGACGTGTTACATGACGACGCCATCATGCCACAGTTAACTCGGTACGCGCCACTATATCGGGAAATTGACGAATCCGTCTTTTCCGGCGCCCCTTTTCGCGTCGAATCGATTTGAGCTAATTCTTTGAGATTGCCGATGGCTGTTCGGTGTCCAATTCGAGCTACCGAGGCCGACAATTCGGATTCCGACCGGGCCCGTCAAAGATGTTGTCAGGCTTGCCTATTGATTTGGCGGTCGAGCACCGGAAATTTTTCGTTTCGAGTTGCCAACGCAGGAATTTTCCCGAAGATTCAACGAGGCCGTCGGAACAAGGGAAAGCTGTACGGGAATCAGCCCGGCGCTTGCAAAGGGAGCGAGATGTACAAACTGCGCAAAGTCCTGACCATCGCGTGTGTCACCCCGCTGATCGTGGCGGGTGTTGCCGCGTGCGGTGGGCAAGAGACCTCGGGCGGCGGCGGTGGCGGGGGCGGTGGCGGTGACGTCACCGTCACGATGTCGTCGTTCCCCGACTACGTCGACCCGCAACTCTCCTACACCGTCGAGGGTTGGGAGACCCTCTACAACGTCTACACGCCGCTGCTCACCTACAAGCACGCGAAAGGTGAAGAGGGCACACAGGTCGTACCCGGCCTGGCCCAGGACATGCCGCAGATCTCGCCCGACGGCAAGACCTACAAGCTGAAGTTGCGGCCCAACATGAAATACTCCGACGGCACGCCCATCAAGGCCTCGGACTTCACCTATGCAATCCAGCGCCTCTTCAAAGCCAACTCCGGCGGCTCGGTGTTCTACGAACCCATCGTCGGCGCAAAAGAATACGCGGACGGTACGGCCCAAACGATCAGCGGCATCGTCACCGACGACAACACCGGTGACATCACGATCACGCTCACCGAGCCCAACGGCACGTTCGAGAACGTCCTCGGTCTGCCGTTCGCGGCGCCCGTGCCTCCGTCGACTCCGCTGGACAAGGACGCGACCAACAATCCGCCGCCGGCCAGCGGCCCGTTCGCGATAACCCACGTCCAGGCGCCGCAGACGCTGACCATGGAGCGCAATCCGCAGTTCAAGACCGTCAAGGACGCGGGCGCCAGCGAGGTGGCCGATGCCAACGTCGACAAGATCACCGTCAACCAGAACAAGAGCAATACCGCGCAGGTCACCGACATCGAGCAGAACCGCGTCGACTACATGTCCGATCCGCCGGACGCCGACCGGCTCGCGGAGGTGAAGTCGCGCTACGGCGACCGCTTCCGGATGGAGGACTCCATCAACACCTATTACTTCTGGATGAACACCCAGCAGGCGCCGTTCAACGACATCAAGGTGCGCCAGGCCGTCAACTACGCGATCGATCCCGAGGCGCTCAACCGGGTGTTCGGCGGACGTCTTCATGCCTCGCAGCAGATCCTGCCGCCGGGCATGCCGGGCCACGAGGAGTTCAAGCTGTACCCCGGTCCGGACATGAACAAGGCCAAGCAGCTGATGGCCGAGGCCAATCCGGCCGACAAGAACATCACCGTGTGGACGGACGACGAGCCCGACCGCAAGCGCATCGGCGAGTACTACCACGACGTGCTGACCCAGCTGGGGTTCAACGCCACCCTGAAGGTGATCGCCGGCGACGTGTACTGGACCACCATCGGCAACCAGTCGACACCCGACCTCGACACCGGCTTCGCTGACTGGTTCCAGGATTTCCCGCACCCGGACGACTTCTTCCGGCCGCTGCTCAACGGGGCCAGCATCCTGCCCACCAACGGAAACAATTACTCCCGGGTCAATCTCCCCGATCTCGACGCCAAGATGAACCAGCTGCGCAACGAGCAGCTGGGCGACGGCGGCGTCAAGGAGCAGTACGCCGCTCTGGACAAGGCGTACATGGAGCAGGCGGTGTGGGCTCCGTACGGCAATGAGCAGTACACGACCTTCCTGTCGGAGCGCATGGACTTCGACAAGAGCTATCGACATCTGCTGTTCAGCCAGGACTTCACTTCGTTCGTCGTGAAGTAATGGCCGCTCCGTTCACCGAGGTGGAGGCGCCGGGCGAACCGCCGCTTCCCACCGGGATTCCGTCTGCCCTGATCCAGGGGCGCAGCCCCTGGTATCTGGCCGCACTTCGCATGCGCCGCAACAAGGTTGCGTTGGCATTCGGCGTGCTGTTCATCGCCATCGTGGTGCTGTGTCTGTGCGCTCCGCTGTGGGCCGACCACGTCGCCCACACCACACCCGACGCCAACCACATCACCGACCAGATCACCGTCGACGGCCAGCAGGTCGACATCGTCTCCCCCGACGGCACCCCGATCGGGCCGGGACTGCGCGGGCAGTACCTGCTCGGCGCCGACCAGAACGGACGCGACGTGATGGTGCGCCTGCTCTACGGCGGCCGCACATCGATCTTCATCGGCGTCGTCTCGGCGGCGATCACGACCGTCGTGGCGGTGATCGTCGGGATGTTGTGCGGGTTCTACCGAGGCTGGATCGACGCCATCCTGTCGCGGGCGATGGACGTCGTGTGGGCGTTCCCTGTGCTGCTGCTCGGGATTGCGTTGGGCACGGCGCTTGCGGTCGGCGGCCTCAATATCGGCGTCACGACGATCGCAGGCGATTCGGTCTGGATCCCGATCCTGATCATCGGTCTGGTCTACGTGCCTTACATGGCCAGACCGATCCGTGGCGAGGTCATGGCGTTGCGGGAGAAAGAGTTCGTCGAAGCCGCGGTCGCCCAGGGCAAGGGCCCGTTGCGCATCATGGTGACCGAACTGCTGCCCAACGTGGTGTCGACGATCATCGTGTTCTTCACCCTGAACATCGCCAACGACATGCTCCTGGAATCGGCGCTGTCCTTTCTCGGGGCAGGTGTGCGGCCGCCGAGCGCGTCATGGGGCACGATGATCGCCGACGGCTACCAGACCATCTACACCGCGCCGCATCTGACCATCGTTCCCGGCCTGATGATCGTGCTGACCGTGTTGTCGCTCAACGTGTTCGGCGACGGCCTACGCGATGCGCTCGATCCGCGCGCCAAGATCCGGTTGGAGCACTGACGACATGACCCGATTCATCGCACGACGGGTGACCGGGATGGTGGCCGTGCTGTTCGCCATCTCGGTGATCGTCTTCCTGATCTTCAACGTCATCCCGAACTCGAACCCGGCGGTCCGGATCGCCGGCAAGAACGCCAACCCCGCGCTGATCGCCAGGGTGACTACAGATCTCGGGCTCGACCAGCCCCTGCCGGTGCAGTACCTGACCCTGATGAAGAAGATCTTCACCGGGCAGCTGACCTCGTATGCGAGCGCCCAGAACGTCACCGACCAGATCTGGCGCGGCCTGCCGGCCACGCTGTCGCTCACCATCGGCGCCGGTGTCCTGTGGATGGTGCTCGCGGTCGTGTTCGGCTACATGAGCGCCGTCCATGCCGGCAGGTTCACCGACCGGGCCCTGACAATCCTGTCACTGGTGGGTATCTCGATGCCGGTGTTCTGGCTCGCGGCGATCCTGCTCTACTTCTTCACCTTCAAAATCGAGTTGTTCCCGACGAGCAGTTACGTCCCGCTGACGGAGGACCCGTTGCGGTGGGCCTCGCATTTGATCCTGCCCTGGCTTACGCTCGCCGTGCTCTACGTCGGCTTCTACAGCCGGGTGCTGCGCTCGAACATGCTCGACGTCATGAACGAGGATTACGTACGTACCGCTCGCGCAAAGGGAGTCAGCGAACGCCAGGTGCGCATCCGCCACGTGCTCCGCAATTCCATGATTCCGATCATCACGTTGTTCGGGCTGGACTTCGGTGCCGTCGTCGGCGGCGGCGCGATCCTCACCGAAACCGTGTTCAACATCAATGGAGTCGGCTTGTACGCGGGCCGGGCCATCGGCAGCCTCGACCTCCCGCCCCTGATGGGCGTGACCATGTTCGGAGCGTTCTTCATCGTGCTGTTCAACACGATCGTCGACACCCTGTACGCATATCTCGATCCGCGGATCCGGCTGGGAGAGGCGGCACCTGCATGAGTCCACTGTTGTCGGTGAGCGACCTACGGGTGCGCTTCGCCACGGACGACGGCGTGGTCAAGGCGGTCGACGGGGTGTCCTTCGATCTGGCACCCGGAGAGATCCTGGCCATCGTCGGCGAATCCGGCTGCGGCAAAAGTGTGACGGCGCAGACCATCATCGGGCTGACCCGGTCGTCGAACGCCACGATCGAAGGCGCCGTCGACTTCGAGGACCGTGACCTGACCAAGCTCGACGACCAGGGATTGCGCGGCGTCCGCGGTGAACAGATCGCGATGATCTTCCAGGACCCGATGTCGTCGCTGAACCCGGTGTACCGCATCGGCGACCAGATCGTCGAGATGATCCGGGCCCACCGCGAGATCTCCAAGGCCGAGGCTCGCGCCCAAGCGCTCGAATTGCTGCGCACGGTCGGGATCCCGAACCCCGAGCGGCGGATACGCAGCTATCCGCACGAGTTCTCGGGCGGCATGCGCCAGCGGGTGATGATCGCGATGGCGCTCGCACTCGAGCCCGAACTGCTCATCGCAGACGAACCCACCACAGCGTTGGACGTGACGGTGCAGGCCCAGATACTGCGGCTGATCGAGAAACTCAACCTCGAGCGCAATCTTGCGGTCGTGTTGATCACCCACGATCTCGGTGTGGTCGCCGAGGTGGCGGCCCGCGTCGTCGTGATGTACGCCGGACAGATCGTCGAGGACGGCACAGTCGATGACATCTTCTACGATCCCCAGCATCCGTACACCGCCGGGCTGCTCGGGTCGCTTGCGCGACTTGATGAGCCGCGCGCCGGCCGGCTCAATCAGATCTCGGGTGCGCCACCGTCGCTGCTCGATCCGCCAACGGGCTGTCGCTTCGCCGCACGCTGCCCGCACACGTTCGACAAGTGTGACACGATGCCGCCTCTCGAGGCTCGCGCCGGTAGGGGCCATCTCGACCGGTGCTGGTTGGAACCCGCCGAGAAGCGGGAGGTGAACCGTGTCAAGGGGTGAACCTCTGCTCGAGGTGACCGACCTGGTAAAGCATTTCCCCATCAAATCGGGGCTGGTGGTCGACCGGGAGGTGGCGCGCGTGCGCGCCGTCGATGGCGTCAGCCTCACCCTGAATGAAGGCGAGACGCTGGGCCTGGTAGGCGAATCCGGATGCGGCAAGTCGACGTTGTGCCGAGCGATTCTCCAACTCACCGCGCCCACGTCGGGTTCGGTCCGCTTCCTCGGGAAGGAACTGGTCGGCCTATCGCGTCGCGACCTGCGTCCGGTCCGCCGCGATATGCAGATGATCTTCCAGGACCCCTACGCCTCGCTCAATCCACGCAAACGCGTCGGTCAGATCGTCGGCGACCCGATGGAACTGTACGGTCTGGCGAAAGGTTCCGACGTCAAGCGGCGAGTGCAGGACCTACTCGACCGTGTCGGCCTGCGCCCCGAGCACTACAACCGCTTCCCGCACGAGTTCTCCGGTGGGCAACGGCAGCGCATCGGCATCGCACGCGCGCTGGCGCTGCAGCCCAAGCTGATTGTCGCCGACGAGCCGGTATCGGCCCTCGATGTATCGGTGCAGGCACAGATCATCAACCTGCTCAAGGAATTACAGGATGAATTCGGCCTGTCCTATCTGTTCGTCGCCCATGACCTCGGCGTCGTGCGGCACGTGTCCGACCGGGTCGCGGTGATGTATCTCGGTAAGGTCGTCGAGGACTCCAGCACCGACCCGCTCTACGAGCAGCCGCATCACCCGTATACGACGGCGCTGTTGTCGGCCGTGCCGATCCCCGATCCGAGGCGCAACGCGGAGCGTGAGCGGCTGGTGCTCGAGGGAGATGTGCCGAGCCCCATCGATCCGCCACCGGGATGCAGCTTCCACACCCGGTGCCCGTGGGCCACCGATGTGTGCACAGAGGAAGAACCCGCTCTGACGGAACATGATTCGGGCCATGTCGCGGCTTGCCACCATCCGCGCAATGTCGGAGTGCCTGCGTAGGTCGACGCGAAACGCGGCTACGGCAACTGCTGCGGCTGCAGCTGCTGATATGGATTCGGCGCGAACGGATTCGGAGCAAACGGATTCGGCGGGTAGGGATTCTGCGGCACCTGACTCTGCGGAACCTGGGTCTGCGGAACCTGAATCGGAATGGGCACCGGGACGAACGGAACGGTGATGTACGTCGTCGTCATGGCCGTCGTCGGGGGTGTCGTGGTGGTCGTCGTGGTGGTCGTGGGTGTCGTTGTCGTGGTGGTCGTCGTAGTGGTTGTGGTGGTCGTCGTCGTGGTGGTCGTCGTGGTCGGCGGCGTCGTGGTGGGTTGTGTGGTGGTGACCCACGTCGTCGTCGGCGGAGGCGGGGGCTCCGTCGTCGTGGGGGGCGGCGGTGGCGGCGGCTCGCTGGTGACCGTGACGGTTTCGACGCGCGGAGCCGCGGGCGGCTCGGTGCTCGGGGGTGGTGGCGCTGCCGGCGTCACAGGTTTGGGCGCCTGTTTGGTGTCGGAACTGTCGGTGGCGCTCGTCAGCGCAATTGCGACACCTCCGACGGCGATCAGCGCGAGCGCGGCCGCGATCCCGAAGATCAACTGCGGCAACCGATGCCAGGGACGGACCTCCTCGATCGGCTCGGTCGGCGGCACGTACTGGACTGGCGGGCGGGCGGCCGTGCCGACGGTGTCGTATAGGTCGTCGCCGACGTAGGGTACCGGCTCGCCGGAGGCGTCGTCGTCCTGCGACCACGCCAACGCGCGGAATGTCGATGAATCCGATCCTGCAGTGGGTGTTGGGTTTTCGGTTGCCGGCACGGGGGCCAATCCGGTCTCGGCATCGGCGCTCGAACCGTACGAGGCGAGCAGGGCTGCGCCCATCGCGGCGTCCAGCGCAGGCTGCGGTGTCGTCACCACCGGCGCTTGTGAATGCTCGGAGAGCTTCTGGGTGATCAGCGGGATGCTGGCCCCACCACCGACGGTTACCACCGCGGATACGGCCGACCAGCTGATCCTGTTGCGTTCCAGCGCATTTTCCAGCGCGGCCAACACACCCGCCAGCGGCTGGGCGATCATGTCCTCGAGTTCGCCGCGCGTCACCCGGATACCGGCCCGCGTACCGGGTAGCTCGGCGATCAGTTCGGTGACGGTGTCGGCCGAGAGCCTCTCCTTGGCGTGACGGCACTCCTCGCGTAACCGGGTGAGCGATCCGACGGCGGCGGTTCCGGCCGGATCGAGTTCGCCCGCATCGGCGAGGCCCTCCAGCACGTGACTGAGCAGAACCTGGTCGATCTGATCGCCGGAGAATTCGATGTGGCGGGTGGTCTCGTCGATCGGTTCGAACGCCGATGCGGCGTCGGCCAGGGTGATGCTCGTGCCGCTGCCGCCGAAATCGAGGAGCGCCACCACCCCCTGCGACGAGAGGCCAGGATCGCGCTGCAGCGCGGTGAGTGCGGCGACGGCGTCGCCGACCAGTCGCGGCGGCGCGCCGGTGGGTGCCAGCGTCGGGCTGGACCGCAGCGCCTCGCGGAGGGCCCACTGGGTGGCCGGCCCCCAGTGCGCGGGTACGGCGATAGCGATCTCCGCCGGCGGTTCACCGCCCGCCGCGAGGCACATTGCCTCGAGAGCGTCGGCGAGCAGTCGTTCAGCGGGGTAGGAGGAACCGTCGGCGGCCACCATGGGCACCGGATCGCCGACGCGTTCGACGAACCCGCCCAGCACGATGCCCTCGGGGTGCGGTGGCGGCATGCCGACTTCCGGCGCGGTGTGGTTGAACAGGGTCAACACCGAACGCCGTGTCATCGGTTGATTACCGAGACGGGCTGCGACCAGGTTGGTCGTCCCGATCGACAACCCCAGCGGGTCGCTCATAACGGTCCACACGATAGCCGCCCGGCGCCGCCACGGCCGTTAGACACTCCGTAATAATTCACGACGAACGACGTTCCGCCATCACGTTTTTGGAGCGTATTGTCAGCCCCTTCCACGGGCTGTCATATGTGGGGCACAGCAACCGGTGCCGTAGCGATTACCACCACAGAAGTCAGGTCGAGCAATTCCCGCAGGAACGGCTGTGTTGCAATGTCGGTCATGAGTGACATCGACGAGATCGAGCGAGTGAAATACCGGTACCTGCGCGCGCTCGACACCAAGCACTGGGACGACTTCGCCGACACCCTGACCGAGGATATCGTCGGTGACTACGGAAGCTCGCTGGGCGAAGAGCACCACTTCACCGATCGCGACACGTTGGTCGAGTTCATGCGTGCGTCGATGCCCGCCAATGTGCTGACCGAGCACCGGGTGACCCATCCCGAGATCGACGTCGACGGCGACGAGGCCACCGGCATCTGGTATCTCCAGGACCGGGTGATCGTGCCCGATTTCAATTTCATGCTCTACGGCGCGGCGTTCTACAACGACCGCTACCGGCGCACCGCCGACGGCTGGCGGATCAGCGCGACCGGCTACCAGCGCACCTACGAGGTGAACATGTCCACCGAGTCCATCACCGGGTTCAAGGTGAATCCCGGTAGCGCGCTGAACATTTGAGAACTATTTGGTGACCGCGATGAGTGCGCCCGGCTGGAGCCAGCGCATGATCTCGACCAGGGTGCCGTCATCGATGGCCACACAGCCGGCGGTCGGTCCGCCGTCGGTGGCATGCAGGAAGAACGCGCCACCGTTGCCGGGAACGCGAGCCTTGTTGACGCCCATCACCACGGCGTGCACGTATTGCGGGATCTTGAGGTTCTCGGTGCCGCTGGCCGGGTCGGTGTCGAACGGGCACTGATCCTTCTTGCACACCTGCATCGTGTTGTAGGTCGCGCTCTTCATATCGCCGTCCCACCAGTGGTCGGAATCGACCTGGACGTACTGCAGACCGCCCCCGGGATTCGGGGCGGTGCCGAAGGCGAAGTCGAGCGAAAAGATGCCCATCGGGGTTTTCGCCTGGCCGTCGTGTGTCTCGGGCGCCATGCCGTTGGAACCGATGAAGGCGGGGATCCCGACCCGAATGGGCTGCCATCCGGCGGCGGTGCGCTGGAACACGTCCAGGGTCGCTTTCGAACCACCGGCGCCCACAACGGAAATCACCTGGGTGGCGTTGCCGACTTTCGGGGCGAACCACGGTACGTAGTCGGCGCCCGCGGCCGGCGCGGCGACCGCTGCCAGCACGAACGACACCATCGCCGCACATAGACCTACCAGCCAACGGCGCACGCGACCATGGTCGCACATGGTCGGGACACGACCCTGTCTCCTCTCGAGGTCGGCGAGCCATCCCCGATGACCTAGGTTGGCCACATGGAATTGCTGTCCAAGGGCCGCCGCTGGAGCGGCATCCGGCAGATCGGCCAGGGTCTGGGCACGCTGGACCGCGAGGTGTTCGAGGCCATCGCGGAGTCGCCCAGTCCGCTGCTCGACTCCGTGATGCCGCGACTGACGTCGGCCGCGGATCATTCGAAGCTGTGGCTGGCGATCGCGGCGGCGCTCGTGGCGACGCGCCACAACGCGACACAGCGGGGCGCCCTCCGCGGCGTGGCGAGTCTGGCCGTGACCAGCATGTTCACCAATCAGGTGGGCAAACGCGTCTGGAAGCGGCCGCGGCCCGACAAGCTCATGGTCCCGCTCGCCCGGCGCGGTCATCGCAGTCCGGCATCGAACTCGCTGCCGTCGGGTCACTCGGCCAGCGCGGCCGCATTCGCAGTGGGAGTCGGCCTGGAGAACCCGCCCGCCGGCCTGGGACTGGCTCTGCTGGCCGGTCTGGTCGGCATGTCGCGTATCGCCACCGGCGCCCACTACCCGGGCGATGTGCTGGCGGGATTCGGCATCGGTGCTGCGATCGCGGTGCTGGGCGCGCGCGTGGTGCCGCCCGTCGTCGAAACCAAGTTGCCCACGGCCGACCCGCTGCGGGTCGACGCACCCGAGCGCCCGGACGGCGCGGGCGTGGTGTTGGTGATCAACCCCAATTCGGGTGGCGGCACGGGCGAGCGTGTGGTCGACGAGGTCCGCGACGCGCTGCCGCAGGCGGAGATCGTCCTACTCGACGAGGACGACGATCTCGAGCAGGTGTTGCGCTCGGTGACTGAACGCGCGGAGGTGCTGGCCGTCGGCGGTGGGGACGGGACGGTGTCGTGTGCCGCGGGGATCGCCGTCGAGGCCGGTGTTCCGCTTGCGGTTTTTGCCGGCGGCACGTTCAACCACTTCGCCAAGGACATCGGCTGCGACACCGTGGCCAAAACGGTCAACGCGATTCGGAGCGGCAGCGTCTCCTGCGTCGATCTGGTGTGCCTGAACGATGAGCGGCTGGTGATCAACACCGCAAGCATCGGCGCGTATCCGGCGTTCGTGCGGACGCGGGAGAAACTCGAACGACGGATCGGGAAGCCCCTGGCCGGCATCTACGCGATGTTCCACACGCTGCGCCGCGAGGCTCCCGTGCGGATTCAATACGACAACCACAACCTGCAGACGTCGCTGTTCTTCCTGGGCAATGCCACGTACCTGCCATCGGGGTTCGCACCGTCGCGGAGGCATCGAATGGACGACGGCCTGATGGACGTGCGCATTCTGGAGACCGGCCGCCGGCTGAGCAAGGTGCGGATCATCGCCGACCTGCTCCTCGGCCGACTGACCCGCAGCCCGCTGTACCACGAGATGCGGGTGCCAGAATTCGAGTTCACCTCGGTAGACGGTCCCACCGTGGTCGCGCACGACGGCGAAGTCGGGACCGAATTGACCAAGGCGAAATTCAGCGTGCGATACCGGGCGCTTCCGGTGTTTCGTCCGCTTCCGTGACGGGTCGCGTGGGGGGCACCGTCAGCAGGCAGCCGACGAAATACGCGTAACCCAGTGCCCAGCCGGCCATCACGTCGGACGGGTAATGGACATTCAGCACGACCCTTCCCACGCCGACCGCGATCACGACCACCAGCCCCGGCGCGACGATCCATGGCCACGACGTTCTGCGCACCACCGGCAGTACGACGGTCAGGAGGGCCAGCACGCCGACCATCACCCCGAGTGCGTGGCCGGACGGGAAAGAGGTCGACAGTGCGAAGACCATCGCCGTCTCGGGGCGAGGCCGGTTGGCGATCGCCTTGGCGGTCTCGGTGATCAGTCCGCTCAGCTCGACGCTGAGCACGAGGAACATCGCGAGCCGCACATTGCGCCGGACCAGCGCGATGACGATGACCACCAGACCCGCGAGGCGGAAGGCGGTCGGGCCGAACGCGGTACAGAAGACATTCCATGCGATCACCCAGCCGGGGTGGTCGAGGCCGTGGCGATGGAACGCGTCGAGTGCCGAGGAGTCGATGGTGTTCAGCCAGTTCCAGCCTTGCGTGTAGCCGATCCACATCAGTGCGTAGATCGCGACCGCAGACAGCGCCGAGCCGATCAGCCGGCTCTTCGGCGGTGTCATCCTCCAACCTGTACCACCTGTAACTTCGGGCCGTTATGGTGACTGGCCATGGCTGTGTTTCTGCGCAAGCTGTTCCGCATCGGCAAGCTGCCCGACCAGATGCGCGCCGAGGTCGAAGCCGAGGGCATTCTGCACATCGCCGAGTACATCGCCGTCACGCGCCGGTTCACCGGGAAGGTCCCCGGCAAGCGGTCGGCGGGAAGCATCACGAGCTACGTCGGATCGTTGGTTCTCACCAACCAGAGGGTGCTCGCCACCATGTCGGTCGTGCCGAAGTTGGCGGGGCGGACCATCGACCAACGATGGGATGCGCCGCAGCAGGGTGCCGTCAAGGGCGAACTCTCGGCGACGGGCCTGGTCCTCGATGTGCAAGTCGCCGAGGTGGATCCGCGGTGCACCGGTCAGCTGTCGCTGCACTACAAGGACGCCATCCCCGAGGAAGTCCTGATGCGCCTGCCCCGGCGCTCGTTGGCATTCGATGTGCCCCCGGAGTATGTCTTCCGCGCCGTCGGAGTGCCCTACCACCCTTAGCGCCGCAGGCCCGTATACCGCAGGCGGTTGAAACCGGTCCGTGAATTGACATCGAAACAGGCACTTGGCATTCCATCAGTTGGTTGTTCAGGGCCCCTTCACCTCAGCAGCACTCCGGAGCGGGCTTCCCGACCGAGAACAATGCCGGCCATCGCGTCGTGCAACGTCGCGGAAGCTACATGCTTGCCGTCCATCCTGAACTGGCCGCCGACATTGTCACCGGCTCCAGATGGAACCGCAGCCAGCACCACGGCAGCCGCCACAAATATCCGGACATCGCTCCTGGATGGCGCTTGCTCGATCTCCGGCCTGTCGATCGCGAACAGGATGTAGACGATGGCCACATCCACTGTGATCATCGTCCACCAGCGAGTCCAGTCGACAGCAGTCGCGAACACCGGAACCAGTAACGCCAACCCCAGCACGTACAACACGAGATTGCCGCGAATTTCGTTGAGGAAGGCGCTGACTCGAACACCGGACAGAATGCGGATGATCCATATCGTCACGGCGAAGAACACCAATCCGACAACAAAGGCACCTAAGAGCGAAAAGAAGCCGAAATGCATCACCCATCGGAAGCCATCAGCCAGGTCCCAATCGAACTGCGGGGCGATATGCAAGCACACCCAGTCGTGATAGTCCACCTTGTGCTCGACGCTGCCGGTGATACGGCCGGCGAGGTAACTGAGCGTTTCCTGCGGCGTTTGAGACGCTGCCAACGAATCTTCGACCATCCCGTGTGGGACTTGTTCGCACAGCTGGTCCCCAACGCCGCGGCGACCCAGCGTGGCGACCAATATGGTCGAGACGATCCCCGGCCCGACGGCCAGGACACTGCATATGCGCTGTGATTGTGGGCGACGCGCCGCGTCCTTCGACAAGACCACTATCGCAAGAAGCGCGCCCAGTGCGAATTCCAGTGGAATCGCTTCATGCACGAGCGCGAGCACGGCCATTGCAATTCCGTATAGCGTACTGATCATTATTTTGGAACGAGCGGTCCGAACGGCCCTCAAAGCGATACCGAAGGCCAGCAGTACCGTCATTCCGTAGATTTCGGTGTGCGGGTTATATAGGGCGTAGGAAAATGAGAAAACGAGCACTGGAACAATGAGGGCGAGCATTATTCTGCGCTCGGACCTGGTGCCCGTGTAGAGAATCAACCACATCAGCACGGCCAGAGCCGTCAGCCAGATTGCGCTGGATGTCCACAGCGCTACGTAGTTAGCGGTTAGATAATGCTCATCCGGAAATATGCGAAGCAGTTCGCCGGCGAGCCCGCGGCGCACGAAGCCGAATTCGTAATTCGCTGCATAGTAAGGCAACCAAGCAATTGTGTTCGAAAATACGGCCGACACAAAATACACGTGGAAAATTGCGCACGCGACCATCCAGGTCGACACCAACGAATACACTCGCACGCGTTTATCCGCGAGTTGCATGTATTTCACACAGACTCCAATGGCCCACTGAATAGATGGTTCTGCCGGATATCGGGCCGCATCAGTCTAGCGACGAACGCGGACTCGGACGGATCGAGCCGGACGAAACCGACGCGCCGTGACCCCACCCTGCGGATAAAAACGCAACTGTGGATAAGTTGGCCTTCGGGCAACGAGACGACCCTGGGGGTGAAGTGACCGAGCCGCGACCAGACAACCTGCTGATCGTGCACTGGCATGACCTCGGCCGCTATCTCGGTGTGTACGGCCATGAAGACGTCGTGAGCCCACGGCTGGACCGGCTCGCGGCCGAAGGCATCCTGTTCACCCGCGCGCACGCCACCGCACCCCTCTGCTCGCCGTCGCGCGGCTCGCTGTTCACCGGCCGCTACCCGCAGAGCAACGGCCTGGTCGGCCTCGCCCACCACGGCTGGGAGTACCGTGCCGGAGTCCGCACACTACCTGCGGTCCTGTCCGAATCAGGCTGGCACACAGCGCTATTCGGTATGCAGCACGAGACATCGTACCCGTCCACGCTCGGCTTCGACGAATTCGACGTGTCCAACTCCTACTGCGAGTACGTCGTCGAGCACGCCAACCGCTGGCTGAGCGATCCGCCGGGTGAGCCGTTCCTTCTCACCGCCGGATTCTTCGAGACACACCGGCCGTACCCGCGCGAACGGTACGAACCCGCGAATGCCGACGACGTCCGGGTGCCCGACTACCTGCCCGACACCGGCGACGTCCGTCAGGATCTTGCCGAGTTCTACGGGTCCATCTCGGTCGCCGACGCCGCCGTCGGACGACTTCTCGACACCCTCGCGGAGACCGGCCTGGACCGCAGCACCTGGGTCGTCTTCATGACCGACCATGGGCCGGCACTGCCCCGGGCGAAGTCCACCCTCTACGACGCGGGTACCGGAATCGCGATGATCGTTCGCCCGCCGCTGGGTTCCGCCGTGCCGCCGCGGGTCTACGACGAACTGTTCAGCGGCGTCGACCTTCTGCCGACGCTGCTCGAATTCCTCGGTGTCGACATCCCCCCGGAAGTCGACGGTCTCTCTCATGCTTGCAATTTGCTGGCCACGCCGGTCGAGAATGCGATAGTGCGATCCGAGGTCTACACCACAAAGACATATCACGATTCTTTCGATCCGATACGCGCCATTCGGACGAAGGAATACAGCTACATCGAGAATTACGCGGCGCGGCCGATGCTCGATCTGCCGTGGGACATTGCTGAGAGCGCGCCGGGCCGGACCATGGCCCCGCTGGTGCTGGGGGAACGTCCCCAGCGTGAACTGTACGACCTCGTCGAGGACCCCACCGAATCGAACAACCTGCTGGGAAAGGGCGCCACGGACAAGGCGGAGGTGATCGCCAACGACCTGTCGCTGCTGTTGAACGACTGGCGCCAGAAGACCAACGACGTGATACCGTCCGAATTCGCCGGCACCAGAATTTCGGAGCGTTATACGGAGACGTATCTGCAAATCCATGGCATACAGGTGACCAGCCGTTCGGCGATCGCGGCGGAGCGCGGCATCGCGGACGACGCGACCAGCACGTCTGCGCAATAGTTATATTCATCGAGACCCAAATTCCTTGGGGCTGCCGCGAGTTTTGATTGCCGTTAGGCTCACGCGCATGTCAGCCCACCCGACGGCATATCTGGTGCTTGCGTCGCAACGCAGCGGCAGCACCCTGCTCGTCGAATCACTGCGGGCGACCGGGGTTGCGGGTGAGCCCGGGGAGTTCTTTCAGTATCTGCCGACCACGAGCCAGTCGCCGCAGCCGCGGCAGTGGTTCGACGGTGTCGACGACCCGTCGGTCCTGCGGCTACTCGACCCACTCGACGAGGGCAAGCCCGACCTCGCACCGCCCGAGATCTGGCGCGACTACATCCGCACGGTGGGCCGCACACCCAACGGCATCTGGGGCGGCAAGCTGATGTGGAACCAGACCCCGCTGTTATTGCAGCGCGCCCAGGGTCTGGCGGACCGCTCCGGGCACGGCCTGCTCTCGGCGATCCGAGACGTCGTCGGCAGCGACCCGGTACTGATCCACGTCTACCGCCCTGACGTTGTCTCCCAAGCGGTTTCGTTCTGGCGGGCCGTTCAGACCCGGGTCTGGCGCGGCCGACCCGATCCGGCGCGCGACTCCCGCGCCGAATACCACGCCGGTGCCATCGGCCACGTCATCACGATGCTGCGCGAGCAGGAGAAGGGCTGGTGCGCCTGGTTCGACGAGGAGAGCGTCGAACCCATCGAGGTCTCCTATCCGGTGCTCTGGCGCAACCTCACCGAGATCGTGGGCACCGTCCTCGAAGCGCTCGGCCAGGACCCGGGGCTGGCACCCCCGCCGGCGCTCGAACGTCAGGCCGATCAACGCTCCGACGAATGGGTGGACCGATACCGGGTCGACGCGGAAAGAGACGGGCTACCGACATGACCGCCATCGTCACGGACACGCTGCACGTCGACGAATTGCGCCTCCTCGAGGCCGAGGCCGTGCACATCATCAGGGAGGTGGTCGCCGAACTCGAGCGTCCCGTGCTGCTCTTCTCGGCGGGCAAAGACTCTATCGTCCTTCTGCGCCTGGCAGAGAAGGCTTTTCGGCCCATCACGCTGCCCTTCCCGGTGATGCACGTCGACACCGGGCACAACTTCGACGAGGTCATCGAGTTCCGCGACCGCCGCGTGACGGGCGAGGGCCACAAGCTGATCGTCGCGTCCGTCCAGGAATCCATCGACAGCGGCCGGGTGCCCGACCCCGGACCCGGCGCCTCCCGCAACCGGCAGCAGACCCGCACCCTGCTGGACGCACTGGAGGCCGGCGGTTTCGACGCGGCGTTCGGCGGCGCGCGCCGTGACGAGGAACGCGCCCGGGCAAAGGAGCGCATCCTGTCATTCCGCGACGAATTCGGGCAGTGGGACCCGCGCGCCCAGCGCCCCGAGCCCTGGTCGCTGTACAACGGCCGGATCAAAAGGGGCGAACAGGTCCGGGTCTTTCCACTGAGCAACTGGACCGAACTGGACGTGTGGCGCTACATCGAACTGGAGAGCCTCGAGCTGCCGTCGATCTACTTTGCCCACGAGCGCGAGGTGTTCGAACGCGACGGGATCCTGCTCGCGGTCTCCGAATACGCCGGACCAGCCGACGGCGAGACCGCATCGGTCGAATGGGTGCGCTACCGCACCGTCGGCGACCTCACCATCACCGGCGCGGTGCGGTCCACCGCCACCGACATCGAACGGGTGATCGCCGAAATCTCCGCGGCCACCGTGTCCGAGCGGGGTGAGACACGGGCAGACGACCGCACCTCGGTCGCCGCCATGGAAGACCGCAAGCGCGAGGGGTATTTCTGATGACCGAGACCCGTCAGTTGCTGCGGATCACCACGGCGGGCTCCGTCGACGACGGCAAGAGCACGCTGATCGGCCGATTACTCCACGACACCGACAGCCTCCCCCTCGACCATCTGGAGGCGGTGACCGACGAGGAGGGCATCGCCGATCTCGCCGCGCTGTCCGACGGCCTGCGCGCGGAGCGGGAGCAGGGCATCACCATCGACGTGGCCTATCGCTTCTTCTCGACCGAGCGCCGCAGTTACATTCTCGCCGACACACCCGGACATGAGCGCTACACCCGCAACATGTTCACCGGCGCGTCGAACGCTCATGTGGCGGTGCTGCTGGTCGACGCCCGCGCCGGGGTGCTTCGCCAGACCAATAGGCACGCACGGATCGCAAAACTGTTGGGCATCAAGCATTTCGTCGCTGCGGTGAACAAGATCGATCTGGTCGATTTCGCCCAGTCGCGGTTCGCCCAGGTCACCGATGAGCTGCGTCAGGTGGCGGCACGTCTCGGCGGTGTCGACATCACCGTCATCCCGATCGCGGCGAAGCACGGAGACAACGTCGTTCACCGTTCCGACCGCACGCCCTGGTATGACGGTCCCACGCTGCTGGACTACCTGGAGAACGTCGAACTGTCGGCGCCACAGCCCGAGCCGGGCAAGCTTCGGCTTCCGCTGCAGTGGGTGTCACGACCGACCGCGCAGCAGCGCCGCCGTTACACCGGCCGGCTGTCGGCCGGTACCTTGCGCGTCGGCGATCCGTTGGTCAGCCTGCCGTCCGGCACTACTTCGGTGGTGACAGCGCTGGACACCCTCGACTATGACCGCACGACGGCGGTTGCGCCGCTGTCGGTTTCGATCGAACTCGCCGACGACATCGACGTGGGCCGCGGCGACGTCTTCGTCAGCGGCACCGACGCGGCGACCCTGCCGGTGTCGGCCCGCGAACTCGATGCCACGGTGTGCTGGTTCGTCGACCGCCCGTTGCGCGCCGGTGACAGGCTGGCTCTCAAGCAGGGCGCCAGAACCGTGCGGGCTACCGTCCAGGCGTTGCACTCGCGCCTGGACCCCGAGACACTCGATGAGCTGGACAACCCAGCCGAGTTGGTGCTCAACGACATCGGCGAGGTGACGCTGCGGACCAGTTCGGTGGTCGTCGCCGACGCCTACGCCGACAACCGTGACAGCGGCGCGTTCATCCTGATCGACGAGACCACCAACGACACCGTCGGTGCGGGCACGATCATCGAGCCACGCGAGGTGAAACCCGGTGTGCAGACCCGCAACGACATCCGCTGGCACCCGTCGTCAATCGACCGCGGCTACCGATTCGCGGCGACCGGGCAGCGGGGCGCCACCATCTGGTTCACCGGGCTCCCGGCCTCCGGCAAGTCGACGGTCGCGGTGGCGGTGGAGCGGGCACTCGTGGAGTCCGGCGACGTGGCCTACCTGCTCGACGGCGACAACATCCGGCACGGCCTCTCTGACGATCTAGGGTTCTCGGCCGGAGATCGGGCCGAGAACATCCGGCGCGTCGGACATCTCACCCGACTGTTCGCCGACGCGGGCGTCGTCGCATTGGCATCGCTGGTGTCTCCGCTGAAATCCGATCGGCAGATCGCACGTGCCCTCAACGACGCCGCCAGGTTGCCATTCATCGAGGTGTATGTGGCCACACCCCGCGACGAGTGCGAGAGACGAGACCCGAAGGGGCTGTATGCGCGGGCGCGTGCCGGCGAACTGAAGGGCCTCACCGGCGTCGACGCACCCTACGAGGCGCCCGAGAACCCCGACCTCGTGCTGGACACCACCGGCGCCGACATCGACGATCTCGTCGCCCAGGTGATCGATCTGCTCAACAAGCGACGGCTGACTAGCGTCGTGAGTCGTTGATTCGCGGTCAGAAGTTGGATCGGCTGTTTCGAGTCCGGTTCCTGTGCCCATGGTGTTGGCCGATGATGAGCGTGGGCAGTTGCAGTCTTGGGCTGGCAGGCCCAAGAACGCCCGGGCGCTCGCGATGCGCTCGCGAATCGTCCTTGCCTGCGAGGGCGATTCGAGTAACGCCCAGATCGCCGCAGACGTGAAGGTGGCCCGGTCGGTAGTGACGAAGTGGCGTAATCGCCGGTGTTCGCGATGCTGCCCGGCACCGCTCGGAGGAATTGCTGGCCTTCCTCGAGAAGATCGACACCGAAGTCCTCGACGATCTGGACTGCCACGTCGTACTGGACAACGCCTCCACCACAAGACACCAGCGGTCAAGCGCTGGCTCACCGCACATCCACGTGATCGCTCTTAGTTCAGTGGTGGTGGTTGGGGTTGGAAGGGTTGATACCACCACCAGTGGGCGCGTTCGCCGGTGGGTCCGGGACACGGCGGCACCGCCGGTGGGAGTCGGGTCGGTGGGCGGGCCAGCGACCCCGGACTCAAGACTCGGCCGGCACGGTCGGTGACCGACAGCTCGTGTGGGGGTCCGGTGAGGGTGAGCACGCCGCGGTGGTGCAGCCGGTGATGGTAAGGGCAGAGCAGCACCAGGTTGTCCAACTCGGTCGCCCCGCCGTCTTCCCAATGCACGAGGTGATGGGCATGCAGCCCCCGGGTGGCCCCACACCCGGGAACCGCACACGTGCGGTGGCGGTACTGCAGGGCGCGGCGCAGCCGGCGGCTGATCAGCCGGGTCGCCCGCCCCGCCCCGATCGGCCGCCCGGCGCGTTCGAACCACACCTCACAGGTGGCGTCACAGGTCAGATAGCGCCGATCAGCATCGGACAGCAGCGGACCCAAATGCAGGTGAGCCACCCTGTCCTTGACATCCACATGCACCACCACCGTGGTGTGCTGCCCCTGCGGGCGGCGGGCCGCCTCGGTGTCCCAGCCGGCATCCACCAGCCGCATAAACGCCGCCCCGGTGCTCGGTCGCGGCGGCCGCTGCCCGGACTCGTCGGCGCCGTTGTCGTGATCGAGTTTCCACTCGCCCGCCAGCGCATCACGATGCGACGCCAAGACCGCGTCGAACTTCGCCGCCTCCAGATGCGGCAGCGTGATCCGGTAATGGGTGTACTGCTCATCGGAGGTCTTGGTGATCGAGACCTGCGGCTCGCGCTCAGGCTCCGGCTCGGGGTCGGGTTCGGGTTCGGGTCGCGGTTCGAGTTTGACCGCGGTGCGCAGCTGGGACACCGAGGCCACCCGCGCCAACTCCGCGTAGTGCGCATCGGAGCCGTCGGCCGCGCCGGCGGCGATCACCCCGACCTGATCCAACGACAGCCGACCCTCCCGCATCCCCTGCGCGCAGCGGGGAAACTCGGCCAACCGATGCGCGACAGTGGCGATCGTGTGCGCGTTCATCGAGGACGCGCCGAGCTTCCAGGCCACCAACTGCGCCATCGACCGCGCACCCGTAGCACCACACAACCCGTCACGATCCAACTCCGCGACGATCTCCACAATGCGCCCATCAATGCCATTGCGCTGACCCGCCAACTCCCTCAACTCATCAAACAACACCTCAACACGCTCATCCCCACCCACCACCGGCACGTCAGGCGAAGCGGTCGAAGACATAACACCATCCTCGCAGCCGGGTACGACAAATCACCGCGGCCCGATTCACTCCCGGCCAGGCCATCAGATGCCAACAGGCACAACCCGATCGGCATGCGAGATGACCCTGGGGCGCGGACCCACGACCCTGCGTCTGGACCAAGACCGCCGACCAAATATCCGAATCAATCGACAACTACCGGACCCGAATCAACCACTCAGCACACTAATTCACCTGTGCCACAAAGAATATCCGGCGGAACGGAAAGTAGGTCCTGCCATCGTGCCGGCGCGGATAGGCGGCGTCCAGAAGCGGGATCAGCTCGAGGCGGAACTGTTGCCACTGCGGTTCGGTGAGCCGGCTCTTCACCGGGCGCAACGCGGTTCCGGTGATCCACTCCAGCACCGGATTCTCACCCTGCAACTCGTGGACGTAGGTGGTCTCCCACGCATCCACGGTGCAGCCGGCGTCGGTGAGGAGGTCGGCGTATCCCGACGGAGATTCGACCTGCCCCTCCCGGAACGGGAAGTCCCGCAACGGCTCCGACCAGTTTTTGCGTCTCGCGAGCTCGCGCACGGCCTGATGGGATGGAGCGTCGAAGTTGCCGGGCACCTGCACGGCGATCCATGAACCCGCGGTCAGCTGACCCGCCCAACGCACCAGCAGTTTTGGGTGGTCGGGCACCCACTGCAGGGCGGCGTTGGTCACGACGACGTCAGTGTCGGGCTCAGGCTGCCACTCGCGCACGTCGCCGACCTTGGCGTCGACCCCACGCTCGCGGGCGGATTCGACCATCTCCGGTGAGCTGTCCCACGCCTCGATGACGGCCCCGGGCCATCGCTGCCCCAGGGTGGCGGTGAGGTTGCCCGGCCCACAGCCCAGGTCGACCACCCGGCGGGGCGCTTCGGCGGCCACCCGCGCCACCAACTCGTAGAACGGTCGCCCGCGGTGATCGGCGAAGGTCAGATAGACATCGGGGTTCCACATGACGCCAGTCTCGCATCACCACCGGCGGCACCCGACTCTCAGGAGGTTCGCAGCAGCGGCACGGCCCCCGACCCAGCATCAACCTGCACGGTGGCAACGTGACCACCCTTGTCGAGTTGCCGGCCGCGGCCGGCACCGATCCGGGCGGGCGTCGCGCCGCGTGGCCGCGTTGGGCGCTGGTGGTGCTGCTCCTCTTGACCGCGGTCCTCTATCTGTGGAACCTGTCGGCCAGCGGTTACGGCAATTCCTTCTACGCCGCCGCGGCTCAGGCGGGCTCGCAGAACTGGTCGTCGTGGTTCTTCGGGTCACTCGACGCGCACAACTTCATCACCGTCGACAAACCGCCCGCTTCGCTCTGGCTGACCGGGCTGTCGATGCGGCTGTTCGGAGTGAACAGCCTCTCCGCGTTGGCCCCACAGGCACTCATGGGCGTTGCCGCGGTTGCGGTGCTGTTCTGCACGGTGCGACGCGCTTTCAGCGACAGCACCCGGGGCGTCGCCGCAGGCTTACTGGCCGGCGCGGTGCTGGCCCTCACCCCAGCGGCAGCCCTCATGTTCCGCTTCAACAATCCCGACGCCCTGCTCGTCCTGCTGATGACGGTCGGCGCGTATTGCCTCACACGGGCCGTGCAGACGGCGTCATGGCGCTGGCTGGTGTTGGTCGGCGTGGTCATGGGCACGTCGTTTCTGACCAAGATGTTGCAGGGCTTCCTGGTGCTGCCCGGTTTCGCGCTCACCTACCTGTTGTTCGCGCCGACGACGTGGCCCCGGCGTGCGCTGCACCTGCTCGCGGCCACCGCGGGATTGGTGGTCGCCGCCGGGTGGTGGGTACTTGCGGTGCAGCTCACCCCCGCGGACGTCCGCCCCTACATCGGCGGCTCGAGCCACAACACCGTCCTCGATCTGGCGTTCGGATACAACGGGATCAGCCGGATCCTGGGCCATCGCAGTCGAGGCATGGCGCTCGGCAGTTGGGGCGGCGGTTCCGGCCTGCCGCTGTTCGGGGGGCGCACCGGTCTGCGTCGGCTGGTCACTGGGGAAATGGGCAACGAGATCTCCTGGTTGCTCGCCGTCGCATTTTTCGTGATCGCATTCGGCACGTATCTGGCTGCCCGCCGCCGGTTGAGCCGGGCCGAGATGGCGGCATTGTCGATGTGGACCGGATGGCTCGTGTTGTCCGCTCTGGTGTTCAGCTTCATGGGCGGCGTGGTCCACCCGTACTACGCCGTGGCGCTGGCACCGGCCCTCGCCGCACTCGTCGGCATGGGTGGGGTGTGGGCGTTTCGGTCCCGGTCCAGTTGGGACGGTCGCGTCGCGGCGGCCGCAATGTTCGCGCTGGCGGCCGCGGCGTCGGTGATACTGCTGCCCCGCAATGCGTTTGGACCGCTGTGGGTCGCCTGGCTGATCGTGGCGGTGGCGGCGGTCGGAGTCATCGGCGTGATGTGGCGCCGCACGCAGGTCGCCGCGATGGCGCTCGGGGCGATCGCCGGCCTCGCCGGTACTGCGGTCTATTCCATCGCCACCGTCACCACACCGCACCACGGCTCGATACCGACCGCCATCCGGCCCACGATTCAAAGCGTCTCGTGGACGGGCGACGAAGGCACCGACGACCCCCAACTGGCCGGCCTGCTGGCCGCGACGCACACAGCGTGGGCCGCGGCGACGAACGGCTCGCAGTCCGCGGCGGCGTTGGAGCTCGCCTCGGGCACTTCGGTGATGGCCGTCGGCGGTTGGAGCGGCGACCCCGTGCCGACCCTGCAGCAGTTCATCGACGACGTGCGTGCCGGCAAGATCACGTACTACGTCGAGGGAGGACGCGGCGCACTCGGTCCCGGCGCCCACGGTGAGGTCATCCGTTCGGAAAATCACTTCGCGTCGCACACCAGGGAGATCGCCGACTGGGTCGCCGCGCACTATCCCGGCACCACGGTCGGCAATTCGACGGTCTATCGGTTGACGTAACGGCGCGCGCAGGTCGGGTTACGATGCGGGCGTGGATACCGACGGTGCCCCGGTCGATCCGCCGATCCCCGTTCCCGACGTCGCCGGAGCCGACGCCAGCGCCCGCGGGCTGCCGCGCCGCATCGACCTGACGCTCCGCCAGCGCGCGATCGTCGACTCGTCGACCGTCGCCGACATCGCGCTGCGCACCGCCATCGCGTCGCTGCTGAGTGCCGCCATGCTGCCGACGGTGGTCGGAGCGCTGCGGCGCTCCGGGTCCCGCGCCGAGCATGATCACCTGCGCTTCTACGCGGAGTTGGCGAGCGCTCGCGACACCACGCTCGCGTTCCCGGCGCCGACGTCGGCGCCCCGGGTGTCCTCACGCCCGGCGAACCCCGTCGCCGAGTGGATCGCCAAGGGCAACGTGCACAACATCCGGTTCAGCAGCAGCTTCGAGGCGGTGAACCCGGCGCTGCGGGAGCAGTGCCGCGGATACGCGCGTAACAACGTCGTCCACGCCCAGCACTGGCGCCACGGCGACGGGCCACGCCCCACACTGTGTCTGATCCACGGCTTCATGGGGTCGGCATACCTGTTCAACGGGTTGTTCTTCTCGCTGCCATGGTTCTACCGCTCCGGCTACGACATCATGTTGTACACGCTGCCGTTCCACGGCGGCCGCGCCGAAAAGGGTTCTCCCTTCAGCGGTTACGGCTACTTTGCGCACGGCTTCGCCGGTTTCGCGGAGGCGATGGCGCAGGCGGTACACGACTTCCGTTCGCTCATCGACTATCTCGAGTTCACCGGTGTCGACCGGATCGCGCTGACCGGCATGTCGTTGGGCGGCTACACGTCTGCGCTGATTGCCAGCGTCGACGACAGGATTCAGGCCGTCATCCCCAACGTGCCGGTCGTCACGCCGGACAGGACGGTCGACGAATGGTTCCCCGCCAACAAGGTGGTGGCGTTGCGAGAGGCGCTCTCCGGCACGGACGCCGAACTGACCAGCGCCGCGACGAGGTACTCCTCACCGCTGAACTACCGGCCGCTGGTGCCCAGAGACCGGCGCCTGATCATCGCCGGTCTCGGCGACCGGTTGGCGCCTCCCGAGCAGGCCGAGCTGCTATGGGAGCACTGGGACCGCTGCGCCTTCCACTGGTTCCCCGGAAACCACATCCTGCACGTCAGCCAGCCGGATTACCTGCGGCGCATGACCCGGTTCCTGCACGACTTCATGTTCACCTAAGCAGCGGCGAGCCGGACGCTCTCGGCCGGCCACCACAGCTGCCCGAGCAGTCCCTCACGTAGTTGCGCCGGCGCGGTGTCCAGCCGATCGACCGACAGCGGGTGCAGGGCGTCGACGGTGCGTCCGTGCCGTCCGCGCAGCGGCGACAGACCCGGCAGTGGCGCTTTGGCCCCCGGTCGTTCATCGCCGCGAATGGCACAGACCCCTGCGATGGTCGGATTGCGGGTGGTGCCACCGAATTCGAGTGCGGTCCAGATCTCCGACGCCGAATACGACCACAGCTTGGTCAGGGTGTTCGGCAGCCGACCATCGATCGCGACGCGGTAGGCGGCCACGTACCCTGACTCGTCGCGCATTCCCCGCCAGGTCTCCTTCGCCGTGCCGTGCGTCGGCGCCTCGGCGGCGTCGGTGACCGCGGCATTCCAGCCGGTCTCCCTGAGGTGGTCGGCCAATCTGCGGGCGGCGACTTCGGCGGTGTCGCGCAACGGGATCCGTGATGACCTCGCCCGCAGCGCCGCCAGATTGTCCGCGGCGCCCAGCGTCAGCGAGATCCACGTGGTGCGCTCCCCGCCGTCGTCGCGGCTGGTCACCCGGACCGTGTCGCAGTGAAGGCCATAGCGGTCGACGTGTCACCACCCACTGCGTCTCCTTAAGCATGCCTAAGCTAACTTTCGCCGAAGTTAGCATTGCATAAGCTAACTGTCGAGACGCCCGTGCCGGAGACGGGCCGTGACGGCGATCACCCTTTGACGAGGCTGACCAGACTGATCCGGCTGATCATGTTGTCGGCTTCCGAGCCTGCTACCGGCAGCGGCCGGCCGTGGGAGTGCAGGTAATCCGCGAGCCGGGTGGTGCCGCCCCGCCAGCCGCGGGCGCCGAACCACTCCGCGGCGGGCTGGACCTGCTCGTTGTAGACCAGGTCGTAGAACTGGTCGTTCCCGAAGACGCGCTTCTCGCCCTTCTTGTTCTGATAGACGTCGGGCTCCATCGGAATGGACTCCTCGATCCCCGCATGGCTCCCCGGTGCCGACAGCGCGTCGATACCCAGGAACACCTGCTGCTGCGATACGGCGGGTAGGTAGATGAGCAAACCCTCGACGATCCACGCCGAGGGCCTGGAGGTGTCGAATCCGTTGTCGATCAGCGCTCGCGGCCAGTCATCGCGCAGGTCGACGGCGATCTCGCGGCGGTCGGCCGTGGGCACGTCCCCATGTCGCGCGAGTGCGTCGCGCTTGAACTCCAGCACCTGAGGCTGGTCGAGCTCGTACACGACGGTGCCGCCGGGCCAGTCGAGCCGATAGCCGCGCGAGTCCAGCCCGGCGGCCAGCAGGACGATCTGGCGAACGCCGTCGGCGGCGGCGGCCTGGAAGTACGTGTCGAAGTATTTGGTGCGAAGAGCCTGGAAGTTCACGAAATGCTCGCCGAAGTCCGTCTTCAGCTGATGGTCCGGAGCGGCGCCGTCCAGCACGTCGGCCCAATCACCACCTATCGCGCGGCAGAACACCTCGGCGAGGGGATCGACGGCCGCGGGGCTGGGCTTCTGCGCCTCCAGCGCTCGGGCCGTCGCGACGAACAGCGCGGTCTGCCCGACGCTCGTTCTGATGTCCCAGGTGTCGTTTTCGGTACGCATGTACGCGTTTGTACTCGCGCAAACTGACAACGCGCTGGCGGCAAGCTGCCACGATATTTGCGTGAGCGACAGCCGGGTGCACTATGCGCGCAACGGCGACGTGCGGCTGGCCTACCGGGTGTTCGGCGACTCGGGCCCGGTGTTCGTGTGGGCTCCGGGCTGGGCGGTCAAAAACGTCGACACCCTCGACGAACCGGGCAGCCCTGGTGGAGCAGATGGTCTCGCGGTGCGGCGGCGTGCGCGCGAACCACACCGGTGACGGCGTGTTCTTGCTGTTCGACTCGCCGACGAGAGCGGCGCGATGCGCACTGGACCTGGTGCCTGCGCTTGCCGCGCGAAACATCCCCATTCGGGTCGGGTTGCACACCGGAGAATGCGAACGGCGCCGAGCGGCCTGGAGCGGACTGGCTGTGCACACCGGCGCCCGGATCGAAGCCTTGGCGGGCGCAGGCGAGGTGCTCGCCAGCCGGACGGTGCGCGATCTGTCGGCGGGGTCGGGTTTGACCTTCGAAAGCCTTGGCCCACAAAGGCTCAAGGGTCTACCCGAGGATATCGAGGTGTACCGGGTGTCGAGCCGCTAGACCAGCGGGCGTCCCGTTCGAATCCGCCAGTCCAGGTCTTTCAGCATCCAGTTGAACGGGAACCGTCGAACAGCGCGCGGCAACAGATTGTTGATCCTGCCCAGGGCCTCCATCACTCGGTTGAACCGGCGCTGCTTTGCCTCGTCCCACGGCAGGTTCATCTCGTCGCGGAACCGCTGCGGCAGGAAGCCGGTCGTGATGAAGAGATTCACCGCGTCCAGGCGCCTTCCCAACCAGCGGGGTGGATTCGCACCGGCGATCCGGCCCGCGGCAATCGGATACAGGTAGTCACGGACGGCGTCGTCGATGTGCACCCGGTCGAGCGACTGTTGCCAGTATTCGTCGAAGGCCTTTCGGTCCGCAGGCCACATCTGCGCGGGCACCTGCAGCGTCGTACCGAGCTTCGTACCTTCTCGATAATGGTGGTCCGCCCATTCGTCATCCATTTCGCCGACGAAGATCCGCACGACGTCGACGAAGCCCTTGTACAAGCACGCCGCGACCCACAGCTGCAGATCCTTGTCGAAGGCGTTGTATGCCACCTGGCTCTCCGGCATCGAGTACACCTGAGCGTGAGACTTGTTGACCGCCCGACGATAGGCCGCCTTCTGTGTCTCGCTGCACTGCGAGGGCCGCGGCGAGATACGTGAACGTGGTCCTCGCCCGTTTGAGGGGGTGTCGGTCCGCTCGTCCGCTCTCGACCCGAGAATCCTTCACGCCATAGCCGACGCCGGGCCGGGCGAGTTCCATGATCACGTTGGCCGCCCCGGACAACAGTCCGATCCCCAGCATGGCGTCCTCAGACGCGGCCATCCATCGGGGTGGGCGCCTCCCACCCGGCAGGACTGGATCATTGATCGCGCGTCCGACGTGATCTGTCGGCTCGCTGACGGTCATGGACACCTCGGTCGGCTAATTGTGAGAACGCGTGTTTCCTGATATTGCCCCGGCGGCGTGACGGGTGTCAAGATGGTCCGCATGGCATCGAACGGCACCGCGCGGCCCTACCGCGGCGTCGACGCCGCCGCTCGCCTCGCCCGACGCCGGCGACAGCTGCTGGAGGCGGGTCTCGAGCTGCTCGGGTCGGAACCGGATGCCTCCGAGCTCACCGTGCGCGCGGTCTGTCGGCAGGCCGGTCTGACCGTTCGGTACTTCTACGAGAGCTTCACCGACAAGGACGATCTGGTCGCCGCGGTCTTCGACTGGGTCATCGCCGACATCGCGGCCACCACGCAGGCCGCCGTCGCCGCGGCGCCGGCCGACGAGCAGAGCCGGGCCGGCATGGCCAACATCGTCCGTGCCATCGCCGCCGACGCCCGGGTCGGCCGTCTGCTGTTCGGCGTCGAACTGGCGAATGCGGTGATCGTGCGCAAACGCGCCGAATCCACCGCGCTGTTCGCGGCGCTGTTGTTCCAACATGCCGGGTCTCTCGGGGCGCGGGGCAACGACACCACCAAAGCCGCTTCACATTTCGCCGTGGGCGGCGTGGGCCAGACCATCTCGGCGTGGCTCTGCGGCGCAGTCACGCTCAGTGCGGGTCAGCTCGTCGACCAACTGGCGGCAACGCTCGATGCGCTCGCCGACCCGTCGCGCTACACGGGCTAGCCCGCGGCCACCGGCGGCCGGCGGTCTGCCGAGGTCTTCGGCGTCGTCATGGTGTCGCTCTCGGTGAATTCTTTGGTCCAGCAGGCGAACTCGAGCGTGATGCCATCCGGGTCCAGGAAGTAGAACGATCGGACGTAGACGCCCGGGTGCAAGGTAGCCGAGACCTGCGCATCGCTTTCGTCGTGGTTGAGCACCGGCCCGACCCGCACACCCTTGGCCTTGAGCCGCCGGCGGTACTCGTCGAACTTTTCCGCGGGAACATGAAATGCCAAGTGGTTCATGGTGCTCACCGCGCTGACAATGTCCCCGATGCCCGGGATCGCCTCCGGCGACGAGATACCCGGCACCCGGTCGGGCGCCTTGGCGAACCAGAAGAACGCCACGCAGTCTCCGTTACCTGCGTCGAAGAAGAAATGCTGGCCCATTCCGCCGGGGAGATCGAGCGACTTGATCAGTGGCATCCCGAGCACATTGCTGTAGAAGTCGACGGTCTTCGCCATGTCCGAGCACACCAGCGCCACATGGTTGATCCCACCGAGCTCGAACTCCGAATTGGGATTGTCCGGCTTGATCACGTCACCCTCCAAGCCCTGGTCAAGATCGTAATCTGAATCTAACATCAGGTTCAGTTCCGGACAATGCCCGACGAGAGGGCGCGCCACAGTGACCATCGGCCCGCGCGACCAGTTGCCGACCCTGCGCGGCAGGCAGACGCAGGCGGCGATCGACGCCGCGGCCAGGACGGTGATCGCGCGCAAAGGGATCCTGGCGACCACGATCTCCGACATCGCCGCCGAGGCGGGCAAGTCAACCGCCTCGTTCTACAACTATTACGCCTCCAAGGAGGCGATGGTCCGCGAGTGGGCCGTCCGATTCCGTGATGAGGCACGCGAACGATCCCGGGCGGCCGCCGAACCAGGCCTGACCAACTGGGAGCGGTCGCATGAGGCCGCGGCGGCGCACTGGAACACCTACCGCAACCGACTTGCCGAGATCATCAGCGTGTCGCAGCTGGCGATGGTCAGCGACGACTTCGCCGGATATTGGAACGACATCTGTTCGTTGCCGATCCGGCTGATCACGGAAATCGTGAAACAGGCTCAGCGCGAGGAGCTTTGCAGGCAGGATGATGATCCACACCTGATCGCGGTCGCGATGGTGTCGATGCTCAACCAGTTCTGCTACACACAGTTGAGCGGCAACCGTGTGACGCAGGCGGTAGACGATGAGGCATGCGTCACCACCTTGGCCAAGATCTTCTACCGGACGATTTATCACGAGGAGACCGGCTGACATGACCAGAACATCGGCGTCCTCCGGCTCGCCGGGCGTCACCCGCGAGTTCGTCGGGCTGTCGTCGGCCACCGCCCGGCGCGCGGGCGCGGGCGGTCACCCGTGTCAGGGTCTTTATCACCGCGGCGTGGGGCGCAAGCCGAAGGTCGCGATCATCGCCACCCACTACCAGATCGACTTCTCCGAGCACTATCTCGCCGATTACATGGCCACCCGCGGCATCGGTTTCCTCGGCTGGAACACCCGCTACCGCGGATTCGAGAGCAGCTTCCTGCTTGACCACGCCCTGGTCGACATCGGCGTCGGTGTGCGCTGGCTGCACGAGGTCGCGGGCGTGGAAACCGTGGTGCTGTTGGGCAACTCCGGCGGTGGTTCGCTGATGGCCGCCTACCAGGCGCAGGCCGTGGACCCGCATGTCACACCGCTGGAGGGCATGCGCCCCGCGGCCGGCCTCAACGACCTGACGCCCGCCGACGGCTACATCGCCAGCGCGGCGCACCCCGGCCGACCCGATGTCCTGGCCGCGTGGATGGACGCGTCGGTGGTCGACGAAAGCGACCCGATTCCAAGCGATCCCGACCTCGACCTGTTCGACGTACGCAACGGTCCGCCGTACTCGGCCGATTTCATCAAGCGATACCGCGCGGCCCAGATCGCCCGCAGCAACGCGATCACCGACTGGGCCGAGGCCGAACTCAAACGGGTACACGCGGCCGGTTTCTCCGACCGCCCGTTCACGGTCCAGCGCACATGGGCCGACCCCCGCATGGTCGACCCGACGATCGAGCCGACGAAGCGTCCGGCCAACATGTGCTATGCAGGTCCGCCGGTCAAGGCCAACCGCTCCGCCCACGGTATCGCCGCGGCGTGCACGTTGCGCAATTGGCTCGGCATGTGGAGCCTGCGGCACGCGCAGACACGGGCCGAACCGCATCTCGCCCGCATCACCTGCCCGGCGCTGGTGATCAACGCCGAGCAGGACACCGGTGTGTTCCCGTCCGACGCGCAACGCATCTACACAGCGCTGGCGAGCACCGACAAGGCACTGTGCGCCATCGACACCGACCACTACTTCACCACGCCCGGCGCGCGCAGCGAGAAGGCCGATACGATCGCCAAGTGGATAGCGAAGCGGTGGCGCTGAGAGTCCTCGCGCACTTCACCCCCGGCGCGAAAGTCACGGCTTTCCTTGCGCCACAAACCGATTGGCTGGACATCCGGTACTGCGCCGAGGACGACGACGAGACGTTTTATCGTGAACTTCCCGACGCCGAGGTGATCTGGCACGTTCTGCGCCCGATAAGCGGTGACGACCTGGAGAAGGCGCCGCGGCTGCGGCTGGTGCACAAGCTCGGCGCCGGGGTCAACACCATCGACGTCGACACCGCGACCCGGCTGGGCGTCGCCGTGGCGAACATGCCCGGGGCCAACGCGCCGTCGGTCGCCGAGGGCGCCGTGCTGCTCATGCTTGCCGCGCTGCGGCGGCTGCCCGAGTTGGACCGGGCCACCCGCGAGGGCCGAGGCTGGCCATCTGATCCCAGCCTCGGCGAGACCGTACGCGACATCGGCGGTTGCACCGTCGGGCTGATCGGCTACGGCAACATCGCCAAGCGGGTGGAGACGATCGTGGCGGCGATGGGCACGCCGGCTTCCCGGGTACTGCACACCAGCACCCGCGACGACGGGCATCCCGGCTGGCGGACGCTGCCCGACCTCCTCGCGGCCAGCGACATCGTCTCCCTGCACCTGCCGCTCACCGAACGGACCGCAGGCATGCTGGACCGGGCCGCCATCGCCGGGATGAAACCGGACGCGGTTCTGGTGAACACGTCACGGGGCCCGGTGGTCGACGAGGGCGCGCTGGTCGAGGCGCTGCGCACCGGCGGGCTGGCGGCCGCGGGCCTGGACGTCTTCGCCGTCGAACCCGTTGCCGCCGACAACCCGCTGCTGGCCCTCGACAACGTCGTCCTCACGCCGCACGTCACCTGGTACACCGCCGACACCATGCGTCGCTACCTGGAACACGCGGTGGACAACTGCCGCCGGATGCGCGACGGGGTTGAACTCGCCAATGTGGTGAACGGGTAATGTCGCTCCCAACCGACCGGTTAATAGGGAAGCCCCCCACGAAGAGGTGCATCGATGCCCATCGCGATCACTCCTGAACACAACGACCTGGCCGATTCGGTGCGATCCCTGGTGGCGCGGGCGGTGCCGTCCGAGGTGCTGCACGAGGCGCTGGAGTCTGCAATCCCGAACCCGCCGTCCTACTGGAAGGCCGCGGCCGAGCAGGGCCTGCAGGGTGTGCACCTCGCAGAATCCGTTGGCGGACAAGGCTTTGGCATCCTGGAACTGGCCATTGTCATCGCCGAGTTCGGCTACGGCGCCGTGCCGGGGCCGTTCGTCCCCTCGGCCATCGCCAGCGCGCTGATCTCCGCGAACGACCCCGAGGCCAAGCGGCTGGGCGAGCTGGCCTCCGGCGACGTGATCGCCGCCTACGCCATCGACTCGGGCCTCACCGCCACCCGCCACGGGGACGGCCTGGTCATCCGCGGTGAGGTGCGTGCAGTGCCCGCGGCCGCGCAGGCATCGGTGCTCGTGCTGCCGGTGGCCATCGATAGTGGCGAAGAGTGGGTGGTGCTCGACGCGGACGCGCTGGAGATCGAACCCGTCAAGAGCGTGGACCCGCTACGGCCGCTGGCCCACGTGCGCGCGAACGCGGTCGAGGTCGGCGACGACCGGGTGCTGAGCAACCTGAGCCGCACGCTGGCGCGGGCGCTGATGTCGACGCTGCTGTCCGCGGAGTCCATCGGCGTGGCCCGCTGGGCGACCGACACCGCGGCGGCCTACGCGAAGATCCGTGAGCAGTTCGGCCGCCCGATCGGTCAGTTCCAGGCGATCAAGCATAAATGCGCGGGGATGATGGCGGACACCGAACGGGCGACCGCCGCGGTATGGGACGCCGCCCGCGCCATCGACGCGGCCCGCGAAAGCGGTTCGGAGGACCCTAAATACGAGTTCGCCGCCGCCGTCGCTGCCACGCTCGCGCCCGCCGCCGCACAGCACTGCGCGCAGGACTGCATCCAGGTACACGGCGGCATCGGCTTCACCTGGGAGCACGACACCAACATCTACTACCGCCGGGCGCTCGTGCTGGCCGCATGCTTCGGCCGCGCCGCGGACTATCCACAGCTGGTGGTGGACCTCGCGACGACGAGCGGGCTGCGCTCCGTCAACATCGACCTCGACCCGGAGACCACGGAGCTGCGGGACGCCATCCGGGCCGAAGTCGATGCGCTCAAGGCGATACCGCGTGACGAGCGCACGGTGGCGATCGCCGAGGGCGGCTGGGTGCAGCCGCATCTGCCCGTGCCGTGGGGACGTGCGTCGGGTCCGGTCGAGCAGATCATCATCGCCCAGGAGTTCAACAGCGGTCGCGTGCGCCGGCCTGCGATGGGCATCGCCGCCTGGATTATCCCGTCGATCGTGGCGTTCGGCACCGACGAGCAGAAGGAGCGCTTCCTGCCGCCGACCTTCCGCGGCGAGACGATCTGGTGTCAGCTCTTTTCCGAGCCCGGGGCCGGATCGGACCTGGCCAGCCTGACCACCAAGGCCACCAAGGTCGACGGCGGCTGGCGAATCACCGGACAGAAGATCTGGACCACGGGTGCACAGGTCTCGGAGTGGGGCGCACTGCTGGCGCGGACCGACCCGAGCGCGCCGAAACACAACGGCATCACCTACTTCCTACTCGATATGCACAGCGACGGCGTAGAGGTGAAGCCGCTGCGTGAACTGACCGGCAACGCCATGTTCAACACGGTGTTCATCGACGACGTCTTCGTTCCCGACGACCTGGTGCTCGGCGAGGTGAACCGCGGTTGGGAGGTCAGCCGCAACACCCTGACCGCCGAGCGGGTGTCGATCGGCTCCAGCGAACCGCCGTTCCTGCCCAGCCTGGATGGTTTCGTCGAGTTCATCCGCGACGGCCAGTTCGACCAGATCGGGCACGACCACGCGGGACACCTGATCGCCGAGGGCCACGCGGCCAAGGTGCTCAACCTGCGGTCCACCCTGCTCACGCTGGCCGGGGGGGATCCGATGCCGGCCGCGGCGATCTCCAAACTGTTGTCGATGAGGACCGGCCAGGGCTACGCGGAATTCGCGGTGTCGTCGTTCGGCACGGACGGTGCGATCGGCGATCCCGACCAGCTGCCGGGCAGATGGGCCGAATATCTGCTCGCGAGCCGCGCCACCACGATTTACGGCGGCACATCGGAGGTGCAGCTCAACATCATCGCCGAGCGGCTGCTGGGGTTGCCCCGCGACCCGTAATCACTGTCCGGCGCGCTGCTCGAGGTCTACCATCTAAAGAGTTGGCAGCCGAAAGCGTTGGCATTGATATGAGTCTTATCGGACGGCGCCTTGTGCGCATTGTCGTAACCGGTGCGGCGGCGCTCGCATTCCTGGCCAGCCCCCTCGCCCTGTTCATCGGTAACGCTCCACAGGCGTCCGCGCGACCCTGCTACAACGGCGTCATTCCCTGGGCGCCGTTTGTTCAGAGTTGCACGCTTCCCGGGCCGCAGGGCCCGAGGGTGCGCGGAGCGGCGCCGGATGCGAACGCGATCATTGCCTGCCGGGATCATCCCGGCTGCCTGTCCTGGTACATCAACGGGGGTCCCTGACCGGTCGTCATGACCAATGACGCCGAAAAGCGGTTCGACCGGCCCGGAGCGTTCCGCGCGGCAACCAGATACACGGTCGCGGTTGTCGTGGTGGCCGCTATCGCGTTCGCCGTCTACGCACTGACCGCGAAACATTCGATGGTCGTCGCATCGGTCGTCCCGGCGGTTTTGTTCATCGGCGGGATCGGCGCGTTTGTGCAGACCTACCGGCTGTGGAAGTCCGAGGGTCCGTGGGTGGCGTGGCAGGGTGCCGGGTGGTTCCTGCTGACGCTGATGCTGTTCTGCCTATCCATCCCGTGGGCGGCAGCGTTCTCCTCTTCGGGCGCCTAGGGCAGGATCGAATCCACGTAGCCGCCGTCGACCCGCAGCGCGCCGCCCGTCGTCGCCGACGCCAGCGGAGACGCGAGATACGTGACCATATTGGCGATTTCGTTGGGTTCGATGAGCCGCTCCAGCAGCGATTGCGGCCGGTGCTTGCGCATGAACTCCCGCTGCGCCTCGTCCCACGGCAGCCGTTCTCCCGTCGCTTCGCTCGCCCCAGATGACTTGTCCACCAGTTGATAGACGAAGTCCTCGACGCCGGCGGTGCGCGTCGGCCCCGCGATGACCGAGTTGACCGTGACGCCACTGCCCTTGGCGTCCTTGGCGAAGCCGCGGGACAATGCCAGCAGCGCCGTCTTGGAAACCCCGTAGTGGATCATCTCCTCGGGGATCACAACCGCTGAGTCGCTGGCGATCTGGAGTACCCTGCCCCACCCGCGCTCGGCCATCCCGGGCAGATAGTTGCGGATAAGCCGTGCTGCCGCAAGGACATTCACCTCGAAGTAGGTGCGCCACTGCTCGTCGGTGATCTCGCGCGCGGGCACCGCCCCGAAGATGCCGAGGTTGTTCACCAGGATATCGATGTCGGGAAGTTCGCGCAGAAGCGCGGCGGTCCCCTCCTCGGTCGCGACGTCGGCCGCCACGCCGATCACGTCACCCCCGCGTTTGGCGAGCTCGGCCACGGCCTCCTGCACACGGGCTTCCCCGCGGCCGTTCACCGCGACCCGGGCACCGGCGTTGGCCAGTCCTTCGGCGATCGCCAGCCCGATGCCCTGGGTCGAGCCGGTGACGAGCGCGGTCTTTCCGGTCAGATCAATGTTCACGACGCAGTACTACCACCGGACGGCGCGCACTATTCCTACGGCGCTACTCGTCTCCGCCGACTTCTGCCTTCTCGTCGTCTCCGCCGACTTCTGCCTTCTCGTCGTCTCCGCCGACTTCTGCCTTCTCGTCGTCTCCGCCGACGGCCATGTCACGGAGTTCGCGCTTCAGGACCTTTCCGGTCGGGTTGCGCGGCAGTTCGTCGAGGAAGACCACCTCGCGGGGCACCTTGTAGCGGGCGAGGTGGTCCCGCACGTACGTCTTGATGATGTCCTCGTCCACACTGGCGCCCTCGGCCTTGACCACGAAGGCGCGCAGCCGGTGACCCCACTCTTTGTCCTCGACGCCGAGCGCGGTCGCCTCGATGACCTCGGGGTGACCGCTGATCAGGTCCTCGACCTCGGCGGGGAAGACGTTCTCGCCACCCGAGACGATCATCTCGTCGTCGCGCCCGCTGACGTAGAGCAGGCCGTGCTCGTCGAAATAGCCGACGTCACCCGACGACATCAAGCCGTCGATGATCTGCTTGTGGCCGCCGCCGGTGTAGCCCTCGAACGGAAAGAAGTTTCCGACGAAGATCCGGCCGACCTCGCCCTGCGGCAGCTCGTGGCCGTTGTCGTCCAGGATCTTGACCGTGACGCCCTTGACCACCGGGCCGACCGTCGCGGGATTGATCGACAGATCCCTCGGCCGCGCGATGGTCGCGAACGCGATCTCGGTGGACCCGTACAGGTTGTAGACGACCGGCCCGAGGTCCTTCAGCGCGCGACTCGCCAGCTCGGCACCCAGCTGCGATCCGGATACGAAGACGATCCGCAGCGACGACAGATCGGGTTTGCGATCCATCCCGTCCAGCGCGTCCAGGATGCGCGACAGCATGACCGGCACCACGACCATGCCGGTCACCTTGTGCTTCTCGATATCGGCCAGCACGGTCGCCGGCTTGAAGCGGCGGCGCAACACCAGGGTCGTGCCGAGCATCATCGCGATCGTGGCGTGAAGGAAGCCCAGCGCGTGGAACATCGGAGCGGGTAACGAAGTCACCTCACCCGATTTGAACGGGACGTGGGAGAGCACACCGCCGATCGGAGCGAGCGTGGGCGGCGTGCTTCGGTTCGCGCCCTTCGGTGTCCCGGTGGTGCCGCTGGTCAGGATGATGATCGACGAGTGCCGCGTCGTCTTGGGCGCCGGCCTTCCGCTGCTGCGGGCGACCAGTTCCTCCAGCGTTTCGTCGGTGCTGCCGGACGGCTCGTCCTTGTCCGGGTTCGTGCCGAGGGCGCGAAGCTTGCCCAGCGGTGGTTCGGCCTTCGAGACCGCCTGGCAGTACTCGTCGTCGTAGATGATCACCTTCGCGTCCTCGCGCTCGGAGACCTCCTTGATCTGCGGGCCGGAGAATTCGCTGTTGAGCAGGATTATGCGGGCGCCGGTGCGTGCCGCGCCGTAGAGCGCGATCAGAAACCAGCGGTGATTGCGGGCCAGGATCGCGACACCATCGCCGCCCTTGACGCCCATCGCGAGCAAGCCGTTGGCCACTTCGTGGGCGGCGTCGTCGAGCTCTTTGAAGGTCACCTCGCCGTCGTCGTCGATGATCGCGGTGGCGTTGGGCGTGCGACGCGCGTTGAGCGCCGGGATCATGCCGAACTCGCCCCATCGGCGAATATCGGTGAGCATCGCCGCGACGTTCTGCGGCGGTTCGAGTTTGAACGCGCCGGCCTGGAACATCTTGAGGGCGTAGTGCAGTTCGGCGGAACCGCGTTCGGCGAGCTGGTTAACCTTGGCTACTGCCTGCAAAGGAAGATCAGTCAGCTTGGGCATGAGCCCACCCTATGTGACGCCCGTCGCACGGCGGTTCGGAACTTACCATGACAGCATGTCCGCTTCGCTTCACCTCGAGGTCGACGGCAGGCAGGTGCCGATCACCAACCCGGACAAGGTTGTCTTTCCCGACCTGCGTGTGACCAAGATGGATTTGATGCGCTATTACGGCGAGGTTGCCGAGGGCGCGCTGCGCGGGGTGCGCGACCGGCCGATGATCCTCAAGCGGTTCGTGAAGGGCATCGCAGAGGAGGCGATCTTCCAGAAGCGGGCGCCCGAGAAGCGGCCCGACTTCATCGATGTCGCCGAGCTGAAGTACGCCTCCGGAACCTCGGCCAAGGAGGCCGTGCTCCACGAGGCCGCCGGGCTGGTGTGGGCGGTCAACCTCGGGTGCGTCGACCTGAATCCGCACCCGGTGCGCGCCGACGACCTCGACCATCCCGATGAACTCCGCGTGGACCTCGACCCGATGCCGGGGGTGACGTGGCGCCAGATCCTCGACGTCGCCTTCGTCGCCCGCGAGGTTCTCGAGGACCACGGGCTCGTCGCGTGGCCCAAGACGTCGGGGTCCCGCGGCTTCCACATCTATGCGCGTATACAGCCGCGGTGGCCGTTCAAGTTCGTCCGGCTGGCGGCCGAAGCGGTGGCGCGCGAGGTCGAACGACGGGCACCGGCGCAGGCGACCGCGAGGTGGTGGAAGGAGGAACGCGAAGGCGTCTTCGTGGATTTCAACCAGAACGCGAAGGACCGCACCGTGGCGTCGGCGTACTCCGTTCGGGCAACTCCGGATGCCCGGGTCTCCACACCGCTCTTCTGGGACGAGGTCGCCGGCTGCCGGCCCGAGAACTTCACGATCGCCACGGTGCCCAAGCGGTTCGCCGATTACGGCGACCCCTGGGAGGGTATGGATGATGCGGTCGGCAATTTGGACCAGTTGCTCGGCCTGGCGGACCGGTTGGGTCCCGCCGAGAAGGCCCCGAGGGGAGTGAAGAAGGGAACGGGTAGACGCCAATCGGTCATGCCGCTGATCGAGGTCGCACGCACCAAGACCAAAGACGAGGCGATGGCCGCGCTGGACACGTGGCGCGAAAGATACCCGTCAGTAGCCGAAAAGCTGGAACCCGTCGACATTCTCGTGGACGGCATGCGTGGTCCCAGCTCGATCTGGTACCGGGTCCGGCTGAATCTGCAGCACATACCCGAGGACGAGCGGCCTTCGCAGGAGCCATTGCTCGCCGATTACAACCCGTGGCAGAACTACACGGGCCCGCAGTGGCTTCGCGATAAGTGACCACATTCGGCCTCGTTTGCTGAGTCGGCAAAGTCGGTTCTTACCAAAGTATTAGCCGTTACACCCAGCAGCCTTAAATTGGCTCATTAACTTGAACCTCAACGGACGAGCGAAGGAGGCGCACATGTACGGCAATCCGACATTCGACTGCGATGGCGCCCAGGTTCGGGCTCACTGCCGACAGCTCGCGACGGTTGTGTCGATCACCGGTGACGTCGACGGCGAAAATGTCGATCGCATCAGTGCTCACACCAAGCGGTTCATCCTGGCGGAGAAGCCCGTCATTCTCGACCTGAGTGGCGTGAATTCTTTTTCACCAGAAAGCGTTTCATTGCTCTATTCGATCGACGAGCGGTGTGTCGCCGCCGGTGTCGAGTGGTCGCTGATCGCGAGCACACCGGTCAACTGGGCGCTGCGGGTTTTCGACGACCAACTTCAGGTTCCGGTCACCGAATCGGTTCCCGAGGCGCTGAACCATTTCGCCGAAGCACTGACAGAGCGTCGCCGACTGCTACCGCTGCTCACGAAGTCCGCTTAGAAAGGAGGGCGATCACAGTGTTGCTAGACGTTCGATGGCTGACCTACCTCCTTCATCATCGGCGGCAGAAGGCCGCGCAGCTGGCGCTGCCACGCTGACAACCCGTTGATCGCTCCTGCGCGGATGCCGTATCGGCGCTAGATGCCGGGCGGTTGGGGAAGTGTCCTGAGCGAGCTGATTCCGCTCGCCCTGGTGGTCGCGCTGTCGCTGGGGTCCATCATCCCGGCTGTCGTGCTCGTGCTGCACAGCGAGCGGCCGAAGCCGACCGGACTGGCGTTCCTGGGCGGCTGGCTCCTCGGGCTGGCGGCCGTCACGGCGGTCTTCGTCCAAGTGCCCCGGCTGGTCGACGGGCTGGACGGTTCGGGACCGTCATGGACGGGATGGCTGCGCATCGGCATCGGAGTCGTCCTGACGGGTTTCGGTGTGCGGCGATGGCTGACGCGTTCGAATGCGGTCCACGAGCCGGCTTGGCTGCGCCGGATCAGCCGCATCACACCCACCGCCGCCGCAGCGATCGGGGTCGGGCTCACCCTGGTCCGCCCCAGGGTGCTGGTCGTGAATGCGGCGGCCGGGTTGCTCATCGGCACGGCCGAGCTCGGTGTACCGGGTACGTGGCTGACCATCGCCTACTACACCGCCGTCGCGGGCTCGACGGTCGCCGTCCCGATACTGGCGTACTTCGTGGCGGGCAAGCGGGTCGATCGGCGGCTCGAGCGGGTGAAGGACTGGCTGCTGCAGCAAGCGGTGCTGACCGCCGTCATCCTCATTGTGGTCGGCGTTGTGCTGGTGTACAGCGGAATCACTGCTCTGGTCTGACCAGTGGTGCGTGCCAAGCCTTTTCGCTGAAAAGCGCAATTCCAAAACGGCTTCAATAGGACGCGGCCTGTTGCGCCAGACTGAGCATCACATAGGCCACGGAGAGCAGCACGTTCAGCACCAGGAGCACCATGCCGACCACGATGAGCCATCGGATGGCGCAGCGCCGTCCGTGTTCGAACCTCGCGCGGCGCTGCTGGCGCCGAATACCGGTGGCGGCGAGCGCGAAACCGACATCGGTCAGCTCGTCGTCCGCGGCGGGCGCGCCCGCCGACATCTCCCGGAGCCGGGCGGGCGGAATTCCGACCCCGACGTCGGCGAAGCGCCGGCTCAACCGCCGAGCCTGTCTCCTGCCGAGCACCGGACCTCCGCATCCGGGCGTCCATGGGTCCAACGGCGCGGCCATGTTGTGCAAGTCTCCTCCCCCGGGCTCGACTTCGAGCGCGATTTGCCGGCTACACCCCTAGGGTCGAGGCATGAATCGCCTCGATCGCTTCTTCGAGCGTTCGGCACGTAAGTCCACGGTCGCCGCCGAGATACGCGGCGGCGTGGTCACATTCATCGCGATGGCCTACATCATCGTGCTGAACCCGATCATCCTGTCGAGCCCCGAGGACGTCGTCGGGAACAAGCTCGAGTTCGCACAGGTCTCGGCGATGACCTCGCTGGCCGCGGGATGCATGACGATCCTGTTCGGCGTCGTGGCCCGGCTCCCGTTCGCGTTCGCGGCCGGCCTCGGCATCAATTCGTTTCTCGCCACCACCGTGATCGGCTCGCTCTCCTGGCCCGAGGCGATGGGCCTGGTGGTCATCAACGGGCTGATCATCGTGATCCTGGCTGTCACGGGTCTGCGGCGGCTTGTCTTCGACGCGGTGCCGATGGAGCTCAAGCTGGCGATCACGGCGGGCATCGGGCTGTTCATCCTCTTCATCGGGCTCGTCGACGCCGGCTTCATCAGCTCGACGGGGCGCCCGTCGCCGCCGGTCGGACTGGGCGCCGGGGGCCTCGGTTCGATCACCACCGTGCCGACCGCCGTCTTCGTGCTGACGCTGTTCCTGTCCGGCATCCTGGTTGCCCGGCGCGTGCGCGGTGGCATCCTCATCGGGTTGGTGGCGGGCACCGCCGTCGCGATCGTCATCGAGGCGATCTGGCATCTCGGGTCCGCGACCGAGCATCCGGGCGGCTGGTCCCTCTCGGTCCCGACGCTGTCGGGCTCGCCGTTCGCGCTTCCGGATCTGTCACTACTCGGCGACTTCAGTCTGGGCGGTAGCTTCGCCCGCATCGGCGTGCTCGCGGCCACCATGCTTTTGTTAACGCTGGTCTTCGCCAACTTCTTCGACGCGATGGGCACTTTCACGGGCCTGTCCCGCGAGGCGGGCCTCGCCGACGCGCAGGGGACGTTCCCTCGGTTGCGTTCGGCGCTCATCGTGGAGGGCGCCGGCGCGGTCGTCGGCGGTGCGACATCGGCGTCGTCGAACACCGTGTTCATCGAATCCGGTGCCGGTATCGAGGAGGGTGCCCGCACCGGGCTCGCGAACATCGTTACGGGCGTGCTGTTTCTGGCGGCGATGTTCGTCTCGCCGCTGGCCTCCATCGTCCCGACCGAGGTCGCGGCGGCCGCATTGGTGATCGTGGGCGCGATGATGGCTTCGCACCTCCGCCAGATCGAGCTCTCCGAATTCTCGATCGCGTTGCCCGTCGTGCTGACCGTGGCGACGATGCCGTTCTCCTACTCGATCGCCAACGGGATCGGTATCGGCTTCATCTCGTGGGTCATTCTTCGTTCGGCGGCCGGGAAGGCGCGCGAGATCCGGCCGCTTCTCTGGATCGTCGCGGTCGGATTCGTGTTCTATTTCGCGCGCAGCTGGATCGAGTCGCTCATCGGGGTGTGAGCCGGCTAGCGTCCGCCAACCTCGGCGGGCAGCGGTGGCGGCAACGGAGTGGGCGGAGCCGTCTTGGTGGGGGTCGCAGCTGTGGTCGGCGCTGCCTGCTTCGGAGCTGCCGACGTGGTTTGGCCGTGGAAATTCACCATCGGTTCGTCGCGGATCACCCGACTGCCGGCGCTGACGACCAATGAGCTCGAGGTCACCGTGTAGGTGATTCCGTCGTTCTCGGCCGCGTATGCGCCGTCACCGGACTGCTTGGCGTCGACGACGAGCTTTGCGCCATCGGTCACCCGCACACCGCGGTACTCGTACTGACCACCCGGGGTCTTGCAGATGGCGACGCGCGAGGTCGCGGTGTCGCCGAAGGCGACAGCCACATCCGGCGCGGCGCACCGCGCGGTCGAGTCGACGAAACCCTGACCATCGGTGGCCGGCGCGGCGGTGGCCACGGGCAGGCTGATGGCAAGGAGTGTGGAGACCGCCGCCCCGGCGACGGTCAGGCGGCAGGCGATCATTCGCGAAGAGGTCATCAATTCCACCAGACCATGTCTGCCGCATTTACGCGCGCGTGGAGTTCTGGCTACGCCGAATTGTTAGGTTTCTGCAACCGAACCGATGCCGCAGATGGGCTAACCGCTGGACATCTCCGCCATCGTCCAGCACCACACGGCATAGGCCGCGGACATCGCCACGCTGTCGATGTCGTGATCATCGCCGCCGAGATCCCGGACTTGATCGGCGATTGCGTGGCGGATCAGGTCAACCGACGTCATCAGCGGATCGCGCATTGCACTCCTCCACTTCGTAGAACCGGGCGTACCGGCCGTTCTGTCGCGTCTTTCTGACTTGTCCGCCACCGTTGCTGTTGGCAAACACGAACGCATTCGCGAGTCCTGCGGACTCGACCCCTGTGTCCATGGCCGCGGCGACGATTGGAACAAGTTCTACTGTACCAGGCAAAGCAATTAGACTAGCTAGGTTGTGAGGCGCGCCTCAGGCTTCAGCGGCGCTTGTACCCATACATTCGTGATGTGACGGTGACCAGCCCGGCCGGAGACGTGATCCAGCTGGCGGCCGGCCATGTCGGCGCCACCGTGGCGCAGCTCGAACGTCGCATCCATGCCCGGTTCGGCGAACGGGGGCTGACGAAGGCGTCGCGCGATCTCGGTCGCCTGGTCGGCCTCGTGCAGAAGGAGGCGAACCTTTCGCGTCATCGGCTTCGGCGCCGGACCGTCGCCACCCGCGCTGTGAGCATCACGATCGTTGCGGCTACCCTGGCCGCTCTGGCCTTCAGCCTGCGCTCGGCCTTCATCGATGGGCTCGCGCACACCGCCGACTGGGTTCCCCTCGTCGAGAGCATCGTGAACGATCTGGTGTTCGCTGCGATCGCCGTGGTATTCCTCTGGGCATTTCCCGAACGATTGGAACGCCGGGTGCTGCTGCGGCTGCTTCACCGGCTTCGCTCGCTGGCCCACGTGATCGACATGCATCAACTCTCCAAGGACCCGGAGCAGGCCGGCACGTCCTACACCCTGACCGAGCAGAGCGTCCGCCACGGCCTGGACGCCGACCAGCTTTACCACTACCTCAACTACTGCTCGGAAATGCTCAGCCTGACAGCCAAGACGGCCGCCCTCTGCGCCGAGCACAGCGCCGACGGCGTGGTGCTCGAAACCATCTCCTACATCGAGACGTTGACAACCGACCTGTCCAACAAGATCTGGCAGAAGATCTCGTTGCTTCCCCGTGACTAGGTCGCTCGTCAAGTGTCTCGTCCGCCTCAATAATGCTCTCCGCAAGGACGATTGGCATCGTGAAGATAATTTCGTTCCCGGCGGCATCTCAATTCCCACCAGGTAGCTACGCAACATGCCCAGCGAATGGAACGTCTCGAGCTCGATCGGCTCGGTGAACTCGGCGGACGACTGAGGCGAGACGTGGGCGTACGTACGCCACGCCAGCACCTCATCGGCGTCATTGACGTGGACCTTGCGCCATATCTCGAACGGTACGGCGGCGGTGTTGTCCGGAGACGCAGCGGCCAACGCAAGCAGTTTCTGTTGCAGGGCAACGGAAAATCGCTCCAACATCGATTCGCCGTCGCGCAGGAAGGGCGCCAGCACGAAAGTCGACATCGCAATAGCCCCTCCCCAAATCACCCGGTTTGCACGCAACAGCCGCGTAACAACGAAGCGATCCGCCTTCACATAGGAACGCAGCGGCGCCTCCGAATATGACGCCATTGCGCCGTTCGATGACACAAGTAATCAACGTTGCAGCCAACAGCATCGATCAATTACCGCTAGCCGGAATGACTTTGACAAATGCCAGGAAATAATCAGATGGCCCGCTGAGGAGGCGCCGTCGCGGTGAAGTGGCCAGGGACGACACCACCAGGGGTGATACGGGGGATTCTCGGTCTGCATTGGGCAGGCATTCGACAGAGGATGCGGAGGTGCAGTGTGCGCGTACGCGTGGCACGACACGTATTGGTATTCGGTTTGATGGGTGGCGTCGCGTTCACCGCAGCGGGGTGTAATCAGCAGTCCCAACCCGAGGCCCAGCAAAACAACCTGAAGATTGTTGCGCAGGAGCAGATCGATCAGAACGGGGCGAAAGTGCCGACCGCCACGGGTGCCGCGCCTGCCGACCCCGCCGGGGACGGAAAAGCCAGCTGCCCGCCGGTGTCGATTGCCGTGGCCACCTCGGTCAGTGGTCCGGAGGCCGCGCTGGGCGCCAACGTGAAGAACGGCGCGCAGCTGGCAGTCGACAAGCACAACGCCGCCAACCCGGGCTGCCAGGTGCAACTGAAATCGTTCGACACCGAGAACGATCCACAGAAGGCAACGGAAGTCGCACCGCAGATCGTTGATGACGCGAGCATTCTCGGCGTCGTGGGTCCGACCTTCTCCGGGGAGACCAAGGCCACCGGCGACATCTTCAACCAGGCCGGAGTGGTCGCGGCTACCCCGGGGGCGACGAATGTCACCCTCAGCCAGAACGGCTGGAAGACGTTTTTCCGCGGCCTGGCCAATGACGGCGTGCAGGCTCCCTCCGATGCGGCGTATCTCAAGAACGCCCTCGGCGACAAGAAGGTGTGTGTCGTCGACGACAGCTCCGACTTCGGCGTCGGCTTCGCGCAGTCGATGCACGATGCGCTCGGTACGGCCGAGGATGCATCCTGCCGTATCTCGGTGAAGAAGGGAGACAAGGACTTCTCCGCGGCGGTCAACCAAATCAAGGGCGCGGGAGCGGACGCCGTCTTCTACGCCGGCTATTACACCGAGGCGGCGTTGTTCACTCAGCAGCTCAGGGACGCCGGAGTCACGGCCACCTTCGCTTCCGCCGACGGCTCAAAAGATCCCGAGTACGTCAAGCAGGCCGGTGCGGCGGCGAAGGACGCCCTGCTGTCGTGCCCATGCGGCCCCGCCGCGGGATCATTCCTCGACGACTACACCAAGAAGTTCGGCCAGGAGCCCGGCACGTACAGCACCGAGGCCTATGACCTGGCCACGATCTTCCTCAAGGGGATCGACTCCGGTATCACCACCCGCCAGGGGCTGCTGGACTATGTCCGCAACTACAACGGACAGGGCGTCGGGCGCAACTACCAGTGGAACCCGGACGGCGAGCTGACCACCTCCCTGATCTGGATGTACAAGGTCCAGTAAGTCGCACCGGCGGCTCACTCGTCAGTGCCTGGCACCGGCGAGTGAGTCGCCGAGCGTCCAGATCGCCACGCCGATGAGAACCAGGTCCTTGAGCAGAAACTGGCCCGGCTGCGCAGAAAGGACGGGCAGCCCCCAGGCGTGGGTCGCCACGACCCCGGGCGAGGTGAACAAGAAGCTCAACGTGCCGAGGAACAGCACGACGGCCAGCGCGCTGCCAATCGCCGAAGCGCGTGGCCACAGCGGGCGTACCGCAATCAAAAGCGCGGCAACAATTTCCATCGTGCCCAACCCGCGCGCGACGGTGGTGACACTGAGGTAGTCGTAGATCCAGCTCATCAGCGGACTGTGCTCGATGAGGACGCGTGCTTCCATCTTGACGTACTTGCCGAAGCCGATCCAGGCCAAGACGATGACCAGACCATAGCGACTCACTTGCCGGCCCGCCTCCATCAACAGGGGGGCGGCCTTCTCGTACACGTTGGTGGTCGTGACCTCGGATACCGCCATGGATATGCCTCTCTTTCATGGACCGTGCTGACCAAAGACCCTGATACAGCGCAAGTCTGACCTCGCATTACGGACATCCACTGGTTGATCCTTGAAGGTTCGATAAAGAAATCGGGCCTGCCAGGGGCAATGCTTCGACGCCGGGGGCACTATGGGTACATGGACAACGCCGCCGCACCGCCCGCGGCCCAGGAGTTCCGGGCGCTGGTGGTGGACGACGAGGCGCCGTTGGCCGACGTGGTCGCGAGCTATCTGAAACGCGAGATGTTCGAGGTTCACCTCGCCCATGACGGCCGCGATGCCCTCGCCATGGCACGCGAGGCCGATCCCGACGTGGTCATCCTCGACATCGGCTTGCCCGGTGTCAACGGGATCGAGGTCTGCAGGCAGCTTCGGGCCTTCTCGGACGCCTACATCATCATGTTGACCGCGCGTGACACCGAATTGGACACCATCGTCGGCCTGTCCGTGGGCGCCGACGACTACATCACCAAGCCGTTCAGTCCCCGCGAACTGGTGGCCCGCATCCGTGCGATGCTGCGGCGACCCCGCCGCGCATCGACACCTGGCGTGGATTCCGGCGAGATTGTCAGCCCTCCCCGCGTGTTCGGTGCGCTCCGCATCAACGTCGACAGCCGGGAGGTACACCTGGATGAGACACCGATCATGTTGACCCGCACCGAGTTCGATGTGCTCGCGGCCCTGTCCGCGCGCCCGGGTACTGTGCTCACCAGACGACACCTGCTCGAAACCATATGGGGCGACTCATGGGTCGGCGCCGACAACGTCGTCGATGTGCACATCGGGCACTTGCGCCGCAAGCTGGGCGACAACCCCGCTATGCCGCGCTATGTCACCACTGTGCGCGGCGTCGGATACCGGATGGGCGCAGGCTGATGGCGCGCGGCATCCGCGGGCAGCTGCTGGTCGCCAATTCGGTCGTCGTCATCGCCGGCATCGCGACGACGAGCGTGGTGGCCGCCATCGTGGGTCCACCGATGTTCCGCAGGCTCATGGACGAGGCGGTGCCACCAGGCGGTAACGATCCCTACGAACACGCATTCCGGGACGCGACCGCGCTGTCCGTCGGAATCGCGCTGGCAGTGTCCGCATTGGCGGCACTGACCCTGAGTTGGTACCTCAGCCGCCGGGTACACCGATCCGCCACGGCGCTGTCCGACGCGGCGTCCGCGGTTGCCAACGGACACTACGACATTCGCGTTCCACCGCCGCACCTCGGGAAGGAATTCGACGCTGTGGCCGCGGCCTTCAACACAATGGCCCGGCAACTCGGTGTGGTCGACGACACCCGCCGCCAGATGCTGGCCGACCTCGCACACGAGATCAGGACGCCGGTCGCGGTGCTCGAAGCGTACATGGAGGCATTGGAGGACGGCGTGCAGCGTCTCGACGACGAGACGATCAGCACGTTGCGTGACCAGACGGGCCGGCTCACCCGCTTCAGTGTCGATGTCAACGCACTCTCTGTCGCAGAGGGCCGCGCGACGTCCGTCGATGCGCAGTGGGTATCGGCCGAAACCCTGATATCCACCGCCGTTTCGGCGTTCACTCCCCGCTACAACACGAAGGGCGTGACACTGACGGCGCGCGTCGCGGACGGTCTGCCCCAGGTGCGGGCCGATCCACAGCGACTCGGCCAGGTGCTCGGCAATCTGCTCGACAATGCGCTGCGTCATTCGGGACGGGGCGGGACGGTCGGGGTGGCCGCCACGGTCGTTCGCGACGGGTTGGTGATCACGATGTCGGACGACGGCGACGGGGTGGCGCCCGAACATCTGCCTCGGCTGTTCGACCGTTTCTACCGGGTGGACGGCGCCCGCGATCGCAGGCACGGCGGCGCCGGTATCGGGCTGGCCATCGCCAAAGCGCTCGTAGAGGCACACGACGGCCACATCGACGTTCACAGCGAGGGACCCGGAACGGGGTGCACGTTCACCATCACCCTGCCGTTGCGACGGGCCGCGCCTTCTGAATTGAGTTTGCCCGACGCGAGATAGCGGAAGAGCGTCGGGCCGGCGCCGCCGCCAGACGATCGAGTGGGGCCGCGTGACGACGGAATTTGCCCGCGAACAGCCGCGCCCGACGAGTCAATTGCTGGCGGCGACGGCCCGATGGGACTGGCACGACGAGGCCGTCGCGCTCGAACATCGATCGTGATACTTCACCAGGCAACTACCGGATGCGAATGAAGCGCGCGGCCTCGGCACGGCGGGCGAAAGCTTCCGACCGGAAGTGAATAGTTTTGCCTCCGCCGTACGTTGGTTAACGGCATGGCGACTTTTCCCCGGAAGGCGCTGAGGACCATCTGCCTCGTGGAGCGGCATGTGCGTCGGTGCCTACTTCACACCGCGACAGTTTCCGGCCGTACATTTCTAACACAGTGCGGTCAGCTCAGCACGGTTTCCGTTCCGTGTGTCCTCGCCATTTTCGACACTCCCGTCGCCCAGTACTCGCCCGACGTCTGGCGGAGGAAGCGGTCATGACCTACAACGGAACCCACAGCGGGCCAATGGATCCGTTCGGCGGCGTCGGCTTCACGGGCGCGTTGCCCGGTCCGGACCCGCGCCTGCCACCACCACCTCGCCCGTCCGGGACGGATGCCAAGACACTGGCCACCTTGTCGATCGTGTTCGCGTTCGTGTTCGCGCCGGTCGGTGCGGCGCTGGGCCACCTGGCGCTCTCGCAGATCAAGGTCGGCAGACAGCAGGGCCGCGACCGTGCGCTCGTCGGCCTGACGTTGTCGTATGTGTTCATCCTGTTCGCGATCGTCGGATTGGTCTTGTGGGCGATCACCGCCCGTACCGATGAGTCATCGTCCCCGGCGCAACCCGTCACCACCGCCGCGGCGCCGCTGCCGCCGCCAACCGCAGATGTGCAAACGACCGTTGTCACACCTGCGGCACCCGTCCGGCGGACAGTGAACGTCGAAGATCTCCGGGCCGGCGATTGCGTCGAGATTCAGCAAACACAGCCTGACCCGAATAATGCTGACAGCCAATTGATCAAGATATATCCAGTGAACTGCGAGGGTCGCGATGGTGTGTTTCGCGTCGACATGGTCTCCTCGTCGACAAACCCCTGCACCGACGAGTACCTGGCCAACAGAACGAACACCATCTTCGCCTGCATCACGAAGTTCAAGGGCTGACGCCATGTACGGTGGCGACGCACTGAAGAGGTCCCTACGATGACCGTCGCAGGAGATCCTTTCCGCCAGGCGCCGGTCCACGCTCCGACTCCGCCGAGCGGACCGTCCGGCGCCGATCACATGCCGCCCGCGGCGCTGTGGCCGTTTACCCCTCCCGGTGAAAATCCGTACCCACCACCGAAACAATCCCACAACACCCTCGCCGTGCTATCTCCCGTCTTCGCCGTCCTGCTGCCACCCGTCGGCGTGATTCTGGGTCACTGGGCGCTGGTGCAGATCCGCCGATCGGGCGAACCGGGACGCACGGCTGCGATCTGGGGCTTGATCGTCGGCTACGTGCTGACCGTGGCGCTGATTGCCGCTTTGATCGTGTGGGCCGTCGTGAGTCCGTCTCAACGGGCCCAGTCGGTGCCGAACACGGGCCCCGTCGTGACAGCGCCGGCGCTTCCGCGGGTGCTCCCACCGGTGGTGGTGACATCGGTGGCACCGCCGCCTCTCACACGCCGGGTCAAACTCGACCTCGCGCAGGTCACCATCGGCACCTGCGCCGAGATCCAGAAGCGCGATCTCGGCGACGACGCGCTCGACCTTTTCGGGGTCCCGTGCGAACACCGCCAGGGCGTGTACACCGTCGTGGCTCGCGTCACGTCCGACTTGAACTGCCAATCCACCTATGTCGCAGCGCCACCCGACCATTCGTTCGCACTCTGTCTCAACGAGTTCTGACATGGTCGATCCGTTTGATTTCAGCGACTTCGGCCCGCCGCGTGGAGTGCCGGGCTCACCGGCGGGACACACCACGCTGTCTTCACCTCAACCCGATTCAAAACTGAACTCCGGTTTCGATCCGTTCGCCGATTCACCACCAGGCCCGGCAAAGTCCCCCGACGTGTTCGGCGCCACCACGACCGCGGTGACCTCGCCGGGCGGGAATCTCACGGTGGCGCGGCCTCCGTTGGCGTTGTTCGGCCTGGCGATCGCGCTGGCCGGCGCCGGGGCGGTGGTGGCCGGCGTGTGGGGCAGTGCACTCGCAGCCGCCACCGTGGGGTGGTTGCTGGCCGGCCCCTTCGCGATCGGAATCCTGGCCGTCTACACCCTTGTCGATACCCGCCGTCGCACCAGCGCCGTGTATTCGGCCCCGAGCTGGATCAAGGCCGGGTACTGGACGGTGGTAGCGGTATGCATGGCCGGAATTGCCATCGGTGCATGGCATCTCGCGCTTTGGGCGGGGAGGTGGTAGGCGCGATGAGCATCCTGTCGTTCACGCGGCGTGGTATCGCTGCGCTGTGCCGGTGGATCCTGGCAGGAGTGCTTGCCTTCGGACTGGCGGCGCTGGGCTGGCCCGTCGCCCACGCCGACGCAGACGCGGGCGGTGCCACGCGCTACGGGGGGTGTCTGGCGGCGCAGAAGAGTGGCGATCTGCTGGTCCTCTTCGACGAGTCCAGCAGCTTGCAGTCGACGGACCCCAAGGCGGCGCGACTGTCGGCGGCGAAGTATCTCGTCCAGACGCTCGGCAAATACGCTGACCGGGTCGGCGCCGATCTCGATGTCGCGGTTGCCGGATTCTCGGACACGTATGCGCTACACCAGGATTGGACGAAGCTGACCGCTGCGACGGCGGACTCGATCGGGGACCAAATGGCCCCGCAGGCATCACGCAACACGGGGATCGACACCGATTACTGGCTCGCGCTCGACGGTGCGCGCCAAACGCTGGCCACGAGGGGAAGCGGCCCCGATGGCGCCGACCGCTGCCAGGCGATCGCGTGGTTCTCGGACGGCAAGATCGACTTCACGGCGCGCCCGCTGGTCAAGCCTTACGCCCCCGGTGTCAGCCTCGACAGCGCGGGCGGTATCGATGAAACGGTGCGCAAGGCGCAGGAGTCGATCTGCCGGCCCGGTGGACTCGCGGATCAGACTCGCTCACGCGGCATCGTGATGCTGGCGGTGGGTCTGCGCGGCAGCACCGACCCTGGCGATTTCGACACGATGTCGGCGATCGCGACCGGCACGGGCGTGGGCGGCACGTCGTGCGGCGGCATCACCGATCCGGTGCCCGGCGACTTCTTCCCGGTGTCCAACCTCGACGGCATGTTGTTCGCGTTCGACGCGCTAAACCCGGATCCCGGTGTCTCGCAGCAGGGGCCGGTGTGCCATTTGCAGGTGTGCCAAGAGGCGCGCCATGACTTCGTGCTCGACCGCTCCATCAAGTCGGTGAGCATCCTCGGCTCCGGCGGCATGCCCGGCATCGTGCCGTACCTGATCTCCCCATCGGGACAGACAGTGGAGCTGCCAAGCAAGCCGGGCAGGGTCGACACCCAGATTGCCGGTACGCCGGTGCAATACCAGTGGCAGTCGGACTCGGCGCAATCCATCTCGATCCGTAACTCCGGCGGGCCCGACTGGGCGGGCAAGTGGGCGGTCGTCTATGTCGACACCACCGGCCGGCATCCCGATGCGGTGTCCAGGGTCAACATCCACATCACCACCGACATCTACCCCGCGCTTGCCGGTGCGACCAAGATCTCCTGGCACAGCGCACAGGTGGTCAAGGGCCTGACGTTCGGACTGGCCGACGGGCAGGGCCACCCGCTGGCACCGACCGATCTGGCGGGCACCGCGACGCTGTCGGCGGCGCTGGTTCCCGACGGCGCTGCGCCGATCCCGCTGATCGAGTCGGTGCCCAAGACCGGCATCGCCCAGCCCGTCGACGCGGATCTGACCGACGTCAAGCCGGGGCACGCTGTGCTGCGCATGTCACTGGTCATCACCACCGCGCCGGCCACAGGTCGCAACGGCGAACAGATCGCACCGGGCACGACGCTGTCACCGCAGGACGTCGACGTGCCGATCCAGATCCTGCCGAAGGTGGGACTGCCCACCCCCGGTACCCGAATCGACTTCGGCACGGTCGAGGGCGTCAAGGGGGCCACGGCGTCGCTGCCGATCACCGGCCCGGGCTGCGCGTGGCTGTCCCCGTCCGATGCCGCCAAAGTCGTTGCGGCGCCTGACGGTATCGGCGCTCCGCACATCAGCTCACCGGCCAGCGGACCCGACAACTGCCTGAAGGTGCCGGCAGGGCAGACGCTGAACTTGCCGATCACCCTGCGCACCGACCACGACGGGCACGGAGGACTCGACGGCAGCGTCGCGATACACGTCGCCGCCCTACAGAACCCCGATGGCCCACAGGTGGTCGACGTGCCGTTCTTCGCCTCCCTGACCCATCCGCTGAGCACCACGAACTTTGTGGTGGTGCTCATCGCCGCGCTTCTGCTCGGACCGGGTATCCCGCTGGCGCTGCTGTACGCCGCGAAGTGGCGGGTCAGCCGGATTCCACCGACACCTCTACTCGCCGAACGCATTCAGGTGGAGGTGAACGGCGATAGCGTGCTGCGGGACGGCGCACCGTTCGCCATGGCCGAGACCGACCTGGTACAGCCGGTACCCGGCCTGGCCCGCGCCACCCGCAGGCTGACCGTGCTCGGCGCCACGTTGACCGCGACGACCGGCCGGAGCCCGTTCGGCAGTGGCCATGTGCGCGTCGACGCCGACGGACGCGTGAGCGTCGGCGCCAGTGTCGGCTCGGGGCTGCCCGGCACCGGCCGCACCGGCCTGCAGGCAGTTCTGCCGCTGGCGGTGCACAACACCTGGGTGCTGTTGCACGACCCGGAAGGTCCGGCCGGCGCCGCAGAGGTGCTGCTGCTGATCGGCGGGCGCACCGACAACGCTGCCCGCGAGCGCATCTACGACGACGTGGCCCGCCGGCTGCCCGATCTCTTGGCCGCATTACGGCTCAGAGCTGTCGAAGCCGGCGTCGCGCCTTTCCACGATGCCACCACGCGTTCGTCGCCGTTCGGTGAAACAGTCTCGGTGGCAACCCAATCCGATCCTTTCGATCCGTTTACTGGAGGAGCCTGATGCGACGATTCTTGATAGTGGGCTGCGGCGGTTCGGGCGGCGCGACGCTTGCCTACATCATGGACCAGCTGCGCTCCGAACTGCACGCCGCCGGTGTCGACAAACTGATTGCCGGTTGGCAGTTCGTCCACATCGACGTGCCCAGCGCGGCAGACCCGGGTCCGGACGGGCTGGCGAACGTGCCCGCGCAGGGCGGCACGTACATCGGGTGCGGTCCGCGTGGAAGCAGTTACGCGATTCTCGACGGAGCACTGTCTTCCCGGCTCGCCACCGACACCGCACTGGACACGATCGCGACATGGGCACCGCGCCAGCCCGATCAGGTGACCAACCCGATCTCCGCCGGTGCCGGACAGTACCGGGCGATCGGCCGGATGATCACGCTGAGCAAGGCCGGCGAGATCCGCGCCAAACTGCAGGCGGTTTGGGATCAGCTCTTCCGGGTGGAGACCATCTCGCAGATGGCCTCGCTCGATGTGCCGGGCATGGGGCGGTTCGATCCCAATCAGCCGCCCCTCGTGCTGGTGGTGTCCTCGATGGCCGGCGGTGCGGGTGCGTCCATGGCCCTCGATGTGTGCCGGCTGCTGACCATGGTGTCGGGGCTCGACGTGAAGCTGATGGGCGTCTTCATGGTCACCCCCGACATCTTCGAATCCCTGCCGCAGAGCGCACGAATCGGGGTGCGGGCCAACGCCCTTGCCATGCTGGGCGAGATCGTCGCGTCGCAGTCGGGCGCGGCACGCGACCACGATGTCCGGATTCTCCGCGCACTCGGCCAGCAGCACGGCGAGGGTGAGCCGATCCCGTTCGCCCGGGTGTTCCCGGTGGGCCGCTACATCGGCGCCGACCGCACCCAGTTCGGCGACGGCTCACAGTTCGCGGTGTATCGCGGGCTCGGCCGTGGGCTGGCCGGGCTGATGATGAGCGGGACCGCCAGCGATCAGTTCGTCTCCTACGACCTGGGTAACACCGCCTCGCCGGCCGGTGACAAGGACCTGCTCGGCTGGGGCATCTCGGTGTGGGATCCGCTGCCGTGGGGCACCTATGGCTTCTCCTCCCTCTCGATGGGTCGCGACCGCTATGCCGAGTACGCGGCGCAGCGGCTGGCCCGCAGCGCCGCGGACAAGCTGCTGCACGGTCACCTGCAGCCGGGCAACCCCGCCTCCGGCAACGAGCAGCTCGAGGCTCTGCTGTCCAGCCAATGGGACGCGATCTGCAGCACCGTCGGCCTGCCGTCCGCGGTCGGCGACGAGGAGAGCAGGATCAACATCCTCGGCACCTGGGTTGCCAACACCGCATTCTCGCCCGACGTCGTCGGCTCGACCGTGAGCGGGCTCGTCGACCGGCAGTTGCGCGGCTATCTGCCCCATCCCGAGGGAATGAGCGCCGAGCAGTGGGTGCCGATGTTCCGGCAGGCGATCGCCAACCGCCGCGATGCGCTGGCGACCGCGTGCACGGAGGCCGCCTACGCCATGGCGTTCAACTGGCACCGCGACTTCGCCGAGCGGCTCTCGGGGGCGGTGATCGACGCCGTCGCCACCCTCGGGCTGCCGTACGCGCGGGCGCTGGTCGACCGGGTGCGCCGTCACATCGACGACCTGCTGGCCGGGTCGCTGACGCAGCTGGGAACGATGGGCCCCGCCGATATCGTCGCCCTGCCCGCACACGTCGAAACCGCGCTGGGCGGCCTGCGGGGGGTGCTGTCCAACACCGACCAGGTGCTGGCGACGGCGCTAGAGGGCTTCCACGCCGGTGTGCGCCGCCAACTCTTCGCCAACGCATCGGCGCGAATCGCCGACGTGATGCGGGTGATGGGTGCCGAACTGCTGGCGCCGCTGCGCGACGGGCTCGGCGAAGCGTTGGTGATGCTCGAGCAGGCCAGCACCGAACCGCCGACGGACGTCGGATTGGCAAGGCTGGCCACCGATCAGTACACGGCGTGGCCCGCGGACGCCGACGAATTGGTGCCCGGCCGGTTTGCCGAAGCCAACAACGAAGTGCTGCTGATCAATTCGTCCGCTTTCAAGGCGCGTTACGAATCGGATCTGGTCAAAGCGGTGGTCGGCTCGCAGGGGTTGATACCCTTCGCCTCCGCAGTGGACCAGGCCACCACCGCCGTCGTCGCCGGCGAATGGGAGACCACCGGCGGGGTCTCCGCCCCCGGGGGACTGCTGGAAAACACCGCGACATGGAACACCCGCGCGTTGGGTATCGATCCCGAGAGTGGGCGCACCCGGGTTCCGTCGATGGCGCAATTCGATGTGCACACCCGCCCCGGCGAGCTGCTGGCGCGGGCCCGGCTGTACGTCGACCGGCCGAGCGAGTCGTTCTACGAGTTCTGCAAGGTCTCGCTGCGCGACTTCGTCTCCGGCGTAGGCGCATCCGAGTCCGAGCTGGCCGCGCGGCGGCATGACATCGCGAGCAAGTTCGCCGAGGCGTTGTCGCTCGCGCGTCCACTGGCCAGCGTCAGCGACCAGGCGATGCAGCGGGTGCATCCGGGACAGCAGGTGGAGTACCGGTACAAGTTTTCGGACATCCCGTTCGCCGGGCAGCCGGTGGCCGCGGCGCTCGAGGAAGCGCTGGGGTCCAACCCACGGATCGACAGGGCCACCAAGGAGAACTTCGCGCGCTCGCTGTCCGACGAGGACGGGGTGACCCGCGTCGATATCTTCGGCTCCTACCCGAACTACTCGCCGCTGGCCTTCGACTCGGTGCTGGTTCCCGCCGCGCAGGAGTGGGCGTCGATGGCAAGCCAGGGCCGGACCGGATTCTGGCGCTTCCGGCGCTCGCGGCCGCTACCGGCGTCACTGCCGATGACCGATGCCGAACGCCGCACCATGACCGCGGGCTGGTTCGTCGGGCAGGTCATCGGTCGCGTCCAGATCCCCGCCCCCCCGTACACCGAGCCGGTGCGCATATTCGACGGTGCCGCGGGCCAATGGCTGACCTTTCCCAACCCGTTGCTGACCCCGCCGTCGGAGTACAAGGCCAGCTACGACTGGTTGCCCGCCGTGCTGGAGTCGATCCTGCTGGCCATCGCCCAGTCGCACGAGCCGCCGTTGATGTCCTCGCTGCGGCCCTATCAGGTGTTGCGTGAGCTGTTCGACGCGAACTCACAAGACCCGGCAAGCGGCATCCTGCAGTTGTCCGCGGTGCACCTGCTGCGTGAATTCGTCACGACGGGATCGTCCGGGCATGGTGTGGTGTCCCGGCTGACGTCGGTCGCGGCCGCCACGACGCCGGCCGAGCGGATCGCGGCCGCCACGGAATGGCTCGGCCGGGTTCGCGACACCGCCGCCCAGTACCTGCCTGCCGGGTCGCCCGGTGCCGATCCGAACGGCACGTTCACGACGATTTCCGCCCGCGCCAAGGCGGCCAAGACCCCGATCTTCCGCGATATGGCGCCCGACGTGTTCTGGGCCACCGAGACCCTGATCAAGACACTCGATCAGATCGCGACGCTCGGCCATGACGACGAGGCACCAGGTGCAGACGACGAGGTCGTGCTGTCGCGAGGGGTGATGTTCTGACGATGACCGCCCCGGCCTCCCCACCGACCCCATCGACGCTGACGGTGCTGCTCGCACCTCGCGCCTCCACCGAGGAAATTCTCGCGGTGCTCGCCGACTACAGCGCGGCGGGCATGCTGTCCGCGTTCGCGTGGATCGACGCCGCCGCGGTGGGCCACCGCTCGGTACCCGCAATGCTGGTGCGGGACGGCACATCCGAGCCGGTCTCACTGCAGCGCCTGCTGACCGGTCAGCGCTACCGGCGAGTGCGGCTCGCCGTGCTGGTGCCGGTACAGGCGTCGCGGGACGACGCCGACAGCCGCGTGCCACTGGTGGCCGAGCAGACGGTGGAGCGGGTGGTGCGAAGCGCTTCGGTGGGCGCGGACGTCACCCTGCTGCGGCTGTTGGTGACGGGCTCGGCCGAGGCCGGGTCGGCACACCAGGATCAGGCGCCGGTGCTGGAAGGCTGGCACAACCTGCTGATCGCCCCGGAGGACGCGCCGTCCCCCGACCTGGGTTCGGTGATCATCGATCCGCTGACCGATCCGCTCGATCTGGCCCGCCATGTCGCGCCGGCCATCTGCGGCGTGGCCGGAATGTGGGCAGGCATCGACACCACCCCTTTCGACACGGTGGAGATCGTGCCCGGCCAGACCCTGCGCGCGGTGCGCGGTTTCTACCGTCAGCTCGACACCGCCGACGTCGAGGACCAGCTGCGCGCACAACTGTTCTCCACGGCCGGTCGCCTGCCATTGCCGAACGGCGGGCCGGTGCATGTGGTGTACATCGAAGACGCCGCGCTGGCCGCGCAGAAAATGGCGCGCGCGCTGTGGACCAAGCGTCGCGATGTCTTGCGAGGTCCCCGTCTGACACTGGAAAGTCCAGCTGCGCAAGCCATTTCGATCTGGGCAGCGGTGAAGATGTTCTTGAGGTTCCTCGGCGTCGCACTGCGCCGCGCACCGTCGGCCTGGATGGCGGCGATGCTTGGCTCGGTGTCCTCCGCGCTCGCCGCAACCGTGCAGAGCACGATGTTCGGACGGTCCGGCTCGGCGTTTGCGGTGGTCGCCGACCCACAGGTGACCGGCTGGCAGGAGCTCGGCCGCAGCGCCGATGCCATGAGCACCGCGCTGCCGGGACGGGTGGACGGTGAGCACCGGTCCCGACGTGACTTGGGTGCACTGTGGACCGATTTCGTCAACGGCGCACTGACTTTGGCCGACGGTGGCCGACGCGGAACCGAGCTCGAACCGGTCAACGTCGGAGCCGGTGTCGGGGTGGTCCGTAGCTGCGCCGATGTGGTGCCCGGCGTTGAGGACAGGTTCTGCGCGATTCCCGCGTCCCTGGCCGCGGTGATCGGCACGGATTCGGTGGAGCCCGTCGACGTGCTGGCGGTCGCGGACCTACGGGACCGGCTGGAACGTGCCTACGCCGACCAGGCCGCCGGCGTAGAGGCCCGCCATGCCGCCGCGGAACTGGAGCGTTGGCAGGACGGGGTTTCCAAGAGCTACGCCTGGCAGGTGGCGGCGATCCTCGCCGACTTCATGGGACGGGCGCGCGTGGAGGTCGACCACCCTGGTCGAGCAGATCCGCGCGGCGTCGGTCAGCGAGTCGATCGACGAGCGACTTCGCCGGCGGCAGCAAGCGATCGGCTTGATACTCAAGACATTCGGCTGGGCGCTCTTCGTCACGTTGGCCGCGCTGACAGGTGCTGCCGCACTTGGATGGTCGACCTGGTCGTTCGCGCTGATCTGCGGCGGTGTCCTGCTCGCCGCGTATCTGGTGGTGGCATCGGCCATGTTCGTGGTGGCCCAGCGCGACATGTTCGCCGAGATGAACTCACGAAAGACCGCGCTGAGCCAGCTCGAGGCGATGCAGACCAACCTGCGGTCGGCGCTGGAGGATCTGGGCCGCCTCTCGATGGCTTACGGGCAGCTGCTGTCGTGGTGCCGGGCGGTCGGTGCGTTCCTGCGCGCACCGTTCGGGACGGTGGCGCCAACCGGTGAAGCCCGCGCCGTGCTGATCCAGGGGCTGCCCCGCTCGACGCAGGTCGCGGTCGCCGCAGCCGGATCCGACCACGGAGACACCGCACTGCACCGCATCCAGCAGCGGCTGTATCTGCTCGGGTGGCTGACCCGGCCGTGGGAGCAGCTGCTGGCAGCGTCGGCCGTGGACGCGCGGACCGAACCGGCCAACGTGCTGGCGATGCCCGGCGCCGGCAGCGGCTCGGCGCTGGACCGCTGGTCGGGCGCACTCGCTGCGGGACAGCTGACCACGAGCGGGGCCGACCTCCTGTGGCGCCGCGTGCAGCAGATGTTCGACGATCCGGCCATCGGTGTCGGTGACAGCCTGATCGACACGTTGATGCTGCCGGACGGCAGACGAGTGCCCGCCGCGCAGTTCGGCGACGGGATGACCGAACACCGTACCGGCGCACCGGCGCCGTTCGATGCTTCGTTGTTCACTCACGCCGCACAGACGACCAGTAGTTCGGCGGTGGCCATCGACGAGGGGATGGTGGCACGGCGCGGGTTGGGCTACCGCGCGGTGGTGATCCAGGCTGGTGAGGGTTTGCCCGCATATGACTTCGCCGTGTTCGCCCCACCCCAACCGATCGCGCCGATCGACAACGAATTGCCGCCCGGCTCCGGGGATCTGGTCTTCTAGCGATGTCCGAGCCCAGCCCGATCGACGATGACATCGGTGACGCCATCGACGATGACAGCGATCCCCGCCTGCCAGAGCTGCTGATGTGGCGTCAACGGCTGATCGCATCCGGTGCGGTGTCGGCCCACACCTTCAAGGACGCCCACCTGAGGATGGTGCTGCGGTCCGGGCGTACCGATGCCGAGCAGATCCGGATGATGCTGCCCGACCCGGTGAGCGAGCACGCCGACGAAATGGCCCGGGTGCTTTCCGCGGTGCCCGGTCTGGGCGAACCGCGGCATCCCGACGCAAATCGATTTCCCGTCAGCCGAATTCACCCCGTTCGTGCTCACGCGAGCAGGATGGCAACCCGGAACCGCTCGGGCTGCGCCGCGGACACAGTGGCGCGATAGCACTCTCGTGGCCGAGCTACGATGCGCCGTTTGCCGTCTACCGGATCGTCAGCAGCGAGGACGACCCGCCGTACTCCCCGACCGGGCGCACCTGGTGGCCTCCACCGACGTCCACTGAAGCGTTCGACGACCGTGACGCGGCCGGCGCGGTGCGGCATTACCAGGTGTGGGTCAACGCAGGGGCTTCGCGCACGCAGGCCCTCGCCGCGCAACCGCGGCTGCATGCCGCGGGTCTCGTCGTGGCCGCCGTGCGCGGGATGGCGGTGCAGGAGGACTCCGGACGCGTGATCGGCCAATGGACGGTCTTCCCGGGCGTGCGGGCGGTGCACGTCGAACGCGTGCCGATCGAGGAATCGTCACTCGGCGGACCGCACTACCGCATCCTGGCCGGTGACGAGAACATCAGCGGCTTCGTCGATTCCGATGCCGAAGGCGGCCGACGGTATGTGTACCGGGCCCGCTGCGAAGTGCTCGTCGACGGGGTCGGCCGGCTCTCGGAGGCGGTGGAGGCGGACGTGACGGTCACGGCTGTGCTCGCTCCCGTGGACGACCTGTCGTTGACCGTGCATGAGAACCGAACCGGTCACCGTCGATCTGACGTGGACGCCGCCGCCGGCAGGGCGGGTTTCGTCTTCCGCACTCCGTCCGCTCCTCGGGCGGAGGTGGCGGAGATTCCGCATGCGGCGGTGGAGCAGGCCGGGCTGCACGGCGAAATGCAGCTGCCGCATCCCGTCTCGGAGTGGCTCGACGATCGGGGCCACCCCCGGGCGGTGATGGCCGGTGTGCCGTGGCCGCGCGACTGGAGCCGCGCCTACTTCACCCCGGTGACGGTGATAGACGGGCAAGGCCCGACTCGGGAGAAACGGCCTCGACCGTGCGGACCGGGCCGGTCCGCGACGTCGAACTCATCGAGTTCTGCAACAAACAGGTGCTGACATTCGGCTGGCCCGAGGGCGCGGCGGCCGTCATCGTGTACCTCGCCGCGAAGGGACACGATCCCCGCTCCGGACTGACCGGACGCTCCTACGAAATCACGCTGGAGGACTACCAGCGCTATGGCGGCATGCAGTTCACCACTGAGCTGCCTGCGGGCGGCTGCTCGTTGCACCTTGCGCCGGTGGCCTTCTCGGCAGGTCGGCGGGTGGTCGGCGAGATCACCAGCATCACCTACGACGGCCTGCTACGGCTGTGGTACTGGGTGCAGATCGGGCGGGACCCCGGCGGCTCGGCCGTGACCGCGGCACTGACGGTGCGGGCCGAGGTCGACGTGACCGGCTCCCCGCCGTTCGTGCTCGTACACAACCCCGATCGGATTCCTTTGAGCGTGAACGATGGTCAGCCGGTGGACGTGGCGCCGCTGAACGACCGCGGCGAATTCGTCGGGCCGCCTTCGAAGGAGGTCCGATACTCGTCGATCGGCACCGAGGAAGCGGCGAGGTGTGGGTTGCCGATGTTCGCTTCCGCACCGGATGGATCCGGCTGTTCGCCAACCTTGGCGAACAGAGGCGGCTGCGCCGACTGGCGTTGCTCGACCCGCCGGTGTCGGCGTTGCGATTGACGGGAGAGCCGACCTGATGCCGATCTATGTGTCTGGGCCCGCGCAACAGGTCGTGATGATACCGAACCAGGCACTGACCGTGTCGATCAGCGGTTCGGTGCACGGCGCGTCGCTGGTGGTCCATGCGAGCGACGAACAGGAGCCGATGCAGCCGAATTCGCATCTGGCCGTGCTGCCCCGGGTAAGCGGGACGGGTGTCGATCACCGTCGTTCCCGCCGGCGGTGAGCCCTTCACGCGGGGTACCCAGGTGAGTCTGGCCATCGGACACGACGCTCCCGGCGACCTCGACCCCGTCCAGGTGCTCTTCGATCCCGTTGATGTAAGCGGGGATTCGAATGTGGAGCTGGCCCGGCTGACAGCGCGGGACGGCATCGTGGAGATCTCCGCGGCGGCGGGTGCGGACAGCCCGTTGAGCCCGTTGGCGTCCGCGGCGCGCATATCGGCCCGGAAAGCACTGGACCACCGAACCCGGACAGTGCACGGCCCGCTCCTGGTGGCGCTGGACACCTCGGCTTCGATGCTGCCGATGTACGCCGGCGGCGGGGTCGCCGCCGCCGTCGATATCGTCGTCGGTGTCGCGGCCGCCGTCGGGATCAACGATGTGTCCGCGGTGCTCATCGGCGAGGATGCCGTCGAGGTGAGCTGTGGCGTGGCCGCGCAGCTGGCCGCGGAGGTCAGGCACGCGGTACCCCGGTGGAGCGCGGGTGCCAGATGGTCGCGCCTTCCGGATGCCGGCGGCCACATCATCATCTGCACCGACTTCCCGACCCGGAATGCGCTGCAGCGGTTCGCCGTCATGACGTTCTCCGATGACACGCACATGGATTCACGCTGCGTGCGGATGCCGCCGCCACGGCCAGGTTTGCAGACCGACGTCGAGCTGCTCGCCGACTCGTCCACGCTGGACCGGATCGCGTCCCAGTTGGTTCAGGCTCTGCGATGAGCAAATGCCCGAGGTGCTTCTCGGTGCTGACCGACGACGACTACGCCTGGTCGGTTTCGCCGTTCGCCGGTGGCGAGCGGTACTGCGATCCGGTGGCCTCCGCATTCGCCGGTGTCGAGACAGAGTCGGGCCCGATCTACAGCGTGACCCGGCCGCGGGGTTACCGCGGCCCGCTTCTGTCGGCATCCGATGCCGCGACCGCGTTGGATGCACCCGTGATAGAGGTCTGCCCGGTCTGTCACGCCGCGCTGCCGGACGGGTGGCGGAACGGCCACGCCATCTGCATCGCCATGGCCGGCACCCCGGCCACCGGAAAGAGCACCCTCCTCGCCGTGTTGATCAAGCAGATGCAGTTGCTGTGCGAAGGCCTCGGCGTCTCGATGGAGCCGGCCACGCGCGCCAGCGCCGACTCGTACCTGCTGAATTACGAACAGCCACTGTACGAGTTGCGTGGTCTCATTCCACCGACGCCGACGCTGCTGGCACAGGCACCCCAACAGCGCGAGCCACTCATTTTCACGCTCGGGCTTCGCGACGGGGTACGAAGGTTCCTGGTCATCCGCGACGTGGCAGGCGAGGACCTCGAATACGGTGACATGCAGGCCCCGCGGTTCCGCTACTTCGCCAATGCCGACGCGGTCTTCTTCATGTTCGATCCGTTGCGGGTCAATGGGATTCGTGATCAACTGCATGATCTGTTGCCCGCCCAGTCCTTCAGTACCGGAGATCCTCGGGCACTGCTGACGAACGTTCTGCTCGCCATTGGGGAGGGCCGGCCACATCTGGCGATCATCCTGTCCAAGTTCGATGCGCTACGCGCATTGGGCGATGTGGAGGGGTCGGAGTGGGGGCAGATCATGTCCAATGCGGGTGCGGCCTACCTCCGTGACAACTCGGCGTCCCGGTACTACGACGACGTCGACGGCGAGCTGTTGCACGAGGAGGTGCGCAGCCTGTTACTTCGGCTGCACGGGGGATCCATCGTCACCGCGATCGAAAGCCATTCCACCGCTGCGCAATCGTTGCATCGATACTTCGTCGTCTCGGCGCTGGGACAACCACACGCCGGTGCCAGGCTGAGTTCCAGAGGTATCACACCATTCCGCTGCACCGACCCGTTGCGGTGGATCACTTCACGGTGCGGGGTGTTGTGACCTGCCAGCGATCACGGCCAGATATCGGGACGTGGCGCCTCTCCCTCCTGCACCGGTCGCGGTGCGATCCGATCGCCGCGGTTCGTGATGTCGCGCACGGGATGTTCGGGTGGCCAGATGTCCGGGTGCAGCGTCTGCTCGTTGTGCACGAACTCCGCTGCGACGCTGGGCTCCTCATCGAGGCACTCATCGGCGGACTCATCGGATTCCGGTCGTGACCGCGGCACGGCGTCATGGCGTTCGGCGCCGTCGGTCTTCTGTCGGCGCATCTCGTTGACGAGCAGAAGCAGCAGTCCCGCCGCGCTGACTCCGATGGTGCACCACGCGAAGGCCAGGCTGCCGGAGGTGATGGCGACGATCAGTGCCAGGAATGCGATGACGGCAATGCCGATCACGATGAAGAGCAGCATCGGTTGCCCTCCTCCGTGCCGAGCCGCTGACCTCCATTGTGTTCCTGTGCCCGCAGCGGCACAACCAGCCAGTCAGCAGCGCTACTCTGGCCCGTCGGAAGCACGGCGACGCATGCGAGGCAAGGAGGCGTCATGGCAGATGCAGCACCGGTGAGTGCGTCGTCTGTGCTGGAATCACTTCCGGTTACCCGCTGGCACTGGCGACTGGTGGTGCTGGTGGGTCTCGGCTCGTTCTTCGACCTCTACGAGGTGTTCCTCGGCGGCGTGCTGGCGCCGGTGCTGGCCGGCGAGTTCGGACTGGGGAATGTCGGCAAGGCGATGGTGATCTCGGCCGGGTTCGCCGGCATGTTCGTCGGCGCCAACGTGCTCTCGATCGCCGCGGACCGGCTCGGGCGGCGCCGGATATTCATCATCAACCTACTGGTGTACTCACTGTTCTCACTGGCCGCCGCCTTCTCACCGAACGTGGAGACGTTCCTGATTCTGCGCTTCCTGGCCGGCATCGGGCTCGGCGCGGAGCTGGTGCTCGTCGACACCTACCTCGCCGAGTTCGTACCGGCCCGGGTGCGCGGCCGGATGACGGCGTGCGCGTACACGATCGGCTTCATCGGGGTGCCGCTTGCCGCGCTGCTCGGCGGCAAACTGGTCGCGCGTCACCAGGTGCTCGGCATCGACGGGTGGCGCTGGCTGCTGGTGTTCGGCGGGCTGGGCGCGGTGTTCGTGCTGGCCGTGCGGATGCTGCTGCCCGAGTCGCCGCGCTGGCTGGAGAGCCGGGGCCGCGCCGCCGAGGCTCGCGAGGTCGTCGCCTCGGTGGTGGCCAAGGTGGCACCGCACACGCCGATGCCGGAAACTCACTCCCGCCAGGCCGATTCGAGCGACGATGCGCGCAGTGTTGCCGAGGTGCTGCGGATTGCCTTCCGGGACTACCGGGCGCGCAGCGTGATGCTGGTGATCTTCCAGGTCCTCCAGACGATCGCCTACTACGGCTTCGGCACGCTGGCGCCCCTTGTTCTGGTGAGCAAGGGCTTTGAGATCACCGAATCGCTGGGCTATGCGGCGTTGACCTTCGCCGGCTACCCGATCGGTTCGCTCGTCTCGATCCCGCTGGTGGAACGGTTCGAACGCAAGTTCCTGATCATCGCCTCGGCGCTGGGAATCGCCGTGTGCGGCATCGTGTTCGCGGCGGCGGACAACGTCGTGCTGATCGTTGTCGCCGGATTCCTGCTCACCGCCGTCTCCAACGTCTTCTCCAATGCGTTCCACATCTACCAGGCCGAGATCTTCCCGACGGCGATCCGAACCACGGCCAGCGGCATTGCGTATTCACTGTCGCGCGCCACCTCGACTGTGCTGCCATTCGTAGCGGTGCCTGCGCTCGCGGCGTTCGGTCCGGTGGCCGTGTTCTCCGGTTCGGCGGTGCTGATCGTGTTGCTGTGCATCGACGTCGGTTTGCTCGGGCCGCGCAGCACAGGCCTCACCCTGGAAGAGGTTCAATACATTTCGTGACGTCAGGCCGGTCGGGCCGTCGCGCTCGGCCGTGGCTCGAGTTCGAAGCGGATCATTCGGGAACTGTTCGCGACGACGGCCACCGAGGAGGCGTTGTGCAGGATCGCGGCCAGCACCGGGGACAGCGCGCCGCCGGCACCGACGAGAAGCCCGGCCGCATTGACCGCGATCGACATCACGTAGTTCTCCCTGATCACGTCGACCGCCCGCCCACCCAGCGTGAAGACATCGAGCAGCCGTCGCAGATCGTCGCTCGCCAGGGCCACGTCGGCCGTCTCGACGGCAACGTCGGTGCCGCCCAAGCCCATCGCGATGCCGATGTCCGCGGCCGCCAGCGCCGGCGCATCGTTGATGCCGTCACCCACCATCGCCACCACATGACCTTCGTCGCGTAATTTCTGCACCACTGCGAGTTTGTCCTCGGGCAACACCTCGGCCCGCCAGTCGGTGATCCCGAGTTCGGCAGCCACGGCAGCGGCGGTGTCCGGATGGTCGCCGGTGAGCATCACCACCCGGCGGACACCGCGACGCTTCAGCGCCGCCACCACGGCGACGGCTTCGGGGCGCACTTCATCGCGCAGACTGATCAGGCCGACCAGCTTGCCGTCGACCGCCAGCAACAGCGGGGTCTCCGCCTGCTGTTGCAGCGTGGCGACCCATTCGGCGGCCCTCATGGTCACCCGCACTTTTTCGCGACGCAACAGTGAGGGACTACCCAGCAGCAGGGTGCGGCCGTCGGCGATGGTGCGCATGCCCAGGCCCACCAGGACCTCACACTCTTCGTGTGGCGGGATCACAATGTGGCGCTCTTCGGTCGAGCGGATGACCGCCTCGGCCAGCGGGTGCCGCGAGTGGATCTCCGAGCTCGCGGCGTAGGCCAGCACCTCTTCGGGCAGCCAATCCTTCTTCAAGGCAACAATATTGGTGACCACGGGTCGGCCAACTGTCAGCGTCCCGGTCTTGTCGAAGACCACGGCGTCGACTCTCCCCGCCTCCTCGAGGTGCGAGCCACCCTTGATGAGGATTCCGCGGCGGGCGCCGTTGCCGATGGCGGCGCTGATCGCAGTGGGGGTCGCCAGACCGACGGCACAGGGACAGGCCACCAACAGCATCGTCATCGCACGCCGGACATCGCCGGTCAGGGCGAGGGTGATCCCCGAGAGTAGGAAGGACGCAGGAACGAACCGCCGGGAGAAGTTCTCGCCGACGGTCTGAATGGGCGCCCGGTCCTGCTGGGCCTGCTCCACGCGGGTGATGATGCGCCCGATGGTGGTCTTGGCGCCCACAGCGGAGGCCCGCACCACCAGCCGGCCGCGAATCACCACCGAGCCCGCGTGCACCGACGCGCCGCCCACGATGCTCACCGGCAGCGTTTCGCCGGTGATCGCCGACTGGTCGATGATCGCCTCCCCGTCGACGACCTCGCCATCGACGGGAATCGCCACCTGTTCGTGCACGATGACGTCGTCACCGACTCCGACGGCGGTCATCGCGACCTGAACCTCGGTGCCGTCGGACAACCGGACCCAGGCGGTGTCCTGATTGCCGCCCAACAGGTTTGCGATTGCCCGCCTCGTGCGGCGCAGCGTCAGATCCTGTAGGTACTCGCCAATGTTGAGCAGCCACAGGACCGTCAGCGCGACCACGTTCTCGCGCAGCAGCAGGCTGGCGATGGTGGCCGCCGACACAAGTAGATCGGTGCCCGCGGAGCGGCCACCCCGCAGCGACGCGAGCGCACCGCGCAGGAACGGATACCCGGTGATGATCGTCGCGCCGGTGGCGAACGTGCGGCTCGTCGGCCCGAGTAGCGCCGGACGGCCGAATGCGTAGCGCCGAAGGCCCAGCAGCATCAACGCCAACCCGCCCAACGCCATCCTCAGCACATCGGCATTGCGGATGTCGTCCGAATGCGGGCTGCGAACCGCGACCAGTGCTGTCGGGATCTGGTGCGCGTCGGTGATGGCCGTCAGGACGGCCGCGGTATCGGTGCGCGCCGGCGAATACCAGATCACCACGGAGCCTGTTCGCGGATAGGCATGAACCGCGCGCACACCGGTGATTTTGGCGACCGTGTCTTCGATTGCTACCGCCCTGACAGAATCGATGCGTAATTCGCTGGCGTTCACCCGCATTCGGCCGGCGGCATCCGACACGACGGTCAGCATCGCCGTCGGTTCAGTGGTCGTGATCGTGCTCGGCCTCACCGACGGCGGGTGGGGGGGCCTCTTCCCCGATGCGCTCTCGGGCCTCGGCGACGACATCGCCCACCGCCAGCCGCGCCCGCTCGGCCCCTACCTCGGCCTTACGGACCCCGCGCAACCCCAGGGCGGTCGCAGCCACGCTCGCCTCCCGCACCGGGGCCTTCGCCACCGCCTTACGCACCGCGTCATAGGCCGCAACGCCCACCGCCCCGGTCACCACCGTGCCGATTGCCTTCGCCACAAGCCCATGCCACACCATCACCTGCCGCCTTTCGCTGCTGCCGGTTCCCGCAACGTCGCCATGCCTTCGAGCGTAGAGGCGGGTCGGGGCACAACGGAAGGAAATGTCCAGTCTTATTGGTAATGATTATCACCAGCCGCCAGGGACGCGGCCGCCGATCGGATCGCATCGGTGACGCGTTCGACGATCGGGCTGTCCAGCTTCCAGCATTGCCAGAACAGCGGCACGTCGAGGTGCGCATCGCAGACCCGGACGACAGAACCGTCGGCAAGGGCGGGCGCAGCCAGGTTCGCGGGAAACATGCCCCACCCGTGACCGGCCCGCACCGCGGCGCCGAACCCGTCCGCCGTCGGCACGTAATGGACGCGCCTGGCAATGGGACGACGAAAGACTTTGCGTACCAACATGTCCTGCAGCGCGTCGTCGCGATTCCAGGCCACCGACGGCGCCCGCTCGACCGCCTGCCCGCTGAAGCCGTCCGGAAAGTACCGCGCGACGTATGCCGAGCTGCCGATTCCCACATACCGCATGACGCCCAGCGACTGGGCCCGGCAACCCGGCACCGGCGTGCGTTCGGTGGTCACCGCCCCCATCACCACACCCTCGCGCAGTAACCGCGCCGAATGGTCCTGATCCTCGATGCGGACGTCGAACAGCACATCGTCCAGCGCAGCGAACACCCCGGTGAACCAGGTCGACATCGAATCGGCGTTGACCGCCAACGCGATCCGGGGCAGCGACCCGTCACCGGCGCCCATATCGGTGAGCGCCTCGGCCTCGAGCAGTGCGGTCTGGGCGGCCAGCCGCAGCAGCGGCACTCCGGCCGGCGTTGCCGAACAGGGCTTCTCCCGGACCACCAGGACCCGGCCGACGCGCTGCTCCAGGGCCTTGATGCGCTGGCTGACCGCGGAGGGTGTGACGTGCAACCGTGCGGCGGCCGCGTCGAACGAGCCCTGCTCGATCACCGCGGCGAACGCGGCAAGCTGCTGACCGTCGATCTGCACATTAGTGATGCTAATCCGGATGCGGAACTATTAGGCGGGCTGATCTGGCGACGTAGCTGTGCCGAACAGGCGCTCCTCGGCGCGGCTGAGTCGCCAGTAGGCGATCGCGCAAGCCCAGGTCAGCACGAACAATGCGACGATCACGAAGCCGAAGTTGTTGAGGTCCACCGCGCTTATCCAGTCGGTGACGGGGTCGGCCCAGCCCAGATCGTCGTGCATCACCGTCACCAACTCGACGGTCCCGATGATGAGCGCAACCGCGATCGACAATCCCGTGATGGTCAGGTTGTAGAAGATCTTGCGGACCGGGTTGGCGAATGCCCAGTCGTAGGCGATCGTCATGAAAAGGCCGTCGACGGTGTCCATCACACTCATGCCGGCGCCGAACAGCACCGGCAGGGTGAGCACCGCGTACCACGGCAGACCGGCGACGGCTCCGGTGCCGGCGAGCGTGAGAAGGGCGACCTCGGTGGCGGTATCGAAGCCGAGACCGAACAACAGCCCCACCCCGAACATCTGCCCCGGGCGGGTGATCCGCTTCATGATCGGTCGCAGGATGCGCGTCAGCAAACCCCGGCTGTCGAGGTGGTCTTCGAGCGCGCGTTCATCGAGAGCGCCCGCGCGCATCGCGCGCAGGACGCGCCAGATCCCCAGCAGGGCAATGACATTGATGACGCCGATGAGATAGAGGAATCCGCCCGACGCAAGCGTGCCTGCGATTCCCAGGCTGTGCCGCACGGGTGAGTCGTCGTCGACCAGGACGCTGGCTGCCCGCGTCGCGGCTACCACCAGGACCGCCAGTACCAGGACCATCGTCGAATGGCCGATGGCAAACCAGAAGCCGATTGATTTCGGTCTCTTGCCGTCGGCGGCCAGTTTTCGGGTGGTGTTGTCGATCGCGGCGATGTGGTCGGCGTCAAAGGCGTGCCGTAGCCCGAAGGTGTAGGCAGTCACTCCGAGTCCCACCCCGAACACCTGTGCGCCGACCTGATAGTGGTTCGGCGCGACGAGGATGAACAGCGCCCCGAAGCCCACCGCATGCAGAAGCACGATCGCGGCACCGAGAGTCGCGACTTCCGCCCAGTCGCGACGGTTCCAAGCCCCGGTCAGGCGGCCGAACGCGCCGGTGGTGGTGGAACCTGTTCCTCGCGTTGGCATGACGACGCCCTCCTCGGGGATCTCGCGTCCCCGTCGTGGGTGATGTGAACGGCGGGTCTGGCTTTCAATCGTGGGGCCGGAACCCGGAATCGATTGGACACAGTGGCGCGACCGCACCGGAATTGCACCGGCTTCCGCACCGTTCACAACAGACTGTCCGGACGCTAGCCGCCTCCGCTGGGACCACGCTGGGAGCGCCGGGCACCGGCGTGGCGTGCATTCCGTGGGAATGTTGCGGGGGTCACGTGGGCGTTCTATGGTAGAACCACAGTTTGGTCGTCCCAAAGTTAGGTGCCCTCATGGCAGAGCCGTCGTCGCTACCCATCCGAGTCATGCTCGCCAAGATCGGGCTCGACGGCCACGACCGCGGTGTCAAGGTCGTCGCCCGCACCCTGCGCGACGCCGGGATGGAGGTCATCTACACCGGCCTGCACCGGAGCCCTGACCAGGTCATCGAGGCGGCCACCCAGGAAGACGTCGATGTTCTCGGCGTGAGCCTGCTGTCCGGTGCGCACATGCCGATCTTCACCAAGATCTTCGAGATCCTCGATGAGATGGAGGAGCGGCCGCGCTTCACGATCGTGGCCGGCGGCGTGATGCCCGACGAGGACGAGGTCGAACTTCAGAAGATGGGGGTCGCCGCCGTCCTCGGCCAGGACACCACTCCGGAGAAGATCGTCGAGACCATCAAGGCCTGCGCGCCGCTGGAGGCCAAATCCTGATGACCGCGATGGAGTCGTGGAGCTGGCCCCCGAAATACGACCCGGACTACCGCCCGACGCCGGAGCAGCCGCACTGGTTCCCCGTGCGGGAGACGATGGATCCCGCCGAGCGCGACGAGGCAATCCTCGAGCGTATCCAGCAGCTGATGAACTACGCGTGGGAGCGCTCGCCCTTCTACCGCCGGAAGTGGTCGGAGGCCGGTCTGACACCCGGCGACATCACCTCGCTGGAGGCCTTCGAGGCGGTTCCGGTGGTCAAGAAAGAGGAGCTTCGCGCCGACCAGGCCGAGCACGAGCCCTACGGCAGTTACCTGTGCATCGATCCCATCGACGTCACCCACATCAAGGGCACGTCGGGCACGACGGGGCGCCCGACCGCATTCGGGATCAGCCAGCGCGACTGGGCGGCGGTCGCCAATGCCCATGCCCGGGTGATGTGGGGCATGGGGATCCGTCCGCAGGACGTGGTCCTCATCGGTTCACCGCTGACGCAGTACTGGGGTTCTTGGGGCGCCTATATCGGCGCGGAACGGCTTGGCGCCGCGGTGTTCCCGTTCGGCGCCGGGTTCGCCGGGCAGAGCCTCCGGACGCTGCAATGGATGCGTCAGATGTCGACAACGGCGTTCTACGGCACCCCCTCCTACGCGCTGCGACTCGCCGAGGTGGCCGTCGAGCACGACATCGATCCCCGGAGTCTGGGGCTGCGCAAGATGTTCTTCTCGGGCGAGCCCGGTGCCAGCGTGCCCGCGATCCGGCAGCGCATCATCGACGCGTTCGACGCCGAGGTCTACGACTCGGGCAGCATGGGCGAAGTCGCGCCGTGGATGCATCTCGGCGCCAGCAGGAACGAGCCCGGCGTATTCGCTTGGCAGGACCTGGTTTACACCGAAGTCTGCGATCCGGAGACCATGCGGCGAGTCCCCTTCGGCGGCGAGGGCACCCCGGTCTACACGACCTTGGAGCGCACCTCGCAGCCGATGATCCGCCTGCTGTCCAACGACCTGACCAGCTGGGAGGCCCCCGACCCGGCGCGCGGGCGGACCTATCCCTTCCTGCCGAAGGGCATCTACGGCCGGATCGATGACATGTTCCAGATCCGGGGCGAGAATGTCCATCCGAACGCGATCGACGACGTGGTGATGAGCGCCGAAGGGTATGGCGGCGAACACCGCATCGTGATCACGCGCGATGCCGCGATGGACGAGTTGCACGTGCAGGTCGAGTTCGACCCCCAGCGGACGACCGTGGCAGAAGATGTGTGGGCCAAACGGATGAGCGCGGACCTGCGCACGGTGCTCGGAGTCGGCGCCAAGGTCGTGACGATGCCGCCGGCCACGTTCGACCGCACCGAATTCAAGGCCCGTCGGGTGATCGATGACCGCAAACTCTTCGAGTCGTTCCGTCGGGAAGCGTCATCGTGAGCAACGCAGCTACCGCAACTCCGGTCGTCGCGCTCGCCGATCGGATCCGCGCGGGCTCACAGGTCTCACTCGCGCGCGGTCTGTCGCTGGTCGAGAGTCGTTCGGACGCAGCGGCGGAACTGCTCGCGGAGATCTGGAAGGACAGCGGTCGCGCCCAGGTCCTGGGCATCACGGGACCCGCGGGCAGCGGGAAGAGCACCCTGGTCACCCAGATCGCGAAGGAGTACGTCGCTCGCGGGGTCAAGGTGGCGATCCTGGCGGTCGATCCGTCCAGCGCCTACTCCGGAGGCGCGATCCTCGGCGACCGCATCCGCATGACCGAACTCGCAGGCAGAAAAGACATCTACATCCGTTCGATGGCATCCCGTGGCGCCACCGGCGGTCTGTCGCGCGCGGTACTGGACGGCATCGTGCTGCTCGACGCCGCCGGTTTCGATGTCGTCATCCTCGAGACCGTCGGTGTCGGCCAGGCCGAGGTCGACGTGATCAGTGTCGCGCACACCGTGCTCGTCGTCAGCGTTCCCGGTCTCGGTGACGACATCCAGGCGATCAAGGCGGGACTCATCGAGATCGCCGACATCCACGTGGTCAACAAGGCCGACCGCCCGGGCGCCGACCTCACCGTCAAGGAGCTGCGCGAGTCGCTTCGACTGGCCCATCGCAAGGCGGGGCAATGGAATGTGCCCATCCTGAAGGCGACGGCCACCACTGGCGAGGGAGTTTCCGACCTCCTTGACGAGACGGCGAAGCACCGAAGCTGGATGACGGACCACGGCGCCCTTCGCGAGGTGGAGCGGCGCAACGCGGCAACCCGGATCCGTTGGGCGGCAGAGGCACTCATGGCAGACCGGCTCCGGTCCGGCCAGCGCGGCTTCGACGCCGCCGTCGAAGCGCTGATCGCCCGCGAGGAGGAACCCCGGCACGCCGCCGCTCGGCTGTTGACAGCCATGGCCGTAGACCCAACCGAGATCGATGGAGAAGGAAGATCATGACCGACGACAACACGGTGACGCCGGAGGAACTGCGCCTCGTCTCCGACGCGTTGGCCAAACGCGCCGAAGCCGACCTCGACGAGTGGGAGGACCGAGAGCTGGCCGAGTTCATCAGTCGCGCCCCCGAGTCGAAGGAGAGCTACCTCAGCGGCTCCGGGATGCCGGTGAAGCGGGTCTACGGGCCGCAGGATCTTCCCGAGAGTTGGGATGAGATCGGCCTTCCCGGCCGCTATCCCTACACGCGCGGACCGTACCCGACGATGTACCGGGGGCGGAAGTGGACCATGCGACAGATCGCCGGTTTCGGGCAGGCCGAGGAGACCAACAAAAGGTTCCAGTACCTGATCGCCCAAGGGCAGACCGGACTTTCGGTGGACTTCGACATGCCGACACTCATGGGACTCGACAGTGACGATGCGATGAGCCTCGGCGAGGTCGGCCGTGAAGGTGTGGCGGTCGACGTACTGCCCGACATGGCGGCCCTGTTCGACAACATCGACCTGGAGAACATCTCGGTGTCGATGACGATCAACCCGTCGGCATGGATCCTGCTCGCCATGTACATCGCCGTCGCCGAGGACCGCGGCTACGACCTGAACAAGCTGTCTGGCACCATCCAGAACGACATCCTGAAAGAGTATGTCGCACAGAAGGAATGGATCTTCCCCGTCCGTCCGAGCATGCGCATCGTCCGCGACTGCATCGCCTACGGCGCCGAGCACATGGCCCGGTACAACCCGGTCAACATCAGTGGCTATCACATCAGCGAGGCGGGCGCGAATGCCGTGCAGGAAGTCGCCTTCACGATGGCGATCACCAAGGCCTACGTCGAGGACGTGGTCGCGGCGGGCATCGATGTCGACACCTTCGCGTCGCGTCTGTCGTTCTTCTTCGTCTCGCAGGCGGACCTGTTCGAAGAGGTGGCCAAGTTCCGTGCCGTGCGGCGCTACTACGCCAAGATGATGAAGGAACACTTCGGGGCCAAGAAGGCGAACTCCATGCGGCTGCGCTTCCATGCTCAGACCGCAGCGGCGACACTGACCAAGCCGCAGCCGATGGTGAACATCGTCCGCACGGCACTGCAGGCGCTCTCCGCCGTGCTGGGTGGTGCGCAGTCGATCCATACGAACGGACTCGACGAGGCCTACACCATCCCGAGTGAGATGGCGATGAAGCTCGCGCTGCGCACGCAGCAGGTCATCGCCGACGAGACCAACGTCCCCAACGTGATCGACCCGCTGGGCGGTTCCTACTACGTCGAGGCCCTGACCGACGAGATCGAGAAGGGTATCCAGTCCTACATCGACAAGGTGGAGGCGATGGGCGGCGTCGTCGCGGCAATCGAGCAGGGCTTCTTCCAGAAGGAGATCTCGGACACCGCCTACGACTACGCCAGGCGCAAGGCGAGTGGGGACCGACCGGTGATCGGCGTCAACAAGTACGTCGACGCTCAAGAGGATCAGAAGATCGAGGTGCACAAACTCGACCCGGAGTCCGAGGCGCGCCAGATCCGACGGCTAAAGCAGGTGCGCTCGGGACGGGATCCGCAGCGCGCACAGGCCGCTCTCGACAAGCTCCTGGCCGTGGCGCGCGACGAGAACGCCAATCTGATGCCGGCGACCATCGAGGCGGTGCGCGCGCATCTGTCGATGGGCGAGATCACCGGCGCTCTGCGGGAGGTGTTCGGGAGCTATCAAGAGACACCGGTGTTCTGACACCGCGTGTACCGACCACTAACCGGGTAAACCAGGCAGTGGTCGGTACCATCGAGGACCTCAGGATCTTCGCGGGAAGAGAGGTGCGAGCGTGTCGGAGCCAACTCAGCCCGAGTGGAAGCCGCTGCCGCGCATGCGCACGCATGAGCAGGTCGTCGCAGAGATCGAGAGCCGCCTGATCGCGGGGAGCCTCAAGGCCGGCGATCGCCTGCCCCCCGAACGGCAGTTTGCCGAAGCGCTCGGGGTCAGCCGGGGTGCGGTCCGCGAGGCCCTGCGAATTCTCGAGGCGATCGGGGTCGTCGAGGCGGGCACCGGCTCCGGACCGTCATCGGGCTCCATGATCGTCAAGGACAGCATCGCCGGGATGGCGATGGTGCTCCGGATCCACCTGCAGCTGGCGTCCTTCACCCAGGATGATCTGGTCGAGGTCCGGCTGCTGATCGAACGCCTGGGGGCGCGCAAAGCGGCCGACACCGCCAGCAGTGAGGACATCGCCGACCTGCGTTCACTCGTGGACGGGATGCGCGGCGTCCACACCACCGCGGCCTACAACGACCTCGACGCCGCGTTCCACGTCCGGATCGTGCGAGCAGCCGACAACGCCCTGGCGGCCGTGCTCATGGCGGCGCTGCGGGAGGCGCTGCGCCAGGCCATGGTGACCGCGTTCGAGAGCCTCGAGGACCCCGTCCGCACGATGCAGACGCTGACCGACGAGCACGCCGCCATCGTCGACGCGATCGCCGCAGGCGACGGTGACCGCGCCGCCGAACTGCTGACCAGCCACATCACCGGGTTCTACCGTGCGGTCGGCTTCAGCGACCTGAAATGGGCCGGCTGACCCTCCCCGCCGTTCACAGCCACGCCGGCGTGGCGCTCGAGTTGTTCTGTGTCGCACCCAACTTTCCATGCGACCTTGTGGCGTGAACCACAGTTGTGGTAGGACCATAGTAAGATCCGTCCGACGCATCCGTCATGGAGACCGCTATGTACCAACAGCAAGTGGCGCCGATCGGCAGCCTGTGGCTCTCCGCTCTGCTCGCGGCTTTGCCGCTCTTGGTGCTGTTTGTCCTGCTGGGAGGCCTGAAGCTGAAGGCCTGGATGGCTTCGGTGATCGGATTGGCGCTGGCCTTGGCGGTGGCCCTGGTCGTGTACCAGATGCCCGCCGACCAAGCCGGACTCTCGGCGCTGGAGGGCGCGGCGTTCGGCCTGTTCCCGGCGATGTGGATCGTCGTGAACGCGATCTGGATCCACAACATGACGGTGAAATCCGGCGCGTTCGACGTGATCAAGCGGTCGTTCGTGGCGGTCAGCACCGACCAGCGGATCCAGGGGCTGATCATCGCGTTCTGCTTCGGCGCCGTCCTGGAGGCGCTGGCCGGATTCGGCGCGCCGGTGGCCATCTGCTCCGTGCTGCTGGTCGCGATCGGCCTGAGCCCGCTCAAGGCCGCGACCGCCGCCCTCATCGCCAACACCGCCCCGGTCGCCTACGGCGCCGTCGCCCTGCCGATCATCACCCTGTCGGCCGTCACCGGATTGCCCATCCGTGAACTCAGCCAGATGACCGGCCGACAGGTTCCATTGCTCGCGATCGTCGTGCCGTTTCTTCTGCTCGTCATCCTCGACGGCCGCCGCGGACTGCGTGAGGTCTGGCCCGTCGCCATGGTCGGCGGCCTGAGCTTCGCCTGCACCCAGTTCCTGATGGCCAACTTCGGCCCGGTCGAGCTTGCCGACATCGCGGCCGGACTTGTCGCAACGCTCGCGATCCTGGGTTTCCTGATCGTCGTACCGAAATGGCGGACGAGCGGTCAGGCACCCGCCGACACCGGCGACGACGATGGCGGTTCGGCGCCGACGCCGGCCGGCCCGGGCACGTCGAGGGCTGGGTCGACCATGCTGGCCCAGGAACTCGATGCCCGTCAGGACACCGCATCGCAACGACTGCGTGCGTTCTCCCCGTACATCATCATCATCGCGCTCTTCAGCGTCATCTCGATCCCGCCGGTCAAGGACGTTCTCAACAAGACCACGATGATGATCAAATGGCCGGGGTTGCATGTGACGAGCGCGGACGGCAAGCCACTCAGCCTCGCGACGTACAAATTCGATTGGCTGATCAACGGCGGCACCGTGCTGCTCATCGCCGGCATCCTGACGGCCCTGATCCTGAAACTGTCACTTCCCGTCGCCGCACGCACCTACGGAGCCACGCTGGTTCAGGTGCGATTCGCCGCCGTCACCGTCGCCAGTGTGCTGGCGATGGCCTACGTGATGAACGCCTCCGGTCAGACCGTCACGATGGGGGTCTTCCTGGCCGGCGCCGGTGCCTGGTTTACGGTTTTGTCGCCGATTCTGGGATGGTTCGGCACCGCGGTGACAGGTTCGGACACGTCGTCCAATTCGCTCTTCGGCCTGTTGCAGGTCACCGCCGCGCATCAAACCGGCATGAGTGACGTACTGCTCGCCTCCGCGAACACCAGCGGTGGCGTACTGGGCAAGATGATCAGCCCCCAGAACCTCGCGGTGGGTGCGGCCGCGGTGGGTTTGTCCGGCCGCGAGGGTGAGCTGTTCCGAAAGGTGCTGTGGGCCACCGCAATCCTGCTGCCGATGATGTGCCTCATCGCGTGGCTGCAGTCAACGCCCGTGCTGGGATGGATGGTGCCGTAACGGAAGCCGAGCTACGCCGGCTACGCAGTGGCCACCACCACGTAGCGGTTCAGGCTGAAGAAGTACTCACCGGCGTCGCTGCGGGCTTTCAGGTCCGCCAGCCAGGCTGCGGCGTCAGCCTCGGTCAGGCCGTGGCGTCCCTGCACGTACTCGGCGATCCCATGCATGGTGTTGGCGCTGAACGCATCGTCGTCCAGTTCGGTATTGAACAGCACGTGCACCCGTTGAGCGGTCACGGTGAATCCGGCGCTGCGCATCAGTCCGGCAAGCACTTTCGGTAGGTGCGGATGCACCAGGTGTTCATCCCAGGCCGCGGCGACGCGTCGGTGCAATTCCCGGTCGGCGGTGTGCCACACCAACGAGTCCCAGTCGGTGTCGAGGACCAGGACCCGTCCACCCGGCCGCAACACGCGGTGCACTTCGCCCAGTGCACGCGGCAGATCCGCCACGTACTCGTAGACCTGGGTCGAGACGGCGACATCGAAGGTGCCGTCGGCGTAGGGCAGCTCAAGGGCATCGCCCTCGTCGATCTGCACCCACGGTTTGTCGGCGCAGCGGCGGCCGGCGATCGAGTTCATGGCGGCACTGGCATCCAGGCCGTGCACCGCGCCGCCAGGGCCGACGGCCGCACCCATCTCGGATATCAGGTAGCCGGGTCCGGATCCGATGTCGAGGACACGCTCTCCCGGCTGCAGCGCCAGCAACTCCAGCACGAACGCCCGCTGCGCCGCGACGTCTCGCTTCGCATACGACTTGTCGATCCGGGCGGCCCCTGCCTCGTCAAATTCCAAGATTGCCATAACACCAACAACCATGACACCGCGGTATTCATTCGCGTGCCTGAAAACCGCTGCTCCTGCAGTCTCACACTGGCGCTGTCCCTTTCGTATCGGGTTCGACCGACGCGCCACGAGTGAATAACTCGGCCAGGTACTCCGACACCAGCCCGAAGGAGGCACCCAACACGCATGCGCACGCCGCGACCAGACCTGGATGCGAGACAGTGGTGGTGGTGATGCCGTGACCTGTGCCTGCCACCGTCGACACCGTCGAGGCGAAGCCCACCACGACTGCGGGAGTCGTGGACAGCAGCCGCATCCAGGAGACCTGCACCATCACCGCGCTTCCCACCCCGACCGCCACGGCCGTGGCCGGCAAGCTACCGCCGCACAGGTAGGCGGCAAACAAACTCGCCGAGGCGATGGCCACGCCGACCAGATTGGATGACACCGACCGGACCCAACCCATCGGCCCGCCCCCGACGAAGAAAAACGACGCCCACGCCAGGAACACCACCCAGATCGGAACAGTCACCACGGTCGCGGTGAACGCGACCGCGAGCCCACCAAGTACCCCGATGCTGATCGTCAGGGCCGATCTTTCATCCAACCGATCACACCTCCCTACCCTTATTCGTCGAAACCGCTTGTCGCACAGGCGACCACACGCGTCGTCGGTACCTGCGTCCCACGATCGGTCCTGCGTGTTTCCCCGGAGTAACGCAGCACTTGCGGCTGACGGCAGACCAGGACAAATTGTGCGCAAAACAGGACATCGCTCAGCGTGGCGCCGACCTAGCCGAGGAGACGGCGCACACCTCGGTCCGCGCCCAGCTTCCGCATCCCGTCCACCATTTCGGCGACGCCGGCGCCGGTGCGCCAAGGCCTTGCCAGCACGTGGGTGACCCCTGCGGCCTCGGCTCGTTCGTAGTCGCCGTATCCGCTGGCATCCACCAGCGGGGTCAAGATGGTGAAATCGTCCACCGCCATTCCACTTTCGACGCGCATTGCGCGGAGGCGCCCCGCCAAGTCGATAGCCTGCTCCGTGGTGGTCGAGAAACTTCCCACCCAGCCGTCGTTGCGCACGGCCCGGCGCAGCGCGATATCGGTCTGGCCGCCCACCAGCACCGGGATCCTGGCCGGTTGCCACCAGTCGCGCATCACGTTCAGCATCTCGTCGGTCCGATGGCCGCGCCGGTGGAACGGCTGTCCCATGAGGGCGAACTCCTCTTCACACCAACCGACCCCGACCCCCAGCGCGACGCGACCACCGGTCATTCGCGCTAGGGTTCGAACGGCCCTGGCCACGATGTATGGATCTCGCATGCTGAGGATGTACACCGTCGTGACGAACCGCAGGCGAGTCGTCACATGCGCGAGTGCCGCGATGAGCACCCACGGATCAGGCCAGTGGGTGAAGGTCGGCCAGCGGCGGGCGCCGTCGCCGGTGTACGGGTACGGCGTGGTCAACGACTCGAAGTTGATGACATGATCCGGGATTCCGAGCCCGTCGAAACCGAGGCGGTCCGCTTCCCTGGCGACCTCGATGATGTCGTCGGTGTCGAGGAACGCTGTGCTGAGGTAGTACTTCACGGGTATCTGCCGCCCGGGCGCATAAATCGTTCAACGCCGCACTGCCGCATTCGAGAGCAATGTGGTGACGTCGGCCTGGATGGCCTCGATCCGGGCCGGACCGAGGCCCCACGGCTCGTCCACCCCGACGCGACTGTCGAGATCCCACAGCACGCAGTGTTCGCCCGGCATCGCGACCAGCGACCACGCGACGACGGTTCTGCGGAGCTGTTCTTCCATCGGCTCGGTGGCCGCCGGACTGCCGGCGGGTGCACCTCCGACAGGGTGGTGGTGCATGAACTTCCCATAGGCCCTGGTGCAAAATGCCTGATACCGCGCGGTGCACAGGATCAGGCCGTGCCACGCCTCGTCCACCGCGTGTGACGGCATCCCGATCATCCGTTCGTCCCGGAGCGCCGCGGCACAGCAGCGGAGCCACTGCCGCAACCCCATCTCGATGAGTTCACGAGGCTGCCAGGGGCACGTCTTGAAGACTGTGCGGGGGGAGTTCGAGTTCCGCTACCGCCCTCGACGACCGTTCGAAGCCGTTGCCACGTCGGCGGTGCATTGCCACCGTTTCGGCCTCCTCTCGCCGGTCTTCCTAGCCGCCGCAGCCGCAACCGCCACAGCCACCGCAACCGTCGCTTACCGACGCGACGGCAATCCATGCCACGGCCTGCTTGCCCCGCGAGTGCTCGGGCGCCGGTTCACCGGCCGCCCAGACGTCGGAAGAGTCGCGTCCAGTGGTCCGATGTGTGCTGCGCCGCCGCATCGCCTGAATGTCGCGCCGGCAGCGCGCTTCCGGGTCCAAATGAGTGAGACGACGCGTCCGTTTGCGCCACGCCACCATCACGAAGATGCCGAGCGCCAACACCACACCAACCGTTATGAGTGTCTGCATGACAACCTCCTGGGTCGATGACCTTCATCATCTGGGGGCACCCTGCGGTAGACAAGAAATGTCGGGTAGCCGGGGCCGTTTCCTTGCACAACCCACAGATTCGCCCGCGCGCGGTTACGGAAATCTGCGGATCGTGCAAGGAAATGCCGCGATCGAGCCGCGTCTCTTCCGCCGGCCCAGGGTCCTCTTCACCATGAGGGGACCTACACAGGAGAGGAGGTCCTTCAGATGCAATCGACACCAACGGCAACCTACGAAGGATCTCGCCGAGATTCATTGACCACCAGCCGAAACCAGCTGATCCGCCGATTCCACGTCTTGCCTGCCGACGTCGGCGTCATCGGCTACGTCGGCGGTGGCCGACTACTCGAATGGATCGACGATGCCGCCCACGCCGCCGCCGCACAATGGAGCGGTTGCGACTGCGTCACCGCCTACGTCGGCAACGTGCATCTGCACCGGCCCGTCGGTGTCGGCGACCTCGTCCAGTTGACCGCCAGTGTGGTCCACACCGGACACAGCAGCATTCACCTCCTGGTCACCATCCAGACCAGCGGCCCGACCGGAGACAAGGGACAAACCGCCCAGTGCCCCATGATTTTTGTCGCGGTAGACAACATCGGACGACCCACCGAGGTCCCGCGATGGACTCCGGTCACCATGCTGGAAATGCAACGACATCACCATGCGCGGCTCCGGATACCCGTGTGCAAACGCATCGAAGGCGTGATGACCGCCGAAAGCCACTCGCCAACGCCCGCCACGCAGCGCTTCCTCGCCCTGTCCGACAACGCAGATTCCCGCGACAGAGTTCACGGCGGCAGGGTAATGCGGTGGATCGACAAATCCGCGTACGAATGTGGAGCCGAATGGACCGGCGCGCTTACGATTGCGTCCTACATCGCCGGAATTCGCTTTTACCGTCCCATCCGTGTCGGCGACATCATCGGGGTAACCGCCCGGATCATGCACACCGGGCCGCGCAGCGTTCACTGCCGAATCCAAATCACCACCAACGACATCGGGGGCGGTGAACCCCACCTTGCGGCATGTGCGGTGGCGGTCGTCGTTTCGCTCGATGCGCAAGGCGCCGCCAGGCCCGTACCCCTCTGGAAACCGCGCTCGGACGAAGACCATCGGCTCGATCAGCGCGCCCGGCAGTTGCTCCAATTACGACAATTCATGGAACCCAACTGATCTCAGGTCGCGGCACGCCACGATTCGAGGAAGCGCAGAAACGCCGTGGCGCCAGGGTCCTGCAGTCCGATGCTGCGCTCCTGCAGCCAGGACGCCCGGCCGCGACGGGATTGCAATGCGGTGGTGTCGATAACGGCCCGTTCGGCGCCGGTGATCGCGGTTTCCAATCCTGACGTGCCGTCCGACGCGGCGTCGAGAGCGTCGGCAGCGGGCATGATCGCATCGAGGATCGTCTTGTCTCCGAGCTGGGTCTTTCCGCGCTGCGCGATGTTGTCACCGGCGGCGCGGATGAAGCTCGCCGCATCGGGGACGGTGATGTCGGTGACGTCGGTCCAGGTCTTCGAGCCGGCGAGCAGGCCGCCGGCGACCAGGGCGGCCATCGTCGACGGGTTGGCATTCGCGAACGCCTTGGCGCACTCGCGCGCAATCTGCGCGGGAGTGGCGGAGTCCGGCAGCGCCGACACCGCCTCGATGACCGCCTCCGCGCCGAGAGTGACCGTGATCCCGAGGTCGCCGTCGCCAAGGGCCTGGTCGAGGTCACGAAGCTCGTCGGCGAATTTGACCAGTTCGGTGAGGCTGCCCCGGATGCGTTCCCTCAGTTCCTCTGCGTTCACCCGCTCAGACCTCCCGGAAGAATGGAGACGACGCGGGCGCGTTCAGCAGAGCCAGTCGCTCGTCGTTGAGCGCCAGCAAAGAGATTGACGCGCCGGCCATTTCGAGACTGGTGGCGTACTCGCCGACATAGCTCCTGGCGATCTCGACACCGCGGCCGCTGAGCACCTGGTGGACGCGCCGGTACACGATGTAGAGCTCCTCCAGGGGGGTGGCCCCCAGACCGTTGACAAGCGCGGCCACCCGGTCTCCGGACTTCAGTTCGAGGTCATCGACCAACGCGGTGACGATCCGGTCGGCGATGGCGTCTGCGGAATCCAGTTCACCGCGGTGGATTCCCGGCTCACCGTGGATCCCGATACCGATCTCCATCTCCCCGTCGGCCAACTCGAAGCTCGCCGCTCCGGTGGTCGGCAGGATCGTCGGGGACAGCCCGATGCCCATCGTCGCGGTGTGCTCCACCACGTCCTCGGCCACCGCCGCGACCTGCTCCAGGTTGTCGCCCCGCTCGGCCGAGGCCCCGGCGGCCTTGTACGCGAAGAAGATTCCCGCGACTCCGCGGCGGTCGGTCTTGCGCTCCTTGGGCTGGCTGGCGACGTCGTCGCGGCCCAGCACGGTGCGGGTCGGGATGTCCTCGAGCTCGGCCAGGTCGGCGGCGAGATCGAAGTTGAAGACGTCACCCCCGTAGTTGCCGTACAGGTAGAGCACTCCGGCGCCGCCGTTCACCGCGACGGTTGCCTCGAAACACTGCTGCGAGCTCGGCGAGCTGAACACGTTGCCGATTGCGACGCCGTCGCACAACCCTTTGCCCACATAGCCCTTGAAGAGCGGAAGGTGCCCGGAACCGCCGCCGGTGATGATCCCGACCTTCCCGGACACGGGCGCGTCCGCGCGCACCATGATGCGCAGGTCCTCACCAGGCGTCTTGAGCTGGTCCGGGTGTGCGAGCAGGATGCCCTCGACCATCTCGTCGACGAAGTTGTCCGGCTCGTTCAGGATCTTCTTCATGTCTTTCCCTCTGGTGCTGGTACGCGAATGGGTTTTCGTTGCCGTCGACGGCGCCAGGTGACCTGGTCGGCGATCATGACCAGGATCAGGATCACCCCTTGGGCGATGGCGTACTGGTAGGCGGAGAGCCGCAGCGCAGTGAAGCCGCTGGCCACGATCTGCAGTGTGAGAGTGGCCAATACGACGCCCAGTACCGTCGCGAATCCACCGGTGGGGTTCGTTCCGCCGAGCACGGCGATGACGATGACGAGCAGGACATAGGACGCTCCGTAGTCGGCCGACGCGGAGGGATTGCGGGCGATGAACAGCACGCCTGCCAGCCCGCCGAGCAGTCCGGTGACGAGGTAGGTGCTGGTCAGTACCGAGCGGCTGCGGATGCCCGAGTACACGGCCGCCGTCGGGTTTGAGCCCTCGAGCTGGATCTTCAGGCCGATCGGGGTGCGGTTGATCAGCAGCGCGACGAGCACCGCGGCAAGGATGAAAACCAGGAACAGGATGGGGATTCCGGCCACGGTGGCCTGGCCGAGGCTGGTGAGCGTGGCGGGCGAGCCGTAGAGCGTGCGTCCCCCTGTCCACACGACCGCGATCCCGTTGTAGATCTGCATGGTGCCCAAGGTCGCCAGGATCGGGGTGATTCCGACGTAGGCGACGAGCACGGCGTTGATCGCCCCGCCGACCAGACCCATGGCCAGCCCGGCGAGCACGAGGACGGGTACCAGCTGTTCGGCGAGCGAGGGGTTCGAGCCGTGGATCGCCGTGTACAACGTCGACATGGTGATCGCCGACAGGTTGGCGATGTTGACCAGCGACAGGTCGATGCCGCCGGTCAGCATCGCCAGCATCATCGCGATGGCGAGCACGCCGACCTCCGGCGCGGCAAGCGCGAGGTTCTGCAGGTTCAGCGTGCTGAGGAAGATGCTGGGCCGCAGCGCCGCGAAGAACACGAATGCCACCACCAGCAGCACCAGCATGCGGCCGGTGCCGCGGCTGACGTGCAGCCGTTCGATGATTTCGGATGTGCGCGTGCCCAAGTCGTCGTTGAGCTGCCGGAGACCCGTCATACGGTCATGGCCTCCTGCGTCAGGTCGGGGCCGTCGGCGCTCGGCTGGCGTTTACGTCGTCGCTTGGCCGATACCGCCTGCACCCCGACACCGATGATGAGCAGGGTCCCGACGGCGGCCCGCTGCCACGCGCTCGGGACGCCGGCCAGGATCAGGCTGTTACCGATGACCTGGACGAGCAGCACACCCAGAATCGTGCCGAGCACCGAACCACGCCCGCCGAAGATCGACGCGCCGCCCAGCACCACCGCGGCGATGATGTCCAGTTCGGTGCCGACGAGATCCTGCGGGCTGGCGCTGCGGCCCATGATGATGTAGATCAGTCCGCCGAGCGCGGCGGTCATGCCGACCAGGACGTAGAGCAGGATCTGCGTCCGGACCACATGGAAGCCGGCACGGCGCGCCGCCTCGACGTCGCCGCCGATCGCGTAGATGGATCGCCCGAACATGGTGCGGTGCAACATCCACGCCATCGCGCAGCACAGTAGGACGGCCGGAATGACCATCACGTGCAGGTAGGCGCGGCCGCTCGCCGTTGCCACCGAGATCAGGTTGGTAGTCGACAAACCGGCGATGGCGTTCGGCAGATCGGCGATGAAGCGCGAGCCGACGAACGTGAGCAGGGCGCCCTTGAAAATCCCCTGCGTTCCGAGCGTCACGATCAACGTCGGCAGCCGGAACCGCGCGATGACGACGCCGTTGATGAGGCCCAGCGCCGCTCCGATCGCCAGGGCGAGCAATACCGCCCCGACCAGTCCGGTGCCGAAGGCGCCCGAGGAGAATGCCGTCACTGTCGTGTAGCCGGCGAAGATGGCGATCGCGGCGAAGGAGACGTCGATGCCGCCGGAGATGATGACGAGCAGCACGCCGAGCGCGAAGATCAGCGGCACGATCGAGCTGCGAACGATCGCGAACAATGTCGAGATGGAGAAGAAGACCGGGTTGAGCAGCGACATCACGATGATCAGGCCCAGCAGGATCAGCGCGAGGATGCCCTCGTTGTTTGGGCCTCGGAGGTTGGGCAACGAGAAGCGTTGCGGCTCATTATTTTTCACTGAGCTGTTCACGCCGCCATCCTCTCCAGGATGAGGTCGACGTTGATGTCGTCGCTCTCCAGCGTGTGGCTGATCCGGCCCTGCCGGACCACGAGCACCCGGTGGCACGCCGCGACCAGTTCGGGGACGTCATCGGAGATGATGATGATGGAGCGGCCGTCGGCGGCCTCGGCGCGCAGGATCTCGAGGATGTCTTCCTTCGAGCCGACGTCGACTCCGACGGTGGGTCCGTTGAGGATGAGCACGCGGGGCCGGATGGCGAGCCATTTGGCCAGGACGACACGTTGTGCGTTGCCACCCGAGAGGGAGCGGACCGGGGCTGCGACGCGGGGCGCCTTGATACGCAGGCGGTCGAACAACGAGCGAATGGTCTTGCGGGTCTTACCGTTGTCCAGGGTGCCCCATCGTGTCCGGTACCGGTCGAGCGATCCGGCGATGATGTTGTCGCCGATGGCGCGGTCCATGAACAGGCCCTGCGTCAGGCGGTCCTCGGGAACGTAGCCGATGCCGGCGGAGATCGCGTCCTGGATGGACTGCAGTTTCACCGTCTTTCCGTCGAGTGTGACCGTGCCGCTCTGCGCGGGACGGACACCGAACAGGGCCTCGGCGATCTCGGTGCGGCCCGAGCCGAGCAGGCCTGTCACGCCGAGGATTTCGCCCTCCCGGACGGAGAAGCTGACGTCGTCGAAGGCACCCGGGCGGGTCAGCCCCGCGACGTCGAGTACCACGGGCGCGTCCGCCGGAAGGTCGCTGACGACGCGGTCTTCGCTGATCTCGCGACCCGTCATGGATTCGCTGATCGACTGCCGGGTGAAGTCGGACGCAGGCCCGGTGACCACCTTGCGGCCGGATCGCAGGATCGTGACCCGCTGCGCGACGCGCAGCACCTCGTCGAGCTTGTGCGACACGAAGACCAGCCCGACACCACGGGACCGCAGCGTCTCGACGAGGGCGAAGAGGCGGTCGACCTCGCTGTGGGTGAGTGCGGTGGTGGGCTCGTCCATGATGATGACGCGGGCCTCGTGTACGACGGCACGGCAGATGGCGGTGAGCTGCCGGTCGGCGACGGGCAGCGCCGCGACGTCGGCGTCGAGGTCGAGGTTCAGGCGCAGTTCGTCGACGATCCGCCGCGCCGTCTTCTGCGCGCCCGCAGGCGAATAGAGCCTGCGACGTTCGGCGACGGCGCTGGTGAGGGCGATGTTCTCGGCGACGGTGAGGTTTCCGAACAGCGAGAAGTCCTGGTAGATCACCTGTATGCCGCTGGTGATCGCCGCCGTGGCGTTCATCGCGCGATGCGCGACGTCGTCGACGATGATCTCACCGGAGTCCGGCCGCTCGGCGCCGGAGATGATCTTGATGAGAGTGGACTTGCCACACCCGTTTTCGCCTGCGAGGCAGTGCACTTCGCCCGGATAGAGGTCGAAGGAGACGCCATCCAGGGCGGTGACGCCGCCGTACGTCTTCACGATGTCACGTACCTGGAGCACCGGCGAGTCTGTGTCCGGTGCGCTGGGCGCTGTCATAGAACTCAGAAGTTGTACTGGGACATGGTCTTAGCGTCGGCTTCCAGTGCCGCATCGCCGACGTAGACGTTGTCGTGGCCGTCGAGCTTGGTCAGCTTCTCATAGCCGGGGATGTTCAGATTGGTGCCGCCCTCGATGGTTTTGCCCTGCGCGAGCATCATGGCAATCTGCAATTGGGCCTCGCCGGCCAGCGCCGGGTCCCAGAAGAAGATCTTGTCGATCGAGCCGTCGGCGAGGTACTTGGACGCCGCCGACGGGATCGACGTGCCCATCACGCAGATCTTGTCCTGCAGGCCGGCCTCCTGCACGGCGCGCGCGATGCCCGGCACGTCGTTGCCCGCCGACCCCTGGAAGCCCTTGATGTCCGGGTACTTCGCCAGCACTTCCTTGGCCTTCTCGTAGGCGGCCTGCTCGTTGTCGGTGCTCTCGATCGGATCCTCGACGCGGGTCATGCCCGGGAACTGCGCGACCTGCATGTCGTGGGCGGCGCCGACCCACTGCATGTGGGTCTTCGCGGTCAGACCCCCGACGAACTGCACATATTTGCCCTGCTGACCCATGCACTGCGCGAGGTTCTGCATGATTTGCTTGCCGTAGGCGGCGTTGTCGAAGGCCTCGATGTCGATGTCGGCGTTCTGGATACCGGTGGCCTCGTGGGAAACGATCTTGATGCCCTGCGCCCGCGCCTGGCCGAGAACGTTCTGGAGCGCCTCCGGCGAGTTCGGCACCACGGTGATGGCGGTGGGGTGCTGGGGGATCAGATCCTGGATGATCTGGATCTGCTTTTCCGGGCTGGTGTCGTCGGCGCCTTCCTGGCGGGTGTCGACGCCGGTGCGCTTGGCGAAGTTCTCGTCGCCGACGGCCATCCGGTCGAACCAGGCGATGCCCTTGATCTTGACGACGTTGACCATCGTCATGTCCTTGGGGTCCTGGGTGGTCCCGCCCGTCGGGGCATTGCTGCTGCCGCCGGCTCCTCCACCGACCGAGCCACAAGCCGCGATCAGCGTCATGCTCAACCCCACCGCGCCGAAAAGCGCCGCCCGCCTGAACTGCATTCATCACTCCCTTGTGAGGCCTTGCGTGTTTTTGGGCCAGGTCACCAGCCCAACTTGCGTGACAGTAGACGTGACCCACCCCACAGTCAAGCATTCCTATGCGCGAAACCATGCATTAGTGTGCGAAATATGCGCGTAAACGCGCATAGGAGTTTGCTACCATGATTTCCGGCCTGCGCCGAAGGTCGCCTAGTCGGGAGAAGGCTCGGTCCCATGTCACGTCGTACGGACATCATCAATCATCTGCAGGACCGCGGATTTCAGAGTGTGAGCGCCCTGGCGCAGGCGTTTGGCGTCGATGCCTCGACGATCCGGCGCGATCTGGACAAGCTCGAGGCCGAAGGCATCGTGGAGCGCACGCACGGCGGAGCGGTGCCGGTCGACCCACGTCACTCATCGTCGGGTGGCGGCGCCCAGCATCAGGCCGAAAAGGCGGCGATCGGTGCCGCGATGGCCGACCGGGTGCACGAAGGACAGACGATCATGCTCGACACCGGCGAGACGACTCTGGAGGTCGCCCGCCACCTGCACCATTCACGGCTGACGGTCGTGACCCACGATCTTCGCGTCGGGCTGGAAATCGCGACCAAGCCATCCATCAACCTGGTGTTCGTCGGTGGCGAGTTGCTGCCGTCCGGCTTCGGCATGTGGGGGCCCACCTCCGTGCAACAGGTGGAGAATCTCCGCGTCAATGTGGCCATTTTCGGTGCGGGCACCGTCATGGACGACGGGATCTACTCGGCGTCCAGCTATGAGATCGAGCTCAAGCGCAAAATGCGGTCCATCGCCAACGAGGCGTTCTTCGTCGCGGACAGCTCCAAGTTCGGTCGCGAGGCGCTCTTCAAAGTCTTTGGCTTCGAAGACTTCACGGCCGGAATCACCGACTCGATGCTGGATCCCATCCGCGCTGCAGCGCTTCCGGTGCCGGTCATCCGAGTCGCGGTGGGTGCGGCGCAAGCCGGGCGCAGCGGCGGCCTTGCGAGCCATCGCAAATCGGTGCGCCCGCAGCGGGGCGGGCGTCGCAATCAATCACCTTCCGACGCAAACGGATCCGTCGTAGCCCGAAGCTGATACGTTCGGGTTCGTCGCGTCGTTCGATCCGCGGTTTACTTCGACTGTGGCTGATAGCGTTTCGTCCAACCGTTCGTGAGCGTCGGGAGGAGCGGTCCGATGGAGCGCGGTCACGAGTTCACCGTGGAGCTTCCCGGTGAGGGCGCCCACATCATCAGGTTGCTCGAGGGCGTGCAGATCCAGACGGTCGCCGGCGGCGCGGTCGGCCGTTGGCCCGACTTCGATCTCGAGGCAGAGGGAGCCGGCGAGGAGGAGGTCTACCAAAAGTTGTTGGGCGACCTATCGCAGAAGACTGCCGATCCCCAGTCGTCGGAGTTCGAATCCTTCGTGTCGTACGTGCGCGAGCATGGCACCAGGTTGTCCGAGGAGGAGGCCGCCGAGCGTGCGCGGGCGCAGCTGCGCGAGCGCACCACCCGCTGGCGTGTCACCGACGACGAGCAATACATGGTGCGGCTCTTCGAGGACATCGAGGTGCTACGCGACGGCGATACGGTCACCGTCACCGCGTTCGGGCTCGACGGTAGCGGCCAGGACATCCGTGAGGCCCTGATGACCCTCACCGGCGCGGTCGGCGAGGCCTGCGGCGAGCACGATGCACCGGGCCCGCGCTTCGACGAGTTCACCGACTGGGTGCGATCGAGGGGTGAGCGCGTGCCGGATCACGTACTGGCCCAGGAAGAGACGGACAAGCAGGCCTACGTGGCCGCCCGCGACAAGCTGACCGCCATCACGCCGGACGAGATCACCGCCGAGAGCTCGACGGGCGTGCCGTTGCTTGTCGACTTCTGGGCCGAGTGGTGCGGGCCCTGCCGCATGGTTACGCCGGTGCTCGCCGAGCTCGCCGAGCAGTGCGCGGGGCGGATCGTCGTCCGCAAGATCGACGTGGACCAGTTCGACGGCATCTGGGAGCAGTTCGACTTCCGAGGCATCCCGGCCATGATCATGTTCAAGGACGGCAGGGAGATTCACCGCGTGATCGGGTTCGGCGGCAAGAAGAAACTGATGGCCGAGATCGAGCCGCACCTCGCCTGAAGCGACGGACCCGGGCCTCACTACCACATAAGCACTGCTAATGCATATGAAGAATCATTAGCTGTACTGATGCGGTCGGGTTGCCTAGCGTTGGACAGATGAGTTCACCTCTGGTTCTCGGTTTCGTCGCGTCCTTCACGCTGATCGCCGCGATCGGCGCGCAGAACGCGTTCGTGTTGCGTCAGGGCATCCGCCGCGAGCATGTGCTGCCCGTCGTGGCGCTGTGCACGGTCTCCGACATCGCGCTCATCGCGGCGGGGATCGCCGGGGTCGGCGCTCTCATCAGCGCGCACCCGGGTGCGCTGAACGTCGCCAAGTTCGGCGGGGCGGCCTTCCTCGTCGGCTACGGCCTGCTCGCGGCGCGCCGCGCGTGGCGGCCGTCGGCGCTCACCCCGTCGGAATGCGCGCCCGCCCGTCTCATCGATGTGCTGCTCACCTGCGCGGCGCTGACCTTCCTCAACCCGCACGTCTATCTCGACACCGTGGTCCTGATCGGCGCGCTGGCCAACGAGCATCGCGACGAGCGGTGGCTGTTCGGCGTGGGCGCGGTGACCGCGAGCGCGGTCTGGTTCGTCAGCCTCGGGCTGGGCGCAAGGAGGCTGGCCGGCCTGTTCGCCGCGCCCGTGACGTGGCGCATCCTCGACGGACTGATCGCGGTCACAATGCTCACGCTCGGTGTGTCACTGGCCTTGACCTGACACAATCGCGGCATGGGGGGCGTCGCTGACGGACTCGGGCTGCGGGATCGCAAGAAGATCAAGACCCGCGAGGCCATCCGCCGCGCCGCGATGCTGCTGATCGCCAAGAACGGCTACGCGCACACGACCGTCGAACAGATCGCCGATGCCGCCGAGGTCTCGCCCAGCACCTTCTTCCGGTACTTCCCCTGCAAGGAACAGGTGCTCATCGCCAACGACCTCGACCGGGTGACGGTTGACGCGCTTGCGCGGCAGCCGAAGGACAAGCCGTCCCTGCAGGCCTTCCGCGCCGCACTCGAGACCACCCTGGCCACGCTGTCTCGCGATGAGTGGGAGTTCGAACGCGACCGTCAGCGGCTCGTGCTGACCATCCCCGAGCTGCTTGCCGCACAGTTCGACGAGTACCGCCGCACGGTGGCGATGCTGGCGGAGGCGGAGTGCGTCCGACTCGGGCGCGACGCCGACGACCTCGAGGTGCGGGTCTTCTTCGGCGCGCTCGCGGGTGGGCTGATGGCGGTGCTCGACCGCCCGAAGAACGTCGCCGAGCGGATGAAGCAGGCGCTGGAATTCATGGAAGCGGGCATGCCGCTCAAGTGACGCTGGCACACTCCTGACGTGTTCAGATTGACCGTCGAGGACGTGTTCGTCATCCGCAATCGCGGGGTCGTCGCCACCGGCCGGGTCGAGAGCGGCGCGCTGAGAGTCGGCGACGTGGTGGCGATCAACGGTGTCGGCGAAGCAAGAGTCGAGGCCATCGAGGTGTTCCGGAAGTCGATCGACCAGGCGGCCGTCGGCGACAACGTCGGCGTGCTGTTCAGGAACGTCGGGAAGGACCAGCTCGGTCGCGGGGCAGTACTGACCGCCGCGGGAGAAGCGCCACCGATCGAATCGACCGGCTTCACCATCTGATTGTCCCGTTCGCGCCGAGCGCAACAGGTGCTCGTCGGCGGGCGTGGTGCTGTTGGGGCACCTCCAGGTCAATTAGCTAGGCTCGCCCGGTGCCCATCAGGTGGTCCCGGCGAGGGTTCCTCGCATCGACGGCGGGAGCCGCGCTCGTCGCGGCCTGCAGTTCGGAGAAGCCCGGCGCCGTCGCGAAGGACGGCTCCGTCACCGTCAAGCACCTCTTCGGCGAGACCAAGATCGCGGCGCCGCCCAAGCGCGTCGTGAGCGCGGGCTACACCGAGCAGGACGATCTGTTGGCGCTCGGCATCGTCCCGATCGCCGTGACCGACTGGTTCGGTGGGCAGCCGTTCGGTGTGTGGCCGTGGGCGCAGTCCAAACTCGGCACTGCGCAGCCGGCCGTGCTCAGCCTGGCCGACGGCATCCAGGTGGACCAGATCGCCTCGCTGAAGCCCGATCTGATCGTCGCCACCAACGCCGGTCTCGACCAGGACACCTACACCAAGCTCGCCGCCATCGCGCCCACCCTCGCGCAGTCCGGGTCGGACGCGTTCTTCGAGCCCTGGAAGGAGCAGGCGACGATCATCGGTCAGGCGGTGTTCAAGGCCGACGACATGCAGAAGCTGATCGCCGGTGTCGACGACAAGTTCAAAACCGTCGGGACGAACAACGCCCAATTGGCGGGCAAGAAGCGTTGTGGTGCTGGGCGGCACACTCTCCGGTGACAGTGCCCAGGTGCTGACCCCGGGGTGGCGCACCGAGTTCCTGACCCAGATGGGCATGGTGATCCCGGATACCGGCGGCGCGCAAATCTCGCGTGACCGGATGGCATCGGTACTCGACGGCGTCGACCTGTTGATCTGGACCACCGAGAGTGACGACGAACAGGCCGCGCTGCTGGCCGACCCCACCGTCGCCAAGCTGAGGGCAACGACCCAGCGCCGCAACATCTTCACGGGCAAGGACCTCGCGGGCGCCATCGCGTTCGGCTCGCCACTGTCCTATCCGGTGGTGGCCGACTCGCTGCCGCCGATGCTCGCGAGTGCCTTGGCCTGACAAGATGATCCCGGTGACAAGCGACCAGACCGCCACCAGGGCACAGCACGCCGCGTTCGCCCAGGTGGGGTCGGCCTACTATCCGATTCTCATCGCGGTCTTCACGGCGCTGGTGATCATCTCCAACGTGACCGCGACGAAGGGCGTCGCGTTCGGGCCGATCATCACCGATGGCGGATTCATCGTCTTCCCGCTGACCTACGTCATCGGTGACGTGCTGTCCGAGGTGTACGGCTTCAAGGCCGCGCGGCGCGCGATCTTTCTGGGGTTCGCGATGAACGCTTTGGCCGCCCTGGCGTTCTGGGTGACGGTCTACCTGCCGGCCGCCGACTTCTACACCAATCAGGAGCACTTCGAGAACATCGTGCACGCCTACACCCAGCTGATCGTCGCGGGCCTCGCGGGGTTCATCGTCGGACAGACCATCAACGCGTGGGTGGTGGTTCTCATCAAGGAGCGCACCAAGGAGAAGCACCTGTGGGCCCGTCTGGTCGGCTCGACGTTCGCCGGACAGCTAGGCGACACGCTGGTCTTCTGCAGCATCGCCGCCGGCGCGATCGGCATCACCACCTTCGGTGACTTCGCGACGTACACGGCACTGGGCTGGTTCTACAAGACCGCGGTCGAGGTGGTCATGCTGCCGATCACCTATCGGGTGATCGCCTACATCAAGCGCCGCGAGCCCACATACGGAGTCGCTGTCTGAGCAGGCATTAAATGTTTTTTGGCAAGGCTCACAGAGCTGGTTAGTTATTAGCTACTCGCGGGTAGGTTGTGGCGATGAGCGTGGCAACGGATTTGATGGACACCGGCCGAAGTGCGGGCTCCATTGCTATTCATGACTATGGCGACCAGGCCCTGCTGCTCGAGTTCGACAGCACCGCCGAGGTATTGGTGTGGACCGAGGCACTGCGGTACGCCGAGCTGCTCGGGGTGGTCGACATCGTGCCCGCGTCGCGGACGGTGCTGGTCAAGCTGGCCGGACCGCGGTACCAGGCGCCGACCCGGCAACGGCTCGGCAAGCTGCGCGTGACGCCGGATGCCCTGTCGGACGCCGCCGCACCGATCGACGGACGCCCCGACGTCGAGATCGAGGTCGTCTACGACGGCGCTGATCTCGACGAGGTGGCCCGACTCACCGGGATGACTGCCGAAGAAGTGGTCGCCGCCCACACGGGCACCCCGTGGCGGGTCGGATTCGGTGGCTTCGCACCGGGTTTCGCCTATCTCATCGGCGGCGACGAGCGACTGACCGTGCCGCGGCGATCCGAGCCGCGCACCAGGGTCCCCGTGGGATCCGTCGGCCTGGCCGGCGAGTTCACTGGGATCTACCCGCGGGAGTCACCCGGTGGTTGGCAGCTGATCGGACGCACCGAGTCGGTGCTGTGGGATGTCGATCGCGACCCGCCCGCGCTGTTGACGCCGGGCATGTGGGTCCAGTTCCGGGAGGTGCGGTCATGAGCGTCACCCTGGAGGTTCTGCGCACCGGTCCGCTCGCGTTGATCGAAGATCTCGGCCGCCCGGGGCTGGCCGAGATGGGGGTGACCCGTTCGGGTGCCGCCGATCGCCGCTCGCACAAGCTGGCCAACCGGCTGGTGGCCAATCCCGGCGACAAGGCCACCATCGAGGTGACGTTCGGCGGGTTCTCGGCGCGGGTGCGCCGGCGGCGACATCGCGATCGCGGTGACCGGTGCCGACACCGATCCGGCGGTCAACGGAGTGCCCTTCGGCACCAACAGCATTCATTACGCCCGCGACGGCCAGGTGATCTCGCTGGGCGCACCGCACTCGGGGTTGCGCAGCTACCTCGCGGTGCGCGGTGGCATCGACGTGGCGCCGGTGCTGGGCTCGCGGAGCTACGACGTGATGTCGGCGATCGGCCCGCTCCCGCTGCAGCCCGGCGACGTGCTCCCCGTCGGGGTGCACACCGCCGAGTTCCCCGAACTGGACCAGGCGCCGGTGGCCGCGATCGAGAGCGACCTGCTCGACCTCAAGGTGGTGCCGGGACCGCGCGACGACTGGTTCGCGGATCCCGACGTGCTGGTGCGCACCAATTGGCAGGTGACCAACAAGCAGCGACCGCGTCGGGATGCGACTGGGGGCATGCCGCTGGAGTACCGCTGGCCGGACCGGCAGCTGCCCAGCGAGGGCGCCACCCGAGGAGCGATACAGGTGCCGCCCAACGGCTTTCCCGTGATCCTCGGGCCGGATCATCCGGTGACCGGCGGTTATCCGGTGATCGGCGTGGTGATCGACGACGACATCGACAAGGTTGCCCAGATCCGTCCCGGCCAGCCGTACGGCTGCACTGGTCGCGTCCGCGACGGCCGGTTCGGCGACTGACCGGCCCGCCACGGCTGGTAGAACGAGGATGTGCACAGCCAGAGAAGATCCGTGCTCCTCACGTGCGCGGCGTCCACACCGCCCGCCTGGTCCACACTTCCGATCTCGACGTCGAGACCCGCGAGGACGCGCGGCGGATGGTCATCGAGGCGTTCGGCGGCGGGGAGTTCACCGACGCCGACTGGGAGCACGCCCTCGGCGGTATGCATGCGCTGATCTGCCATCACGGCGCGCTGATCGCGCACGGCGCGGTGGTTCAGCGCCGATGCTGCTACCGCGACGCCGCGCTGCGCTGCGGCTACGTCGAGGCCGTGGCCGTGCGGGAGGACTGGCGCGGGCAGGGACTGGCGATGCGGTGATGGACGCGCTCGAACAGGTGCTGCGCGGCGCGTACCAGCTCGGTGCGCTCAGTGTCGTCGGAGGCGGGCAGGCACATGTACACCTCGCGCGGCTGGCTGCCGTGGCAGGGACCGACGTCGGTGCTGGCCCCCACCGGGGTGACCCGCACCCCCGACGACGACCGCTCGCTGTTCGTCCTGCCGGTCAGCGTCGACGTCGATCCCACCGCCGAGATCACCTGCGATTGGCGCGACGGCGACGTGTGGTGAGCGGCGTACTTTGGGGAAGATGACCAGTGAAGCCTCCTTTCGCCCCGACCCAGAGATGTTCGACAGGGCCTACCGTGGCGAGCCCCGATTCGAGGGAGGTCCCGCACCGGCGGGTATTCCGTGGGATATCGGCGCGGCCCAACCACGATTGATGGAACTCGAAGCGCTCGGGGGCATTTCGGGTGAGGTGCTCGATATCGGGTGCGGCCCCGGCGACAACGCCATCTTCCTGGCATCACGCGGTCATTCCGTAACGGGGCTCGACGGATCGCCCGCCGCCATCGAGCAGGCGCGGCGGCGCGCCTCGGAAGCCGGCGTCGCGGTGACCTTCGGTGTCGCCGACGCCACCAAGCTCACCGGGTACGACGGCCGATTCGACACGGTGATCGACAGTGCGCTCTACCACTGCCTCGACGACGATGGACGTCAGGCCTACATGGCAGGCCTCTACCGGGCCACGCGATCCGGTGCCCGGCTGCATCTGATGTGTTTCGCGGACGGCAACGTCAACGGGGTGATCGCACCGATGGCCGCCGTGCCGGAGTCCAATATCCGCGATACCTTGACCGCCAACGGCTGGCGCATCGACTTCCTGGGCCCCACAACGTATCTGGGTAACGCGGTCAGGATGTTCGGTGATGAGATCCCGCAGGAGATGACCGAGCAGTTTCCTCCGGAGGTGGTGGAACGGATGAAGGACGTGGCCGCGAGGTACGCCAAGATCGCCGAGCTGCTCGACGGCAACCGGATCCACATGCCGTTCACCGTCGTGCACGCGCATCGCGTCGACTAGGCCGACCTCACACCGTCCGCACGGTACGGGTGAGCGGAATTTCACCACGGGGTCATCGCGGGCAGCGCCTCGGAAATAAAGCCTTCTTAGCGTTGCCCGCATGTCACATCGCATCACCGACTGGGACCCCGAGGACGTCGACGCGTGGGAAGCCGGTAACAAGCGCGTCGCCCGCCGCAACCTGATCTGGTCAGTGGCCGCCGAGCACATCGGCTTCTCGATCTGGTCCATCTGGTCGGTGATGGTGCTGTTCATGCCGGAGACGGTTTACGGCTTCACTGCGGGAGACAAGTTCCTGCTCGGCGCCACTGCGACACTCGTCGGCGCCTGCCTGCGCATCCCCTACACGCTCGCCACGGCGAGGTTCGGCGGCCGCAACTGGACGGTGTTCTCGGCGTTCGTGCTGCTGATACCGACCGTCGGCACCATGTGGCTGCTGGCCCACCCCGGGCTGCCGCTGTGGCCGTATCTGGTGTGCGCGGCGCTGACCGGATTCGGCGGCGGAAACTTCGCCTCCTCGATGACGAACATCAACGCCTTCTACCCGCAGCGGCTCAAGGGCTGGGCGCTCGGCGTCAATGCGGGCGGCGGCAACATCGGCGTGCCGATGATCCAGCTCGTCGGGCTGCTTGTTATCGCCACCGCAGGCAACCGGGCGCCCTATTGGGTGTGCGCCGTGTATCTGGTGGCGCTCGCGGTCGCGGGAGTCGGCGCCGCGGCATACATGGACAACCTCGAACAGCACAAGATCGACCTGACCGCGATGGGCGCGATCCTGCGACACCGCGACACCTGGGTGATCTCGCTGCTCTACATCGGCACGTTCGGGTCGTTCATCGGCTTCGCGTTCGCGTTCGGCCAGGTGCTGCAGATCAACTTCGCGGCGGGCGGCCAGAACGCGGCGCAAGCCTCGCTGCACGCCGCGCAGATCGCGTTCGTCGGACCGCTGCTGGGCTCGCTATCGCGCGTGTACGGCGGCAAGCTGGCCGACCGGGTCGGCGGCGGGCGGGTCACGCTGGCCGTCTTCGCCGGGATGATCCTGGCCGCCGGACTCCTGGTCGCCGTCGGCACGGCCGACGACCACACCGAGGCGCCGCGACCGCCACCACGATGGCCGGCTACGTGATCGGCTTCATCGCGCTGTTCCTGCTGTCCGGGATCGGCAACGGCTCGGTCTACAAGATGATCCCGTCGATCTTCGAGGCCCGCAGCCGCTCCCTGGACGTCGACGAGGCCGCGCGCCAGCACTGGTCGCGCGCGATGTCGGGCGCGTTGATCGGGTTCGCCGGTGCGATCGGCGCGCTCGGCGGTGTCGGCATCAACCTGGCGCTGCGGCAGTCCTACCTGAGCAGTGGATCGGCCACCTCGGCGTTCTGGATCTGCCTGGCGTTCTATGCGCTTGCCTCGGTGGTGACGTGGGCGATGTATGTGCGGCGCCCGTCGTCCACCGCGGGTGACCGTCGCCGACGCGCAGCCCGACCTGGCCCAGGCCTGACGTACACGCCGTGGCAATGGCCGGGTAATCGCGTGGAAACACGGACTCGAATACACAGGAGACATGAGCCGGTAGCCATGCCGATTGGACACACGGGCTCACCGGTTTTCGGGTCGGCGGTGACCTCAGCGCGGCGCGCCGACGAACTGGGTGCCCTGCTGACACGGCGGGGTGCGGCGGTGACCTGCGCGGCGGCGATCGCCATGGTCCCGCTGCCCGACGACGACGAGCTGCGCGAGCACACCGAGGCGTTGATCGAGGTGCCGCCCGACGTGGTGATCGCCACCACCGGAATCGGCTTCCGCGGCTGGGTGGAAGCCGCCGACGGCTGGGGGCTTGCCAACGATCTGCTCATCGCTCTCGGCAAGGCGCGCATCGTCTCGCGCGGCCCCAAGGCCACCGGGGCGTTGCGCGCAGCGGGCCTGCCGGAGGAATGGTCGCCCGATTCGGAATCGTCGCGCGAACTGGTGCACTACCTGGTCGAGGGCGGTATCGCCGGCCAGCGCATCGCGGTGCAACTGCACGGCGCCACCGATGACTGGGACCCGTTCCCCGAGTTCCTCGACGAGCTGCGCGCCGCTGGCGCCGAGGTGGTTCCCATCCGCGTGTACCGCTGGCACCCCGCGCCGCGCAACGGTGACTTCGACCTGCTGGTCGCCGGCATCGCCGAGGAGAAGTTCGACGCGGTCAGCTTCACGTCGGCACCGGCGGTCGCGTCGGTGCTGATGCGCGCCGCGGAGATGGGCATCGAAGACCGTGTGCTGACCGCGTTGCGGACCGGGGTGCGTGCGATGTGCGTCGGGCCGGTGACGTCGCGGCCGTTGGTGCGGGTCGGGGTGCCGACGTCGTCGCCGGTGCGGATGCGGTTGGGCGCGTTGGCCCGCCACATCACCGACGAACTGCCGCTGCTGCAGGCTCGCACGGTGCCGGTGGCCGGACACCTGCTGGAGATCCGCGGCACCTGCGTCCTGGTCGACGGTGTGGTCAAGGCGTTGTCACCGGCCGCGATGGCGACCATCAGGGCGCTTGCGCACCGCCCGGGGACGGTGGTGTCGCGGACCGATCTGCTGCGTGCGCTGCCGGGCGCGGGCACCGACACCCATGCGGTCGAAACGGCGGTGCTGCGGCTTCGAACAGCGCTGGGCGACAAACGCATTGTGTCCACCGTGGTCAAACGCGGCTACCGGTTGCCGGTCGACGAACCGGTCGATCAACCGGCATCCGCGCAATGAGGCTGCTGCTGGTGGCGCACGGCACCCGCAAGCCGTCCGGCGTCGAGCTGATCCGTGATATCGCCGAGCGTGTTTCGGCGACGGTCGGACACCAGGTTCGGGTGGCGTTCGTCGACGTGGTCGGGCCGAGCCCGGCCGAGGTGCTGCGGCAGATGCGCGGCGAGCCCGTCGTTCTGGTTCCGGCGTTCCTCTCCCGCGGCTACCACGTCGGCGTCGACATCCCGGCCCACGTCGCGGCGAGCGGCCATCCCGAGGTGACCGTGACTCAGGCGCTGGGACCGGACCCACAGTTGGTTCGGGTGCTGGCCCAGCGCCTGGTCGAATCCGGTTGGCGCCCCGATGATTCCGTGTTACTCGCCGCAGCGGGTACCTCCGACCCCGCCGCCGGGCGCGACCTCCACACCATGGCGACCTGGCTGTCGGCGACCACCGGCTCGCGGGCCGAGATGGCGTTCGCCGCGACGGGGCTGCCCCGAGTGCCCGACGCGGTGTCGGCGTTGCGGCGCCACCGCGGCGGACGCGTCGTGGTGGCGTCGTATCTGTTGTCCGATGGGCTGTTCCAGGATCGGCTGCGGATCAGCGGCGCCGACGTCGTGACGGCACCACTGGGCACACACCCCGGATTGGTCCGCCTGATCGCGAGTCGGTTCCGGCGGGCGCTGGTGCCTGCCGCCGCCTAGTCGCGCGAAAGTCAGCCGCCGACTTCGACCCGGCCGTCCACCACGCGCACCGAGTACACCGGCACCGCGACACCCGGGTCATCGAGACAGGTGCCGTCGTCGAGGGCGAACGCCTGTTTCTTGATCGGCGATTGGACGGTGGCCCGCCCGCCGCGGTCGCCGACGATGCCGCGCGACATCACCGCCGCCCCCGAGAACGGATCGATGTTGCCGACCGCGTGCAGTGAGCCGTCGTCGAGCCTGAACAGTGCCGCCTGCGACCCGTCATGCAGGAGCACCCCCACCCCGCGGCCCGGGATCAGGTGAGGGTACGCGCAGGCGGTCGTCCAGAGCTGGATGTCATTGAGCAGAGTCATCTTTGGGGCACCTTCGGCATTCCGATGTTTGTCGGTGCGGGAACCTTGCGGCCCGACCGTTCGGTGAATGTGACAGTGGGGTCGGCGACGTCGGGGGCATTGACGAACGAGACGAACCGCGAGAGTTTGTCCGGATCCTCCAGTACGCCCTTCCACTCGCAGGCGTATCCCTCGACGTGGCGTGCGACGGCCTCCTCGAATTCCGCGGCCAGTCCCAGCGAGTCGTCGCACACGACCTCACGCAGGTGCTCGAGCCCTGTCTGCTCGACCCACGGCGCGGTGCGCTGCAGGCGATCGGCGGTCCGGATGTAGAACATCAGGAACCGGTCGATGTAGCGCACGAGCGTCTCATCGTCGAGATCGCCTGCCAGCAGCTGCGCGTGCTTGGGAGTCATTCCCCCGTTGCCGCCGACATAAAGGTTCCAGCCGTTCTCGGTGGCGATCACGCCGACGTCCTTGCCGCGGGCCTCGGCACATTCACGGGCACACCCCGAGACGCCCATCTTGAATTTGTGCGGTGCGCGCAGCCCGCGATAGCGCAGCTCGAGGTTGATTGCCATCTGCACCGAATCCTGCTGCCCGTACCGGCACCAGTCGCTGCCGACGCAGCTCTTCACCGTGCGCAGCGCCTTGCCGTAGGCGTGGCCGGACTCCATGCCGCCGTCGACCAGCCTGCGCCAGATCTCCGGCAGCTGGTCCACCCTCGCCCCGAACAGGTCGATGCGCTGCCCGCCGGTGATCTTGGTGTACAGCTTGAAATCCCTGGCGATCTCGCCGATCAGGATCAGGTGTTCGGGGCTGATGTCACCCCCTGGCACCCGCGGCACCACCGAATAGCTGCCGTTGCGCTGGATGTTGGCCAGGAAGTGGTCGTTGGAGTCCTGCAGTGAGGCCTGCTCGCCGTCGAGGATGTGCTCGGAGCTGGTGGACGCGAGTATCGAGGCCACCACGGGTTTGCAGATGTCGCAGCCCTTTCCGGCGCCGAAACGCTCGATCAGACCGGAGAAGGTTCGGATCGCGGTCGCCGAGACGATTTCGAATAGTTCGGCCCTGGACTGGCTGAAGTGTTCGCACAGCGCCTTCGACTGCTCGACGCCCTCGGATTCCAGCATCTGTTTGAGCAGCGGCACGCACGAGCCACACGAGGTGCCGGCGAGCGTGCACTTCTTCAACGCGGGGACGTCGCAGCAGCCACCGGCGATGGCCTCGCTGAGGTCGCCCTTGGTGACGTTGTTGCATGAGCAGATCTGCGCGCCCGGCGGCAGCGCGCCGACTCCCAGGGCGGCGCCGGCGCCGCCGTCGGACCCGGCTGGCGAGATCAGTGCCAGCGGGTCACCGGGCAGTGGTTCACCGACCATCGGCCGCAGCAGGCCGTACGACGAAGCGTCCCCGACCAGGATGCCGCCGAGCAGTGTCGTGGCGTCGTCGGAGAGCACGAGCTTGGCGTAGGTCTGCTTGACCGCGTCGTTGACGACGACCTCGAGGCAATCGGCAGTGGCGCCCATCGCGTCGCCGAAGCTGGCCACGTCGACACCGAGCAGCTTGAGTTTGGTGGACAGGTCGGCCTCCGGGAACTCGGCGCCGCCCCCAGTAGCCGGTCCGCCACCACCTCCGCGCTGGTGTAGCCGGGACCGACCAGGCCGTAGCACCGGCCCTCGATCGCGGCCACCTCACCGATCGCATAGATGTTGGGATCCCCTGTAGCACAGGACAGGTCGGTCAGCACACCGCCGCGCTCGGCCAGTGCGAGGCCGGCGGCCCTGCCGAGTTCGTCGCGCGGGCGCACCCCGGCCGCGAATATCACCAGGCGCGTGTCGATCGCCGAGCCGTCGCCGAGCGTGACGCGGAGGCCGCCGTCACGGGCCTCGATCGAGTCGGTGGCGACGTCGAGATGTATGTCGATCCCCAGGCCGCCGATCATCCTGTTGAGCAGCGCACCCCCGGCGTCGTCCAGCTGCTGGTTCAGCAAACGCGGTGCGCGTTCGACGACGTGCGCGCGTAACCCGAACTGACGCAATGCATTCGCCGCCTCGAGGCCCAGCAGGCCACCGCCGATGACCACCCCGGCCGCCGGTCCGCCGGCCCGGTTGGCGTCGGCCCGGATCGCGTCGAGGTCGTCGAGTGTGCGGTAGACGTGGCAGGCCGGCAGGTCGTGGCCGGGTACCGGCGGCACGAACGCAGACGAGCCGGTGGCCAGCACCAGCGCGTCATACCCGACGCGGTCGCCGCCCGTCGTCACCACAGACTTACCCGCACGGTCGATCCCGGTGACACGGCTGCCGAGCCGCAGTTCGACGAGGTCGTCACCGCCGAAGGAGTTGCCCGCCAGAGCGAGCCGCTCCCGGTCCCAATGCTCGGTGTAGCCGGTCAGCCCGACCCTGTCGTAGGCGGCGTCGGACTCCTCGGCGAGCACGGTCACCCGCCACGCGCCCTCGACATCGCGCGAGCGCAGCGCCTCGACGAACCGGTGACCGACCATGCCGTGGCCGACCACCACCACGTTCCTTACTGACTGCATGCGCCGAGGCTAGGCAGCCGATATTGCCGCAATGTCGCCCCATGTGAAGCGCCCATCACGGTGTGCTCACGGGCGCAGCCCGGCAAATGTGAGCGCGCGTCGTCCCTTTCGCCAACGGCGAACGCACCGCCGGAACTTGAGTGGGGTCGACTCATGTTGTTCCGGGTAGCGGGTCGGCGTGGTGCCGGCCGTGGAGATGCAAGGAGACATACCGATGAGCAGACCGAATGGCAATGTGACGCTGTGGGCCCGGCCCGCGTGGAACGCCGACCGCTGGGTGCGCGACTTCTTCGGCCCGGCCGCTGCCGACGACTGGTTCAACGGCCTTCGTCCCGCCGCCGAGATCGCCAAGGACGGCGATGACGCGGTGGTCCGCGTTGAACTGCCCGGGATCGACGTCGAGAAGGATGTCAACGTCGAGATCGACAAGGGCCGTCTGGTCATTCACGGCGAGCGCCGCGACGAGCGGGCCGGCGACCCGGAGAACGACGGCCGGATCCTCAGCGAGGTGCGCTACGGGTCCTTCCGGCGCGAGTTCAAGCTGCCGGCCCACGTCCCGAGCGAGGCCATCTCGGCCGCCTACGAGGCCGGCGTGCTGACCGTACGGGTGGCCGGCGCCTACAAGGGCGCCGAGGCACAGCGCATCGCGATCGAGACCAAGTAACACTCATCACGACGAATCCGCTGGGACCGGAGGGTCCCAGCGGATCGTCGTTTGGCGGGCCTTAATCGAACGCGGGCCCCGGGTCCACTCCGATCACCCGGAGGAGGTTGGCCACCTTCCGGTCGAGCCCGGCCCCGACGTCGGTCACCGCGTCGATTCCCAGGCTGCCGAACGCCGTGCGCGGCTGATCCATGGTGAACACGGCGTTGCCGTCGTCGTCACTGTGCACCAAAACCCGCAACGGCGCGTAGAGCAGCGCCTTGGGGTCGTGACGGAACATGGTCTCGGCGATCGTGTGGTTGCCGAGCAGGTACTCGACGGCGTGGGTGCGGTGGCCGGCAAGGGACAACAGTTCGTCAGCATCGATCACCGCGTACACCATCAGGTCGTGGGGCGCGTTGGCCGCGGCGGCGGCACACACGTCGTCCCAGGTGCCCCCCGTTGCGGCGATTCGTCGCACCGCCTCGATGTCGACGGGCGGGGCGGCCTTTTCGAACGCGGCACGGAATTCCCTGTAGGGGACGCCGGTGAAGACGTCGAGGCGGGTCATGCTGTGGATGTGGGCACCGGTCTGGCTCGTCACGTTCCTAATCTCCTTTTTCGTTGGGGTCGAGCACGATCACGCCGCGCACCTCGCGACTCTCCAGCCGGCGATGCGCCTCGGCCGCGTCCGACAGCGGCATCACCACGTCCACGCTCGGGATGATGACGCCTCGTTTGAGGCCGTCTGCGAGGAACCGCAGGGCGTTTCCGATCAGCTCCGGTCGGTCGTAGAAAACCGGCAGATAGAAGCCGATCATCGCTTGGGATTTCGTCATCAGCCTGCGCGGGGCGAACGGTTCACCGGGGCCGCGGGTGGAACCAAGCACGACGTAGCGGCCGAACTTCGCCAGGGCGCCGAAGTTCTGCTCGAAGACCTCGCCGCCGACACCGCAAGACCGCCCACCCCGCCCGCGGCGCCGTGCACCAGCAGCGAATCACCGGCCCGCAGTGTCGTGGACGCCTGCAGGAGCAGATGGGCGCAGGCAGCCTGGGCAGCCAATCCGGCCAGCGCCGTGGTGTCTGCGTCATCGTCGACGACCACGCACAGCGCTTCGGACGCGAGGGCGAATTCGGCGTAGGCACCCTTCTTCATCAGGGCGACAACGCGCTTACCGGCCAGGACCTCGCTGGTGTCCGGGCCGGTGCCGACGACGGTCCCTGCGACGGCGAGGCCGCCGACCTGGGGTAGTTGAAGACCTCCGACGCGCGTCTCGGCTTTGTTGTACACGCCGAGGCGTTCGCGGATGTCCGGGAAGTTGACTCCGATGGCGGAGGTCTCGATCAGCACCTCGCCGGGGCCGGGGCGTGGATCGGGAAGGTCGACATAGTCGAGCACTTCCGGACCGCCGAACTGTTGGTATTGAACGGCTTTCATCGGGTGCCACCTTCCATAGTTCAGTGACCGAACTTTAGTGGACATCGTATGGTTCGGTGAATGAACCTGCAAGGTGGGATACCGGCCTCCATGGCACTTCCCCCCGAATACACAGCAGAAAGCTGCCCGATCACCCGATCACCCGATCGCTGGAGATCGTCGGGGAGCGCTGGACGCTGCTGATCGTGCGCGACTCCTTCTATGGTGTGCGCCGCTTCAGCGACTTTCATGCTCACCTGCGAATCCCGAAAGCGGTGTTGGCCGACGATCGGGCCCGACCGGGAGTGCTTGCGCTGCGGCGACCAGTTCCACGCGCACGACCTGGTCGTTCATCCGCCCCGGCGTCCGCGGGACCGGCTACCGCGTGAGGACGCCGTCAGCCGCGCGCTGCAGCGGCCGCATCGACTGCTCCAACAGATTCAGAGTGCCCGCGACTGACCGCTCAGATGTGGCCCGCGTTGGTCGGCGTGGTCGTCCCATACGGGTTGGTGATCGTCGTGGTGTCGGTCGTCGTCGCGGCGTCGCCGGGCTCCGCGGGCGTTGAACTGACGGGTGCGCCGGTGCCCGTGTCGTCCTCGCTCGTCTGCACCCTGGGCACCGAATAACTGGTGCTCGACGTGCTCGACGTGGTGTAGACCGACGATCCGCTCGACGAGGTTTCCGGCGGGATCGAATCTGACGGTGCAGTGCCGCGCGAGGTGTGGATCACCGCCCACACCAACAGGCCCACCAGGACCAGACCGGCCGCTCCGGCCGCGAAGACGATCCCCTTCCGGTTGTGCCAACTCGGATCGTCGTCATCGTCGCGGTCAGGACTCACGGCCGAAATGCTAGGCCCAGCGGCCGAGTACCTCCTTGGTGCGGGCCGTCAGGACGGACTGCAGGAACGGCCCGAAACTGATCCGGCCGACCCCCAGTGGTCCGAAGGATGCCGGGTCGTCCTGATCGGGCAGAGCAATCGCGTTGACCGGCAACGGCAGCTCGGTTGCCAGGCGGCGCAACGTGTCCGGATCGTGCCGTCCGATCGGATACAGCGAATCGGCGCCGGCCTCGGCGGCCTCGACGAGCCGCGCGATGGCACGGTCGACCCGGTCGGCTTCATCCCCGTGCTGTCCGAGGAACAGATCCGTCCTGGCGTTGATGACGATGTGCACGCCCGCCGAGTCCGCGGCCGCCCGCAGCGCCCCGACGAGTTCGGCGTGTTCGCTCGACGATCGCAGCCGGCCGCCTTCGCTGTGGACGGTGTCCTCGATGTTCAGCCCGACGGCGCCCGCGTCGAGCAAGCCCTCGACGAGGCGGGCGGGCGTCTGCCCGTAACCGGATTCGATGTCGACCGACAGTGGCACGTCGATCGCCGCGGTGATCTGCCTGACGCGAGCGAGCAGGTCGTCGAATGTCATGCCCTCGCCGTCGCTCTTGCCGATCGACTCGGCCAGCGGGTGGCTACCGACCGTCAGCGCGGCAAACCCCGCCGCCACAGCAAGCCGCGCCGACCACGCGTCCCAGACCGTGGGCAGCACCACCGGGTTGCCGGGCTGGTGCAAAGTCAGCAGGGCCTGCGCCTGATCCTGCAGAACTTTGTTGGACATCGGCCTACCTCCGCATCTTTGACGTGATCTGTTTCACGTCCTGACTCCATACTGTGGTGAGTATCGGGTGTCGTACTGTGATCCGTGACACCCTTCAGCCCAAGGAGGTCAATTGTCCAGCACAAGCGAACTCGCCGAGCTGCACGAGCTAATCGGCAGTCTGCGGCGGTGCGTGACTTCGTTGGCGTCGAGGTACGGGAACACTCCCGCGACCCGGCGCATCGTCAACGACGCCGAACGCATCCTCAACGATATTGATCGGCTCGACATCGACGCCGAAGAGCTCGAACTCGGGCGGGGGTTGACCCATCACCACCATGTCGAGGAGAAGATCTCGATCCCGGACACCCCGTACGACACCGCCTTCTGGGGCGAAGAGGACGACCGAGGTGTCACCGGCTAGCCCAGCGGCTATATAGACCGGGACACCACCACACCGAAAGGGAACAGTGAGCGCACCCACCGCCGACCGCAAAGCGACCGGCGTCTTCTCACCGAACCGTGCCCAGATACCGCAGCGCACCCTGCGCACCGACCGCTGGTGGCAGTCGCCGCTGATCGTCGACGTCGGCTTCGCCGCATTCGTGATCTATGCGACGGTTCGGGCGTTCCTGCAGAACAACTATTACGTCCCCGAGTACCACTACCTGACGCCGTTCTACTCCCCGTGCATCAGCACGGGGTGCACGCCGGAGGCCAGCCACTTCTGGCCCCAGATCCTGCCCGATGTGTGGTGGCTTCCCTACGCGGCGCTGTCATTGCCGTTCCTGCTGTTGTTCCGGCTCACCTGCTACTACTACCGCGGCGCCTACTACCGGTCGGTGTGGCAGTCCCCCACCGCGTGCGCGGTGGCCGAACCTCATGCGACGTACACCGGTGAGACGCGGTTGCCGTTGTTGATCCAGAACACGCATCGGTACTTCTTCTACATCGCCGGCATCATCTCGGTGATCAACACCTACGACGCGATCGTGGCCTTCCACTCACCCAGTGGTTTCGGATTCGGTTTGGGCAACGTGATTCTCGTCGTCAACGTCGTGATGCTCTGGGTGTACACGTTGTCGTGCCACTCCTGCCGCCACGTTGTCGGCGGACGCCTCAAGCATTTCTCGAAACACCCTGTCCGCTACTGGATGTGGACGCAGGTGAGCACGCTGAACACCCGGCACAAGCTGTATGCGTGGGTCACGCTCGGCACGCTGATGCTGACCGACTTCTACATCATGCTGGTAGCCAGCGGAACCATCTCCGACCTGAGATTCATCGGCTAATCGGCCGGCTGACATCATTTTTCGTCAATTCAGAATAGTGACTAAGGGGCGTGTGAGAATTCATGGCTGCTGAACCCGATGCTCTTCGCGCAAGCGGCTCATCGGAAGTCGAACGGCATCAATACGATGTAGTCGTGATCGGTGCCGGCGGCGCGGGTTTGCGTGCGGTCATCGAGGCACGTGAGCGCGGTTTGAAGGTCGCGGTGGTCTGTAAGTCGTTGTTCGGCAAGGCGCACACCGTGATGGCCGAGGGCGGCTGCGCGGCGTCGATGGGTAACACCAACCCGAAGGACAACTGGCAGGTCCACTTCGGGGACACCATGCGCGGTGGCAAGTTCCTCAACAACTGGCGGATGGCCGAACTGCACGCCAAGGAGGCGCCGGACCGCGTCTGGGAACTGGAGACCTACGGCGCGTTGTTCGATCGCACCAAGGACGGCCGGATCAGCCAGCGCAACTTCGGCGGTCACACCTACCCGCGGCTGGCCCACGTCGGTGACCGCACCGGCCTGGAGATCATCCGCACCATGCAGCAGAAGATCGTCTCGCTGCAGCAGGAGGACAAGGCCGAGATCGGCGACTACGAGGCGCGCATCAAGGTGTTCGCCGAGTGCACGGTCACCGATCTGATCCTGGACGAGACCGGCGGCGAGAAAAGAGTCGCCGGCGCCTTCGGATACTGGCGCGAGACCGGCAACTTCATCCTGTTCGAGACGCCGGCGATCGTGCTCGCCACCGGCGGCATCGGGAAGTCCTACAAGGTGACCTCGAACTCGTGGGAGTACACCGGCGACGGGCATGCGCTGGCGCTGCGGGCCGGCGCGACGCTGATCAACATGGAGTTCATCCAGTTCCACCCCACCGGAATGGTCTGGCCGCCCAGCGTCAAGGGCATCCTCGTCACCGAGGGTGTGCGCGGCGACGGCGGAGTGCTGAAGAACTCCGAGGGCACCCGGTTCATGTTCGACTACATCCCGCAGGTGTTCAAAGGCCAGTACGCCGAGAGCATCGACGAGGCCGACCAGTGGCTCAAGGACAACGACTCCGCGCGCCGCACACCGGACCTGCTCCCCCGCGACGAGGTCGCCCGCGCCATCAACTCCGAGGTGAAGGCCGGACGCAACTCCCCGCACGGCGGCGTCTACCTCGACATCGCGTCACGACTGCCCGCCGAGGAGATCAAGCGGCGGCTGCCGTCGATGTATCACCAGTTCATGGAGCTGGCCGAGGTCGACATCACCAAGGAAGCCATGGAGGTCGGGCCGACCTGCCACTACGTCATGGGCGGGATCGAGGTCGACCCCGACACCGGCGCGGCAAAGACGCCGGGTCTGTTCGCAGCGGGCGAGTGCTCGGGCGGCATGCACGGCTCCAACCGGCTCGGCGGCAACTCCCTGTCGGACCTGCTGGTGTTCGGCCGGCGGGCGGGGCTCGGAGCGTCGGACTACGTGCGCGGCCTCACCGATCGCCCCGCGGTGCCGGAATCGGCCGTCGAGGACGCCAGGAAGCTGGCGCTCGCGCCGTTCGAGGGCCCGAGTAACGGCGACGCCCCGGAGAACCCGTACACGGTGTGGCTCGACCTGCAGGACACGATGAACGAGCTGGTCGGCATCATCCGCAAGGCCGAGGAGATCACCGAGGCCATGGACAAGCTCGTGGAGCTGCGCGAGCGGTACAAGAGGGTGAAGGTGGAGGGCCACCGGCTGTTCAACCCCGGCTGGCACCTGGCCGTCGACCTGCGCAACATGCTGCTGGTCAGCGAGTGCGTGGCCAAGGCCGCCCTCGAACGTACCGAGAGCCGCGGCGGACACACCCGCGACGACTACCCGTCGATGGATGCGCAGTGGCGCAAGACGCTGCTCGTGTGCCGGACTGCCAACCATGAGGCCGGCGGAACCGGTGACGCGGTCGTCCCCGACGTCAGTGTGACCAAAGAGGACCAGGTGCCGATGCGAGACGATCTGCTCGAGATCCTCGACATCGCAGAGCTGGAGAAGTACTTCACCCCCGAAGAACTCGCCAACCACCCGGCAAGGAGAAGCTGATGAGCTACCAGGCGAACATGCGGGTGTGGCGCGGCGACGACAGCGGCGGTGCGCTGCAGGACTATTCCGTCGAGGTCAACGAGGGTGAGGTGGTGCTCGACATCATCCACCGGTTGCAGCAGACGCAGACCGGTGACCTGGCTGTGCGGTGGAACTGCAAGGCGGGCAAGTGCGGGTCGTGCTCGGCCGAGATCAACGGGCGGCCACGGCTGCTGTGCATGACGCGGATGTCGACATTCGACCCGGCCGAGACCATCACGGTGACGCCGCTGCGGGCGTTCCCGGTGATCCGCGATCTGGTCACCGACGTCTCCTTCAACTACGAAAAAGCGAGGGAAATACCGTCATTCACCCCGCCGAAGGACCTGCAGCCGGGCGAGTACCGGATGATGCAGGAGGACGTGAACCGGTCACAGGAGTTCCGCAAGTGCATCGAGTGCTTCCTGTGCCAGAACACCTGCCATGTGGTGCGCGACCACGAGGAGAACAAGAAGGCGTTCGCCGGCCCGCGTTACCTGATGCGTCAGGCCGAGCTCGACATGCACCCGCTGGATGTCCTCGATCGGCGCCCCGAACAGGCCCAGGACGAGAACGGCCTCGGCTTCTGCAACATCACCAAGTGCTGCACCGAGGTATGCCCCGAACACATCAAGATCACGGACAATGCGCTGATCCCGATGAAGGAGCGCGCGGCGGACCGCAAGTACGACCCCGTGGTCTGGCTCGGGAACAAGCTGTTCAGAAGGGGCTAGAAGAGCGTGTGGGCGACGCCGTTCCGCGGGTACCCTCGGTTTAGAGCTGCCGATCCGACTGGCAGCTGACCACCACTGCGGCCAATCAACGGCGAAAGGCAGCACCGTGATTATGCGAGAGCCCCACAGCATCAACGACATTCGTACGGCGATCCGCGAGCTGAGCGCGCGGGCCCAGCTGGCCCGCAAGGAGGGGCGGCCCGACGACGCGGCCGAACTCGAGCGCCGCGTTCAGGGCTACCGCGAGGAACTCAGCGCCCGTCCGTAACCGCCGTTCCGTCACGCGCCGAGCCGGCGAAATGTGCTGCGGTGAAACACGATCGGCGCCACCTCGGCATGTACGACGATGTCGTTGACGCGCAGGATGACAATGGTGTGATCGCCCGCCGGGACCAGTTGCTCGATGGCGCTTTCCACCCAGACGCTGGTGCCCGCGATGAACACCGCACCGGATTCCCGCGATACCGTCTCCAAGCCCGCGAACCGGTCACCGGTCTTGGCCGCCAGCGTGCGAGCGGCTTCGTCGTGCGCTTCGCCGAGCACGCTGATCCCCAGAGAGGGCAGGTCCTTGAGCTTCGGCCAGGTCTCCGAGGTGTTCTGCACGCAGAACGACACCAGCGGCGGCTCGAGAGACACGGGCACGAAGGTGCTGGCGGCCAATCCCACCAGGGTGCCGTCCACCTCGGCGGCGATCGCGATGACGCCGGACGGGAAATGTCCGAAAGCATCCCGGAGCGACGAGGGTTCGAGATTGGCGCGGCCGTTGTTCATCACTCCCATCATCACACGGGTCCGCGGACCCGACCACGTGCGTGACGGCCGCCCGGTCGGCACTGACCACCAACCTGCCGTGCAGCTTTGGAATCGCTGTGAATTCAAGCCGATTGCCCGGCGGCGGCCCCTCGACGTCACGAAGAACACCGCCAGGGCGGGCGGTAACCTGACGCGCATGCCCTTGCCGTCGATCCTCTCCGTGCTGCGCGAGCGCGCCGGTCTGCAATCCGATGACATCGCCTTCACCTACACCGATTACGACCGGGACTGGGACGGCGTTTCGGAGAGCCTGACCTGGTCGCAGGCCTATCGACGGGCGGTCAACGTCGCGCTGGAGATCAGCAAGCGGGGATCGCTCGGCGACCGCGCCGTCATCCTGGCTCCGCAGGGACTGTCGTACATCGTGGCGTTCATCGGGGCGATCCAGGCGGGGCGGATCGCCGTCCCCCTGTCGGTCCCGCAGGTGGGTTCCCACGACGAACGCGTGAGTGCCGTGTTCGCCGACACCACGCCGTCGGTCATCCTGACGACGTCGGAGGTCGCGCCCAGTGTCGCCGAGTACGTGGCGGAGTTGAAGTCGTCCTCCACAGCCCCCGCCGTCATCGCCGTCGATGCCCTCGACCTCGACGGCCGCAACGGCTCGGCCCCCCGCCTCAGGGATGCGCCTGCCACCGCCTACCTGCAGTACACGTCGGGATCGACCCGGGTCCCGGCGGGCGTGATGATCTCCGAGGACAACCTCGCGGCCAACTTCAAGCAGCTGATGACCGACTACTTTCCGGAGCGCGGCGGCATGGCGCCGCCCGACACCACGCTCGTGACCTGGCTGCCCTTCTACCACGACATGGGGCTGATGCTCGGGGTCATCGCCCCGATTCTGGGCGGCTTCCACACCGAGATCACCAGCCCGATGGCCTTCCTTCAGCGTCCGGCCCGGTGGATCCAGGCGATGGCAAAAGCCAGCAGCGCCTACTCGGCCGCACCGAACTTCGCCTTCGAGCTCGCGATCCGGAAGACCTCCGATGAGGACATGATCGGATACGACCTGTCCAATGTGCTGACCATCGTCAGCGGCAGCGAGCGGGTACACCCGGCCACCCTGAAGCGGTTCGGCGACCGGTTCGCCCCCTTCGGTTTCCAGGGGCACATGATGACGCCGTCCTACGGGATGGCGGAGGCCACGGTCTATGTCGCGACCCGGGAGACCCGCGATGCGCCTGAGGTGGTCGACTTCGACTCGGAGAAGCTTGCCGCCGGCACCGCGGCACGGGTGGCGACGGGTTCCGGCAGCCCGCTGCTCAGCTACGGCGCGCCGAAGTCGCCGGTCGTGCGGATCGTGGCCCCCGACACCGGTGTCGAATGCGAGGCGAATACGGTCGGTGAGATCTGGGTGCGCGGCGACAACGTCGCCGCCGGTTACTGGAACAAGCCGGAGGAGACCGAGCGCACGTTCGGCGGCATGATCGTCGACCCGTCACCGGGCACGCCGGCAGGACCGTGGCTGCGCACCGGCGACCTCGGCTTCATGTCCGACGACGAATTGTTCATCGTCGGCCGGATCAAGGATCTGCTGATCGTGTACGGGCGCAACCACTACGCCGAGGACATCGAGGCCACCGTCCAGGAGATCACCCATGGCCGGGTCGCCGCGATCTCGATTCCGGTCGACCACACCGAGAAACTGGTCACCATCATCGAGCTCAAGAAGCGGGGCACGTCCGACGACGAGGTGAAGCAGCAGTTCAGCGTGGTCAAGAAGGACGTCAGCTCGGCGATCTTGACGTCGCACGGGCTGAACCCCGCCGATCTGGTGCTGGTCGCCCCCGGCACGATTCCCACCACCACGAGCGGCAAGATCCGCCGCGCCTCCTGCGTCGAGCTGTACCGGGCCGAACAGTTCACCCGGTTGGACGTCTAGGGCCGCGCCGGCCTTACCCATGTGGATCACCATCCTGGTGATGGCCATCGCGGTGAGCCTGGAGCCGTTCCGCATCGGGATGACTGTGGTGATGCTGAACAGGCCGAGGCCGATGCTCCAATTGCTCGCCTTCCTGGCCGGCGGCTTCGTGATGGGGACCGCCGTCGGCCTGGCGGTGCTCTTCGTGTTCCGCCCGGTCCTGCCGAGTGTGACGCACTTCACCCTGCCCAAGGTGCAGATCATGATCGGGGTGGTGGCGCTGGTCGCGGCGGTGGTGGTGGCCACAGAAGTGCTGGGTGGACGCGCCGAGCGCCAGGGCAAACTGGCGGCACGCGCGCGCCGACTGCTGACCGGACGATCGTTGTGGGTCGCGGGAGTGGCCGGCCTGGGCATCGCGCTGCCGTCCGTCGACTACCTGGCGGCGCTGGCGGTCATCATGGCCTCCGGGGCGGTCGCCTCGACACAGGTCGCCGCGCTGCTGACGTTCAACGTCGTGGCATTTGCTCTCGTGGAGATTCCACTGCTCGCCTACCTCGTGGCTCCGGAGCGGACGCGGGCGCTGACGGCCGCCCTGCACGACTGGATCCGGGCACGTCGTCGCCGTGAGGTGGCCTCGCTGCTGGCTGTGGTCGGGATTGTCCTGCTGGTCGCGGGGGTCGCGGGACTATGACCGTCAGAACATGCGTTGCCGGCGCTCGCTTCCCAGAAAGGCGCGGTAACGTAGCGGCCGTAAACCGGGATTTGATCGAGGTTTTCGTGCACCGGAGGCGAAAGACGAGATGAGACGACTACTCGCGGGAGCCGTCGCAGTGGGGGTCGTTGCCGCCTCGGGCGGGCTGGGACTCGGCGTCGCGATCGCCGAACCCGCGCTTCCGTGGAACAACACCTCGGGTACCCCGACCCCGTCACCGGTGGGCGATCAGTCGACCGCCCAGGTGGTCTACGCCCTGGGCGGCGCCCGGGCGCCGGGCATTCCCTGGTACGACTACACGATGCGGGCGGGTTCGGACTACTTCCCCCACGCCAAGCGTGACCTCATCGACTACCCCGCCGGTGCACCCTTCAGCTGGGTGCCGAGCATGTTCCTGCCGCCGGGCCCCCGCGACAACGTCACCATCGGGGTGGCCGCGAAGGACGCGACGACCAGCCTGGACAAGGCGATCCGCAACAACACCGCCCCCGCCGCCGCCGTCGGTTTGTCCCAGGGCACGCTCGCGCTCGATCAGGAGCAGGCGAGGCTGGCCAACGATCCCAAGGCGCCGCCGCCCGACAAACTGCAGTTCACCACCATCGGCGACCCGACCGGCCATCACGGCTTCGGGCAGAGCTTCCTGGCAGGCCTCTTCCCGCCGGGCAGCTACATCCCGTTCATTGACTACACCATGCCGAAACCGGTCGAGAGCCAGTACAACAGCAACAGGGTGATCGCCACCTACGACGGCCTCTCCGACTTCCCGGACCGGCCGGACAACCTGTGGGCCGACGCCAACGCGCTCGCCGCGTCGGCGATCGTGCACACCCCTGCCGCGTTCACCGGACCGGACATGGTGCCGCCGCAGAACATGAAGACGACGGTCAACTCCAAGGGCGCCACGGAGACGACCTATCTGATCCCGGTCAACCACCTGCCCCTGACATTGCCGTTGCGCTATCTGGGCCTGTCGCCGGGTTTCGTCGATTCGATCGACGCCGTGCTGCAACCTCAGATCGATGCCGGCTACTCCCGCTATGACAATCCGCTGAACCGGCCGACCTCGGTGGATCCGGTCCACGGCATGGACCCGATCGGCAGCCTCGACCCGGCTACCCGCGGCACCATCGAAGACACGTTCGCCACGGTGCGCAGTTTCATGCCGCCGCTGCCCTGAACCGCTAGTTGTGCCGGCGCGATCTTTGATGGCCGAAGTGAGGAGACCACCATGCCCGTCACAGTGACACTGGAACTGCGGCTGAAGCCCGAATCCGTCGCTGCGGCACGCGATGTCATGGGCCGCGCGCTGCAAGTCACCCGGGCGTTCGAAGGAAACCTCGGCACCGACGTGCTCGTCGATCAAGACGATGAGGCGCACTGGCTGATCTACGAGCTTTGGGAGACCGTCGAGCACGACGAGGCCTACCGCAGCTTTCGCGCCGGCGAAGGGCGCCTGACCGAGCTTCCGCCGTTGCTGGCCGCGCCTGCGGTCAAAACGAGGTACGAGACCACCGACGTCTGAGGTCGTTGACCGTCACGGTCACACCTTGTCGAAGACGGTCTCTTTCTTCTCCGGCGGGTCCTCGACTGACCGCTTTCCCTCCCATGGGCGTGCCGGCCACCAGCCGGCCCGGCCCAGCAGCGTTGCGATCGCGGGCACCGTGGTGGTGCGCACTACGAAGGTGTCGAGCAGGATCCCGACGCCGATGACGAAGCCGGCCTGCACAACCGTGTCGATGCTCGAGAACAGCAGGCCCGAACATCGACGCGGCGAATATCAGACCCGCCGCCGTGATCACCCCGCCGGTGTAGCGCACGGTGCGAATGACGCCGTACCGCAGCCCGTGAGGGGCTTCGTCGCGTAGTCGTGAGGCGAGGAGCATGTTGTAATCCGCGCCGACGGCGACCAGCACCACGAACGCCAAACCAGGAACGCTCCAATGTAATTCGCGTCCGAGCAGGTATTGGAACACCAGAACACCGATACCGACCGCCGACAGGTAGGACAGGATCACGCTGCCGACCAGATACAGCGGCGCGACCACCGCGCGGAGCAGCGCGATGAGAATCAACAACACCACCGCCACGGTCACGATCATGATCAGCCGGAGGTCGTGCTGGTAGTAGTCGCGGGTGTCGCGCAGCGTCGCCGGATAACCCGAGATCGAGATCTTCGCATCAGCGAGCGTCGTGTTCGGCTGTGCACTGTGGGCGGCATCGATGGCCTCGTTGAGCTGGTCCATCGCCTCAGTACTGAACGGGTTGAGGTTGGTCTGGATGAAGTACCGCGCCGCATGGCCGTCCGGGGAGATGAAGATCTGGGCGGCCTTCTTGAATTCGTCGGTGTTGAGCACCTCGGCCGGAAGGTTGAACCCCGCCATCGACGGCTCGGATGCGTTCTGGCCCATCGCCATCAAGAACGCCGATGCCTGCGAGAGACCGGCGCCCATCTGTTTGGTCTGGTCGACGAGCATCGTCACCCCGTCGGCGATCTGCCGGCTGGCGCCGGCCAGGTCGTTCGCGCCCTTCTGCACGGTGACCAGGCGCGTTCGCGCGCTGCCCGGAGTGTCCAACCCGAGCGAATGCAGCGAGCCGGAAATGGAACTCATCGATTTGGTCAGTCCGGTCACCATCGACGACAGACTCGAAAGGGGATTCGCGGTCTGCAACTGCTTGGCCATGCTCGAAAGCCGGTCGAGTGTTCCATCGTCCCTCGCGATCTGGAGCTTGTGGAACTGTCCTCGCGCATTACTGCAGATGGCGCTGTGTCGCAGTACGGGCTGGCGTCGAGCGCGACCACGACCGGGTCGATCCACTCGAAGTCGGTCGCCATGGTGCCGAAGGTCGTCTGCATCGTGTCGCCGAGTGAGCGCATCCCGGAGATCAGGCGGTCGGCGCTACCGAGATCGCCGAGCGCTTTGCCGCCGCCCGTCATGGTCTGAATGAAGGTGAGCGCATCCACCAGGCCACCGACGTTGGACATGGCCTTGGTGATCTGGCCGCGAACGTCGCCCAGGCTGTCGGCCAATTGGTCGGACCCGGAGGCCAGCCGGTTGAGATCGCCGGTTCGTCCGTTGATCATGTCGGACGCGCCGCCCAACTGGTTACCGACCTCTCCCGCCTGATACGTGGCCCTGGCCTGCTCCAGCGATTCGCCGCTCGGTCGCGTGATTCCGCGTACCGAGGCGATACCGGGGACCTGGCTCACGCGCTGGGCCATCTGCTCCAGATCGGCAAGAGCCCGCGGCGTTCGCAGGTCGTTCGGCGACTGGATGAAAAGGTATTGCGGGATAACCTGATTCACCGAGAAGTGGCGGTCCAGCGCCGCGTACCCCACAGAGCTTTCCATCGAGGCGGGCAGCGCCTTACGGTCGTCGTAGTTGTAGCGGACCAGACCCGCGCAGCTGGCCAGGGCGATCAACACGACGAGGCTCGCGACGAGGTGGCGCACCGGCTTTCGTACGATCCGGATGCCGGTCTTGTGCCAGAAGACGGCGGTGCGCTCACTGCGCGGTTGGACCCAGCCACGAGGGCCGGCCAGCACCAGGACGGCGGGTAACAGTGTCACCGCAGCGAGGAACGCGATACCGATGGCCAACGCCAACGCGATTCCGATCGTGGAGAACAACCCGAGTTTCGCGAAGCCCATGCCGAGAAAGGTGATGCCGACGGTGGCCGCCGACGCCCCGACCACCTTGCCGATGGAGACCAGCGCGTGCTGCACTGCCTGGATCGGATCCTCGCCGAGCCGCAGGTAGTCGTGGTAGCGGCTGATCAGGAAGACGGCATAATCCGTTCCCGCACCGGCGATCATCGCACTCAAGAGCACGATCGACTGGTTGGAGATCGGCAGCCCGGTAACCAGCGAGACTCCGGCGACCACCGCCTGAGCCGTCATCAGCGATGCGCCGATCGTGATGAGCGGAAGCATCATGGTGACCGGATTGCGGTAGATGACCGTCAGGATGATCAGCAACATGACTGCGATCGCCAGCTCGATCGGCAGGCGGTCGTCGGCGCCGGCCTCGGTCAGGTCGGCGACGGTGGCCGCCGGCCCGGTCAGGTTCGCGGTGAGCGACGTGCCGTCGACGGTCCTCTTCACCATGTCGGCGACGTTGCTGTATGCGGTGTAGGCCTCCGGCGTGCCCACCCCGCCCGCCAGGCCAACGGGCAGAATCCACGCCTTGCCGTCCTTGCTGCCGAGCACGTCGCGCAATTGCGGTGTGGTCGTGAACTCCTGGAGCATCACGACATCCCGGGTGTCCATCTTCAGCCGGTCGACCAGCGTGCGGTAGACCTGCTCGTCCGCGGGCCCCAGCCCCTTCTCGTCGGTCAGCAGGACCACGAGTACGTTGTCCGACCCCGATTCGTGGAAGGTCTCGGTCATCTGCTTGGAGGCGACCGTCGAGGGTGCGTCCGCCGGAAGCAGGGCAACCGGGTTCCGCTGCGACATGTCCGTCAGGGACGGCAGCATCAGCGGCACCAGCAGTGCGAGCACTGCCCAGCATCCGATGACCACCCCCGGCCACCGGGTGATGATTTTGCCTAGCCGTCCGAAGATACGGTCACCTCCGGACGATCAGGTCGACGAACAGTCCACAATCAGGCGACATTTCGCCAATGCCCGTTCTCGGCAACACGTTCGAAGACCGACTTCAACGCGGCCAAGTACACGGCAACCGACTCTTGTGCGATCGGGTTGTCGGGAAACATCACCGCGACCGCGGTCTGCTCGGCGACGCGCATGACGTAGATGCACAGCTGATACGAGTACCGGCCGTCGCTGTAGATTCCGATGTTCAGATCGTCCAGGTCGGCGGTGAGCAACACCGAGAGCGGAGCGGTGCCCGCATCGAGGAAGTTCACCACGGGGAAGTTGGGCCGCGGCTTGACCAGTGCAGGCGCCAGTTCCAGCACGCGGTCATACGGCACCTCCGCCAGGCTCAGCCCCTCGTCGAACGCGACCTGTGCGGTCTTCGCGGCATCACCGAACGCCGATCCGGCGATGGGGACGGTGATCGGAACGAGCCCCGTGAACCAGCCCTGTGTCAACGCATCCGTCGGCGTCCGCCGGGTGTCGCTCGGGGTGAGCCCGTAATACGTTTCGGCGCCGACCAATTCGTATTCGGCGAGACCACTGCACGCCAGCACACCGCCGATGAAGCGGGCGCCCGCCGCGGTACACGCCAACTCGAACCTGTGAGTCTGTTCCGCATCCATCATCGTCATGGTGACGATGTCGGCCTCGTGGTAAACCGACGGGTCACCCAGGGGCAGCGGGAAGTCGGGCATGCTGCCGCGATTGTTCTCGGCGAACTCGGTCCACACCCGCACCTGGGGGGATTCCAGGGTCAGCGCGGAGGTGAATGACCGCTGGTTGACGCAGAACTCGTCGTAGCTACCCGCAGCGGGCAGCGCCAGCGGAGGATCGCCGCCCGTCAGCGCGAGATAGTTCATGTAGAACTCGGTCAGCGTGGTGCCGACGATCATCGCGTCGACGTGCACGTGGTCGATGCTCGCATAGAACGTGAAGTGGTCGGCGCCCTGAATGACCCCGTAGCGGAAGCAATCCCACTGCAGGGGGTCGGGGGTGTTGACCAGGTGTTCTCGCGCCTCGTCCACCGTCATCGCGCCGTGACGCTTGGGCACGAATTCGATGTCGGCCGGATCCTCGATCGTGTGCCGGATGAAACGTGAGTCGTCGGTGTATTCGAACCAGCTGCGGTAGGTGTCGTGCCGCCGTAGGTGCGTGTTGATGACGAAGCTCATCGCCCGTACATCACACTGGCCGGGAGCGTCACAACTGACCACCATCAGCCGCGAATAGTCGAGCCCCTTCTCCAGCTGATCGCAGTAGCCGCGCAGATGTTGCGCCTGCATGTAGCTGACCGGCACGTCACTCACGGGCGCCCGCGACGCCGCCTCACGCGCCGCGGGCGACGGGTGCCACGTGGTGACCGAACCCGCGGCCGGCGTCCAGTCCGCGGGTGTTCCTACTATCAATGGCCCTACACGCAACGCTCACTCCTCGATCGATACGCCCTCGAAAGGGCCGTGCCCACCCCGGCAGTCTGCCATCAGGTGGCCGATGCCTCCGCCTCCTTGCTGGTTAGCTGCTCACACAGGTGATCGGCCAGCCCCCGCACCGTGGTGATGTGTGTCGGACCGATGCGGATGCCCGTCTGCGTCTCGATGCGGGTCCGCAGCTCCAGGTTGCCCAGCGAGTCCAGACCATAGTCCGACAGTGGCCGGTCCGGATCGATGGTGCGGCGCAGCAGCAGGCTGAGCTGGTCGGACACCAGCCGCCGAATCGCACTTGGCCATTCGTCACGCGGCAGCGCCATGAGCTCTGCGCGGAACTTCCCCGTGTCGGTGCGATCCTCGCCCATGGACTGGAACCCTTCGGCGAATCGGCTGCGTTGCGCGAACGCGGTCAGCCAGGGGGTTCCCATCAGCGGGGCGTACCCGGTGTAGGTGCGATCGTGACGCAGCATCGCCTGGAAGGCGTGCGCGCCCTCGGCCGGCGCGATCGCGACGCCGGCGTCCTCGGCCAGCGCGGTGGCCCGTCCGACCTCACCCCATGCGCCCCATGCGATGGCGGTGCTCGGACGTCCCTGGGCCCGGCGCCAGTGCGCGAACGCGTCGAGCCAGCTGTTGGCCGCCGCGTACGCGCCCTGACCCGGCGAACCCACCAGGGCCGCCGCCGAGGAGAACGAGCAGAACCAGTCGAGTGGCTCCGCGATGGTGGCCTGGTGCATGTTCCATGCCCCGTCGACCTTCGGCACCCAGCAGCGCCCGACCAGTTCGTCGGTGACGTTGGTGAGCGTGGCGTCCTCCACGACCGCCGCGGCATGCAGCACGCCACGCACCGGCAGCCCGGACTCGCCGGCCACCGCGACCAGCCGGTCCGCGACCTCGGGGTCGGAGATGTCGCCGCATTCCACCCGGACGTCGGCCCCGGTGGCGCGGATGCGCGTGATGGCCTCCTGCGCATCCTGGCCTGGTGCCGACCGCGAGTTGAGCACGATTCGCCCGCACCCCGCGGCCGCCATCTCGCCGGCCAGGAAGATGCCGAGGCCGCCGATGCCGCCGGTGATGATGTAGGAACCATCCGGCCGGAACACCCTCACCAGCGCGGGCGGCACCACGGCCACGCTCTTGCCCTCGCGCGGGATGTCGAGCACCACCTTTCCGCTGTGCCCGGCCCCGCCGACAAGCCGCACGGCGGTGGCCGCGTCACGAATCGGGTAGTGGGTGGTTTGCGGCAGTGGCAGTACGCCTTCCGCGGTGCGCTGATACACCGTGGTCAGCAGACGCTGAACGGTCTCCGGGTGGCTGTGCGTCATCAACGCCAGGTCGACGGCGTACAGCGACAGGTTGCGGCGGAACGGGAACAGGCCGAGCCGGGTGTCGCCATAGATATCGCGCTTACCGATCTCGACGAAGCGTCCGCCGAACGCCAGCAGTTCCAGACCGGCTCGCTGGGCGGCGCCGGGCAGCGAGTTGAGCACGATGTCGACGCCGTATCCGTCGGTGTCCCGGCGGATCTGGTCGGCGAACTCCACGCTGCGCGAATCGTAGACATGCTCGATACCCATGTCGCGCAACAACTGTCGTCGCTGTTCGCTGCCCGCCGTGGCAAAGATCTCGGCTCCCGCGGCGCGCGCGATGGCGATCGCGGCCTGGCCGACCCCGCCGGTGCCCGAATGGATCAGGACCTTGTCGGCCGAGGAGATCCTGGCCAGATCGTGCAGGCTGTACCACGCCGTCGCGTGCGCGGTCGGCACCGCGGCGGCCTCTTCCAGCGGTATCTCGGCGGGGAGAGTGATCGCCAGCCGGGCGTCGCAGTTGACGAATGTGCTCCAGCAGCCGTTGGCCGACATGCCGCCGACCCGGTCACCGACCCGGTGGCCGGTGACGTCGGGGCCAACCGCCGTCACCACGCCGGCGAAGTCGATGCCCAGCTGCTGGCGATATCCCTCGAACGTGGGATACCGGCCGAAGGCGACCAGGACGTCGGCGAAGTTCACGCTGGACGCCGTCACCGCCACCTCGATCTCGCCCGGGCCGGGCGGAACACGGTCGTACGCGGTGTATTCGAGGGACTCCACGTCACCGGGCGTCCGGATCTGCAACCGCATGCCGTCGCGCTCGTGCTCGATGACGGTGGTCCGGCGTTCGGCCGGCCGCAGCGGTCCCGGTCGCAGACGTGCGGTGTACCAGTGGCCGTTGCGCCATGCGGTCTCGTCTTCCTCCGATCGGCTGACGAGTTGCTGTGCCACCCTGGAGATCTCGGTCTCGTCGTCGAGGTCGATCTGGGTGGCGTTCAGGTGTGGATGTTCGGAGTCGATCACCCGCATCAGGCCGCGCAGGCCGCCTTGCTCGAGGTTGGCCAGATCCCCGGCCAGCACACTGGCGGCGTTTCTGGTCACCACGCAGAGCCGCGGGGCATCGCCGGGGAGTTCGGCCATCTCACGGGCGATCGCCACCAGGTGTGCCACATGGTCCTGGCCGCGCCGGGTGAGCGGTGCCCTCGGCTCGCCGTCCGGGGGACCCGTCACCACGACCACACCGGTCAGCACCTGCATCGCATTGCCCAGCGGCGTGGCGTCGACCAGATTGCCCGCACCCACCGGCCAGGACACCGTCGTGCTCTGCGCACCCTGGGACGTCAATGCTTCGGCCAACTCGGCGGTCAGCGGGTCGGCTGCGTCCGAAACACTCAGCAGCAGCCAGGATCCCGCTTCGCTGTGCGACGCATCGAGCTCGCGCTGCTCCCACTCGATGGCCAACAGCCGCTCGTTCAGCACCCGGTCGGCGTGCTCGTTCTCCGAGCCTCCCCCGGCGAGCCGCAGACCCTCGACGGACAGCAGCACCGTTCCGGACTGATCGAGCACCTCGAGGTCGGCCTCGCATTCACCCGGCCGGGTGGCCGTCACGCGCGTGAGGCAGTAGTGGGCGTTGCGGGTCGGGTGATAGCAGCGCAGTCGGCGAACCCCGACGGGCAGGAGGAGACCGGCGCCGCCGGCGGCGCTCTGGACATCGGGGTGAACGACCACGGACTGGAAGCACGCGTCGAGCAGGGCGGGGTGACTCGCATACGCCGCCTGCTGCGAGCGGATCGCGCCCGGCAGGGCGACCTCGGCGAGCACCGTGGTGACGCCGTCGTCGGCGGTGTGTGTCGCCGCGAGGCCCGAGAACGCCGGACCGTACTGAATTCCGACGCTGTCGAACACCTTTCGCAATTCGGCGCCGTCCAGCCGCACGGGGTGGGCGGCCATCAGCGCGTCGATGTCGTGCGCGGGCGGCTCCTGACTGTCCTCCAGAGCATGCAGGACCGCGCCTGCCCGACGAACCCGTTCGCCCTCCTCGTGGGTGTTCACCGCGAACTCGAGGATGCCCGGTGCCGCCACCGTGGCCCCGGCGGACACCATCGTCAGCTCGTCGAGCAACAGCGTCTGCTCGAAGCGGATGTCGCGCACCTCGGACTCCTCGCCCAGCGTCGCGCGCGCCGCGGCCAGCGCCATCTCGCAGTAGGCCGCACCGGGAAGCGCTGCGACACTGTGGATCTGATGATCGGCGAGCCACGGGTGCGCGGCGGTGCCCGCCTCCCCCTGCCAGACGTGCCGCTCGGGTTCCTCCAGAAGATGCACGTGCGCGCCGAGCAGTGGATGCGTGGCGAGCAGCGCCGCGCCGTGCGCCTGTTGGTCCTGGTTCTCGCGGCTGAGCATCAGGTTGCGGTGGGTCCACGTCGGCAACGGGGCATCCACCAGCAGTCCGCCGGGATACATGGTGGAGAAGTCCACCGCAGCGCCCGCACTGTGCACATCGGCGACGAAATGCCGCAATCCGAAAGGCATCTCCTGCTCACGCCGCATGGCGGCCAGCGCAGCGATCGGCATGTCGAGGCTGCTTGCGCTCTGTTCCACGGCGTGGGTGAGCAGTGGGTGCGGCGACAGCTCGCCGAACACCCGGTACCCATCCTCCAGCGCCGCCCTCACGGCCGCGGCGAAGCGCACCGTGTAGCGCAGGTTGTCGGCCCAGTAGTCACCGTTGAACGCCGGCCGGTCACGCGGATCCCACAGGGTGGCCGAGTAATACGGCACCTTCGGCTTCATCGGTTCGATGTCGGCCAGCGCCTCGATCAGATCATCGAGGATGGGGTCGACCTGGGGCGAGTGCGAGGCGACGTCCACCGCGACCTCGCGCGCCATCACCTCTTTCTGCTCCCATGCCGCCACCAGATCGCGGATCGCCTGGGTCTCGCCGCCGACGACGGTGGAGGTGGGGGACGCCACGACGGACAGTGCCACGTCGGTGAGACCCCGAACGGAGAGTTCCGAAAGTACCTGTTGGGCAGGCAGTTCCACCGATGCCATGGCGCCGCTGCCTGCGATCCGCGACATCAAGCGCGAGCGGCGGCAGATGACGCGCAGTCCGTCCTCCAGCGACAGCGCCTCGGCGACAACGGCTGCGGCCGCCTCACCGAGCGAATGTCCGATGACGGCGCCCGGCCGGACACCGTAGGATTTCATCGTCTCGGCCAGCGCAACCTGCATCGCGAAAATCGTCGGCTGGACCCGGTCGATGCCCGTCACCGTCTGCGGGGCCGACATCGCCTCGGTCACCGAGAACCCGGACTCTTCGACGATGATCGGTTCGATCCTCGCCACGGTCTCGGCGAAAACCGGCTCAGAGGCCAGCAATTCGGCGCCCATCCGGGCCCACTGCGAACCCTGGCCCGAGAAGACCCACACTGGTCCGCGGTCACCCTGCCCGACCGCGGGCTCGTACGGGATCTCACTGTCGGCAATCTCGCGCAGGGCCGCGCTCAGTCCGTGCAGGCCGGCGGCCGCCACCGCGGTGCGTACCGGCCGGTGTGCACGGCGACGCGCCAGCGTGTAGCCGAGGTCCCAGAGCCCTGCACCGCTTTCGTCGCCGCGCGCGTCCACCCAGTCCGCCAACCGGGCGGCCGTCACGCGCAGTTGCTCGGCTGATGTGGCCGAAACCGGAAACAGCAGAGGCTCTTGAGTTTTGGGCGCCTCGGTGACGACAGTCGTCGAACCATCCCGCACCGGAGCCTGTTCCAGGATGGCGTGCACGTTGGTTCCCGACAATCCGTACGACGACACCGCGGCGCGACGCGGATGGTGACCGTTGGTCGGCCACGGCGTGGTCTCCTGCGGCACGAAGAGCTGCGTCTCGATCGCCGTGAGTTCGTCGGGCAGCGCGGTGAAGTGCAGATTCTGTGGGACGACGCCATGTTCCAGCGCAAGGATCGCCTTGATCATCCCCAGCGGGCCCGATGTCGACTGCAGATGTCCGAAGTTGGTCTTCACCGACGCCAGCGCGGTGGGTCCCGCTGTGCCGTAGACCGTGGCCAGGCTGGCGTACTCGATCGGATCACCGACCGGGGTGCCGGTGCCGTGCGCCTCGACCAGACCGACGGTGACAGGGTCGACCGCGGCCGCGGCCAGCGCGGCCTGATACACCGCGACCTGTGCGGGTTCCGACGGGGTCGCGATGTTCACGGTGCGGCCGTCCTGGTTGGCGGCGGTGCCCCGCACGACGGCCAGGATCCGGTCGCCGTCGCGTTCGGCGTCGGGCAGGCGCTTCAGCAACAGCACGACGCAGCCCTCGCCCGATACGAAGCCGTCGGCGCGGACGTCGAACGCGTAGCAGTGCCCGGTCGGCGAGAGCATGCCCTGAAGCGATCCGGAGACCGACTTACGGGGTTCGAGCGTCACGGCGACGCCGCCGGCAATGGCGAGTTCGCTTTCGCCGTCATGCAGGCTGCGGCAGGCCTGATGGATGGCCATCAGACCCGATGAGCACGCGGTGTCAACGGTCACCGCGGGACCGTGCAGTCCCAGCGCGTAGGAGACGCGACCGGACGCGAAGCTGTTGCTGGTGCCGGTGAATCCGTACGGCCCCTCGGCAGCGCCGGTATCGGCCGACAGCAGCTCGTAGTCGCCGTGCGTCAGCCCGACGAACACCCCGGTCTGAGTCTGGGACAGCGACGCCGGATCGAGCCCGGCGTGCTCGAGGGCGTCCCAGGATGCCTCCAGCAGCAGGCGATGCTGGGGGTCGATGGCGGTTGCCTCGCGCTCGGTCATCCCGAAGAAATCCGAATCGAAGCCCCCGACGTCATCGAGGAAGGCGCCCCACCGCGTGACCGACCGGCCGGGCACACCCGGTTCGGGGTCGTAGTAAACATCGGCATCCCACCGGTCCGCGGGAATCTCGTCCACGAAGTCGTCACCGCGTAGCAACGCCTCCCACAGACGTTGCGGCGAATCGATCCCCCCGGGCAGGCGGCAGGCCATACCGATGATGGCAACGGGTGTAGCTGTTCCAGCGGGCACTATGCGTTCACTCCCCACTCTCGGCCGTGATATCGGGCCGTCGATTGCTGTCTGAACACAGAAAAGCCCCGAGGCGCGTGCGCCCAGGAGATCCTCCGTGCATTCGGGTTTTTAGGCATTAACGTCAATCTGAAGCGGTAGCTTAGCGACTCAAACTGTAAGTGGCTCGTTAACTAAGTCGTCAATTTTGCTCGAAATCTCCGCTGGGACTGGGAAATTGCGTGATCTGCGGTGCGGCGGCGTTTCGCTGTGGTAGCCAAAAGTCCAGGTCCTGGAACTTCAAGACGCAGCGTTGCTAGTCGAAGGCGGTGGACCGGGCCCGCATCGCCGCAGGTGGCGTTTGCCAGAATTACCACAGCCGGGGCGCGTCGGGACGCATGCGCTTGCTCACGGCCCCGGCGGTCTCAACGCTGGCATCGCCCCGTGCCCGGCTTGCCCGACCGCGAGGTGGACGGATTCGGTCCGCGAGCGCGTTGGTCTGGCAAGTGACGAACACATCGGCTTCCCGAGCGGTTGGCGGCGCCCCGAAAAAGTTTTGGCGTGGTTGTAACGACCCGTCGCAACCGTCCGATACAGGGGATAGCTCCGTGTTGGCGTCTGACCCCCCGACCCGACGTCAACACGGGGCTCTCACTTTTGACCGCCGCGTGCCTCGATGAACCGCATGCGCATCAGCGTCATTCTCAGCTCATCAGTCACCGGGACCGATAGCCGTTCGCTGCTCGAGACGACCCGCGATGGCCTCGCCCAACTGCGCGATGAGGGCTTCCGCCGAGTGTGGATGGCCCAGATGCCGTGGGACGCCGATCTCACGACGCTGCTCGCGGCCGTGCTGCGCGATGTCGACACGATCGAGGTCGCATCCGGTGTCATCCCGATCCAGGTACAGCACCCGACACAGCTGGCCCAGCGGGCGCTCACGCTGAACGTGATCAGCGGCGGCCGCTTCATCCTCGGCATCGGGATGAACCATCGGCCGGTCGCTGGAGAGTTGTGGGGCGCGTCCTGGGAGAAACCGGTGCGCCAGATGCGCGAGTATCTCGACGGCCTGCAACCGCTGTTGGACGGCGAGCGCGCCGACGCCGTCGGGGAGTTCTGGACCGCCCGCGCCGCGCTACAGCTTCCCGGCGCTCCGACGCCGCCGGTGTACCTCGCTGCGCTGGGGCCGCAGATGCTGCGGCTTGCAGGTCGCCGCAGCGCGGGAACGGTGACCTGGATGGCGGGGCCCAAGACCTTGGCCGACCACATCGTGCCGACCCTGCGAGCGGCCGCCGTTGACGCCGGGCGGGCGGAGAATGCCGTTGAGGTGGTGGCGGCGCTTCCGGTCAGCGTCACCGACGACGTCGAAGCGGCGCGTGCCCGGGCCGCCGAAGAGTTCGCCTTGTACGGAACGCTGCCGTCGTACCGCGCCATGCTGGACCGGGAGGGATATCCAGGACCTGAGGACGCCGCGATCATCGGCGATGAGCAGGCCGTCTCCGATCGCCTCGACGAACTGAGCGCGGCGGGCGTCGACGAATTCGTGGCATTTTTATTCGACGCCGCTCCCGAGGTGCGCGCACGGACCCTCGCCCTGCTGAGGTCGAAGGACCGCTGATCGGTCAGCGCGGAATGCCCGAAAATAACTCTGGTGTGACGGCAGTCACCGGCGTACGATCGGTCGCACGACGGGTTCGGGAGTGACCTATCCGAAGAGTCGGCAAGAGGTGAAAGCCGACCGCGCGAGACTAACGTGACGCCCTTGTAGTCCTCCCGAACCCGCCCTTTTTGTCTGAGCAGCCCCTCACTGCATCAGTGCCGCCAGTTCGCTGCGCGGCACCGAGATACGGCGCGGTCCGCTGTTATCCGGTATCACCTGGCCCTCTCCGAAGAAGAAGATCACCTCATCGTCGGTGAGTGCGAAGTTCCGACACTGCGATGGCAGCAGTTCGAGCAGCGGCGCATCGAATTCGCGCCGGGCGATCGGGCAGGCTCCGCGTGGCCGGCATCGGCTTTCCTGATTGGTAGGCCTTTGCGCTGACGCGGGCGATAGCGATCACAGCGTTACGGATCATCATGGTCAGTCCTTTCAATCGCCGCCTCGGCGAACCGTTTCAATGTGCCGCAGCGCTCGGCGCCCCAACCGGTGGCTTGTAGAGCCGGTAATCGTCCAGCAGCACAACAAGTTCGGTGTACGGCCGATCCTGGGTGCCGTGTGGGTTGGTGTGACATTCCGCATTCACGCCGAGATCGCACACGACCGTCTCGTTTTCGCGCAGCCGGGGCCAGGGGGAGTTCAGAAGTCACCGTGTGGCCGTGGCCGGGGCTGCGATAGAAGCACTGCGGGTTCACCGATCCGCCTGTGTCCTCGAAGCTTTCGGTATTGATCGGCTCCGGCGCGCCGAGGAAGTCGGCGGCTTCGGGCCCGTCATCGGTGCGGCTGCGGAGGTTGTCCCAGCACGCCAGTGCACCCCCGGGGCTGAAGATAGCGCCGGCCGCCGCCGCGGACGCGACAAGCGGGAGTATCGACATCCCATGACACGAAAGGCTGCCGCCGATGCCTTGGCGAATTCTCGAGATGCAAAAGGCCCCCGGGAAGAGACCGGGGGCCTTTTGGTTCGAAGCGGCGCGAGAAGGTTAGAACGCGGCCTCGTCGAGTTCCATGACCTCGTTGTCGATGGTGTCGATCACCTGCCGGGTGCTGGTCAGCAGCGGCAGGAAGTTCTTGGCGAAGAACGACGCCGCTGCGATCTTGCCCTCGTAGAAGGGGCGGTCGACGCCGGCGGCTCCGGCGTCGAGAGCTGCGATGGCCACGGCGGACTGCTGCAGCAGCAGCCAGCCGATGACCAGGTCTCCGACGCTCATCAGGAAGCGCACCGAACCCAGGCCGACCTTGTAGATGCTCGGCCGGATTCTCCTGGGCCGCCATCAGGTAGCCGGTCAGCGTGGCGGCCATGCCCTGCACGTCTGCCAGCGCGGTGGCCAGCAGCTTCCGCTCGGCCTTGAGCCGGCCGTTGCCCGACTCGTTCTTGACGAACTTCTCGATCTGGGCGGCCAGGTAAGCCAGCGCAATGACCCTTGTCGCGGACGATCTTGCGGAAGAAGAAGTCCTGCGCCTGGATGGCCGTGGTGCCCTCGTAGAGCGAATCGATCTTGGCGTCGCGAATGTACTGCTCGATCGGGTAGTCCTGCAGGAAGCCGGAACCACCGAAGGTCTGCAGGCTCTCGGTGAGCTTGGCGTAGGCCTGCTCGGAGCCGACGCCCTTGACGATCGGCAGCAGCAGGTCGTTGATCTTGACCGCCAGTTCCGGATCGACATCGTGCAGCGTCTTGGCCACCGCCGCGTCCTGGAACGTCGCGGTGTACAGGTACAGCGCGCGCAGACCCCTCGGCGTAGGCCTTCTGGGTCATCAGCGACCGGCGCACGTCGGGGTGGTGGGTGATGGTCACCCGCGGCGCGGTCTTGTCGGTCATCTGCGTCATGTCCGCACCCTGCACGCGGTTCTTGGCGTAGTCCAGCGCGTTCAGGTAGCCGGTGGACAAGGTGGCAATAGCCTTGGTGCCCACCATCATTCGGGCCTGCTCGATGACGTCGAACATCTGCGCAATGCCGTCGTGGACCTCGCCGACCAGCCAGCCCTTGGCCGGCACGCCGTGCTGTCCCAGCGACAATTCGCAGGTCGCGGACACCTTCAGACCCATCTTGTGCTCGACGTTGGTGACGAAGACACCGTTGCGCTCGCCGGGTTCGCCGGTCTGCGGATCGAACAGGAACTTCGGCACGAAGAACAGCGACAGTCCCTTGGTGCCCGGTCCGGCGCCCTCGGGGCGGGCCAGCACCAGGTGCAGGATGTTCTCGCCGAGATCGTCGGCGTCACCGGAGGTGATGAAGCGCTTCACTCCGTCGATGTGCCAGGAGCCGTCGTCCTGCTCGATGGCCTTGGTCCGGCCGGCGCCGACGTCGGAGCCGGCGTCGGGCTCGGTCAGCACCATGGTCGAGGTCCAGCCGCGTTCCGCAGCCAGCACGGCCCACTTCTTCTGCTCCTCGGTGCCGAGGTGGTGCAGGATCTGCGCGAAGCCTGCGCCCATCGCGTACATGTACACCGCGGGGTTGGCGCCGAGGACATGCTCGACGAGTGCCCACTGCAGCGCCCGGGGTACCGGCACACCGCCGAGCTCCTCCAGGACGCCGATCTTGTCCCAGCCGCCGTCGATCAGCGCGCGCACCGACTTCTTGAACGAGTCGGGCAGGGTCACGGTGTGCGTCTTCGGGTCGAACACCGGCGGATGGCGATCCGCGTCGGCGAACGACTCCGCGATCGGCCCCTCGGCCAGCCGGGCGATCTCACCCAGCATCTCGGTGGCGGTGTCGGCATCGAGATCGGGGTATGCGCCCTCACCGAGCACCTTGTCCAGGCCGTACACCTCGAACAGGTTGAATACCTGGTCACGAACGTTGCTCTTGTAGTGGCTCACGTTTCCTCCTCATCGAGAACGCCACTTGCGGTTGGGTACTTAGGAAAGTTACCCACCAGTAACTGGCGCTGACTATACCGTCCAGTAACTTCAACGCAAAGCATGCGCGAGCAATTTCCATTGCCTAAGCAACTCAGTGGTTGGTCGGGCCGCTGAACCAATAGCTGAGCTGGGGTTTTCCGCCGTTGTGATGATCGTCACGACCCGCCCGCTAGGGTGGGCGGATGCTACGCGTGGCGGTCTGGGGAACAGGAAATATGGGGGCCACCTCGATCCGGTCGGCTACCGCGTTCCCCGGGCTGCGGTTGACGGGTGTCATCACATCGTCGGAAGACAAGGTGGGCAGGGACGCCGCGGCGTTTGCGAAGCTCGACGCCGACACCGGTGTGTCCGCCAGCACCGACGTCGACGCCGTGCTCGCCGGCTGCGATGCGGTTGCCTACATGGCGTCCGGCGACATCCGCCCCGAGGAGGCGATAGCGGACATCGAGCGATGCCTGCGGGCGGGTCGACACGTCGTCACGCCCTCGCTGTATTCGCTCTACGACCCCCGCTCGGCGCCGCCGGAGTGGGTCGAGCGCCTCACCAACGCCGCCGAGGAGGGCGGGGCCACACTGCTCGTCAGCGGTGTCGACCCGGGCTGGGGGAACGACGCCCTGGCCGTCATCGCCGCGGGACTGTGCACCCGCATCCGGTCCATCCACTGCCAGGAGATCTTCGATTACTCCACCTACGACCAGCCGCACGCGGTCAAGGTGCTGTGCGGTTTCGGCGGGTCGATCCACGAGACCCCGATGATGCTGTTGCCATCCATCCCGACAATGGTGTGGGGCGGCAACATCCGGCTGATCGGCCGGGGCTTGGGGCTCGACATCGACGAGATCAGCGAGGAGGTCGACCGGCTGCCGCTGACCGAATCGGTCGACACCGTCATGGGGCCGTTCGAGAAGGGCACACAGGGCGCCTTCTGGCTCAAGGTGGTCGGCAAGTCGGGTGGACGCGAGCGGATCGTCATCGACCACATCACGCGTATCCACCCGTCGTGCGCCCCGGACTGGCCGCAGCCCGATCAGGGTGCCGGCGACCACCGTGTCATCGTCGACGGCGATCCCCAGCTGACCATCGTGAGCCGGGCCGACGTGCCGGGCGGCACCCGGGCCGACGGCGGCAACGCGACCGCCGTCAACCGGCTGCTGGGTGCAATCGACTGGCTGGCCACCCAGAAGCCGGGGATCTACGACGGCCTCGACGTGCCGCTGCATCCGCCGCTGGCCCCCGACGTGGAAGCGCAGCGCTGGGCCTGAAAGTACTGAGGCCTGAAAGCCCTGACAGGCTCAGGCCTCCAGGATGGCGGTGACGCCCTGCCCCCCGGCCGCACAGATCGAGATCAGGCCGCGTACCGGCTGACCGCTCTCCCTTTTCTTCTCGGCCAGCTGTTTGGCCATCTGAGCGACGATCCGCCCGCCGGTGGCGGCGAACGGGTGTCCGGCGGCCAGCGACGAGCCGTTGACGTTGAGCCTCGCCCGCTCGATCGCGCCGAGCGCCGAGTCCAGGCCCAGCCGCTCCTTGCAGTACTCCTCGGACTCAAACGCCTGCAGGTGCGCGAGCACCACCGACGCGAATGCCTCGTGGATTTCGTAGAAGTCGAAGTCCTGCAAGCTCAACCCGTTTCGGGCGAGGAGGCGCGGCACCGCGTAGGTGGGCGCCATCAACAGGCCGTCCTTGCCGTTGACGTAGTCCACCGCCGCTGTCTCGGAGTCGACGAAGTAGGCGAGCGGCTCGATCGAGTGCGCCTGCGCCCACTCGTCGGAGGCCAGCAGGCACACCGAGGCGCCGTCGGTGAGCGGCGTCGAGTTGCCCGCGGTCATCGTCGCGTCGCCGGCCTTGACGCCGAAGACCGGCTTCAGGGACGCCAGCTTTTCGGGAGACGAGTCGGGCCGCAGATTGTTGTCGCGGTACAGGCCGAGGAACGGCGTGACGAGGTCGTCGAAGAAGCCGCGGTCATAGGCGGCCGCCATGTTGCGGTGGCTGGCGGCGGCGAGCTCGTCCTGGTCGACGCGCTTGATGCCCATCTCCTTGGCGGTGATGGCCGCATGCTCGCCCATCGAGCGCCCGGTCCGCGGCTCGCTGTTGACCGGGATCTGCACACCCAGCGATGCGGGCAGCTTGCCGACGAGTTTGAGCCGGTCGATGTTGGACTTCGACCGTCGCAGTCCGAGAAGCACGCGGCGCAGGTCGTCGCCGAGCGCGATCGGTGCGTCGGACGCGGTGTCCACCCCTCCTGCTGCGGCCACCTCGTAGCGGCCCGCGGCGATGCCGTCGGCCGCCGAGATCGTCGCCTGCAGCCCGGTGCCGCACGCCTGCTGCAAATCGAACGCCGGGGTGTAGGACGACAGCGAGCTCCCGAGCACGCACTCGCGGATGAGGTTGAAGTCGCGGCTGTGCTTGAGCACCGCACCGCCGACGACCGCATCGAGCCGTTCGCCGTCCAGATTGAAGCGGTTGATCAGCCCGCCGAGCGCAGCGGTGAACATGTCCTGATTCGACGCGTTCGCGTAGGCGCCGTCCGATCGCGCGAAGGGTATCCGATTGCCACCGAGGACTGCGACGCGTCGGCGTGATGTGGTGTCAGCCATAGGGCCATACTACCCACGGTACTTACTCTGGAGTAAGTTCGGTCTCATGGCTTCTGATCTGTACTCGCAAATCGTCCGCTCGGCGCCCGGGTCCTTCTTGGCCAAGCAACTCGGCATCCCGCAGCCCGAGACGCTGCGCCGCTACCGCCCCGGCGAACCCGCGCTGGCCGGCACCCTGCTCATCGGCGGAGAGGGTCGCGTCGTCGAGCCGTTGCGCGCCGCGCTGGCCGACGACTATGACGTCGTCTCGAACAATCTCGGCGGGCGCTGGGCCGACCAGTTCGGCGGCCTGGTGCTCGACGCCACCGGCATCACCGAACCCGTCGGCCTGAAACAGCTGTACAAATTCTTCACGCCGCTACTGCGCAACCTGGGACCGTCCGGGCGCATCGTCGTCATCGGGACCACGCCGGAGCAGACGGGCAGTGCACACGAGCAGGTGGCGCAGCGCGCGCTCGAGGGGTTCACGCGCTCGCTCGGCAAGGAGTTACGCCACGGTGCGACAGTGAACCTGGTGTACCTGTCCGCCGACGCGAAACCCGCAGCGACGGGCTTGGAGTCGACGCTGCGGTTCATCCTGTCGGGCAAATCGGCCTACGTCGACGGACAGGTCTTCCGCGTCGGCGCGGCCGACTCGGCGCCCCCGGCCGACTGGGACAGACCGCTGGACGGCAAGATCGCGCTGGTGACAGGCGCCGCGCGCGGCATCGGCGCGACCATCGCCGAAGTCTTCGCGCGTGACGGCGCCAGTGTGGTGTGCGTCGACATCGAAGGCCCAGAGGGGTCGAATGAGGCGCTGGGCGCGACCGCCGCGAAATTGGGCGCGACCGCGCTGACGCTCGACGTGACGGCCGAGGACGCCGTGGACCGGATCACCGAACACGTGCGCGAGCACTACCACGGCTCCCGCCTCGACATTCTGGTCAACAACGCAGGCATCACCCGGGACAAGCTGCTGGCCAACATGGACGAGTCCCGCTGGGATTCGGTCGTCGCGGTCAATCTGCTTGCGCCGCTGCGCCTTACCGAGGGTCTCGTGGACAACGACGTGCTCGCCGAGAACGGTCGCGTCGTCGGCCTGTCCTCGATGGCGGGCATTGCGGGCAACCGCGGGCAGACCAACTACGCCGCCACCAAGGCCGGGATGATCGGGCTGACCGAGGCGCTGGCCCCGAAACTGGGCGAGAAGGGCATCACCATCAACGCCGTTGCCCCCGGCTTCATCGAGACCAAGATGACCGAGGCGATCCCGCTCGCTACCCGCGAGGTCGGCCGCCGGCTCAACTCGCTGTATCAGGGCGGCCAGCCCGTCGACGTGGCCGAGACCATCGCCTACTTCGCCAGCCCGGCGTCGAATGCCGTCACCGGCAACACGATCCGGGTCTGCGGCCAGGCCATGCTGGGGGCATAGGTTGAGCACCGGGACTCAGCCCTCCGGGCTGCAGAATCTGATTCGCGCGGCGGCGGGGGCACTTCCGTTCGTGCCGCGCGGCGACACGCTGCCCGAGCGCACGCTGACGGCCGAGGACCTGGCCATCGACGCGGCCAACGTCGCCGCCTACGCCAATGTGACGGGCCTGAGGTTCGGCGATGCCGTACCGCTGACCTATCCGTTCGCGCTGACGTTCCCGTCGGTCATGTCACTGGTTACTGGCTTCGATTTCCCCTTCGCCGCAATGGGTTCGGTGCACATCGAGAACCACGTCACCCAGTACCGGCCGATCCTCGTGACCGACACGGTGTCGGTGCGGGTGCATGCCGCGAACCTGCGCGAGCACCGGCGCGGCCTGTTGGTCGACATCGTCACCGACGTGAACGTCGGCACCGAGACGGCGTGGCATCAGGTGACTACTTTTCTGCATCAGCAGAAGACCAGCCTGTCCGATGAGCCGAAGGCGCCGCCGCAGAAGCAGCCGAAGCTCGGCCCGCCCAATGCGGTGCTGCACATCACGCCGGGCCAGATCCGTCACTACGCCTCGGTCGGCGGCGACCACAACCCGATCCACACCAATCCGATCGCGGCGAAACTCTTCGGATTCCCGACCGTGATAGCGCACGGAATGTTCAGTGCCGCTGCAGTTTTGGCAAACATCGAAGGCCAGCTGCCTGATGCGGTGCGCTACTCGGTGAAGTTCGCGAAGCCGGTGGTACTGCCGGCCCGCGCCGGCCTGTACGTCGACCGGGGCTCCGACGGATGGGAGCTGACGCTGCGCCACCTGAGCAAGGGCGATCCCCATCTGATCGGCACCGTGGCACCGCTGTAGCGGGCCACCGCGCCGGTCACATCACCGCGCTGAAGCCAAGGATGATCGGCAGCGAGATCAGCGACGCGAGAGTCATTGCGGCACTGTGCGTTTTGAACGGGCCGCGGGTCGAGAACAGCGCCATGTGCAGAACTGCCGCCACCAACCAGACCAACAGCAGCGGCGGCAGGAAATGCGAGCCGAACGCGCCGCCGAGTATGTCGGCCATTCCCGACCGCTCGATGACCGCCCCGAGTGAGCCGCTGATCCCGCTGAGCACGAGGATCGGGCCGCAGGACGTCAACGCCGACCCGACGGCGCCGGAGATCTCCGCCCGCGACCGCACGCGACTGGCCAGTGCATACGCCAGTCCGGCGCCGATGAAGATCGCGACAACCGGGTCGGTGAGAAATTTCGTGATCCCCGAACTCCAGGACAACGCGTCGGCGATCGCGCCGCCCGCGATGAGGCGTGACCTCAGTCGCTACTGCCTTGTCCAAGACTTGATCTGAGTGGATCCGATAGCGTTTGGCTATCAATCGACCTCATGACCACGGAGAACTATGGACGTCCGTCAGCTCCGCTACTTCCTCGCCGTGGTCGACCACGGGACCGTCCACCGGGCCGCCGAGGTGCTGTACGTCGCCCAGCCCTCCATCTCGCATTCGTTGCGACGGCTGGAAGACGAGCTCGGTGCCGAGCTGTTCCTCCGCCGCGGACGCGGCCTCGTTCTCAGTTCGGCGGGCCGGGCGTTGGTGGAACCGGCTCGCGACGTGGTGCACCTGCTGGAAGTGGCGCGTGCCACCGTCGAGTCGGTCGACGGACTGCGCGGCGGTCGCCTGACGATCGCGTCGATGCCGTCTCAGGCGGTGAGCCCGCTGACCCGGCTGATTGCCGATTTCGCCCGCACCTACCCGGACGTCGAGGTCGGCGTCGTGGCCAGCGACCGGCCCGAGGACGTGCGCGAGGCGCTGCGCACCGGCGCCGCCGAACTCGGCGTACTGGCCATGCCCTGCGGTTTCCACGGACTCGACGACCTCCAGGTGCGACTCCTCGAAACCCAACGCTTCGTTCTGGTCGCGCGAGCCGATGCCGGTCTGCCCGACGACGAGCCGCTGAAAATCCCCGACCTGCGGGGCCTGCCCCTGATTGTCGGCCAACCGGGCACGGGCATGCGCCGCGTCGCGGACGCGATCCTGGCCGCGACCGACTGCCGTCTGGGCGTCGAGATCGAGCACCGCGAGGCGCTGCTGCCACTGGTGCTCGCCGGTGTCGGGGTCGCGGTGGTGGCCGATTCCTGGCGCCCACTCGCCGACGCGGTCGGGCTGTCGGTGCGGGAGCTGGCATCGACGGAGAGGCTGCACGTCGGCCTGGTCTGGCAGCAGAGCCGGCTCAGCCCGGCGGCCAATGCCTTTCTGGCTTCGTCACTGTCGGAGCCGCTCCCAGATTGATAGCGACCATCTATCGGATTGCCTGAATCTGTGTCTTGGACATCAGGTCTTCGGCACCCGTTCAATGGCGTGCATGACGACTCGCTTTCGCATCGCTCTCATCCCCGGCGACGGCATCGGCACCGAGGTCATCCCGCCGGCGTGCGCCGTCCTCGATGCGGTCGGTCGACGGCACGACATCGCCTTCACCTACGACACGTTCGACTGGTCGTGCGAACGTTACTCGCCGAGGGGTCGATGATGCCCGAGGACGGGCTGGCGCAGATCCGTTCACACGACGCTGTCCTGCTCGGCGCGGTCGGCTGGCCCGGGGTGCCCGACCACGTGTCGTTGTGGGGGCTGCTGATCCCCATCCGCCGCGCAGTTCCGCCAGTACGTCAACCTGCGACCGATCAAGGTCCTCGAGGGTGTGCCGAGTCCGGTCACCAGGGCACCACGGACGTCGACCTGGTGGTGGTCCGGGAAAACGTCGAAGGCGAGTACTCCGAGATCGGAGGCCGTTTCTACCGCGGTTCCCCCGACGAGATGGCGATCCAGGAGTCGGTGTTCACCCGCGCACGGGCGCGAGCGGATCCTGCAGTACGCCTTCGATCTGGCGGGGCCGCGGCGCGGCGCACCTCGTCTCGGCCACCAAGTCCAACGGGATCGTGCACACCATGCCGTTCTGGGACGAGATCGTCGCGGAGACCGCCGCCGGCTACCCCGCCGTGCGTGGCGGCCAGGAGCACATCGACGCGCTCGTCGCGCAAGATCGTGCTCGACCCCGACCGCTTCGACGTGATCGTCGGCTCCAATCTGTTCGGCGACATCCTCAGCGACCTCGCCGCCGCGGTCGCCGGCAGCATCGGCATCGCGCCCGTCGGCCAACCTCAACCCCGAGCGCGAGTACCCGTCGATGTTCGAGCCGGTGCACGGCTCGGCGCCCGACATCGCCGGCAAGGGGATCGCGAACCCCCTCGGCGCCATCTGGTCGGCGTCGATGATGCTCGACCACCTCGGCCGCCCGGAAGCCGGCGCGGAGGTATTCTCGGCGTTCGCGTCGGTGCTGGCGACGGCGCAGGTTCGCACGGCTGACCTGGGCGGCACCGCCACCACCAAGGAGTTCGCCGACGCCGTCCTCGAACAGATCGGCCGCTGAGGACGCGTCAGCCGGGACCCGCGACCACCGGAGTATCGGACGGCGTGCCCTTCAGGCCGCGCCAGAACAGGTTGATCATCAGCTCGGCCGCCTCGTCGACGTCGGAGTCGCCGGTGCTGACCCGGGTCGGCCACGGCCTCGCCCGCGCCCACCAGCGCGACGGCCATCATGTCGAAATCGGTGTCCGGCTCCGGGTTTCGGGTGCCGGCCTGCAGCAGCCGGCCGACCAGGTCGATGATCCGCTCGCGTCCCTCGCGCACCGTGTGCGCGAACGCCTGCGAGCTGGTGGCCTGCGTGTACAGCACGATCCACGACGCCCGGTTGGCGTCGATGTAGTGCAGGAACGACAGGATGGTGTTGCGCAGCAGGTCCTTCGGGCTCTGCGTGAAGTCGATGTCGGCGCGCACGGCTTCGACGAACCGGCCCAGCTCGCGGTCCAGGCAGGCGCCGAACAGCTCCTCCTTGGAGCCGTAGTACAGGTACAGCATCGGCTTGGAGATCTCGGCCTGCGCGGCGATCGCGTCCATCGACGTCTCGTGATAGCCGTTGACCGAGAACATCTGCACGGCGGCGTCGAGCATCTGCTGCTCGCGGACGGCACGCGGCAACCGCTTGGTTCCACCTGCCATGCGCGGCCCTCCAGCCGATACGACCTGACCTCAGAGTAAGCAATCGGTGACGCGGATCAGCGCGCCGCAGCGCGGATTCGGGCCCTTGACCGCGGCCATCCGCAGCACCGACGCGTCCACCTGCGGCATCGTCAGTTCGCCCGCCGGCCAGCGCCTTCTCCAGCCGGTCCAGCACCGCGGGCACCTCGTCGGTGGTGACCCACAACGCGGTGTCGGCACCGGCCTGCAGGCCCGCAGCGCCGCCTCGGCGACGCCGTACCGCTGGTTGATCGCCCGCATGCTGGACAGGTCGTCGGTGAACACCGGGCCGTCGAACGGCGGGCCGCCGTAGTCGCCCGCTGCGCAGCAGCGCTACGGCCGCGGGGCTCAGGCTGGCCGGGTCGCTGCCGGTCAGGCCGGGCACCTGCATGTGTCCGACCATGACGCCGACCGGCGCCTGCGTGGTCAGCGTGCGGTAGGGCATCAGGTCGTTGGTCTGCAGATCCGCCGAGCGGCGGGGTGACGACGCCTCCGGTGTGCGAGTCGCCGGAGCCGTGGCCGTGGCCCGGGAAGTGCTTGAGCACCGGCAGCAGGCCGGCGTCGCGCAGGCCCCGCGCATAGGCGCCCGCGTACTCGGTGACCTTCGCCGGGTCGGCGCCGAACGACCGGTCGCCGATCACGGTGTCGTCGGGTGCGTCGGTGACGTCGACGACCGGCGCGAAGTCGATGGTGATGCCGAGGTCCCGCATCGCGCTGGCCGCGCTCGAGCGCGATGGCGTACACCTCGTCGGGGGTGTGGGTCTGCGGCCAGCACCCGGGGCGAGGGCTGGCTGCCGATCAGCCCGGACAGCCGCGACACCCGGCCGCCCTCCTCGTCGACGCTGACCGCCAGCGGCAGCGGGCCCGCCGAGCGCGGCGATGTCGGTCAGCGAGCCGTCGGTCAGCATCGACAGGTCGGTCCAGCTGCCGATGAAGATGCCGCCGACGTGGTGGTTGTCGACGACCGCCGCGGGCGTCGGCGGCGCCGGTGACCCCGACCATCAGCAGCTGGGCCAGCTTGTCGCGGGTGGACATGCGCGGCCAGCAGCGCCGGCCCGTCGCCGCACGCCGGGGTGCGCGGGCGCGGCGGCGCCGGAGCGGCGGCGCGGCCATGCGGGGCTGGCGACGACGACGGCGGGGCCGGCGGGTGACTCGGCGGCGGAGCGCGCAGGCCAGCGGCTGTGCAGCCGCCGGCAGCACCGCCACGCTAACAGGGCCGCGCATGCCATGGGTCTCGACCAGTGGCAGGAACCCGCAAAGCCCGGTCGTCGAGGCGTGCACATCCAGGTTCGCTGCTGTCGGACCGGCGCAGTGCGTGCGCACCGTCGTCGTCGAGCCGCTCGCTGGCGCTCGTGCTACGTTGGCCGGGTGGATCGGTTCGTCTTGCCCGCCGCGGCCAGCATCGTCGTCGGGCTGCTGCTGGGCGCGGCCGCCATCTTCGGCGTGACGCTGATGGTGCAGCAGGACACCAAGCCGCCGCTGCAGGCGGGCGACCCGGCGTCGTCGGTGCTCAACAGGGTCGAGTACGGCGACCGCAGCTAGCCTGAGCACGTCGCCGCGCCGCCCTCGCGGCACGATCACTCGCACCGCTGTCGCGGCGCTGGCTGTGGTTGGTCGCGCGGTCGCGCTGATCCTGACGCTTCGCGCAGTCCCCCGGGCAGATCTCGCCCGACACCAAACTCGACCTGACCGCCAACCCGCTGCGGTTCCTGGCCCGCGCCGCCAACCTGTGGAACAGCGACCTGCCGTTCGGCCAGGCGCAGAACCAGGCCTACGGCTACCTGTTCCCGCACGGCGCGTTCTTCCTCGCCGGCGACGTGCTCGGCGCTGCCCGGCTGGGTCACCCAGCGGCTGTGGTGGGCGCTGCTGCTGGCCGTCGGGTTCTGGGGGCTGCTGCGGGTGGCCGAGGCGCTCGGCATCGGCACGCCGACTCCCGGGTCATCGCGGCGGCCGCGTTCGCGTTGTCGCCGCGGGTGCTGACCACGCTCGGCTCGATCTCCTCGGAGACGCTGCCGATGATGCTGGCGCCGTGGGTGCTGCTGCCGGTCATCCTGGCGCTGCGCGGCGACACAGGCGGTCCGTGCGGGTGCTCGGCCGCCCGCGTCGGCGCTGGCCGTCGCACTGATGGGCGCGGTGAACGCGGTCGCGACCCTGACCGGGTGCCTGGCCGCGCGTGATCTGGTGGCCTGCACCGGCCGAACCGGCTGTGGTGGCGGTTCACCGCGTGGTGGCGCTGTGCGCGGTGCTGGCCGTGCGTGGTGGGTGGTGGCGCTGCTGCTGCTGGGCCGGGTCAGCCCGCCGTTCCTGGACTTCATCGAGTCGTCCGGGGTGACCACGCAATGGATGTCGCTGACCGAGATGCTGCGCGGCACCGACAGCTGGACGCCGTTCGTCGCGCCGAACGCCACCGCGGGCGCGTCGCTGGTGACCGGCTCGGTCGCGGTGCTGGCGACGACGCTGGTGGCGGCGGCCGGGCTGGCCGGGCTGGCGATGCGGTCGATGCCGGCCCGCGGCCGGCTGATCGCGATCCTGCTGGTCGGCGTCGTCGCTGCTGGCCGCCGGCTACTCCGGCGGGCTCGGCTCGCCGCTCGCGCACCAGGTGCAGGCGTTCCTCGACGCGGGCGGCACCCCGCTGCGCAACGTGCACAAGCTCGAGCCGCTGATGCGGCTGCCGCTGGCGCTCGGGCTGGCGCATCTGCTCGGCCGCATCCCGCTGCCGGGCAGCGCGCCGCGGCGCGGTGTGGCTGCACGCGCTTCGCCCACCCCGAACGCGACAAGCGGGTGGCCGTCGGCGATCGTCGTGCTGGTCGCGCTGACCGCCGCCACGTCACTGGCCTGGACCGGCCGGCTGACCCCGCCGGGCGCGTTCGACGCGATCCCGCAGTACTGGCACGACGCCGCCGACTGGCTCGACGAGCACAACACCGCCGACCCGGCCGCGTGCTGGTGGCGCCCGGCGCGCCGTTCGCCACCCAGGTGTGGGGCACCAGCCACGACGAGCCGCTGCAGGTGCTGGGCAACAGCCCGTGGGGCGTGCGCGACTCGATTCCGCTGACGCCGCCGGCGACGATCCGCGCGCTGGACTCCGTGCAGCGGCTGTTCGCCGCGGGCCGACCATCGGCCGGACTCGCGGATACCCTTGCCCGACAGGGGATTTCGTACGTCGTGGTGCGCAACGACCTCGATCCCGAGACGTCCCGGTCGGCGCGGCCGCTGCTGGTGCACCGGGCGATCGACGGATCGCCCGGGCTGACGAAGGTCGCGCAGTTCGGCGATCCGGTCGGCCCCGGCACGCTGGCCGGGTTCATCACCGACAGCGGGCTGCGGCCGCGGTATCCGGCCGTCGAGATCTACCGCGTCGACGCCGCCGACGAGCCGACGGCGCCCGTACCTGCCGACACCGACGCGATGGCCCGCGTCGACGGCGGGCCGGAGGCGCTGCTGCGACTCGACGAACGGCGCCGGCTGCTCGGGCAGCCGCCGCTGGGGCCGATGCTGCTGACCGCCGACGCGCAGCGCGCCGGCCTGCCGGTGCCCGGTCGTCACCGTCACCGACACCCCGCTGGCCCGCGAGACCGACTACGGCCGGGTCGACGACCACTCCTCGGCGATCCGCGCACCCGGCGATCCGCGGCACACCTTCAACCGGGTGCTCGACTATCCCGCAGCCGGCGGCGAGCATCGTCGACGGCGCAGTGGACCGGCGGACGGATACGCGTGTCGAGTTCGGCGGCGGATTCGACCGCGCTGCCCAACGTCTCGCCCGCCGCCGGGCCCGCCGGCCGCCGATCGACGGCGACTCCGTCGACGAGTTGGGTGTCCAACGCGCTGCAGGCCGCTGTCGGTCAGTGGCTGCAGGTGGACTTCGACCACCCGGTCACCAACGCCACGATCACGATCACGCCCAGCGCCACCGCCGTCGGCGCGCAGGTCCGCCGCATCGAGGTGGCCACCGTCAACGGCACCAGCACGCTGCGATTCGACCAGGCCGGGCAAACCGCTCACCGCCGCACTGCCCTACGGCGAGACGCCGTGGGTGCGGATCACCGCTGTCGCCACCGACGACGGCTCGCCCGGCGTGCAGTTCGGCATCACCGACTTCTCCGTCACGCAGTACGACGCGAACGGGTTCGCCCACCCCGTCAACCTGCGCCACACCGTGCGGGTGCCCGGACCGCCGGCGGACTCGGCTGTCGCGCAATGGGATCTGGGCTCGGAGCTGCTGGGCCGCCCGGGCTGCGCGGAGAGCCCGACGGCGTGCGGTGCGCGGCGTCGATGGCGCTGTCGCCGAGGAGCCGGTGAACCTCAGCCGCACACTGACCGTTCCCGAGCCGACGCGGTGACCCCGACGGTGTGGGTGCGCGCCCGGCAGGGTCCGAAGCTGGCCGACCTGATCGCCGCAGCCCGGCACCGCGCGGGCCGCTCGGCGACGCCGACCTGATCGACGTGCTCGGCTCGGCCTACGCCGCCACCGACGGCGACCCGCGCACCGCGTGGACCGCACCGCAGAACATCGTGCAGCACCAGACCCCGCCGACGCTGACGCTGAAGCTGCCCGAGCCCGACCGAGGTGCCGGCGCTGCCGCTGACGCCGAGCCGGTCGGCTGCCCGCCCATCCGACGATGGTGGCGGTCGACCTCGGCGACGGCCCGCAGGTCCGCCGGCTGACCGGCGACGGCGGGCCGCAGACGATGACGCTCACCCGCGTCACCGACACCGTGAAGCGTGTCGCTGCTGGACTGGAACGACGTCATCGACCGCACCGCACTGGGCTTCGACCAGCTCAAGCCGCCCGGCCTGGCCGAGGTGGCGGTCCTCGACGCCGCGGGCAGCGCCGATCGCCGCGGCCGACACCGCCCGAACGGACCGTGCCGATCGACGCTGCCGTGCGGCGGCGGCCGATCATCGGTGTGGCCGGGCAGTTCGTGCAGACCTCGGTGCACACCACCGTCGGCGCGCTGCTGGACAGCGAACCGATTGCCGGCCAAGCCGTGCCAGCCCGAACCGATCACGCTGCCCGCCGGTCAGCAGGAGCTGCTGATCAGCCCCGGCGAGGCGTTCGTCGTCGACGGTGTCCAGCTGGTCGGGCCGCTCGGCCGGCCAATTGCCCACTGCGCAACGGTCCCGCGGAAACCGGGACGTGGAGCGCAGACCGCCGAGAGGTGCCGTGCCCGCATCCCGGTATCGCGGGTGCTGGTGGTGCCCGAGAGCATCGACGCGGGCTGGACCGCGCGCCCCGAGAACGGCACCCAGTTGACTCCGGTCACCGTCAACGGCTGGCAGCAGGGCTGGGTGGTGCCGGCCGGGTACCGGCGGGCGCCGTCCGCTGGCTTCGGCTCCAACGCGCTCTACCGCGCCGGACTCAGCGGCGGGCTGGCGCTGCTGCCACTGCTGGCGCTGCTGGCTCCTCCCGGCCGGCGCCGGCCTCCGCCGGACGACCGGCCCGGCCGTGGCAACCCGGCCCGGTCGCCGCGGCCGGCGCGACGGCGGCGCGGCGCTGTCATCGCCGGAATCGGCGGCGCCGTAGTGTTCGGCGCGGCCCTGGGGTGCGTATCTCCTGCGCCGACGCGAAAGCTCAATGAGCAGTCGCGCTCGGCTCCACCGCCGCCTGGTTTGTCCTGGCCGGTGCGGTGCTCTCCCACAATCCATGGCGATCGGTCGACGGCTACGTCGGGCATTCCGTCGGGGTGCAGCTGCTGGCACTGGTGTCGGTCGCGGCGCTCGCGACGTCGGCGGTGACGATGAGCGGCGCGTGGGAGGCCGCCGGGCAGAAGACGACATCGGCGACGCCGGAAACGATCGAGTCTCTACGGACCTGCCGCACCTCGAGGCGACGTCTTGCGCGCGGCGAATTTGAATGCCCATCAACGTATTGCGCGTTCTTCACTTTCGAGGCCCTCTGCCTCGAAAGGATGTTTGACGGACGTGACCGACTTGACCGAATTCACCCCCTTGGACCGTGATTTCACGCAGGAACCTCACAGTGTGCTCGACAGGTTGCGTGCCGAAGGGCCGGTGTGTCTCGCGCAACCATGCGGGGGCGGGGTCCCCGTGTGGTTGGTCACGGGATACGAGGAGGCGAAGGCATTGCTGGCCGACCCGCGGCTCAGCAAGGACAACG
>CAVOUV010000023.1:0-88957 GCA_963699655.1 uncultured Actinomycetota bacterium
GGTCGGACATCCGCATCGCCAACAACCTGGTTGTTCGCCGCACGCCCCGGCTGATCAGAGACACCCCGCGGGACTACCTCAAGGTCTGTTTACCCATGGACGGGCAGTGCTTTGTCGCCCAGGATGGCCGCGAGGCCTCCCTGGCGCCAGGGGACTTTGTCCTCTACGACACCACCCGGCCGTATTCAGCGGTCTTCAGCGACGTCCGTCAAATCCTCACCGTCATGATCCCCCGCGACTTGATTCGACTCTCCCCGCGCCATCTGGCGCACCTGACGGGTCAGCGCATCGGCGGCAGGCACGGCGTGGGGGCGCTGGCGTCGGTGTTCATTCGTGAGCTGGGCAAGCACGTCGCCGAAAAACATCGTGCCGGGGACATCTACCTCGCCGACGCAATTCTCGACATACTGGCCGCGTCGTTCGCCGAGCGCCTGTCGGATGAGACCGCCGTCGAGATGACCTCGGACCGCCGCGAACTAGTGCTGCGGATCCGCAGATTCATCGAAATTCGGCTCTCGGAACCACATTTGGATGTGACATCGGTGGCGGCGGCGCACCATATCTCCGTGCGTCAACTGCAGAAGCTGTCGAGGACGAAGGTCACACGGTGACGCGGTGGATCCGCGATCGGCGCATAGAACACTGCCGCCGGGATCTCGCGGACGTCCAATATGCGGACACCCGGTCGGTTCGATTGCGGCGCGCTGGGGTCTGGTCAATGCGGCGTACTTCTCCCGTCGATTCAGGGCCGCCCACGGGATGACACCGACCGGGTACCGGGCCCACGCGCTGAGCCGACCGGCATCGGACGCCGGCTCGGGTTCGGTTTGCCGACCTGGCGGCAGATAGCCGGCCGTCAGCTCACACCCGGCTGGGCTCCTTCTTCGCGTACTCGAGCTGCGGCGGGGCGCCCGCGGTGCCGGGTGTCGCCGTGCCGTTCATCGGGCAGCGGGTGGTTTCGGGCACCTTGATCAGCGCGATGGCGCCGATCACGCAGGCGGCCATCATGTAGTACGCAGGCACGAGATTGTCGCCGGTCTTGTTGACCAGCCAGTCGTTCACCGCCGGCGCTGTGCCGCCGAACAGGGACGTCGAGACGTTGTAGGCGATCGCGAATCCGGCGTAGCGCACGTGGGTGGGGAACATGGCGGGGAACGTCGCCGAGATCGTCGCGAGCTGCGGTACGTACAGCAGGCCGAGGACGGCGAACCCGATCACCGCGCCGAGGGCGTTGGTGCCCATCAACAGGAACATCGGAACGCCGGCAATGAACAGGCCGATCAGCGAGAACCACCACATCGGTTTGCGCCCAACACGATCCGATGCGCCCCCGGCGATCGGGAGGAACACCATCATCGCGAGCATGCCGATGATCGGCACCAGCAGCGACATCGTGGAGGACAGGCCGATCGAGTTCTCGAGGTAGGTCGGCATGTAGGTCAGCAGCGTGTAGTTGACGACATTCAGCGCGACGACCACGCCACCCAACCGCAGGATCGGGCCCCAGTAACGGCTGATCAGATCCTTGAATTGGGTGGTGGTGCGGTCCTCCGTCTCCCCGGACTCCGCCAGTTCCCGGAATACCGGGGTGTCCTCCAGCCGCGACCTCAGGTACACACCGACCAGGCCCAGCGGGGCGCGACCAGGAAGGGCAGCCGCCAGCCCCAGGTGCCCATCTGCTCGTCGCTGAGGACCAGTGAGAATCCCAGCATCAGCAGCGCGCCCAGGGAGAAGCCTGCCAAGGTGCCGAACTCCAGGAAGCTGCCGAAGAAGCCGCGCCTGCGGCATGGCGCGTACTCGGCCATGAACGTCGCGGCGCCGCCGTACTCGCCGCCGGTCGAGAAGCCCTGGATCATCCTCAGCAGCACCATCAGCACCGGTGCCCAGAAACCGATGGTCGCGTAGGACGGGACCAGGCCGACGCACAGCGTGGCGCCGGACATCAGAAGGATCGTGATCGCCAGCACCTGTCGGCGCCCGATCCGGTCACCGAGTGGTCCCCACACCAACCCGCCAAGGGGTCTGACCAGGAACGACACCGCGAACGTCATCAACGCCAACAACGTCGCGCTCTGGGTGTCGCCGGGGAAGATGGCGGCCGAGATATAGGACACGCCATACGCGTAGATGCCGTAGTCGAACCATTCGGTCGCGTTCCCGATGGCTGACGCGGCGACCGCTTTCTTCAATACGGCCGGAGACGGTTCGGCGACAGCGGTGGACTGCGACGGTTGGTGGTCGGGGATGCCCATGGGGATCCTCCTCGTGTCATCGACACTGTCGGACGCTGCCCCCGGCCGAACAACCTTGGGTCAGGTCGTAGTTTTGTTGACAATCCGACATTAGCGAGGTCGTACGGTAATCAGCAAGAGTCTCCTGTTACCAGATGATGAAGTTCAGTACCCCGCGACAGCTTCGCCGAAACCACGTTCTCGGTCGTCAAGCCGCTGTTCAGCTCAAGGACCGGGAACGTTTTTCGACCCACGAGTCAGAAGTCCTCGGGTAGCGATCGCGGCAGCCCGAACCAGCCGAGCACATGGCTTTCGAAGCGCGTCATGGCGCAGATCCGATCGCCGGCGACCGTGAGCACCAACAGCCCTGCCCCGTGGCAGACGCCGTCTGCGGCAGCGCGAAGGTAGGTGGCGAATGCGGGCTGACCGTTGGCGCGCGTCGGTACGAGTCGGTACAACCGGCCGATACCGAACATCGCGGCGTAGAAACGGGCGACGGCATCGCGCCCCTGGTACTCGAGCGGCAGCGGCGGCATGGAGAGGTTGACGTCCGCGGTGAGCAAATCGACCAGCGCATCGACATCACCGGATTCGAATGCGCGGACAAACCGTGCCACCAGCGCCTGCTCGCTGGGCGAGTCGACTGCGAGCGGTGGTTTGTCGTCCGCGACGGCGAGACGCTGCTCCAGGCCCGCCCGCGCACGTTTGAGCGCACTGGTGACCGACTCGACCGTCGCTTCGAGCATGTCGGCGACCTCGTTCGCGCGATAGCCGAGCACCTCGCGCAGGATGAGTACGGCGCGCTGACGGGGCGGCAGCAATTGCAAGGCCGTCACGAACGCCAGCGAGATCGCTTCGGTCTGCTCATAGCGTACTTCCGGGCCGGCGATGCCGACCGTGCCGTCGCGCACGAGGTCGGGATAGGGCTCGAGCCAGACGACTTCGCCGAGCCGCGTCGGCTCGGGCGGTTCGATCTCGGTGATGTCCCACTCCTTGGCCGGTCGCCGCTGGGCCGATCGCAGCGCATTGAGACACCGATTCGTGGCGATGCGATAGAGCCATGTGCGGATCGATGCGCGGCCCTCGAATGCCGAAAGTCCCTGCCACGCAGACAGCATCGTGTCTTGGAGGGCATCCTCGGCGTCCTGATACGAGCCAAGCATCCGGTAGCAGTGCACCTGTAGCTCCCGCCGGAATGGTTCGACCAGGTCGCGAAACGCTTCGCCGTCGCCGGCCTGCGCCCGGATAACCAGCTCTGCTGTCATCACTTCACCCTCACGTCACGGCACGCTGTCTCGGCGCCCTCAAATACTGACACCGACCGGCGCGTGAACTGGGCGGCCGGCGAGCGCCAGATTTCTTGAGCCGTCGTGTCTACCTATTCGACGGCCCCGAGCGCGCCGCCACGAATCGAGACGAAGTGACAGGAAGAGGGTCATCATGAGCGATCTGTCGGGTAGGACGACTGTCGTCGTCGGAGCCAGCCGGGGATTGGGACGCGGGATCGCCCTCGCGTTCGACGAGGCCGGGGCGCCGGTCGTCGCCGTCGCCCGCTCCGGGGGCGCGCTGCGCGAACTGGCCGCAGAGAGTGCGAGCATCGAAACCGAGATCGCCGATGCGGCCGACGCGACAGCGGCGTGGAGCGTGCTGGACCGGTACCGGCCGCAGGTTCTGATCCTGGTCGCGGGCGCCAATCCCGTAATGCGCCCACTTCAGCACCAGACGTGGGAGACGTTCTCCGCCAATTGGCACACCGACGTCAGGATCGCGTTCACGTGGCTGCGCGAGGCACTCCTGCAGCCACTGCCGCCCGGCAGCCGGGTGATCGTGGTGAGCAGCGGCGCCGCCGTCAACGGGTCACCGGCCAGCGGTGGCTATGCCGGAGCGAAGGCCACCCAGCGGTTCATCGCGGGATACGCCCACGACGAGTCGCAGCGTTGCGGCCTGGACATCACCGTCACCGCGGTCATGCCGAGAATGACTCCGTTCGGAGACGTCGGACGACGGGGCATTCGCGCGTACGCGGCCCGGAGCGGGTTATCCGAGCCCGCGTACGTCGAACAGCTGGGCAAGCTGCTGACCCCCGAGCTGGCCGGCTCCGTCCTCGTGGACCTGGTCCGGGACGATCCGGCGACGGTGGCGCCCGGCTATCTGCTTACCGGCGCCGGGCTGCAGGCGATGCCGTGACACCCCAAGGCTCAGAAGCGGTAGTCGCCGACCCAGAGCGCACTCGCCCCGGTGAGCGAACGTTCCGCCTGGCTCAGCACCCCTGCCACCGAACGCCCGATCACCGCGGCCACTGCCTCTGGCAACGAGGCCGCGGCCGGTTGTGACGACGGCTTCGGCCGCAGGAAGTCCAGGACCGACGAACCCGGATAACTCGCGATGCGGACCTCCGCGTCGGGTTCGAGGCCGGCCAGCACCTTGGCACGGGTGACCGCGGCGCGAAGGCCGCCGAGTTCATCGACGAGGCCGCGCTCCTTGGCGTCGGCGCCGGTCCACACCCGACCGCGGGCAATGGCCTCGACGGCCTCCACCGTCAGCTTGCGACCCGCGGCGACCCGCTCGACGAAGTCGGTGTAGAACAGGTCGGCCTCGGCCTCGACGTGCGCACGCTGTTCGTCGGTGAACGGCTGGTTGATCGACCAGGCGTCGGCGTTGGCGTTGGTCCGGACCGAGTCCGAACCGACGCCCAGCCGGTCCTTCAGTTCACGCGCCACCAGCTTGCCGGTGACCACGCCGATCGAACCGGTGATCGTGCCGGCGTTGGCGACGATCGCATCGGCGCCCATCGACACGTAGTAGCCGCCCGACGCAGCCACGGCGCCCATCGAGGCGACCACGGGCTTGCCCCCGTCACGCACCCGATTGACTTCGCGCCAAATGGTTTCCGAGCCGGTGACCGAACCTCCGGGACTGTCGACCCGCAGCACGATGGCGGACACCGAGTCGTCCGCGGCGGCCTCCCTCAGCGCCGCGGCGATGGTGTCGCCGCCGGCACTGGAGTTGCCGAACGGAAGCACCTGCGGACCGCCGCGGCCGCTGACGATCGGCCCGTGCAGCGTCACCACCGCAATGGTGGGCTTGGCCTTGCGGCCGGGAATCGGCGGCACCGGCGGCTTCGTCCCGGTGCTGCGCGCGTACCGCGACAGATACAGCCTCGCCGGTGCATCGGGGTTGTTGTCGGCATCACCGGTCTCCGGTGAAATGCCTGGTGCTCCAACGAGTTCAGCGATACGCGCGTAGGCCTCGTCGCGGAAACCGATCCGGTCCACGAGGCCGGCCGGTCACGGCGTCGTCCCTCAGCAACGGCGCCTTGTCGGCGAGCGCGTCGATATCGGCGGGATCGATATGACGGGATTTCGCCACGCCGTCCAGCACCTGAGAATACAGGCTGTCGATCAGCCGGCTGTCGGCCTCGCGATGCGCGTCTGTATAGCTGTCCTGGGTGAAAAGGTTTGCGGCGGACTTGTATTCGCCGCGCGCGACGAACTGCGCCTCGATACCTGCCTTGTCGAGCGCGTCGCGGAGGAACAACGCGTTGGTGGCGAAGCCGACCAGCCCGACGGTGCCTGAAGGCTGCATCCAGACCTCGCGAAACGCCGACGCCAGGTAATACGACAGCGTGCCGGGGAACGTCTCGGCCCAGGCGAGTGACGGCTTGACATCACTGAACGCCGAGATGGCTTCCCGCAACTCCTGTACGGGTCCGGCCGCTGCCGCCGGAATCTGAATCCGCGCGATGAGTCCCGCGACGCGCGGGTCATCGGCCGCGCGGTGGACGGCGGAGATCGCCTCTCGCAACAGGAGGGGCTTGCCGCCGCCGGCGATCAGCGCGAACGGATCGAAGCCGCCGGCCTCGTTCGGCACCGTCAGCAGATCCAGCTCGAGCACACACCCGTTCGACACCCCGCGGTGGCGAGCGGTATCGACGCGCCTCGCCAGCGCACGCAGGTCATCGACGCCCGGGAAGCCCGGCAGGAAAGCAAACATGGTCAGAGCCTACCGACGCCGATCGTCTACCGGCGGCCCTTGGGCGGCGACGGCAGCGGCCGCGGCGTCTGGATGAAGATGTCGACCCGCGCGATGCGCCCCTCATCGTCGAATGCGAAGACGAGTACCTCGTCCGTGAGCATGGGCTTTCCGCCCAACTCGACAGTTTCCGCCAGTTCGACGAACGCGAGCGCCTCACTCACGTACGTCACGCGGTGCAGCGCCATGGCGTAGCCCGCCAGCCTCGGCATGGTGTCGACGAGGTAGGTCAGGTAGTCATCGCGACCCGCGAAGCGGTCCCCATACGGCCCGACGCGCACGATGTCGTCGGCAACGCACTCGCCCACGACGTCCCACCGGTGGGACGCGATCGCGTCGAGGTATCGCTCGACGACGGCATCCCCGCCTGCCACCTGCCCATCACATCACGCCGCTGCAGAGACCTAAGGTGGATCCGTGAAGTTCTCGATCTCGATCCCGCAGCGGGTGGCCAACGGATTCGACGCAGACGGGGTGCGGAGTTATCTCGCCCGCGCCGAAGAACTCGGCTTCGAGGGCGGCTGGCTTCTGGAGCAGACGATCGCCCAGGCGCCGGCGCTGGCACCGTTGGAGCTGTTGTCCTGGGCGGCCGGCCACACCACCCGGCTGCGGCTGGGCGTCGCGGTGATGATCACCTCGTTGCACGATCCGCTGCAATTGGCCTCGGCCGTCACTGCTGTCGACCAATTGAGCCATGGCCGACTCGATTTGGGCGTGGCCCCCGGCGGTGGCTCTCGGCCGTTCTCCGCCTTCGGCGTCGACAAGGTCCACGTTCATCAGCAGCTTCACCGAGGGCCTGGAGTTGATGAAGCAGGCCTGGTCCGACGAGCCGAAGGTGACGTTCCACGGCCGCTTCCGCGATGTCGACGGACTCGTGATCCAACCCAAGCCGGTGCAGCGGCCGCACCCGCCGATCTGGTTCGGCGCCAACGCCCCGGCGGCCCTGGCCCGCGCGGTGCGGTTGGGCGATGCGTTTCTCGGTGCGGGCTCGTCGACGACGGCCAAATTCGTCGAGGCGGTCAAGACCGTCCGAACCGAGCTGGACAAGCAAGGTAAGGATCCTGCGAATTTTCGGATCGCCAAGCGCGTTTATCTAACCGTGGACAACGACGCCGTCCGCGCTCGAGAGCGGGTGGTGGAGGGTTTGCGCCGCATCTACGGCGACGTGTCCGGTATCGAGGATGTGCCGGTGTCGGGCACCGCCGACGACGTGGTGCGCGGCCTTCGCGAAGTCATCGACGCCGGTGCTCAGATGATCCTGCTGAACCCAACCGGCGCGGACGTCGCCGAGGACCGCGAACAGATGGAATTGCTTGCTGCAGAAGTGATTCCGCAGCTCAGCTAACCTCGTCAGTTCGCTGAAAATTAGCTGTTTTAAGTTTCCGATCTTGGTGGTACACCTATGAACATGATGGCGAAATTGAAATTCATCGCCCCGCTGATCATGGCGGGAGCTGCGGCCACGACGATCGCCGCGGCGCCAATTGCAGCAGCAGAGTCCTTCGCGGTGGCGACGGGCGCGTCCAGCATCACCATTCCGGCCAGCCCCGGCGGAGACGGTTGCGCCAACGGGGTCTGCGGTAACGGCGGCCCCGGCGGTGGCGGCGGCACTGCCGCCAATGGCTCCTTCGGCAGTGGCGGTCCCGGCGGTGGCGGTGGCTGCACCGCCGACGGTGCGTGCGGTCACGGCGGTCCCGGTGGCGGTGGCGGCTGCGTGCCGGGCGTCGGCTGCTTCAACTACGGACAGTAACCGGTAACCGCCCGGGGGATCCGGGCGCGATAAATCAACGGAACGCGAAGGCCCCCGGCACGTCAGCGTGTCGGGGGCCTCAGCGTTTGAGAGCGTTTGCGCGCGGGCTAGAGCTCGGTAGCCGAACCGCCTGCGGCAGTGATCTTTTCGCGCGCGCTGCCACTGAACTTGTGCGCAGTGACGTTGACCTTCGCGGCCAGCTTGCCGTCACCGAGCACCTTCACCAGTGAGTTCTTGCGAACCGCACCCGCGTCCACCAGCTCGTCGACGCCGACATCGCCGCCCTTGGGGAACAGCCTGTTGATATCGCCCACATTGACGACCTCGTAGGAGGTGCGGAACCGGTTGCGGAAACCCTTGAGCTTCGGCAAGCGCATGTGGATCGGCATCTGGCCGCCCTCGAACGTCGCGGGGACGTTCTTGCGGGCCTTGGTGCCCTTGGTACCGCGACCGGCGGTCTTGCCCTTGGAACCCTCACCGCGACCGACACGGGTCTTCGCGGTCTTCGAGCCCGGGGCCGGCCTCAGGTCGTGCAGTTTGATGGGTGTCATGATTTCGCCTCGCCTTCTGCTCTTCGCGCAAGCGGCTCATCGCCCACCGCTTCAACTTCGACGAGGTGATGCACCGTCTTGATGAGTCCGCGGGTCTGCGCATTGTCCTCACGGACGACGGACTGGCGAATCTTGCGCAGTCCCAACGTCCGCAGGCTTTCCCGCTGCTTCCAGCGCGCACCGATGGTGCTGCGCACCTGGGTGATCTTCACTTCTGCCATGGTTATGCCGATCCTTCACGCGCCGACGCCGCGGCCAGCGCGTCGGCCTCGCGCCGCGCCCGCAGCATGCCTGCCGGTGCGACATCCTCGATGGGCAGGCCGCGACGGGCCGCCACCTCTTCCGGACGCTGAAGCAGCTTGAGCGCGGCAACGGTGGCGTGCACCACGTTGATCGCGTTGTCACTGCCCAGCGACTTGGCCAGAATGTCGTGCACGCCGGCACATTCGAGCACCGCACGGGCTGCGCCACCGGCGATCACACCGGTACCGGCGCTGGCCGGACGCAGCATCACCACACCGGCCGCCGCCTCACCCTGAACCGGGTGAGTGATGGTGCGGCCGATCAGCGGAACGCGGAAGAAGCCCTTGCGCGCTTCCTCCACACCCTTGGCGATCGCGGCCGGAACCTCCTTGGCCTTGCCGTAGCCGACACCGACCATGCCGTTGCCGTCGCCGACGATGACCAGCGCGGTGAAGCTGAACCGCCGGCCACCCTTGACCACCTTGGAAACCCGGTTGATCGCGACGACTCGCTCGATGTAGTTGCTCTTCTCACCGCTGTCGCGGCCACCACGGCCACCACGGTCGTCACGGCGGCCACGACCCTCGCGGTCACCGCGCGAGCCTCGGCCGTCCGAGGAAGCGGGGCCGGCCGGCTCCTGCCTGTTCGGCCATTATTGCGTCCTTCCATTGGTGTACATCGTCATCAGAACTTGAGCCCGCCTTCGCGTGCCGCGTCGGCAAGCGCCGCGATCCGGCCGCCGTAGGTGTAGCCACCGCGGTCGAACACCACGGTGTCGATGCCCGCGGCCTTGGCGCGCTCGGCGATCAGCTGACCGACGCGCACGCTGTGGGCCTTCTTGTCGCCGTCGACCGCACGCACATCGGGCTCGATCGAGGAGGCGGCGGCGACGGTTGTCCCGGTGAGGTCGTCCACCAGCTGGACGTGGATGTGCCGCGCCGAACGGTTGACCACCAGGCGGGGCGCCTCGGCGGTGCCTTCGATCTTCTTGCGAAGCCGGGCATGCCGACGCAACCGCGCGACCCGACGGGCCTCGGACACGTTCTGCCCGACCGGCTTGCGCGTCGCGGTGTCTTTTGTGTTCGTAGCCATGTACTACTTACCTGTCTTTCCGACCTTGCGGCGGATCTGCTCGCCTTCGTAGCGAACGCCCTTGCCCTTATACGGGTCGGGGCGGCGCAGGCGGCGGATGTTCGCCGAGATCTGGCCGACCTTCTGCTTGTCGATACCGGTGATCGAGAACTTGGTGGGCGTCTCCACCGCGAAGGTGATGCCCTCCGGGGCCTCGATCACCACGGGATGGCTGTAGCCGAGCGCGAACTCGAGGGTGTTGCCCTTGAGCTGCACGCGGTAGCCGACGCCGAAGATCTCCATCTTCGTGGTGTAGCCCTCGGTGACACCCGTGACCAGGTTGGCCACCAGGGTGCGGGACAGGCCGTGCAGCGAGCGGTTGCGCCGCTCGTCGTCGGGGCGGGTCACCACGATGGCGCCGTCGTCATTGCGCGACACGGCGATCGGCTCGGCGACCGCGAGTTCCAGCGTGCCCTTGGGTCCCTTGACCGACACGTTCTGGCCGTCGATCGTGACGTCGACCCCGCTGGGACACGGTGACCGGTTGCTTTCCAATCCGCGACATAGTCCTGCTCTCCTATCCCGCTACCAGACGAAGCGAGGACTTCGCCGCCCACGCCCTGTCGTGCTGCCTGGCGGTCGGTGAGCAGACCCGATGACGTGGAGATGATCGCCACGCCGAGGCCACCCAGCACCCGCGGCAGATTGGTGGATTTCGCGTACACCCGCAGGCCGGGCTTGGACACCCGGCGCAGGCCGGCGATGCTGCGCTCACGGCTCGGGCCGTACTTCAGTTGCACCACCAGCGACTTGCCCACCCGGGCGTCCTCGGTGTGGTAGTCGGTGATGTAGCCCTCCGCCTTCAGGATCTCGGCGATGTTGGCCTTGATCTTGCTGTGCGGCAGGGCCACCTCGTCGTGGTACGCCGAATTGGCGTTGCGCAGACGCGTCAAGAAGTCTGCGATCGGGTCCGTCATGGTCATGACAGCCGGCTCACCTTCCTCGCGGCGGTTCCCCGCTCGGGGCCTTCCGCGTACCTATTTGGATTAGTCTGTGCTGTTTGGCTCTTCGCGCAAGCGCTCATCGCGACGTCCTGGTGCCCTTACCAGCTGGACTTCTGGACGCCGGGCAATTCGCCCGCGTGCGCCATCTCGCGCAGACAGATGCGGCACAGCCCGAACTTGCGGTAAACCGCGTGCGGGCGACCGCACTTGTTGCACCGGGTGTAGCCGCGCACCTTGAACTTCGGCTTCTTGTTGGCCTTGTTGACCAGAGCCTTCTTTGCCATCTGTTCAGTTCTCCTTGAACGGAAAGCCGAGCGCCCGCAAGAGCGCTCGTCCTTCGTCGTCGTTCGTCGCCGAGGTGACGACGGTGATGTCCATGCCACGCGGGCGGTCGATGTCGTCGACGTCGATCTCGTGGAACATCGACTGCTCGTTCAGCCCGAAGGTGTAGTTGCCGGTGCCGTCGAACTGCTTGGGCGACAGACCGCGGAAGTCGCGGATACGCGGCAGCGCAATCGAGATCAGCCGGTCGAGGAACTCCCACATGCGGTCGCCGCGCAGCGTGACGCGCGCGCCGATCGGCATGCCCTCGCGGAGCTTGAACTGCGCGATGGACTTGCGCGCCTTGCGGATCTCGGGCTTCTGGCCGGTGATCAGCGCGAGGTCGTTGACGGCGCCGTTGATCAGCTTGGCGTCGCGGGCGGCGTCGCCGACGCCCATGTTCACGACGACCTTCACCACGCCGGGGATCTGCATGACGTTGCCGTAGCCGAATTCCTTCTGCAGCGCGTCACGGATCTCTTCGCGGTAGCGCTGCTTCAGCCGAGGGAGCGTCTTTTCAGTGTTTTCTACGGTGGTCATGTCCTAGATGTCCTTGCCGTTGGTCTTGGCGATGCGGACCTTCTTGCCGGTCTCGTCGTCGACGCGGTAACCGACGCGGGTCGGCTTGCCGTCGGAGTCGATGACCATCACGTTCGAGACGGAGATCGGCGCCTCCTGGGTGACGATGCCGCCGGAGGCCGCGCCGCGCTCGGTGCGTGATTCGGGGGTGTGCTTCTTGATCCGGTTGACGCCCTCGACGAGCACCTTGTTGCGCGTCGGGAAGGCCACCAGGACCTTGCCCTTGGCGCCCTTGTCCTTACCGGAGATCGACGAGCACCGTGTCGCCCTTGTGGACCTTCATCTACACCACCTCCGGAGCCAGCGAAACGATCTTCATGAAGCGCTTCTCACGCAGTTCACGGCCGACCGGGCCGAAAATGCGGGTGCCGCGCGGATCGTTGTCGGGCTTGATGATCACGGCCGCGTTCTCGTCGAACTTGATGTAGCTGCCGTCGGCGCGGCGGCGCTCCTTGACGGTGCGGACGATGACGGCCTTGACGACGTCGCCCTTCTTGACGTTGCCACCGGGGATGGCGTCCTTGACGGTCGCCACGATGACATCACCGATGCCGGCGTAGCGCCGCGACGAGCCACCGAGCACGCGGATGCACAAGATTTCCTTGGCACCCGTGTTGTCGGCGACCTTCACCCGCGATTCCTGCTGAATCACTCGATCTCCTCGACCTGGTTGTATGCACGCCAGATACCGACCTGACGTGCGCGGTCTTGCTGTTTCCGAAGGGCACGCAGGGTTTTCTTTTCAGAGAACCGAGGTCTGCCCAAGGCAACCCCTAGATTCTAGGGGACGACCTGGTAGGAACCAAATCGCCGCTGGTCACGCTTCCCCGCCTCGGTGGCCGGGCCGGCGATATCGCGGTCTGAACCCTGACACACGGCCAATACCTGGCATTTTGCGTGCGTTCATCTCGCCGTACTGCGCCCGGTGGAGATTGGACCGCGATGACAACATGATCGCCGTTACCGGCCTGGGTCTGGCGGCCGCGTTCCTGTTCGCGCTGTCGGCCCTCCTGCAGCAGAGGGCCGCGCGGACCGTCGTCGGCTCCGACACCGCCTCCCTGCACGACGCGGTCGGCGTCACCAGGCTGCTGCGTCGTCTGGTGCGGAGCAGGACGTGGCTGACCGGTTGGTTGACGAACATCGGTGGAGTCGTCACCCAGGCGGCCGCGCTGAAGGTCGGGTCGGTGGCCGCGGTCCAGCCACTGATGGCGGCGCAACTTCTGTTCGTGCTGACCCTGGCCTCGGGTGAGCAGCGTCGGTGGCCGTCGCTCCGTGACTGGTTGTCGGCACTCGCGGTCTGCGCCGGTCTGGTGCTCCTGCTGGCGGCAGACGCATCCCCCCTCAACGGGGCGCCGCACCGCCATCGGGTGCTGCTGGCGACGGTGTGCACGGCCGGCCTCATCGTGACGCTGCGCCAGGCGAGTCGGCGGGCCTTCGGATGGCTTTCCGGCCCGCTGATGGGCGTCGCCGCCGGTCTGTGCCACGCGCTGACTGCCGTCTACCTCAAGCTGACGGTCGAGGATCTCTATCACGCCGGGCCGGTGGGCACGCTCTCCGACTGGCCCGTGTACGCGTTGGCCGTAACGGCCGTGACCGGAATGTTGTTGGTACAGATAGCATTCGCCAGCGGTCCGCTGCCACCGGCGATCGCCGCGATGAGCGTCACCAACCCCGTCGCGAGCTTCGCGCTGGGCATCGTGGCGTTTGACGCACCCGCGCCTCACCGCCCCGCCGTGCTCGCGGCCATCGCCGTGTCGGGCGCCCTGATCGCCGTCGGCGTCGTCGGCCTGGCGAATGCGTCCGGCACCGCCCATCTCTACGCCGGTGACATCACCGCCGATCGGCCTCGCGCCAGAACGACGCGGCGACCGCGCGCGGATGTGTCCTAGGCCACTGTCGCCGAGTTGAACCGGTCGCCCCCCGGGCGTCGTAGATCCCTACGAAGGCCGGGTCAGAGGACTGTCCCGGCGCGATGGAGGAGTGCCCGCCTGATGGTGTCCCTGTTGGCCCAAGCCGTACCCGCCGCGCTGGCGAATCCGACCCCGCCAGCGTGGCGGGTGCTCTCCAAGGCCGGCTACTTCGTGGGGATGATCGGCGTGATCGGCGGCTGCATGCTGCATCTGTTGGTGTTGCGTCCGGTGCTGTCCCGGCCGTCGGTGGACGCCGCCGACCGCGCGGTGCTGCACGGGCGGACTGCTCAGTTGCTCGCCGGTGCGGGCGCCTTCTTCGTGGTGGCGCTCTACTTCCAGTTCGCCGCCCTGGTCGCCCGCGCGCCTGGTCCCGGCGGCGCCAAGACTCCGTATGGCGACACCCTGTCCCCCGCGGCGATGTGGGGTTATGTGACGACGCCGGGTAAACCGGCGCAGTGGATCTCCGCCGGCGCGGTGTCCGCCGTTCAGTACGGGATGTGGGTACTGGCCGCGATCGTGCTGATGTCGCTGTGGGTTCGGCGAGTCCGGCCGCGGCTGACCACCGTGGTGTGGACTGCGCTGACGATCACTCTGGTGTCGCACCAGATAAGCCTGGTGCCAATGAATTTCAGCGCCGAGACGGTAGACAGCCTGATCGACGTCGTGGCCAATCACGTCCACGTCCTCGCGGTGTGCACGTGGATCGGCGGCGTCGCGGGTCTGGTGGCACTGGCGCTGGCGCGGCACCGGTTGACCCGGAGCGCGGGCGTGGTGTGGGCACAGCTGTGGAGCCGGTTCAGCACCGTCGCCCTCGTCGCGATGGGCTGCCTCCTGGTCAGCGGGCTGTACATGGCCTGGACGCTCGTCGGCAGTCCGGCCGAGCTGTTCACCACGAAATTCGGCAACGTCCTGCTGGTGAAGGTCTCGCTGGTGGCGGTGATCGTCCTCATCGGTGCGTCCCATGAGTTCGTGCTGATGCCACGGATGGCCCACGCCCGGGCGGCGGGCGACACCGGCTCGGTGTTCGGTCTCGCCCTGCGGACGGCTCCCCGCCTGGCGGCGGCGGAGGTGGTGCTCGCCGCCGGGGCGCTGCTCGCCATGACGTTCCTCAACGGCTCGGCCAGAGCACAGGCCGGCGATGCGGACCCCACCCTCAGCGGCAGCGTGATCGGCCTCGGGGTGCTGCTGGTCGCCGTCCTCGCGGGGTCGTTCGCGCTCACCGCCAAACTGTCCGAACGGCTGGCCGCGGCCGCACCCGTGCCGCGCTAGCCGATGTCGGCCACGCAGCGGAACCCGATGTGGGTGGTGGCGCTGTCCTGGGACTGTGGCGACCGCGCGGCGGGCCGGTAGCGGTGGCAATACTCCGGCGCACACAGGTGTGAACCACCCTTGAGCGCCTGGCTCACCGTCGGATCCGCGTGCACCGGCGGACAGCATCCCCGGGTGGGCTCGTCGAGCCGATGGTGCGCCGAGAACTGCGTCGTCGTCCATTCCCAGACGTTGCCGATCATGTCGAAAGCCCAAAGCCGTTGGGCGGGAACGCACCCACGGGCGAGGTGCCCCGCCACCCCAGCGCCCCGTCGTTGCGGTACGGGAACCTGCCCTGCCACGTATTCGCCATCAGCTGACCGTCCGGCGCGGCGTCGTCGCCCCATGAATAGGTGGTGTCGGCGCCGCCGCGCGCGGCATATTCCCACTCCGCCTCGGTGGGCAGCCGCCGATGCACCCATCGGGCGTAGGCCGCGGCGTCCGGGTAGGCCACTTGCACAACGGGGTGGTCGAGCCGGTCCGCCAAGTTCCAGCTGTCGCTGTCGGGACCGAATGGACGGCGCCAGCTGGCGCCCGGCGACCAGTGCCACCACTGCCGCCAGTCCCGCAGGTCGACCGGTCCGCGGGTGGGCCGGAACACCAGCGCGCCGGGGACCAGGTCCTGGGGCGCCACGCCGGGATAGAGCGCGGGGTCGAGTGGCTGTTCTGCCACCGTGACGTACCCCGTGGCGTCGACGAACTCGGCGAACTGGGCGTTGGTCACCGGATGGCGTTCGACGGCTACCGCGGCCACCGTGACGGTGTGCACCGGGATTCTTCGGATAGAACCTTGTCGAGCCCATCCGGAAAGACCCACCCGGAAGCTCGACGAGCTCGGTGAGCATGGTTGTCAGGGTAGTTCGATCTCGAAGTCCTCGGTCAGCACCGACGCGGCCGCATCGAACCCCTCGGTTCCCGTCGGGGCCTGCACGTGGACGGCCACCAGATAACTGGGGCCTCCATTCGTCCAGACATGGACGATTCGGTCCTCGAACTGGACGGCGTTCTGCGGCGTGTCCGACCACGCGCCCATGAGTTTCTGCCCGCTGTACTCGCACAGCTCGCCCGGCATGGCGCTGACGCTGCTGACCGCCGATTGCCCCATCAGGTCATCGGCGTACTTCCTGAACGCCGAGGAAGGATCCAACTGGGTCGGCGCGATGGTGACGGTGGCCGACATCCCGTCGGGTCCGGTCAGCTGTGCGCCGACATCTCCCGAGCCCGTCGACATCGACCAGCCGTCGGGTACGCCGACGGTGATCCTGGGCGCGTTCGGATCGTCCACCTCAGCCGTCATCCGCACCGGCGGCAGCACGGGTTGTGAGCAGGTGACGGCGTTCGGCGCCACCGGCGCCCTGGTGGTGGGCACGACGCCGGGCGCCGACTGATCGGCCTCTCGGGTCGGGATGGTCGACGACGGGGCCGGCGCGGTGGTTCCGAGGGTCTGACCGGCGACGGGGGCGCCTTCGCTGGTCCGGACGCACGCCGACAGGACGACGGCGGCCAAACACAGCGGGACGGCGAGCGTCCACCGGAGACGGGTCATCAGTCTTTCGCGAATGCTCGCGCAAACTCTCGCTCGAGGTCGACGTACGACTTGCCGGAAATGTCAACAGTCACCTGTTCGATGGTGCCACCTGTGAACGGGAACGGGGCCTTGTAGACGCGCGACACCGGCGAGCCGGTGTTGCGCCCGACGCTGAGCGCCGCGCCCGCGAGCCCGAAGGTGCCCGGGTGGATCCGCATTCCCTGCAAAGATCCCACCTCGGTCCCGTCGATGTAGAGCGCGGCATCACCGAGCGGGGTGTGGCTGCCCTCGACCACCCCGGTCCGGGTGAAGGCGGCCCCGAAGGTGTGTTTGCCGAGCGGGACGGCGCCCGACGAGGACACCTTCTGTTCCTGCTCACCGAGGAAGTTGTAGATGTAGTGCAACCGCCCGTCCCGGATGAACAACACGTGACCACCGTGGCCACCGCCGTGTTTGAACAGCACCCCCTCGGCTCCGGTGCTGTCGATCGTCACCTCCGCCATGATGGCGAATGACCGCCCCTGGATCTCGACCGCGGCGCCCATGCCGACATCCGCTGTCCCGGGGTAGTAGTAGTACGACTCGCGGGTGCCCGATAGGTAGGGACGCCACCGCGTCATCGTCTCGAGAATGTTGAGGTCCCCCAGCGGCAGACCGTTGTACTTCGCGGCCTCGCTGAACCACAGCGCCGTGAGCTCGTCGAGCTTCTCGGGGTTATCGGCCGCCAGGTCGTGACACTGGCTGCGGTCGGTCTCGATGTGGAACAGCTCCCAGCGGTCTTTGTCGAAGTTCGACCAGCCTGCGGGCGATGCCGCGTGCACGGTGTTGGCGAACCAACCCTTGTTCCAGATGCCGCGGGTGCCGAGCATCGCGTAGAACTGAGACTCCTTGCCGGTCGGCGCATCCGAATCAGCAAGGACCACCTTGAAACTCACGCCATCCAGCGGCTTCTGCGCGGTACCGCGAACGGTCGCCGGCGGGGTTATTTCCAGCAGGTCGTACACCGTCGGGGTGATGTCGCAGACGTTGATGTAGTTGTCGCGAACCTCACCGTGGGCGGCGATGCCCTTGGGCCACGAGATGATCGCGGTGTCGGCGATGCCTCCTTCGTGTGAGGCGTACCGCTTGAACAGCTTGTAGGGCGTGTTGAACGCCATCGCCCAACCGATCGGGTAGTGGTTGTAGGTCTCGGGGCCGCCGAGGTTGTCGATGACCCGCAGGCTGTCTTCGACCGTGTCGATGTATCCGTTGAAGAACTTGACCTCGTTGACCGATCCGTTCGGACCGCCCTCGCCGCTGGCGCCGTTGTCCGAGATCACCACGATGATGGTGTTGTCGAGCTGGCCGGACTCTTCCAAATAGTCCAGGATCCGGCCGATTTGGGCGTCGGTATAGCTCAGGAAACCGGCGAACACCTCTGCCATCCGGTTGAACAGCCGCTTCTCGTCGTCATCGAGGCTGTCCCACGGACGCACGGTGTCCTGCTGCGGCCACGGTTCGTCGTTGGGGCCCTTGACATCCAGGTAGGGGTTGATCGGCGAGAGTTCGGTATCGGGTGGGACGATGCCCAGCCTTTTCTGGTTTTCCAGCACCACTTCGCGATAGCGCTCGTAGCCCATGTCGAACGTGCCGGCGTATTTGTCGGCCCATTCCTTGAACACGTGGTGCGGCGCGTGCCCGGCGCCGGGGCAGACGTAGGAGAACCACGGTTTGTCGGGCGCGATCACCTTCGCGTCGCGGATGAATTCGATTGTCTTGTCGGCGATGTCCTTCGACAGGTGATACCCGTCTTCCGGCGTTCCCGGCGGCGCGACGGGGTGGTTGTCGTACACGAGCTCGGGGTACCACTGATCGGTCTCGCCGCCCATGAAGCCGTAGAACCGCTCGAATCCGCGCCCCAATGGCCAATGCCGTTTGGTGGAAGCCAGATTCGACTCCTCCAACGGCGTCAGGTGCCACTTGCCGACGCAGTAGGTGTTGTAGCCGTTCTCGACGAGTACTTCCGAAAGCAGGGCGGTGTCGTATGGAATACGCCCGTTGCAGTTCGGGAAGCCATCGGTGAACTCCTCGATGGTCGCCATGCCGACTGTGGTCGCGTTGCGTCCGGTGAGTAGCGAGGCGCGCGTCGGCGAGCACAGCGCGGTGGTGTGGAACTGGGAAAGGCGCACACCACGTTCGGCGATCCGGCTCATGGCGGGCATCTCCACCAAGCCACCGAAGCAGTCCCACGTCGCTACGCCGGTGTCGTCCCAGACGAGGTAGAGGACGTTGGGCGAATCCTCCGGCGCCGTCGGCGCCGCGTACGGACCCCAGTCAGGCTCTGAATCCCGGATGTCCAACTCGATCTTGCCGTTGAATTCGGTCGCCATCGCCGCCTCGTTCCGGTTGTGGACCGCCGCCATATTGACGATCGCGGGGGAGATTACACCCGCTGTGTATAGGTTTGCTGAGAAATTGACGGCAGTGTTGCCGGTTTGCGGTTGAGCCACCACTGCACCGTCACCAACGGAATCGTCCATCCCAGCCAGCCGCCGACACTGGCCACCAGCCAGATGAAGTGCTCCTGGTCACCGCCAAAAAGGCTGTCTTGCAACGGATACAGCGAGATGGCCAGAACAGGCGTCCAGATCCGGTTGGTGATGATCGACAGGGCGAGCGTCGCACTGCGCACCATGTGACGCCGATGCTCGGCGTAGCGGTGTTGCCGCGCCGCGAGATAGCCGTTGACGGTGAACCAGAGCCACAGCGCGGACAGCAACACATTGCTGACGGCCAGGAACGGACCGAACGGCGTCGCGACACCGATCACCATCGCGCACATCGCCGCAGGGATCGCAGATGCGACGTAGACCCGGCCCGTCCGGCGGTGCAGGACGGGGTGTCGGACGCGTAGCCGCGGCCAGACCTGGGCGACCGCGCTCACCATCGCCACGCTCGCGAACATCACATGGGCGACCAGCAGCGGGTAGTGGAGCGCGAAGGTCGCGGGCACGCGCGTCCCGCCGGTGAAATACGGCGGCAGTGAATACGCCAGGAAGACGGCCACGATCACGGCCAGCGCCGGGGCGATCCACCGGTGGGCACGGGATGATGCGTATGTCATACGCATGAGCGTACGGGATACGCATCTGCGACATCTCTCGATTAAGCTGATTCCCGATGTCCAAAGCAGAGTTGCCGCGCGCGCTGGAAATACTGTGGCGGGCTGACCCGCCCAGCCGGCAGTCGCGGGGCCTGAGCCGCGAGCGGATCATCGCGGCGGCGGTGGAGTTGGCCGACGCCGACGGCCTCGGCACGCTGTCGATGGCCCGCCTGGCCGAGCGGCTCGGCTGCGGCACGATGTCGCTCTACCGCCACATCGCCAACAAGGACGAGCTGCTGACGTTCATGCTGTCGACGGCGCCCGGTCCCCCGTCCGCCCCGACCAACCGGGCCAATTGGCGTGGTGCGCTTGCCGATTGGGCAGCGGGACTGTGGGATGTCTATCACCGGCATCCGTGGATACTGCAGACCGCCTCCTCGGGGCCGCCTGCCGATCCGGGCCAGCTGGCGTGGCTGGATGCGGGGCTCGCCGCACTCCGCGGCACACCGCTGGCCGAACGGGAAAAGCTGGCCGCCGTGATGGCCGTGCTGCATTATGTCCGCGGTGCGGCGGCCCTCGACATCGAGGCCGGTCAAGATTCCGGCACGGACTATCCGACGCTTCTGCGCCTGGTCGTGGACGCCGACAGGTTGCCCGCCTTGGCGGCCGCGCTCGACGCCGGTGTGTTCGACGGCCCGGGCGACGACCACCTCGCCGAATTCAGGTCGGGGCTGGCTCAGCTTCTGGATGGGGTGGCTGCCAAGATCGCGGGATCGGCCGACTCCCCCACGGGTTAAGTCGAGTTGTCGGACCTGTGACGGCACGGTGGCAGCGCACCCGGTACGGATGCACCGACATCGCCGCGGTGGAAGTATGCCGATTGTGGCGACAACTAAACCGCAGACGATCTCCTACCCGGCGCCGGGCGCACGGCCGCACCGTCATGACGACTTCTCCGTCGACCCGCACGTCGTCGTGCTGTTCGGCGCGACGGGTGACCTGGCGAGGCGAAAGCTGATTCCCGGCCTGGCTTATCTGGACCAGTCCGAGCTGGCGCCCCACATCCAGATCGTCGCGACGTCGTTGGAGGATCTCACCCGAGAGGAGTTCCTCAGGCTGGCCAAGTCGGCCGTCGACGATTTCGGGACCCACAAGCTCAGCAAGGAGCAGTGGGCGCAGTTCGCCGAGACGGTCACCTATGTGCCACAAGGCGCAGGTCCTGACGCGCTGGCCGCCGCCGTCGCCACGGCGGAGAAGAAGCTCGGGCCGGGGGCGCGACGGCTCCACTACCTGTCGGTGCCGCCCAAGGCCGCCCGCGCGGTGATCACCACGCTCCGCGATGCGAACCTGGTGGACCGGTCGCGCGTCGTGATGGAGAAACCGTTCGGCACCGACCTTGCCAGTGCCGTCGAACTCAACGACTTCGTCCACGAGACATTCCGTGAACAGCAGATCTTCCGCATCGACCACTTCCTCGGCAAGGAAGCCGCGCAGAACATCCTGGCGTTCCGGTTCGCCAACGGCCTGTTCGAGCCCATCTGGAACCGCAACTTCATCGACCACATCCAGATCGATATCCCTGAGACCCTCGGCCTCGACGAGCGCGCCAACTTCTACGAGAGCACCGGTGCGTACAAGGACATGGTGGTCACCCATCTGTTCCAGGTGATGGCCTTCGTGGTGATGGAGCCGCCGACCGCACTGGAGCCGCGGGCCATCAGCGAGGAGAAGAACAAGGTGTTCCGGTCCATGCTGCCGGTGGACCCGGCGCACGTGGTGCGTGGCCAGTACGTGGGCTACCGCCAAACCGAGGGCGTGGCAAGAGATTCCGACACCGAGACGTTCATTGCCCTCAAGGTCGGGATCGACAACTGGCGCTGGGCCGGAGTGCCGATCTACCTGCGGACGGGAAAGCGGATGGCGGAGGGGATCCGCATCATCTCGATCGCGTTCAAGGAGGCGCCGCGCACGATGTTCCCGACCGGCTCCGGTGTCGGCTCGCAGGGGCCGGACCACCTGACGTTCGATCTGGCCGACAACTCCAAGGTGTCGCTGTCTTTCTACGGCAAGCGACCGGGGCCCGGCATGAAGCTCGACAAGCTGTCGATGCAGTTCTCGACGCAGGAGATCGACACCGTCGGCGACGTTCTGGAGGCCTACGAGAGGCTGATCCTGGACGCGATGCGCGGCGACCACACGCTGTTCACCACCGCCGAGGGCATCGAGTCGCTGTGGGAGCGGTCCGCCGAATTGCTCGCCGACCCGCCGCCCGTCAAGTCATACCCGCCGGGGACGTGGGGTCCCAACGCCATCCATCAGCTGATCGCGCCCAATGCGTGGCGGCTGCCGTTCGAGCGGGCGTGGCGCGAGGCCAAGAACGGCGAGGAGTAAGCAACTCGCCGACGAGGAGTCAATTGGCCGCGACCGGCTCCTGCACCCGGTAGAGCCGCCAGGTCGGCTGGCTGTCGCCGTCGTTGGGAATCTCGAGCTCGAGCGTGGCGATATCGGCGCCGGTGTCGAACAACGTCGGATAGCGCACGTTGAGCGCGTCCGATATGCCGCGCCCCTTGGGCGGTACCGCCAACAGATACTCGACGCCGGTGTGTATTGGGTCGTTGAGTAGTTCGGTGAAGTCCGGGTCGGACGGCACCACAAAGGTCTTCGGGTCCTGCGACGCCGCGGCGACGGCGAAGCCGTAGACGGTGTCCGGGCAGCCGAACGCGCACGATCGTGAACGCAAAAAGTCCCCGACACGCCAGAGCGTGCGGGGACTCCTGCGTCAGCTCACGCCAGAAGCGCTACTTGGCCTTCTCGAGGATCTCGACGAGGCGCCACCGCTTGGTGGCCGACAGCGGGCGGGTCTCCATCAGCGAAACCCGGTCGCCGATGCCGGCGATGCTGTTCTCGTCGTGCGCCTTGACCTTTGTGGTGGTCCGGATGATCTTGCCGTACAGCGGGTGACTCTTGCGGTCCTCCAGCTCGACCACGATGGTCTTCTGCATCTTGTCGCTGACGACATAGCCGATGCGCGTCTTGCGACGACCGCGCGGCTTATCCGTCCGCGGCGTGTGCTTCGGACCCTTCTCGCCGCTGTTGGTTTCAGTCTTGTCTGCCATTACGAATCCTCACCAGCGGGCCCGGAAGCCAGACCCAACTCACGTTCACGCAAAACGGTGTACACACGCGCGATCTCCTGCCGCACCGTGCGCAGCCGCCGGTTGTTGGCGAGCTGGCCGGTGGCCATCTGGAAGCGCAGGTTGAACAGCTCTTCCTTGGACTCGCGCAGCTTGTCCTTCAACTCGTCGTCGGTCAACTCGCGCAGTTCACCGGTCGACACTCCCACCGCCATCAGAAGTGCTCCTCTCTGGTCACGATGCGCGCCTTGATCGGCAACTTGTGGATCGCACGGGTCAGCGCGTCGCGCGCGATCTTCTCATCGGGGTAGCTCAGCTCGAACAGCACCCGTCCGGGCTTGACGTTGGCCACCCACCACTCCGGCGAACCCTTACCCGAACCCATTCGGGTTTCGGCAGGCTTCTTCGTCAGCGGACGGTCCGGGAAGATGTTGATCCACACCTTGCCGCCACGCTTGATGTGCCGGTTGATGGCGATACGAGCGGACTCGATCTGCCGGTTGGTGATGTAGGCGTGCTCGAGCGCCTGAATGCCATAGTCGCCGAAGCTCACCGACGTCCCGCCACTGGCGATGCCGCGCTGCCGGGGGTGGTGTTGCTTACGGTGCTTGACCTTGCGGGGAATCAACATGATTCAGCTCTCCGTGTTCTCCGTTGCGGGCGCTTCGGCCGGCGCACCAGCAGCGGCCGAGGTGTCCGCCGCCGAGGTAGAAGCCTCGGCGACCGCGGGTGCCTCTTCGGCGCCCGACGCTGCGCGACCCGCATCAGTGCTTGTCGCGGTGGTTCCCGACGCACCGCTTCGCCGCGGGCGGGTGCCCGACGGACGCTCACGGCGCGGGCGGTCCGCACCAGCGGGAACCGCGGCGGTCAGCTCGCGCTTGCCGCCGACGATGTCGCCCTTGTAGATCCACACCTTCACGCCGATGCGACCGAAGGTGGTCTTGGCCTCGTAAAGGCCGTAGTCGATGTCGGCGCGCAGCGTGTGCAGCGGAACCCGGCCCTCGCGGTAGAACTCGGAGCGGCTCATCTCGGCGCCGCCGAGGCGGCCCGAGCACTGCACGCGGATGCCCTTGACGTTGGGCTGGCGCATCGCCGACTGGATGGCCTTGCGCATGGCGCGCCGGAATGCGACACGGTTGGAAAGCTGCTCGGCGACACCCTGGGCGACCAGCTGAGCCTGCGACTCAGGGTTTTTCACCTCGAGGATGTTCAGCTGAACCTGCTTGCCGGTGAGCTTCTCCAGATCGGCGCGGATGCGGTCGGCCTCCGTGCCGCGGCGGCCGATGACGATGCCGGGACGCGCGGTGTGGATGTCGACACGGACCCGGTCGCGGGTGCGCTCGATCTCCACGTCGGCGATGCCGGCGCGCTCGAGACCGGTGGCCAGCAGCCGGCGGATCGCCACGTCTTCCTTGACGTAGTCCTTGTACTGCTTGTCGGCGTACCACCGGGACTTCCAGTCGGTGGTGATACCGAGCCGGAAGCCGTGGGGATTGATTTTCTGGCCCACTACTCTGAGCCCTCCTTCGCTTCGTCTGAAGCTTCAGCAGTCTTTGAAGCCGCCTTGGCGGCAGCCTTCTTGGCGGGTGCCTTTGTTGCGGCCGCGTTCTCGGCGGTCGCCTTGGTCGCGGGCGCCTTCTTTGCAGCGGCGGCCTTGCTGCCCTGCGCACGACGCGCGCGTGAAGCACCTGCCGACTGGCCGGTGCGCTCACCGCGTCCACCGTCACGGCTGGGGCGGCTCTCCACGATCACGGTGATGTGGCTGGTGCGCTTGCGGATCCGGAACGCGCGGCCCTGGGCACGAGGGCGGATGCGTTTGGCCGTCGGGCCCTCGTCGGCGTAGACGGTGGCGACGACCAGGGTGGACGGATCCAGGCCCTCGTTGTTCTGCGCATTGGCCGCGGCGCTGGCGATCACCTTGGCGACCGGCTCGCTGGCGGCCTGCGGCGCCCACCGCAGAATGTCCAGCGCTTCGGACACCGACTTACCGCGCACCAGGTCGATGACCCGGCGCGCCTTGGTCGGCGAGATGCGCACGAAGCGCGCCTTCGCGACCGCGGACGGATATTCAGTCGTCGTAGTCATTTAGCTGAGTCCTCTGCTCTTCGCGCAAGCGCTCATCTCAGGCGCTCTGCTCTTCGCGCAAGCGCTCATCGCCGCTTCGCCTTCCGGTCATCCTTGATGTGACCCTTGAACGTGCGGGTGGGCGCGAACTCACCCAGCTTGTGTCCGACCATCGCCTCGGTGACGAACACCGGGACGTGCTTGCGGCCGTCGTGCACCGCGAAGGTGTGCCCGATGAAATCGGGGATGATGGTCGATCGACGAGACCAGGTCTTGATGACCTGCTTCGTGTTCTTGTCGTTCTGGACGTCGACCTTCTTGAGCAGATGGTCGTCGACGAACGGACCCTTCTTGAGGCTGCGTGGCATCGGCTAACTCCTACCGGTGGTGCTTCTTGCCGGTACGCCGGCGTCGGACGATGAGCTGGTCGCTCTGCTTCTTGCGCTTGCGGGTACGGCCCTCGGGCTTACCCCACGGACTGACCGGGTGACGGCCGCCGGAGGTTTTACCCTCACCGCCGCCGTGCGGGTGGTCCACCGGGTTCATCACGACACCACGGACGGTGGGGCGCTTGCCCTTCCACCGCATCCGGCCGGCCTTACCCCAGTTGATGTTGGCCTGCTCGGCGTTTCCGACCTCACCGACGGTGGCGCGGCAGCGCACGTCGACGCGGCGGATCTCACCCGACGGCATGCGCAGGGAGGCGTAGGCGCCCTCCTTGCCCAGCAGCTGGATGCTGGAGCCGGCCGAGCGCGCCATCTTGGCGCCACCGCCGGGCCGCAGTTCCACGGCGTGGATCACGGTGCCGGATGGGATGTTGCGCAGCGGCAGGTTGTTGCCGGGCTTGATGTCGGCGTTGGCGCCGGACTCCACCGTGGCGCCCTGCTTGAGACCCTCGGGCGCGATGATGTAGCGCTTCTCGCCGTCAAGGTAGTGCAGCAGCGCGATGTTGGCGGTGCGGTTGGGGTCGTACTCGATGTGCGCGACCTTGGCGTTGACGCCGTCTTTGTCGTTACGACGGAAGTCGATGACGCGGTACGCGCGCTTGTGTCCACCGCCCTTGTGCCGGGTGGTGATCCGACCGTGCGCGTTGCGGCCGCCCTTGCCGTGCAGCGGACGAACCAGCGACTTCTCCGGATGGTCGCGAGTGATCTCGGCGAAATCGGAGACGCTGGCACCGCGGCGACCGGGGGTCGTCGGCTTGTACTTGCGAATTGCCATGATTCTTTAGGTCTCTCTACTTCCCGCCGGCTACGCCGGTGCTCCGAACAGGTCGATCGGCTTGCTGCCCGCGGCCAGGGTGACGATGGCGCGCTTGGTGTCCTTGCGCTTGCCGTACCCGGCCCGGGTGCGCTTGCGCTTGCCCTGACGGTTCATGGTGTTCACCGAATCGACCTTGACCTTGAAGATCTTCTCGATCGCGATCTTGATCTGGGTCTTGTTCGAGTCGGGGTGCACCACGAACGTGTACACGTTGTCCTCGATCAGTCCGTATGACTTCTCGGAGATGACCGGCGACAAGATGATGTCGCGGGGGTCGGTGACGGTCGCCATCAGGCCGAAACCTCCTCGGCGTTGTCGTGAGAACCTTGGCTCGCTGCGCCGATGTAGGCGTTGAGCGCTTCCACGCTGAACACCACGTCGTCGGCCTTCAGTACGTCATAGGTATTGAGTTGATCCGGCGAAAGCACGTGCACGCCAGGCAGATTGCGCACGCTCTTGGTGCCGGTCTCGTCAGTGCGGCCGATCACGATCAGCACCTGCTTGCGCTCGGTCAGCGTGGCCAGGAACGACTTGGCGCTCTTGGTCGACGGGGTCTGACCCTCCACCAATTCGGTGACGGCGTGGATGCGGCCGTTGCGCGCCCGGTCCGAGAGAGCCCCGCGCAGCGCGGCGGCGATCATCTTCTTCGGGGTGCGCTGGCTGTAGTCGCGCGGCTTCGGACCGTGCACGACGCCACCGCCCGTGAACTGCGGCGCACGCGTCGAACCCTGACGTGCGCGGCCGGTGCCCTTCTGCCGGTACGGCTTCTTGCCGCCACCGCGGACCTCGCCGCGCGTCTTCGTCGAGTGCGTGCCCTGACGGCCCGCGGCGCGTTGCGCCTCGACCACCTGGTGCATCAACGCGATGTTTGCTTCGACATCGAACAGCTCCGCGGGCAGATCGACAGAGCCGTCCTTCTTACCACCCGGGGTGTGGACATCAATCTTCAAAGCAGCCATTACTTTTCGCCTCGCTTGATTGCGGTGCGGACCATCACCAGACCGCCGTTGCGGCCGGGGATGGCGCCCTTGATCAGCAGCACGCCGTTCTCGGCATCAACCTTGTGCACCACCAGGTTCTGCGTCGTCACGCGGTCACTGCCCATCCGGCCCGACATGCGAGTGCCCTTGAACACCCGGCCGGGGGTGGCGCAGCCGCCGATCGAACCGGGACGACGGTGCACCGCCTGCGCACCGTGGCTGGCGCCCTGGCCACGGAAGCCGTGGCGCTTCATGGTGCCCGCGAAGCCCTTGCCCTTGCTGGTGCCGGTCACGTCGACATAGGCGCCGTCGGCGAAGACCTCGGCGGTCAGTTCCTGACCGAGCTCGTACTCCGCGGCGGCAGCTTCGTCGTCGAGCCGCAACTCGACGAGGTGGCGGCGCGGATTGACACCCGCGGCGGTGTACTGGCCGGTCACCGGCTTGTTCACCTTGCGGGGGCTGATCTCGCCGTACGCCAGTTGCACGGCGCTGTAGCCGTCACGCTCCGGTGTACGGATCCGCGTCACGACGTTGGGGCCGGCCTTGACAACCGTCACCGGCACGACCCGGTTGTTCTCGTCGAACACCTGCGTCATGCCCAGCTTGGTGCCCAGAATGCCTTTTCTAGCCATTTCTTCTAGGTCTCCTACTGGATGTTGACGTCGACGCTCGCCGGCAGATCGATGCGCATCAAAGCGTCAACGGTCTTCGGCGTCGGGTCGAGGATGTCGATCAGTCGCTTGTGCGTGCGCATCTCGAAGTGCTCCCGCGAGTCCTTGTACTTATGCGGGGACCGGATGACGCAGTACACGTTCTTCTCGGTCGGCAGCGGCACCGGGCCGACCACGCTGGCGCCCGTCCTGGTGACCGTCTCTACGATCTTGCGCGCCGAGGCGTCAATCGCCTCGTGGTCGTAGGCCTTGAGCCTGATGCGGATCTTCTGTCCCGCCACGCTTCTCCTACCTCACTACTAACGGGCCCATGCTTGGGCCTGGTCTTCGTGCGCACAGTCCGGATCTCCCGGGCCGCGCGCTGGCTGTGCCGCCGCTGTTTACCTGTCTGTGGTTCACCGGTCCCCGCGGTCGGGTGTGTCGCCCTACGCGCACTCTCTCGCGGCGATAAATCGTCACGATCGAGATGGGGACCGGATGCGCCCGTATGGGCGCCGGTCGTATGCCCTGTGCCGGATGGGCTACAAAAGGCACCGTTCCGGCTCAGGGCAACCCGAACAGTATGCCCTAGAAAACGGCCCGCTCCAAATCCCTGGCCACGCGAAACCGACTCCGCGGCCCGCCGGGCCGCAGCGGCGTTCTCACTCCACAGCAGGGTACGCCGAAGCGGTGCCGGCCCCCACCGCGAATCGAGGGTTCATGACGCGATTTCGGGCAGCACGATCTCGACGTGGGCGTGACGGAACGGCACCGACATGCCGTAGCGGTCGGCCAACACCTCGTCATCGCTGACGGCGAAGTCGAGGACGAGGCTGTCTTTGACCGCGAATACCGCGTCGGACGACAAATAGGGAGATCCGGCGACGAAGACATGGGTGGTCAAGGTCGCGTGGCCGTCGGCACTCGCAATGAAGTGGACGTGGGCCGGACGGAAGGGATGGCGTCCGGTGGCCTTCAGCAGCTGCCCGACCGGCCCGTCATGTGGGATCGGGTAGTGCGCCGGCAGAATCGTGCGGAAGGCGAAACGCCCCTGTTCGTCACAGGTGAACAACCCGCGAAGGTTGCGTTCGGGCACCCGATCGGGCGTCTGCACGTCATAGAAGCCCTTCTCGTCGGCCTGCCAGACATCGAGCATGGCGCCGGCGAGTTCGCCGCCGGCGACGGACTGCACCTGCCCGGTGATCAGGGTCGGTTCACCGCCGGGGGCCAGCGCGATCGAGTCACCGAGCTGCCGTGGCGGGGACTCGACCATGTGGAACGGACCCAGCACCGTCGACGCTGTTGCGCCTGCCGGCCGATCGTTGTCGAGGGCGTCGACCAGTGAGGACAGACCGAGCACGTCGGACAGAAGGATGAATTCCTGGCGGGTGTCGTCGCACATGTGCCCGGTTCGGGTGAGAAATTCGACCGCGGCGTCCAGCTCGGCCTGGGTCAGGTTCACCTCCTTGGCGAAGTTGTGCAGGTGTTCGACGAGACACTGCAACACGGTGCGCAGCCGCTCGTCGGTGGCGGCCGAAAATGATGCCGCGACGATCGCCGCCGAGTCTGAAGTGTCGAACGAGGCGCCGCCGCCAGGTGCATCCCGGGGCTCGAACTCAACTGTCAGTGGAACCATCTCCTCAATTCGGAACGTCGGTCGATGTCTTACCCGACGTTTCGGCCGGCCCGTCGGTTCATCCGGGAGCCGGACGTACTCCTGGGCGTCCGAGCGGGCGTCTTCTTACTCCAGAGTAAGGTTGATCGCCATGGCCGGTACGACAACGACATATCGGGTGTGGAAACGGCTCGCCGGGCGCCCTGGCGGAACCCGGCTGTTCTCCGCCGCGGCGATGGTGCGAGTGCCGTACTTCGCATCGATCGTTCCGCACGTCGTGACGATGGAGCCCGGCTTCGCCGAGGTCACCGTGCCGAAGTGGTACTTCGTCTACAACCACCTGCACACCGTGCACGCGATCGCGTCCTGCAATGCGGCCGAGATGGCGATGGGAATGCTGATGGAGGCCACCGTGCCGACCAGCCACCGCTGGCTTCCCAAGGCGATGAATGTTCAGTATCTGCAGAAGGCGACGACGTCGCTGCGGGCGCAGGCCCGACTGGAACCGCCCGACTTCTCCTCGATCACCGAAGGCATCGATCTCGTCGTGCCCGTCAGCGTCGTCGACCGCGATGGCACCGAAGTCGTGCACGCCGACATCACCACCTGGGTGACGCCGGCGGGCTGAGCTCCCAAACCCTGCGCCGAGACTGCCGTGAGATCGCGATTCGGCCGAGATCCGCGATCTGACCGCAGGCTCGAGGGTTAAGCAGTCTCCAGGTAAGTGCCGTGACCCTCACGAACAAGGCCGTCGCCGTCGAACGTGAGCACTTCGTTGACCAACTGGCCACGGTGATTGCGGTAGTTGATCACCAGCGTCGACTCGCCCCGATACACCGCGACCACCTCGAACCGCAGTCCGGGTAGTTGGTCCAGTGCGGTCGCCCAGTAGTCGCGTAACGCCTCCTTGCCGCGCACCACTCCCCCGCTCGCGGGCACGACCCGCGCCGCCACAGGTGACGTGAACACCACATCATCGCGGAAGTGGGCGAGCACGGCCTCGATGTCATGGGCGTTCCAGGCACGCACCCACTCGTCGGCGAACCGCGTCGGCTCGGGAGTCGGCATGGCAGTCACACTTTCAGACCCCGGCCGGAACCGACACTGATTTATCTGTGCCTCGGCCTCACACCAGCAAGCCTTCCTCGAGAGCCAGATCCGCTTCCCGAAGCACCACGGACTGCGCCTCCTCGTAGATCCGCCAGGCGTCCTCGGGGCGTGTCTCCGACCGCGGTCAGGCCGACCCGACCGCACTCGGTGAGGCAGCTGATCATGTGGAACACCACGCCGGTCCGCCGAGCCTGGTCGAAATGCAGACCGTGGCGCACGACGATGTCGAAGAGGTCGGCGACGGTGAGTGCCTTGAGCCGGTCGTCCTCGAGGTGGTCGGTGGCGACCAGATACTTCGCGGCTGCCACTCGGGGTCAGGAACACCCCGCGCTCGCCGTCGTAGGTGCCGTCGGTGAGGAATTGCAGCGTCAGGAACGGATGGGTGGTGCCGCCCTTGCGGAGGTTCAACTCGATCGCGTACGGCGTCCAAGCCCCGGGTCGTCTTGCACGACAACGAAATCCACCGCGAACCGGCCGAGCACGCCGAGCTCCGCGAGCTGGCGTCCGATCACCATCGCCGGCTCGGCGATGGCCGCGGCGTAGCGGGGTCGGCCGGGAAGACGCAGCCGAGATACTTCTGACCGCTCGCTCCGCCGAGCAGCTGGTCGTGGGTGGACAGCAGCTCGACCGTCCCGTCGGGCAGCGCGCGCATCTGCACACTCGGGCTGGTCAGCGCGATCGCCGGTGATCCGTTCCTCGACGATGCCGCCATGCTGCTCGAACGCCGCGAGGTAGACGTCGACCGATAAGCTTCTCGGACTCCGGCTGCATGCTCAGCACGCGCGTCGCTGATCGCGGTGGCCTCGTCCGGCGAGCCCGGAGCCGGCAGGTCGTGCAGGTCCACCAGCGCGTTGCCCGAGCCGGACACGCCCTCGTTGAGCTTCACGATCGCCTGGCTCGAGCGACGGCCGCCGCGCCCGCATGCTCTGCACGCCGGCGACGATGTCGTCGACGGTGTGCAGGTCCTCGGCGCCGACCGGGCACCGGACGCCGAGCTCTTCGAACATCCTGCGGCAGCCGGTCTTGCTGCCGAGGTCGGCAAGGCGGGGATCCGCGCCGTACATCGGGATGCCGAAGGCTGAGTGCGACATCCCGCTCGAGCGCGGTGGTGTTGTACGGGATCAGGTGGCTGCGGTCCGCGGTTGGGGATCAGGGACGCGGATCTGGCGCAGCAGCCGTGGGCCGCGCCAGCAGTTTCGCGCTCAGCGGATCCGGTGACGCGTCGCCGACCGAGATGCAGCGTGAGCCGGGCGCGCGCGTGGCTGGGGATGACGCCCGGCAGCAGTCCGAGGTAGTACTCGATGATCGACTCGGACACCGGCTGTGAGGTCACATAGATCATCCGCAGCCGGGGTTGGCGCAGCAGCAGCAGCAGGAACAGCGCGCGCTCCTCCATGCGCCTGCATGACGGTGCCGCTGCCCGCGGTGGTCCGCGTCGAGGCTGATCGAGGGCACCACGACCACCGACTCGTCCTCCAGGTCCAGCCGCATCGACTCCCACACCGACGGCATCGTCAGCTGTAGATCGTCGAAGTACCGATAGCGTTCGTCTTCGTCGAGTTGTGACAGGGTCGCCCTGCCGGCTCTGGTCTGCATGGTGTGTCATGTGTTCACCTACCTGCTCCGAGTGCACTGATGTTGTGGACCCGCACGGAGCGGCTGAATCCCTTGGGCGCCATGTCGCCGACGATCTCCGATTCGCAGACAGTGCTCGACGCCGGCAAGGACACGATCGGTGACCAGCACCTGCCAGGCGCGGGCGTCGGAGCACAGCCGCGCCGCGAGATTGGTGACGCTGCCGATCGCGGCGTAGTCGAAGCGGCCCTCGAAGCCGATCCTGCCGAGGGTCGCGTAACCCTGTGCGATGCCATCCCCAGAGCCGAGGTCATGACCGCTGCGCCGCCAGCGCGCGGCGAGCTCGCTGACCGCGTCGCGGATCTCGAGCGACATCCGTACGGCGCGCTCGGCCGCGTCGTCGCACGGGATGGGGTCGTTGAAGAACACCATGATCCCGTCACCGGTGAACCGCTCGAGGGTGCCTTCGTAGGCGTGCACCAATGCCCCGATGGCCCGGTGGTACTCGCTCAGCACGCCCATCACCTCCTCGGGCTCACTGGTCTCGGCGAATGGGGTGAAGTTCCGGAGGTCGGCGAAAACCACGACGATCTCGCGGCGATGGCTCTGCAGCAGGCTCTCGTCGTCGAGGACCAGATCGGCCAGTTGCGGCGACAGGAAGTGCCGCAAACGGTTGGCGCGTTCCAGCTCGGCAACCTGGTGTGCCACCCTGTCCTCGAGCTCGGCGTTCCACGCGGCCAGCTCATCGGCCTGTCGCCGGATCGTGTCGTGGTAGCGCTTGATTCGTGCCAGCGAAGCGACCCGGGCCAGCAGCTCGCTCTGGTCGAAGGGTTTGGTGATGAAGTCGTCGGCCCCCGATTCGAGGGCGGCCAGGCGTTGTTCGCTTCCGCTGGCGGTGATCATCACGACCGGAAGGAACTCCGTCGCCGGGTTGGCGCGGATCCGGCGGCAGACTCGTGGCCGTCCATGTCCGGCATCACGATGTCGAGCAGGACGAGGTCGACGTCCTCGTGTCTCGAGCACGCGAGCGCTTCGGCCCCGACGGCGCGCAGAGACCCGATGCCCCCGGGGGGACAGGACGGCGTCGAGCAGCCGCAGGTTGGCCGGCTCGTCGTCGACGGCCAACACGGTCACCGCGGCGTCCATCACCGTCCCGCCCTCTTGCGAGGTTGTCGACGGTCAGACGGCTCCGCGAGAGCGCCGGCGCGCGCCGCAGCGCGTCGAGCAGCTCCGCCCGCCCTGACCGGCTTGCGCAGATACGCGTCCGCGCCCAAGGGCGAGGCCACGCGGCCGGTCGTCGACGACGGAGGCGATGACCACGGGGATCCGCAGCGGTGGCCGGGTCGCCTTGAGCTCGGCCAGCACCTGCCAGCCGTCAAGCCGTGGCAGCTTGATGTCGAGCACGACGGCGGCCGGCAGCACGCTGCGGATCAGCTCGAGGCCTGCGACACCGTCGCAGGCCCGCAGCACCTGATCGGTGAACCGTCCAGGTAGGCCGAGATCAGATCCAGCGACACGCGGTCATCGTCGACGAGCACGACGACGGGAAGATCGCCGCCGCCGGGACGGCGACTCGTCGCTCTGCTCCGGCGGGGCCGGCCGGGACGCGAAGCCGAACGTGCTTCCGACACCTGGCGTGCTCTCGAGCCACATCCGCCCTCCGAACAGCTCGACGATGCGCCGCGACAGCGTCAGCCCGAGACCGGTGCCTTCCTCCTTCGAGGGTCCCCGGCGGCCCTGCTGGAACGACTCGAAGATCCGTTCCTGGTCCTCGGGCGGCACCCCGATGCCGGTGTCGGTGACGGTGACCATGAGCTCGGTCCCCTCGCGGCAGGCGCGGACTCGACACGCTGCCGCCGTCGGGGGTGAACTTGACCGCGTTGGAGACCAGGTTGAGCACCACCTGCTTGAATCGCAGCTCGTCGGCGTCGATGATCTCGACGTCGTCGGCGACCTCCATCGTGATGCGTGATGGCGTGCGGGGCCGCCCGCTCGCGGACCATCGCCAGGGCGTACGTCGAGGGCGCTGCCGACGCTGAACGTGCTCGGCTCGAGCACCATCTGGCCCGCTTCGACCTTCGACAGGTCCAGGATCTCGTTGAGCAGCTCGAGCAGGTGCGCGCCCGAGTTCAAGATGTCGCGCAGGTACTCGTCCTGGCGCTCGTTGATCTCGCCGAACATGCGATCCAGCAGCACCTCGGAGAAGCCGATCACCGCGTTCAGCGGGGTCCGTAGTTCGTGGGACATGCTGGCCAGGAACTCCGACTTGTGCCGGCTGGCGATCTCGAGCTCGTTGGTCTTGGTCTCGAGCGCCCGCATCAGCTCGACCTGTCGCAACACGATCGCACCCTCGACGGCGAACTCCTCCAGGAGCTCCCGTTCACGGACATTGAAGGGCGCGACGTCGGTCCGCCACAGCGACAACACGCCGACGACCTCGTCCTGCAGGATCATCGGCGTGGAGAGAAGGGTGCGGAAACCGGCGAGGCGCTGGAGATCAGGGCGTCCGTATTCCGCGTCCTCGAGCACGTCGGCGAATCTGGTGGGTACGCATGTCCACGGCCGAGCGCCCGACCGTGGACGAATGGTTCCTGGCGATCGGATGGTCCTGCAGGTATTTGCGATACTCCTCCGGCGTCTCGCCGGAGACCCGCGAGATGCCGGAACACATCCGCGTCGAGGAGGAACAGCTGGGCGGCCCGCGCGCCGCACAGACGCGCGGCGTACTCGACAACGGTGTCCAGCACGTCCCCCGGGTTGGCGAGCGAGCGGCCGAGCGCCGCGAGGATCTCGCGGCTGGCCGCGGACTGGTGGCGCGCGTCTCGCAACTCCTGGTGCTGCCGGAACGAGGCTCTCTCGTAAGCGCGGGACGTGCGTTCGCTCGGTTCGGTCACAGTCTCCCTCCGTCCGCGACCTCAATTCAAGTGCTGTGCCTTTTCTGTGGGCCGGGGAGCCGAACGTAGCGAATCGATTGAGTCGCGATTCGATATGGTGGCCGCGTCATAGCCGTGTCCTCGGCCGAATCGCGTTTGCTTTCTCCACCAACGCGATGCGCTCCCACATCTCGGTCGTCTCGCGGGCCAGGTCGCGGTAGGCGCGTTCCATCCCGGTCCGGATGCCGGGTTCGTCGAATGTGGACACCGAGCAGACGCGTGGCGGTGCTCTTGTTCCCTGCCGCAGCCAGTCCAACGCCGCGCCGAGCACCCGCAGCCGAATCGTCGCCCGTTTGGCGGCCGATTCGAGGTTGCAGTGCCGCCGCGCGCTCGCCGGCGTCGAGCAGCGTCTGCTCGTCGATGTTCTCGGGTGTCTCGGCCGTCGAGCAGGATCTCGATCGCGGTGGCGCCCGCCGCGGTGAAATGCGCCGACGAGGACGGGACCTGGTCGAGTAGCCGCGATCGGCGTCGGGCCGGTCTCCCGCTCGCGCACGCTGCCTCGCCAGGCCGAACGCGGCGCTGATAGTAGCTGTGGTCCGTCCGCCACACCATCTCGTAGTAGCGCGTCAGCGTCATCGCGCGCGCCGCGCAGCTCGGCGGTGGCCGCGATCGCCAGTTTGGGGGCGAGCTCGCCGGGCAACATCGCCAATACCGCATCGAAATCCGCTGCGGCCTTGTCGAATTCACCCTCGAGCAGTGCGCATTGTCCGCTGTACCACTTCAGCCGCCAGTCTCCGGACATCACCGAGCCCAGTTCGGCGAGCCGCTTGCGGGCGTCGCTCGGCGGCGCCGATCTCGAGCGACGCGCGGACCAGCCGCAGCGGGATCTCGACCGAGGACGCTGTTGCCTTGACTCGCGCCGCCCCTGGCGAGGTGCAGCGCGTGCTCGAGTTGGGCGGGCGGGGTGCCACTCGTCGTGGCGAGCACTGCGGCGCCGGGGTCGTCCGGGTCGACCACGGGGACGGGCAGTGCCGCGATCACATCGGCCGGCATCCACCGGCATGTCTCCGGCCGGCGCCGAAGACCGCGCGCTGCGGGCTGAAGTAGCTCGACATCCGTGGCTGCGCGATATCCGCTGTCGGCGGCGCGATTTCGTGCAGCACCCCGGTCAGCTGGTCGGCCATCTCTTCGATCGACGAGAATCGTCGTACCGGATCCGGGTCGGTGGCGCGGAGGATTGCGCGGTACAACGATTCGTGTTCGGCGAGCACCGGCACGGTCGCGGGCCCGGGCAGCTGCTCGACGAAACGTCCGCGCTCCTGTGGAACATCCATCACGAGAACGGCGAGTGTCCGCCCGACCGTGTACACGTCACTGGCGACGGTGGGGCCGGTATGGGCGATCTCGGGCGCCTGGTAGCCGGGCGTCCCGTAGATCGCGAACTGTCCTCGTCGTCCATGGCGACGACCGCGCCGAGGTCGATGAGCTTGAGTTGCTCGTCCGTCTGCATCACGTTGTCCGGCTTGAAGTCGCAGTAGGCGAGGCCCTGCGAGTGCAGGTAGTCGATCGCCGGTGCGATCTCGACGATGTAGGCGACGGCGTGGTCCGGGGGAAGAGGGCATTGCGGGCTTTGCGGATCTGCTTGAGCGACGTTGCCACCGACGTACTCCATGACGATGTAGCCGACGGGGACGCCCTGCGGCGTCGGCATGCTCGACGAAGTTGTGGATCCTGACGATGTTCGGGTGTTCGACCTTCGGCGAGGGCGCGGGCTTCGGCAGCGGCGGCGGCCATGGCGTCGGCGTCGCCGGAGTTCAGCAGGCCCTTGAGCACCACCCAGCGGTTGTGCACATTGCGGTCGATCGCCAGGTAGATCCAGCCGAGACCGCCGTGCGCGATGCACCCCTGCACTTCGTACTGCCCGCCCACGAGATCGCCGCGAGAAAGCTTGGGCACGAACGAGTATCGCGTGCCGCAGTGGGCGCAGAAGCCCTCTGTGGGTCCGGGCTGTCCGTCGCGTGCCGCGCCCGACGGGCTCGTTGCATTCGGGGTTGCCGCAGAACCGGCTGATGCCTCCGGCACCTGCGGGTCGGTCAAGGATCGCGGCGGCTGGATCGCCCTTCGGGGCACCGGCGGTATCGCGACGACCCGGCGCCCAGGCGGCCGCGAGCGGCTGGCAGGCTTCGTCGACCCGATGCGGGCCGTCGCGACCGCGGTCCAGCGGTCGGGCTACCGCGACGCGCTCGTGTCGACAATACGCTCGGTGCCGATTTGCGGTTGGCGCGATGCCGCAGACGTCGCAGTGACCGGTGACGATGGTCCCGCCGCATCCCGGACTCGCCGCACCATCATGCGTCAGTCCTCGATACCGTGGCGTCGGCGGGCCCGGCGACGGGCCGAGGTCTACGCAGCCAGGGCGTCGTAGAGGCGTTGCCATGTTCCGTCGGCGCGCATCTGGTCGAGGACACCGTTGACGAACCGAACCAGGTCGCGTGCTCTCCTGCTTGACCCCGACGCCGTAGGGCTCGAGGCCGATGCTGTCGCCCACCACCTCCACGTTCGGGTCCTGCTGCGGCGAGTCCCGAGCAGCACCGACGTCGTCGGTGCTGATCGCGTCGACCTGTCCCTGTTGCAGCATCACCAGGCAGTCGGTCCAGGTTGTCACACCGAACAGCGTCGGCCTCGGATCGAGGTCGAACAGCGCCGACAGCGACGTCGTGCCCCGCACCGCGCACACCCGTTTGCCCGGAAAGTCTGCGGCGGAATCGATTCCCGAACCCTTGACGCGCGAGGATGTTCTGGTTGGCGAAGAAGTACGTCGTGGAGAACGCGACGCTTCTTCTTGCGCTCACAGGTGATCGAGTAGGTCCGGACCACCAGGTCCACCTGACCGGCCTGCAACGCCGGATTCCCGTTGGCTGGCATCGACCACCCGCAGATCGATGCGGTCTGGATCGCCGAAGATGCCGCGCGCGATCTCGCGGGCGACGTCGATGTCGAAGCCCTCCAACTGTCCCGAAGTGGGGTTCCGAGAGCCGAATGGATAGGTGTTCTGGTCGACACCGACGACGAGCCGCCCACGCTCGGCGATCGCCGCCATCGTCGAACCGGGCGGCATGGCACCCGGCGAGGGCAGCGGACCGGGGCGCAGGCTGGCTTCCCGATCGCAGTCGCGCGTCGCGGCCCGGCGGTGTCCGGCGCTGGCGTGACTTCCTGCGCACCGGCGGCTTCGCGTCGACGGGCGCGACCGTGACCGCCGGCGGCGGTGTCGACGACGATCCACACCGCAGCGGCGAACGCGAGTACCAACAGCGCCATCGCGATTCGTGCTCTCACAGGAACTCCTTGAGCCGCGGCCACAACCCGGCGACGGCTGCCGCGGCAGCGACCACCATCAGCGCCAGCGTTCCCGTTGGACTCCACGCCAGCCACCGCCCGCCGCGGACACTCGGTCGCGCAGCGTGGCGCGGGTCTGTTCGATCTGCGTCACGCAGGCTGGATTCGACGACCGCGAACTGCGCTGCCGAAGCGTCGGGATCGGAGCCGATCGCCTGTGCGACCGCGGCGATGATAGTCGCCGCTCTGGTAGGCGTCCACCTGCTTGCGGTGGCTCGCGGCCCAGTTTCGCGACACCGTCTGCGCGGCGGCCGGCGGCCCCGCGCCGAGCAGCGTGCTCAGCCGTCGATGTGGCCGTCGAACGACTCTTCGCTCGCGGTGATGTCGCCATGCGCGATCAGCTCGCAGGGTCTCGTCGGTCCTCGCCTGCTCGGCGAGGATGCGCGCCTTCGCGAGCTGCCCGAACCTCGCGGCGCCCTCGCGTGCGGCTCTGCTCGATGTCGCCCGCCGCCAGCCGGGTGGCCACGACGATCCACCCGCCCGACCAACACTACGAATGCGCCGCGACGACGAGGCCCACGTTGAACTGACGGTTCGTCCGGGCGAAGACGATCACCGAGCCGACGCCGATCGCCGCGAGGACGAGTCCCAGCAGCGCGAAACCGACTGTCGGCGGTCGAACCGACGGCACGCTGGTCCTCGTCGACCGTGGCGAAGTTGCGGTGTAGATCTTCTCGGCGCCGGGAAGCAGTGTCGTCTGCATCAAAAACGACGCTTCCCGCAGGTACCCGAACCGACCACGAAGCCCTGCAGGTTGTTCGCCCGTGCCGACTCGACCAGCCCCGTGTACGCAGCCAGCTGCGCCGTTATTTCCGCCACCGCCGTTCGGGTGTCCGTGTCGGTGGCTCCGGCGGTCGCATCCGTCAACGCCGATGCCGCGTCGGCCAGGGCCTGCTGATAGTGCTCGCGCATCGGCGCCGTTTCGTCTCGCCGGAGAGGAACTCGGATGGCGGCGGCGGCGTCGGCGGCCGACAGCGCGGCGTACAGGTTCTGCGCCGAGTAGGCGAACGGTTCGGAACGGTCGAGAACCGCGTTGCGCTCGGCGATCCGCCGATCGAGTTGGGCGCGCGCACACCACTCCGGCGATCACGCAGATACCGCGACAGTGACCGCGATCATGCCGACGACGCCGGGCGTCGTGCGGGCAAAACGTCGCAGCCACGCCACCGAGGCACCGACGTGCGGGCCCTGTCGATCACCTCAGCCTCGACAGGCGCCTGCCGCACTGGACGCGTATCCGCTCGCATCGGCCACAGCTCCCCTTCCGGACCGACATCAGTCTGTGCCCACACACAGGCCGGGACGACCGGAAACGGACAATTCGGACCGAAAGTGCGATCGGGAGCCGAAGCAGGCCGGTCAGGGCGAAATCGCCGTCAGCCTTTCAGGCCGGCCCAGAACGGGCACTGGTGTTCTTGTTCAAAGGATGTGACGATCCGGCTGCCGTCGGGCTGCAGCGACAGCACCTTGCCCGCCCCGGGGTCGGTGCCGAACTCGGGCCAGTCGGGCTGCGTTTCGGCGCGCGGCGAACCGTTCTTCACGAATTCGCTCCAGTAGTCGATCATCTGGCCGGAAAGTGTCTGCTGGGCCGGGTTCAGCTGCAGCGCGCCGCCGAGATCGAAGAGGTAGCGCAACTCCAGCGAGTGGCTTGCGCCCAATGGGAACGGCAGCTTGCGCAGGGATCCGCTGCCGGCGCGCCTCGGTCGTTGAACTCATAGGCATAGACGGGCTCGGCCTTGGCCAGTGAGTCAGCCATCCGGTCGCTCACACAGGCGAACACCCCGTCGGTCACGGCCGCCGAATAGGCAAGTGGCACAGCTGTCATAGCTGGTCGAGCGGATAGCGCTCCTGCACCGCGCCCGCGTCGGCGCCGAACGTCTCCGCCAGCAACTGCGGATACGATCGGCGGTGTAGTTGGCGCCCAACCGGAGGTACTGCAGCGCGACGAACAACGTGAACTCGTCGTGGTTGGTCCCGATCATCACCGGTACCGTGGCCGCGCGCCCGTCGGCGAACATCGGCAACGGGGTTTGCAGGCAGCAGCTGGTTTCGGTGACAGGCCCGCCAACGTGTCATTGCCGATCGCGAAGTACCAGGGCGACTTCACCAGCTTGTCGGCCGGCAGCGCCCGCAGGCACTGCGCCGCGGATCGTGCGTCGCCGCAGCCCACTTGACGCGGCGTACTCCAGGCTGCTCTTCTCCGCGACGGGCAGCGTCGCCTGCGCCTGGCACGGGCCGCTCTGGATGATCGCCGCGCGGAACAACCCCTGGCGAGTCCGGCGCCACGAGGTGGTCGCACACCGACATGCCGCCCGCCGATTCACCGGCCACCGTCACCTTGTCCGGATCCCCGCCGAAATCGGCGATGTTGTCCCGCACCCATCGCAGGGCCGCCTGCTGATCGGCCAGCCCGTAGTTGCCGACCTCGCCCGGCGGGCCGAGCGCGGGGTGCGCCAGGAACCCCAGCGCGCCCAGCCGGTAGTTGAGCGTGACGACGACGATGTCGCCGCGTGCGGCCAGCCGGCGGGCGTCGTAGGTCCCACCGCTGCCGTTGACGAACGCCCCGCCGTGGATCCACACCATCACCGGACGCCGCTCATCGCCGGACGGGCCATCGCCGGCGTCCACACGTTGAGGGTCAGACAGTCCTCGTCGGTCTGCCTGCCGAACTCCGGGTCGCTCACTGCGGTCCTGGATGCACCGCGGGCCGAGCCGGGTGGCGTCGCGAACCCCGTGCCAGGCCGGCACCGGGGCCGGCGGCGCAAATCGCAGCGGCCCGACAGGCGGTGCGGCATAAGGGATTCCCGCGAACAGGCGATGATCCGGGGCGACGATGCCCGCGCACGGTACCGGATGCGCCGTCTTCACCAGCCCCGGATCAGCCGGGCGCCGATCCGGAGGTCTGCCGCCGCCATGCCCGCACGCCGACCGCCAGCAACATGGTTGCGACGAGCGCCAGAGCCCATCTGGCCCGTCGGCGATGAGATGCAGGCGGCACGACGTTAGAGCCTAGCGGCAGCCGATCGCCGCATCAGCCTTCCACAGTGGCCCCCATTACATAGACTGTGAACTTGACACCCGTCAAGTTTCCTCCAGCCCGGACATGAAGGAGCCTGCATGAGCACACCGACGATGGACGACGCCGCAAAAGTCCTGGCCGATCCGACGGCCTATGCAGATGATCAGCGTCTGCACGCGGCGTTGACCCATCTGCGGGCGAGCAACCCGGTGGCGTGGGTCGACAACGCGCCCTACCGGCCGTTCTGGGCGATCACCAAGCACGCCGACATCATGGCCATCGAGCGCGACGAATGACCTGTTCCTGTCAGCGGCCGCGGCCGCTGCTGGCCCCGGCGGAAGCCGATGACGTCGATGAAGGCACAGCAGGAGGCCGGGATCGGTCTGCGCACGCTGGTCCACATGGACGACCCCCACCACCGCAAGGTGCGCACGATCGGTGCGGACTGGTTCCGCCCGAAGGCCATGCGCGATCTCAAGGTGCGCGTCGACGAACTGGCCAAGCGGTATGTGGACCGGATGCGCGACGTCGGCCCGAATGCGACTTCGTCGACGAGATCGCCGTGAACTTCCCTCTCTACGTGATTATGTCGTTGCTCGGTCTGCCCGAGTCGGACTTCGGCCGCATGCACAAGCTGACCCAGGAGATGTTCGGTGGTGACGACGACGAGTACATCAGCGCGGCGAGCACCACCGAGGACATGCTCGCGGTGCTGCCGACTTCTTCAACTACTTCTCGGCGCTCACGGCGTCACGGCGCGAGCATCCGACCACCGACCTGGCGTCGGCGATCGCCAACGGCCGCATCGACGGCGAACCGCTGTCGGACATGGACACCGCGTCGTACTACGTGATCGTCGCCAGCGCCGGCCACGACACCACCAAGGACGCGATCTCCGGTGGGCTGCACGCTCTCATCGAAAACCCCGGCGAACTGGCCCGACTGCGGCACGAACCTAGACCTGATGCCGACCGCGGTGGAGGAGATGATCCGGTGGACCACCCCGGTCAAGGAATTCATGCGCACCGCCGCCGAGGACACCACGGTGCGTGGTGTGCCCATCGCAAAGGGCGAATCGGTGTATCTCGCCTATGTGTCCGGAAACCGGGACGAGGAGGTTTTCGACGACCCGTTCCGGTTCGACATCGGCCGCGACCCCAACAAGCACCTCGCATTCGGTTACGGCGTGCACTTCTGCCTGGGCGCCGCGCTGGCCCGGATGGAGATGAGCAGCCTTTACACCGAAATGCTGCCGCGCCTGGAGTCGATCGAGTTGGCAGGCGAGCCCGAACTATCCGCGACCACCTTCGTCGGTGGGTTCAAACATCTGCCGATCCGCTACTCGCTGAAGTGATTTCGGCGATGGGATCCTTCGCGAAGCACTTGAGGAACCCGTCGACGGCGGCGATCGCCACCGCCCGGTAGTCGAACTCGGTCAACGTGCTGATCCTGCCGAACGCCAGTGGCCCGATCAGGAGGGCGAAAGCCATACTGCGATCGACCGGCTTGAGTTCCACCGCGGCCTGCGGACTGTCGAAGATCAGGTTGAACGGGCGCCGAGTACTGCTCGGCGATGCGTTCGCGCAGCGACCGCACCTCCGCACCACCGGCCTTGAGGGGTCGCCCGTCGGGGACGTGATTGATGTCGGGTCCCAGCGACAGCCACGCCATCGCCGTCAGGGTCGTCGGCACCTCGGCGATCGACTCGGCCCAGGCCACGACGATGGCGGTGAGGCGCTCTCGCAGCGATCCCTCGTCCGGTGGCATCGGCGCCGGTGGTATCAGGCTCATGAAGGCCGCGGCCAAAAGGTCATTGGCACTCGAGAAGTGGCGATACAGAGTCGCCCGGGCGACGTTGGCGCTCCGCGTGACCGCTTCGATGGTGACCGCGCCGGGTCCGCCCGAGCGCAATAGGTCCGTCGCGGCGTCGAGCAGACGGGCCCGTGAGCGCGCCGGTCGCGGGTCACTGGTCACGGCGGTCATCGCTTTCTCAACCTCCCACGCATCCACAAGACTATCGGTCTCGCTACGAGACTGACAGTCTCGAAACTATCCGCAACGGAAGGCGACGACGATGGTCGACACCCTCGACCGGTCTGATCAGAATATCGACGCCGGCATCGCCAGCCGGTCCAAACGAGGCCGCATCTGGTTGTTGATCGTGGCCGGCGTCGATGTGTTGCTGGTGATCACTTCGATGGTCGCCCTCAACGCGGCGCTGCCGGATATGGCCGTCGACACGACGGCCACCCAGGGCCAACTCACCTGGATCGTCGACGGATACACACTGGTGCTGGCGTGCCTGCTGCTCCCGGCGGGCGCCATCGGCGACAGGTACGGACGGCGGGGCGCATTGCTCGTCGGGTTGGCGATTTTCGCGCTGGCCTCCGTTGCCCCGTGTTCTTCGACAGCCCCGTGCAGATCATCATCGCGCGGGCGGTCGCCGGTGCGGGTGCGGCGTTCATCATGCCCGCGACGTTGTCGCTGTTGACTGCCGCCTTCCCGAAGGCGGAGCGCAACAAGGCAGTGGGGATCTGGGCCGGCGTGGCGAGTTCCGGCGCCGTGTTCGGCTTCCTGGGCGCGGGCATCCTGCTGCACTTCTTCTCCTGGCAATCGATCTTCTGGCGTTCACCGCCGCCGCCTTCGGCCTTTTCGTGCTCACCTGCACGATCGGGTCCTCGACGGACGAGACCGCGACACCGATCGACTGGATCGGCGCGGGACTGATCGGCGGTGCAGTTGCCGTATTCGTCTTCGGCGTCATCGAAGCGCCCGCCCGCGGTTGGACCGACTCGGTGGTGTGGGGCTGCATGGCGGCCGGCGTCGTTTTGGCCACGGTGTTCGCGAGCGTGCAACTCAGACGCACCCACCCATTGCTTGACGTCCGGTTGTTCAACAGGCCCGACTTCGCGACCGGGGCAGTCGGGATCACCGTTCTGTTCTTCGCGAACTTCGGATTCTTCTTCGTCGAGATGCAGTACCTGCAGTTGATCCTGGGGTACAGCGCACTCGGGACGGCATTCGCACTGGTGCCCCTGGCCGTGCCCATTCTGCTACTGGGTGCCACGCTGCCGCTCTACCTACCCAAGATCGGCCTGCGGACCGCGGTCGCAGTCGGACTCTTCCTCCTGGGGTTCGGCCTCTTCTGCATGCGTGGGCTGGACGCAGACTCCTCCTTCATCGACATGACATGGCCGATGCTGATCGGCAGCGCCGGCATCGGATTATGTGTCGCTCCAACGACATCGGCGATCATGAGCGCAGTTCCGGACGAGAAGCAGGGTGTCGCCTCAGCGGTCAACGACACCACGCGTGAGGTCGGTGCGGCCGTAGGTATCGCAGTCGCCGGGTCTGTGGTGGCCGCCCGCTACAGCGATGTCCTGGGCCCCGCGCTGGCCGACTTCCCCGATCAGGTTCGCGGCCCCGCGCTCGAATCACTTGCGAAGGCGCTGACTGTCGCCGACCGGATGGGCCCGCACGGCACGCAGGTCGCCGAGCTGGCGAAGAATGCGTTCCTCCAGTCCACGCATCTGTCACTGCTCGTGCTCTCGATCATCGTCTGTGCCGCCGCAATCTTCGTGGCCGTCTGGTCGCCGGGCCGCGACGGCCGGCAGTGGGCGCTGATCCGTCAACTGCGGAAAAACCTATCGGGTTCAGACGATGAACTCCGCGGCGCGGTGGCCGATCATGACGATGGTCGCGTGGGGTCCCCGGCTGGTGAGCGTGGGAAGCACCGAGCCGTCGACCACCCATAGCGCGTCGACACCGCGAACCCTGCACCGCGTATCCACCACCGCCGTCTCGTCGTCATCGGCCCCCATCCGGGCGGTTGCGGCCAGATGCTGCGATGTCGACCACGACACAGTGGCGGCTCTGGCTGTCGCACCCGCCAATTCGCGCGCCAGTTCCGTCCCCGCCCGCAGCGTCGCCACATCGGCCGCGTCACTGTCGTAATGGTGTTCGATGATCGGGTTTTCAGCGGCGTCGGCGGACCCCAGCCTGACCCGGCCTCGCGAGTTCGGCTGCATGAGCGTGACGCCGATGTGCGGATGGTCCGTCGTATCGCGACGGCTTCCGCTGACCATCGCCCCGAACCCCGCTGTGTACGGACGGATTTCAAGCCCGTCCGAAGTGGTCAGCACCGCCTCCAGCGGTGGGAGGCCGTGCGTCTCCGACCAGTCGACGGGAAACACCCATTCCGGGTGGTCCATGCAGGACCAGCCCACCGGAAGATCCGCCACCACCGAGACTCCAGCCGAGGCCAGCACCTCCTGTGGTCCCACACCCGACAGCATCAGCAAGTGCGCCGATCCGATTGCACCGGCAGACAACACGATTCGGTCGGCGGTCAGGTCGATGAAACCGTCGGGTCCAACAGCGTCGACACCGACCGCCCGTCCTGCCGCGATCCGTACCCGACTTACTCGGGTATTGGTCAACAGGGTGAGGTTTTCTCGCGTCATGGCCGGCTGCAGGTACGCCCCACCCGGTCCCACCCGGGTACCGCCGTTGATGTTCAGCGGAACCGCAGCTACGCCACTTGCCTGCGGCGCCTCGGGCGTGGCTCCGTTCAGGTCGTCGATCCATCGATAACCGGCATCTGTCGCCGATTGTACGAATGCCGCTGTACAGCCGTCGAATTCAGCGACTCGCCGGATCAGAATGGGGCCATCGGAACCGTGCAGCGCATTGTCGAAGTCGAGGTCGTTCTCGATGTCGCGAAAATGCGGCAGCACGTCGGCCCATGCCCACCCCGGCAAGTCCCAGTCATCGAAGTCCGAGGGCAATCCGCGGCAGAAGTATCCGCCGTTCACCGCACCCGATCCCCCCACGACCGCACCCCGCATGATCTCCGTGTGGCGGACAGGATCGTCGGTGAGGGTCGCCGGGTACCGCCGCACGACCGAACTCGCTGCTCCGATCGGGAGGCGGAGCCCGTCGCTGATCTGGGTGCGCACCCGCGGGTCGGACGGCCCGGGGCCGGCCTCGACAACGGTGACACGGCACCCGGCGTCGGCAGAAAGCCGTTCGCCCAGAACCGATCCTGCACTGCCGGCGCCGACGATCAGTACATCGCTGTGCAGGAACCGCGGATCCGAGGAGCGAAACAAGTGCGGCGTCAGGTCCGGATCTGCGGTTTGAGCGCGCCCGCATGGCGCTCACGCACCACGCCGGTCCACAGGCCGGTCCCGTACGCGATGTCGTCCAGACGTTTGAGCACGATGTAGGTGATCAGGCCCACGCGTTTGGTGTCATCGTCGGCGTTGCCGTTACGGGTGATCCAGTCCGCCACGCCATCGACGATAGCGGCCACCAGGACGACCTGCCGGCAGCGTCGTGACAGCACCGCCGTCATGAGAGCGAGCGGCCAGTAGTGGCGGCAGATCGCCGACGCCAGCTGAAGGGCCGCAGACCACAGGCCGTGCGCGGCGACAACCGCGACCTCCTTGGGTTCGGTCTCGACCGTGCTCAGTGATTTGGCGATCCGGCGGCCGGTGATCGCGGCAACGACCATCGATGCCAAGTAGCCGATGCCCGAACCCATCGCCATCAGGATCCAGACCACCAACGTCCACCCCGAGATCACCAGCGGGGCGGTCTTGCCGGGATGCCGGACCGTCAGCGGGGCCGCAGATTCGCCGTAGAAAGCTCTTGCGCAGAAACCAATCTCGCAATTGAGTGCGGTGGTCGTGGGCAACCAGCGCAACCGGTTCGTAGCGCAACCGGGCGCCCATTTCGATGAACCTCCAGCAGAGGTCGACATCCTCGCCGGACTTGAGCGTCTCGTCGAAGCCCCCCACTTCCTTCAGCATGGTGCGCCGGCAGATGATGGCGGCACTGGGCACGTAGGACACCGTCCCGTACGGCACGATCGGCGCCTCGCGCAGACCGAGGTCGAGTGACGACCGAACCGCCTCGTACCGGGCCACCAGGTTGTCGGCCTGTCGCAGGCCGACGATGCGCGGCGCGACCAGTGCCACCGCGGGGTCGCAGAAATGGCCCAGCAGTGCCTCCAGCCATCCGCGGCGGGGCACCACGTCGGAGTCCAGGAATGCCACGAAGTCGGTGTTGCAGGCGGTCAGGCCGGTGTTGCGCGCAGCGGCCGGACCCTTGCTCCTGGCGTGCCGGAGCACCTGGACGTCGCAGTGCAGACCGGAGAAGTCGTGGTGTTGCACCGGGACCGCCGAACCGTCGTCGACGATGATGACTCGCATCCCCCGCAGTGCCGCGAGCAGTCGAAGAAGGCCGGAAACGTTGTCGCGCACTGGAATAACGACCGTCACATCGCGGTGCGAGGGACCGGTGGCCGGCCGGGGATGCGCGACCGTGGCATCGAGCAGCGTGCGGGCGAGTTGTGCGCTGAGGGCGTCATGGACTTCCAAGCGCCCGCCACTGAGCATGGTCTGGGCGGCGGGCGCCAGACGCAGCAGTCGGGTAGGCGAACCGCCGAGCAACGCCGAGCCCTCGCCCAGCACCTTGACTCGGCGGTCTACTTGTACGGCAAATCCGTCCGGCAGCCGCGGTCCCGTCATGTCAGCTTCCCGTCACGGCCGGCGTCCACCGTGTGATCGCTGCGCACACCCGTCGACCATCTCCGCAAATATCCGCGCCGCCCTCTTCGGCCGTCGCCGTGGTCGGGTCACCGAGAACCCCGAGCTCACTCACCGCTGCGATCCCGCCCTGGCGCATTCGCGGGCATCAGTTCGGCCAGGGGTGAGCGGTTGCCGGGCAGGCGCTCGTCCAGCCAGACATCCTGTGGCGAAATATGTAGCAATACAGACGTTTCGGTGTGGCCGGCGTGCGCGTCGGCGTTCGCGACCGTGCAGGAGCACCAGCCGACGTCGCGCCCCTCGTATCTAAGCAAAGCCGACGCAGCGGCGAGCGCTTCGACGTTTCCACCGTGTCCATTGAGGAAGACGAGGCGCGATGCCCATCGCGCCGCCGACCGGCCATACTCCACCAGCAAAAGCTCGAGTGCCGACGTGCCGATGGAGACGGTGCCTGCGAAACCTTCATGCTCACCGCTCGCGCCATAGCCGATAGACGGCGCCAGCAGCCAGTTGCATTCAACTTCGTCGGAAGCCGGGCGGCAACAGCGCGGCCGACGGCGGTCGCGATGCGCGTGTCGGTGTCCAGCGGCAGGTGTGGTCCGTGCTGCTCGGTGGAACCGACGGGGACGACTAACGCGGGCGACGTGCTGTGCAGCTGTCTCGACGTTGAGTTCCCGAGCTCGCTGGGGAAGGCCACCCGCCGATGGTAGGCCCAATTCACCTGGCGTGCGCCAATTGTTGGCGCATGCGCAGCAATTGATTTCCTGTATTTCTCGTGATGGGCCCGCGCGTGTCACGTCCGTCCCCTCCGCCACGCCTGTACCAGGCCGTTCGCGGCGGCCCGCGACTCGGTCAGGCCCGGGCCGCGGCACGCCGAGCGTTCTGGTGAAGCCCGGCGGGAACGAGCACGTCCTCGGCAACCAGATCGTGAATCGAGGCGCGGCCAAGTCCCATCAGCGCCGAGTCGATGCCTCCGCGCAAGATGTCGAGCACGTTCTCGACGCCGGCTTGGCCGTTGGCGGCCAGTCCCCACAGGTAGGCACGGCCGATCATGACCGCCCGCGCGCCGAGCGCGAGCGCCTTGACGACGTCGCTGCCCCGCCGGATGCCCCCGTCCAGCAGCACCTCGATCTGGTCGCCGACCGCCTCGGCGATGGCCGGCAGGGCCCGGATCGACGCCGGGGTGCCGTCGAGGTTGTTACCGCCGTGATTGGACACCGAGATAGCCGAAACACCGGCATCCACAGCGCGTTTGGCATCGTCGACGCGCATCACGCCCTTGAGCATGAACGGGCCGCCCCACAGCTCGCGCAGCCACGCGATGTCTTCCCAGGTGGGCGGCGGCGTGCCCATCCACTCGCCGTAGGCGGCGAAGAACGGCGGCCCGGGCTCGCCGCGCGGCCGCCTGGTTGGGAACCTGCAGGTTCGGCGGGCGCATGGTCTTGGCCCACTGGTAGAGCCAGCGCGGCCTGGTCAGACCGGTCGGGGGCATCCGCACCATGGTGCGCAGGTTCATCTGCTCGGGGATCTTCGGGCTGCCCCAGTCGCGGCCGTGCGAGAAGCTCCAGTCGGTGGTGACGATCAGGCCGACGGCGCCGGCCTCGCGGGCCCGCTCCATGCGCGCGGCGATCGCGTCCCGGCCGCCGAGCCAGTAGATCTGGAAGAAGAGTCTTCGGGTTGGCCGCGATGACCTCCTCGATCGGCTTGCTCGCGAACGAGGACAGCCCCATCGCCGTGCCGCGAGCGGCCGCGGCGCGCGCAACGGCGACCTCGCCGTCGGGGTGCACCGCCTGCACGCCGGTCGGCGAGATGAGCACCGGCAGCGAAATATCCTGCCCCATAACCGTTGTCGCCAGATCACGCTTCTCGAGTCGCGCCGATGACATGCGGGGCGAATCCCAGCTCGGCGAACGCGTCGACATTGTCGGCGACCGTCACGCCCTTCTCGCTGGCGGCCAGCAGCGCGGAGTAGACCGACTTGGGCAGCCGCTTCTTCGCCCGCTCTTGGGCGATCGCAACGGTCTCGAACCAGGTATCGCGTGCCATGACTGTTACACCGGACTTTCGTTGCAGAGCCGGGCCGGAGCCGCCTCGGCGGCGACATCGGACGCAGGTCGGCGCGTCAGTAATTTCAGCGGAATCGGCCCTTGCTTGGTACCGCGGGAGTGGTCGCCGCTCGGCTTGGGCTTGACCCGCTCGAGCGGCCAGCGCGGGCTCGCCGTAGCCCTCGCACGCACTCGGGGTCGGGCCCGTCGAGCGGCAGGCCGGTGAAGAACTTGGCGGCCATGCAGCCACCCCGGCAGCTGTCGTAGTGCCCGCAGCTGCTGCATGCGCCCGCCGACTGCGGCTCGCGCAGCTCGCGGAACAACGGCGAGTTCTTCCAGACGTTTTTAAAGCCGGTCCCGAAACCATTGTCGGACAGGATGTTTCCGGCGAGGAAGCGGTCGTGGATGGCGAACGGGCAGGCGTACACATCGCCGACCGGATCGATCAGGCAGACCACCCGCCCAGCGCCGCACAAGTTGAGTCCGGCAAGTGCGCCGGGCTCGCCCAGCCCCGACAGGTGGAAGAACGAGTCGCCGGTCAGCACACCGTCGCCGCTTGGCGACCAGCCAGTCATAGAGCTGCACCTGCTGCGCGGCGGTGGGGTGCAGTTCGTCCCACACATCGGCGCCGCGTCCGGACGGCCGCAGCCGGGTGATCCGCAGGGTGGCGCCGTAATGCGCTGCCAGCGCGGCGAACTCGTCGAGCTGGTCGACATTGTGGCGGGTCACGACAACCGAGATCTTGGCGTCGTTGAAGCCGGCCTCGGCCAGGTTCTCCAGCGCACGGATCGCCATGGCGAACGAACCTGGGCCGCGCACCGCGTCGTTGACCTCTGCGGTGGCGCCGTCGAGCGAGATCTGCACGTCGACGTAGTCACTGGCGGCCAGTTTCGCCGCCACCTCCGCGGTGATGCGCACCCCGTTGGTGGAGAACTTCACCCCGACGTGATGTTCGGTCGCGTAGTCGACCAGCTCCCAGAAGTCGGGGCGGACGGTCGGCTCGCCGCCGCCGATGTTCACATAGAACACCTGCATGCGTTCGAGTTCGTCGATGATGTCCTTGCACTGCTGCGTCGACAGTTCGCGCGGGTCGCGTTTACCCGACGACGACAGGCAGTGCACGCATGCCAGGTTGCACGCGTAGGTCAGCTCCCAGGTGAGGCAGATCGGCGCGTCGAGGCCGTGCTCGAACTGCTCGACCAATCGTGGCACCGGTTGGGCCACCGGCGCGAGCGCCGAATCAGATTGGGTCATTCGTTGTCTCCCGCGACGAGCATCTTGGACTGGGCGAGCACGCCCAGCGCGTGCAGGTACGGCGCCTGCTGTGCATCGTCGATTCCCGCGGCGCGACACGCGGACCGCGCGTCGGGGTGGTCGCTCCAGCGAGTTGACCACCTCGACGATGGTCCGGTTCTTGAGGAACGACAGCTTGCGGGTGCCGAAGTGATATAGCAGCGCACCGAATGGCTCCGGCCGCACGGCCACCTGACGGTGCAGCCGCCAGCTGAGGTCCGGGTCGAACGTCACCGCGTCCGCGGCAGGCGCGGTCACGGGTCAGTAGACCCCGCACATCCCGTCGATCGACACCTCTTCGACCAGGGTCTCGGTGACGAGTTCGGTTTCGGTCTCGACCTGCTGATTCGGTTCCATCAAGTCGCACCTTTCTGCTGTACCGGGTCTCGACATAATGTGAGCGAGATCGCAAGAATATGGCATCGAGTGCCTAAATGGAAGGGGTGGAGTCCGTATGAGTCCGGTTCCCCAGCACCGGGTGGGCCGACGGCGCTCGACGACCTGGGACCACATCAGCTCCGTGGCGATCGATCTGTTCGCGGCTCGCGGGTTCGACGAGGTGAGTGTGGACGACGTCGCCGAGGCCGCCGGGATCGCCCGCCGCACCCTCTTCCGCTATTACCCGTCGAAGAACGCCATCCCCTGGGGCGATTTCGACGCCCACCTCGATCACATCCGCGAGCTGCTGGCCGACCTGGATCCCGACGTGGCAATCAGCGACGCATCTGCGCACGGCATTGTTGGCGTTCAACACGCTTCGACGAAGCGGAGACGCCCGGCACCGGCAACGGATGCGGGTGATCCTGGAGACGGAGGCGCTGCAGGCCTACTCGATGACCATGTATGCGGGCTGGCGCGCCGTCGTCGCCGAATTCGTCGAGCACGACGGCTGGCGTGCGAAGCCCGGCGACCTGGTCGCCCCAGACGGTGGCCTGGACGATGCTGGGGGTGGCACTCACGGCCTACGAACACTGGCTGGCCGACGAGTCGGTGTCACTGGCCGATGCGCTCGGCGATGCCTTCGACATGGTCGGGCCGGCCTGGACGATCTGGACCGCCGCCACCAGACTTGACAGTCCCGGCGGCCGATCAGAAATCTCGGAATCGTGCGTCGGAGTTCGGGGCCGGACGGCGACGATAAGGGTGTGAGCGTCGAATCGGATGGCACGCGACGCTCCTCGGGCACTGCTGGCGCTGTACGACGAGGCGCTGCCGGACGTCTACGGGTACTTCATCCGGCGCTGCGGTGACCGCGGAACCGCCGAGGACCTGACGTCGGAAACCTTTCTGGCGGCAATGGACGCCGCCCGCAAGAACGTCACCGCCGCCGATGAGGGTGCCGTGGCTGATCGGGGTCGCCCGGCACAAGCTCGCCGACCACTACCGGCGCGCGGCATGACCGGTTCAGCGTGCCGGTCGCCGAACTGCCCGAGCCCGTCGACCCGGTAGACGACTGGGATGCCGAACTGGACCGCATCGTCGCCGAAGCCGTGCTGGCCAGGCTGCCCGAGCACCACCGCACCGTGCTGGCGCTGCGCTATATGGACGACTGCTCGGTGCCCGAGTGCGCCGAGCTGATCGGCCGCACCGTGCACGCCACCGAAGCCCTGCTGGTGCGGGCCCGCCGCGCCTTCAGATCGCACTACCCGGAACCGGAAGGAGGGATGTCATGAACAACAGCCACGATCCCTTGACCGTGCTGCATGGCGACGAGCTTCCGGTTCAACCCGATCCGGCGATTCGCGGCCCGGCTGCGGTCACGCCTGGAATCGGCGCTGAATCTCTTGGGCCCAACCGAATCGAACAGAAGGAGTTGTCATGAGTGGCACCGATACCGCCATCGCCGAACTCAACGAGCCGACCGCCGAGCCCGCCGCCGCAGCCCACGGCCCCGCCCGCGGCGATCCCGTACCTGACCGTGGCCGAACGCACGCGAGGCGATCGCCTGGTACGTCGAGGCCTTCGGCGCGTCCGTGGTCGGCGAACCGATCGTGATGGACGACGGCCGCGTCGGGCATGCCGAGCTGGCGATCGGCGGCGGTGTGCTGTACCTGGCCGACGAATATCCCGAGATCGGACTGAGGGCACCTGCTCCACAAGCGACTTCGGTCAGTCTCATGCTGACGGTGCCGGACACCGACGAGACGCTGGAGCGCGCCAGGGAACACGGCGCCCAGGTGCAGCGGGAGGCCTACGAGAGCTACGGAGCCCGCAGCGCGGCGATCGTCGACCCGTTCGGGCACCGGTGGATGCTCACCGGTCCTGTCACCGGCGCCGTGACGCCTATCCAGCACGGCGACGTCGGCTACGTCTCGGTGTGGACGCCGGATGCCGACCGTGCCGCGACGTTCTACGGCCACGTCCTCGGCTGGACGTATGACCCGGCGACCCACGAAGTGACCAACACCAAAGCACACATCGGGATCTTCAGCGTGCCGGGCAGGCGCACGCTGTTCTGCTGCTATGCGGTGGCCGACCTGGCGGGCGCCCGGCAGTCGATCCTCGACGGAGGCGGCACCGTCGACGACGTTCAGCAGTTCGATTTCGGCACCGTACTGGGTGCTACCGATCCGCAGGGCACCGAGTTCGCCGTCTTCGAACCCGTCGCGGGTGAACCGAGGCCGGAACTCAACGGCTCTGGGCCGGGCGAACTTTCGTATATCACCTATGAGGTGCCCGACTCCACGTCGTTCAAGGCGTTCTACAGCCGGGTGCTGTTCTGGACGTTCGAGCCGGGCCGGATCGACGACGGCTGGCAGGTGGAACAGACCCATCCGATGGCGGGGGTTGCCGGTGGTAGCGATCGGCAGGTGACCGTCCCGATGTGGACCGTCGCCGACGTCGATGCCGCAGTGGCGCGCGTGCGGGAAGCCGGCGGCACGATCATCGACGAGCCGGCCCAGCAGCCGTACGGCAGGACCGCGCAGTGCACCGACGACCAGGGCACCCGCTTCTACCTCGGCGAGTTCTAGTCCGCTAGTGCAGCAGTAGGCGCCCGCAGCGGTCACCGATCATCATCGACGGCGCGTTCGTGTTGCCCGAGGTGATGGTCGGCATGACCGCGGCACATGCCACCCGCAGACCCGTCAGCCCGTGCACGCGCAACTGCGGATCGACGACCGCGAGGGCATCGGTGCCCATCCGGCAGGTGCCGACCGCGTGGAAGTTGGACAGCGACAGCGTCCTCATCGCGTCGAGCAACTGTGGTTTCGTCGTGACCGCCGGTCCGGGCGCCGCACCGTCATCGCCCAACCAGCCGTTCAATCCCTTGGCATTGATCAGGTCACGCGCCAGCGCGAAGCCCTCGAGCGAGGTGTCGAGGTCCTCGGTCGTCTGCAGGAAGTTGGGCTGGATGATCGGCGGCGTCTGCGGATCGGCCGACCGCAGTTTGACGTACCCACGGCTCGTCGGATGCAGGTTCATCACGCCGATCGCGACCGATTCGGCCGGCGATGGCGGGTAGGGCCGACGCGTGTAATAGACCTGGAACTCGAACCGCGGCGCACCGGGCACGGCGGCGGCCGCGCCGGTGAAGACGTTGACGTCCCCGTGCTGATGTGGCTGGCCGGTTCGGGCTGGCGCAGCTTCTTCACGACGACGGAGATCAGGTGATCGTGCAGGTTCTGACCGACGCCCGGCAGGTCGTGCACGACCGGGATACCGAGCGGCTCCAGATCGGCCGCGGGGCCGACGCCGGATCGCAGCAACAGGTGCGCCGTGTTGACCGTCCCCGCACTGAGGATCACCTCGCGCTCCGCGGTGACGACCATCTCCCGCCCGCCGGTGTCGATGCGGACGCTGTCGACCGCCCCGCGGCATCGAAGGTCAGACGTGTGACGGTTGCGCCGGTCAGGACGGTCAGCCGCCGGGTGTCGCGGTAGGAGCCAAGAACGTGGTGAAGGCATCCTGGCGGATTCCGTCGACGACGTTGAGCTGTGTGTAGGCAACCCCAAACTGGCTGTCGCCGTTGTAATCCGGGTTGTACTCGTAGCCGAGCCGACGGCCGCGTCCACGGTGGCTTGTGACAGGGCGTTGCGCCGGGGCAACGTGTTCGACGGGCGGATCGGTCCGGTCAGCGCATCCAGCGAGGGACGCACAGTCGCGTAGTCCCAGCCCGGGCAGCCGCGGGTGGCCCAGCCGTCGTAGTCGGCGGCGTTGCCGCGCACCCACACCATCCCGTTGACCGAGCTGCTGCCACCCGCAACCTTGCCGCACCCGAACGACTCGCGCTTGCCCAGCAGCCCCGGCTGCGGCTCCGACTCGAACGGCCAATCGATGGTCGAGCCCGGCGCCAGCAGAGTGCCCGCCCTGGTGAAGTCCCGCACGTCGGGCCGATCGTTGGAGCCGCCCGCCTCGATCAGCAGGACACTCGCCTGCGAGTCGGCGAGCAGCCGGGCCGCGAGCACACATCCGGCCGAGCCGGCGCCGACGATGACATAGTCATACGCCCGCGGGCGGGCCGGGTCGGTGGGCATGCATGCGGCGGCGAACGCCGCGGCCGAGACACCGAACAGTTTGAGCATTCCGCGCCGCGTGCGCGCACCGGACGATTGATGTTCTTGCACAACGGCTTCAACGCGGCCCGCCGCTGTGCAGATGCCGCGCGGCGAGGCTAACTCAGGACGTCGGAGATGGGGGCGCCCGAGGCGATCTTGGACCGGGTCTTCATCACTTTGCCGGGCATCCCGCCGCCGACCACGCCGGCCACCACACCGTCGCGCTCGTAGTACGCCAGGAACTTGCGGCCGTCGTCCTCGACGATGTGCACGATGTCGGTGGCCTCGGGTTCGCCCAGGCACTGGATCTTGACGTCGTACTGGTCACTCCAGAAGTACGGCACCGAGGCGGCACCGGACGCGTCCTGGCCGATCATGGCCGGCACCAGCGCCCTGGCCTGGTCGGCCACATTGCTCCAATGTTCGACGCGGACTTGATGTCCCAGGGTGTGGCGCCAGGACGCCACGTCGCCGATCGCCCAGACATGCGGCGCGCTGGTGCGTCCTGCCTCGTCGCAGACGATGCCGTTGTCCACGTCGATGCCGCTGCCCTCGAGCCAGTCCGGTCGCCGGGCGCGAGCCGATGCCGACGACCACCAGATCGGCGTCGAGTTCGGTGCCGTCGCTCAGCACCACCTTCTGCGACGCGTCGATCGCCGCACACCTCGGCCACCCCGACGCCGCAGCGCACGTCGACACCCTCGGCCCGGTGCAGCCGGGCCACCAGCTCGCCGATCTGCTCGCCGAGCACCGACGCCAGCGGCGTCGGCTGCGGCTCGACCAACACGACGTCCACGCCGAGTCCGCGCAGGCTGGCCGCCACCTCGCAGCCGATGAACCCGGCGCCGACGATCGACCGCGCGGCGCGCCGAGCCGGCTTCCTTGCGCAGCGCCAGGCATTCGTCGAACGACCGCAGCACGTGGATGCCCTCCAGATCGGGGAACGACGGAATGCGCTTGGGCACCAGGCCGGTGGCGATGATCAGTTCGTCGTAGTCAAGCTCGCCGCCGTCGGCCAGCGTCACCGTCTTCGCCGCGGATCCATCGACTGCACCGCCGTTGCCGAGCAGCACGGTGATGTCGTTCTCGTCGTAGAACTCGGCCGGCTTGAGCGTGACGTCGTCGGTTTCGGCGCGCAGCACCTCCTTGGACAGCGGCGGCCGGTCGTATGGCAGATGATCCTCGTCGCTGACGATGGTGATCGGCCCGGCGTACTCGGAGCGGCGCAGCTGTTCGGCGGTGCGCGCGGCCGCCAGGCCTCCGCCCACGATGACGATGCCCCCAGATGTGGTCACGTGGGAGTTCTACACGATGCGGGCTGGCCGAATGTACGTCACCCTGCGGTTTGACCGCCGCTCACGGCACAGTGCCCGTTCGATGATGTTGGACAGCACGACGATGCTTTCGCTGCGCTCGATGTCGGCCGCTGGAGCGGATGCGTTCCAGCGCCTCTTCGAGATGCCGCATATCGCGGGCCAGCACGTGCAGGATCGCGTCCGACGGTACCGGTGACCGTCGCCGCGCTGACCACCTCCGGAATGTCCACCCAGGCCGCGCGGAGTCATCGGGCGCGATGGTGCCGTGGCAGAAAACCTGCACATAGGCCTCGGTGTTCCAGCCGAGCGCATTGCGGTCGACACGGTGGTGAAGCCGCGGATGACCCCGTTGTCGAGCAGGCGGTCGACCCGGCGCTTGACCGCCGGGGCGGACAGGTTCACCCGCTGCCCGATCTCGGCGAACGTGGCCCGCGCGTGCTCGGCCAACTCGGCCAGAATGCGTTCGTCGGTCTCGTCCAGGCGATCCATGATCACACTCCCTCACGCAACAAACCGCCGCAATTCTAGCGTCTCGACACAACATATCGCATGTGCTATACGCAATGAGATGGTCGATTGATTGCATAATCAAGACGACCAATATCGTAGATTCATGACGATTTCAGATGTCGCCGCCCCGCGGCCCCGGTATCCGATGTCGCCGAACGCCGGGGATACGCATCCGACCCCGTACACCGCCCGCCTCCGCCACTACGCCATGACGGCCGCCGACCTTCTTCGCCGTCGAGTACGCGATCAACCCGTGGATGGACACGTCGACGCCCGTCGACACCCACGTCGCGCTGAACCAGTGGGAAGCGCTGCGCCAGACCTACAAGGAACTCGGCCACACCGTCGAACTCGTCGAGCCCGTCGCCGGGCTGCCGGACATGGTGTATGCCGCCAACGGCGGGCTGTCGTCAACGGCAAGGCCGTGGTCGCGCGCTTCGCCTATCCCGCAGCGCGCCGGCGAGTCCATCGCCTACGCCGAGTGGATGGCCCGGCACGGCTACGACCCGCCGAGACCCGCCACGTCAACGAAGGCCAGGGCGACCTATTGGTGGTCGGGTCGATCGTGTTGGCGGGCTACGGATTTCCGCACCGACCGACGGGCCCACGACGAGATCGCCGACGCTCGTGCAGCATGCCGGTCGTCAGCCTGCGAGCTCGTCGACCCGCGCTTTTACCACCTCGACACCGCACTGGCCGTGCTCGACGACACCACGATCGCCTACTACCCGCCGGCGTTCAGCCCCGCGTCGCGCGCCCGGCTGCTCGAGCTGTTCCCCGACGCGATCGAGGTGGCCACCGCCGACGCCGACGTGTTCGGTCTCAACGCCGTCTCCGACGGTCGCAACGTCGTCCTTCCCGCCGCCGCGACCGGATTCGCCGACCAGCTGCGCGAGGCCGGCTTCCGCCCGATCGGCGTCGACCTGTCCGAACTGCTCAAGGGCGGCGGATCCGTCAAATGCTGCACGCTGGAGGTACATCCGTGACCATTCTGGACACCGTGAGGACGCCGTGCAACCGACGCGAGCCGATCGCCCTCGATGGCCGCTACGTCGCGCACAACTACTCGCCGCTGCCGGTGGTGGCCGCCAGCGCCGAAGGTGTCGTGGATCACCGACGTCGAGGGCCGGCGCTATCTCGACTGCCTGGCCGCCTACTCGGCGGTCAACTTCGGCCACCGCAATCCCGGAGATCACCGCCGACGCGCACGCGCAGCTGGACACCGTGACGCTGGTGAGCCGGGCATTCCACTCCGATCGGCTCGGCCCGTTCTGTGAGGCGTTGGCCGAACTGTGCGGCAAGGACATGGTGCTGCCGATGAACAGCGGCGCCGAGGCCGTGGAGAGCGGCATCAAGGTGGCGCGCAAGTGGGGCACCGATGTCAAGGGCGTTCCCGCCGGGCAGTAGGCAACATCGTCGTGGCGCGCAACAATTTCCACGGTCGCACCACCACCATCATCAGCTTCTCCGACGACGAGACCGCGCGCACGGGGTTCGGCCCGTACACGCCCGGGTTCCGCGCGGTGCCCTTCGGTGACGCCGACGCGATGGCCGCTGCGATCGACGAGGACACCGTCGCGGTGCTGATCGAGCCGATCCAGGGCGAGGCCGGCATCATCGTGCCGCCGGACGACTTCCTGCCGCGGGTGCGCGCACTGTGCACCGACCGCAACGTGCTGATGATCGCCGACGAGATCCAGTCCGGACTGGCGCGCACGGGACGCACCTTCGCCTGCGAGCACTGGGGTGTGGTGCCCGACGTCTATCTTCTCGGCAAAGCGCTCGGCGGCGGCGTGGTTCCGCTGTCGGCGGTGGTGGCCGATCGCGACGTCCTCGGCGTGCTGCATCCGGGCGAGCACGGCTCGACGTTCGGCGGCAATCCGCTGGCAGCCGCCATCGGAACCACCGTCGTGGCGATGCTGCGCCGGGGTGAATTCCAAGCCCGCTCAACCGAACTCGGTGAGCATTTGCACGCGCGCCTGCGTGAGTTGATCGGGCACGGCGTGGTGTCGGTGCGTGGTCTGGGCCTGTGGGCGGGTGTCGACATCGATCCGTCGCTGGGCACCGGCAAACAGATCAGCGTGAAACTTGCCGAGCGCGGCGTCCTGGTCAAGGACACCCACGGTTCGACGCTGCGATTCGCTCCGCCGCTGGTCATCACGGCTCAGGAGATCGACTGGGCGATTGGTCAGTTCGCCGACGTTTTGGCCGATACCGGATCACACTTGGCCGGGAGTTCAATTTAGGTCCCACAGGAGGCACCATGACCGCTCCTAATTTAAGCCTCTCCCAGCAGTTGCTGCGACGCCGACCGGTGGCCGGCGCCCCAGTCGCGCATGGTGCCGCGGACCATTTGAAGCGAAGTATCGGCACGTTTCAGCTGACACTGTTCGGTGTCGGCGCCACCGTCGGCACCGGCATTTTCTTCGTGCTGTCCGCGGCGGTGCCCGAGGCGGGCCCAGCGGTGCTCATCTCGTTTGTCCTCGCCGCCATCGCGGCAGGCCTGTCCGCCATCTGCTACGCCGAGATGGCGTCGTCGGTGCCGGTGTCGGGTTCGACGTACTCCTACGCCTACACGACGATGGGCGAATTCGTCGCAATGGGTGTGGCGGCCTGTCTGTTGCTCGAGTACGGCGTATCGATATCCGCAGTCGCGGTCGGGTGGAGCGGTTACCTGAACAAGTTGCTGGACAATCTGTTTGGGTGGCAACTCCCGCAGTCACTGACAGCGGCGCCGTGGGACGCCACCCCCGGCATCGTCAACCTGCCCGCCGTTTTGCTGATCGTCATGTGCGCGCTGTTGCTGATCCGCGGCGCCAGCGAGTCCGCCGCCGTCAACACGGTCATGGTTCTCATCAAGCTGGGTGTGCTGGCGATGTTCGTCATCATTGCGCTCACCGCGTTCAATGCCGACCACTTCCACGGTTTCTGGGACAAGGGCATGGCGGGCATCACCACCGCCGCGAGCATGATCTTCTTCTCGTTCATCGGTCTCGACGCGGTGTCAACCGCCGGCGACGAGGTCAAGGATCCGCAGAAAACCATGCCGCGCGCGATCATTGCCGCATTGATTGTGGTGACCAGCTTCTACATTCTGGTCGCTTTCGCCGGACTCGGCACTCAGGACGCCGCCGACTTCGGTTCGGACGAACAGGCCGAAGCAGGCCTGTCGGTGATCCTGGAGCACATCACCGGTGGGACCTGGGCCAGCACGCTACTGGCCGCCGGCGCGGTGATCTCCATCTTCTCGGTGACCCTGGTCGTGATGTACGGCCAGACCCGCATCCTGTTCGCAATGGGACGCGACGGACTGTTGCCGTCGATGTTCGCAAAGGTCAATCCGCGCAGCATGACTCCCGTCGGCAACACCATCATCGTCGCCGTCGCCACGGGGATCCTGGCCGGGTTCATTCCGCTTACCTGGCTGCTGGACGCTGTGTCGATCGGTACGTTGGTCGCCTTCATCACCGTGTCGATCGGCGTCATCGTCCTGCGGGTGCGGGAACCCGATCTCGAGCGCCCGTTCAAGGTTCCCGGTTATCCCGTCACGCCGATCCTCTCCGTGCTCGCCTGCATGGCGGTGCTCTACGGCCTGCGCTGGCAGACCTGGTTGGTGTTCGGCGCCTGCGTCGCCGCGGTGCTGGTGTTCTACCTGGTCTGGGGTCGCCGCCACAGCGCGTTGAACGACGGCGGTGACGGCTACATCCCCACCGCGGTGCCGGGTGAAGACGACGTGATGACGACTCATCCGCCGGGCGAGTTGAAATGACCGTCGCCGTCGGCTACCTGGCCGGTAAGAGCGGCCGGTCGGCGCTGCACCTCGCGGTCGATGCGGCGAAGACCCTCAAGACCGCGCTCGTGGTGGTCACGGTCGTGCCCAAGCCGTGGATGACCCCGTCGCCGGCCCGCATCGACGCCGAATACGCCGCGTGGGCGGAGAAGTTGGGCGCGGACTCACAGCGCGAGGCGCAGCGGTGCCTGGACCGGATCGGGGACGGGGCCGAGGTCAGCTTCAAACAGATCGCCAATCGCACCGCGGGCGAAGGACTCCTGGAAGCCGTCGAGAAGATCGGTGCGGAGGCGTTGGTTGTCGGATCCTCCTCGAACGGGGCCCTCGGGCAGGTGGTCCTGGGGTCGACCACCGACTGGCTGCTGCATTCCTCCGCGATTCCGGTTGCGATCAGCCCCCGCGGATACCGAGGCGCGCGGGCGGGACAGCTGGCATCGATCACATGTGCGTATTCGGGCACCCCCGAATCCGTTCGGGTCGTCGAGCGCGTGGCGGCCCTTGCAGAACGCCTGGGTGTTTCCATGCGGGTGGTCAGTTTCGCAATCCGCGGCCGCACCATGTTCCCGCCGGAAGTTGGTCTGCACGCCGAGGATTCATTGCTCGGGGCGTGGGCGTCACAGTTGCGCGAGATGCTCGCAAAATTGAAGTCGGACGGCATCGTCGGTGACGACGTTGCGCTCGAAGTGATTACGGGCAACGGCTGGGACGAAGCGCTCGATGCGGCCGAATGGGAGGACGGGGAGCTGCTGGCACTGGGCACCACCTCGCGCCGCAGCATCAAGGGCGTGTTCCTGGGCTCTCATGGCGCGAAGATCATCCGCCACAGTCCGGTCCCGGTGCTGGTGCTACCCAGCTAGTGTCCTGAATCGTTGATTCGGGTGCGGTAGTTGCCGATTGATTCGAGTATTTGGTCGGCGGTCCTGGTCCAGATGTAAGGTCGTGGGTTGTGATTTCAGGTGTCGATCCAGGCCCGGCTGTCGGGGTTGAGTCGCAGTAGCGAGGCGTGGGTGCCGCGGCGCAGTTTCTTGGTGGTCTGCCCAGAGAACAGCGTTCGACGGGGTTGAGCCGTGATGTGCTGGTCGGGGTGAAGTGCAGCACGAATCGGGGATGGTCTGTCAGCCAACGTTTTACCACCGGGGTCTTATGCGCCGCCAATAGTGCGCTGACCGATGACGAGCGGGCCGGGCAGGCGGAGTCGGCACAACCCAGGTCGACAGCCAGCTTGCTGTCAGCGCGACGGAGTCTTCAGAGGACAGAAAGGGTGTGCCGATCAGGCTGTGCCTGTTGGCATCTGATGGCCTGGCCGGGTGTGGATCGGGCGGCGGTGATTTGTCGTACCCGGCTGCGATGATGGTGTTATGTCTTCGACCGCTTCGCCTGAGGTGCCGGTGGTGGGTGGGGATGAGCGTGTTGAGGTGTTGTTCGGGGAGTTGAGGGAGTTGGCGGGTCAGCGCAATGGCATTGATGGGCGCATTGTGGAGATCGTCGCGGAGTTGGATCGTGACGGGTTGTGCGGTGCCACGGGTGCGCGGTCGATGGCGGAGTTGGTGGCCTGGAAGCTCGGCGCGTCCTCGATGAACGCGCACACGATCGCCACCATCGCGCACCGGTGGGCCGAGTTTCCCCTGTGCGCCCAGGGGATGCGGGAGGGTCGGCTGTCGTTGGATCAGGTCGGGGTGATCGCCGCCGGCGCGGCCGAGGGCTCCGATGCGCATTACGCGGAGTTGGCCCGGGTGGCCTCGGTGTCCCAGCTGCGCACCGCGGTCAAACTCGAACCCCGCCCCGAACCCGAACCCGAGCCGAGCCTGAGTCGCGGCCCGATCCCGAGCCGCAGGTCTCGATCACCAAGACCTCCGATGAGCAGTACACCCATTACCGGATCACCCTGCCGCATCTGGAGGCGGCGAAGTTCGACGCGGCCTTGGCCTCGCATCGTGATGCGCTGGCGGCGGAGTGGAAACTCGATCACGACAACGGCGCCGACGAGTCCGGGCAGCGGCCGCCGCGACCGAGCACCGGGGCGGCGTTTATGCGGCTGGTCGACGCCGGCTGGGACACCGAGGCCACCCGCCGCCCGCACGGGCAGCACACCACGGTGGTGGTACACGTCGACGTGAAAGACGCCGTGGCCGCTGCATCTGGGTCCGCTGCTGTCCGATGCTGATCGGCGCTATCTGACCTGTGACGCCACCTGCGAGGTGTGGTTCGAACGCGCCGGGCAGCCGATCGGGGCCGGGCGGGCGACCCGGGTGATCAGCCGCCGGCTGCGCCGCGCCCTGCAGCACCGCCACCGCACGTGTGCGGTGCCCGGCTGTGGGGCCACCCGGGGTCTGCACGCCCATCACCTCGTGCATTGGGAAGACGGCGGGGCGACCGAGTTGGACAACCTGGTGCTGCTCTGCCCTTACCATCACCGGCTGCACCACCGCGGTGTCCTCACCCTCACCGGACCCCCACACGAGCTGTCGGTCACCGACCGTGCCGGCCGAACACTGAGTCCGGGATCGCTGGCCCGCCCACCGACCCGGCCCCCACCGGCGGTGCCGCCGTGTCCCGGACCCACCGGCGAACGCGCCCACTGGTGGTGGTATCAACCCTTCCAACCCCAACCACCACCCACACTCAACTGAGTCAGTCACCGGGGTCGGTGATCACCAGCGCACGCTATCGCAGTGCAAACGGGTTGGGGCATACAGAAATCCGTTCGCAACACGCGGGCAGCTGCCGCATGGTGAAAACCGATGCTGACACCATCCGCCGCGCCGCGGCAGACGATGGCGAGTTTGTCGGAGCGAGGATTTGGTCGGCGGTCTTGGCCCAGACGTAGGGTCATGGCTTGTCGTCCCAGGTGTCGATCCAGGCTCGGACGTCGGCGTTGAGTTGCCGGCATCGCCAACTACTGCAACCGAATCAATGACACAGACACTAGTGCGCGCCGGTTAGAACTTCGCGGTGCCGCGGTCGACGGCGATCTGACTGCCCGAGATCGTTGCCGACCCGTCACCGGCCAACCAGGCGACCACGTCGGAAACCTCTTCGGGTGCCATGAACTCCTGCAAGCCCTTCTTGCCTTGATGGTTGACGGGCCGGTAAGGCATCGGCGAGAAGCTGTGGATGTAGTTCGGGTACTTGCTGAAGAGTTCCATCATCGCCTCCTTCTCGACCATCGGTGTTTCGATCGAGTACGGGTGGATCGAGTTGACGCGAATGCCGAACTCGCCCACTTCAATTGCCAATGCATTCGTCAGCGCGACCAAACCGTGTTTCGAGGCGGAATAGTGACCGTTGCCCGGCGTGGCCTTCAGACCTGCCGACGAACTGACGATGATGATCGACCCGCCGTTGCCCGCTTCGATCATCGCCGGAACGGCGGCACGGATCGTCTTCCAGGTCCCGCTGAGGTTCACGTCGATGACGGCCTCCCACTGCTCTTCTGACATCTCGAAGAGCCGGCCCCAGCTCAGCACGCCCGCGTTGGCCACCAGAATGTCGAGTCTGCCGAACTGCTCGATTCCGTCGGCCACCACCTGCTGCAGCGCGGCCAGGTCGCGGATGTCGACTTCGCGCGCCAGCGCCTTGCGGCCGGTGGCCTCGACCGCGCGCACGGTGTCCGCGAGTTCCTCCGCGGTGGCCAGCGGATAGGTGATGGTGTCCGAGATGGGGCGGCAGATGTCGATGGCGATGATGTCTGCCCCGTCGTCGGCCAACCGGATCGCGTGCGCCCTGCCCTGGCCGCGCGCGGCCCCGGTGATGAATGCCACTCGCCCTTCCAGGGGTCCGCCAGATGCCGTCACCGCTGCTCCTTTCGTGAGCCTGCGGATCAGGCTAACAGCCGAACTGGAACGTGTTCTAGTAACCCGTCCGCTGCGTCAGTCCACGGGGTCTCTGATGAGTGGGCACGTCATGCAGTGCCCGCCACCGCGGCCTCGGCCCAACTCGGCGCCGACGATGGTGATGACCTCGATTCCGGCCCGGCGCAGCAGCGTGTTGGTATGGGTGTTGCGGTCGTACGCGAAGACCACACCGGGTTCGACCGCTACGAGGTTGTTGCCGCTGTCCCACTGCTGGCGCTCGGAGTCGTACGCGGTGCCGCCTGTCTCCACGACCCGCAGCTTCGGCAACCCGAGTGACGCGGCGACCTCCTCGACGAAGGGCTTGTTCGCCTCGACGACTTCCACGCCGACGTCGTTGTCGCCTGGATTCAGGATGAAGGTCTGCATGGCGTCGACGATCCCGGGATAGATCGTGACCACGTCTCGGTCGGCGAAGGTGAATACCGTGTCCAGGTGCATGGCTGCCCGCATCTTCGGCATGCCGGCGACGATCACCTGGCTGGCAGCGCCCTCGGCGAACAGCCCGGCGGCCACCTGCGTGATGGCCTGCCGCGACGTCCGCTCGCTCATCCCGATGATCACCACACCGTTGCCGGGCACCAGCACGTCGCCGCCCTCGATGGTGGCCATCCCCCACGCCTGCTCGGGGTCACCCCACCACACCTGCGAGCCGACGAAGTCGGGATGAAACTCATAGATCGCCTTCATCAGCAGCGTCTCGTCGTGACGAGCAGGCCAGAACAACGGGTTGAGGGTCAACCCGTTGTAGATCCAGCAGGTGGTATCGCGGGTGTAGAGCGTGTTGGGCAGCGGCGGCATCAAATATTCTGTGACACCGCTGGTTTCGCGAGCAAGCGAACGGTAGCCGGACTGCAGTTCCTTCGGCAGATCGCGAATGGACATGCCGCCGATGAGCAGTTCGGCGAGACGCGACGGCTTCAGCGAGTCCAGATAGCCGCGGGTGTCGTCGACAAGGCCGAGCCCGACCTCGTTCGGCACGATCTTGCGGTCCAACAGCCACGCCTTGGCCTCGGGATCGCTCATCGTCTGACAGAGAACGTCGTGCAACTCGACCACCTCGACGTCGCGGTCGCGCATCTTGTCGATGAAGTCGAAATGGTCGCGGCGGGCGTTCTGTACCCACAACACATCGTCGAACAGCAGGTTGTCGCAATTGGTCGGCGTGAGCCGCTCGTGCGCGAGTCCGGGAGAGCACACCAGCACCTTGCGCAGCTTGCCGACCTCGGAGTGAACGCCGTAGCCGGCAGACGGATTCGTCATCAGTCGTTCCTTCCACACCGCGGGCGGCTAGATTTCGATAGCCCCAGTAGCCAAGGACACCACACCCGCGACGGCTCCGAGGACAATCACCCCGAACAGCACCGCCTCGGCGGGCCTGAAGACACGGAGGCCACGTTCCCGTCGCGCTTTGACATAGAGCGCGGCGGCCGGCGCGTACAAGATGCACGACAGAAGCAGCTTGTCGGTTCCCGCGGCGTAGATCAGGAAGACCGTATAGGCCGTGGCCAGCGCGGCAATGATCATGTCAGCCGCGCGGGGGTGCCCGTCCTCGTACGTCTCGCGGGTCGCCGTGAGCTTGAGCGCATACGCCGCTGCCAAGAGGTAGGGAATAAGAGACAGTGCCGCGGTGAGATCGAGCATGAAATCCAGCGCATCGGCGGCGAACAGCAGCGCGACGAGCAGCAGTGAGATCAGCCCGGCGGCCATCACCAGGGCAGGCATGGGAGCGCCGTGACGGTTGGTGCGCGCCAAGAACCTCGGCATGTCTTCGGTGGTCGCCGGAATGTAGAGCACCTCGGCGGCCATCAGCGTCCATGCCAGGTATGCACCGAGCACCGAAACGATGACTCCGACACGAATGAAGATCGAGCCCCAAGGTCCGACAATGGATTCCAGCACAGCCGCCATCGACGGCTGATCGGCGCCGGCCAGTTCACCCTGCGGCATCACACCGTAGGACACCAGCGTCACGAGCGCGAACACACTGAGTACGCTGAGGAATCCGATGACTGTGGCGCGGCCGACGTCCTCACGCCTGCGCGCCATCCGCGAGTAGACGCTCGCACCTTCGATGCCAAGGAAGACGAAGACGGTGATCAGCATCGTCCCGGTGGCCTGGTCCCACAACGACGAGAACGAATAACTGTCGCCACCCCAGAAATTGTCGGTGAAGACATCGGCTTGGAACGCGATGGCCGCGATCACGATGAACACCAGGATGGGTACGACCTTGGCGACGGTGACGATGTAGTTGATCACCGCCGCGTCCTTGACACCGCGCAGGACGAGGAAGACGAACAGCCACACCCCGATTGCCGACACGATCACCGCGAGCACCGTGTCACCCGCGCCGAACGCGGGGACCACCGCACTCATCGTGGCTGTGATGAGAACCCAGTAGGAGGTGTTGCCCGCGCAGGCCGACGCCCAGTACCCGATGGCCGAATTGAACCCGACGTAGTCGCCGAATCCCGCCTTGGCGTAGGCGAAGATGCCGGCATCGAGGTTGGGTTTGCGGGTCGCGAGACGCTGAAATACGAAGGCCAGCATCAGCATCCCGGCCCCGGCGATGGTCCATGCGATGATCGCACCGAGCACGCCCGTCTCGGCTCCGAACCGGCGTGGCAGCAGGAATACGCCGGACCCGATCATGGAGCCGACCACCATCGCGGTCAGCGTCGGAAGGCTGACGGTGTCGTTGGTCTGTCCGGCAGGCAATTCGGCAGGCGCTTCAGTCTTCGCCATGATCGCCTCCGACGCCGACGCCCGGGTGTTAAGGACTTCTCTCTGAGACGATAGCTCAGCAACGCGGCATCCCGGCCCCTGACGCGTCTTTAAGGACCCATTTAGTTATAAACGCTAAGCTTCGACGTTGTGCTTTGCCTGCCCCCCGCGTGGACTTCGACCTCGGTCGATTCACGCTGCCCGAAGCCGGGGCGGCCGGCGCCGCCCGGCCGGCGGCTGGATTCGCTCACCGGGCTTCGCGGCGTTGCGGCCCTGCTCGTCGTCGGCACACATGCGGCGTATGGCACCGGGGCAGAGGACAGCAGCTACCTGGGCACACTCTTCTCACGCTGGGAGATCGGCGTGACGATTTTCTTCGTGCTGTCCGGCTTTCTGCTGTTCACGCCCTGGGTGACCGCGGCAGCCACCGGCTCGGCATGGCCTGAGCCAGGTCGCTATCTCAGGCGTCGGGCACGGCGAATCATGCCCGCGTACCTGGTGACGGTGGTCATCGTGTATCTCGTCTATCAGCTGCACCCGGTCGATCCCAACCCCGGCCACACCTGGACCGGATTGTTGCGCTACCTGACCTTGACCCAGACATACACCGACGATTACATCCTGTCCTATCTTCATCAGGGGCTCACTCAAACATGGAGTCTGGCAACGGAAGTCGCGTTCTACGTGACGCTCCCCCTGATCGTCTATGGACTGCTGACCGTGCTGTGCCGACGCCGCTGGCGACCCGTCCGGTTGCTCGTAGGCCTGGGCGTGCTGGGTGCCATCAGCCCGATTTGGCTTGTGCTGCAACACACCACCGACTGGTTCTCGAACGCGGCGGGCATGTGGTTGCCGGCCAACCTCGGCTGGTTTGTCGGGGGGATGATGCTCGCGGTGCTGCGCGCGATGGGGGTCCGTTGTTATGCCCTTGCCGCAATTCCGGTCGCGGTGATCTGCTTCTTCATCGTGTCGACCCCGATCGCCGGCGCACCGACCGTCACGCCGACGTGGTGGCAGCCCGTGGTGAAACATCTGCTCTATGCGGTGGTTGCCATCCTGGTCGTCGCGCCGCCGGCTCTCGGCGATGGCGGGTGGTACGCCCGATTGACGGGCAGCAGACCCGCCGTGTGGCTCGGGGAGATCTCCTACGAAGTCTTTCTACTGCACGTCATCGTGATGTGGGTGACGATGGAGTTCGTCCTGGGATGGCGGCCCTTCACCGGCTCGATGACCGTGTTGACGCTGGCCACCCTCGTCATCACCATTCCGTTCGCGTGGTGGTTGCGGCGGCTGACCCGCCGGAAAGCACGCCTGCCCATCCACATCGACTTGAGCCGAGGACCACTCGGCCCGACCATGGCCCGAGACGAACCAGGACTCGCTACAAGTCGGCGATGATCTGCTGGCGCTTTGCGGTGTACTCCGCTTCGGAGATGACTCCGGTGGCGCGCAGGGTCTCCAGTTCCTGAAGCCGCTGGGCGGCCGACGGTTCCGGCGGGGGTGGCGGCGCATATGGTGCCGCGCCACGGGCGGCCGCCGGTGTCTGCTGTGCCGCGGCCGCGCGACGCACCACCGCCTGCACCTGCTGGCGGGCGGCGGGGTTGTTGCGCAGATCGATCATGTTGTTCATCCCGATGCCGTTGGCCTTGAGGATCTGCAGGATCTCCATCAACGGTCCGGTCTGACCGGTCAGGTCGTAGGTCTTGTTCTCCTCGGCGACGGTGAAGTTGGCCGGCATCATCCCACTGACCAGACTGCTTCGCTCCCAATCGATTTGATACTCGTTGGTGGCCGGGTCGACCAGTGCGACGAGTTTGCGGCTGGTGATCATCGGCAGCCGGGTGAGCGACGCGATCACCCGGTCCTGGCTGCTGAACGGACGGATGCCCGGTCCGGAGATCTGGAGGTCGATCTTCACAAGCGGCTGCTCGTTGATCCGGGTGCCCGTCTCCTGGATCCCGACCACCTGGGCCAGCGCCAGCACGCCGCCCTGTTCGAGCGCCTGGGACTTCGCGGCCGACTTTGCACCGAAGTTGGCCAGCGCGATCGCGATGAGCACGTCGGCCGCGGTGATCAGCACGCCGACCCAGAACATCCACTTCATCAAACTGGTCTGACCGGTCGCGAAGTAAACCACCAGAAAGGCCGGACCGACGAGACCTCCATACAACAGCACCATCATTTGAGACTTGAGGTAACGGCCCAGCATCTACACGCTCCCGTCGTTTGCCCGCTTTCGCGTGTCAGATTAGCTCCAAAGCGGCGGTGGCGAGCCGTATCGTCGGCCGGGCGCCCGAAGCTGTGAAGTCCCGGTGGCTCTGCTGGCGACGCGCTGGCATGCGCCGAAATCGGCACCAGGGCTGTGATTGTCGCGAGGGCGCAGCCCTCGACGTAGGACCTGACGCTAGCCCGCCGCCAGCACCAGCGGTTGGTCCGTCGCAGTCGACGGCCCGAGGAGTTGATACAGCGGCCAGGTCCAGGTGTAACCACCGCCGCTGGACCGGGCGTAGCTCGTGTGGATGGCCACGGCGGCAGGCGACAGCGACTCGGCGTCGGGATCGTAGTCGCAGACCGCGTCACCGAGATCGCACACGCTGACGGTGCGAGCGCCGATAGCCGGGGGCAGCGGGGCGGTCGGCGCGTGCGCCAGAATCGGCCAGTCCTGTGCGACACCCTTACCCGCGCCGCGCACCGCGGTGACCGAGCCCAGATTGATCGTGGTGTCGTTCGGCAAGCGGTCACCGTCGGCAATCAGCAGCGCCGAAGCCAAGTTCGGGCTCTCGGCGAGCGCCTGCAAATTGCGGTGCACCACCATGGCGCCCTGTGAGTAGCCGGCGAGCACGACTTTGGTTCCCGGGCACCTCTGCGCGAACGATGCGTATTGCGTGCCCAACGCGGCGGCCCCGGTATCCACACTGCGGATGAAGCCGGCCCAGCCGAGCAGATCACCGTCGGCCGGCACCGCAACGGCGGGGTATTCGACCGCTTCGGCGGTGATGGTGCGGCCATCTTGTTGCAGATATTGGGCCAGGTCGCGGTAGGACTGCAGCACCACCCGGCCCATTCCGGCGTCCTCGGTCGGATCCACGCGCTCACCTGAACCGGCGGCACCGATCCAATGGACGTCGGGACAGCCGGGGTCCGCGTGAACGGTACCTGCCGTCAATCCTGCCAACACAGCGCCGACCGCCGCGGAAACACATGCAAGCGCACCAAAACGTCGAAACACCCCGACCCCTCACCCTTCTCACCAACCACAGGTTCGTTGCGATGGATATCGCCTCAGCCGAACCATGCGTTACAGCGGTGACTGGGCATTTCGCCCGACGACCAGTGGTGCTACAGGCGCTCCACGGTGGCCTCGGTGCGCTCCGAAGACGGCGCCAGAAACAGCTTAAGGGCCTTGGCGGCGTTGATGATCGGGCTGCCGTGGTGCGGATCTCCCAGGTGGAGCAGCAACGTTGCCCGGACCGTGTCCGTGGCACACGGTCCGTTGCCGTGATAGGTGCGGTAACCCCAGAACAGGTAGACATTTCCCGGCTCGAGCACAACCGTGTATTTCTCGGGCGCGCGCCGGAGCTTCCGCACGGCGTACCTACGGTACAGCGGGTTCTGGGCGGCGATCTTGTCGGCGATGTTCATCACCGCCGAGCGCCTGAAGGGGCGCTTGTTCGCGAGAACCACCAATTCGCCCGACCGTCCGGGTCCGGCGTCGGGAATGTAGAGGGGAACCAGCATCGTGATGACGGTCGCGTCGTAGTGGAACGCATACGAGGTAGCTGCCCGTTCGGGTCCGGCGAGCACCCGAAGCACCGTTTCGATCTCTTCATCTTCGACGAATGCGCGCGGCCAGCGGTCCGTCACCAGCCCCGACATCGTGGCGCGTACGTCCGGATCGGCGATGAAGCGGTGCGCGGGCGTGCCCGCCTCTCTACCCGGATTGACTATGCAGAAGTCGGTTTCGCCATACTCGGCCAGGCTCGCGTCGACACTGGCCCGCGCCTCGGCCAGCCAGACTGGCGAGACGACATCCTTCAAACAGAGAAAACCCGTGCGGTCGAGTTCCCTCGCGATTTCGGTGACCGACAGATCCAGGTCGGCTACGTGCGTCGTTGCCATCGCCACACCATACAGCCTGATCTTCCGCGCCGGGAGGCATATCCAGCAAAGCGATGCCGCTCGCTTGAACGAACGCCGCCCTGCGACTGGCGTCGGCTCAGAGGCCCAACGCGGCAAGCATCAACGGAGGCGGAGGAGGTGGCAGACCGATCGGCGGCGGCGGCGGAAGCTGCGGCAACCCGATCGGCGGGAGCGGCGGAAGCTGCGGCAACCCGATCGGCGGGAGCGGCGGAAGCTTGGACAGCGCGTCCAGAGCCGGAATGCTCACCGCCAGCGTCGAGGCCATCCCGCCCAGCATGTTGGCCGGGTTCGCCATGTTCAGCAGCGCGGCCGGGATGTTGGCGATTGCCGCGGCACTTTGCGATAGCGCCGCCGCCCCGCCTGTCGAGGCCTGGAACAGGAAACCCAGCGGATTGCCGCCGGCAACGGCGCTGGCCAGGATGATGTTATTCACGATCGACGTGGCGTTGTTGGCCGATGACACCACCGCCGCGGTCGCCCAGCCGCCGATGTTGCTGACCAAGCCGACAATCGCGTCGCCGGTGACGGACTGCGCCAAGGCCGGCCCCGCATACGGAGCCAACGCGTCCAACGTGGTCTGGAGATCGGGAGGCGGGGGAAATGCGGGCAGAGCCGGAGCGGAGTAGCCGCCTCCGCCGCCGCCACCCGAGAGGACCGACGGTCGGGGCGTGAACGCCGCCAGAGGATTCGCGCCTCCGGCCGGCCCGGCCGCGGCGCCGGGCGGTGCGAGCCCTGCAGGCAATCCGGGAAGGCCGGCAGGTAATCCGGCCGCATCGGGGGCAGCCGGCGGCGGGAGCGCGTCCTGCTGCGGCGTCGCGGGCGCCGGGGCGCTGTCCGCCTGGGGCTGGACGCTTTGCGGGCCTGCCACAACTGCCCAGACGAGCACGACAATGGCGGCCATCAGCGCACCGAGTCCGGCACTGGCGACCATCATGATGGGCGGCCGCGCGGTCCAGGGTGTCTTGTCCCGCAGAGTGAACGGTGTCTTCCCCGTTCGCGGCTTCGGCGGCTCGGCGATGTCCGGGTCGACAATCTGGACAGGCCCTGTCACAGCGTCCATGTCCATGTGGGCCCCTCCCCCAGAGAGAATTCGGTTTGCCGACAACGTCGCGGCGGGCGGACAGCCGCCCCGGAATGCGATGATTGAGCCTAGCACTGCAAACCAAAGCGGCGCCCACCCTTCACGGGTGAGCGCCGCTTCGCGGTACCTGTCAGATCACTTGATGATCTTGACGACCCGGCCGGCGCCGACGGTACGGCCACCCTCGCGGATCGCGAAGCGCAGACCCTCGTCCATGGCGACGGGCTGGATCAGCTTCACCGAGATGTCGGTGTTGTCACCGGGCATCACCATTTCGGTGCCCTCCGGCAACGTCACCACACCGGTCACGTCGGTGGTGCGGAAGTAGAACTGCGGACGGTAGTTGTTGAAGAACGGCGTGTGCCGGCCGCCCTCGTCCTTGGACAGGATGTAGACGCTGCCCTCGAACTCGGTGTGCGGTGTGGTGGTGCCGGGCTTCACGACGACCTGACCGCGCTCGACGTCCTCACGCTTGATGCCGCGCAGCAGCAGACCGACGTTGTCGCCGGCCTGGCCCTGGTCGAGCAGCTTGCGGAACATCTCCACACCGGTGACCGTGGTCTTGGTGGTGTCCGGGCGGATGCCGACGATCTCGACTTCCTCGTTCACGTTGACCACACCGCGTTCCACGCGACCGGTGACCACGGTGCCGCGGCCGGTGATCGTGAAGACGTCCTCGACGGGCATCAGGAACGGCTTGTCGGTTTCGCGGACCGGGTCCGGAATCGACTCGTCGACCGCGTCCATCAGCTCCACGATCGACTCGACCCACTTCTCGTCGCCCTCGAGCGCCTTCAGCGCGGAGACCTTGATGACCGGGGCTTCCTCGTCGAACTCCTGGGCCGCGAGCAACTCGCGGACCTCGAGCTCGACGAGCTCAAGCAGCTCCTCGTCGTCGACGGCGTCGGCCTTGTTCAGGGCGACCAGGATGTAGGGCACGCCGACCTGGCGGGCCAGCAGCACGTGCTCGCGGGTCTGCGGCATCGGGCCATCGGTCGCCGCCACCACCAGGATGGCGCCGTCCATCTGCGCCGCACCGGTGATCATGTTCTTGATGTAGTCGGCGTGGCCGGGGGCATCCACGTGCGCGTAGTGACGCTTCTCGGTCTGGTACTCCACGTGGGAGATGTTGATCGTGATGCCGCGCTGCCGCTCTTCAGGCGCATTGTCGATCTGGTCGAATGCGCGCGACTCGTTCAAATCGGGGTACTTGTCGTGCAGAACCTTGGTGATTGCTGCAGTAAGCGTCGTCTTGCCGTGGTCAACGTGACCAATGGTCCCGATGTTGACGTGCGGCTTCGTCCGCTCGAACTTCGCCTTCGCCACTTCTATGTCCTCCTGGACTTGTTGGTGCTTCGTTTAAAGCAGTGTTGATCTTTGCAGTTGTTGTTCGCCGCGGTAACGACGGGTCGGATTACTGACCCGTCGCCTTCGCGCCATTCAGGGCTCGGCTCCGGCTCAGTTCGCGCCTCGGTCGCAAGCGACCTTCAATGCTCACTGACCCGTCGCCTTCGCGATGATTTCCTTCGACACATTCGCCGGAACTTCGGCGTATGAGTCGAACACCATGGAGTAGTTTGCCCGGCCCTGGGTCTTCGACCGAAGGTCGCCGACGTAGCCGAACATCTCCGACAGCGGCACGTGCGCCTTGACGACGCGAGCACCACTCCGCTCCTCCATGGCCTGGATCTGACCACGGCGGGAGTTCAGGTCGCCGATCACTTCACCCATGTAGTCCTCGGGCGTGGTGACCTCGACGGCCATGATCGGTTCCAGGATGACGGGCTGCGCCTGCTGCGCCGCCTTCTTCAGTGCCTGCGAACCGGCGACTTTGAACGCCATTTCCGACGAGTCCACCTCGTGGAACGCACCGTCGAGAAGCGTGAGCTTCAGGTTCACCAGCGGATAGCCGGCCAGCACGCCGTACTGCATCGCGTCCTGTGCGCCGGCGTCCACCGACGGGATGTACTCACGCGGGATGCGGCCACCGGTGACCTTGTTCTCGAATTCGTAGGTGGCACCGTCCTCGCCGGTGAACGGCTCGATGCTGATGATCACCTTCGCGAACTGACCCGAGCCGCCCGTCTGCTTCTTGTGGGTGAACTCGACCTTGTCGACCGTCCGCTTGATGGTCTCCTTGTAGGCCACCTGCGGCTTGCCGACGTTGGCCTCGACCTTGAACTCGCGACGCATGCGGTCCACCAGGATGTCGAGGTGCAGCTCGCCCATGCCGCCGATCACGGTCTGGCCGGTCTCCTGGTCCAGATGGACCTTGAAGGTGGGATCCTCTTCGGCGAGCTTCTGAATCGAGAGGCTCAGCTTCTCCTGGTCGCTCTTGGTCTTGGGCTCGATGGCCACCTCGATCACCGGATCGGGGAACGTCATCGACTCCAGGACGACCTGGTCGTTCGAGTCGCTGAGGGTGTCGCCGGTGGTGGTGTCCTTCAGCCCGATGACCGCGTAGATGTGTCCCGCGGCCGCCGTCTCGACCGGGTTCTCCTTGTTGGAGTGCATCTGGAACAGCTTGCCCAGCCGCTCCTTCTTACCCTTGGTGGCGTTGATGACCTGCGAGCCGGAGTCGACCTTGCCCGAGTACACCCGGACGTAGGTGAGCTTGCCGAAGAACGGGTGGGTGGCGACCTTGAAGGCCAGCGCCGAGAACGGCTCGTCGGTCGACGGCTTGCGGACGATCTCGTCGTCCTCCTTGCCCGGGGCATGGCCCACGGCCGCCGGCACGTCGAGCGGCGACGGCAGGTAGTCGATGACTGCGTCGAGCATGGGCTGCACGCCCTTGTTCTTGAACGCGCTGCCACAAAGGACCGGGTAGGCCTCCGAGGTGATCGTCAGCTTGCGCAGCGCACCCTTGATTTCGGCGACCGAGAGCTCCTCGCCCCCGAAGTACTTCTCCAGCAGGGCCTCGTCGGTCTCGGCGACGGCCTCGAGCAGCTTGGTGCGGTACTCCGCAGCCTTGTCGGCCAATTCGGCCGGGATGTCGATGGTTTCGTACTTCTCGCCGAGCTTGGTCTCGCCGCGCCAGACCTTCGCCTTCATCTCGACCAGGTCGACGACGCCTTCGAAGTCGTTCTCCGAGCCGATGGGCAACTGGATCGGGATCACGTTGGCCCCGAGGCGCTCTTCCATGGTGCGCACCGAGAAGTAGAAGTCGGCGCCGATCTTGTCCATCTTGTTGACGAAGCAGATGCGGGGCACGTTGTACTTGTCGGCCTGCCGCCAGACCTGCTCGGACTGCGGCTCGACGCCTTCCTTGCCGTCGAACACGGCGACGGCGCCATCGAGCACGCGCAGGCTGCGCTCCACCTCGACGGTGAAATCGACGTGACCCGGGGTGTCGATGATGTTGATCTGATTGCCGTCCCAGAAGGTGGTGGTGGCAGCCGAGGTGATCGTGATCCCCCGCTCCTGCTCCTGCTCCATCCAGTCCATCGTGGCGGCGCCGTCGTGCACCTCACCGATCTTGTAGCTGATACCGGTGTAGTAGAGGATGCGCTCGGTCGTCGTCGTCTTGCCGGCGTCGATGTGCGCCATGATGCCGATGTTGCGGACCTTGCTCAGGTCGGTCAGCACGTCCTTCTGTGCCACGGAAGTCTTCTCTCTCGCTTGGTAGTTCTATTTCGCCGAACCGGCCACTCTGCCGATGAGCGCCGCCTTCGCGGCTCCAACGCAGGCGACTGTCACCAGCGGTAGTGCGCGAAGGCGCGGTTTGCCTCGGCCATCTTGTGGGTGTCCTCACGCCGCTTGACGGCGGCACCCAGGCCGTTGCTGGCGTCCAGGATCTCGTTGGCCAGACGCTCGATCATGGTCTTCTCGCGACGGGCCTTGGAAAAGCTGACCAGCCAGCGCAGAGCCAGCGTGGTGGAGCGCTCCGGACGCACCTCGACAGGCACCTGGTAGGTCGCGCCACCGACGCGGCGGCTGCGGACCTCGAGGGCCGGCTTGACGTTGTCGAGAGCACGCTTCAGGGTGACCACAGGATCCGTGCCGGTCTTGTCACGAGCCTGTTCGAGCGCACCATAAACAATGCGTTCGGCCAGCGATTTCTTCCCGTCCAGCAACACTTTGTTGACCAGCTGAGTGACCAACTGCGATCCGTACACCGGATCGTTGACCAACGGACGCTTGGGTGCGGGCCCCTTGCGCGGCATCAGCTCTTCTCCTTCTTGGCGCCGTATCGGCTCCTGGCCTGCTTGCGGTTCTTCACGCCCTGCGTGTCCAGCGAGCCGCGGATGATCTTGTAGCGCACACCCGGCAGATCCTTCACACGCCCGCCGCGCACCAGCACCATCGAGTGCTCCTGGAGGTTGTGGCCCTCACCCGGGATGTAAGCGGTGACCTCAACCTGGCTCGTCAGCTTGACGCGCGCGACCTTGCGAAGTGCCGAGTTCGGCTTCTTCGGGGTGGTCGTGTACACGCGGGTGCACACTCCGCGGCGCTGCGGGCTGCCCTTGAGGGCCGCGGTCTTCACCTTGGCGATCTTGTCGCGGCGACCCTTGCGGACCAGCTGCTGGATGGTTGGCATCTACCGGCTTCCTGTGTTGCTTGTCTGTCTCTAGGTGGTTCTGAAGTTCTTCTGTACTGCGGTTATGTACCGATCGCTTACCCCGCGACCGGGTGTGTCGCATGCGCCCGCCGCGTAGATTTTCTCTAGGCTTCGTGGACACGCGAATTGGCCCGGCGTGCAGGCATGCTTACGGATTCTTCGTGGTTCAAGTCCGCAATGCGCCTTAATCTGCCAGGCACGATCGTCCACGATACCAGGGCGGACCGCGCCGATCCAAACTCGTACTTTTACGTCTCTCTGCAGGTCAGCACTACCGTCTCTCCATGCCGGAGGCCAGCCGCATCACCATGTCGGTGAACACCGTATCGGTATCGATGCCGTTCATCGCCCCGGTCATCTCCAGCAACACGAAGCCGTGCATCGCCGACCAGAACTCCAGCGCGGCGTAAAAGGCGTCGTCGCCGTCCAGCCCATAGGAGGCCAGGACGGAGATCACGGGCGCCGCCGCGGCGCGGGTTGCCTCGGTGAACTCGGGATCGTCTCCGCCCAGCGGCATCCGGGTGAACGCCGAATACCGGCCGGGGTGGTGGTGGGCGTAGCTGCGGTAGGCGCTGGCCATCGCCGTGACCGCGTCGTCGCGGGTGCGTCCCTCCCCGACCGTGGTGAGCATCCCGATGATGTCGCCCACGACCCGCATCCGGACGGTGCGGCGCAGGTCTTCCAGGCTGTTCACATGGTTGTACAGCGACGGCCCTTTGGTGCCGAGCTGGATGGCCAGCGCATTGATGGTCAGCGCGTCCCAGCCCTCGCGGTCCAGGAACGTCAAGGCGGCGTTGACTATCGAGTCTCGGCTCAGCCGCGCGGGGCGCGCCGGACTGCGCGGACGGCTCCCAGCCGACTGGGACTGCGGCCGAGCTGCCATTTTCCGTCGTGTCCTTCGGATCGTCGTTTCGCCCCTGCGATCGGGTCAACCCAAAACTGTAACCCGTTCTAAGGCGGTAGTCAGTTCACCCGCTCCTGACTGATCTCGGCGAGCTGTTCGGTGATCGTGCACAGATCGGGCAGCATGCCGGGGTTCATGGTCTGGATCGACCAGGTGATGACATCACTGCCCTTGGCCACGTAGATGCTGCACGCGTTGGCGTCGAAGGCCTTGAAACCCTTGTTGCCGTCGATCGCGAGTTCGGTGAGAGTCCGCCCGGCGCGTTGCTCCAGCGAGCGTTCGGTGTCCATGTCGCTGCCGCGGTACCACCACGTCGAGATGCCCATGCCCTGCCCGAAGTTGCCGAGCACGGTGTTCTCCTGCCAGAAGCATCCCGCGTCGCTGACCACGACCTGGCTGAACATCGACGACCCGGTGGCCCGGTTGATGTCGGCATCGGTGACCCCGTTGCAGTCGGCGCTGCGGAAGCCGGCGCCCGTCGGCGCCGCCGGTGATCCCGGTGATGCCGGTGCGTTCGGTGCAGTCGAGGTGGTCGGTGTGTCCGACGGTCCACAGCCGGCCAGCAGGACAGCACCCGCGGCGAGGGCGGCGCAGCACCGCGACAAGAACACTCGGGACATTCGGGCGACCACGTCACATATCCGACTGCAGGGTGGCAGAAAGCAGCTTTTGGGCGTCAGTGCAGGGATCGCCGTCGTGCCGATCCCGGAACTGCACCCACCAGCTCAGCACGCCGGTGCCCGCGGCGGCCGTAGCCGAGCACGAGACTCCCGTGGTGTCCCGGCGGGCCAGAAATGCCTGGTGCCGTTCGACGATCTTCTCGGTGATCGTGGCGCCGCGCTCTATCGCAAGCACGCGTTCGCGGTCGAGGTCGCCGGTCTCGAACCAGGAGAAGGTGACATCGATCAGCATCGCCGGGGCGGTTCCATTGGTCCCCGAGCCGCGCGAGAGCACGTACTGACAGACCGCACCGCTGTAGGGCCGCACGATGTGGTCCGCGCCGACCGCTTCCTGGACGGAACTGTCGACCAGCAGTCCACAGCGATCCTCGGCATATCCGTAGCTGCGGGTGGGGTCGGGCACGACAAGCTCGGCCCGTCGCGCGGTTCCGCTGACGGAATGAGAGCACCCTGCAACGGTCACTGCCGCTGTGACCGCCAGGACAGCAACCGGTTTGACCGGCCATCGCATCGTGCCAACACGCTACCCAGCGACGTCACCGAAGGCGACTCCTGCGAACCACCGCCACGCGAGCCGCTTCGCCACGTACCCTCTACGTTCATCGGGGGGCGGTGCGGCAGCGGAGGGGAGCATGGTGATTTCGACAGCAGTGGGCCGGTCACTGGCCGCATGTGCGATCACCTTTCCCGTCGCTCTCGGTCTCGGGGTGCCCGCGGCCCAGGCGAAGAACGGTGACACCCACATCACGGGCCAGGGCATAAACCAAACGATCGATTGCAACGAGTCGACGCTGTTGGTGATGGGGACCGGTAACCAGATCAACGCGCTGGGTTCGTGCTGGGCAGTCACGGTGCAGGGCTCGTCGAACATCATCGTCGCCGACAACGTGGTCGACAACATCATCGTCTACGGAAACGACCAGACGGTGTTCTACAAGACCGGCGAACCGTCGGTGTGGGACCGCGGCCGCGAATTGGGCATGACCAACCGCATCGATCGCGTACCCGCCTGACAGTTCTTGTCGAGGAAGCGAGGAATCATGGGCGGCTATCGCCTTCGACTGGTTGGTGGATTCTGCGCTCTGGCGGTCTTCGGGCTGGCGGGCTGCGGCTCGGAGAGCAGTGACACCAAAACCCCGACCGCGACGGCAGGCAGCTCCGGTGCGCAGGTCGAGATCTCCAATACGATCAACTACGGGTCGTTCGGCACGACAGCCGAGATCGATTGCGCCGACGGGAAGTCGCTCAATGTGGGCGGCTCGAACAACACCTTGACCGTCAAGGGCACCTGCGCCAACGTGAACATCGGCGGTGCAGACAACAAGATCACCTTCGACAAGGTCGACAAGGGATTGTCGGTGGTCGGGCTCAACAACACCGTGACCTACAAAGACGGTGACCCGGAGCTGAACGACCTCGGGTCGGGTAACAAGGTCTCGAAGGGCTGAGCCTTCCGAAGGGCTAGGCGCGCGCGCCGTGGCGGCCCGCTCCGGCGGCGAAACGCTCTGCGCCGGCGAGCGATTCGGCCGCGACGCGGGACATACTCCCGAATTCGAAGTCCATGGCCTCGACCTCGGATTTCCCCCATTGGTTGAAGATCGACAGCCGGTCGGCGCGCATGCATTGCTGCGGTAGTTCGGCGAGTTCCGCCGCCAGCTCCTCGGCCCGTTGGCGCGCATCGCCTTTGGGGACGACGCGATTGGCCAGCCCCATTGCGTAGGCCTCGTCGGCATCGACGCCGCGACCGGTGAGAATGAGGTCCATCGCCCGGCTGTGCCCGATCAACCGCGGCAGCCGCACGGTGCCGCCGTCGATCAGGGGGACGCCCCAGCGGCGACAGAAGACACCCATGATCGCGTCCTTCTCCACCACCCGCAGGTCGCACCACAGTGCCAGTTCCAGACCACCCGCCACGGCGTAACCGGCGACCGCGGCGATCACCGGCTTGGACAGCACCATCCGGCTCGGGCCCATCGGGCCGGGCCCGGTGCGGTGCACAGCATTGGCGTCCGAAGTACCGAATGCCTTGAGATCGGCTCCGGCGCAGAAGGTTCCGTTGTCGCCCCAAAGGACCGCGACTGCCGCCGAGTCGTCCTTGTCGAACTCGTCGAACGCGGCGTAGAGCTCCGCGGCGGCCGGACCGTTGACCGCGTTGCGTGCAGCGGGCCGGTTCATGATCACCGTCGTCACCGCCCCTGAGCGTTCGACGCGTACCCCACCGCTCATGTCGCCTCCATCATTTTCACTCCGTCGCGCCGCGCGAGGAGTTCGGCGGCGAAGTTCTGGTAGGCCTCGCGCAGCGCATCGCCGGGCCAGTCGTCAGGCAGCAGTTCGTCGGGTAGCACCGGATCGGTGAGCAGATGGCGGATCACCGCCGCCGCGATGACGAATCGACCCGGCATGTCGGCGGCCGCGGACAGGTCGTCGTGAAGTTCGCGGCCGACCTGAGCCCAGTGGTCGAGATCCCACAGCCGGTGCGCGAGGCCGGCGGGATCTTCGTCGCGGGCGTGCAGCACGCGGGTCCGGTTCAGCACGTCGGCGCTCAGTCCGGCGTCGATGTTGTCCGGCCGCAGCCAGACCCCCTCGCGCAGTTCGCCGAAACGCGCGCGCTGCAGCGTGGTGCGCAGGTCGGCACGGGTGCGGGGGTCGACTCCGACGCTTGTGATCACCACGGTGGCCCACCCGCCGTCCCACGGACGCAAACGGGGATCGATCGCGTCGTCCTGGCGGCGCTGCCTGACCAGCAGGCGATCCGAGAGCCGATATCCGTCCGCCGACCGCACCAGATCCCCCGCGCCCACCATGCGGGTCAGGGCGACCCGCATGGTGGACTCGCGGATACCGAAATCGCTTGTCAGCCGGACCAGTTCGCCCGCGGAAGCCCAGGCCGGATGGGTGCCGAGAAGCACACTCAGCACGACCGACCTGGCCGTCATCCGCGGATATGCAGGCATGCCTAGACCCCGGACGCCTTCCGGCCGTGATCGCCGAACGGCTCGTCACGGTGGCGGACGGCTTCCCGGAAGCCGTTCTCGCGGGCGTCCGCGACGAACGCGTGGCCTTCCGGGGTGTGGCGGGCGATACCGTCGAACACGGTGCTGACCATCCTGCTGGTCGCGACACCCTGTTGCAGCAGCGGACCGTTCATCGCGAGCTTGACCATGATCAGCTGGTTGACCGGGACGGCGGCGATGCGCTCCACCAAGCGTTCCGTCCGGTCGTCGAGATCCGCCGGATCCGGCGCCTCGACCGCAAGCCCCCATTCCGCCGCCTGCGCGCCGGTGATGCAATCCCCGGTCAGTAGAAGACGTTTCGCGCGCTGGTCACCGAGTCGGTGCGCCCACATGCCCGCGGCAGGCACCCCCCACACCCGGGTCGGCGGATAGCCGATCTTGGCGTCGGCAGCGGCGATGACCTGATCGGCGTGCAGGGCGATGTCGGTGCCACCCGCCACGCAGTAGCCGTGGATCTTGACCACGGTGGGCTTGTCGGCGTGAAGCAGGCTGGAGAAGCCGCGGACGAACCGGCTCATCATCTGGTAGTCGATCATCGGGTCCCACGGCTGATCCGGTAAGTGGTTGATCGCCTGGGTCTTTCCCGACAGCACGGTGTCCTGATACGGGCTGCCACCGCCCGCGGACGACGATCCCTCGGCGTACGCGCTGAGATCGAAGCCGGCGCAGAAACCTGCGCCGCGACCCGAGACCAGGATGACGTGCACATCGGGGTCCAGATCCGCACGTTCGACGAGTGCCGACAGTTCCAGCGGGGTGTCCGCCACGATCGCGTTGCCCTTCTCGGGGCGGTTGAACGTGATTCGCGCAACGCGGCCGGTGACCTCGTAGGTCATCGTTTTGAGGTTGTCGAAATCGACCGGTCTGATCGCGTCAGTCATGCGCGATCCCGCTTCGCTTCTCGCTCGCAAGTCATGCGCGATCCCGCTTCGCTTCTCGCTCGCAAGTCATGCGCGATCCCGCTTCGCTTCTCGCCCGCTAGTCATCCCTTGACCATCGCCCGTTCGAGGATCGGCGCGAGATCCAGTCCGGTCGGCAGGGTCCCGAACGCACCGCCCCACTCACCGCCCATCCGGCTGGCCAGGAACGCCTCCGCGACGGCGGGATGGCCGTGGCGAACCAACAGCGATCCCTGCAGCGCAATGCTGATGTCCTCGGCGATCTTGCGCGCCCGGTATTGAATGGTCGCCAGGTCGGCTTCGGGCCCGAGAACCGGCCTGAGGGCGTCGACATGGGCGTCGAGACGGGGGTCCTGGCCCGTGGATCTGCTCAACTCGTCGAACAGCACGTCGACGCATTCGGGCCGAGTTGCGATGGCGCGCAACGTATCCAGTGCGCTGACATTGCCCGATCCTTCCCAGATGCCCATCAGTGGCGCTTCACGGTACAGCCGTGGCATGCCGGATTCTTCGACGTAGCCGTTGCCGCCCAGGCATTCCATCGCTTCTGCGGCATGTGGAGTGGCGCGCTTGCACACCCAGTACTTGCTGGCGGCCAGTCCGACCCGACGTAGCAGCGTCTCGCGTTCGTCGCCGCGCACGGCACTGTCGGTGGCGCCGGCCATGCGCATCGCGACCATCGTGGCGGCCTCCGCCTCGACGGCGAGGTCGGCGAGCACGTTGCGCATCAAAGGCTGGTCGATCAGGTAGGCGCCGAACGCCTTTCGGTGCTGTGCGTGGTGGATCGCGCGCGTCAGGCCGCTGCGCATGCTCGTCGCGCTGCCCAGCGTGCAGTCGAGGCGGGTGAGATTGACCATCTCGATGATGGTCGGCACACCGCGGCCCTCCTCACCGACGAGCCAGGCGATCGCGCCGTCGTACTCGACCTCGCTGGAGGCGTTGGCGTGGTTGCCGAGCTTGTCCTTGAGCCGCTGCAGGAACATCCGGTTGCGGCTGCCGTCGGGCAGGACGCGGGGCAACATGAAGCAGCTCAGCCCGCCGGGCGCCTGGGCCAGCACCAGAAAGATGTCGCACATCGGTGCCGACGTGAACCACTTGTGACCGGTGATGCTGTAGCTGCCGAACCCGTTGGGGGTGGCCTGGGTGGTGCCCGCGCGGACGTCGGAGCCGCCCTGCTTCTCGGTCATCGACATGCCCGCGGTGATGCCCGCCTTGGTGGCTGGGATCTTGAGCTCGGGGTCGTATTCGCGGCTGGCGAGCAACGGCTCGTACATCTTGGCGAGCTCCGGGTTGTTGCGCAGGGCCGGGACGACGGCGTACGTCATCGAGATCGGGCAGATGTGTCCGGGCTCGGGCGTCCACACCGAGGTTTTCGCGGCTCGCACGACATGCGCGCCGCGCCGGTCGTCGGCCCACGGTGCGCCATGCAGTCCGTGCCCGACGGCGACCGTCATCAGCGCGTGATATGCGGGGTCGTACTCGACCTCGTCGATGCGGTTTCCGAGGCGGTCGTGGGTGTGCAGGAGCGGGCGGTTGCGGTCAGCCAGTTCACCCCAGCGCTGGGCTTGTGCACCACCGGAAAGCGCGCCGAGCTCGGTGACCTCGTCGAGACCCCATTCACCGCCTTCGCGGATCAGCGCCTCGGTCAGTACCGGCGACGAGGCCGGGTTGTAGCTCTCCAGCGGCGGGACCTGATTGGTGACGGTGTGAGTGTCTGGCATATCCCCATATTACAGTTGTCCGACAGCCGCACAACTGATGTAACAGCGTTGTGATCGAAGGTCACACCGTCACGGAATCCGAGCCGGCGGCGGCGGGTTCCTCGGTCTTCGCGCGCGGCCGCAGCGACCCGAATCTGGTCATCGCGATGACGACGACACCGGCCAGGGCCCACCCGAGCAGGATGTCGACGACGTAGTGCTCGGCCGTGTAGACCAGCGTGAACGCCATCACGAGGACGTAGGCCACCAGCAGGGGCCGCCACCTGCGCCTGACCCGGCACCACAAGAACGCGGCGATCGCCGCGGTCAGTCCGGCGTGCAGCGACGGGATCGCCGCGACCAGATTCACGCTGGCCTGGCCCTGATCGATCAGCGCACTGGCGGAGTGAAGGTTCAGCTTGCCCCATCCGCGCCCGACGATCCGCTCGATCCAGGGGTGGGCGCCGTGCTGCCAGTTGCTCATTGCGCCGAGAAGCCCCCCACCCGGCACACCGCGGGCGGACCCGAACATGCAGGCAGGCCCGTCCGGTCCCCCAGCGACCTTGGCCGCGGTGCACCGCGCGGCGGCCCAGGGCGGTGCCGCGGGTAGCACCGCATAGATGGCCAGTGCCGTGAACGACAGCACGACGAAGAGCCTGACGAAGGCCTTCCATTCGTCGCGGTCGCGCAGCCACAGCACGGCCGCCACCACGTACGGAAGGATGAAGAACGACATGTAGACGGTGCTGATGACGATCTCCCACCACGGCGGCATCGGCTGTTTGAGGCGCTCCTGCAGCCACACCGTGGGCACCGTTCCGAAGAACAGCCATCGATCGGCGTCGACCTGCCATTGCCACAGTGTCGGGCGTCCGAGCAGCGTGGCCGCTCCCCTGCTCAGGTCGTAGCCGACGAGGACGACGGCGAACGGGAGCCAGTCTCGGACCACGTAGAGCACGCGGCGGCCCTGCCCGATGCTCGCGGCGATCAGGCCGCTGCAGATGTACAGCAGGAGGAGCTCGCGGTTGAATGCGAAGCCCGTGGTGATGGTGCGGTACACCACGACGCACGCCCAGATCGCGATCGCGACTCGCCGGATGATGGTCAGCCTGCGACGACGGGTGGGGTTCGTGTCTACGGCATGCGCGACCGCAATTGACGAATCGTCAACTGCGGTCACTCGAACGAGCGTAGTTCACCGCCGCGTAACGGCGAGTTCGGCGGCCGTTCGGTTATCGAACCGTCACTTGGCCAGGTTGGTCAGCCGCGGTGTGACGACGCGGATGTCTCCGGAAAATCCGCGGGATCAGTCGATGTTTCGCCTGGTATCACAACGTCGGTGCGAAGACAGTGCGTGACGCCGGAGGTGCGCCGGGCATAGCTGTAGGTGACCAGCGCGGCGAGGGCCGTGGAGGCACCGGCGATCACAAACGTCACCCGCGCGCCGGCGTGTTCGGCCAGCCACCCGATGATCGGTGCGCCAATGGGGGTGGTTCCTCCCATGGCGACCACAAGCAGGGCAAGGACTCGGCCGCGCATCTCGGGGGCCGCCGTCAACTGCAGCCATGTGCTCGTGAGCGACTTGTACGCGACGCTGCTCGCACCGAGGACGAAGACGGCACCGACCGCCGACGTCACGTTCGGCGAAAGACCCGTGACGATGAACAGCGCGCCCAGCACGACCGCCGATCCGATGATCCGCCCTACCGACGCTTTGAGCACGCCGGCAAGCGCGAGCCCACCGATGACCGAACCCGCCCCCAGCGCGCCGAGCAGCATGCCGACCGTCCGCGCATCCCCGTCGAACGTCTCGCGTCCCAGCAGCGCGAGCAGCACCTGGAAGTTGAGCGCCACCATGCCGGCACACCCCAACAGCACGAGTGGACCGAGAAGCGCAGGATTGGCCCGGACATACGCCAGACCCGCCCGTAACTGACCGGTGCTGCGGGCCAGCGGTGTCGGGCTGGCCAGCTCGTCGGTCCGCATCATGAGAAGTCCGATGATCACCGTCACGAACGACGCGGCGTTGATGAAGAACGTGGGTGCAAGGCCAACGGCGTCGATGAGAAACCCACCGATCGCGGGCCCGATGACTCTGCCGGCGTTCTGCACGACGTTGTTGAGCATGACCGCGTTCGTCAGGTGCGCGGAGTCGACCATGTCGCTCGGGAACGACTGGCGCGCGGGTTTGTCGAACGCGTCGACGAACCCGCCGACCAGCGCCGAACACATCACGAAATAGATGTTGGTGTTACCGGCCAGGGTGAGGAAACCGAGCAGCGCCGCCGGCACCATTGCGGCAGCGGCCGTCCAGATCATGATCGTTCGCTTGTTGAATCGGTCGGCCAGCACTCCTCCCCATGGCGCGAGCAGAAGCGTCGGTAGTTGTTGCAGCGCCAAAGTCGTGCCCAGCCAGGCTCCGGAATTCGTCAGCTCCAGGACCAACCAGGCTTGCGCGAGCTTTTGCATCCACGTGCCGGACCACGAGATCGACTGGCCGATGAAGTACAGCCGATAATTCCGGATCCGAAGCGATGCGAATGTCGCCGCGAAATACCGTCTCACGCTTTGACTTCCAGAAGTTTCTCGATTGCAGGCAGGGCGGCGAACAGCGCATCGCGGTCGGCGGCGTCGAGCGCCTCGAGCTGACGCATGAGATATGCGTGTTGACGCGCCGCCGCGGCCTGCAATGCGCCGGTCGCGTGGTCCGTGAGTGCGACGAGGAAACTGCGGCCGTCCTCCGGGTCAGCCCACCGTCGTAGGTAGCCGGCCGCCTCAAGCTTCGACACCACGCGTGTCACCGTCGATTTACCGACCTGCTCCAGGCGAGCGAGTTCCCCCACCCGGAGTGGGCCGTGCCTCTCCAACGTCTTCAGCGCCGACATCTGCGACGGAGTCAGCTCGAGCTGCGAACGCTTTCGGAGTCTGCGTGACAGTCGATGGACGGACTGCGTGAGTGCGACGGCGGCGGATTCCTCCACCGGAGAGGACGCATGGGTCATCGCGGCCTCACCCCCTCGATATTAGTACGCCATGCGTACTATATCAGGCCGCGCGAAGCCCCCGCCGACTATCGAACCGTCATCCGACGTGCTCGCGCAGGAAGGCGATGTCGTCCTTGCGGCCGTCATCGGCGGTCTCGCAGATCACCGGGGCATCGGCGGCCTTCACCACGGCGGCGAGGAGCTGCGGGTCGATCTGCCCGGCGCCGAAGTTGGCGTGGCGGTCGGCACCCGAACCGGCCGCGTCGCGCGAGTCGTTGCAGTGCACAAGGTCGATGCGGCCGGTGATGGATTTGATGCGGTCGACGGCGTCGATCAGTGCTTCACCGGCGGCCCAGGCGTGGCAGGTGTCCAGGCAGAAGCCGATGCCCTTGTCGCCGATGTGGTCCCAGAGTCGCGCGATGACGTCGAAGTGGCGGGCCATCGCGTGGTCTCCGCCTGCGGTGTTCTCCAGATAGACGGGCACGTCGGTCTTCAGGTAGTCGAGCGCCTTCACCCAGCGCTCGTAGCCGGCCTCCATGTCGTTGTCGTCGGCGTGGCCGCCGTGCACGATCACGGCGGTGGCGTTGATCTCCGATGCCGCGTCGCAGGTGTCCTGAAGAATCTTGCGCGACGGGATGCGCACCCGGTTGTTCGCCGAGGCGACGTTGATCAGATACGGCGCGTGGACGTACAGGGGCATGTTCGACGCCTTCAGCACCTCCGCGTCGTCGCGGGGTTTGGGCTTCTTCCAGCTCTGCGGGTTGCCGAGGAAGAACTGCACCGCGTCGGCACCGTCGGCCTCGGCGGCGGCCAGGGGATCGTCTTGATTGACGTGCGAACCGATGAGCACGCGGCCAGTCTAGTGAGGCCGGGCGACATGCCCTATGGCGCGTCGTGAGCAGCGGGCATGGATCAAGGCCGACGGACCCGGTGGCGCAACTCACGCCGGCATCGCGCCGCCGGGGATGCGTTACGACGGACAACCAGCGTAAGCGCCACACCGAGCATGATGACAACCACCAGCGAGATGACCACCGCTACCACGGCATCCATAACGAGAGGCCACGCCGCAGCGAACTGCGGCAAAGAAAAAGCCCCCGCACGCGGCGGGGGCTTTCTCGTCGTACTG
>CAVOUV010000024.1:0-209528 GCA_963699655.1 uncultured Actinomycetota bacterium
GCCTGCTTGGTTAAGATTACGTATACTGATCACCGCCGGCGCCGATCTCCGGGTTGTCGGCGGGTTGCGGTCGACGGCCAGAGCGGAGTCTCGCGGCTTGTCGGCGCTGCTGCAGGTGGCCGTTGACGCCCGCGCGGCCAAGCGCCACCGCCAGGGCGCGCGCAACGGCGCCGATACCCGGCTGGTCGGCGTCCGCCGCCTCAGCCACCGACGCAGCGCGCACCACCGGCGTTGAGCGCGCACCTGGCCCGCCGACGACGGCCCGACCCGCCGTAGGCCCGGTCTTCCAGCGTCCACGGGTCACCGCGGAGTCGGCGGCGGAGCCGCGGATACAGCCCGTGGTCAGCGCCGAAGCCGCGTCCGATCACCGCGTCGCCGACCTCACTGACCGGTAGTGCGCCGGGCACCGGACACGGCCAGCGCAGCCTCACCAGACGGTCGGCGCCGGCGAAGTCGTCGATCGTGGTTTGGCAGTCCAGCCGGTCCACGCCATGCCACAGCGTCAATGTCTGTTTATAGCAGAGCAATTCGCCGATCCGACCACGCACGACCAATCGTTCTCCCAGCGGCCCGCGGTAGGCCTGCACCTCTGCGGAGGCCGTCGACGAGAACACGATTGGCCCTTTCGGCAGCAGGTGCCACGGGCCTTCGCCGGCGCCCGGGTGGGCCGGATACTCCTCATAGACAGCCAGCTCGTTGCCCACCCTCCGTGGGCGATCAGCTGGCGCCCGGAGGCGACCTCGACCAGTGAGCTCACCCCGCCACCCTCATGGGGTCCACCAGCAGCCGGTAGCGCCCGTTGGCGATCGCGTTGCCGCCCAAGGGTTCCCATTCTTCATCGTGCTCGCCCGGAACCAACCGATCAGGACTGCCACCCGAGCGACGAGCACCTCGCGCGCCAGCCAGCTCAGTGAGCGCCCACCGTGCTCGACGTGCACCGGCAGCGTTGCGCCCTCGGAGTCGATCACCCGCACGGCCGCCCCGACAGGGCGGCTCAGCCGGACGGTCGCCGCGTCGTGCGCTGGCGCCAACGCGTTCCACACCACGACTGATCCGTCGACAGCGGTGGACAGCAGCTGCAGCGCACTGTTGCGCGCCGTGGTGCCGAGCTCCCACGCGTCGCGCCAGCTGGTCAACAGATCGAGATAGACCTGATCGGACTCCGACCCGGTGATGGCGTCATGGTGTGCGCCGTAGGCGAGTTGTCCCACGCCTTCTGAAACGCAGCCTGCGGATCGGTGGCTCCTCCGAGTAGCCCCGCGAACACCGCGAAGCGCTCGGCGTCGAGCACGGCGCCTCGGCGGCCCGGTTGGCCTGCTTGGTGTCGATGTACGACACATCCTTGCCGGTGTAGATCGGATTCATGTCGCGGGTCTGCGGTGAGGCCGCCACGCCGCGGGCGTCGAGTCGGCGCGCACGGCGGCGAAGAACTCCTTTGGCAGCGCGCACACGAAACGCGGCCAGGTGTAGCGCGCATTCCAGTCGCGGTGAATCTCGGTGACCCACTTGTTCGGCGGCGTGTAGTCGGTGCCGACCGGCAGCAGGACGTTGCCGGGTCAACGCCACCCGCCGCAGCGATGCGAACAAACCGTAGGTCGCCGGTCTCGGCCTCCTCGAGCCGACGCCGCCGAATCCATGCTGCCATGCCCGGCCGCGTAGTGCGCGGGCATGTAGTAGGTGGCGGACAGCCGCCCCCAGAGGGGCGATCCATTCGACTCGCTGGAGAACTGCATGCGCTCAGGTTCACTTCACCGCCGCCATCGCCGCTGGTCGTGCGGGCCGCGGCAGGCGGCTCGATGCTCGAGCCCCAGCATCAGCGGCCCATGCCCGAGGAAGCTGCCGTCGTACCCGACGCGTCGAGGGCTCCCCCACGCGGTGGCCGGGTCAGCGCCGGCGCGCACGCTGAAGACCCATGCCCATCCGCGAACTTTTTCCAGGTAGCGTGCTCCAGGACTCGTGAGGTTGGTCTTCAGCTCGTGTAGGTGCCGCCCTGGTCTCGACGCCGGCCCTGGGAGTGGACCCGGCGCAGGTCGGCACAGTCGTCGGATGGGTCTGCCAGGTACGGCTTGAGATAGTAGACCTGCGGCAGAGCACGAACTTGCTGCTCCAGTTCACCAGCACGCCATGCTCGAGGTGCACGTCGACCAGCTCGAACCCGTGCGTTCGTCGGCGCCGGCCGGGCCGATGCATCAGTCTCCACGCTGGTGTCGCCGGCGTAGATATCCACCACGCCGGGGTCGTAGTGGAAGTGACTGACCCATGTGCATGGTCAAGCCGCTGGCGACCGTGAAGGTGAACAGCGTGCGGCGTCGCCGCGAGCATGGCGTCGCGTTGCTGACCGCGTCCAAGGTCGTCACGGCGACCAGCACTTCGACCAAGCCCTGCAGGCCGAAGGTCGTCGCCGGTGACGAGGGTGCTCAGGCCCATCACCAGCTATGCGGACGCCCGCGACGCCGCCGGGTCTTGGCGACCCCGCGCCAGCTCTCAGCGGCGCGTCCAGCGGCCCCATGACAGCTAGGTCGACTCCGCCAAGATGACCTGCGCCCCAAGAACCCTACGGCGTAGAGGACGGAAATGTCGATCAAGCAAGAAGCGCGCCAATGGTCCAAGATCGGCGAGCAGGGCACGGCAGGCCTCGACCCGCGAGTGTAGTCGTCGGTGAGGACATCGTCGAGCTGTTCGTCAGGCGTCGTCGACCGGAGTGTCAGCGCCTCGCCACGACCGCATCCAGGTCCACGACTCAAGCTCATCGTGTCCATGTCAGGTCGCCCATCAGCACTGCGGCCCGGGGAGCCCACGCAGATCGCGGACGGTCGCCGCAGTTGATCCGGTTCCAGCCCGGCACGAACGACAGGTGGGTGTTGGCGACGGTCAGCGCGCCCAGCGGGGTGTCGAACCGGCCGATCATCGGCCGCACGGGGCTCTTCGTGGACGACCATCACCCGGTTCGGGCCGGGCAGATACATCGGAAACCTCGTCGGTATCGCGGGGCAGGCGCACCACCTGCCACGTCGCGCCGGATATCGCGACAGCAGCGCGATGCCGTACGCGGCGGTGCCGACGGCTGTTCGCGTCCGGTGGCGGCCATCCACGTCGCTCCCGGCGTACCGGCGATGGCCGCGACGAACGGTGGCTGACGCGCCCATGGCTTCGGCGGCGACCGCGGTCAGGTCGGCCATGCCGGAGCGCGGCTGGTCCAGATCGACCTCCTGCAGCGCAAGCACGTCCGGGTCGATCTGACGAACCGATGTCGGCCAGTCGGTCCAGTCCGACGATGCCGTCGTGAACGCTGCGCCCGTGCAAGATGTTGAAGGTGGCCATCCGCATGGGTACTAGGTACCCACGATGCCGAGCCGAAGAAATGACGATCTGCGTGAGCGCGCTAGGCGCGCGGCCTCAGCGTTCAAGGCCCACGGTCCGGAGTTCGCGCTGGCGGGAAGCTATGCGCTGTGGGTCTACGGTGGCCCCGAACCCGTGCACGACGTCGATTTCGTCGTTGCGGAAGCGGATACCGAAGCCGCTGCCTCACGCTGGAGAAAGCCGGCTTCCGGATCGAGCGCACCCCGGAAGACTGGCTGTTCAAGGCGTGTGTCGGCGAGGACTTCGTGATCGATGTCCTGCACCGGCTCAACGACGCGCCTGTCGACGCCGAGCGTTCGCTTCGTCGGGACGACGATCGACGTCCTCGCCATTCGCATGCCGGTGCTCGCACCGACCCAGGTGATCACGGAGAAACTGAATTCGCTCAACGAACATCACTGCGACTTCACCGAACCTGTTGCCCGCGGTGCGGGCGGTCCGCGAACAGGTGGACTGGGATCAAGGTGCGAGCGGACACCGCCCAAAACGACTTCGCCGCGGCACGTTCTGTTCCTCACCGACCGGTTGGGCATCACGGCCTGACGCGCCGCGCGAGCTCAGCCGTTCGGCGAGCGAACCCACCGCCCGCGCCACCTCCGGCGGCTCGAGCACTACGAAATCACACCCCGGCAACGCGAGGTAGAACACCATCTTTCCGGGATCGTCGGCGCCCGCAGTCAACGATGCAGGCATCGGGTCCAGCGGGCTCGATGGTCACCGAGGCAGGCGAGAAATACTGCGCCACAACGTGTTCGGGAGCATAGTACCGAACCCGGGCGACGTAGCGGTAGGGCGACGCACTGATCGAGCGCCGTACATATGTCGCCGCATCCGGCGCTTCGCGCGGCGTGAACGTGCTGCCGAGTGCCCGCACGTCGGCCAACCGGTCCAGCCGCAGGCTGCGCCAGTCCTGGCGATCTCGGTCGTAGGCCAGCAGATACCAGCGCCGGCCCGTGGTCACCAGCTGATAGGGCTCGAGCCGCCGCTCGGTGACTGCTGCCTGCCCGGTCGATGTAGCCGCGCCGTGACGTGTTCGCGGTCGCGACAGGCGCGGGCCAGCGTCATCAGCACCTCGGGTTCGACGGGTGAATCCGAATAGTTCGACGTGAGCGTCACCGTCGCGTCGTGCACCGCCGACACCTGCGACCGCAGCCGCGCCGGCATCACCTGATCGAGCTTGCTCAGGGCGCGCAGCGCCGACTCGCCGACGCCGGCCACGCTGCCGCCTGCCGCCAACCGCAGGCAGACCGCCATCGCGACCGCCTCGTCGGGGTCGAGCAGCAACGGCGGCAACGCCGCGCCCGCGCCCAGCTGATAGCCGCCGCCGTGGCCCTTGCTGGCGTGCACCGGGTAGCCGAGGTCGCGCAGCCGCTCCACATCGCGGCGCACGCTGCGCGTGGTCACGCCGAGCCGCTCGGCCAGCTCCTCGCCCGTCCACACCCGGCGCGACTGCAGCAGCCCGAGGAGCTGCAGCACCCGGCTCGTCGTCTCCGACATGACAGCAACCCTGCCACAGTCATAGGACAGAAACTGTCCTATACCTCTGTCAGGGTAGCTGCATGAGTGCAAGGACTGGACGTGAAAACAGCCTGATCACCCAGCTCGCCGACCAGCTCGACTACCACTGGACCCATCACCTGCGGCCGCGACTGGAGGGTCTGACCGACGACGAGTACTTCTGGCAGCCGGTGCCCGGACTGCTGGACGGTCGGCCGGACGGCTCGATCGACTTCACCTATCCGGCACCCGAGCCGGCCCCGTTCACGACGATCGCGTGGCGGCTCGCTCACGTCATCGTCGGCGTGCTGGCCATGCGCAGCCATTCACACTTCGGCGGCCCCGCGGCGGGCTATGAAACATGGCGGTACGCCACCGACGCGGCGACGGCGGTGCGCCAGCTCGACGAGGAGTACCGGAGGTGGATCGACGGCGTCCGTGGCCTGTCCGACGATGACCTGACCCGGCCGATGCGGACCCGCCGAAGGTCCGTATGCCGACTATCCGTTCAGCGTCCTGGTCCTGCACATCAACCGGGAAATGATCCACCACGGCGCCGAGATCGCTTGCATCCGAGATCTTTACGTGCACACCACCACGACGAAGGAGAACTGAGCGATGCCCGGCCTTGCCCCCACCCGTCGACAACGAGCGCGATGCACTCCGGCAATTCCTGCGAGTACCACCAGAAAGCGTTCTTCGCCGTCTCCTACGGACTCACCGACGAACAGGCACGCTCGGCCGCTCGGTGAGCGACCTGTCGATCGGCGGCTTGATCAAACACGCGACGGGCGTTCAGCGCTCGTGGATGCAACGCGTGTCGTCGGCGCCGGACGTTCCGCGCCCGGACGACCGGCCATTCGAGGAGCGTGCGGCGCGAGTACCAGGACGAGTACGTGATGCGGGAGGACGAGACACTCGGCGAACTGCTGGCGGCGCTGAAGGCGCAGAACGCCGATACCCTGCGGATCTTCGCCGAGTCCGATCTCGACACCCCGGTGCCGGTGCCTCGCGATGCACCGTGGTTCCCTCCGACATCGACAACTGGTCGATCCGCTGGGTCGCCCACCACCTGATCAACGAATTGGCCCGGCACGCCGGACACGCCGACATCATCCGAGAATCCATCGACGGGGCGACCATGTACGACTTGATCGCCGGTCTGGAGGGTTGGCCGGAGACCGACTGGATCAAGCCCTGGAAACCGGCCGCGGTGTGAGGTAGCTCACTGAATTGCGCGATCGCATGTCGGGATCGGGTTGTAGAGGACATGAAATGCGCCACCGTTCCGATCGCAGATCCGACCCACGATGAACTCGTGTCGAAAGCCGTTGGCCTACAGCCGCTCCTGCGCAGACACGCCGTCGCCGGCGACGCCGCGCGCAGGACGGCGGACGAGGTCGTCGACAGCCTGACCGAGGCCGGTTTCTTTCGGCTCCATACTCCGCGGACGTTCGGCGGCTACGAAGTCGACGTACGCACGGTCGTCGAGATCACCGAAATGCTGGGCGCGGCCGACGGCTCCGCCGCCTGGCTGGTGGGTTTGGGGGCGACCGCGTCGTGGATGGTCGGCCGGTTGTCCGACCAGGCGCAGTCGGAGATCTTCGCCGAGGACAGCAACGCGCGCGTCGCGGCGGGCAGCGCGCCGGCGCGCGGTCGCCGCGTCGCCGGGGGGTTTCGGTTCAGCGGCCGCTGGCCCTACGCGTCCGGATCCGCGTTCGCCAGGTGGGCGGCATGCCCGGTGATCACCGCCGATGACTCCGGAGCCACCACCGGCATGTACTACTGCATGGTCCCCGCGACCGAACTGCGCCTCGACGACACCTGGCGAACCACGGGTATGCGCGGCACCGCCAGCAACACCTGGGTCGGCGAGGACATCTTCGTCCCCGACTACCGAGTGCTGTCCGCGGGAGAGTTGGACAGCGGCGACGCCGGACCGAGGGACCGGCTGCCGTTCGCCATCCTTGCGTCACTCGACCTGCTGGGGCCGATCCTCGGAATAGGTCGTGCGGCGCTCGACTTCACCATCGACAAAGCGCCGACCAAGGCCATGCATCACACGTTCTTCGCCAGCCAGAGCGACTCGGTCGGGGTGCAGGTGCAGATCGCCGAGGCCGCGCTGCAGCTGGAGACGGCCCGGTTGCACGCATACAGCGTCGCCGATCAGCTGGATCGTTCGGTCACCGCCGATCGGCCACTCCGCTACGACGAGCGCGCGAAGGCGCGTGCCCAGTGTGGTTACGCCGCGCGGACGGTGATCAAAGCGATCGAAACCCTGGTCGACGTCCACGGCGCCGGCACCTTCGCCGAATCGAACCCGCTGCAACAGTTCTGGCGGGATGCCAACACCGCCGCCCGACATGCCAGCTTCTATCCCGTCGTCGGCTACGAGATCTTCGGCAAATCGCTACTCGGAGTCGACGAGCGCATCAGCGCGTTCGTGTAGCCGTCCAGGCTGAGGTTTCTGACGCAATTCGCCCGATATCGTCGGGAACCGTACTTTCGGGCTATGCAAACCCGAAGCGGGACGGCCGACTGTGGTGATGCGCACGTTGAGATCTTCTACGAAGATCTCGGCAATCCCGCTGACCCGCCGGTGCTGCTGATCATGGGCGTCGGCGCGCAGCTGCCGATGTGGCCGGACGGATTCTGCGCCCAACTGGTCGAGCGCGGCTACGGGTCATCCGCTTCGACCACCGCGACACCGGGCTGTCGACGAAGATGCGCGGAATGCGCGCCAAGGGCTCGGTCTACCCGCGGGTGTTGCGCTATCTGATCGGCCGGGCCAGCCCGGTGCCCTACACGCTCGTCGACCTCGCCGAGGACGTGAAGGGGCTGCTCGACCACCTCGGCATCGAGCGTGCCCACGTCGTCGGCGCATCGATGGGCGGGATGATCGCCCAGGTGCTGGCCGGCAGCCACCCCGACCGGTTCGGTCGTTGGGGCTCATCATGACCAGCTCCGGCAAGCCGTTCTCGGCGGTGCCGCGAGTGGCGGGTGATCAGGCTGGCGTTCGGGGCGCCCGCCAAGGACGCGCCGTCGAGGAGAGGCTGGCCTTCGAGGTGCGCAATATCTCGATCATCAACGGCCCGAACTTCCTTCCGCCCGTTGACCAGTTGCGCCGACGCGTCCAGGAGCTGCACGGCCCGCAGCGACTACCCGCAGGGCATGCTTCGCCAGTTCGACGCGATCCTGGGCACCGGCAGCCTGCTGCGCTACACCCGGCAGCATCACCGCGCCGACCGTCGTCATCCACGGCTCGAAGGATCCGATGGTGCGGCCGCGCAACGGCCGCAACCTGGCCCGTGCGATCGACGGCGCACGGTACGTCGTCGTCGACGGGATGGGCCATGACCTGCCCGAGCCGGTGTGGCGGCCCGTCGTCGAGGCGCTGGCCGAGAATTTCGCCGAAACGGTATTCCGGCAGCAACAGCCGGGCACGACCCTGATGACCTCACTGGGCAGCGGCGCGGGTCCGGTAACGGACGAACGCCCCTCTGCGGTCGTACCGCTGGTCTCTCCGGACGCTGAAACACCGTTCCCGGCGTCAGAGCCACGCAGCCCGGATCTGTTGCCGCGGTCAGCCCGACGTGACCCGTCACAGGTTTTTATCGTCCGTCCGCCGATTTTGAGACACTGCAAGCTATGAGTACGACTAAACGACCGCGAGGTAGCCAAGCTGGACCGGGTGCCGTTGCCGGTCGAGGCCGCCCGCATCGGCGCGACGGGTTGGCAGATAACCCGCACCGGCGCCCGGGTCGTCACCAAGCTCGCCGGCAAGCGGCTCGCTGCAGCAGAAGATCATCAAGCAGATCCCGCAAGACGTTCGCCGATCTGGGGCCCACCTACGTCAAGTTCGGCCAGATCATCGCGTCCAGCCCGGGCGCCTTCGGCGAGTCGCTGTCCCGGGAGTTCCGCAGCCTGCTCGACGCGGTCCCGCCCGCCGACAAGGACGAAGTGCACAAGCTGTTCAAGGAGGAGCTCGGCGACGAGCCCGCCGAAGCTGTTCAAGACCTTCGACGAGAAGCCGTTCGCGTCGGCGTCGATCGCGCAGGTGCACTACGCGACGCTGCACAGCGGCGAAGAGGTCGTCGTCAAGATCCAGCGGCCCGGCATCCGCCGCCGCGTCGCGGCCGACCTGCAGATCCTCAAGCGCGGCGCGCAGCGTCGTCGAGCTGGCCAAGCTCGGTCGGCGGCTGTCCGCGCAGGACGTCGTCGCCGACTTCGCCGACAACCTCGCCGAGGAGCTCGACTTCCGGCTCGAGGCGCAGTCGATGGACGCGTGGGTGTCGCACATGCACGCCTCGCCGCTGGGCAAGAACATCCGGGTGCCGCAGGTCTACTGGGACCTGACGAGCGAGCGGGTGCTGACGATGGAGCGCGTCCAGGGCATCCGCATCGACGACGCCGCCGCGATCCGCAAGGCCGGCTTCGACGGCACCGAGCTGGTCAAGGCGCTGCTGTTCAGCGTCTTCGAGGGCGGCCTGCGGCACGGCCTGTTCCACGGCGACCTGCACGCCGGCAACCTGTACGTCGACCCCGACGGCAAGATCGTGTTCTTCGACTTCGGCATCATGGGCCGCATCGACCCGCGCACGCGCTGGCTGCTGCGGGAGCTGGTGTACGCGCTGCTGGTCACGAAGGACCACGCCGCGGCGGGCAAGATCGTCGTGCTGATGGGTGCGGTCGGCACCGTCAAACCCGAGGCGCAGGCCGCCAAGGACCTGGAGAAGTTCGCCACCCCGCTGACCATGACGTCGCTGGGCGACATGAGCTACGCCGAGATCGGCAGGCAGCTCTCGACGCTGGCCGACGCCTACGACGTCAAGCTGCCCCGCGAGCTCGTGCTGATCGGCAAGCAGTTCCTCTACGTCGAGCGCTATATGAAGCTGCTGGCCCCGAAGTGGCAGATGATGTCCGACCCGCAGCTGACGGGATACTTCGCCAACTTCATGGTCGAGGTCAGCCGCGAGCACTCGGAAGAGGTCGAAGCGTAGTGGAGATCCGTACGGCATCCGCACCGGCACCGGCGACATCGGGCGATCCGACTCGAAATCTACTACGAGGACATGGGCGACCCGAACGATCCGGCCGTCCTGCTCGATCATGGGTCTCGGCGCGCAATTGTTGTTGTGGCGCAAGGAGTTCTGCGAGAAGCTCGTCGACCAGGGCCTGCGCGTCATCCGCTACGACAACCGCGACGTCGGCCTGTCGACGAAGGTGACCGGCCGCCACACCGGCGCGCCGCTGGCACCGCGGATGGTCCGCTCGTTCCTCGGCCTGCGCAGTCCGGCCGTCTACACGCTGGAGGACGTGGCCGACGACGCCGCCGCGCTGCTCGACCACCTGAAGATCGACACGGCGCACATCGTCGGCGCCTCGATGGGCGGCATGATCGCGCAGGTCTTCGCGGCCCGGCACAAGGTACGCACCAAGACGCTGGCGGTCATCTTCTCCAGCAACAACCAGCCGCTGCTGCCGCCGCCGGGGCCCAAGCAATTGCTGGCCATCCTGCAGCGGCCCAAGGACGCGACGCGCGAGGCGATCATCGAGAACGCCATCCGGGTCAGCAGGATCATCGGCAGCCCCGGCTATCCGGCGCCCGAGGAGCGCATCCGCGCCGACGCGATCGAGGGTTACGACCGCTCCTACTACCCCGCCGGCGTCGGCCGCCACTTCGCCGCGGTCCTCGGCAGCGGCAGCCTGCTGCCTACGACCGGCAGATCACCGTCCCGACCGTGGTGATCCACGGAAGGGCCGACAAGCTGATGCGCCCGTTCGGCGGACGCGCGATCGCCCGCGCCATCAAGGGTGCCCGGTTGGTGCTGTTCAACGGCATGGGCCACGAGCTGCCCGCGCGAGCTGTGGGACGACATCATCGGCGAGCTGAAGACCACCTTCGCAGAAGCTGCCTAACCCTCGGCACACGCTCGATTCGGTTCGCCGGAGCCCCGAGCGCGTAGCATTCGGATCGAGTGCTTCAGGGGGCTTGACGTGTCATCGTGACGTCGACGGTGACGTCGACAGTTGCTGAACAGCCAGAAAGGCACCGAGACCATGGCTCGAGGCAAGAACTTACAACCACATTTCGAAGACGTTCAGGCTCACTACGACCTGTCCGACGAGTTCTTCCGGCTGTGGTTGGACCCGACGCCAGACCTACAGCTGCGCGTACTTCGAGCGCGACGACATGACTCTCGAAGAGGCGCAGCTGGCCAAGATCGACCTCGCGCTGGGCAAGCTCGGCCTCGAGCCGGGCATGACGCTGCTCGACGTCGGCTGCGGCTGGGGTTCGACGATGATGCGGGCGATCGAGCGCTACGACGTCAACGTCATCGGGCTGACGCTCAGTGAGAACCAGAAGGCCCACGTCGAGAAGATCTTCGCCGAGTCCGACAGCCCACGCAGCAAGCGGGTGCTGCTGCAGGGCTGGGAGCAGTTCGACGAGCCGGTCGACCGCATCGTGTCGATCGGCGCATTCGAGCACTTCGGCTTCGACCGCTACGACGACTTCTTCAAGATGGCCTATTCCGCGCTTCCCGACGACGGCGTGATGTTGCTGCACACCATCACCGCGCTGACGCTGCCGCAGATGGTCGACCGCGGCATACCGCTGACGTTCGAGGTGGCGAGGTTCGTGAAGTTCATCCTCACCGAGATCTTCCCCGGCGGTCGGCTGCCGTCGATCGAGAAGGTCGAGGAGCACGCGACCCCGGCGGGCTTCAAGCTGACCCGCCGCCAGTCGCTGCAGTTGCACTACGCGCGGACGCTGGACTGCTGGGCCGAAGCGCTGGAGGCGCACAAGGACGAGGCCATCGCCATCCAGTCGCGAAGAGATCTACGACCGCTACATGCGTTACCTCACCGGTTGCGCAAAGGGTTTCCGCATCGGCTACATCGACGTCAACCAGTTCACGTTGGTCAAATAGATATTTCGGCTCAGCCGGCGGTGCATGGTCGCATCACCGCGGCCGAATTGGAGCGGATCGCCCCGGAAACGCTATGGTGTACGGCTTGAGACGCGTGTCGACACGTCGACGGACCGCGGCGCGGTACGGTCACTGCAATCATTGGTGATGGACTGCGGCTGCAGCCTCACGAGGAAAGGCCAAGCAGGGGAAACATGTCTGATAACTCAACTGGCACGAAGGACATGCGGCCCCACTTCGAGGAAATTCAGGCGCACTACGACCTGTCGGACGACTTCTTCGGCGTGTTCCAGGATCCGACCCGCAAATACAGCTGCGCGTACTTCACCGGGCCCAGCGCCACCCTGTCTGAGGCGCAGATCGCCGACGTCGACCTGAATCTGGACAGACTCGACCTCAAGCCTGGTATGACGCTCCTCGAGGTTGGCTGCGGCTGGGGGTTGACGCTGCAGCGCGCGATGGAGAAATACGACGTCAACGTCATCGGCCTGACACTGTCGAAGAACCAGCAGGCCTACTGCAACCGCCTGCTGGCAAAAGCAGACAGCAAGCGCACGTTCGAGGTGCGACTGGAGGGGTGGGAGCAGTTCCACAACCCGGTCGATCGGATCGTGTCGATCGAGGCGTTCGAGCACTTCGGCTTCGAGCGCTACGACGACTTCTTCAAGATGTGCTTCGACATCCTTCCCGACGACGGCCGGATGACCATTCAGAGCAGCGTCGGCTACCACCCCTATGACCTGAATGCCCGCGGCAAGAAGCTGACGTTCGAGCTGGCGCGGTTCATCAAGTTCATGATCACCGAGATCTTCCCGGGCGGCCGCATTCCGACCACGCAGATGATGGTGGAGCACGGCGAGAAGGCCGGCTTCAAGGTGCCGGAGACGATGTCGCTGCGCAACCACTACATCAAGACGCTCGGCATCTGGGCGGACCGGCTGGAGCAGCACAAGGACGAGGCGATCGCGGCCACCGACGAAGAGAACTATCACCGCTACATGAAGTACCTGACGGGCTGCCAGTACTACTTCATCGACGAGTCAATCGACGTGAGCCTGGTGACCTATCTGAAGCCGGGCGCCGCGGCCTAGGCGTGCTGCCGCCTTCCGGTCCTCACTCGGCGATGACCGATAGCGGTTTCCTCAGCACGACGCGATGGTCCAACCAGAGCTTTCCGGCCCCGTAGGCTCGTGTTCGGACACCCACTACTTCGGCCCCTGCCGCGGTTACGACAGCGACGAGCTCGTCGACATCACGGGCGTGCATCTGAAACGGCGCGCGGGTACCGTGCCGCAGCAGCCAGTAGAGCTCCTCGTGTGGTGCATGTTTCATGATGAACCGCTTCACGGGGTTCCGCGAATACTCGGTCATCTGGAAGTAGCCGGTTCCGCCCGGCTTGAGGACCCGGACGAACTCTGTCATGTAACGCTCGGCGAGAGTGGGCGGCATGTGTTGGAGGACCAGGTGACTGAAGGTGAAGTCGAAGGCTCCGTCGTCGAAGATCGCAAGGTCGTCGTGGTCGTTGTGAACGAATTCGCAACGCGCACCGCGCCGATTCGAAGCGCGGGCGCCTTCGATCATGCTGGCAGCGATGTCGACCCCGACGGCCTCCTGAAAATGATCCGCCAATGGCTGAGTGAGCCTGCCGAGACCGCATCCGAAGTCCAGCGCTCTGCCCATCGCCATGTCGATGCCCAGGGATTGGACCCAGCTCAGCTCTGCGGCGATCTCCTTTTCTCCGCTGCGAAAGAATTCCGCGGGGTCCCACTCTTTGCCATCGGATTTGGTCAGAATCGCCCACATCGGATTGCTCTGCCCGAGCGAGTTCCACGTCTGGCCCAGGCTCTGCAGCTCGGTCATCGGCCTTCCTTCGGTAGTCAGGATTTGATAGTTTCCAACAAACGTAGCAAACTATTGAAAATTAGCGGTGTCAAGGAGATTGCGTGCTAACTCTCGCAAAAGCCCAAAACTGGGATCGCTTGCGGCCAGGAAGGCGAACAAATGAGCAGCGTTCGGTGACGGGCTCATCGCTTCTCGGAGTGGCCAAGCGCCTTGCCGCCGTGCTGTTGTGCGCTCTCGGGGCGCCGGCGATCGCAAGGCGGATGAACCGGCGACGCCTCTCCATCCTCATGTTCCACGGCGTGGAGGCCGAACCCGTCTCTCCCCCGTGCGATTACGTGCTCGACGTCGCCACCCTCCGGCGCGAGCTGGGATACATCCGCGACAATTTCCATGTGCTCCCGCTCGAGGAGGCCCTCGAACGGCTCTACTCCGGAACGCTGCCGAACAGAGCCGCCACCATCACCTTCGACGACGGAACCACGAACCTCTTGACGCACGCGGCGCCGGTTCTTCGCGAACTCGAGTTGCCTGCTGCGGTATTCCTGGCCACGGGGCTGATGGGAACCGAGAAGGCACTCTGGGCGGATGCGCTGTGGCTCGCCTTCGCGCAGACCTCCGCACCGGTGCTGGACATGGCGCCGCTCGGACTGGGCGAAGCCGCGCTGGGCAGCGCCGCCGAGCGCGGAGCAGCATGCTCGAAGGCGGTCGAGCACCTGAAGGTGCTGCCGGACGAAGATCGGCTGGCGGCCGTCGACTCCCTTATCGGACAGCTGAATCCACACAGTAGCGACCCGGGTCCGTTCCGGTTGTTGTCATGGGATCAGGCGCGACTGCTTGCTGCCGATGGATCGGTGACACTTCACCCACATTCGTCCACACATCCGATCCTTTCCCAGTGCTCCGACGAGAAGGTGCAGCATGAGGTGGCCCAGTCATGCGCCGACATCGAACGTGAAATTGGTTCTGCACCAACAGTTTTTGCCTATCCCAACGGGGGATTGCGCGACTTCGACGAACGCTGCAGGGCAGCGCTGCGTCGACGTGGCATCCGGTGGGCCCTGGCGACAACGCACGGTTTCGCACATCGCGACTCCGATCCACTGGCCATCCCCAGGGTCGGAATCGCGAGCAGTCTGTCGTTTCCCAGCTTCAAACTCGTTGCCTCCGGCTTGGGGTAATACAGTTCCTATCACCTTCGACCACAGGCACAGCACACCATGAACTCACGCCCGACGACCGCCGGCCCCGTCCGCAGGGGCCAGACGAGGGTGGCCATCGTCGTGCCCCGCTACCCCCCGGAGGTCGGCGGCATCGAGCGGTATGCCGAACGCTTGGCGCAGACCCTGCATGCAAGTCAGCGACACGAAGCCGTGGTCATCTGCGCCAACGATTCGCGGAGCACGCAGGTCGAGAACCGAGACGGCCTGCTCATCGTGAGACTCGGGACGCGATGGACGATTTCGAACACGCCTGTCAACCCGTCCTGGCTCTGGCAGGTCGGCCGCCTCCTGAAAAGGCTGGACATCGATATCATCAGTGCGCATGCGCCGGTCCCATTCCTGCCCGATATCGTCGCGCTCTTGAACAGGTCCCGCCCCGTCGTCATGACCTATCACTCGGGCAGCATGCTGAAGGGGCGTTCAGGCGTCGACACCGTGTTGAAGATCTATGAGAAGTACGTTCTTCCGGCGGTGTTCAGACGGTGCAAGGGGCTTGTCGCGGTCTCACCCATCTCGATGACCAACCGGTACCAGGGCGTCCGAATCATTCCCGGCGGCGTTGACACCCAGCAGTTTTCGCCCGCCGATGAAGACCTCGACCGCGACCCGGTGATTCTCTATGTCGGACGGGTCGAGCGCAGTTCGCGATGGAAAGGCGTCGACGTGTTGATCGACGCCATGGCGACGATCATCGCCGAGATGCCGGCCGCTCGTCTGGAGGTGGTCGGCTCGGGAGACTGGATTCCCGAACTCGAGGAGCGTGCAGAGGCGCTGAATGTTGCGGGGCACATCGTTTGGCGTGGAAACCTTCATGGCGACGATTTGACAGCGGCGTATCGTCGTTCTGCGCTGGTGGCTCTGCCATCGGTGACCGAATCCGAGGCGCTCGGCCTCGTGCTCATCGAGGCGATGGCATGCGGACGACCGGTGGTGGGATCCGATGTCGGTGGCATCCCATTCAGCGTGAGAGACAATGTCAATGGATTCTTGGTTCCCCCCGGCGACGCGAAGGCCCTTGCGGACGCCTGCCTGACCGTACTGAGGGATCCGCATCTGTCGGATGTGATGGGGAAGGCAGGAAGGGTCGACGCCGTCGAACGCTGGGAATCCGCCGGACAAATGGCGAAGATGATCGACTTCCTGGACGAGCTGGTTCAGCGATGAGGGCCCGCCGCTGCCCGCCGAAATGACTCGTAGGCCGGCTTTTTCGAGCCGTCGGCCCGGACCAGACCGTAGTGGCTTTCTGGATCGTCGGGATCTGAACCGGTGTCTTGATAGCTGTACCAGATGAACGATGCGATAGCGTCGTCACCCGCGGCAGTCTGCAGACCGTCCTCGACGAGCTCCGCTTGCCGTGCTTCCGAAACGTGGTCGGTCAGGTCGCTTCCGCCGGTCGGGGCACCGAACTCGGTGATCCACAGCGGAAGTTCGGGCATGCCTGCTTCTGCGAAGACGGAACGCAAGCTCTGCGGGTTGGTGGTGCTGTTGCCGCCGGGGCCATCCCACGGACCGTTCGCACTGGCCAGGTCCGGATACGTGTAGGGATGGACCCCCAGTCCGTCCACTTCTCGGGTCGCACCCGTGGCGACAAGATCCACCAGATACGCGCGGGGCGGGATCCCGCCGGTATTGGCCAGGCCGCCGATGATCACCTGGGCGGACGGATTCGATGCGCGGATGCTCACCGTGGTGGCCTCGAGGAGCTCGCCGTAGGCGATCGCGTCTGGGGTTGGCTCCCAGAACAATCCGCTGTTCTCCTCGTTCCATATCTCCCAGGTGGCGATGCCCCGGTACCTGCCGGCCGCCTCGCCTGCGAATTTCGCGAACTGCCGGGGGTCGGCGGGTGCGCATTTTTCACTGGCGCACCCTTGCGGTCTCGCCCACGCCGGGGTGTAGGTGATGATCGGGAGCAGCGTCAATCCCCGTTGGCGCGCCGCGGCCGCCACACGATCGAAGCGTTCCCATCGATACCCTGTCGGCGAGTCCGGTTGGATTTCTGCCCAGGACAGATCCGCCCGAATCCATCTCGCACCCAACGCCACCGCATCGTCCAGGGTCGTGGCCAACTGGCCGGGCGGCATCCACGTGAGCGTGCCGCCAAACGCCAGCCCGATCCGTAGAGCTTCCCCGTTCACGAGAACCGGCCTTTCGGTCGCGGACCTATCCGCGGTGCACAGCGTGGCGATGAGCGCGATCGCGCCCAGGCATGCCGTCATGCGAGAAAAGTGCACAGAACTCAAGACAACTGCGGCCGATCGGCACAGCGTGTATCCAAGACCTCGGCGTAGGCGGCGCACAGGTTCCGTACGTGTGCGTCCAGGGAAAACGACTCGGCCACCGCCTCGACGCCCTGGTCACCTCCCGTCCGTGCGTACGTGACCTCCTTCGCCAGGTTGTCCAGCACCTCGCCAAGGTTCGACGCCAGATCCGGCACACGGATCAACTGCTCCCCGAACAGTGACGCCAGGTCGTCTGTCGAATCGTCCTCGACCACGACAGGCAATCGCGAGGCCATCGCCTCGAGGACCGTCAACGGAATATGCTCCGAGATCGAGGGGCATACAAAGATATCGACTGCCCGGTAGACCTCCGCCAACTGCTCTTGGGCGAGGCCGCCAAGGAATACGCGGTTACCCGAGGACCGCGTCGCGTCGTCAGGTCCTCCTCCGGCAAAGACGATCGTGTAGTGGTCACTGTCGCACTCCAGGAGCAATTCGAGGCGCTTCTTCGGGACGAAGCGGCCGGCGAACAGGACGAGCGCCCCGCTCGGCAGCCCGTATCGTGCGCGGATCTCCGCCATTTCGGCCGCATTGATCGGCGGCCGAAAACGATTGGTGTCCACGCCATTCAGCAGTACCCGCGTCTTGCTTCGGAAGCGGGGTTCGTCTTCGACGACGTACCGTTCCACATCCGGGTTGATCGCAAGTATCGCTTGCGCATTCGCCAACACCCATCTGCCGAAGAGTCGATTCACACCAAGCTGAACCCCGCCGACGACACGCGACGGATGCGCCACGAACGAGACGTGCTTGGTGACGACGTACGGCGTCCGCAGGAGCCAGCACAGCACAGCGGTGACCCAGGAGGAGATGTAGAGCGTGTCGTGAATGTGGACGATGTCAGCCCACCGCACGAGCCGCCATCCGGAAGTGAAGATCTTTGGCGTGAAGATGGGGAACGGCACGCCATACTTCTCGAACCCGTTGTAAGCGCGCAGCCGCTCTATGTCGGGACCGGCCTCCAACGCGGCGGTGGGCGTCGGATCTGCTCCGCAGGAGCTCGTGATGACCTTGACCTGGAATCCCGCGGCGGACAGACCGTCGGCCTCGGCTTGTGCCACGCATTCCAGCCCGCCGATGTGCGGAGGCAGGTAGTGCGCCACGACGAGTGCCTTCGGCGCCATGCTGAATTCAGCGGCGCCCGTAGAGACTTCCGCCTCGAATGCCTCGTTCTCCTGGGTCTGTCTTCGCGTCGGCAACCGATGCGCATACATGGTCATGCCGCAATCCTCACGATCCGGTTGTAGAGCGACCAGATGTTCTCCGTGAACTTTTCGACGGAGTACTCCTCGGCACGTTCACGGGCCGCCTCGCCCATCTTTCGACACAGTTCATCCTCGCCGGCCAGACGCACCATCACGTCGGCGAGCGCGCCCTCGTCGTAGGGATCGGTGATGATCCCGCTCACCCCGTCGGTGACGATGTCGGGAATCGCGCCGACTCGACTGCCGAGAACGGGCCTCCCCGCGGCCATCGCCTCGACAATCACCAGCCCGAACGTCTCGGGCCAAAGGGAGGGAATGACAAGCGCTTTCGCCTCGCGGATCGCCGAGAGCACGGCCTCGCTGCCGAGGCGTCCACGGAACGTGACCGAATCGGAAACCCCCAGCCGTAGGCTCAGCTCTTCGAGCGAAGCCCGTTCGTCGCCGTCCCCGACGAGGGTCAGCCGTATCTCGGGACGCTGCACACGTGCCCGTGCGACGGCGCGCAACAGCACATCAACACCCTTGACGGCCTCGAGGCGCCCTACACACACGAAGCGATCCCCGCCGGGCACCGGCGTCGGCTCGCCGAGGGCAACACCGTTGTCGATCTGGACGATTCGATCGGAGCGCACATCGCTTTCCAACACGCGTGCGATGAACGAGCTGGGCGCGATGAACGCCTTGCAGCGACGGAGCGCCAAACGATAAACCGGACGCTGCATGAGCCGCAGGTACAGCAATCGTAGGTAACCGATCGGCCGCAGATCTGATCGTCGATATGTTCGGTGGCGGTAGTCGGTGGCAGGCAGGTGCCACGGATGCAGTGCCAGGGTGAAGTCCTCGGGCCCGTGCACTGTCATGACGAACGGGATGCCCCATGCCGCGAAAATTGCCGCCGGGCTCAGTTCCCCAACCGTGTGGAAATGCACGATGTCGGGGCGGAACGACGTGATTGCCTGCTTCAGCGCGGTGTATCCGGCGCCGAAAAAGAGATACTGACCGAGCCGCCGGACTGGTCCGCCTTCGATATGCGGGACCAAGATGTCGGCGAACACGTCGCTTCGGCCGGCTGCACCCGAGTCGGTCGCCACGACCAGGACTTCATGACCACGCTCGACCAACGCCGAACGCAGCAACAGGATGCTGGTCTCCGCGCCACCGGCGGGCCAGCCGAGGTTGGTCACAAAGCAGATACGCAACGAATTCTCCCGCCTGCATCACGACACCCCGCGCGCCGCTGCCGCATCATGACGACGAACGCTCCGTACAGACCGGCGATCAGATTTCCGATCACCCACGCCCACCCGAACCACGTCAGGCCGCGCGATCCGAACAGCAGAGCAAGGCCGATGGTCACCGTCACACATATCACGCCGGAGATGACGAGGTTCCGCATCAGCCCGACCACCTTGAGCACGAAATCGGCCCAGGTATGCAGCGCGACCGCGACCGCTCCCACAGCGAGCACCACCAACACGTCCAGCGCGTGTTCTCGGTACTGCGCGCCAAAGAGGCGCAGCACCAAGGGCGCTGAGACGATCAGCACAACGACACCGCAGAGTTGCACCGCAGTCAACAACAGCGCGGACCGCTTCAGCAGGCTTGGCAGCTTCGACTCGTCGAACGAACCCTCCGCGAACATCGCCTCGCCAACCGCATACGAAACCCCATAGAGAGTCAGGGCGATCTGAAAGGCCAAGGCGAAGTAGGCCGTCTGCGATTCGCCGAGGGTGTGCAACGTGATCAACGGCAACAACAACGTCGGCAGCACCGCCAAGCCGCTGGAGACATAAGTCGAGATCGAGTAGGTGAACTGCGATTTCGTGATCGCCGACCGCTGGAAGGTGAATCGAAAGCCGAGCGAGCGGCGCATGCACAGCAGGCTCAGGACGACGACGACCACATAGCCGGCGGCAACGGAGCCGAAGATCCCGTATGCGCCGAGGCCCAACAGCCCGATCGGCAGGACGAGCTTCACCAGCCCTTGGACGAGACCATCGAGGAGCAGGTTGTATTCCGGCTTGCGGGCTCCGATGAAGACGGCGTCGGTCAGCAGGTTCAGCGCGGCTGCTGCTCCGGCGAGCAGAAATACCAACATATACAACGGATTATCGGCGACGAAGGCCAGAGAAGGCGCGTAGAGGGGCACGACCATGAGGTAGACCAGCGAGATGACGATCCCGACCACGCCGACCACCACCAGGCTTTCGGTGATCTGTGCGTCTCTTGCCCTCGACGTCGCCATGAATCGGACAAGCGTTCCGTTGAGCCCGAGCAGGCTGAGATAGGCGATCAGGGAAATCGCCGAAATCAGCGAGGTCCCGACACCGACCTGTTCAGGACTGAAGTTGCGGGCGACCACGATCCAGAAGAAGAATCCCAGCAGCGCCATCGTTGCAGAGGACGCCATCAGGAAGACGGAGCTCCGGACCAGCCGATCGACGTTGCCCCTGGCGTCGGCATCGAGGTGCGGACGCGGATGAGGTTCAGTTCGTTGACTGAACATCGTGATCCGATCCGTTACCGAGCCCGTGTCGACGTCGGTTCTCCAGGCTGCGGAGCACGATGAAAGATACGGCTACACAGATCATCGACGTCACCAGCGCGACACCCTCCGTCGGCCAGCTCACGAAGTGAGTCAGAGGCATATCCAGCGTGCTGGGATGGGTGATGGCGTTGGCGCACAGGTACACCGCAACCAACCCGCTGTAGACGAGAAGCGTTCGAAGGCACGCCTCCGCGAAGGCCCGTCGCGACAATCCGGCATTCCGACGCCGTCGAACGACCACACGGGCCACCAGACATGCCGCCGCCGACACGGCGAAGCAGACCGCCGCCACGGTGTCTTGCCGCCAGGGAAAGACACCCCACAACGGCCGGGCCAACTCAGTAGGCCTCAGCGCCGCGACGATCGCCACATACAACCAGACGCAGGCGCACATCACCGCGATGACATCCAGAATCATCGCCGTCGCTTTGGCGTCGGCACCAATGCCGGGAGCCGCGTTGGTGCGGTTCATCGGTAGATTCTCGCGGCGTTGTTGCTGTATATGAGGCTCTTGTTCTGCGTCAGGAAGTCGAACGGATAGTGATAGGCCACCAGGTCACCACCGTGGAAAACCGTCACCGTGCCTTTCTCCACGGTGGACATCCCGAGGAACACGTAGCCGTCCCTTCGAATGAAGGCCGGGTACGCGCCGTCGGAGGGCCGGATGGTCGAGAAGCCGATCAGACCCGCATCCCATTCGGACTGCACCGTGAAATCCGATCGGTACTCAACGCGTCGTTGTAGCCACTGGGCCGCGGCGCTCTCTTGTTCGATCAGGTAGTGCTTGTCGTAGTTCGGGCCGGCGTTGTTGAGGTGCAATGCCGGAGGCTCCCCACCCACCAACTGGGACAGACATGAGGTCGACAGCAGGAACAGGGTGATGGCGAGGCCCGACGCCACTCGCATCGCCCAGGACCGTCCGAGCCACCCGAACGCCTGGATGGCGCCCACCGCCAGGAACGGGGCGAGCCAGAACAGTCCCTGGCAGAGCATTCGCCCGACGTCGTAGCGGGTGGACACCATCGGCAGGAGCACGTCGAGAGAAATCATCACGACACATGCGGCGGCACCCATGCTGAATTCGCGGCTGGGTCTGAAATCACGCGCACGCCCCAAGATCACCAGCAGCAGTCCCAGACCGATGAACAGCTGCACGACTTTGGCCAGCACTCCCGCGACAACGCGCTTCACATCGGGCAGGTTCACGCCCATCTGCTGCGCCGCCTCTCCGACACCCGACAACGGCATGTCTTCGGGGAGATCGACACCGGCCGGATACTTTTCGACCTCGGAGATCGGATAGTTGAGACCGAGTGCTCGACTGTCCTGCATGTCCTTGATGGCGGAGTCTTTGTAGTCCTGGAGTACGGCTTCCGGTGCGGCCTTTCCGCCGCCCAGCACGCTGTAGGACGTCGACGAAGACCGTAGGCCCTCCTGTTCCCCGCTCAGAGAGTTCAGCGTCGACCGCAACGTGTTGTCGAGTTCCCCACCCGTGCCCGTGAGCGGTCCGATCCACACATAGGTGAGGCAGGCAAGCAGCAGAATCACGGGCCAGGTGACGACAACCGATGCCTTCGGCCAGGGCCGGCGGTGGCGCACGATTCGACGCCTGCCCTGCCGCTTTTCACGCACCTTCCGGACAATTGTCACGACGCCGTCGATCAGGCGCGCCAGAACGAAAGTGCACAACAAGACATACATCGTCGAATAGTGCGACAGCATCACTCCGGCACCGAGGATGAGGAAACCCATTCGGCGATACTGGAGCGACAATGCACGGTTTGTGATCAGGAGAAGCGCGACCGCCATGAAGAAGAAAGCGACTTCCTGGCGCACCATGGTGGGCATGTCGCCCCAGTACATCGGCAGGGGGATGAAAAAGATTATCGCCAGCATCGACACCGATTTGGAGGCGAAGCGGCGAGCGATCAAGTACAGCAGCACCGGGCACAGCGCGAACAGGACCTGGATCAGCGCCTTGAAGACATACAGGTCCGGAACGCTGGTGATATGCCCCATCACCGTGGGAAGAATGGTGACGGAAAGGCATGCGTTGTACGCCTCGCGCAGGGATCCGACATCCCACAGTCCATGGCCCGAGGTGAGCTGGTACATCGAGAATTCGTACTGGATGTCGCCGCCGACGAACAGCCAGCTGCGCAGCGAGTTCATCAAGAGCAGCGCCAAAGACACCAGGTAGACGGTGAGACCCACCGTCAACTCGCTGATCGAATCACGCCAGGCGAAGAACGCGACCAGAACGATCGCGGCAACGATCAGGGTGAGGTTGGCAACACCGCCACCCAGATCATTGTTGAGCCGGATGGCGCCGGCGACCGAGCCGATCAGCACGACGACGGATCCGACGATGAGCACTTGGTCGCGGCGGCCGATCGCGAGACGGGCGATCGGCGGGTGATCGGGCGGCAAGCCGTCGGACCATCGCCATCGATGCGGGCGCCAGATTCCCAGAGCCAGGAGCACTACCAAAACCGTTGCAACTAACGGTATCCGGTCGAGTGGTCGGGAAACACCCAGAAACGGCAGCGTCTGGTTTATCAGGAGGCCGCCGAGGATGATCCCCACCATGACGATCGCAAGTGAGTACAACAACGACTCGTGAAGACGGGTCCCGCTCGGCCAATTGATCTTGGCGTTGAGAAGAATGACGGGCAGGCCGATGAGAAGGAAAACACCCGCGGCCATGCGCAGGACCAGAGGTCCCCAGCCGACCAGCACCAGAGCCGCCGCGGCGGGTGAGGCGAACATGAGAACAAGTTCTCCCCGGCTGCCGGGGGCGCGAGAAAGGCTGCGAACAGGCGCCGTCGAAGTGGTGGTGGTCAACTTGCCGCCACCGCATCGTAGAGTCGCTCGAGCTTGACCACCGTTGCATCCCAGTCGAATTCCCGGCTGCGATCGGCGCCGCTGGCAGAGAGCTGCGAATGTAGTTCGTGGTCCGTCGCCATGCGTTCGATGGCTTCGCCCAGCGACTGCGGGGTTCGCTCCGTGAGCAAGGCGACGCCCTCCATCAGTTCGCGGGTTTCCGCAGCGTCGGTGGCGATGATCGGCAGGCCTGCCGCCATGGCCTCCAGAGCGACGAGGGGCATTCCCTCTCTGTCCGAGGGCAATACGAATGCGTCGGCCCATCGGTACCAGTCAGTCAATGCATTGCCGCGTGCTTCACCCACCAGCCTCACGCCCCGCAGTCCCAGGCGATCCGCTTGATCACGTAGATCTTCAGACAGGCTGCCGGACCCGACGATGACCAACTCGACATCGGGTGAGACGTGGGTCAATGCGTCCAGCAGTCGGGTCAGGTTCTTCTCGGGTTCGAGCCGACCGACGAACAGGATCCGCAGCGGGCGCTGTGTCGTCTCTCGGCCTTCGGTGGGTTCATCGTTCCGGAAGCGATTGGTGTCAACGCCGTTCGGGATGATCGCGATGCGTGCAGGTCGGATGCCGTATTGCGTTTCGACAAAATCCGCCTGGTGCTTCGACAGGGTGATGACGACCGCCGCCCGGCGCAGGACGGGCCGGAGGATCCACCGCTTGTAGGTGTCGAGCAGGACACCAAGCCGACCCGTCGGCTCGACATCGACGTGGAAGTGCGCGACATAGGGCCGGCGCCGTAAGGCCGAGGTGAGGAGAACGACTTCCGGCACGAACGCGTGCGCGACGTGGACGTGGACGATCGACCGCCGGCTCACCAGTAGCAGCTTCAGGACCAGACCGGGAGACAACGGGGTGTGCGCAACCGTCCAGCCGATGAACCTCCGGATCCGAACGCCGGCGTCCGTCTCGCTGCCGGCAGCCTGTCGCGCACCGCATTTCGTGGTGAGGACGCTGACGTCGTGTCGCGTCGCCACTCGAGTGGCCAATGTCTCTGCGACGCTTTCCAGGCCGCCGACGTGAGGCGGATAGAAAGCGCTGACATATGTGATGAGGTGTCGCGGCGGATGGCCTTGGCGTTGAGCACGTTTGAGGATCATCATCCGTCTGCCGCCACGAACTGCGATCGCAGCACCCGCAATTGCTCCGATCGACCGGTCAAACTGACCTCGACAGCGGTCCACTGTGCCGAGCCCGGCACATCGACGACGGCCGAGGGGGTGGCCGACGCCGCATCGGGCACCGACACAGTGCCCGTCGCGCCTGCGACCGGCCGGTCGCTGGCGTCGACAAGCGTCACCGCATACGGATACTCGACCACTTGACCCTGGCGATTGGTCACGACGAACGACACCGTCACCGCCAACCGACTCGACCCATCATTGATCGGCGCCGCCTTGGCCGAGGAGAAGTACAGCTCCGTGTACCGCTGCGGTTGTTCCTTGAATGACATGGCCAGTTGGTGCCTGGCGCCACTGGACACCGAGCCCGCAATGGCACCGCCGATCAGAAGAACGACGAGCGCACCGAGCACCGCGCCGAAACCGCCGAGCGCCGGCCGCCGGTCGGTCTTGGGCGCCGTGTCCGTTGCCGAATCCTCAGCGAAGACAAGGGGTCGAGTGTCGTCGGCGTAGCCGATCGCGGATTGTTCGTCAGCTCGGGGCATTTGCCACTTTCGGTTCGAGCAAGACCTTGTGCGTGGGCCGGATTGCGCGGATACGCGGCCGGGACAGAATGCTGACGTTCTGCGCGGTTGTCGGGAGTTGATCAGGTTGCCGCATCCGGATCTTCGCGAGAATCCAGAGACATTCGACGCCGTCGCGCCAGGTGATCTTCTTACCCTCGGCGATTGTCCGTCCGTAGTAGGTCACTGGCACTTCGTAGGGCCGGATGCCGGCGCGCAGTAGCTTGGCGGTCAATTCGGTATCAAGACCAAAGCCCGCCTGGGACAGGGTGAGCGCCCGCAGGTCCTGTGACGGTATGAGCTTCAGACACGTGTGCATGTCGGTGATGTACGAGTCGTACAGCACGTTGGCCACCGCCGTGGTGAACCGGCCACCCTTGGCGAACCGGTAGGACGGGAACCTCGTGTTGAGCCCGAACACTCGGGTCCCGAACACGTGGTCGGCGAAACCGTCGAGCACCGGAGCCAGCATGCTGGGTATGTCCGACGGTGAGTATTCGAGGTCGGCATCGAGAACGATGATGTGGGTACCCGTCGCCATCTCGATTCCCGTGCGAACAGCCGCGCCCTTGCCGAAGTTGGTCGTGTGGCGGGCCGTCGTCACCCCTCGATCCTGGAAGGGCTGCAAAAGCGTAGGTGTGATGTCCGTGCTTCCGTCATCCACCACGACCAGCTCCATGGGGCAGGGATACTCCACCGCGAGCACGCGTTCCAGAGCACGAACGATCGTCGCCGACTCGTTGTAGACCGGCATGACGATCGACAGTGTGGTCACCCTCGACCCCAGGTGGTCGAAGGAGACCGCGCCAGAAGGTTGGTCATAGAGTTCTCCCGTGTTCCTCTCCAGAGGGCGATCCTCTGTGAATTTGGTTCGGTCGCAGCCCAAATCGGCTTTGCGGTCGCTGGCGAGCGCAGAGTTCATGCGCGATTCGGGCAGTAGGCATCCATTCGGAAACGTGGTCGTCAAGCTTGGGTGAGCGAACCCCGGCGTACACACCGCTAGTTAGCGGCTGAGATACGTCCCGCAGATATGGCCGCGGCGCCTCCTCATCCTTACCTGTCGCCCGTATTCCGTTCTGGCGAAGTCTGATCTTGACCTTCAGGAGACCAGCGTTGCACAGACATGCAGATCGTGCAACAGGAAATGAGAAACTTCACGTCCAGCCGGTTCCCTGATAACTGCTGTTGAGATGCGATTTATTGCCGAGTGAAACAGACTTGCCGCAGGCAGAGGGCAAACTATTGCCGCATGAGAAGATTTTCCCAAGACGCATCCGTGTACAGATATAGCAAATTTACGTGTCCGCCGAAGAGCGGACACCGCCGGGGCCGAGCGCAGCCCGTTTCGCCGGCCGGTCCGTGGCATTGACGCGACGTCCACGGCCCATCCATGTGTCTGGCCTGAGGCCATGTCGCGACCGGGCCGGCCTCGGAGCTACCGGGGCCGAACATCAAGGTAACCAACATGTTTCGAGCGCCTGCGCATCGAGAAGCCCCCGACTGCAGTGGCCCTATCGACGTGAGCCTGGCGACCTACCAGAAGCCGGGGCAGCCGCTTAGCCTCGATCCACCGACTGACCTGGTGTTATGTGGGTGTCGGAATGAGGAAAGTGCCCTCTGAACTGGGATGATTGGTGTTCTCTAGGCATCAATCGGGTCAGTTCGGAAAGGCACTTCCGGTGCAAGTTTCGCATAGGTTCGCTGCGGAGTCCGCGGTGTTCGACGATGACAATCTCGTGTCGTGCGCCGGGTTGGTCCCGGTGATGGCGTTGGCCCAGCAGACCGGGCTGGCACGCCTGCTCGCGGAGAAGGTTCGGATCACTGTGTCGCGGATCAAGTCGGGGGCGGCGAACCCCGGGCCGAAGTTGGCCACCCTGGTCGCGGGCATGTGCGCGGGCGCGGACTGCATCGATGACATCGACGTGGTCAGGTCGGGCGGAATGACGACGCTCTTCGAAGGGGTGTATGCACCCTCGACGGTCGGAACGTTGTTGCGCGAGTTCACCTTCGGTCACGCCCGCCAGTTGGAGTCGGTGCTCCGCGAGCACCTGGTCGCGCTCTGCGAGCGGGTCGATCTGCTCGCTGGCGCCGATCAGCAGGTCTTCATCGACATCGACTCGCTGCTACGCCCGGTCTACGGGCGCGCCAAACAGGGCGCCTCCTACGGACACACCAAGATCGCCGGCAAGCAGGTCCTGCGCAAGGGACTGTCCCCGCTGGGCACAACGATCAGTACCCCGACCCGGGCGCCGGTCATCGCCGGGCTGCGACTACGCGCCGGCAGGTCCGGCTCGGGCAAGGGCGCGGGGCGGATGGTCGCCCAGGCGATCGGCACCGCCCGCGCCGCCGGAGCCAGCGGGAAGATTCTGGTGCGCGGCGACTCGGCCTTCGGCAACCGCAAGGTGGTCCGGGCCTGCGTCGGCCACGACGCCCAATTCTCGCTGGTGATGACCCGCAACACCGCAATCGACCGCGCGATCGACGCCATCGACGACGATGCCTGGACTGCGGTGTCCTATCCCGGCGCGGTCCGCGATCCCGACACCGGCACCTGGATCTCCGATGCCGAGGTCGCCGAAATCCCCTATACCGCTTTCGCGTCCACCAAAGACCGGATCACCGCGCGACTGATCGTGCGGCGCGTCAAGGACGCCCGCCACCGCGATGCCCTGTTCCCGGTGTGGCGGTATCACCCGTTCTTCACCAACACCGACCTACCCGTCGCCCAAGCCGACATCACCCACCGCCAGCACGCCATCATCGAGACCGTGTTCGCCGATCTGATCGATGGGCCACTGGCGCACATCCCGTCGGGGCGGTTCGGGGCGAACTCCGCCTGGGTGCTGTGCGCGGCAATCGCCCACAACCTGCTCCGCGCCGCCGGCGTGCTGGCCGGCGACCAACACACACGGGCACGCGGATCCACCCTGCGTCGCAAGATCGTCAACGTCCCGGCCCGCCTCGCCCGCCCGCAACACCGACCGATCCTGCACCTACCCACCCTGTCCCCCGCAGAATCGTTCGCGTGGAGGTGTCGGAGGGGAGGTGCTTCCTTTCGGGAGCCGTCATCACCTGTTGACAACTCCCGAAAGGGCACTCCCTCAATAGACGGCGGGAGGCTCAGGCTGCGGCCTTCTCCGAGCCCTCGGTGTCATTCGTCGACGGGGCCGGGGTGCCCGCAGGGTCGTTCTTGCCTGCGCCCGTGCCACCCTCCGAGCCCTCGTTCGTCTTCTTCGGCGAGAAGTTCATCGAGGCGCGGCTCTCGTCCTTCTTGACGTCGTTCTTCTTGGTGCCGTCGGGGCCCTTCTTGGTTTCCTCGGAGCCCTTCCTGGTTTCCTCGGAGCCCTTCTTGTCGTCGAGCTTCTGCGCGTCATCCAACCTTCTGCGCGTCATCCACCTTCTGGGTGTCATCCACCTTCTGGGTGTCATCCACCTTCTGGGTGTCATCCACCTTCTGGGTGTCGTCGGGATCGGACTCTGTCACCTCGGGTTGCGTGACGTTGCCTTCGCCCTCGATGTCAGTCTTGGCGGGCAGGGTTTCATCGATGTTCTCGTCGACCTTCTTGTCGAGTTCCTCATCCTGCTTCAGGGTCTGGGCGTTGGTTCCCGGTTCCACGCCGCCACTGCCCTTCTTCGACGGCTCGACCTGGTTTTGTTCCTCGCCCGATGTCGGCCCGGTGAGCGACATCGCGCGCATCTGATTCGCCGACGTCACTCCGCTGATAGCCGGCGCGACGGCGGGGGCGCCAACGCCGAGGTCGGCAAGGAAGGCCTGCAAACCCTGCGCGGTCGCGTTGGCGAGGTTCACCCCGACGGTGAGCCAGTTCTGGAAGGGGTTGAACGGCAAGATCGACAGTGGGGTTGGCACGCTGAGATCGCCGCTGAAGTCGTACCCGAGATCGACCAGCACCTTGAGCACCGGTGTCGCCAGGTCGACGAACGGCTTCACGATCGGTGTCAGCGGCGCAGGCACGATCGACATGACCAGGTCCGTCAGTGGCAGACTCCGCGCCGGGATCGTCACGTACGTGTTGCCGTACTGGTCGTCGCGGCAATTCCCCGGGTGCGCGGTGCAGTTCACTTGGTCCTCGAGCTCCGTCGGGTCGTACCCGTACGCCGGGGACCCCGTGGGCGGGGTGTTGTTGGGGCCTGTTGGTTCGAGGTAGTAACCGTGGACGGTCTCGAACGCGGCCAACGCGTTCAGCAGCGCGAAGGCGTTTCCCCAATAGCGCGGAGCCAAGGTCACCGGGTCGTACTGGAAGCCGATGGCCGTGTAGTTCACGCCGGTGTTGGGATTCATCGGTGGACGCAAAGACACGTCGAGAATGGGGATGAAGCCCAAGAACCCGAGGCGTGGCCACAGCCCGCCGTTGGGATTCTGGATGCCGCCGATCGTGACTATCTTCAGTCGATCCTTCTCCGATTGGCCGAGCCCGGCGATGTAACCGTTCAAGACGTTGGAGACGACGGCGCCACCTTGGGAGTAACCGAAGATGACGATCTGCTGGTCATCCGGATCATCTGAGTCCAAGAAGTGCTGCAGTTGCAATTGAAGCTCGGTAGCGCCCTTGCCCACCGACTCGTCCCACTTGTCGCACCCGTCCGGTCCCGATCGACACCAGCCCGCAAACGGCAGCGGCCAGAACGATGCGGGGTAGTCGATGCCGATGAGATTGGTGGCCTCGGGACAATTTCCTTCGTCGCTACACGCCGTCCCCTGCATGTAGTAGTCGCGGGCGTTCTTCAGGTAGTCCGTCGTGTTGCTCGCGACCGGCGTACCGGTGCCTGGCACGATCAACCCCACCGCGCCGAACGCGAGTGCGGACATGAAGGCCGACGCGATACCGAGCACGACGGCGGTGAAAAGCGAAACAACGACGATGACCAGTGCGCGGGCAGATTTACGCATTTGCCAACAATCACATAACGCACCGCACGAAGAAGGTAGAACAGCGAACTTCTTTTCTGACGTTCCCTGTGAGCCTGTCGGATCCAGGCAACGCCGTTCGTCGGACAGGTAGAGAGTGGGACACAGGGTTTCGCTCGCTATCCCCGGAGGACATGACGATGCACTACTTCGCGTTGCTACTCAGCCCCGAGCCCACCACGGCGCCGGACCCGGATGCCCTGGCCGCCGAGATGGAGGCATACCAGGCCTTCCACGCGGCGGCCGCTTCCGCCATCCGCTCGGGTGATGCGCTGACCCCGTCGGCCACCGGGGTGCGGATCACCGGCGGCCCGACCAACCCCACCATCACCGACGGCCCCTTCGTCGAGGGCGCGGAGGTCGCCGGCGGGTATTACGTCTTCGAGGCCGACAACCTGGACGAGGCGCTCGAACTTGCCCGCCAGATCCCCGCCGCGAAGTACGGCGCCATCGAGGTGTGGCCGATGGTGCACTATTCCCCGGCCCGGGCACCGCTGACCGGCGACAGCTGGCTGGCCTTGCTCCTGGAATCGCCCGAGAACGTGGTCACGCCGGGAACACCCGAGTGGGATGAAGGCGTCAAGCCACATATCGAATTCGGCGAGGCGGCGGGCGACACCGTCGTCGGCGGGGCACCGCTGCAGCCTCCGACCACCGCCACCACCGTGCGGGTGCGCGACGGACAGGTGACGCTGACGGACGGGCCCTTCGCCGAGGGGGCCGAAGTCGCCAACGGCTTCTATCTACATCAATACGCCGGACCGCGACGAAGCCGTCAAGATCGCCTCGATGATCCCGGCCTCGGCGGTGGAGTTGCGTCGGCTGGCCGGCGTCTCAGGACTCTGACGACCGGCCGAATGACGAACCTGGACGGCGTCTTCCGGCGCGAGTGGGGTCCGGCGGTCGCGGCGCTCGCGCGCTGGTCGGGTGATCTCACCGTCGCCGAGGACGCCGTCCAGGAGGCGTTCACCGAGGCGCTGCGCGCCTGGCCGCGCGACGGTGTACCAGACAATGCGGGCGGATGGATCGTGACGGTCGCCCGCAACCGCGCCCTCGACCGGCTGCGCCGAGAATCCGCACGGCCGGGAAAGGAACTCGCCGCCGTGGTCGACGATATTGCGGTCCGCGCCACCCGCTCCGATCCGCACCCCGTGCGTGACGACGAGCTGCGAATGATGTTCACCTGCGCGCATCCAGCGCTGGACAGTGCGTCGCAGCTCGCGCTGACCCTGCGGCTGATCTCCGGGCTGACCGTTCCCGAGATCGCGCGGGCACTCCTGCAGTCCGAGTCCGCGGTCGGCCAGCGAATCACCCGGGCCAAGAGCAAGATTCGGCATGCCAACATCCCGATGCGGGTGCCGCCGAGGGAGCTGCTCCCGGAACGGACGCCACATGTCCTCGGCTGCATCTACTCGGTCTTCACCGAGGGCTACTGGTCAACCGCGGGACCGTCGGCGATCCGTGACGAGCTGTGCGACGAAGGCGTCCGGCTGACCGGCGAGCTGTGTTCGTTGATGCCCGATGAGCGTGATGCACATGCGCTGGCTGCCCTTGTCCTGCTGCATGACTCGCGACGCCAGACCCGAGTCGACTCCGATGGCGCGCTGGTGCCGCTCGACGAGCAGGACCGCAGCCGGTGGAACCGTGACCGGATCAGCCGCGGGCTGGACGAGCTGCGTCGGGCCGCCGGCGCGACGGGCGGGTACCTGCCACAGGCCGTGATCGCCGCGTTGCATGCGACAGCCCCGAGTTGGCAGGACACGGACTGGTCGACCATCTGCAGGGCCTATGACTCGCAGTTGGCGATCGCCGACTCGCCGGTGGTACGGGCGAACCGAGCGCTCGCGATCGGATTCCGTGATGGGTTTGCCGCCGGGCTCAATGCACTGGACGAGGTCGCCGACGATCCTCGGTTGGCCCGGTCGAGCACGGTGGCGTCGATCCGCGCCGATCTCCTGCGGCGGGCGGAGCGTCGAGCCGAGGCACGGGAGTGGTACCGAATCGCGCTGGGATACAGCGGGTCCGATCCCGCACGGGCATTCCTGCAACGCCGCGTCACCGAATGCGGCGACTGATTCAGGGCGACATCACGTCGGTGCGGAGCGCCTCGTGTCGAGGAGCTCGGCGAAATCGGCGGAACGGGACCAGAAAGGCGAGTGCGAGGCGTCAAACTCCTCGATCGTCGCATCGAACTGCTCACGAGCGGTCCGGAGGGCCCAGTCACGGGAGATGGCACGATCCTGACTGCACAGAAGGTAGCGGGTGGGCACGGCGGCCGGTGCGACCAACGGCGCCGTTTCATGGAAGATGGTCATGTCTTGCCCGCGGAGCCGCAACGCGGCGTCCGCGGCGTCGGCCGGCTCGCAGTCGTTGTAGAACAGTCTGGCAGCGTCTGCCGTCCGCCAGTGCGAATTCCCTTGCGCATCATTGATCATGCCTGGCTCGAGTTCGAGTAGTAATTCGGTGTGCTGAGCCGATCCCCGGGTGTGTCGCTGCATCATCCAGCTGTAGCCGGGGATGTGCATCAATGCGGCCACTAAAACGAGTTCGCGAACCCGGCGCCGCCCAGCGACGATCGGGGCGACGAGTCCGGCCGCCGAATGCGCCACCAAAATGGTGTCCGCCGATGACGAAATAGCTCGATCGATGGCCCTTGCGTGCGCTCGCGTATTGGCCCCCTGTCCCTTCGGCAGGGCGATCGCCGCGGCCTCGTGACCGCGCCGGCACAGCTCGGGAATCACCCGCTCCCAGCACCACGCGTCATGCCAGGCGCCATGCACCAGGACAAACTTTGTCACCAGTCGACGTCTCCATTGCCGACCGCAAATGCCGGAAAGGCGGGGGCGTGTAGCGTGATTGCGTGCATGGTGCCGATTGGGCGAGCACTGCTCGCGAGTGTGCTCAACCACCGCCTTGCCAGCGCGAGCAGGAAATATGCTTCCAAGAGTGCAGCGACCGCGTCACTCATGCGCTCTCCTCTGACTCGCGACCTCAGCCGGTATGGGTTCTCGCAGAACAGTTCTGGATCCACGACGTCTAACTCGAAGGTCAGGCTCGCCGATCCGGTGTGCGGGATCTGGCCGCCAACAATGCGTTTCCCGGCTAGGGAGTTGCGCATTGCGTCCCTGGCGTCAATGGCCGACAGGCCGGCAAAGGCCACGGACCTGATCGATTCCTTGGCGGGCCGGCGACAGCCCTGCCCGCGATGCCACCGTGCTCACCGGCGGATCGGATCCCACCAACGCATTCGGTGTTAGCCGGCCGTTCACCGCTGACGACAGCGTGGGCAGTGTCTGAAGCAGCGGCGTGGCCGGGATACACGGCGTTGAACATGAGGTGCTGCTCGATGTGTCGTACGGCCGATCTCGCCAACCACTGTCTGTGACAGTGATGTCAAATCTCATCGCACTACCTGAGAAGGGCAGCGAACGCATGCTTGTTCAAGCCCGGCAGCTACGCCGAAGCATCGATGCCGCGGTGTGGCTGTTCACCAACAACGCCGCCCAGTGGGGCCTTGTCGGGGAAGGTACCCGCTGTTGATGCCCAGTGCCGTGAACGAAGTGCCAGGCTAACCGGTGCTGAAACAACGTGCTGCGCGGATTCAAAACACACGGCTTAGCGTTAATTGAATCGTTCTCTGCGAAGCACAGTCGATGAATGGTGGATGTAACGGTGGGCGTAATGGTGGGCACTGAATCGTTCGAACACGCTCAGGTCGAGGTCAATGGCATTGCGGTGCACACCGTATCGATGGGTGAAGGCCCGCTGGTGGTTTTCTGCCACGGCTTCCCCGAGTCGTGGTACTCCTGGCGTCACCAGCTGCCGGCGGTCGCCGAAGCCGGTTTCCGGGCAATCGCCTTGGACATGCGCGGGTACGGCGGTACCAGTGCCCCCGCCGCGGTCGAGGCGTACTCGATCAGCCACATCGTGGCCGACGTGGTGGGTGTGGTGGCCGCGGCAGGAGAGCAGCGGGCCGTCGTGGTGGGCCACGACTGGGGCGCCATGGCCGCCTGGTACAGCGCGCTGATGCGCCCCGACGTGTTCCGGGCGGTCGCGGTGCTGAGCGTGCCGTACATGCCGCCGATTCCCGCACTGCCCGAGGGCGTGACGATGAACGACGTGATGCGGCAGGTCGCGGACTCACGGGAGTACTACCGCCTGTTCTTCCAGGAGCCGGGCGTAGCCGAGGCCGACCTGGAGGCCGACGTCGACGATTCCCTCCGCGGATTTCTGTACACCATCAGCGGCGACATCGTGGCCGACGGTGTGCACACCTGCGGTTGGGATGGTTACTTCCCGAAGGGGCAGGGTTTTGTCGAGAATCTCGTGCGGCCCGAGGTGCTGCCTTCCTGGCTCACCGAGGACGACGTGGCGTTCTATGTGTCGGAGTTCTCCCGCACCGGGTTCCGCGGTGGTCTCAATTGGTACCGCAACATCAAGGCGTTGCCCACCATCCTTGGGCCGTTCGTGGGCGCGGCCATCCACCAACCCGCGCTGTATCTGGCCGGGGAGTACGACCTGATCGCCGGCAACACCCCGGAAGCACTCGCCGACCTGCCCGCCCAGGTGCCGGGGCTGCGGAATGTGAAAGTGTTTCCGGGGGCGGGACACTGGCTGCAACAGGAACGTGCATCCGACGTCAATCAGCAGTTGGTCGCGTTCCTGACATCACTGTGAACTCGACCGAATGGTGACCGCCTAGTTCTTCGCCGATCCTAGGTACTCGGCGCGACGGACCAAGCCTGCCAAGCACTTTCGACGATACTGTCCAGGTCGTATCGTGAATGCCAACCCAATTCCGCACCGATCCTGCCGGCGTCGGCGACGACCGATGACGGATCGCCTGCCCGCCTTGGTCGTTCGTCCCAGGAGAAGTCGATACCGGTGACCCGCCTGGTCGTCAGCATGACCTCCAGCACCGAGGTGCCCTGGCCGGTGCCGACGTTATAGGTCGAGGCCAGCCGTACGTCGGCCATGCGCTGGACCACCGCGGCATGGGCGTCGGCGATATCACCGACGTGGATGTAGTCCCGGATGCATGTGCCGTCGCGTGTCGGGTAGTCGGTTCCGAAGATCTGTGGCCGCTCACCGGCGCTGATGGCGCGGAAAACGCGCGGAATCAAGTTGTTCTCGCCGCGGTCTGCCAGTTCGGGAGCGACGGCGCCCGCGACATTGAAATAGCGCAGCGAAGCCCACTCGAGCCCTTCAGCGTGCGCGGTGTCTCGAATCATCTGTTCGCACATCAGCTTCGACCAGCCGTACGGCGAGGCCGGCACCGTGGGGGCATCTTCGATCACCAAACCCTGGGCGGGCACCCCGTACACGGCGGCACTCGAGGAGAACAGCAGCTTCGCGACTCCGATGCGAACCATTGCGGTCAGCACGCTGTGCATGCCGATCACATTCTCGCGGTAATACATCAGAGGATCCCCGACGGACTCTTCCACCGCCTTCTTGGCGGCGACATGGACGACGCAGTCGGTTCGGTGCTCCCGCAGGGTCTCGGCGACGAACTCGGTGTCGAGCACCGAACCGACGAACAGCGGCGTCTGCGGCTTCAGCCTCTCTCGCTGCCCGGTGGACAGGTCATCGAGAACCGCCACATCGTGACCATCACCCTCGAGTGAGTTGACGACGTGGCCGCCTATGTAGCCGGCGCCGCCGGTGACCAAAACCTTCACTGAAAACTCCCCTAACGCCGCGGGCGTTCATGCGGTTTGTCCGCCGGCGACCCTGCCCCGATGCCGGATCTCACCTGTTGATGCAGTGAACGCCGGCATTCAGACTAGTAGCATTACGTATCGGATTTGCTGGCAGGCATGCCTGCTGGCAGCCGCGGGCTATACCGTGTTGCCGCCACGTCGGTCGGGCCGGAAGGCTGGATGGGGCGGATCGCCGCGTTCCACTCGCAACCGGAGGACAACCCGATGTATGACCCCGCGCTCGCCGTGCGCCTCGAGAGCGCGTGATGGCCCGCACTGCGGTCGCAGTCATCGCCGGCCTGGCCCTCGTTGTCGCCGCGGCCGCGTTCACCGCCCGTTTTGTTCCCAACGTCAACCGCCCTCTGCTGGTGACGGCTGCGCTGGCGCCGTATCTCATGCTCGGCGCGCCCCTGGCCATGATCCTGTTCACGACGATCCGAAGTTGGACCTTCGGGTTCCTCGGCGCTGCGGTGACCATCGCCATGGTTGCCGTTCAGTTGCCCTGGTGGGTCGGCGGGAAAGCCGCGGCAGGCGGTGTGCGGATCATGTCGGCCAATCTGCGGTATGGCCACGCCGATCCCGATGCGCTCGTGCATTTGGCGAACGAACATGCCGATATCCTTGCGGTGCAGGAACTTACCCCAGAAGAGGCTGATCGGCTGTCCGCCGCGGGTATCGACAGAAGCTTCCCCTACCGTGCATTACGGGCTCGAGAAGGGCCGGCGGGCGTGGGAATCTGGAGCCGTTACCCGACCCTGCATGGCGCGGACTACGACGAGTTCTGGCTGGGATTGCTGACAGCACGGATTCGCATACCCGGCGCGGACCGCGAGGCCACGGTCGTCGTCACCCACATGTCCGCGCCATGGCCCGATCCGCTCCAGGGCTGGCGCGACGACATGTCGCGCCTCGCCGTGACCCTGAAGGAGATCGGCACGTCAGCACCCGGACCCGTGCTGGTGGCCGGCGATCTCAACGCCACACCGGATCTGCTCGAGTTTCGCCGACTTCTTCGGAACGGCTACCGCGACGCCGCCGAACAGGCGGGCGCAGGCTTGATTCGCACTCATCCCGCCGATCTCCGTGTCATACCGGCGGTATTCGCACTCGATCACATTCTGACCCGCGACTGCGAAGCGGTTTCGGTGCTCACCGTGGCTTTGCCAGACTCTGACCATCGAGCTCTTGTGGTCACGGTCGGACATTTCTGAATGGTCACGTAAGGCCCCTCACCCGTAGGGAAACACCCGATTCGCTGTGTGCACTATTTGATTACCGTCCATTGAATGGACGCCAAAACCGACGTCTCTCATTATTTGGCGGAGTGGTATCTGCCCGAATTGACCGAGCAATCGGTCGATGACATCGTCACGCGACTCGACCGCGCCACCTCGACCGTCAGCGACGAAGGCACGCCCGTGCGCCTGCTCGTCACGCTCGCCGTGCCCACCGATGAGGTCCTGTACGGCGTCTTCGACGCTGAATCCTCTGCCGTTGTCACCGCGGCGTGTCTGCGGGCAGGCGTACCGCACCAGCGCCTCACCGGACGGGTCGGCGCCCGCATCCGGCACCCGCATCCGGCGCGCGCCCGAGCGACACCTCATTGACGTTGCCGCAAATATCCCCGCCGCACTGAGCCGAGCACCGGGAAAATCATGATCTAGCTGCCAATCAGCCCCCCGGCAGAATGTGATGCGGTGTTGTATCCTCGGTTTGCTATTTGTCATGGGGTGGGTCGTTGAATACCGGAGTGGTCAACCGGCCGCTCGAATTGCGAGCGGTGTGGGAGTTCCTGCAATCGGCAGGCACGCAGCCGTCCGGTCTCACCATCGAAGGTGAGGCCGGCATCGGCAAGACCACGCTGTGGTTGGTGGCGGTCGACGAGGCCCGCGAGCGCGGATACCGGGTGTTGACCGCCCGAGTGGGGCAAACAGAGTCGCAGTTGGCCTATGCCACGGTTGCCGACCTGCTGAGCGACGTGGACCCGGGAATCCTCGCCGACCTGCCGGACCTGCAACGCATCGCCGTCGACCATGTTCTGCTGCGGGCCACCTCGGATGGCCCGGCCACCGATCAGCATGTGGTGGCGGCCGCTTTCGCCGGCATCGTCGACCGCCTCGCCGTCGCGGCACCCGTGCTCGTCGCGATCGACGATGTGCAATGGATGGACGCATCCAGCCAGGCCGTGATCGCGTTCGCGGCCCGACGGTTCGCCGGTCCGGTCGGCGTCGTCGCCACCGAGCGCGCGGATTCCGACGGCGCAACCGCGACGAGCTGGCTGCAGATGGTGCGCGCGGACGGGATCGAACGGGTTCGGATGAGTCCGCTGAGTCTGGGCGGTCTGCACGCCCTGATCTCTACCCGACTCGGACGATCGTTCCCGCGCCCCACGCTGGTGCGGATCGCCGAGATCTCCGGCGGCAACCCGTTTTACGCCCTGGAACTCGCCCGATCGATCCAGTCCGGATCGAGTGGCGACCGCGCATCGTTACCGAGCTCGCTGGCGGAGCTGATGCGCCTGCGGACCGGGAACCTCGACAGCGACGTCCTCACCATGTTGCTGGCGGCGGCTTCGGTCGCCGACCCGCCTCTCGAACTACTCGCCCAGGTAGCCGAGACCGCAGTGGAACGTGCCGGGGAGTTACTCGAAGACGTTGAGAGCAAAGGGCTTGTCACGATCGACGGCAATCTGGTCCGGTTCACCCATCCGCTGCTCGCGAGGAGCGTGTACACCGACGCAAGCCCATCGCGACGGCGCGCGGTGCACCGGAAGCTGGCGCGGATATTGGAGGTTCCCGAACTCAGAGCCAGGCACATGGCGCTGGCGGCGTCGAGCGCGGACCCGGACACGCTTCGGGCGCTCGACACCGCGGCCGAGTCGGCGGTGACCCGGGGTGCCCCCGCCGCCGCGGCCGAGCTGCTCGAGCTGGCGATCCGACTGGGTGGAGACTCCCCGTCGCGCCGGATACACGCGGCGCAACACCATCTGCAGGCAGGTGATCCGGGGCGCGCCCACGAGCTGCTCGAGCAATCGATCGACCGAATCCCGCATGGCGTGCCACGGGCGACGGCGCTGAACCTGCTCGCCTCGATGCAGTTTCACGACAGCAGCTTCCAGCGTGCCGTCGAACTGCTCCAGGACGCCCTCGTCAACGCCGGCGACAGTCCCGAGGTACATGTTCACAGCCTGATGCTGCTGTCCTTCGCCCAACTCAACAGCGGGGATTTCGACGCCGCGCGATACACCGCTGAGCAGGCGGTGGCCGAGGCGGAGGAAATCGGTACCCCCGGCTTGACCAGCCAGGTTCTGGCCAATTCGGTGATGGTGAACTGTATGTCGGGTCTGGGTTTCGACCAGGGCAGGATGGCACGCGCGCTGGACCTGGAAGACCCCGACGGCGACGCACCAATTGCGTTCCGCGCCAGTGCGAACAACGCATTCGTACTGGCGTACACCGGTGCGCTCGACGAGGCCCGCCGGCAGATGACGTCCGTGCGCAGGCACTGTGTCGAGCACGGCGCCGAGACCGATCTCATCTTCGTGTCGTTCTTCTCCACGTTGATCGAGATCTGGAGCGGCCGCTTCGCCGACGCGGAAATCGTCGCCGACGAAACCGTCCAGCGCGCAGAACAACTCGGTGGCGACCACCTGCGTGTGGTGGCGATGACGCTTCGGGCGACCATCGCTGCGTACGCCGGTCGAGAACGAGAGACCAGGGAGGCTGCCCAGACCGCTCTCGAAATCGCCCAGCGGTGCGGTTCACACCGGCTCGCGGACTGGTCACTCATCAGCCTGGGCTTCCTCGAGGTCTCGCTCGGCAACTACGCGCAGGCACTCACGGTCCTGCAACCGATGATGGCCCGGTTCGACTTCGTCCCCGGCACCGAGATCATCACCGCGGGCTACATCCCGGACGCGGTGGAATCGCTCGTGGCGCTGGGGCGGCACAGCGAAGCCGAGCCTTTCATCAAGGCGCTGGAGACCAACGGCCGTCGACTCGACCGCCCGTGGATGATCGCGGCGGGCGCCCGCTACCGCAGCATGCTGCTCGCCGCGAGCGGCGACATCACTGCCGCCGAGCAGATGGCGCAACAGGCGCTGGCCGAACACGACCGGTTACCCATGCGCTTCGAACGCGCCCGCACACTCCTGTTGCTCGGCCAGCTTCAGCGCCGTCTGCGCCAGAAGGGAAGCGCGACGGACACCCTGCGCCAGGCGCTCGACGCCTTCGATGAACTCGGCGCACCGCTATGGGCCGACCGGGCCCGGGCGGACCTTGCACGCACCAAAGTCGCTCCGAGTCATACCCTTTCGCTGACCCCGTCCGAACAACAGGTTGCCGAGCTGGCGGCGGCCGGAATGACCAACCGCGACGTGGCGGCGAAACTGTTCATCAGCCCGAAGACAGTGGACAGCAACCTCGCCCGGATCTACCGCAAACTCGGCATCAGCTCACGTGCCGAACTCGGGAGGATCATCAACGCCGACTGAGGTTTCTGCCGGTACGGTGTCGGGGGTGAGGAGACCCCACGGCCCGGCACGCTCGCTACTGACCGCCGTGGGACTGGCGGCCCTGGCGTCCGTTTCCTCGGGTGTGATCGCGCGCTATCTCCCCGTGGCGAATCGCTTCGTGCTGTTCGCCGCCGCGTTGCTGCCGTATCTGACCCTGACCGGACCGGTTTCTGCCGCGGCATTCGCGCTGGCCCGCCGGCCGCGGCTGGCAGGCGGCGCCGGGATCATCGCGGCTGCCGCGATGGCGACCCAGGCCACGCGTTACCGGACGGGGCCAGACTCCCCCGGCCGGGAACTGCGGCTGATGACCGCCAACCTGTTCATGGGCCGCGCCGATTGCGACGCGCTCGTAGAGACGGCCGGGCGAGCCGGGGTCGATGTTCTCACGGTGCAAGAGTTCACCCCTGAGGCACTAGCTCGATTGTCGGCAGCGGGAATCGACGCGCTGTTCCCCTATCGAGCCGTCGATCCCCGGCCGGGCGGCGCCGGCATCGGCGTGTGGAGCAGATACCCGATCATGGCGACGCAACCCATATCCGGATATCTGATGCCGTTGCTGGCCACCAAGATCGACGTTCCCGGCGCGGACAGCCCGCCCGTCGTCGTTTCGGTGCACCTGCGTAATCCGCGGCGCATCCACGACTACCGACACGACATCGGCCGCCTGCCGGACACCCTGCGCGACATGGGCGCCTGGGCGGGGGACGGCGCCGTGATGCTGGCCGGTGACTTCAACAGCACCCTGGACATGCACCCGTTCCGCGCGTTGCTGCGGGACGGCTACCGTGATGCTGCCGAGCAGGCCGGCGCCGGCAGCATGCTGACCTTTCCAAGTGCGCGCGCATTTTTCGCCATCGACCACGTGCTGCTCCATCGCTGCACCGCGGTCGACGCGTACGCCGTGCGGGTGCCGGACACCGACCACCGCGCCGTCGTGACGACGATCAGGCTGCCGGCTCCGGCTAAGCCCCAGACCCTTACGCCTCGTTGAAGTTGCGCGTCACCGACGGGTCAACAGGGATGCCCGGGCCGGTGGTGGTCGAGACGACGACCTTCTTCAGGTAGCGGCCCTTCGACGACGACGGCTTGGCCCGCAGGATTTCGTCCAGCGCGGCGCCGTAGTTCTCGGCGAGCGACTTCTCGTCGAACGACGCCTTGCCGATCACGAAGTGCAGGTTGGCCTGCTTGTCGACGCGGAAGTTGATCTTGCCGCCCTTGATGTCCGCCACGGCCTTGGCGACGTCGGGCGTCACGGTGCCGGTCTTCGGGTTGGGCATCAGGCCACGCGGGCCCAGCACACGGGCGATGCGGCCGACCTTGGCCATCTGATCAGGGGTGGCGATCGCGGCGTCGAAGTCGAGGAACCCACCCTGGATCTTCTCGATCAGATCGTCGCTGCCGACGATGTCTGCGCCGGCGGCCTCGGCCTGCTCGGCCTTGTCGCCGACGGCGAACACCGCCACACGGGCGGTCTTGCCGGTGCCGTGCGGCAGGTTGACGGTGCCGCGCACCATCTGGTCGGCCTTACGCGGATCGACGCCCAGCCGGATGGCCACCTCGACGGTGGCGTCCTGCTTCTTCGACGACGTCTCCTTGGCCAGCTTCGCGGCCTCCAGGGGCGTGTAGAGACGCTCCTTGTCGATCTTCTCGGCGGCTTCGCGGTATGCCTTGCTGGTCTTGCTCATTGATATTCCAATCGTTGGAGTTGTGGTTTAGGCGAGCCGATGCCAGCTCTTCCACGGGATTCCGGTCGAACAATGCTGCGCTGTTATGCGCTATTCGACGGTGATCCCCATCGACCGCGCGGTGCCGGCGATGATCTTGGCGGCCTGGTCGATGTCGTTGGCGTTGAGATCTTCCTTCTTGGTCTCGGCGATCTCACGCACCTGGTCCCACGTCACCTTGGCGACCTTGGTCGTGTGCGGTGTGCCGGAACCCTTGGGCACGCCGGCGGCCTTGAGCAATAGCTTGGCCGCGGGCGGGGTCTTCAGGGCGAACGTGAAGCTGCGGTCCTCGTAGACGGTGATCTCGACGGGGATGACGTTGCCACGCTGGCTCTCCGTCGCGGCGTTGTACGCCTTGCAGAACTCCATGATGTTGACGCCGTGCTGGCCGAGCGCCGGACCCACCGGCGGGGCGGGGTTGGCCTGCCCGGCCTGGATCTGCAGCTTGATCAGCCCGGCGACCTTCTTCTTCGGGGGCATGGGGTGTGGTGTTCCTTTCTAGTGGGCGTGATGCCCGGGCTTAGATCTTGGCGACCTGGTTGAAGGTCAGTTCGACAGGTGTTTCGCGGCCGAAGATGGACACCAGCACCTTGAGCTTCTGTTGTTCGGCATTGACCTCGCTGATCGAGGCGGGCAGCGTCGCGAACGGACCGTCCATCACGGTCACCGACTCGCCGACCTCGAAGTCCACCAGAATCTCCGGACGTTCCAGCGTGGCCTCGGTAGAGGCGGCGGCACCCGATGTGCTCTTGGCGACCTTCTTGGGCTGTCCCTGCGGCAGCAGGAACTTCACCACGTCGTCGAGCGCCAGTGGCGACGGACGCGACGTCGCACCGACGAAACCGGTGACGCCGGGCGTGTTGCGCACCGCGCCCCACGACTCGTCGTTGAGGTCCATGCGCACCAGGATGTAGCCGGGCAGCACCTTGCGGTTGACCTGCTTGCGCTGGCCGTTCTTGATCTCGGTGACCTCTTCGGTCGGCACCTCGACCTGGAAGATGTAGTCGCCGACGTCGAGGTTCTGCACGCGGGTCTCGAGGTTGGCCTTCACCTTGTTCTCGTAGCCGGCGTAGGAGTGGATGACGTACCAGTCGCCGGGCCTCAGGCGGAGGTCCTTCTTCAGCGCGACGGCGGGATCTTCCTCTTCGGCGTCCTCAGCGGGCGCCTCGGCGGCCGGGGCCTCCTCAGCGCCTGCGGCCTCATCATCGGCTGGGGTCTCGTCAGCGGGCGCCGCGCCCTCGACTGCCTCGGCAGCGGTGCTGTCCTCCAGATGCTCGGCGGCCTCGTCTGTGATCACGGTCGCCGGGTCCGCCGCTTCGGCGAGCGCATCGGACACGGCCGAAGGCGATTCGCCCTCGAAGGAAGTCACTTGTCAGTCCTCTCTCATTCTCTCGGTCAGCCGAACACCAGCGTCACGAGCTTGACCAGGCCGAGATCGACCAGCCCGATCAACGTCACCATGAAGGCCAGGAAGACCAGCACCACGGTGGTGTAGCTGACCATCTGCTTGCGGTTCGGCCAGATCACCTTGCGCAGCTCGGCGACGACCTCACGCAGGAAGTTCCAGATGAAGATGATCGGGTTGCGGCGCGGCTCACGCTTCTTGGCCGTCTTCACCTTGCCGCCGGACCCGTTCTTGGTGACCGCGGCCTCGGTCTTCGGCGAGGTGTCCTCGCCATCCTCGGCGTCGGCGTCGGCGGTCGATCCGCGCCTGGACCGCTTGCCGGTCGGGCGTAACGGCCGGGTCACCACCGCGGTCTGACCGCGGGTGTCGCCGGTGTCCTGGGGGTCGGAGTCGGTGTCCGTACCGGTGCCTGCGGAGCCGGCACTATCGCGCTCGTCGCTCACCGCATGCCTTCCTGTTCTGAGATCTTCTGGTCTTCGTGGTCACTTTCCAGTGTCCACGCTTGTCGAGTATTCAGTTGAGCAGGGGCGACAGGACTTGAACCTGCAACCTGCGGTTTTGGAGACCGCTGCTCTGCCAGTTGAGCTACGCCCCTTCAGGATGGCACTTGTGGCAGGGCCACCCGCTTCGGGGCTTACACAATTCGCGCGCTCCCCGTTCGGTCGATCTGAAACCGACGGATAGCGCGCTGGAATGGGAAAACCCCGAGGTCCGAGTGTAGCGCGCACCCGGTCCCAGTTACTAATCCGGCCCGTCGCGACTACTCGCCGACAGCCTTGCGTACGACCTGGCCGGTTTCCGGGTCCCATTTCACCGAGATCGAGTTGTCGCCCTCGTGGCCCATCAGCGTGGTGAACGACTCCATCACAATGTCGCCGGTCGTATCGGTCAGCACGTTGCGCGTCGTCACGATGTCCGCACCGAACCGCTCGTCGACCGTCTGGACGTACATGGTGCCGGTCAGCACGTCACCGGCCACGATCGGCCGATGGAACAGGAACTTCTGGTCGACCTGGACGATCTGCATCGTCTCCATGCCCACGTCGACGTGCTGGAAGAAGTGGCGCTGGATCATCACCGCGAAAATCGACATGAACGTCGGCGGCGCGACGAGCGAATCGTGCCCCAGCTCGGCGGCGGCCGTTTCGTCGTGCGTCGCCGGGTCATCGGCCTTGACGGCTCCTGCGTACTGGCGGATCTGTTCGCGACCCACGACGAAGGTGTCCGGGTACTTCCACACCATGCCGCGGATGTCAGCCTTGAGCGCCATACGTCACGCCAGCTTCGCGGTCGCCACGGCGCGACCGAAGATCTTCTTTCCCCCCGTGGTGGCCGACAGGGCGATGGTTACCGATTTCGTCTCTGGCTCAACAGCTTTCACACGGCCATTGAACACGATTTCGGCGCCCTTGCCGTCGTTGGGCACCGGCACCACCGCAGTGAACCTGACGTTGTACTCCGTCACCGCGGCCGGATCGCCGACCCATGACGTGACGTACCCGCCGCCCAAACCCATGGTGAGCATGCCGTGGGCGATCGCAACGTCCAGACCCACCTGCTTGGCGATCTCGTCGTCCCAGTGAATCGGGTTGAGGTCGCCCGACACGCCCGCGTAATTGACCAGGTCCTGGCGGGTCAGCGGGATGACCTTCTCCGGAAGCAGGTCACCCACCTTCACCGAATCGAACTCACGCAACGCCATCGTTGAAGCCACCCTCTTCTCCCTCTTCAGCGGTACGGCCCGCCAGAGTCGTATACGTCTCCTGCACCACGTCACCCGCATGGTTGGTGACGATGTTCTTGGTCACGATGATGTCGGCGCCGAACGACTGCCGAATCGAATGGACGTAGACATCGCAGTAGAGCCGATCGCCGGCGACGATCGGCTTCATGAATTTGAGTTCCTGGTCGACCTGGACGATCTTCGCGTCCTTGATGCCGATATCGGCGCTGGCGAAGAACGCCGTCTGCGCCTGGTACCCGAACACCGAGATGAAGGTCAGCGGGCTCAACAGGCCCGGATAACCGAGGTCCGCGGCGGCCGTCTCATCGAAGAACGAGGCGTCGTCGTTCTTGACGGCGGTCGCGTACTCGCGGATCTTCTCCCGGCCCACGACGTAGTGGTCGGGGTGCCGATAGTGCATCCCGACGACGTTCTGTGACAACGACACAGTCTGTGAACCTACCTAGCCAGGCCGGGCAAAACCCCATTGGTTGGCTGAACCGGCCCTTTTCTGACCGCTACCGCGACTCTTTGTGGGCCTGGTGCTTGCCGCAGTTCGGGCAGAACTTCTTGATCTCGAGCCGGTCAGGATCGTTGCGGCGATTCTTCTTGGTGATGTAGTTACGGTGCTTGCACACCTCGCAGGCCAAAGTGATCTTGGGCCGAACGTCGGTACTTGAGGCCACGTCTATCGTCCTTCGTCTTCAGGTACTACTTGTGTTGTAGCGGTGGGGGGGCTCGATCCCCCGACCTCACGATTATGAGTCGTGCGCTCTAACCAGCTGAGCTACACCGCCATCCGGCGCCGCCTAACCAGCTCCAAAAGCTCGGCAACCACCGAGCCCCCTAACGGAATCGAACCGTTGACCTTTTCCTTACCATGGAAACGCTCTACCGACTGAGCTAAGGGGGCCAAACCCGCGCAGCAGTGGCGTGGGCCTTAAAGAGGGTACATTCTCGCGGTTTGAGGTGCCAAACCGCTGGTCATCCCGCCCGCTACAGGCGGGCCGTGACATCGTCGGAAAACGGCCCGGCCAGATCCACCCCGCCGAGACTGCTGTGAGATCGCAAAACCACGCTGAAATGCGATCTGTGCGCAGTTTCGACGCCCATTGCGCATGACACAAGTGCCCGAGTGATAGGACAACAGATGTGACGGAACCTGGCGCCCCGCGCGTCGCGGTCTACCTCGACTTCGACAACATCGTCATCTCGCGTTACGACCAGGTGCACGGTCGCAACTCGTTCCATCGGGACAGGGCCGCCGGCTTCCACAAGGAACCGGGCCGGTTGACCACGGCGACCGTCGACGTCGGCGCCATCATCGACTTCGCATCGTCATTCGGCACCCTGGTGCTGACGAAGGCCTACGCCGACTGGTCGGCCGACGTCAACGCCGACTACCGCGGCCAGCTGGTCGGTCGCGCGGTCGACCTGGTGCAACTCTTCCCCGCCGCGGCATACGCGAAGAACGGCGCCGACATCCGGTTGGCCGTCGACGCGGTCGAGGACATGTTCCGCCTGCCGGACCTCACGCACGTGGTGATCGTCGCGGGCGATTCCGACTACATCGCCCTGGCTCAGCGGTGTAAGCGCCTGGGTCGTTACGTCGTCGGCATCGGCATCACCGGGTCGATCAGCCGCTCCCTCACCGCCGCCTGCGACGAGTTCGTCACCTACGACGCGCTGCCCGGCGTCCCTGTGCTCCCCCCCGGCGACGCGCCGAAGAAACGGACGCGGCGCACCAAGGCCGACGTCGACCAGGAGCCCGAACAGCCGGATCCGCAAGACGCCGCGACCGGCCTGCTACAGCGCGCCCTGCAGATCGGCCATGAGAAGGACGACGCCGACTGGCTGCACAACTCGGCGGTCAAGGCGCAGATGAAACGGATGGACCCGTCGTTTTCCGAGAAGGCGCTCGGGTTCCGTTCGTTCAGCGACTTCCTTCGCTCCCGCACTGGCGTGGTCGACCTGGACGAGAGCAGCACAACGCGGATGGTGCGGCTCCACTTAGAAGAAGAAGACACAGAAGACACAGAAGACACGGACGAGTGAGCTGACTGAGGCGCCGATACGCTGACGGTCATGGCAGATTCACAACCCGGGCGCCTGTACTTCCGTCAGTTGCTGTCCGGTCGCGATTTCGCCGCGGGCGACATGATCGCCGAGCAGATGCGCAACTTCGCCTACCTCATCGGCGACCGCGAGACCGGGGACACCGTCGTCGTCGACCCCGCCTATGCCGCGCAGGATCTGGTCGATGTGCTCGAGAGCGACGGAATGCACCTCTCGGGTGTGCTCGTCACTCACCACCACCCCGATCACGTCGGCGGGTCGATGATGGGGTTCGAGCTGAAGGGCCTCGCCGAGCTGATGGAGCGGGTCAGCGTCCCCGTGCACGTGAATACCCATGAGGCGGAATACGTTTCGCGGATCACCGGAATCGCGCGCAGCGAGCTCACCGCACACGAACACGGCGACGTGGTCAACGTCGGCGGCATCGACATCGAACTGCTGCACACCCCCGGTCACACGCCGGGGAGCCAGTGCTTCCTGCTGGACGGCCGACTCGTCGCCGGAGACACGCTGTTCCTCGAGGGCTGCGGCCGCACCGATTTCCCAGGCGGCGACGTCGACGAGATGTTCCGAAGCCTGCAGGCTCTCGCGCAGCTGGCCGGCGATCCGACCGTGTTTCCTGGGCATTGGTACTCCGCTGAACCCAGTGCGCCGCTCGAGGATGTCAAGCGGACCAATTACGTCTACCGGGCAAGCAATCTGGACCAGTGGCGCATGTTGATGGGCGCCTGACCCGCTGCCCTTCGCAGTGTTTGCATGAGCAAAAGTCGTACGTGGGCACGACGGCCTACGTTATTCTCCCGCTCAGCGCCCCGCGGCGCGCAACGGGGAGGACCCACTGCGATGACGACACCGCCCACGCCCGCCGGCTGGTATCCCGATCCCGACGGTTCAGGCGGTCAACGGTATTGGGACGGCTCCACATGGACCGAACACCGCGCACCGGCAGCCCCGTTTTTCGAGCCGGAGCCGACCGCCGAACCGGAGGCCGATTTTGAGCCGGAGACTCCGGCCGGCGAGCAGCCGACGGTCTCCGGCTCCTATCCATCCGTCGCGAGCGGTCAGCGTGTCGGCGCGCACCGCCGTCCCGAACCCGATGACGACGCGGCCCCGCTGCCCGAAGACGACACGGATCCCGAAACAGATCCGGGCATAGAGCCAGGGCGCACCGAGGTCATATCGCAGCCCACGATGCCGGTGACGTATCCGGCGGAACCGACGCGACCGGAGCCATCGCGGCCAGAGCCGTCGGCGGAGCCGACGCGACCGGAGCCCACCTCTTTCGCCGCATTCACCGAACCTGCGCCGGAATCCGAACCGACGACGTTCGGTGCGCAATCCGGCGAGGCGCCGCAGGGCGTCGGCGACGACCGACAACTCGCCATCCGGTTCGGCGTCGCCTGCGCAGCCCTGCTGGCGGTGCTGGTGGTCGTCGTCATCTATGGGGCGTTCATCCACAAGGACAACGCGATCCAGGTTGGGGCGCCGTCGACCCCGTCGCCGACGCCGACCTCTGCGACGGAGCCGACCTCGACGACCGCGACCGAGACCGAATCCCCGACCGAATCACCCACGGAGACACCGCCTTCCGGCCAAGCCAGTGACGCGGGTATCACGTTCGCGGTGACCGGTGTCCAGACCGCTCCGTCGGTGCAGTCAGGGGACGCGCCGGCGGAGAAGACTGCCCAGGGTGAGTTCGTCATCGTGAACATGACGGTGTCGAACTCCGGCGAAGCGCCGATGACGTTTCTGGGCACGCTGCAGAAGCTGAAGGCCGCGGGCGCCGTGTACAACATCGACGACGAGGCGACGTCCTATCTCAATGGCGGTCTGGCTGAGCTCAATCCGGGTGACACCGCAGATGTGGGCTTGGCCTTCGACGTGCCGCCCGGCACCGTGCCGGAGACGCTCGAGGTGCACGGTGACCCGGTCAGCCCCGGGGTGGACATCCCGTTGTCGTGACCGTCCGCTCTTCACGCAAGACTGGGAGGCGTGGCTGACACGCTCTACGCCGACGTGTCCGAGTGGCAGGTAGGCGTCAACGACAGTTATCCGTATCCGGTTCTGTGCATCCGCTCCAATGACGGTACACATCGAGATCGTCGCTGGGTCAACAATTATGGCTGGAGTCTGCACAGCGCCGACAGCGGCCGCCTGATGTTCTTCATCGTCTACTTCGTTTGGCGGCCCAACTGGCGGCAAACCGTGGACACCTTCAAGGACATGGTCGGTACGCCGCATCCGAAGATGGCCGTGATGCTCGACGTCGAGTCGTGGGAGGGGCAGATCCGTGGCAACAGGTCGGCGGACATCAACGCGACCTATGAGGCGGTCGGAGCGTTCGTCGGGTCCACGGCGAAGGTGATCGGCTACGGGAATGTCGGAGACCTGAACCGTCTGTGGCCGGACAAGCCGTCCGGCATCCGACTGGTGGTCGCCGGCTACGGCCACAACCCGCCCTACCCGGGCAAGGTCGCCCACCAGTACACCAACGGCGAGGGCTACGGCGGTGGACTGCCGGAGGGCGCACCGCCGTTCGGCCGCTGCGATATGAACTCCGCAGACGGCCTGAACGCGGAGGAATTCGCACGTGCGTGCGGCGTGCTACCCACGGATTCCGCAGCGATACAGCTTGCAAAGTCAAGAATCCGTCGACGAAATCCGTCTGAGTAGCACAATACGCAAGACACGGGAACCGGCGCCTGGCAAACTGTCTTCAGGCGTCTATCTCACAAGTCGGGGGCTTTGTGAAGAACATCGTGCTCTGCTTCGACCGTGCCCGTGATTATCCGGAGCTGCGCTGCCCCACCCACGCGGTGAATTTGCTCCGCCTGCTGGACGACAGCAATGACCAACGCACCTGGTACCACTCGGGCACCTCGGTCCCTGCCGCTACCGGCGGCCGCCTCGGCACCCTCCGTTGGCGCGCAGCGGCCATCGACGACGCCCGCGCGGCCGTCACCGGCGCGTATGAGTTTCTTCTCGACCGGTGGAGGCCGGACGACCGGATCTTTCTGTTCGGCGTCGGCCGCGGCGCATACTGCGCACACGCGCTGACCCGGCTGCTCGGCACCATCGGTGTGCTGCCCGAGCTGATGGATTATGTGCTCGCCACCTATGCGGTGCCGCGAACTCATCGCACCGAGCAAGATTGGCTTCGGGTCAGAGAACTGGCGTCGCAATTGTCCGGCAAATCCGAAAACGCCATTCCTGTGCGATTTTTAGGGCTGTGGGACATGGTCGGCGTGCCGGGCTTGCCGCGAAAGCCGGAGACGCTGACCAACGTGACGGTCGGCCGTCACGCCGTGGCCGTCGACGGTGGGCTCGGCTCGTCCGGCGAGCAGCTGGTGTCGCCGGAGTCCGAACGCATCGAAGAGGTGTGGTTCCGTGGCGGGCACCGCGACGTCGCGGGTGGCCCGGGCGCGTGTTGGCCGCTGGCCGATATCGCGTTCGAGTGGATGCTCGACGGGGCCCTCAAGGCGGGACTGGTGGTGCGGCCGAGTTATCGGTACACCGCGCCCGCGCCGAGTTCCTTCGGTGCGCTGGCGGAGAGCTCGCGCATGATCGCGATCCGCAGGTTGCCGGCGAGCGCCCTGGTGCACTCCAGCGTCGACATGTATCTGCGCGCACATCCCGAATACTGGCGACGCCTGCCGGCGCACGTGGTGTGGGCCGACATCGACTGGCTGGCCCGCAGCGAACGCCTGGTGCACACCCCGGCGCGAACGGCGCCCGTTGCCGCGGGCGTCGAGTTGGCGGCCGCCGCAACGCCCTAGACCGAGTAGCGCCACTGACCGATGACGTAGCCACTGGGAAAACTCGGGTAGTGCACTACGCGAGACTTCGGAGCCGTGGGTCTGCAGACTCCCCACATGACGATCATCACCCCGGCATCCGATTACACCGAGGAGGCGATCGCGGCCGATCCGTTAGAACTCGAAACCATCGGACTGCCACGCGAACTCGCGGATATGGAGCACATCCTCCTGTGACAAGTACCGCTGTCGATGCGCTGGAGGTAGTAAACTCGCAGCTCATGGCCCACAACTGGCCTGTGGTGCGGCGCGACGACGAGTTCACGATCATTCACAACGCCCTCGTCGAGCGGAACGGCGTGTGCGGCATCGTCCTCATCGGCGATGCCGGGGTGGGCAAGACCACCCTGGCGCGCCTGGTCACGCAGTCTCTGCCGCTGCGTGTGTCGTGGGTGGCCGGTACCGAATCCGCCCGCAGCATCCCTCTTGGCGTGTTCGCCCACCTGGTGGGCACCGCCACGGCCAGGGATCCGGTCGCGTTCCTGGCGGCGGCGCGGGAATCCATTCTCGCCGAGGGACATTCCATTATCGGCGTCGATGACGCCCACCTGCTGGACCATCTGTCGGCGACCCTGCTGCACCAGCTCGCGCTGGACGGCTCGGTGCGCATCGTCGCCACCGTCCGTGCGGGCGAAACGGTGCCAGACGCCATCACCTCGCTGTGGAAGGACGGCTACCTGCGGCGGCTACACCTGATGCCGTTCACCCGGGAGCAATGTGTCACGTTGATCGAGGAGGCGCTCGGCGGCCGCGTCGAGGGGCTGTCCGCCGACCTGATGTGGGAGTCGTCCGGCGGCAATGCATTGTTCGTCCGTCATCTCGTCGAAGGCGCGTTGGAGGCGGGCACGCTGCGTCAGGTTCGCGGCGTGTGGCAACTCCGGGGCCGGACCGCGGTCACCTCCGAACTCGCATCGCTGTTGGACGCCAGGGTCGAGCAGCTGCCCGACGGCGTGTTGCACGCTCTGCGATTGCTCACGTTCTGCGAGCCGCTCGATCTCGACACGCTCAGCGATATCGTCGGTGTCGATGCGGTTGAGGACGCCGAGAGCCGCAGCCTGATTCGGGTCGTCGAGGACCACTCCAGTATCGACGTGCGGTTCAACCACCCGCTGTTCGGCGAGGTGATCCGCAGACAGCTGGGCACGGCCGCGGCGCGGCGGCTGCGCGGCGAGGTGGTACGCGGCCTGCGGGGCCGCCCGCTGCGTGGTCCGATGGATCGAATTCGGTTGGCAGAGTTGAGCCTTGACAGTGACGAGCAACCCAATCTCGAACTTCTCGTGACCGCCGCGCGCGACGCGGTCGCGCTCACCAACGTCACACTGGGCGAGCGGCTGGCGCGTGCGGCCGTGCACCGGGGCGGCGGGCTGGTGGCGAGCGAGCTGGTGGCCCGGTCGGTGCTGTGGCAGGGCAGAGCCGCGGAGGCCGAGGAGATCCTGGGCGTGTTCGATCCTGACGATCTGGACGAACTCGATCTGGTGCGCTGGGGTTCGGCGCGGATCGCCAACCTGCACTGGTCGATGGGCGACGCGGAGAGCGCTGACGAAGTATTCGAGGTCTTACGGGAAAAGGTGACCCATGACGGGCTCAAGTTGCTCGTCGACGGTGTCGGCTCCGCATCCCGGACGTTCGAGAACCAGCTCACCGAGGCCGTCGCCCTGTCGGAGAAGGTGCTTGCGGATCCCGACGCACACCCGACGGCGGTCGAGTGGGCGGCGTTCGGCGGCGCGTTGGCGCTCGCGTTGATGGGACGCGCCGACGAGGTTGCCGCGGTGGCCGAGCGGGGTCATCAAGTCGAGAGCAAGGTGGACGGACTGCTGCGCTACCTCGCCGCGTTCGGCGAGGTCCGTGCGCTGACGCTGGCCGGTGACTTCGAGACGGCGGCGCGGCGGTCCGCCGACATCGTCCAGGTCACCTCGGCGGGCCAGTATCTGGCATGGGGCATGGCCAACGTGCTGGTCGGCACCGTCGGGGTGGCCCGCGGGCTGTTCGCCGAAACGGTGCCGCGGATGGAGCAGACGGTCGCCGCGTTGACCGCGGAATCGGCGGCGTCATGGAGCTTCCCGGCCCGCCTCCTGCTCGCGCAGTCCTACTGTGTGCTGGGACGTGTGCAGCCGGGCGCCAAGATGATGGCCGAGGTGAAGACGCGGTACGGCAAACATGTCGCGGTGTTCGGCCCGCAGCTCAAGATCGCAGAGTCGTGGCAGGCGGCGGCGGAGGGAAATGTCAGCACAGCAATCGAACTCGCGCTCACCGCCGCGCGGCTGGCGGCAGAGTCGGGCCAGCAGGCGATAGAGATGATGGCGCTGCATGACGCGGCACGCTTCGGCGACCAGACCTGTCTGGACCGCCTGGTGGAGGTCGCCACCGCGACCGGCGGCCGGCTGGCAGTGGTGATCGCGGCCCACGCCCAAGCATTGCGGGACCGCAATGGTCCGCAAATAGCCGCAGCGGCAGAGCAATTCGAGGCGATCGGCGCACTGCTGTCCGCCGCCGACGCCGCCGCCCAGGCGGGAATCGTGTTCGAGGCCGACGACGACCGTCGGCGCGCCCTGGAGTCCGCGGCGTCGGCGAACCGGCTGGCTGCCGCCTGTGGCGGAATCCGCACGCCGGCACTCGAACTCGCCGTCAACCCACTGCCGCTGACGGTTCGCGAGCGGGAGATCGCCAACCTTGTGGCGGCCGGGCTGAGCAACCGCGACATCGCCGACCGACTGACGGTGTCTGTGCGCACGGTCGAGGGTCACCTCTATCGAGCGTGCATCAAGCTCGACATCTCCGACCGCGACGAACTGGCCGCGCTCATCCGCAGCGGCGCACACGGATCGTAATCACCCCTGGCAACCGTCACTCACGAGTTCCAAATATCCACTACTCGAAAGGTTTAGCGCCCTCAGTTTGCGCTTCGCGCACATGTACGGTTACTCAGCTGCCCACCTCTCAGCGACACTGTCGCTGCCAGCGACTTTGTCGCTCAGAGGTGGGCTGGTCGCAATTCCATCCTGCCGCGCGTTACGGTCCGGCGATTGCCGACGACCCGTGGTATACAGCGGAACGTGGACTGGTTCTCCGACCGCGCCCGGGACATAGCCGACGTCTCCGCCGGCGCGTGGACGGCGCTGGCGGCGTGGGCGGCCGTGCTGATCGGCATCGCGGCCCTGATCTACGCCTGGCGCCATTACCAGCAGGCCAAGGAGCACACGCAGGAGCAGGTGCGGCCCAACGTCGCCATGTTCATGGAACCCAGCGCGACCGACTGGCATCTCGTCGAGCTGGTCGTGAGGAATTTCGGCCGGACCCCGGCCTACGGCGTCCGTTTCGAGTTCGCCGACCCACCGACGGTCGGCACGTACGAAGGCCGCTATGTCGACATCACGCCGCTGAACCTGCCTGCCGAGGTCCCTTACCTGGCGCCCTCACAGGAATGGCGCATCGTCTGGGATTCCGCTCTCGACCGCCGCGAACTCGGTGAGTCGATCGCGTCCCGCTTCGACGGTGAGGTCATCTACTACGACAAGCCCACCAGCGGCCGCGGAGACAAACAGGCGGGTCGGCAGTTCCGGTCGACGGCCGTGCTCGACTGGGCGACGCTGCACCCGGTGGAACGCCTGGAGTTACTCACCACCCACGACCTGGCCCGCCAGGAGAAGCAGAAGCTCGAGCTGCTGCGCAGCCTGCTGACCTACTACCACTATGCCGCCAGCGAGAGCCGCGAAGAGGTCCTGCGCGCCGAGATCAACCGCGTCCGGTCGGCAGCCGACGAGCTGCGCGAGCGCTACCGGGCCCAGTACAACGCACCCGTCGACAGGGACCTTGCCGACGGCAGGGACATCGGGGACGTCGCACACTTCGCGTTCGACGAAGCCCACCCCACGATCATCAACGGGCGACACCGCCGCGATCTCGTCTAGGCGGACGCGGCCGCCACCAGCGGTTCGAAGCCGGCCTGCTCGGCTTTGGCGCGGTAGCGCTCCAGGTAGTCACGCGAGACGGCGTCCTGCCCGTGTGCCCGCGCGATCAACCCCCGCATCCGCAGCAGCGGCAGTTCGTGAATGATGAAGCCCGGCTCGCACGCCACCGTGGCCAGCCGGTCGACCGCGGCCTGCGCTTCTGTCAGATCCCCGTCGCCGCGTCGCTCGAGGAGCGATTCGACCAGAATGCTGGTGCCCACCCCCCGCAAGAACATCGAGCCCTTGACGAACATCTCGTCGATCGCCGCTCGGGCTTGGGTGATCGCACCGTCGAGATCACCGTTTCTGGCCTTCTCCCTTGCCATTTCGGGCTCGATGATCGCGAGCGCGTTCAATGTGAACTCGTTCTCGCGCGCGTTCTCACGCGACCGGAAGAGCAGCTCGAAGCCCTCCTCCCGGCGAGCGTCGTGACGGACCAGCACCTGGCCCCGGGTCAACTGCGCCAGCGCCAGCGTGAAGTCGTCGCCGCATTGTTCGGCGACCCGCAGCGCCTCGGCGGTCTCCCGCAGGGCAACCGAGTCGGCGCGGAGCGCACCGACCGGAATCGCGACGACGTATTTGTACATGATCGACGAGACATGGCTCGTCGGATCTCGCCCGCTGGCCATCGCGATCGCCGCATCCCCATCGGACCGCCATCCGTCGATACCCAGACACAGCCGCGCCAGGCCTCGCATCCTGGTCGCCAGGGCCAGTGGTGAACCCGCCAGCAAATTGCCCATGTCCGGATCGCCGTCGGCCAAATCGATGACCCTTTGCGCCAACCGAAGCGCCTCGGACATCTCACCGACTTCCGACTTGGCGTACACAGCGGCGATGAGCAGGCCGGTCGTCAGCGCGCTGTTTCCGATCGCGTCGACCAGTTCGATCAGTTCCGACGCAAGCTCCGAAGCCTCACGGAGGCGGTTGTGTCCGGCAAGCCCCATGATCACGCCGGCCATGCCCATCGCGAGAGATGCCCTGTCGCCGCTGGCTGTGCACAACTCCCGGAGTTCCGCGAATTCCGACTCGACGAGGCCGCCGCCGGTCCGCCACACCGTGCCGCAGAGCAGAGCGAGCGGCGCAATTTGCATCGCGGTTCGGTTCGCCTCGTCGGCGGGCAGATGGTTCGCGACCTGGCGGGCGCGATGCCAACTGCCACGCGCCGCGGCCCGGTCGCGGTTCAACGACCAAGTGCCCGCGCGCATATGCCAGTCGAACGCAGCGCCAAGATCACCTGCGGCTTCCAGGTGTTCGGCGATCAGTGCGGCGTCCTGGTCGGCCGAGCCCGGGCTGTTCCGCTCGATGGCCGCTGCCGCTCGCCGATGCAGGTCGGCGCGCCCGGTCCTCAATTGCGACTCGTATGCCACGGCTCGGATGAGCGGGTGCCGGAACCCGTACTCCGGCCGCGGGGCTGCCTGTAGTTCGTCGACCAACTCGACCTGTAGCAGCTCGGCGATGGCCGTATCCGATACCCGGTTCTCCCCCAGAACGGCGTCCAACAGATCCGGCCTGAACCGACCGCCGATGACCGAGCCGGCATACAGCGCCTGCTTGGCGACTGGGCCGAGTCGGTCGATACGCGCGGCGATCACGGCCTGCAATGTGCCGGGAACGGTGATGTCGGCGTCGTCATCGCGGCAGGTGTATCCGCCCCGGTCACCGGCGAGTACACCGCGACCGGCCAGGTCGCGCACGATTTCATCGGCGAAAAACGGGTTTCCCGCTGCTCTTTCGGCAATTTGCGCCGCCAAGCCGATGACCGACGGATCATCGCCGAGCAAACCGCTCGTCAGCGCGACGGTTTCCACACCGCTCAAGGGAGCCAACGCGATGGTCTCAACGCCGGGCGCCTGCAGGAGCGCTCCGTGATACTCGGGACGGCAGGTGACCAACAACAACGAGTTGGTCCGTAGCACCACGGTGGCGAACTCGACGAGCATTGACTCACTGGCTTCGTCGATCCAGTGGGCGTCCTCGACGACGTAGATCGCAGGAGCCGTCCGGGCGACCGCAGCCTCCTCGAGCAGCGCAGCCAATCGCCGCTGACGGGCATTCGGGGTGACAGGGGTAGATACGTCGGCCGGATCGCCGATACCGAGCAGATCGTCCAACAGGAGCAGATCGTCGGGATCAGCGGTCGGCATCCGCGTGCGCAACTGCGCCCGCGCGGACTCCCTGCCGAGTTCGCCGATGCCGAAAACCGAACGCAGCAACCGCGCGACGACGCGGAACGGAACCTGATTGGTGTGGGACTCGGAGTAGGTGATGAATACCTCGACACCGTGCGTCGCCGCCATCGCCGCCGCCTCGAGCACCATCCGACTCTTGCCAATCCCCGCAGGACCGCGGACACCCACGACACAACCCTCGCCGCGCGAAGAGGACTCCAGGACTGCCGCGAGCCTGGCGACTTCGTCACGGCGCCCCACCAGGGGGGCGTCGCGACGGTTCAGTTGCACCCGTCGGGCCACCCCGATGAGGCGGCGTAACGGCACCGGCTCCTCGACGCCCTTGATGTGCGCCATTTCCGGCACACTCAGCTCGACGACCGTCTCGACGAGGCGCGCTGTCGACTCGCTCAACGCCACGCCGCCGGGCGGAGCGACCGACTCCATCCGCTGCGCGAGCCCGACGTGCGCGCCGATTGTCGTGTAACCGTAGCCACCCGAAGCGATCTCGCCTGCAACCACTTCCCCTGAGTTGAGGCCGATCCGCAGCTTCAACTCGATACCGTCACGGGACTTGACCGTCGCGGCGAGGCCGCGCGCCGCGGCTTGAATGTCGAGTGCGGCCAGGCAGGCGCGAAAGGCGTGGTCCTCCATGGCCACCGGCGCGCCGAACACTGCCATGAAGCCGTCGCCGGTGAATTGGTTCACGGTTCCACCGAACCCGCGCACCACCCCCGCTGAGCGCTCGACCAGCTCGGTCATCAGTTCGCGCAACCGCTCCGGCCCCAGCGCCGAGGCGATCTCCATCGACCGCACGACATCGGCGAACATCACCGTCACGTGCTTGTACTCTGCGCCGACCGGGTCGGCGCTCACGGGCGTCCCGCAGCGGTCGCAGAACCGGGCATCTTCCCGCAGCCCCAGACCGCAGGCCCGGCAGGCCCCCGCTGCGCCCATTCGACCTCCGCCACCCATCCGAGTGCTGGCCCGGCCTACGCCGGTCAGGCCACTCTAGAGCGCCGCGATCTTGTTTAATGCCCCGGCGACCCCTCGCCGCCGGGACATCTCTGACGTTAAGGAGCCGCGGACACGTTTTCGTGCGTGGTGGACTACCTGACTTCGGCGGGCGGCGCGCCTCGCGATACAGGTAGTCGCCCTTGGCATTCGTATCACTGTTACGTAACATCAGTCCGAATAACGGGCAGCACCCAAAGGAGAGCCATGACCAGCAGCGTTGGCTACGAGCTCAACGAGGCCGTCGCAACGATCACCCTCGACGACGGCAAGGTCAACGTGCTCGGCCCGGCGATGCAACAGAGCATCAACGAGGCCCTCGACCACGCCGAGAAGGACGGCGCCAAGGCCGTCGTGCTGGCCGGTAACACGCGGGTCTTCAGCGGCGGTTTCGACCTGGCGGTGTTCCAGTCCGGCGACGCCGAGGCCGCGCTGGCAATGCTGGCGGGAGGATTCGAACTCTCGATTCGGTGTCTGAGTTTTCCCGTCCCGGTGATCATGGCCGCGACGGGTCCCGCAATCGCGATGGGGTCGTTCCTGTTGTTGTCCGGCGATCACCGGATCGGGCAACCGAAATCACGCTGCCAAGCGGTCGAGGTGGCGATCGGAATGACGATCCCGATCTCGGCGATCGAGATCATGCGCGCCCGCCTGACACCGGCCGCATTCAACCGGGGAGCGGCGCTGGCGGCGACGTTCGCCGGCGACGAGGCGATCGCCGGCGGCTGGCTCGACGAAATCGTCGAGGCCGGCAAGGTGCTGACGCGGGCGCAGGAGGTCGCGGCCGAGGCGGCGACGACGCTGCACGCCCGCGCGCATCTGGCGACGAAGTTGAAGGCGCGCGATTCGGCGCTGAAGGCCATCCGGGCCGGAATCGACGCGCTGCCGAGCGAAATCTCCGGCTAGGCCACTGCGATGCCGAGGGCCAAGCAGCGCACACCCGAGCTTCGGGACCGGCTGCTGGACGTCGCGATCGCGACGCTTTCCGAGGAAGGCATCGCCCGGTTCACGACGCGACGGGTGGCCGAGCGGGCGGGGACATCGGTGCCCGCGGTCTACGAGCTGTTCGACGACAAGGCCGGCCTGGTGCGGGCGATGTTTTTCGAGGGGTTCCGGTTGCTCGGAGGCGAATTGGCCCAGGTCCCTCACACCGACGACCCGCTGAGTGATCTGGAGCGGCTGGTCCCGGTGTTCCGGTTGTTCTGCCGCGCCTATCCGCGGTTGGCGCAGGTGATGTTCTCGCGACCCTTCGCCGATTTCGAGCCTGGCACCGACGAACTGGCGGCGGGGTCAGCGGTCCGCAAGGAGTTCATCGGGCGGATCCAGCGCTGCATCGACGCCGGCGTGCTGACCGGCGATCCCACCGACATGGCGCATGTATTGCTCGCCCTCGCACAGGGTTTGGCGGTCCAGGAGGCCGGCCGATGGCTGGGCCCGTCGGCTCCGCTGATCGAACGACGGTGGAAGCTGGGCGTGACGTCGCTTCTGACCGGGCTGCGGTGATGGCCGACGAATTCCCCGGGTGCTCGACATCGTCGTCGGATTCGCGCCACTGAAACCCGCGGAATTCGTCATCATATCGCTGCGCATGCTGCTGAATGAGGACGACATCTAGGACGACTGGGACGACCAGGTCGACGTGAATTGGGGCGAATGCCCCATGTCCGGCCGCGGGCCACCGACAAATGTGGCGCTATGAAAACGACACCCCAGGCGGCCGCCCAGGCCGCCACGCACATGCAACTGCCCGACGGGGACGACGAAAAGGTCGTCGGCTTCGGCGTGATGGGCCTGCCCTTCGCCGGCGGCCACTACCTCGCGTACCGCGATTTCCCGGCGACGTCCTTCTCCCCGGCCTACCTGTCGGTGTGGCATCGCACCCCGGACGGCCAGTGGACGTTCTACGCCACTACGCCCGGCGCGCAGAGCTGCTCCAGGTACTTCAGCTCGGCCACCCCGACCGATCCCATCCAGTGCGACATTCGATCCCGCTGGGTGACGCCGTGGTCGCTGGCCATCTCCATCGACGGGCTTGTCGACTGGACTGTCGACATCAAGGCCACGCCGGCGACACGCCTGATGACCGCGATCGCCACCCGGCTGCCCGCCGCTGCATGGACCAATCACGCCATCCTGGCCGTGCTCAGCAAGGTCGCCGGACCGCTGCTCGGCATCGGCCGGATGCGACTGACCGGCACCATGCCCAACGGCCAGCGGTTCCGCATCGGGCCGAAACGCGTATGGGCGGTCGCCGGCTCGACCGCCGTCGTGCGGGGCGAGGATCTCGGGCCAGTCGGGCCGCTGCCCACCCAGGACAACCTCGGCGACTTCCTCCTGCCGCAGCGCGGAGTGTGCGTGGCGGGCCAAGGCCTGTTCGAACCGTTCGACACCGTCCGGCACCGTGACTCGGATCGTCTTGACCTATCCAGCTGATTCGAGCCGCGCGACGGCGCAGAATCGGCGAGTGACGTCCGGCCGATCGCCCGAGCTTCCGACCCGCGCGGAAGTTCTGGCGGCGCTGTCGGTCGCGATCGATCTCGGGCTCGGGCAGCCGGCCGAGCACATGCTGCGGTCGGCGCTCATCGCGACGCGCCTGGCCGATCGGCTCGGTCTGCCGAAGGCGCAACGCGACTGCGTCTATTACTCGAATCTGATCATGTGGATCGGCTGTCACGCCGATTCGCACGAATACGCGCGATGGTTCGGCGATGACATCGCGGTCCGGCGTGGCTCGTATCTGGTCGACTGGTCGGGGCTGCCGTATCAACGCTTCCTGTTGACGAACATCGGCCACGGTGAGTCGTTGCTGCAGCGGCTGAAGACCATGACGACGTTGTATGCCAATGCGCGGGGCCATATCTCGCAGCTCATCCACTCACATTGCACGTCGGCGGCGCTGCTGGCACAGCGGATCGGGCTGGCCGACGATGTGCAGACCGCGCTGCGGCACACGTTCGAACGCTTCGACGGCGGCGGGCTGCCCAACGGCGTGGAGGGCGAGGCCATTCCCGTCGAGATGCGGGTCGCCCAGCTCGCGGACATGGTCGAGGTGCACCAGCGCGAGTACGGCATCGAGGGCGCGGTGGCGATGGTGCGCAGCCGCCGCGGCGGACAGTTCGACCCGGCCGTCGTCGACGCGTTCGTCGGCGACGCCGACCGAACCTGCTCGCGGTGCCGGCAACCGGTGACGCGTGGGCGATGGCGCTGCAGCAAGGCCCCCGACCGGCAAACCACGCTGGACGAGCCCGCGCTGGACGCACTGCTCGTCGCGCTGGGCGATTTCGTCGACCTCAAATGCCCCTTCACGCTTGGGCATTCACGCGCCACCGCGCAGCTCGCCGGCGATGCCGCGCTCACCGCCGGTCTCGACGCTGATGAGGTCGCGCTGACGCGTAGGGCCGGCTCACATTCACGACCTCGGCCGGATCGGGGTGTCCAACCAGATCTGGTCCAAGCCGGGTGATTTGACGATGTCGGAGTTCGAGCGGATGCGGCTGCACCCGTATCTGACCGAACGGATCCTGCAGCGGGTGCCCGGCCTGAAGGACGTGGCCACCGTCGCGGCGAATCATCACGAGTGCCTCGACGGCTCGGGCTATCCGCGTGGGTTGTCCGCGCGACAGCTGACGATGCCGGACCGCATCGTCGCCGCCGCCGTGAGCTACCAGTCGGCGCTGGAGCCACGGCCGTACCGGGAGCCGTTCTCGCCGGCGGGGGCGGCGCGACGGTTGCGCGGACGGGTGCACGACGGGGAACTCGACGGCGTCGCGGCGGAGGCGGTGCTGCACGCGGCGGGGCACGCGTCGACCCCGTCGAGGTCACGGCCCGGCGGTCTCACCGCCCGCGAGATCGAGGTGCTGCGCCTGGTGGCGCAGGGCGCAAGCAACAAGGAGATCGCCACGAAATTGGTGATCAGCGAGAAGACCGCGCGCAACCATGTCGAGCGGACGTATACGAAGATCGGCGTCTCGAACCGGATCGGTGCGAGCATGTACGCCCTCGAGCACGGCCTGACCGGCGGATCCGAGAAGTGAGGCATTCGCCTCATGTACCGGGCGCATGTCCGTCGGACGATCAGAGGGCATGAGTCGCTTATTGACAATCAGTTACGGCGTCATCAGCTACGCCTTGTTCCTCGTCGTCTTCGTTTACGCGATCGGGTTTGTCGGTGGCCTCACACCGCGCAGCATCGACCACGCGGACGAATCATCCGCGGTTCCGGCGCTGATCATCGATGTGGCGTTGCTGACGTTGTTCGCGATACAACACAGCGTGATGGCGCGACCCGCGTTCAAGCGTTGGTGGACCCGCTTCGTACCGCACCCGGTCGAACGCAGCACCTATGTGCTGATGGCGAGCCTGGTTCTGGCACTGCTTCTGTGGCAGTGGCGTTCGTTGGAGACAGTGGTCTGGGATGTCACGTGGACGCCGGGGCGCGTCGGGATCTGGGCGCTGTTCTGGGCAGGCTGGGCGATCGTGCTCGCGTCGACGTTCATGATCAACCACTTCGAGCTGTTCGGACTGCGGCAGGTGTTCGCGGCCTGGAAGGGTCAGCCGCCGCGCGAGACGGGATTCCGCACGACGCTGTTCTACCGTGTGGTTCGGCACCCGCTGAATCTTGGCTTCCTCATCGCGTTCTGGGCGGCGCCGACCATGACCGTCGGTCACCTGCTGTTCGCAGCGGTGACGACGGCCTGGATCCTGCTCGCGATGCAGCTCGAAGAGCGGGACCTGATGGCGGCACTGGGCGCACGGTATGCCGCCTATCGCGAGTCGGTACCGATGCTGATTCCCGGTCTGCGACCGCGCCGTGAAACTGCCGACGTCGCCGCGCGACTTCGGCTCCGCGAGCCGTCCGGATCACCCGAAGTGCGTCCGGGGCCGAGGTAGCGCCACGCCGTCCACGGTGATATCGAGCTTTTCGTTGTAGAACGCCACCATCCTGGTGATGGAAGCGACCGCAGGCAGCGGATAGTCATACGCCCACGCGAGATCGGCATGAAGCTCACCGTTGACGCGCACCGACCAGTACTGGGACGTCACCCCCTTGTACGGGCACAGCGTCTGCATGGCGCTCGGCTCGAGATGGTCGAACACGACGTCGGTGGCGTCGATGTAGTACCTGGTCGGCAGTCCGGTCTCGAAAAGCATTACGGGACATCGGGTGTCGGCGAGCACGACGCCACCGAGCTCGACGTGGACATGGCGGTGCGAGCGCAGGGCATCCACCCGGACGTAGGGGTTGCGCGGGTGGCCGACGATCGGTTCGTCCTCTTCGAACCAGTCCATGCTGTCCCACTCGAAACGCGCAGTGCCTGCGACGGGGCTGTCACCGCCGGTGTCGAAGACGCGCACCGCCGAGGGCTGGGTACGCCCGCCGGCGGTCAGCGCGTACATCCGCGACGGACCGAACTGAACCTTCTGCGGGTGGTCCTCGTCCTTCAGCAGTCCCTCACGCACGTCGCGCAGCGGAAGGTAGTACGCCGGGTAGTACGGCACCTCCCACACGTAGAGGGCGGAGGTCGTGTCGACCACCAGATCGCTGCCGACATACCCCCGGACTCGCCGCGGCGACGGTTCGATGCGGCCGCGCGCGGCGGGCATCTGCGGATAGTCGCGACCCGTGTTCTCAGACTCGACGGTCATCGGCGCCCCTTCGGTCGACCCGCACTCAGCGTACGTCCAGGGCGCGGTCGGCCGGCGCTGCCATGATGGAGAGGTGACCCACGTCCGAGGCCGAGTGTGGCGACATGGCAAACCACAGGACGATTTCGACTTCTCGGCGATCTCGGACTACCTGGCGCAGGACGACACGCTGGTGTGGTGCGACATCTGGGACCCCGACCACGCGATCCTGAAGGACCTGGCCAACGAGTTGGGGCTGAACAACTGGGCCGTGGAGGACGCCATCGCCGAGGCGGAACGCAGCAAAGCCTCGGTCTACAAGTCGCATACGTTCTTCACCGTCTACTCGGTCACCACCAAGGACCCCGCTCCCGAGGATGTCGCGGAGTCGACGATCGACGTGCATCGCATCTCGGGGTTCGTGTTGCCGCAGGGAATGATCACGGTGCGCCTGTCCCCCGACGTCGACGTGGAATCGATCTCGCAGCGGTTCGACGAACTCGGCGGCCAGGAGTACGGGGTCGGGGCCCTGGTGCACGGTCTGCTGGACTGGATCGTCGACGGCCACTTCGAGGCGGTCCAGAATCTCGACGACGGTATCGAGGGCATCGAGGACGATCTCTTCGCGGACAAGCCCATCAAAGGTTCTGCGCTCCAACGCCGGACGTTCACGCTGCGCAAGGACCTGGTCCAGTTGCGGCGGGTGGTGCTGCCCATGCGGGAGGTGGTCAACGCCATCCAGCATCGCAGGCTGGACGCCAAGACCGCGCCGCAACTCGATCCGCAGTACGCCGATCTGTACGACCATGTGTTGCGGGTGTCGGAATGGACGGAATCGTTGCGGGACATGGTGACAACGGTTTTCGAGACGAACCTGTCCCTGCAGGATGCCCGGCTCAACACGGTGATGAAGAAGCTGACGGGGTGGGCGGCGATCATCGCGGTGCCGACGGCGGTGACCGGCTACTACGGCCAGAACGTGGAGTATCCGGGCATCAGCACGTTCTGGGGCTGGGTCGCGAGTACGGCGATCATCGTGCTGTGCGTGGCGGGGCTGTACTGGATGTTCAAGCGCCGGGACTGGTTGTAACGCAGGTGAGCCTGCCGACGACCTCAATCCTGGCGGGTCGATGAGAGTCGACGCTGAATCGCCGAAAGCGAGCGATTCGCGATAGGCTCGGGGGGGTTGAGTTTCCAGCCTTCAAACGTCGTAGGCGTGCAGGTTCAACATTCCTGCTTATGCGGCCCTTTTGACGCTATTCCTCAAGCTCTCCCTTAGTCTGACCATTGGAGCCATCCCGGCTATGTCTACTTCCTTAACGACACTTATGTCCGCTGCAATGCCCTCTGACCGCCCGGCGTCGGCCAGGCCCGTGGCCGCGATCGGCGGTGACCGACTGTTTGCCTCGACCGAGTGGCTGAGTCCCTCCGAGGTGCGCATTGCCGTCGCCGGCGACATCGACGCGTCGAACGCCGAGCACCTCGCCGCCTACGTTTTCGGGCGCGCCGCCAACTGCCGCCGCTTGACCCTCGACCTGGGCCAGGTGGAATTCTTTGGCACAGCAGGGTTTTCGGTGCTCCACACAATCGAGACACGATGCGCACAGGCATCCGTGAGCTGGACTCTGCTCGCCAGCGGTGCGGTTCTGCGGGTCCTGCGACTGTGCGATCCCGAGCGGACGCTGCCCGTCGCGATCAGACATCGCTTGGGGTGATGCCCCACACCAGGCAGAAGGTGTGCCCCGCCGGGTCACGGAAGACCCGGAAGCGGTCTTCACCTTCGGCGTCTGTCACCCGGGTGGCGCCCAGCGCCAACACGTCACGCTCGGCCGTGTCGATGTCGTCGACCTGGATGTCGAGGTGGAACTGCTGAGAACCCCGGGGGTCGGGGAAACGCGGCGGTTCGTGTTCGGGTGACAGCTGGAACGCAAGCCGGCGGCCGGTCGGGTCCGTCAGCACCGACCAGGTGTCGTCCACCGCCTCGAATGTTCCGCCGAGCACGGCCCCGTAGAACTGTCCGAGTTGGCGCGGGTCTTTGGTGTCGAGCACGACGGAGCGCAGGTTTCCGATCATGACGGCGGAGTTGCCGCAATCCCGGCATGGCAAACGGCTGTGTGGGACCATCTGCGCATGGATGCGCAGGACGATCCCGAGGCCCGCATCCGGGCGCTCGAGCAGCCACTCGCCAACCAGGCTCGGGCGAGCGAACTCGGGACGGGCGCGTATCCGGGGGCATATAGCGATCCCTACGCACCGTCGGCGTTCGGCGCTCCGTGGGGCGCGCCACCTCCGCGCGTGTCGAGTGGGTTCCGCGCATGGCCGCTGCTGATCGGTGTCATCGTGCTCGTCGTCATCGGCGGTGTCGCGGGCGTGATCGTCTACAGCGTGAAGAGTGCGCTGCCCGGCGGCACGATCCCGACCATTCCCAGCTTCCCCAGCGTTCCCAGCGTCCCCGGCGGGACGTTCGATCAGCCGCCGGAGCCGGGCGGGCAGATCAGCGTGGCCGGCGTCGGAGACAACAAGACGATCGAGTGCAACGACAGCCTCGTGAGCGTCAGCGGTGTCTCCAACACCGTGACGATCACCGGACACTGCGTCAGCGTGACGGTGTCCGGCATGGACAACATCGTCACCATGGACACCGCCGACACGATCAACGCATCCGGCTTCGACAACAGAGTCACGTACAAGACGGGCTCGCCGGAAATCAACTCCGGCGGCTCCAACACCGTTGGGCACGGCTGACTTCGAGTAACCGTCAACCGGCGATGCACTCGCTGTGCTGGCCGGGTGTGGCGAGGGTGAACACGGTGCGCTCGTCGGCCAGCGCGGCGCCCGGCACAAGCAGCACCTGCCATTCCGGCGCCCACTCGGCCCGGCCCGCCGTGTCTCGCAGCGCGAATTCGAGATCTGCCGGGCGGTGATGCCAGAGACGGGCCGACCCGTCGTTCCAGTCGAGGCGGACCAGCCCGTCGTCGCCGACGGCCGCCGTGACGCGGAGGGCGACCGACGACTTGACCACGGCCATGAAATAGCGGCCGATGTCGACGTGATGACCGGGATCAGACAACGCGCATACGGGGTCGGCGATGAAATGGCGGAAGAAGGACTTACGCACGGACGGCACTCCGGTTTTCCGGGCCTCGGCGGCCGAGGCGCTCTTGCCCGCACCGGTTGGTGCAGACCGCTTCGTCATCCGAGCCACCCACGAGCGTGGGGTTGGCGTGCCGTCCAGTCGGAGCTTGGCGACGGCATCTCGTGAAGCTGAATCGAGTGTAGTTCCTACAGCGCGAGCGGGCGGGCGAGACCCGGGTTGGGGACCGTTTGTCGACTGTCCACCTCTGAGCGACTTTGTCGCTCTCAGCGACTTTGTCGCTCAGAGGTGGGCAAACAGAAATGTCACCCCCGCTCGCTATGGTCGTACTGAAAGAGGGGAAAAAGAAAATGGGTGAGCAAACCGCAACACCGAAATTGACGGGGCAGTTCTCGAAGGCCCTGGTGTACGCCGAGCAGAAGCATCACAACCAGGTTCGCAAGGGCGATGATATCCCGTACGTCGGGCATCTGCTGACGGTCGCGGGGCTGGTGCTCAACGACGGCGGCTCGGAGGCGCAGGCCATCGCGGCGCTGCTGCACGACGCCGTCGAGGATCAGGGCGGTCCCCCGACGCTCGAGGAGATCCGCGCCAATTTCGGCGACGAGGTCGCGCGCATCGTCGACGAGTGCAGCGACACCAACGAGGTACCGAAGCCGCCGTGGCTGGATCGCAAGCGAAAGTACATCGACCACCTGGCGGACGTCGGCCAGGACACGCTGTTGGTCTCGGTCGCCGACAAGCTCGACAACGCGAGGTCGATGCTGCGCGACTACCACACGCACGGGCCGTCACTGTGGGACCGGTTCAACCGAAAGAACCCGCACGACCATCTCTGGTACTACGGCGAGCTACTGGATGCCTATCGCAGGCGCGGCCTGACCAGCTGGATGGTCGGTGAACTCGACCGCGTGGTCCTGGAATTGACGCGCCTCGTCAAAGGCGACGGCCGGCCGGCCGTAGTCTGACGCTCGATGGCCCTGCACCTGCACCGTGCTGACCGCACAGATCTCCTGGCCGACGGACTGGGTGCGCTCCTGAGTGATCCGCTCGCCGACCCGTTCGTCGAAGAACTGGTCATCGTGCCCGCCAAGGGAGTCGAACGCTGGCTGAGTCAGCGCCTCTCCCACGTCCTCGGGCGCGGTGACGGTCAGGACGGTGTCTGCGCGGGCATCTCGTTCCGTAACCCGCGGTCGCTCATCGCAGAACTGTTGGGGCTGATCACCGGCACCCTCGACGACGACCCGTGGTCACCCGACGCCATGGTCTGGCCACTGCTGGACGTCATCGACGCCAGCTGCACGCAGACGTGGTGCAAACCCTTGGCCACCCACCTCGGGCATTTCGAAGCGGGTGAAGAGAAGGAGCTTCGGCAGGGTCGGCGCTACTCGGTCGCCCGTCGGCTGGCCGGATTGTTCGCCTCGTATGCACGCCAGCGGCCGCAGCTGCTCGTCGACTGGGAAAGCGAAACCGCCGGCGACATCACGTCCGACCTTCACTGGCAGCCGCCCTTGTGGCGTGCGCTCGTCGACCGCATCGATGCCGACCCGCCCCACATCAGGCACGCCAAAACCGTTGCCACTCTTCAGGAATCCCCGACCAGCCTGCCGGAGCGGATCTCGCTCTTCGGCCACACGAGACTGCCGAGCACCGAGATCGAACTTCTCGAGGCCCTGGCCACCCACCACGACCTCCACCTGTGGTTACCGCACCCCAGCGATAGCCTGTGGTCCTCACTCCGCGGCGCCCATGGGCCGGTCCCCCGCCGCGACGACACCAGCCACCGCGAAGTGGCCCACCCCCTGCTGGCCACTCTCGGCCGCGACCTGCGCGAGCTGCAACGCAGCCTGCCCGCGGAGACGCAGACCGACGAATACCTGGTCGGCGCCGACCGCCCCGATACCCTCCTGGGCTGGCTGCAGTCCGATATCACCGCCAATGCGGTCAGGCCGGAAGGCCGGGCGCACAATCCAACTGACCGTTCGGTGCAGATCCACAGCTGCCACGGCCCGGCCCGTCAGATCGACGTCCTCAGAGAGGTTCTGCTGGGTCTACTCGCCGACGACAGGACTCTGGAACCCCGCGACATCCTCGTCATGTGCCCCGACATCGAGACCTTTGCGCCGCTGATCGTCGCCGGCTTCGGACTCGGCGACATGATCCGTGGTGTGCATCCCGCGCATCAGTTGCGGGTGCGCCTGGCCGACCGGTCACTCGTTCAGACCAATCCGCTGCTCGGCGTCGCGTCCCAACTGCTCGCACTGGCCGGCGGGCGGGCGACGTCCAGCGAGGTGCTGAACCTCGCGCAGACCGAACCGGTGCGGGCGCGCTTCGGGTTCACCGACGACAACCTGGAGGACATCAGCCGCTGGGTGCGTCAGGCCAACATCCGCTGGGGCTTCGACCGCGAACATCGCCAACCGTTCGGCGTCGACTTCGTCCAGAACACCTGGCGTTTCGGCATCGACCGCGTCCTCGCCGGGGTGGCGATGTCCGACGACTCGCACGCGTGGATCGACACCACCCTGCCGCTCGACGACGTCGGCAGCAACCGTGTCGAACTGGCCGGGCAGCTGGCCGAGTTCGTGGACAGGCTTGCGCATACCGTCGAATCCCTCACCGGTGCACGGCCGTTGAACCAATGGCTGACCTCACTCGCGGACGGGATCAGCCTGCTGGCCCGGGTCGACGACGACGATGCCTGGCAGACCAGCCAGCTCGAACGGGAGTTCGCCGATGTGCTGAAGAGCGCAGGGCCGCGGGCCGGCACGCTGATGCGCCTGCCCGACATCCGCGCCCTGCTCGAACGCCACCTCGCGGGACGCCCGACCCGGGCCAACTTCCGCACCGGCACGCTCACCGTGTGCACCATGGTGCCGATGCGCTCGGTGCCACACCGGGTGGTGTGCCTGGTCGGTCTGGACGACGGCGTTTTCCCGCGGGTGGGCGTTGTCGACGGTGACGATGCGCTGGCCCGCGACCCGATGACCGGCGAACGCGACATCCGTTCCGAGGAGCGGCAATTGCTGCTGGACGCGATCGGTGCCGCCACCGACAAGCTGGTGATCACCTACACCGGCGCCAACGAGTACTCCGGCCAGGAACGCCCGCCCGCGGTACCACTCGCCGAGCTCATCGACACCTTGGATGTGACAACGCCCGCGCCCGTGCGCGACACGATAGTCGTCCGGCATCCGTTGCAGCCCTTCGATGCCCGCAACGTCATCCCCGGCATGCTGATACCCGGCGCGCCGTTCACATTCGACACCACCGTGAAGCGCGCGGCGATCGCGCGCACCGGCGAGCGTGCCGACCGACCCCCGTTCATTTCCGGCCCGCTGCCCGCTCCCCCGCCCGACGATGTGGTGCTCGCCGATCTCGTCGCGTTCTTCCGCGATCCGGTGAAGGGGTTCTTCCGCGCGCTCGAGTACACCCTGCCGTGGGAGGTCGACGGGGTCGAGGACGCCATGCCCGTCGACATCAACGCCCTGGAGGAGTGGACGGTCGGCGACCGGATGCTGCACGACATGCTGCACGGCATGGATCCCGACCAGGCGCGCCAGGCCGAATGGCGACGCGGCACGCTTCCGCCCGGAAACCTGGGCTGGCGCAAGGCGATCGAGATCTGCGATCAGGCCGCGTTGATCGCGGACGCCGCCCGGCCCTACCGCAGCGCGGAGCCCGGCGCCGTGGACGTCGACATCGACTTGGGGGGTGGACGGCGGCTCATCGGCACCGTCTCGCCGGTCTACGGGGATCGGCTGATCTCGGTGACCTATTCCAAGCTCGACGGCCGCCACCTGCTACAACCGTGGATTCCGTTGCTGGCGTTGCTCACCCACGCTCCCAGCCGAGACTGGTCGGCCGTCTCGATCGGCCGGCCCAAGCGTGGCACGACACCTCGGGTCGAGATCATGAACCGGCCTTCGGAATCTGCGCTGGACCTGTTGACCGATCTCGTCGGGTTGTACGACGACGGGCGACGCGAGCCGTTGCCGCTTCCGGTCAAGACGTCGTATGCGTGGGCGGAGGCCCGGCACGGCCACGGCGATCCCGAACGCGCGGCCGGTTTCCGTTGGAAGACCAACAATTATCCCGGCGAGGATCAGGAGCCGGCGTACCAGCTGGCATTCGGCAAGGGCACGTGGCTGACCCACCTCGTCGACCGTGGGCTCGACACCTACGCGTGCCGTCTGTGGCTGCCGATGCTGCGAGCGCTGGAGTGACGATGAAGCCCTTCGATCTGCTGGGGCCGCTGCCCGCCGAGCGGTCCACGACCGTGCTGGAGGCCAGCGCGGGGACAGGCAAGACCTTCGCCCTGGCCGGTCTGGTCACGCGCTACATCGCCGAGGGGGTGGCCACACTGGACCAAATGCTGTTGATCACGTTCAGCCGAGCCGCCACCCAGGAACTGCGTGATCGAGTGCGCCGTCAAATCGTCGACTCCGTCCACGCTTTCGACGATCCGTCCGGTTCCGGCGACAACCAGGTGGTGGCGCACCTGCTCGCCGGAACGCCAGAGGAAATCCAGGATCGCCGGCAACGTCTACGCGACGCCCTGGCCACCTTCGACGCGGCGACCATCGCCACCACACATCAGTTCTGCCAACTGGTCCTCAGATCTCTCGGGGTGGCGGGCGACACCGACAGCGGTGTGACGCTGGTGGAGAGCCTCGACGAGCTGGTCACCGAGATCGTCGACGACCTCTACCTGCGTCACTTCGGCCGCGACCGCGACCATCCGCTGCTGACCTACCCCGACGCGCTGCGGCTGGCTCGCGAGGTGGTCAACCATCCGGCGACGCAGCTGCGGCCGGAGGACCCCGACCCCGATTCGCGGGCGGCGGTGTGCATTCGCTTCGCGCAGGACGTCAAATCCGAGCTGGAGATCCGGAAGCGACGACGCGGCATTCTCGGCTACGACGACCTGCTCGGCCGACTGGCCGACGCACTGAAGGCCGACGACTCGGCGGCGCAGGCGCGGATGCATCACCGCTGGCCGATCGTGATGGTCGACGAGTTCCAGGACACCGATCCGGTGCAGTGGCAGGTGATCGACCGGGCGTTCACCGGCCGCTCGACGCTGATCCTGATCGGCGATCCCAAACAGGCCATCTACGCCTTCCGCGGCGGAGACATCGTCACGTATCTCAGTGCGTCCGCGACCGCGGGCACGCAGATGACGCTGGGCACGAATTGGCGAAGCGACGCTGCGCTGGTCGAGCGACTGCAGGCGGTACTGCGTGGCGCGCACCTCGGACACGAGCGGATCATCGTCCACGACGTCGAAGCCCACCACAAAGGGTCCCGCCTGGCGGGCGCCCCGAGCCCCGATCCGTTCCGGCTGCGGGTGGTGGGTCGGGAGAAGTTCGGCCGCAGCGGGACTCACGTGATATTGATCGACCAACTGCGCACTCACATCTCGCGTGACCTGGCGGCCGACATCGGTACCCTGCTGAACTCGGGTGCCACGTTCGACGGCCGACCGGTAGGGGCCGGCGACATTGCGGTGATCGTGGAGAAGCACAGAGACGCCCGCGTGTGTTACGACGCGCTGTGTGAATCCGGCATCCCTGCGGTCTACACCGGTGACTCCGACATCTTCACTTCGGACGCCGCGCAGGATTGGCTGGCGCTGCTCGAGGCATTCGATCAGCCGCACCGGCCCGGCATCGTGCGGGCCGCGGCGGCAACGATGTTCTTCGGCGAGACGGCCGAGTCGCTCGTCGACGGAGGCGACGAGTTGACCGATCGCGTCGCGGAGACGTTGCGGGAGTGGGCCAGTCATGCCCGCGAACGTGGCGTCGCAGCGATCTTCGAGGCGGCGCAGCTCAACGGCATGGGTGACCGGGTGCTCTCGTGGCAGAACGGCGACCGGCTGATGACGGACCTGGCGCACATGACGCAACTGCTGCAGCAGGCTGCGCACCGCGAGCAGTTCACGCTTCCCGCACTACGGGATTGGCTGCGCGCGCAGCGCGACGACCGAAGCGGCGCATCCGAACACGCTCGCCGGCTGGACAATGACGCCGCGGCGGTTCAGGTCATGACCGTGTTCGTCGCCAAGGGACTGCAGTTCCCGATCGTGTATCTGCCGTTCGCGTTCAACCGCAACGTGTGGGAACCCGAGCTGGTGCTGTACCACGAAGGCGACACCAGGTGTCTGCACATCGGTGGCAGCGACAGTCCGGACTTCAATGCGGTCTCCAAGCTGGGGCGTGCCGAGGATGCAAGTGACGACAGCCGTTTGATGTACGTGGCGATGACCCGGGCGCAGGCACAGGTGGTGGCGTGGTGGGCGCCGTCGAAGGACGAACCGAACGGCGGACTGTCGCGGTTGCTCCGCGGCCGGCGGCCCGGCGAACCGGTGGTGCCGGACAGCGTGGTGCCGGGGAAGGTTTCGGATCACGACGCGATGGCGACGTTCATGCAGTGGGAGGCCGTCGGGGGTCCGGTCATCGAGGAGTCGATCGTCCGCCCCGCTCCCGCGCGGCCGCCTGCACAGACTCGGTCAGATTTCCAGGCCCGACACTTCCACCGCACGATCGACACCTCGTGGCGCCGGACCTCGTACTCCGGTCTGATCCGCGCGGCCGAGGCGACGCCGGTGAGCAGCGAGCCCGAGGTGGTCGAACTGGACGACGAGGTCGCCGAGATCCCGCTCGTCGCCGCGGCACAGGGTGACGACGTGCCGTCGCCGATGGCGGATCTGCCGATGGGCGCGAAATTCGGCACGCTGGTGCACGCGGTGCTGGAGACGGCCGACCCCTTCGCCGTCGATCTCGCCGCCGAACTGGAACAGCAGATCCGCGAGCACTCGGCGTGGTGGCCGGTCGATGTGCCCGCACCCGATCTGGCCGCCGCGTTGCTGCCGATGCACGACACCCCGCTGGGACCGCTGGCGGACGGTCTGACGCTGCGGCAGATCGGCCTACGGGACCGGCTGCGGGAGATGGACTTCGAATTCCCGCTGGCAGGCGGTGATCTGCGCGCGAGGGCGCCCGAGGTCCGGCTCACGCATGTCGGCGAGTTGTTGCGGCAGTATCTGCCGAACGACGACCCGCTCGCGTCGTACGCGGACCGGCTGACCGGAGCGGCATTGGGTGCCCAACCGCTGAAGGGGTATCTGTCGGGTTCGGTGGATGTGGTGCTGCGCGTCGGTGACCGGTATCTGGTGGTCGACTACAAGACGAACTGGCTCGGCGATCCCGCTCGACCACTGACCGCCGCGGACTACGCGCGGCCCCGGCTCGCCGAGGCGATGCTGCATTCGGACTATCCATTGCAGGCGCTGCTGTACAGCGTTGTGCTGCACCGGTTCCTGCGGTGGCGGCTGCCCGGGTACGCGCCCGAGAGCCACCTGGGCGGCGTGGCGTATCTGTTCCTGCGTGGGATGTGCGGACCGGACACCCCGGTCATCGACGGCCATCCGGCCGGGGTGTTCAGTTGGCGGCCACCGGCGTCGCTCATCACCGCGCTGTCGGATCTGGTCGATGCGGGCAGGGTCGCCGCATGACGAGCGTGGAATGGCGACGGGCGGCCGGCGCCACCGGCCTGCTCCGGGAGTTCGTCGACGCCGAGGTGATCGACGCCTCGGATGTGCATGTGGCGCAGCGGCTCACCGCGCTCGCCAAGGAGTCCGACGAAGCCGTCGCGCTGGCCGTGGCCGTCGTGGTGCGGGCATTGCGGAACGGGTCGGTGTGTGTCGACCTGAGCGAGGTGGACCAACAGGTCGGAGTGGAGGGCCTGCCGTGGCCAGGCCTGGACGACTGGCTGTCCGCAGTGCGTCGGAGTCCGTTGGCGGATACGCCGCCGGCGCTTCGCCTCGACGGCGATCTGCTGTACCTCGATCGGTACTGGGTCGAGGAACAACAGGTGTGCGACGACATCCTGAGGATGGTCTCGGCTCGGCCGAGACAGACGTCGCCGAACCTCGACCGTCTGTTCCCCCCGGGGTTCGAGGAGCAGCGCTCGGCCGCGGAAGTCTCGCTGTCGCAGGGGCTGACGGTGCTGACCGGCGGCCCGGGTACGGGCAAGACGACCACCGTGGCGCGCCTGTTGGCGCTGCTGGCCAGCGGGACCCGGTTGCGGATCGCCCTGGCGGCGCCGACGGGCAAGGCGGCGGCCCGGTTGCAGGAGGCGGTGGAACTGGAGGTCGCCGAGCTGGCACCGACGGACCGGGAGGCGCTGGCCGGGCTGCAGGCGATGACTCTGCACCGGCTCCTCGGCAGCAGACCGAACACGTCAGCCAGGTTCCGCCACAATCGCGGCAACCGGTTGCCGCACGACGTGATCGTGGTGGACGAGACGTCGATGGTGTCGTTGACGATGATGGCGCGGCTGCTGGAGGCGGTGCGTCCGGACGCCCGGCTGATCCTGGTCGGCGATCCGGACCAACTGGCGTCGGTGGAAGCGGGCGCCGTGCTCGCGGACCTGGTCGACGGATTGGGTGCCACCCGTATCGCCGAGCTGAAGACACCGCACCGGTTCGGCCAGTCGATCGGCACGTTGGCGTCGGCGATTCGCTCCGGCGACGGTGACCAGGTGATGGACCTGCTGCGCGCGGGCGGCGATCACGTCGACTGGATCGACACCGACGAGCCGTCGGCGCCGCTGCGAAAAGTTCTTGTGCCACAGGCCCTTGCGCTGCGCCAGGCGGCGCTTCTCGGTGATGTCTCGACGGCGCTTTCGACTCTCGACCAGCACCGGCTGCTGTGCGCCCACCGACGAGGTCCGCACGGCGCCACACACTGGAACCGCCAGGTGGAACGCTGGCTCACCGAGGAAACAGGTGACCCGATCTGGGGGTCCTGGTATGCCGGGCGGCCAATCCTGGTGACCGCCAACGACTATGGCCTGGGCCTGTACAACGGCGACACCGGCGTGACGATCGCAGCCAACGACGGGCTACGGGCGGTGGTCGCCGGCGCCCGCGAATGCCTCGCGTTCGCCACCAGTCGGTTGGCCGACGTCGACACCATGCATGCGATGACGATCCACAAGAGCCAGGGCAGCCAGGCTGACGAGATCACCGTTCTGCTTCCGCCGGAAGACTCCAGACTGCTCACCCGCGAGCTGCTCTACACCGCGGTGACCCGCGCGAAATCCAAGGTCCGGCTGGCCGGGTCGGAGCTCGAAGTACGGGCTGCGATCGACCGCCGGGCGGTCCGAGCGACGGGGCTGCGGCAGCGGCTGCGGGTGGAGCGTGGCTAACGATTGCGTCCCACATTCGTGGGCAACGGCGACAAAGTCGGCCTCCGGCGCGTAACCTCATTCACCGGTTGGCTCCACAGCCTCGCGGACACGTCACGGCGGCGATCCTGATTTCCCTGCCGAGCGGACTCTGATCTTGACGTGATCCGGCAGATTAACGGTTGCAATTTGGCATCGGTGGGGTCGTTTGCCTGCGGTTATGTGCTTGTTCGTGGAGGTCGGCGCGCTTCTTCGCGCGACGGCGGCCGAGTCTGTACAGTCAGTGCGTCTCGTTGCTAGGCCCCGCACTTCACCCGGAGTGGCGGAACACCTGGGGTGTACCGAAGGAAGTCATACTCTGTTGCCATCCTCGCCGGCCCTGACCAGGGGCTGGCGACAGTCGCACTCCAGCGGCTGCAACCGTGTCGGCGCCTGCCATCTCGCGCCGCATTTCACCCACCACAGTCCAATAGCCTGCGCGTTCGCGCCGGAGCGAGGGGGACGCTCGTGAGCCGATTCACCGAGACCATGTTCAACAACGCCCGGTGGAGCCTCAAGGGGATGACCACCGGCGAACCACACGCACCCGTCCGTCACACCTGGGCGGAGGTGCATCAACGCGCCAAGCAGGTCGCTGGGGGCCTGGCCGCCGCCGGCGTGGGACACGGCGACGCGGTGGCCGTCCTGGCCGGCGCCCCGGTCGAGATCGCGCCGACGGCGCAGGGCATCTGGATGCGCGGCGCCTGCCTGACGATGCTGCACCAGCCCACTCCACGAACCGACCTGCAGCGCTGGGCCGACGAGACCACCGCCGTCATCGAGATGATCGACGCGAAGGCGGTAATCGTCTCCGACCCGTTCATGCTTGCGGCGCCGGTACTTTCGGAGCGGGGCATGTGCGTGCTGACTGTCGAGCAGTTGCTCGCCAACCGGGGCATCGCTCCCGTCACCACCTATGACGACGACTTGGCGTTCCTGCAGCTGACCTCGGGCTCCACGGGTTCCCCGAAAGCAGTTGGCATCACACACGGAAACTTCGTCGCCAATGCGGAGGCGATGTTCGAGGGTGCCGACGTGGACCCGGACCGCGATGTGATCGTCAGCTGGTTGCCGTGTTTCCACGACATGGGCATGACCGGCTACCTGACCGTGCCGATGTACTACGGCGTCGAACTCGTCAAGATCACGCCGATGGACTTCCTGCGCGACACGTTGTTGTGGGCCAGGCTGATTGACAAGTACAAGGGCACCATGACCGCCGCCCCGAACTTTGCCTACAACCTGTTCGCCAAGCGGTTGCGCAGGCAGGCGAAACCGGGTGACTTCGACCTGTCGTCGCTGCGATGGGCGCTGTCGGGCGCGGAGCAGGTCGATCCCGCCGACATGGAAGACCTCTGCGAGGCCGGCGCGCCGTTCGGATTGAAGCCGGAAGCCATCATTCCCGCCTACGGCATGGCCGAGACCACGGTCGCGGTGTCGTTCTCCAAGTGCGGGGGCGGCATGGTCGTCGACGAGGTGGACGCCGACATGCTGTCGATCCTCCACCTGGCGATCCCGGCCACCAGGGGACGGACCCGCAGGCTGGTCAGCCTCGGTCAGCCGTTGGAGGGCATCGAGGCGCGAATCGTCGACGAGGACGGCAGCATCATGCCGGCGCGCGGGGTAGGCGTCATCCACGTGCGCGGTGAGCCGGTGACCCGCGGCTACACCACGATGGGCGGCTTCCTCGGCGCACAGGACCAGCAGGGCTGGTACGACACCGGTGACCTGGGCTACCTCACCGAAACCGGCGAGATCGTGGTCTGTGGCCGGGTCAAGGACGTGATCATCATGGCCGGCCGCAACATCTACCCGACGGACATCGAACGCGCAGCCAGCCGCGTGGCCGGAGTCCGCCCGGGGTGTGCGGTGGCCGTGCGTTTGGACGCGGGCCTGTCGAGAGAGACATTCGCCGTCGCGGTCGAGTCCAAGGAGCACTCCGTCCGCGAGGAAGCCCGTCGCATCGAGCATGACGTGGCCCACGAAGTGTTCGCGGAGGTCAATGTCCGGCCCCGCAATGTCGTCGTGCTCGAGCCGGGCATGATCCCGAAGACACCGTCGGGAAAGCTGCGGCGCGCCCACGCCCTGTCATTGGTGGACTGAACTCGGCGGCGTGGGCGTAGATTTACGCTCACGATGGCCGAGTATGACGCCCAACCCGGACGTAAGACACCGCCGGACTCCCAACTGTCTCCGGCGCAGCTGGAAGCCGACGACGTAGACCTGAACGCCGGGCTCACCGGGGTGGCGGGAATCGTCGCGGGTGCGCGCGATGTCAGCGAAATTCTCGGCGACATAGCCCAATTCGCGGTGCAGGCCATTCCGGGCGCCGACGGTGCGGGAGCAACGTTGAACGAAACCCGCGAGGACACCCCGCGCATTTCTCAGTGGGCCGTCACGGCTGACTTCATCCGTGACATCGATGCAGTCCAATACGAAGTACTCGCCGAGGGGCCGTGCATCACGTGCATGCAGACGCGCCGGCCGGCGGTCAGCGGATCGTTGGGCAGCGACCGTCGGTGGCCGCATTTCGGTGGACGGGTCGCCCGGATGGGAGTGCACTCCGCGTTGGCGCTGCCACTGCTGGTCGGCGATCAGGTGATCGGAGCGATCAATTCCTACGCCTTCGGGCGTGACGCGTTCGCCTCTCATGCCGTGAAACTGGGCTCACAGTTCACGGGCCCAGCCGCGGTGTCGCTGTACAACGCGCAGTTGTTGGCGGGGGCGCGGGAACGGACCAGGGAACTGCAGCGGGCACTGGTCACGCGCGCGGTCATCGATCAGGCGATCGGCATCATTCGCGGCCGCTCGGGGGTCAGCAGCGAGGAGGCTTTCGAACGGTTGACCCGAATCAGCCAGAACGCGAATACGAAGCTTTCGGTCGTGGCGGAGCGGCTGGTCGAGGAGGCGGTCCGGCGCGCGCGGGTGCGTCGGGGCTGAACTCACCGCGACGGCGGTCTCAGCATTGCGATGTCCTCCAGCAGGATGGGTCGGCTGTTCCGGTCGGTCATCAGCCGCCGGGCCACCTCGGTGAGGTGTTCGTTCTGCGCGCGGGCGTACGTGCGCAACAGGGTGAACGCCTGATCCACGGAGACGTCGAGCGTCTCCCGGAGAAAGCCCTTGGCCTGTTCCACGACGATGCGGCTGGCCAGCGCCGAGCGTAGCGGCGGAAGGACGGACGACGGCGTCGGCGCACGTTCCTGCAGTATCGCCACCGAGGCAATGTGTGCCAGCGCCTGCCCCACCAGCAGGTCTGCCTCGTCCAGCGCGCCCGGCCGGACGCCGAACAGGCCGAGGGCACCGAGCACGATGCCCGCGGCGCGCATCGGAATGGCGTGCACGGACGCGAAGCCGGCGCCTTGTGCGGCGGGCACGAAGCGTGGCCACCGGTCGACGAAGGCGGCGAGGCTGGCGACCGAGACGGGTTCTCCGGTGGCGTAGCAGTCGACGCACGGGCCCTCATCGGACTGAAGTTGGAACAGTTCGAGTTCACGGGCCTCGTCGGAGGTCGCCGCCAGCAGCCGCAGATGATTGAGCGGATCCGCGAGAAGGAACCCGGCCGCGGCGACGTCGAGCAGTTCGGCGGAGCGCTCGGTCAGCTCGGTCAGCAGGTCGACCACGTCGAAATCCTCGAGGAGGGTGTCCACGAGCGAGACCATCGCGTTGAGTACGCGGGTTTCACGAGGCGTATCTGTCACGTTGCCCTCCTTGGCTTTTCGTGCGCATCAGTCGGTGTCGAGTCGGAGTCGGCGGTCGAGGATGTCGCGCGCGACGTCGGTGGCGCTGCGACCGGTGGCGTAGGCGTGGGCACGCAGCCGGACCAGGGCTTCGGCGGGCTCCACTCCGAGCTGTGCCACCAGCATGCCGGTGGCCTGGCCGACCTCGGCGCGCGACAGTGTGTTGAGTTCGACCCACGCGTTGCTACCGGGTTCGTCGACGGCGGCCCGTAGGTCGGTGTCCAGAAGATCCAGCAGCGGAAGGCCGGCGATTTCGGCGGCGACGATGGCGCCGGCGAGCCGGTCGCCGTCGAGGGTGCCGGGCCCGGCACGAAAGAGGTCGAGGGCGCCGACGTACTCGCCGGCCACGACGACGGGCATGGCGTAGACACCGCGGATGCGGTGGGAGAGCAGGGCGGGCCCGAAGGCGGGCCAGCGGTCCTCGTTCGGATGGGCGAGATCGACGACGAGGACGGGGGCGCGTTGGGCGATCGAATCCAGGCAGGGACCCTCACCGAGGGTGAACTGCAGTTCGTCGTACGCTCGCCCCGCGGCGCCGCTGGAACCGAGGGTGCCACTGGGGCACCCTCGAAGATGAGGGAGATCGCCGCAGCGTCGACGTCGAGCAGCACCACGCAGGCCTCACAGAGCCGGTCGGCGGCATCTATCCCGCGCCGGCCCTCCACGGCGGCGAGCAACTGCTCACGGAACGCCACATTTAGCCGAACGGCGGGTGGTCGTCGGGGCGGGATGTCACTCTTACACACTGCTCTACTCGAGACGAATTAGCGAACGGTTCAAGTGGAATGGCGCGGCGCGCGGCAATCCTGTCTGCCGGACGGCCGCTCACCAAGTAGCGTGATGCGGTGGCCGAAGTTCGGCGCACCCGCACCATCGCGGCAACCCCGGAAACCATCTGGGAAATCCTTGCCGACTTCGGCTCGATCGGCGCCTGGGTCGAAAAGGTCGATCACTCCTGCATTCTGGTCGAGAGCCCCGAGCCCGTCGGCACGATGAGGCGCGTTCAGCTCGGCCGCGACACCCTCGTCGAGTGAATCGTCGAGTTCGACCCGCCACGCGCGTTGGCCTACGAGATCCAGGGAGTGCCGAAGCGGCTGCGCAGGGTGACCAACCGCTGGACGCTTCGGGCGGCGGGCGAGTCGACGGTGGTGACGGTGACCAACACGGTCGAAATCGGCTCTCGCCCAGCTCAACAACTCGCCGAACGCGTCGTGAGTCGCGTGGTGGCACGCCAATCCGACGGCATGCTCGCCGGCCTCGCCAACCGATTGGAGAAGTCCCATGTCTGACGAAGTCCGCGCCGACATCGTCATCGTGATGACCGACGAGGAGCGCGCGATCCCGCCATACGAGGCGCCTGATGTGCTCGGGTGGCGGGACCGAACACTGACCGGCAGGAATTGGTTCGACGAGCACGGCGTAGGTTTTCAGCGTCACTACACCGGCTCACTGGCCTGCGTGCCCAGCCGCCCAACGATTTTCACCGGCCACTACCCCGACTTGCACGGCGTCACGCAGACCGACGGCATCGGCAAGATCTTCGATGACTCCCGGATGCGGTGGCTGCGCCGGGGCGAGGTGCCGACACTGGGCAACTGGATCCGCGCGGCGGTTTACGACACCCATTACGACGGCAAGTGGCACATCTCGCACGCGGACCTCACCGACCCGGCCACCGGCGGCCCGTTGGCGACCAACGACCACGACGGCGTCGTCGACACCGCTGCGGTGCGCCGCTACCTGGACGCGGATCCGCTGGCGCCGTGCGGCTTTTCGGGCTGGGTCGGCCCCGAGCCGCACGGATCGCTGCTGGCCAACGCCGGCGTTCGGCGGGATCCGCTGATCGCCGACCGCGTCGTCGCATGGCTGCATGGCCGGTACGCACGCCGCCGTGCCGGTGACGCCGACGCGCTGCGTCCGTTCCTGCTGGTGGCCAGCTTCGTCAATCCGCACGACATCGTGTTGTTCCCGGCGTGGGTGCGGCGCAGCCCGGTGCGGCCGTCGCCGGTGGATCCACCGCCGGTGCCTGCGGCGCCGACTGCCGACGAGGACCTGTCCACCAAACCGGCGGCGCAGATCGCCTTCCGGGAGGCCTACTACTCGGGCTACGGTCCGGCGCCCGGGATCAACCGGACCTACGACCGCAACGCCCAGCGCTACCGCGACCCGTACTACCGGCTGCATGCCGAGGTCGATGGGCCGATCGACCGGGTGCGGCGCGCGGTGACCGAAGGCGGGTCGGCGAACGCGGTGCTGGTCCGCACGGCCGACCACGGCGATCTGCTCGGCGCGCACGGTGGCCTGCACCAGAAGTGGTCAACCTCTACGACGAGGCCACCCGGGTACCGTTCGTCGTCGCGCGGATCGGATCGCGCGCCACCTCGGCGCGCACCGTGACAGCACCGACGTCACATGTCGACCTGGTACCGACGCTGCTGGGTGCGGCGGGCGTGGATGTCGCAGCGGTGGCGGCGAGCGCGCCTGCCGATGAGGCACGGGCGGTGTACGTGCTGACGCGCGACAACATGCTGGAGGGCGGCACCGGCGCCTCGGGACTGGCGCGCCGGCTGAAGCAGACGGTCAATCCGCCTGCGCCTCTGCGTATTCGGGTGCCGGCGCATGTCGGCTCGAACTTTGAAGGCATGGTGGTGCGGGTCGACGAGGCGGGCGGCCGGGGCCATCTGTGGAAGCTGGTGCGCACGTTCGACGATCCGGGCACCTGGACCGAGCCGGGGCTCCGGCATCTCGCGGCCAACGGTTTCGGCGGGGAGGCCTACCGGAGTGAGCCGCTGGACGACCAGTGGGAGCTCTACGACCTCACCGACGACCCGACGGAGGCCGTCAACCGCTGGACGGATCCGGACCTGCACGAGTTGCGCCGCGCATCTGCGGATGCAGCTGAAACAAGCACGGGCTTCGTCGGTGCCGGAGCGGAACAACCCGTGGCCGTACGCATCGCGCAAGCCCCCGACGGCGGAGCACGGCGGGTTGCGTGCTGCCGCTGTGGGCTACGTTCGACGCCTGTTTCGGTGACTCATACCGCCGGTCGCCGGCCGGCGAGTAGCCGGTGCGCCAGCTTCTGATAGGAGCCCGCGACAACCGGCCAGGCCAGATCGGGCGCCAATCGGCGCGCCTCGGCCGCCATCGAACCGGCGAAGCGTGGATCGGTCAGCACGCGCCGCAGGGCGGCCACGAGCGCTTCCTGGTCGTCATGAGCGACGACGATGCCCGCTCCCGTGCAGAGAAGCTCGACGGCGTGCGGGAACGCGGTGGCCACCACGGGCCTGCCGTTGGCGATGGCGTCAACCAGAACGCCGGAGGTGTCCTGATCGGTCGAGTCGTAGGGCAGGACGACGACGGCAGCGGACTGGACGAGCGCGGTGAGCATCGCAGGGTTGCGGTAACCCGCGTCGAAGCTCACCGCATCCGCCATCCCGCCGCGCCGCGCCTGCTCGATTCGGGCGTCCCGGTACGCCTCGCCTTCGGCGGCCAGCGTCTTCGGGTGTGTCCGGCCCGCGACCATGTACCGCGGCCTGCCGGGGAGGCCGCTGAGCGATTTCATCGCCTCGATCACCCGCTCGACGCCCTTTCCCGGACCGAGCAGGCCCCAGGTCAGCACGGTCGGTCGGCGGCCTCGCCCGCCGGGAGCGTTCAGCGGGACGGTGGCGCCGTGGGCGATGGTGACGATCTTGCGCCGGTCGACGGCGAAGCCATTGCGAAGCCGTTCGCCGGCGGCCTCGGACACCACGACAACCTGGTCTGCCTGTGCCGCAATCATTTCGACGACGGATCGCTGGTGTCGCGTCGGGTCCTTCACGATTGTGCGGGCAATGACGATAGAGGGGACACGGAGGCCGCCGATGATGCCCATGACGTCGTCGCCGTCGGCCGATCCGTAGGCACCGCAGCCGTACTGGATGACCGCGACGTCACTCTGGTTCAGCAGTTCGGCAGACGCCGCGACGGAGGCCGGTGAGCCGGTGACGAGCTCTCCGATGACACGGTCACTCGCGGACAGCTCGCCGTCGGCCACCCGTACCACGTTGACATTGGCGCCGTTGGCGATCAACCCGTCGACGAGCCCTGCGCCGAACGTCGCCGACCCGGACAGCGTCGGTGGATACGCACTCAGGAAGCCAAACCGCGCCGTCCGCGAAAATCCCTGACTCACGCCGGGAAACGTCGTCGGCCGGAAGGTGGATAGTGGACTCACGGTGATCCCAACTTGCGGTTGTCACCTGCATGTCCGGCGTGAGCGGTTGCTCGGCGCGGTCAACGGTATACGGCTGACACGTCCCGGACTGGCTGGGTTCCAACGCGGTTGACGTTACACCCCCAGGGAGTAGTGTCGGGGACATCGGGACCAAACAGGCCCCCGCAATGAAGGGGCTCATGATGTCGGATAAATCTCCTCGACAAACGATGGCCAAGAAGTCCGGAAAGTCCTTGAAAGAGAAGCGCGCCGCGAAGCACGAAAAGGCAGCCCAACGCGCCACCTCGACCGACGCTCTCTTTCACGACAACAAGAAGCGCTGAGAGCACACAGTTTTCGTCGGGAGCTCAACCACATCGCTCAAAGTGGTTGAGCAACCGAATTCTTGGCGGCGAGCAGGTCGGCGACCGACGAAATGTCGTCAGTCGCTGCCGCAGTCATCATCGCGTCGTGAGCGAGATCCGCATCGGTGTCCGGCGGGACGACCAGGAGTAGGAGCTTGTCGCGGCCCATCCCGAGTACTTCGAGGGTGTGGGCGGGTTGGATGCGGTATCCGTCGAGTCTGACCGCTCGTCCACCGGTCAGAAGCCGTCCCGGCGCCTTCGCCCACTCGGCGAGGTTGAACAACACCCGATCGACCGCACCCAGGCGCACCGACAGTACGGCCAGCAGATCCGGCAGTTCCTTCACGAGGTCATCACTATGTGGCCACCATGCGCCGTCGACGTGCCCGGTCGTCGGCGCCTTGGCCTTCAATCGCAGCCGCGGGGTGATCTCGGGCCCTTCGTGGCGGTTGCCGGAAACGGCACGGCCTTCTTGTTGTGTCATGTGACGGTCCCACCTCAGCCGCGTAGCGGCCAGTACTTCAAAATCGGCGACGACACGATCTCAACCGGTCGCGCTCGACATGCCGCCGATAGCCCTGACTCTACGCGCACCACGATCCGACCGGATACTGATTATGACGTTGCTATGAAAACCGTTGCGCCTCGATATTTTTCGCTATCTCAATCCGGCCGACGTGCTATACCGGTCCGGAAAGGGAGACGAATTGCCCAGCACGTCGAAGGTCCAGACCGCACCGCCGGCCGTCAGGATGTGGCGGTGGATCGCCGCTGTCCTGGCGGTGACCCAACTGACGGCGGCCGTGGTGACGCGCGCGATCGCCGGGGACTTCCTGACCTCGGGGCCCACCAACGAAGCACTCATCACCCCCGCCGGGTACGCGTTCGGCCTGTGGGGCTTGATCGCCGTGCTGAGCGCGGCGACTGCGATCGCCGTGCTGCGCTACGGGCTGGGCTCGTGGTGGGAAACGAGCCTTCTGATCGACGTGAGCGTGGTGTTCACGGGGTTCAGCGTCTGGCTGATGGTGGCCGCGCAGGACTGGCTCTGGGTCAGCGTCGCGGTGTTCGCGGTGATGGTGTCGGCGCTGATCCACGTCATGCGACTGCTGGTGCGGCGGCGCCATGACCTGACGTGCCCGTCGTGGCTGGCGACATTGGCTACCGTCACGTTCGGGTTGTATCTGGGATGGGGCAGTATCGCGGTGTTCGCCAACGTCGCTGCCGCGCTGATCGGTTCCGGTGTCTCGGCGTCCGCGGTGGCGTGGCAGATGGTGGTGTTGGGGGTCGCAGCGATGTTCGCCGTCGCGTTGACGACGATGCTGCGCGGAACCGTGGGCTACGCGGCGGGCGTGCTCTGGGCGTTGGTGGCGGTCGCGATCGGGGCGGCGCAGCGGGACGGCCTCGTCTTGTCGTTGACGGCGGTCCTCGCCGCCGCGCTCGTGTTGTGTGTGGCCGTCGTGGGGATGCGACGGCGGCGGACGCCCCGCTAGTTGCCAGTCAGTCCTCGGCGGCGACCCAGTCGTACGGCAGAAACTTGCCGTCCAGGGTGACGACGACGCGGCTGCCGGTTGAGTGCGGCTTCTTCTGAACGTCGACGCTGAAGTTGATCGCGCTCATGATGCCGTCGCCGAACTGTTCGTGGATCAGTTCCTTGATCGCGGGCCCGTAGACCTGGAGAACCTCGTAGAAGCGGTAAATGGTCGGGTCGGTGGGCACGGCGGTGGGCAGCCCGCCGCGCATCGGCACGGCGGCCAGCACCGGCAGCGCCGACTCGTCGAGGCCGAGCATCTCGATCAGCTTGCGGCCGGACTCGGGCGGGATCGGGTGCTGTCCGAGCAGACCGGCGGTGGTCCAGACGACGGGCTTGTCGATGGCGTCGGCAAGTTCCTGCCATGTCAGGCCCTTGGCCAACCGAGCGGCAACGATCTGCTGGGTGATCTCGTCACGGGTCATGTGTCCATCATCGACGCCGGCTCGGCGAGACGAAAGCCAGGGGCGACTACGCCAGCTCGAAGACGGGGATGACCCGGTCGGTCTTCTTTTCGTACTCGGCGAATCCGGGGGCACGCTCCACGACGATGCCGTAAATGCGGTCGCGCTCGTCGCGTGGCAGCTCGTGGGCGACCACGCCCCTCGGCGGGTCCGCGCCGATCTCCACGGTGACGTCGGGGTTGGCGCGGATATTGAACACCCAGGCGGGGCTTTGATCGCGCCCCGCCGCCGAGCCGACGATGTAGTTCTTGCCGTCGATGTCGAAATAGGCGATGAGGCTGACGCGCTCGGCACCGCTCTTGGCGCCGGTCGAGGTCAGGATCAACAGTGGGAAGCCCTCGAACTGTCCACCCACCTTGCCGCCGTTGCGGCGGAACTCCTCGATGTTCTGCTTGTTGAACTCGCGCTCGGCGGCCATCTCGTCGTCAGACATGTCCCCATCGTGACATCACCTGCCCGCCTCCGAGCGACAACCAAGCGACAGACACCCGCTCAACGCGTGGCAGGCCGAAGAACTCATCAAATACATGTACAGCCCGTACATTTATGTTGCCCGGCGGTCGTCCGGTGCGGGCGCCATGGTGCAACAACGACCGTCTGATTGGGCGTCCGAACGGTTGCGCTCTGGAATGCTGATGGCGGCCCACCCGGGTCATGAGGAGGTAGCTCGTCACCATGTCAGATCGCACCTCGGCTTGGCCCGAACTGCCGGTGGCCCAGTGGGTCGACACCCGCGACACCCTTCAGCTGATGACGCAGATCGTCGGCAAGGTCCGGCTGGCTAACACGCCGCTGATGAACCACTGGTGGAACGTCGTGCTGTACGTGTCGGCAAGCGGTCTGACGACCGGGCTGATCCCGTACGCCGACAAAGGGTTTTCGATCGACTTCGACTTGATCGAGCACCAATTGGTCGTCTGCACCACCGGGGGGGATCGGCGGACAATGGCGTTGCGCGCACGCCCGATCGCCGATTTCTACCACGAGGTCATGGGCCTGCTCGACGAACTGGGCCTCTCCACCGAAATCTGGACCATGCCCGTCGAGATTGCAGGGGCGAATCCCTTCGACACCGATCAAGAGCACATCGCGTACGACGGCAACCAGGCGCACCGGTTCTGGTTGGCCCTGGTGCAGATGAATCGGGTCTTCGAAGTGTTCCGGTCGCGCTTCATCGGCAAGGTCAGTCCCGTGCACTTCTTTTGGGGCGCACTCGATCTGGCGGTCACCCGGTTCTCCGGACGAACCGCGCCCAAACATCCGGGCGGCGCGCCGAACTGCGGCCCCCACGTCATGTGGGAGGCCTACTCCCAGGAAGTCAGCAGCGCTGGCTACTGGCCGGGGCCGGATGGCGAAGGCGTCTTCTATTCCTATGCCTACCCCGAGCCTCCCGGCTATCGGGGCATGTCCGTTTCACCGGCCCCGGCGTCATTCGACGAGGGGCTGGGTGAATTCACGCTGCCGTACACCGCCGTACGCGAGGCCGACGACCCCGACGCCGTGTTGCTCGAATTCCTGCAGAGCACCTATGACGTCGCCGCCGACACCGGCAAATGGGACCGCGCCGCGCTGGAACGCGATTAGTGACGGCCGAACCGATGGCGGTGCGTCGGATGCAAACCGGCGGTCAGAAACGCGAAGCAAGGGGTTGACCACCGAGGCGACGATGACCGAGCCTGAGGCGCACGAAAACCGCGCCCGAGGGAGGTGGCCGGAACACCTTCGGCGCTGCCCGAATAGATGCTGATGCTGGGATAGGGACGAGGTCGTGTTCATGTCGGTCGGTCATCGACTCCACCGTGCCGGTTGATGCTATGCGTGCGCAATGCGTTCTCTTCGAGAAGTCTCGACATCGGCTGTGCACCGTGCAACTCACTGAGCGACAGGCCTGAGCCAGGGTTAGCGTGAAACGTGTGCGCCGCGACGACCGCACCGTGGACGGTGTTCGGGTTGAGGTGTACGGAACCGAGTCGGCTCGTCCGCCGCTTGTTCTTGTGCACGGCGGCACCCAGGGAAGCTGGGTCTGGGAGAACGTTGCCCCGCGCCTTGCCGACCGTGGTTGGCAAGCGTTGTGTCTCAACTGGTTTGGCCACAACGGCTCCAAGGCCCTACCCGGGCATGAGTTGCTGACCAGGTCGATCGCCGACGTGTCGCAGGAAATTGGTCTCGTTGCTCGCAGGCTGGCCCGGACCCCTGCAATTGTCGGCCACAGCATGGGCGGTCTCGCAGCGCTCGCATACGCAGGCCGCAATGACGTTGCGGCCTTGGCACTGATCACACCAGTGGTGCCGAGCGCGCACGGCGGCGACATCATCCCCATACCGGTCGACCTCGATGCTCCGTGGATGCCGCCACCGGAAATGACATCTCAACTGTTCTGGGACGCCGTTGATGCCACGTCGGCAGCACGGTACGCGTCGTTGATGACGCCGGAGTCGCCGAAAGCCGTTTACGAGGCGACACGCTGGACCCTCGAAGTGGACACCAGCACCATCACGGCACCCACCTATATCTTCGGCGCAGACCGCGATCTCCTCGTGCCCGAAGAGTTCGTCAGGTCGCTCGCAACCAGCCTCGGTGCCCGGTATACGCGGCTGGTCGGCCAGGGACACGGCGTCCCGCTCAACCCGGTCTGGGAGAGCGTCACATCGCAGCTCGACGACTGGCTCACGTCAACCGTCCGCTGAATCAACCCCGGTGTGGACGCTCAGCTGCGGGAGAATGGCGGTCAGCATGGCAGACAATGCCGATGAGGCCGACTCCCCCGCCCCCTCGCGACGCCGCCACATCGTGCGGCTCGCGGTGTTCGTGGCATTTCTGTCGGGGCTGTTCTATCTCGTGGCCGTCATGCGGGTCATCGACGACGAGGAGGTCCGGCGCGCTGTCACGGCGACCGGCCCGGCCGCTCCGCTGGTCTACGTCGTCGCCTCGGCGGTGCTGGGCGCGTTGTTCGTACCGGGTCCACTGCTGGCTGCCGGCAGCGGCGTGCTGTTCGGCCCCGTCCTCGGCACATTCGTCACGCTGGGATCGGCGGTCGGTACGGCGACGCTGACCGCGCACGTCGGCAGGTGGGCAGGCCGGGACAGCGCCCGCGGCCTGCTCGGCAGCGCTCGTGCCGATCGCATCGACGCACAGATCGAGCGACGAGGGTTGTGGGCGGTGGTCGGTCAGCGATTCATCCCCGGCGTCTCGGATGCGCTCGCGTCGTATGCGTTCGGGGCGTTCGGGGTTCCGTTGTGGCAGATGGCCGTCGGGGCGTTCATCGGCTCGGCGCCGCGAGCCTTCGTCTATACCGCGCTGGGCGCTTCGATCGGGGATCTGTCCGCCCCATTGGCCTATTCGGCGATCGCCGTGTGGTGTGTGACGGCCATCATCGGAGCGTTCGTCGCGCGCCAGGGATACCGCAAGTGGCGCACTCGGCCCGGCCGGCCGGAGGGCGAACCGGAACCGGCCGGATGACGTGAGACCTTGGTAGGCAGCCCGTGGTCAGTGGATACATCGTGCGAAGCTGGCGTTCGTGGTAGAGGTGGCAGCGTGAGCGACACGACGACATGCGCAATCGTCGGGGGCGGCCCGGCGGGATTGTTTCTGGGGTTGTTGTTGGCGCGCGCCGGTGTCGAGGTCACGGTGCTGGAGAAGCACGCAGACTTCCTGCGTGACTTCCGAGGCGACACGGTGCACCCGGTCACCCTGCGACTCCTTGACGAGCTCGGCCTCTTCGAGCGATTCGACGCCCTGCCGCACAGTCGCGTCGAGAAGGGCCAGTTCGAGGTCGATGGCCATCTGCTCACCGTCGTCGACTTCGGGCGCCTCCACCAGCCCCATCCCTATGTGGCGATGGTGCCGCAATGGGATCTGCTCGACCTGATCGCCGACGCCGCAGACGCGGAACCCACGTTCACGCTGCGCATGCAATCCGAAGTCACCGGACTGCTGATGAATCAGGGCAGCGTCGCCGGCGTCCGCTACACGAGCCCCGACGGTCCTGGCGAATTACGCGCCGACCTCGTCGTCGGCTGCGATGGGCGCACGTCTGTCGTCCGCCGCGACGCCGGGCTGCCCATCCGGGAATACCCGGTGCCTTTCGATGTGTGGTGGTTTCGACTGCCCCGCAACCAAACTGCGCAATACTCATTGATCCCGCGGACCGCACCCGGGCGAGCGTTGATCATGATTCCGCGTGAGGGCTACTTCCAGATCGCCTATCTGATCCCCAAGGGAAGCGACGCGGACATCCGGGCACGGGGGCTGGACGCGTTCCAGCGCGAACTCGCCGCACTGATCCCCGAGACGTCGGCCGAGGCGCTCACGTCATGGGGCGACGTCAAACTTCTCGACGTCCGCCTCGACCGCCTGCGGCGTTGGCACCGCGACGGGTTGCTCTGCATCGGCGATGCCGCACACGCCATGTCGCCGGTCGGCGGTGTCGGCATCAACCTGGCCATCGCCGACGCCGTCGCCGCCGCCGGTCTGCTGGCGCAACCACTCAAGACTCGCCGGCTCACAGACAAGCACCTCGCCGCGGTGCGTCGGCGCCGACTCCTGCCTACCGTCGTCACCCAAACCATGCAGCGCGTCTTGCATCGCGGCTTGCTGGGCTCCGTGTTGCAGGGTCGCGAAGTGAGGCCGCCCGCGGCCATGGTGAAGCTGTTGGAACGTCTTCCTCGGTTGACGGCTGTTCCCGCCTACGTCATCGGCGTCGGGCTACTTCCCCAGCACGCGCCCGACTTCGCCCGACGCTAGATCCGTGTCGGGGTGCCGCACCCGCTGCCACGGCCAGGTCATCAGAGCCCACACGATGAGAACGATGATCACCTCGACCAGCAGGTACACCGGCCACGGGCCCAATACGTCCAGCAGCGATGCGACAGGGGGTTTTCCGTTCAGATAGCCGTAATTGGTTCGCGCGATCAGGTTGAAGACGAAAGTGATCGCCGCCCACGCGAGGGTCATGACGATCGCGAAGCGGTAGTCGCGCCACTGTGGCCGCATCCTTCGCCCCCAGGTGAGATAGATCGCCGCCCACACCACGAGCACGTGGAGCGCAAAAAACGTGATGAAAAGGTGGTGGGGGAAATCAGGCGCGCCGTCCCGTGGCGTGCCGAGGTCCGGAGTGATCAACGCCTGTGAGCTCAGGACGAGGCCCCAGTAGTACGAGAGCGTAAAGGCCCAATGCCGCTGCGACCACAGGGCATAGGCCGCCGTGAGTTCTGCGAGGTCGCATAGTTGCAACGGCACCGACGTGTCGATTTCGGGCTGGACCAGCTTGTAGGCCAGTGCGACGAGGAACACCGCGAACAGCAGCCCGCCCAGGACCTTGCCGAGGATCCGGGCCTGCGATTCGGTCTGCCTGCGTCCGACCCAGACCAGGAGCGCAGCGCCGATCGCGAACACCGCGATGACGACCCAGTGCGACGGCCCATACGCCGTGAACTCCCGTTGTGCCGATAACGACTCCATCACCTCTCCCAGTTTCGTCGCGGCCTATCGGCTTCAGGCGATGGCTTCGCGTCTGTTCGAGATTAATGGTCGGCGGCGCTAGGGGTGCGTCGGCAGCCCGCGGACAGCCCGAACGCGATCGACGCGGCGACCTGGTGGGCGTTCCGCTGACCGGAGTGACGGTTTGGCTACTTCGGCCTACGCCTGGGCCGGCAGCACGTGGTCGGCGATCTTGTCGGTGCTCAGGCAGAGCGAGCAGACGTGCGCGTCGTGGGTTTCGCACTTCATCATGTCCGGTCGCTCGTAATCATGATGGCAGACATGGCATTTCAAGTGCTCGCCGGACGGGTTGCCATGCTCGTCGTACATGGGCAGGTCGATGCCGTCGTCGGTGCGGCGCAGGTAGTACTTGCCCTTCGTGGCGACGCGAAGATCGGCGGCAGCACCAGGGCCAGCCCGATCGCGACCAGCGGCGAGTACGGCCGGATGGCCTCGCCGAGGCCGCCGAAGAACGCGATGACGGACACGCCCGCGGCGATCAGCATCGAGCCGAAGCCGACGGGGTTGAACGCGTAGAGCATGCCGCGGCGGAACTCCGGCTGCTTCGGCGACAGCTTCAGCAGGTACTTGTTGAACACGATGTCGGAGGCCACCACCACGACCCACGCCATACCGCAGTTGGCGTAGAAGCCGAGGATCGTGTTGAGGAAGTCGAACATGTTGGCTTCCATCAGGATCAGCGCGATCAGCAGGTTCACGCCGAGGAACACCAGTCGACCCGGATAGGTCTTGGTGACGCGGGTGAACGAGTTGGTCCACGCCAGCGATCCCGAGTAGGCGTTGGTCACGTTGATCTTGATCTGGCTGATGACGACGAGGCACGACCGCCAGCGTCATGGCCAGCCAGCCGGGCAGGAAGTTCTGGTAGATCTCCAGGAACTGGTGCACCGGCTGGTTGGCGATGCCCGCGCTGTCGGCGACGTTGGCGATCAGGTACACGGCCAGGAACAGGCCGACGATCTGCTTGATGGCGCCGAAGATGACCCAGCCCGGGCCGGCGAGGAACATCCAGGTCCACCAACTGCGCTTGTTCTCAGGGGTTTTCGGTGGCATGAAGCGCAGGTAGTCGTTCTGCTCGGCGATCTGGGCGATGAGCGACAGGCACACGCCGGCGGCCAGCAGGGTGGAGCCGAGGTCGAAGCCCTGGACACCGTTCTCGCCCTGGTAGGCGAAGAACTGGCCGACCGACTCGGGATGGCTGACGACAAGATAGACGAACGGCGCGACCATCAGGATCAGCCACAGCGGCGTGGTCCAGACCTGAAGTGTGGAAAGCACTTTCATCCCGTAGATGACCAGCGGGAAGATGATCAGCGTGGACGCCGCGTAGCCGAGCCACAGCGGGATGCCGAGGCCGAGTTGCAGGCCCTGGGCCATGATCGAGCCTTCGAGCGCGAAGAAGATGAAGGTGAACGTCGCGAAGATGACGTTGGTGACCACCGAGCCGTAGTACCCGAAGCCGCTGCCGCGGGTGACCAGGTCGAGGTCGATGTTGTAGCGCGCGGAGTAGTAGGCCACCGGAAAGCCGGTGGCCATCACCACGACTGCGAAGATGAGGATGCCCCACAGCGCGTTCGTCGTGCCGTAGGAGATGCCGATGTTGGCGCCGATGGCGAAGTCGGCCAGGTAGGCGATGCCGCCGAGGGCCGAGATGCCGACCACCCGCGTCGACCACTTGCGATAGCTGCGCGGCGCGAAGCGCAGCGTGTAGTCCTCGAGCGTCTCCTTGGTGGCGGTCATGGTGTCGAGGTCGGCCACGACGGCCTCGTCCACCGGCTCCTTGCTGACGTCTTGGGTCATTCGGCAAAGTTAGGCGCGCTTTGTTTCAGACTTTTTACGGTCGTGTTCCGGGCCGGAATGCCGGTGTTGTCAATTTGTTTCGGACGGACGCCGGTGCCGGTTACAGCCGGAACTGAAGAATGCGGTCGTCTCCGTCGCGGGGACTCCCCCGGCCGTCGCGGTTGCTGGTGGTGAACCACAGCGTGCCGTCCGGTGCGGCGACCACCGTGCGCAGACGCCCGTACTGCCCGACGAACAGCGGCGCCGGATCACCGAGCGAGCCGTCGGCCCCGACCGGTATCTGAAACAGCCGCTGCCCGCGCAGGGCCGCGACCCATAGCGCCCCGCCGAAGTAGGCCAGCCCGGAGGGCGACGCTTCGTCGGTCGACCACTGGATCACCGGGTCGATCAGTCCCGGCGTGCCGGCGCGGCCCTCCGCCATCGGCCACCCGTAGTTGCCGCCTCGCTGGATCAAGTTGAGCTCGTCCAACCGGTTCGCGCCGTACTCGGTGGCCCACAGTCGGCCCGCCGAGTCCCACGCCAATCCCTGGATGTTGCGATGGCCGAACGACCAGACCGGTGACGCGGGGTCGGGGTTGTCCGACGGAATGGACCCGTCAGGGTTGACGCGAAGAATCTTGCCGCCCAAGGACGAGCGGTCCTGCGCCAGTGCAGGAGTGCCGCTCTCACCCGTCGCGACGTAGAGCTTGCCGTCCGGACCGAACGCAATGCGTCCGCCGTCGTGCACGGAAGCGGCAGGAATACCGGTGAGAATCGGCGACTGCTCGCCCAGGGTTCCTGCGTCGAAGCGCATCCGCACCACGCGGTTGTCCTGGCCCGTCGTCACGTAGGCGAAGACGGTCGGGCCCGCAGTTGCCAGACCGAGCAGGCCACCTTCCCCGCCCGCGGCGACACCGGCGATACTGCCGGCCGGGTTGATGACGCCGGGCGCCGTCATGTGTTTGATGGCTCCGCTGTTGCGTTCGGCGATCAATGCGCTGCCGTCGGGAAGAAACGCGATGCCCCACGGCACATCGAGACCGGTGGCAACGTCGACGGGTCCGCCGACGTTTGGCTGGCCCTGGGATTCAACTCCATTTGCGCACGCGACAACCAACATCACGGCCGAAGCGAGCGCCAACACTCCGCGGGTGAGCACTGTTCGCAACCGCCTCATATGCGTGCCGGGCCCGTGTAGTCGAGCAACTCCTGGAGCGCAACGTCGAAGTCGTCGACCAGTCGCCAAAGGTCGGGCAGCAGGTCCGGGCAGGAGATGACTCCGACGTTCAGTTTGCCGTTCAGCGACATCGCCGTCACGTTCAGTCCGCAGCCGTGGAACAGCGGGCCGAGCGGATACATCGCCTCGACCTCGCAGCCCAGAAAGTACAGCTGAGCTTGCGGGCCCGGCACATTCGAGATGATGAGGTTGTGGACGGGGTTTCCGATCAGCGGCGAGTCGGCGACGATCCGGAAAATGGCGCCGAACACTGCCCGGGCGGCGAGTTGCGCCCAGTCCTGCAACAGCGTGGCGCTGATGGCAGAGCAGTGATTCTTTGCGACGGCGTCGGCCCGGGCGATCGCCCGTAGTCGTTCGGCGGGGTCAACGATGTGAGTCTCGAGGCTGCAGAACATTCCCGACAGCTGGTTGTGACCCGGTCGGTCGGATTTGTCGTGGACCGACACCGGCACCATCGCGACCAGCGACTTGGCCGGCAACTCGTCGTGATCGCTCAAGAACCACCGCAACACCGCCGCGCACAGGGCCATCACCACGTCGTTGACCGTCACGTTGAAGCGGTCCTTGACCTTCTTGATGTCGTCCAGGTCCAGCTGGGCCAGCGCGACGTTTCGGCCGGCGGTCACCGATGCGTTGAACCGCGTCGGCGGGCCGGCGAACGGCGCGGCCATGGTCAGACCGGTGCGTGCGCGCCGAACTGTCTTCACGATCGTTGCGACGGTCGTCGGCATCACATTGGCGAGCTGCCACGGACGGGAGACAAACCTCAGCAGGCCACCCGCCGCAATCTGAAGCTGGCCGGCGCTACCGGGGCCGTCCACCGGTTCCGGCCGCGGCACGTCGGGTTCGACGCTGCACAGCTGCGACAGCAGGTTGGCGCCGGTCACTCCATCCACGGCGGCGTGATGAACCTTCGTCATCACCGCCAACAGGCCGCCATCCGCATGCGGGTCGGTGTCGGCAACGCCCTCGATAACCCACATCTCCCAGAGCGGCCTGCCGCGATCCAATGGCATGGACGCGATGTGTCCGCAGATTTCCGCCAGTTCCTTGCGCCCTCCCGGCGTCGGCAGAGTGATGCGGTACAGGTGACGATCGAGGTCGAACGCATCGTCGTCGACCCACACCGGATAGTCCAGATTGAGCAGATTGTCGGCCAACATAGCCCGGAAGTCGGGAATGGCCGTGATCCTCGAGGCCAGTTTGTCCCGAAACCGATCAAAGGTGTAGCCACCGGGCATCGTTGAGGTGTCCAACTCGAGGATCGAGCACACATGAAGGGGCTGAGTGAGACTTTCGATGTACAGGAAACTCGCGTCGAGCCCGCTGAGCCGCTCCATGCGCTGATGCTAGGCGTAATGACCTTGCATTAAGCCGCATTGAACCCAATTGATCCGAACTGCAACAGGTTTCCGGCGAGTCTTCCCTCGCGCTCATCGAGCTCATGGCGGGAGGTCGTCCGCTGCCTCAAAAATGCTGCCGTGCAACAGCATTCTTTGGATGGACAATCACGGCCGCCGCTCGCGGTGAAAGCCCGGCACAACCTGGAAAAATCTCGCCGCATCTCCATCGGCGCTGGACTGAGCGAGTAGAGTTCTCTATGCAGGGCAAGCGCGAGCCCACGTCGACATGACCCCTGAAGGGGTCGGCGGCTATGGGGAGACGGATGTTCACGGCTTGCGTGGGACGCGCTCCCCGCCAACAGCCGAATATGCCAGCAAACGTGTTGGAGGAGCGGTGGAGATCGTATTTGGTGTGGCGATGACACCAACGACGGTCAGCATCGCACTCGTTGAGGGCAAAAAGGCCGACGGTGTCATCGTTGAGCGGGACGTCTTCGAGATCGCCACCAACGACGGCTCGGCAACCTCGAACGCGGCCGATCACGTCATCGCCGCGATCCTCGGCACCCAGGAAGGCGCGATCGCCGCCGGCCACCGTCTGGTGTCGACCGGCGTGACGTGGACTGACCACGCTCAAGCGGCCGTATTGCGGGAGGCATTGGTTGCCCGCGGCGTCGACGATGTACTGCTGGTTTCGGAGTTGCATGCCGCCGCGGCGCTCGCCCAGGCGGCCGGGCGGGCGGTGGGCTACGACAAGACGGCACTGATGTTCGTCGAGCGCGACACTGCGACGCTGGCGGTCGTCGAAACCGCCGATGGCTCAGTGGTGAAGGTACTGCGCCACCGCCTGCACAGTGCGGACACGCTCGCCGTGCTGACCGAGATGGTCGCCGGCCTGCAGGCCGAGAAATCGATGCCCCAGGGCATGTTCGTCGTCGGCTCCGAGGTGGACGTCACCGCGGTGAAGGCACATCTACAGGACCTCGTCGAGGTGCCCGTCATCGCCCCTGAAGAACCCGAGGTGGCGCTAGCCCGCGGCGCTGCGCTGGCGTCGGCGAATGCGCCGCGCTTCGATGCCGCCACCGTCGGCCTGGCCTACTCACAAGTTCACGACGGCACGACGGACTACCCGCTGGTCATGGCCGATGACGCCACAATTTTCGTCGACGCCAACGCATTCTTGGACACCGACGACATCGCTTTTGAGTCCGACGATGCGACGGAACGCAGCAAGCCGTTCCTGTTGATGGGCAGCACGCTGACCGCCATCTTCGCAGCGGGAATGGCGGCACTGGCCATCGCGATGGCGATCAGTATCCAGCCGACCGCCGATGAGGCCCCGGACGCCATGCCGGTGCCTCCCGGCGCTGCCGCCCCTGCCGGCCCGTTGCCGCCTGCGCCGCACCAGGTCCCTGACCCCGCTGTGGTGGCACCACGACTCGCGGCCGCCAATGCCACCGCACGTCTGAAGGCTCGGCCCCCATCCCCGCCGCCCCAGGTGGTGGTCCGCAACGCAGCGCCCGCCCCGGCGGCGCCACCGCCCGCGCCCGGCCCGCCGCCGCTCGTTGCGGCCCCGCCGTGGCCTCCGCCGCCGCTCATCCAGTGGTTTCCCCCGATTCTTCAGCCACCACCGTTCTTCAACCCGGGTCCGAAGGGGCCCTGGGGCCGCGGCGGCGGTGGCGGTGGCGGCCACGGCGGTGGCGGTCATGGCGGAGGCCACGGGGGGCGCGGGCATGGCGGCGGGGACTAGGTCCGCGAGTCGTCGAGACTGTCATCCGGGCATTCGCCGAGCAGCGACGTGGTCAGCATGATGCGGCCCAGCGCCACCCAGGCGGCGCCGTAATAGGTCGGAGACCGCTGCTCCAGTTGCGCCGCCGCGTCGAGGCGCTCGACCGCGCCGTCGGGATTGCCGGCGCCTTGTTCGGCGGCGGCGGCGGCGACCAGGCCGACCGGGTGCTGCCAATCGCTCGCAGCGGACCCGTTCAGGTTGCGCAGCGCGGGAACCTCACCCGGCGCCGTGAGGAGGCGGCGCATCGCACCCGCGAGGACTCGGTCCTCCCGATCGCAGGATTCTGCGAACCGGACCGGTAGGCGCGCGGCGTCGAGGCCGAAGCGTACGGGCCCCCCGGTGACGGGTCCGGTGGGGACGGCGTGGCCGACTTCGCTGACGGTGGCCCAGTCGGGCGGCAGCATCCCGGTCCCGACCAACTGCCAGCCCAGCACCCGTTGGGTGCGGGTGATGTCGGTCCACCGCCGGTCGGCGGATGCCTCGAAGAGTTGCCATTCGGCGCGCGGACTGAAGTATCCGGGGTTGACGACGTACGGCGCCGTCATAGCCCAGTTTCCGCCGACGAGCGTGCGCCCCGATCCTGCCACCCAGGTGCCCGGCGGATTCACATCGCTCGGAGGGACGGCGCCGGTGCCGACGGCGACCGTCTCGGTTTCCAAAATCGCGACGCCCAGCCGTCGGCCGTCCTTGGTGAGCTCCGGTGCGTTGAAACGTCGGCCGGCCAAGACCAACGACCGCGCCGCATCGAGATCGGCATCCGCGGCACTGTTGACACCGGTGACCTTGTCGTCGGCCCATCGCCACGCGAGCAGGCCGTCGGCGCGGCGCAGGTGGGTCTTCGTCCACTTCCATATCGACCGGAACCGAGTCTCGTCGCCGACCGCCGCAGCGATGAGCATCCCGTAGGCCTGTCCCTCGCTGACGACGTCACCGCCCTCGTCACGTCGCACGACCCGCCCGTCGGTTTCGACGTACTCATCCAGGAACTTCTGGCCGGCGATACGCGCCGTGTCCTCCCGCATGCCTTCGATGTCGGCCGCATCCAGCCGCGGATCGATGACGTTCGCGATCCACCAGCCGACGCCGACCACCAACGCCAGCACGAGCACAATTGCCGACACGGTCCTCAGTCGCCTCTTCATCTGCGCCGCCACGGAACCGAAGGTTTGACGGCGATCGCAGGCAGTCGCGCGGTGGTGTCTGGGTCGAGAGCCAGTCGCGCGGTGGTGTCTGGGTCGAGAGCCAGTCGCGCGGTGGTGTCTGGGGTCGAGAGCCAGTCGCGCAGTGCTGTCTGGGTCAAGAGCCAGTCGCGCCGTGATCTCTGGGTCAAGAGCCAGTCGCGCCGTGATCTCTGGGTCAAGAGCCAGTCGCGCCGTGATCTCTGGGTCAAGAGCCAGTCGCGCAGTGCTGTCTGGATCAAGAGCCAGTCGCGCCGTGCTGTCGACATCCGGTGCTGCGCGGCGAACCACGTCTCCGCCGCGCCCGCGCGCCCGCACCGCTCGGCGCAGGGCAGCATTGTTCTGCGGGGTCTGTTGTCTCGGCCGCGCCGGAACCGACGACTTGACGACTGCCCTTGTCAACCGCGCAGTGTCGTCAAGCGATCGTGCGCGGCGAACCACCTCACGGCCGCGCCCACGCGCCCCCACAGCCGCGTGCTGCGACGCACCGTTCTGTTGTCCCGGCGTCGGTCGCGCTCTGGCCATCAGGGCCGCTGCGCCCATGATGACGGTGGCGCACAGTACGAACGCGATCCGCCTTCCGTCGGAGCGCTCGATCGCAGGCGTTTTCGCGCTGGTCTTCTCCACCACACTTCCGCTCGCAGGCATCGTCAACGTCGGCGCGTTCAGCGCCCCGGGGGCCTGCGGCACATCCAGCAGCGTCCGCAGCAGGGGACCGTCGGGCCCATCGGTGAGCAGGAGACTCATCGGCCGGCCACCGAGGAATTCAACGGGTTGGCGCCATTCCCGGCCGTTTGCACTCACCACCGCGTCGTACCGTCCCGCGGGTACCGGGGCATACCCGGTGATCAGCCCGTACCCGGCTTGATTCGCCAGCACCATCGGCTCGACCATGCCGGAAGCCACCAGCGCCAGGTAGACAGATCCCGCCGCACCGGCGGCGTGCAACATCCGCACGGCGGAGTCGGGCGTGGGTCCGGTGGGCGGGCCGTCGGGTGCGAGTTGCAAGGCAACCCCGGTGGATTCGGCCGTAGAGAACAATGCGAGCGTGTAGGTCACCCCTGGATCGAGCGTGAGCACCTGACGTATAACCGGGTCGCCTCCGCGGTTCGTCACCACCATGTACGTCCCCGCGCGCATCGACCGATAGCTCGACGGATTCGCAGCATCGCTGGTCTCGAGCGAGCCGGCCGCGGTGCCGTCGATGCGCACAAAGTTGAGTTGCTCGGCCGGTCGGCTGCGGCGCAGGTCCGCGACCCGCAGCGCGGCCGGACCACCCTGGGGCGGCGTCGGAGCCGCGCCCAGACCGATATCCTTGGTACGCAACGGAAAACGAACTCTCAACCCCTTGGTGGTCAGCTCGACGGACTGCACCGCGAACGGGCCCACTTGGCGTTCGAAGAACGCCGCAAGTCCTTGTAGCCGGTGCCGCGGGCCCGTCAGCGTGATATCACGTCGGGGCACTCCGGTGTCGTCCTCTCCTTCGATAGTCGAAAGGTCTTGGACCCGAACGGGTTGCGTCGCGGCGATGACCGCCAGCGTCGCAAGTACTCGTTGATCCACCGTCGGGGACTGCAGGACCGCGAGCACATCCGGATCGGTGGCACCGGCGAGTCGGGCCGCGAGTTGCCCCCCGAAGGCGGGCGCCGCGGGCGACGGAGGTTTCGAGGTCGGTGCGCCATTGTCGACACGGAGCACCTCGACTCGCGTCCCGCCCGCGCCGAATGTCGCGGCTGGTTGTGAATGCGCAACCGCGTCGGTGAGCACACCTTTCGGCGGCATGTTGGCACGCAGAGACGCCGTCGACACGACCCAGTGGTAGTCGGTCCAGCCATGGGGCGCCCAGCCCTGCACCTGCTCGTCGGTGTCCACCTTGTAGGCCCACACGACATTGCGCCGGTCGCGGCCGTCCCGGATCAGGTCCAGCCAAAACGCATCGTCGACGATCAGACGGTCGGTCTTGGGCACGTTCTGTTCGATCCACTGCTGCGTCTGCCGCATCGACGCGTCATCGTCGGACCCCATCAAGCCGTGATAGGTGGGCAGCCACAGCGACACGGCGATGGATACGATCAGCGCCCCGGCGGCCAACGCCGGAACGCGCAGGCGCCGTCGCCCAACCGATCGCTGCGTGACGCCGCGGAACAGGGAGCGCAGCGCCACCTCGCCGGTGCCCGCGGCCAGAAGCGCTGTCAACGGCACCGCGGTCAGGATGAACGGCACCGGCAGATATCCGGGACGGAGAACCGTGGCGATGAGCATCACCAGCCCGATCGCGAACGGCCTCAGCCGCTTGACGAACAGCGCGGCCAGGGTGATCGGGATGGCCAGAAACGGCAGGGCCGGATCAAGTTTCAGCCATTCACCAATGGTATGACGTTTGAGCGAATAGGGGTCATCGAGCGTCCCGCCGGCCGTGCGCTCCCACAGCTGGAACCTGATGCCGTCCCACAGACTGACGTGACCAGGCCCGGGGATCAGTTCACCGCGCAGGACGGCCATCAATACATACGTGCTGACCACCACGCCGAACACGGCGACGAACACGGCGAGCGCGTAGCGGCGGGTCACCGGCGCGGTCCTGGTCCAGACCAGCCAGGCGAACATCGGCAGGAGCAGCAGCATGGTCTCCTTGGTCAGCACCGCAATGCCGAAACATGTTGCGGCGCCGAACATTGCCGACAGCCGGTATCGGGGTGAGCAGAGAAGCACCAGGGCGGCCAGCACCCACGCGGTGGCCAGATTGTCCAGATATACCGTGCGGCTCAACGAGATCGCCAACGGAGACAGCGCGAAGATGGCGACTGCGGCCGCGGCCGCCCACCGCGACATCTCGACTCGGCGCGCCAGCGCCCACAGCAGGGCAGCGGTGATCACGGCGACGATGATCATCAGGTATCGCCCGGCAGTGACCGCGTTGCCCCCGAAGTCGGGACCCGAAATCATCGTCCACAACGCCAACTGCAGCCAGCCGGCCGGTGGATGGTCGTACCAGTAGGTGTAGTGGGCAAGTTCCCCCCACTCGGCCACGGCGTAGGCCTGGGCCATATACGTGCCTTCGTCGTCAAGTCGGGCGGGCGACCCCGTGAGGTTGATCAACCGCAGTGTCGCAGTGAGCAGCAACAGGATCCCGAGTATCGGGATCGACGGATTCAGGCGGGATGACCGGCTCATACCGGAACGGGTCGCTTGCGTGTGGTGGTGCGGTGGGCGTTGGTGTGAGTGGTCTTCTCCCAACCTCCCTGCCCGCGGCTCTCACGCCACACCGACCGGACCGCGGCCGCCGCGAGGAGCAGCTGGTATGGAACCGTGCCGAGCAATAGCCGCGCGTGATCACGGAAACGTATTCGAATGCCGAATTCCCGTCCGAATTCACCGAGTGCGGCAGACTCGACCGCCATGGTGACGAGCGTCGGCGCCAGCGGCAAGAACGTCACCAACGCCGTCGGCACCGGAACCTTCAGCAGGAACATCGACGCCAGCGCCAGCGGCATCAACAGGCCGGTTGCCGCCTGCAGCAAGGGCATCGCCAGGGTGTAGCGGGCCAACCAGCGCTGTCTGCGGCTGGCCAGCTTGCGCCACTCACCCTTGCGGAGCACCTGCAGAAAACCCTGATCCCAGCGGGTGCGCTGCTTGACGAGGGCACGGATCGAGCCGGGGGTCTCTTCCCGGGTTACCACTTGCGGGTCATAGGCGACGGCGACGGTTGCACCCCGGGTGGACAACCGCACGCCGATCTCGCAGTCCTCGGCCAGACAGTCGGGATCCCAGCCGCCCGCTTCCCGCAGCAGCTGGGTGCGGGTGAACACCGTGTTGCCCCCAAGCGGGATGAACCGTTTCTCCGCATGGAAATGCAGGCGGGAGCGGAACCAGAAGTAGTACTCGAGGCAATTGCGCAGCGACCACCAACTCGTGTGGACGTTCATCAACTGCACGCCCGCCTGAACCACATCGGCGCCTGACTCCTCGAACCGCGCTTCAACCAGACGCAGCAGCCCCGGATGCACTTCGTCCTCGGCGTCAAAGACACCGACGATGTCGCCCCGACACTTGCGCAGCGCGGTGTTGAGCGCCCTCGGCTTGTTCTTGGGCAGGTGGTAATCCATGACCACCCTGACTATGCGCGGGTAGCGTGACGCCGCCTGACGCGCGACGAATTCTGTCTCCGGGTCGTCGTGACCGATGATCACGATCACCTCGTACTTGGGGTGGTCGAGCCGAGCCAGTGCGTCGATCGTGTCCCCGAGAACATCCTGTTCGTGGCGAGCCGGTAATAGCAATGAGAACGACCGAGGTGCGCCAGCTGATCGACGCCGAAACCCGGTCGCTGCCAACGTATCCGGACTGCGCCACGCGTGCAGCATCCACCACAGTGTGGTACCGGAGACCGTGAACAACCCCAGCGACAGGACCACCAGCACGCCGTTGAGGAGGAACTCTGCCCACGACGGCCGATGATTCCCGATCCGCTCGCGCGGTGTCGGCTGTGCGTGCGACTCCACGTCACCGGAAAACGCCTGCACGCCTTCGGCCGGTGGCAGTGCGCCGCCGGATGATCCTTCGGGATGCGCACCCGGGGCACCCGATTGGCGATCAGGTGGTGCCGGTTGCTCCGTCGCAGCCGACCCATCGCTGCCGGCAGCGGGCACCGACGGCTGCGGCGCGGGTTGGTCGTCCCCGAAGGGGTGCCCGCTGAAGAGCACCAACGTAACGAAGAGGAGGACGGCGCCGAAAGCCACGGCACTCCGCTTGACGCGGAGTGCCCAGAGATTTGCCTCGCCGACGGTCACTGCTTCGTGCAGTGTCGCATCGCTGTTCGGTGCAGGCCGCCACAGCGGCACCGAGCGCCTGATCGGCCCCGTCCGAAGCCGCGCCGCAGCCTCAACCGGTCGTGCGCGACGAACCACGTCACTGCCGGGCCTGCGCGCCCGCACCGCTGTGTGTCGTACAGCACGGTTCTGCTGCGCGGGCCGTCGTGACCGTCGCGGCGCAGCCGACGGCTTGACGGGCACCGTCGCCGGATCCAGTCGCGCGGTGTTGCCCGTCGCCGGATCCAGTCGCGCGGTGTTGCCCGTCGCCGGATCTAGCCGCGCGGTGTTGCCCGTCGCCGGATCCAGTCGCGCGGTGTTGCCCGTCGCCGGATCTAGCAGCGCGGTGTTGCCCGCATCCGGATCGAGTCGACCGGTGCTGTCAACGTCCCCTGCTCGGCGGACCACCTCACGCCAGTGCGCCCGCACCGCTTCGTACAGTGCAGGGTTGTCCTGCGGTCTCGGCCGCCGCAGCGGAACCGAGGGCTCGTCGGCCACTGTGTCCGATCTAGTTGCGCAGTGTTGTCAATCGGTCGTGCGCAGTGAACCACTTCGCGGCCGCGCGGGTGCGTCCGCACCAATTCGCTGCGCATCGATATCTTATTGTCAGCGGCCGCGTAATTGCCAGGTTTGAGGGGCTTCCCAACCCGTAGGGCACGCTGGCGGCCTGTCAATCCCTTTAAGATCCAGTTGCATTCGCAACTTGATTCCGTCTGCCGGGTGACAGAGTGTCCGCTCGATCCAGCGGTCGAAAGGCCTGCGGGCGGTGCTTACGAGTGGGATCGTGCAAACATGCGATCAACGGCGATTGTCGAGGCGTTCTGGGACAACGTCTGGAACGCTCACGATCCCGGTGCCGTCGGCCGGTTCGTCGCCGATGACATCGTCATCGAGACGGGCGGCCAGGAAATCTCTGGCATCGGCAATATCGAGAACTGGATCAGAGAGTTCCTCGACCACGTCGATGACCTGCGCGTCGACACCATCGAGACATTCCAGAACGACGACGGCACCCGCGTCACGTCCCGATGGGTGCTGACAGGATCCAACAACGGCATCCTCGGCACCGAAGCCAACGGCAAACCGATCGCGATGACCGGCACCGCCGTCTGGACTGTCGCCGATGGAAAGCTGCAGCGCGGCTGGGTTGAGCAGGCATCGTTCGAGCTTTATCACCGGCTGCTGGCGAAGTAGCCGGTCATGCGGCCGCGAATCGGTCGATGTTTGGCGGCGGGTGCAGTCGGCGTATTCGCTATCGCGGGCACCCCCACCGCCGTGGCGGAACCGGTGGCGACATGCACCAGTGACGTCATCGACGGTGTCGAGGTGGATTACTGCGTGGGCAACCCGAACGCGAACACTGTCAGCGAGGTGCCGGGCGTCAACGTGCAGTGGGATCTGAGTGTGGGGATCGGGTTCGGGTGATCACGTTCCACGGTCGATTGAGTCGAAAACGCTCAGTGATTGCTCGAACGGTTCGGACGTGACGCCCAACTGGTTGCCGAACGGATGGTCGAGCCAGAAGACGATGAACAGCAGCAGGCCGAGGAGGATAGCCACCGCGCTCAGTAGGAGTAGATGCGCACGTGTACTTCCCAACCGCATGAACCCGCCCAGCCCGAGCAGGACGACACCGCCGAAAAGCAGCCCCGTCCACAGCAATCCGGGTATTCGCGGCTTGGCGTCCAGGATTCGCTGATTCCGCTCCGACGCCAGGGTGGTCAGCTGGTCGAGGAACTTCTGACTTATCGGGCTCGATGCGACGCTGGACTGCTCACTGCCGAGAACCCTGTACATCTCATTGAGCGCGTCGCGCGCGCTTTCGGTTCCGGCGCCGGAGCGGATGGCATTCTCCCATTCGGGTCCCTCGACGGCCCCCGTGTATTTGCGGAGCAGCACCCGCATCTGGGTCTGCTCCGTGGACCGGCATGCCGACGGTCTGGCGGTACATGGTGATCAGAGTGGACGCCTCGTTGGAGACGTTGGTCTCCGCGGAGGAAAACTGTTCCCACGCCACCACGATGGTGAATCCGAGCAGAGCGCCGTAGACGAGGCCGACACAGGTCAAGAACGGCGACAGCGCCCCGTTGTGCCCATCACTCACCGGCTTTGGCAGGGTGCGATCCGCCAGCCATAAACTGGCGGCCGCCACCAATACCGCCGCGATAAGGGCCAACGCCAGCAGCCCCCAAAGGCCCGCTATCCCGAAGTTGCCCATGGCCCACCTTCGCATGAAAAGCGCCGACCTGCTGCTCCGGGCGGCGTCCAACCAAATTCCGGACCCCCAGTACACGCTCGTAGTCGCTCTGAGACGGGCACCTTGACCGTCCAATCGAATTCGGTCGATGTGGCCGTCGGTCGATGGGGCCGGTGGTAGGGAAGACGTGGTGGATCTCTCGAGTTGGAGTGTGGGCCTTTCGCTCATCGTGCTGACCATCGCGATCCACGCGACCGCGGTGGTGTTGATGGCATTCGGCCTGGAAACGAGGACTCGGGGCCGTGTCGGCACATACCAATCCGATCGGCTGCGGGCGATTCCGGCCATGATCGGCCGCATCGGAGCCGTCGCGCTGATACTGGCCGCTCTGCACGGGCTGGAAGCCATGTTGTGGGCGTCGGCATATTGGTGGCTCGGCGCCCTCGACTCGTTCAGGGACGCATCCGTCTATGGCCTGGCCACCATGACGACATTCGAAATTCCGGGATTGACGTTGCCGTCCCGGTGGCAGATGCTCAGCGCCCTGCAAGCGGTGAACGGTGTGCTGCTCTTCGGCATCAGCACGGCGTTCCTGTTCGCTGTGATACAGGTCCTCTGGCAGTCGTCCTCCCACCGGCGCCAGACGGTGCCATAACCGTTGATGGTGGGACCGGCGCACAGTTCCTACTGCCCACCCGCGACGGCGCCGAGGTCGCCGACCAGCTGGCGACCCGGTTCGGAATGCCGTTCTGGCAGTTCACTTTATCGGCCACACTCGCCAACACCGAGGCCTTTCGTGTCGCCCGCGCGTACACGGGCCGCGACGTCGTGTTGATGTTCAACGGCAAATACCACGGGCACGCGGACGAATTGCTGGCCGCCCTCGAGGACGGGGCGGTCGCGCCGGAGGGCCGCGGCGTCCTCTCCGACGCCGCCCGTCACGTGCGAATCGTGCCGTACCACGATCTGGATGCCGTCGAGCGGGAACTGTCCGTCGCATGTGTGGTCGCGGAGGCGGCGATCACGAATACCGGAGTGATCATGCCTGGTCGGCAAGGCGATTTCCGGGGGCATCCCGCTGGGCGCCTACGGTATGACCGCCCCGGGTGGCCGCCGTGCTCGAGAACTCCGCCGACACGCGGTGGGGTGAGGGCGTGGCGACCGGCGGCACGTTGTTCGGCAATGCGCTGTCGATGGCGGCGGCCAGGGCCACGCTCGGGCAGGTGCTCACCGAGGCGGCCTACGAGCACGCCGCGTCAATCGGTGCACGGTTGGCCGACGGAATCGAGAGGATCGCCGCAGCAAACGACATCGACCTGTTCAACGTTCAGCAGGTCTATCTGGCCAACCGCGGTATCTGGGAGGCGATCGACTCGGGGCCCGGCGGCGGGCATCGAGACGACCGCCGAGCACGTCGACCGCTATCTCGAGGTCGTCGACGAGTTCCTCGGCGAACTGCGGCGGTAGCTCACTGCCGTCGCGGGCGGGTTACGTAACACCTGACCGTGTTGACACGATTACACCGGCAGTAACACCAATCCCATTTGTCTCAGATGTTGTGGAGGGCGCATGCGACGCCGATGGAGCACCGCTGCCGCTGCACTGGCCATTAGCGTCGCCGCAGCCGTCGGCCTGTTTTCTCCTGCGGTGTCGCAGGCCGAGCCCGCGGTCGCCGCGAAGGATTTCTCCAAACCGGCGATCGTCATCCTCGGATACGGGCTCAACCCCAACGGGACGATGCGCACGATTCTGCGCCGGCGTGTGATGACGGGTCTGATCGTCGCGCAGTTCTTCCCGCAATCGCCGATCATCGTGACGGGCGGCAACCCGCAGAACGGCAAGACCGAGGCCGGGCAGATGCGCAACATGCTGCAACTGCTCGGCTTCCCCGGTAACCGGATCATCGTCGAGGACCGGGCCAACAGCACCGTGCAGAACGCTCAGTTCTCGGTTCCACTGGCGAAGCAGGCCGGCACCTCGGGCATCGTCCTGGTGACGTCGACGACGCATCAGGACCGTGCCGACGGCAACTTCGCCGACGCCGGCGGCAATGTCCTGGCGACCGTGAGCTACCCGGACGGGAATCCGACGGTCAACGTCGTCCAGTTCGCGCGAGACGCCATCAGCCCGTTCGTCAACGTGGGCTAGTGGACATCCGACAATCCGCCCTGATCGGTCCGCGCCCACGACTTCGGGAGGATGCTGGAGTTATGTGGCGCGAGCCGAGACGCTTCGGGTGGTTGATGGCGGGAGTGGCCGTCGCGTCGGTGGCGCTTTCGCCCGTCGCTGCCGCGGACCCGTTCGGACCGCCACACACCGGCGGAGGCGGCGCCGAAGCCGTCATCGATGACCTCGAGGCGCAGGGCTACAACGTCCAGATCAACTGGACCAACGGTTTCGACACCAAGCCGCTGGATCAGTGCTGGGTCACCTCGATCAACAACCCCGGCGATGAACCGCCCAGCCCCGACACCTTCGTGACCGTCTATGTAGACGTCGCGTGCTCCAACCACGACGACGGCGGGTTCACGGGCGGAGTCGGCGTCGGCATCGGCTTCTGACGACCTGGAATTCCATTTCGGCGAATATGACGGTCAGACGTTGAGCGCGCTGCCCTGACGCCACTGGTCCCACGGCACCGTCCAGTCGCCGTTCTGCCAGAGTTGCAGCGGAGGCCCGCCGGTGTTGCGGACCTCGACGACGTCGCCGGGCACGGAGAAGTTGAAGAACCATTCGGCGTTGTCGCCGTTGAGGTTCAGACAGCCGTGCGAGGTGTCGGTATTTCCCTGAGCCCACACCGTCGCGTTCAGCTGGTGAAGATAGATGCCGTCCTTGCTGATGCGGGTGGCATACGGGATGGTCTCGCGATAGCCCAGCCGCGAACCGATCGGCAGCCCGAACGTCGAGGAGTCCATGATCACCGGGTTGGCCTTGTCCATCACGGTGTAGACGCCCGACGGAGTCCAGAACGACAGGGTGGTGCCGTTGATGGTCTCGGTGCCGCCCATGCCCATCGAGGTAGGCATGGTCCGGACCAGCTTGCCGTTGTCGAACACGCTGACCTGCTTGGTCGTGTCATCGGCGACTGAGACGTGCGAGTCGCCGATCTTGAAGGAGACGTGTTCGTCCTGTTCGCCGTAGAGGCCGTCGCCCAGCCGCGTGCCGTACAGCTCCGCCGACACGGTTACGGAAGTTCCTGGTGCGTAGTACTTCTCGGGCCGCCAGTGCGCGGTCTGGTCGTCGATCCAGTTCCACGATCCGGTGACGGGCGGATTGGTGGTGACCTTCAGTTTGCGTTCGGTCGCCGCCTTGTCGGTGATCGGCTCGTCGAAGCGCGCGACGACGACGGTGCCGATGCCGTACGTGCCGCCGTCCTGGATCAGGGTGCCCGCGGTGGTGTCGAGGTAGACGGCGGCCTCGTAGTCGGGCGACAAGGTGGTGAAGCTCGAGGTCTGACGGGACGGCATGCCGCTGGGTCCCCGCGCAGAGACGGTCATCGTGTAGGTGCGCCCATAGCCCAGCTGACTGGTCGGATGCCAGCCCTTCTTGTCCGGTGTCACGACGCCCGGAATCGGCTTGCCTGCATCGTTGACCATGGTGACGTCGTCGACGGTTCCGGAGAAGGCGACGACGGACACGGGTGCGGCGGGACTGACGTCGGCGCTCTGCGGCCGCGGCATCACTCGCAACGCGGCAGCCTGAGGAGGAGCCGGGGCGGGAGCGGACGGGCTTTGCGCCTCAGTCGTCACGCGGCACTGCGCCGGGCACTGGGCAGCGGTCGTCGCCACGTCTCCGCCCAGCAGCACCAACGCTGCCACACCGAGAGTGGCGGAGATGACGCGAACGCGACGAGACCAAGGCAACAGCACTCCAGTGTGGTTCGGCACGGGCCGGGACATTCGATCGAACGAGCCGATCGCGCTCCCATCGTAGGCCGTCCAATTAAGCGGCGTGCACCCCGGCCGACGTGGCTGCGGATTCGTGATGCACTCGTTGCCTGCGGTTGCCCCGGGCGTCAACTCGCCGACAGGGAATGCTCCGGACATCTCGATAACAAGCCGATCACTGCCCCGCGCGGTGACGGGGTCGGACGCGAGATGCTTGTTACGTTCGCGCCCGTGGCTGAGGGGTTCATACATCGAGTTCGTCGTTTCGGCGCACTGATCGCCGCGGCGATGACGGTGGCCGCGGTGATCATCGCGGCGGTCGTGCTGGCCGGCGCACCGCAGGCAGGTGCGTACTCACGAGAGGGCCTGCCGGTCGAGCAGCTCGACGTCCCGTCGCCCTCGATGGGACGCGACATCCGCATCGAATTCCAGGGCGGCGGCCCGCATTCGGTGTTTCTGCTCGACGGTCTTCGCGCCCAGGACGACTTCAACGGGTGGGACATCAACACCGCCGCGTTCGAGTGGTTCTACCAGGCCGGCGTGTCCGTGGTGATGCCCGTGGGCGGGCAGTCCAGCTTCTACAGCGACTGGTATGCACCCGCCACGGGAACCAACGGCACCCTCACCTACAAATGGGAAACATTTCTGACCCAGGAGCTACCGGCGTGGCTTGCGGCCAACAAGGGCCAGGACCCGCGCGGCAACGCCGTTGTCGGACTGTCGATGTCGGGCGGGGCGGCGTTGACGCTGGCAGCGTGGTATCCGCAGCAGTTCATCTTCGCCGGTTCGCTGTCGGGGTACCTGAACCCGTCGGTCGGTCTATGGCCGACATTGATCGGCCTGGCCATGAAGGACGCCGGCGGCTACAAGGCCGTCGACATGTGGGGACCCCCGAACAATCCGGCGTGGCAGCGCCACGACGCGATGCTCAACATCCCGCGGCTGGTGGCCAACCGCACCGCGATGTGGGTCTACTGCGGCAATGGCACGATGTCCGACCTCGACACCGGCGGGGACTTCGGCGCCAACTTCAGCGCGCAGTACCTGGAGAACATCACGCTGAGTACCAACAAGGAATTCCAGCAGAAGTACGTGGCCGCCGGCGGACGCAATGCGGTGTTCAACTTCCCGCCCAACGGAACACACAGCTGGGGCTACTGGGGTGCGCAGCTGCAGCAGATGAAGCCGGACCTGGTGCGCATCCTCACCACTCCCCTGCCTCCTCCGCCGCCGCCGATGCCGGTGCCCGGTGCCGTGCCGATGCCTGGCGCCGTGCCGATGCCTGGCGCGGTGCCGGTCGCGCCTCTTCCCGCGGTTGCGCCTGTTCCCGCGGTTGCGCCCGCCGCGGTGCCGGCAGCTCGGTGATCGATCGCCGCCGACGTTTAGGTTGACCTGAGGAGAGGGCACACAGCATCCACACAGGTTTGGCGTAGAGCACACCCATGGGTGGACGGAGCTGGTCCATGACGACTGAGAACCCGGCCAAGCCGACCGACGTCGACAAGGCGCTACTCGGGACGGCAACGTATCGAAGTCTCGGCGAGCAGAAACTCTCCCCGCAGGAGGAGCGCTTCGAAAAGGGCCGGCGGACCATCGGCCTCTTCCTTGCCCCGCTGGTCACGGTCGTCTTCCTGGTTCTCCCGATCGACATCCCGCGGGAACAGCAGGTGCTCGCCGCAGTGCTGCTCGGGGTGATCGTGCTGTGGATCAGCGAAGCGGTACCGATCCCCATCGGTGGCCTGCTCGGCGTGGCGGTCGCGGTCTTCCTCGGCGTCGCACCGGTCGACGACGTGCTCGGGCCGTTCGGGTCGTCGACGATCTTCACGTTCATCGGCGCGTTCATCCTCGCCCAGGCGATGCTCAAGCACGGCGTCGCGCGGCGGTTCGCGTTCTGGATCCTCAATCTGCCGGGCGTGGGCCGGTCCACCACCAGCGTGATCCTCGCGTTCGGTGCGATCACCTGCCTGCTGTCGGCGTTCGTCTCCAACACCGCCACGGTGGCGATGCTGCTGCCGACGGCGATCGGCATCATCGCGGTCATCGGCAAGCTGCTGCAGCACCGCGGCGACGTCGAACCCGACTTCGATCCCCAGCGCCTGCGGGTGGGCGCCGCGATCATGCTGATGCTCGCCTACGGCGCCAGCGTCGGCGGCCTGCTGACGCCGGTGGGCAGCCCGCCCAACCTGATCGGCCGTGGCCTCATCGAGGAAGCCACCGGCGAGCGGATCAGCTTCTTCCAGTGGATGTCGCTGGCGCTGCCCATCTGCCTGCTGATGTTCGTGCTGCTGGCGTTCATCCTGCTGCGGCTGAACAAGCCGGAGATCAAGCGGATCGACGGCGTCGCCGAATACGTCGCCGAAGAACGCGAAAAGCTGGGCTCGCTGTCGCGGGCCGAGAAGAACACGCTGATTGCGTTCGTCGTCACGGTGAGCTTGTGGATCATGCCGGGCGTCGTGGCGTTGATCGCCGGCACCGAATCGGGCGCGTACGAGTTCGTCAGCGACCGATTCGACGAAGGCGTGGTGGCCGTGTTCGGCGCGTCGCTGCTCTTCCTGTTGCCGACGGATTGGAAGGAGCGCGAGTTCACCCTGCGGTGGCGTGACGCCGCCGAGATCGACTGGGGCACGATCGTGCTCTTCGGCTGCGGCATCATCTTCGGCTCGCTGATCTCCGACACCGGGCTGGCCGAGACCATCGGCACCTCCGTCAACGACGCGCTGGGCCTCTCGAGTGCGGTGGCCATCACCATCTTCGCGGTGCTGCTGGCGATCATCGTGTCGGAGACGACGAGCAACACGGCGTCGGCGGCGGTGGTGGTGCCCATCGTGATTCCGGTGGCGATGGCGGCCGGTATCAATCCGTTCGTGCCGGCACTGGCGGCGACGTTCGCGGCGTCGTTCGGCTTCATGCTGCCGGTGTCGACGCCGCAGAATGCGATCGTGTACGGCTCGGGCGTCGTGAGGATCACCACGATGATCCGGTCGGGGATCGCGTTCGACATCGCGGGCGCGATCCTGATCATCATCCTGCTACCGATCATGGTCAGCATCCTGGGCCTGGGCGGGTGACCGCGCAGACGATCGCCGTGATCCCGGGCGACGGGATCGGTGGCGAGGTGGTCGAGTCGGCCCGCGCGGTGCTCGACGCGGTGGCGACCCGACACGGAATCGCGTTGTCCTACACCGAATTCGACTGGTCGTGCCAACGGTATGAGCGCGAGGGCGCCATGATGCCGGCGGATGCCATCGAGACGTTGCGTGGGTTCGACGCAATCTTCCTCGGCGCGGTCGGCTGGCCGGGGGTGCCCGACCACGTGTCGCTGTGGGGATTGCTGATCCCGATCCGGCGGGCGTTTCGTCAGTACGTCAACCTGCGCCCGATTCGGGTGTTCGACGGCGTCGAGAGTCCCCTGCGGGCGCCGGGCGATGTCGATTTCGTGGTGGTGCGGGAGAACGTCGAGGGCGAGTACAGCGAGATCGGTGGCCGGATGAATCGCGGCTTTCCCGACGAGATGGCGGTTCAGGAGTCGGTTTTCACGCGGGTCGGGGTGAGCAGGATCGCGGACTTCGCGTTCGAGCTGGCACGGACGCGACGCGGATATGTCACGTCGGCGACGAAGTCGAATGGGATCGTGCACACGTTGCCGTTCTGGGATGAGGTGGTGGCGGAGCGGGCGGCGTTGTATCCGGACGTGCGGGTGGACAGTGAGCACATCGACGCGCTGGCCGCGAAATTCGTGCTGCAGCCGCAGCGGTTCGATGTGGTCGTGGGTTCAAATCTGTTCGGCGACATCCTGTCTGATCTGGCCGCGGCGGTCGCGGGATCGATCGGCATCGCGCCGTCGGCCAATCTCGATCCGACAAAGGAGTTCCCCTCGATGTTCGAGCCGGTGCATGGGTCGGCGCCCGACATCGCCGGCCGCGGTGTGGCCAACCCGATCGGGGCGGTGTGGTCGGCGGCGATGATGCTCGACCATCTGGGACATGGCGATGCGGCGGCGGACGTTCTGGCGGCGATCGCGTCGACGCTGGCGAAGCCCGAGACCCGCACAGGTGATCTGGGCGGAAGTGGGTCGACGGACGACGTGACGGAGGCGCTCGTCGCACAGCTGCGGTGAGGCTCGGCGTCGCCGGCTATCGGGCGTTGGTCTCCACCAGCCCCCGCAACAGCACGGCCAGGCCGAACTCGAACGCGTCGTCGGCCCGCTCCGGCTTCGCGGCACCGGTCGCGAGTGCCGCCGCCAGCTCCGGACAGACCTCCGCGCCCGAATGCCACGGCTCATCCGGTGCGGCCACGTCCAGCGCCGAACCGAGCACGAAGCAGTCCATCACCGTGATGACGCGCAGCGTGTCGGCGGCGTCGAAACCCGCCCGCTGCAACGTCGTCGCCAAGGCGTTGTACATCGTGAACGCGTGTGTGCTGTTGACCGCATGCGCCGTCAGCAGGGGGATCAGCCGCGGGTAGCGCGCGAAGCTGCGGCGGTAGGACCGCATGATGTCGGCGACCACGTCACGCCACGGCCGCTCGGGCTGGTCCCCCGGCAGCTCGACATCCGACATGGCCCGTTCCCGCAACAACTCGACGATCTCGTCGCGGCCGGACACGTGGTTGTACAGCGACGACGGCTGGACCCGCAGCTTGCGCGCGACGGCGGGGATGGTGAATTCACCCGTGGTCGTCACCAGCTCCAGCGCCGCCTCCGCGATGCACTCGGTCGACAGCAGCGGCGTTCGCGGTCGTCCCATCGGTCTCCTCTTGCGCAGGCAAGTGACTGAGGTCACAATAAACGAACTTTGTTCGTTTTAGGAGTTGCATGATCATTCTGACCGCCTCCGCGCCGCCGCCGCTCTCGCGCTCCACCGACTCCCCGCGGACGCCGCTGCGGGTCGGATTGGTGCAGCATCGCTGGCGTGCTGACGCCGACGAGCTCGCCAAGGTGCTCAGGTCGGGCATCGACCTCGCCGCAGGCGAAGGAGCGTCGGTGGTGTTCCTTCCCGAGATCACCCTGCTGCGCTATCCGGCCGACCGGCCCGCCGGCGACAACCCCGGCGCACAGGCCGAGGACCTGACCGGCGGCCCCACGTTCGCCCTGGCCGCCGACGCCGCCAAGGCCAACGGGATCTTCGTGCACGCCTCGCTGTACGAGCAGGCCCCCGGCGCGGACGGGCTGGGCTACAACACCGCGATCCTGGTCTCACCCGCCGGCGAACTGGTCGCCCGCACCCGCAAGCTGCACATCCCGATCTCCGCCGGCTACTACGAGGACACCTACTTTCGTCCCGGTCCGGGTCCGGACGCATCAGATGATCCCTACCCCGTCTACCAGCCCGACGGATTGGACGCCCGCATCGGGCTGCCGACGTGCTGGGACGAGTGGTTCCCCGAGGTCGCACGCAACTATTCACTCGGGGGCGCCGAGATCGTCGTCTACCCCACCGCCATCGGCTCCGAGCCGGTGTTCCCCGACTTCGACACCCGCCCGCTGTGGCAGCAGGTGATCGTGGCCAACGGCATCAACAGCGGACTGTTCATGGTGGTGCCCAACCGAACCGGGGACGAGGGCACGGTGACGTTCTACGGGTCGTCGTTCATCTCCGACCCCTACGGCCGGGTGCTCGTTCAGGCGCCGCGCGACGAGGAGGCCGTCCTGGTCGCCGATCTCGACCTCGACCAGCGCCGCGACTGGTTGGAGCTGTTCCCGTTCCTGCTCACCCGCCGCCCCGATACCTACGCGAACCTGGCCAAATCCGTTGACCCGCAACACCCTTACGGTTCCGGCCATCTCGCCACCGCGGTGGTGAAATGAGTTCGACGCTGTTCACCGGCGGCGTGATCTGGACGGGCACGGGTGACACCGACGCGGTTCTCGTGTCCGACGGAGTGGTGGTCGCGGTCGGTGACGAGGCGCGGCAACGGTCCGACGGCGCCGAGCGGGTCGACCTCGACGGCGGATTCCTCATGCCGTCCTTCGGAGACGGTCACGCCCATCCCCTCTACGGTGGGCTGGAAGCCGTCGGACCACCTGTGCGCGCGGGCAAGAGTGTCGACGAAATCGTCCAGGCCGTCAAGCAATTCGCCGCCGATCATCCCGACCAAGAGTGGATCCTCGGCGCCTCCTACGACGGCAGCCTGGCACCCGACGGCCTGTTCGACGCGCGCTGGCTCGACGCCGCGGTCCCCGACCGCCCGGTGGCGCTGCGGGCCTGGGACTACCACACGATGTGGTGCAACTCGGTGGCGCTGGAACGCGCCGGGATCACGGCGGACACACCGGATCCGGTGCTCGGCGAGATCCCGCATCGCGACGACGGATCGGTGCTCGGCACGTTACGCGAGTGGGGCGCAGTGGATCTGCTGATGGCGGCGGCTCCCCCGCTCGACGAGCAGGTGCGGATCGACGCGCTGGCCACCGCGGCCGACTACTATCTGGCCCGCGGAGTGACCTGGGCGCAGGACGCCTGGGTGGAGCCCGCCGACGTCGACACCTACGTCGCTGCGGCGCGGAGCAACGCGCTGCGGATGCGCTTCAACCTCGCCCTCTATGCCGACCCGCGGCATTTCGATTCGCAGGTCGAGCATTACGCCGAGCAACGCCGCCTGGTCACCGACGCGGCGTCGCCACTGCTGACCGCGAACACGGTGAAGTTCTTCGCCGACGGCGTGGTGGAGAACGAGACCGGCGCGCTGTTGCAGCCGTACTGTTCGGGCCTGCACAGCCACGGGATGCGCACCTGGGAGGGCGACTCGTTGGACGAGGCCGCCCGCCGGGTCGACCAGCTGGGACTGCAGATCCACATCCACGCCATCGGCGACGCCGCGGTGCGTCAGGCGCTGGACGCCATCGAGTACGTGGCCGCGCACAACGGGCCGCGCGACCGTCGGCCGGTGATCGCGCACGCCCAGTTGGTCGACGACGCCGACCTCGGCCGGTTCGCCGAGCTGGGTGTGATCCCGAACATGCAGCCGCTGTGGGCGCAGATGGATGCGTTGATGACCGTGCTGACCATTCCGCGTCTCGGCGTCGAGCGCGCCGACAAGCAGTACCCGATCCGGACACTCGACAAGCTGGGTGCGCCCCTGGGCTTCGGTTCGGACTGGCCGGTGTCCTCGGGTGCACCGCTCGACGGGATCTCGGTGGCGGTGTCGCGGTGCACCGAGGACGGTGAACCGGACGGCGGGTGGACGCCGCACGAGATCCTGCCGATCGAGCGGTCGCTGAGCGCATACACGGCGGGCGTCGCCAATCAGGCGTTCGCAGAAGGCAGCTGGGGTGTCATCGCGCCAGGCGCCAGCGCTGACCTGGTCTGGCTGGACCGCGACCCGCGCAGCACCCCGGCGTTGGAGCTGCCCACGGTGGCGGTGCGTGCGACCTATTTGAACGGCGAACCGGCGTACCGGGCCGGCAACGGAAAGGAACAACCATGACTGTGCCCTCGGATTCCGTCGCGAGTGGGGCCGCCGTCGGCGAGCACGAAGGCCACCTGAAGCGGGCGCTGGGTCTGCCGTCGTTGTTGCTGTTCGGCCTCGTCTACATGGTGCCGCTGACGGTGTTCACCACGTACGGGATCGTCACCCAGACCAGCGGCGGCCGGCTGCCGGTGGCGTACGCCGTGACCACGATCGCGATGATCTTCACCGCGCTGTCGTATGCCCGGATGTCTGGGGCGATTCCGGTGGCGGGCTCGGCATACACCTACACGCAGAGGACCTTTGGCGCCCCCGTTGGGTTCCTGGCCGGCTGGTCGCTGCTGCTGGACTACCTGTTCCTGCCGATGATCAACTACCTCGTCATCGGGCTCTACCTCAATGCGGCGGTGCCTGCGCTGCCGCAGTGGGTGATCGTGCTGGTGTCGATCGGGATTGTCACAGTGCTCAACATCGTCGGCATCGTCTCGGTGGCGCGGGCCAACTTCCTGATCATCGCGATCCAGGCCGTCTTCATCGTCGTGTTCATCGTGATGGCGCTTTCGAAGGTGGCGGGCTTCGGTCAGGTGGACCTGATGGCGCCCTTCACCGGTGACGGCACCGCCGGCGGGCTGAGCCCGATCCTGGCCGGCGCCGCGATCCTGTGTCTGTCGTTCCTCGGATTCGACGCCGTCTCGACGCTGTCGGAGGAAGCCAAGGACGCCAAACGGACTGTGCCGCAGGCGATCATGCTCGCCACCGTCGTCTCCGGCGTGATCTTCATCGCGCTGTCGTACGTGTCTCATCTGGTGTTTCCGTCCAACCAGTTCGCCGACGTGGACTCGGGTTCGCTCGATGTGATGGTGGCCGCCGGAGGCCAGTTCCTCAACACGTTCTTCACCGCCGCCTACGTGGCGGGCGCGCTGGGCTCGGCGCTGACCTCGCAGGCGTCGGTGGCGCGGATCCTGTTCGCGATGGGACGCGACGGCATTCTTCCGCGCAAGGTGTTCGGGCATGTGTCGGTGCGGTTCAGCACGCCGGTGTACGCGATCCTGGTAGTGAGCGTCGTGTCTCTGCTGGCGATCGTGATCGATCTGGCGATTCTGGCGTCGGTGATCAGCTTCGGCGCACTGGTCGCGTTCTCGGTGGTCAACCTGTCGGTGATCAAGCACTTCTTCGTCGATCTGCGCGAGCGGAACCGTGTGCTCATGAACCTGGTCCTGCCGTTGATCGGTTTTTTGCTGACAGCGTGGTTGTGGACCAGCCTGTCCGGAACCGCGCTGGTGATCGGCCTGTGCTGGCTCGGCGTCGGCTTCATCTGGCTGCTGGCAATCACCCGCGGCTTCCAGCGGCCGACGCCGGTCCTCGATCTGGAGGAGTGATATGGAGGCGCCACGCTGAGGCGTACCGTCCTCTCCGGTCACTCCGATGTGGCAAATTTGGATCACCATCCGCGGATGGCATCCTCCGTTCGTACGACAATGAGGACGAAATGTCGCCCTGTACCGCGCAGTAACATGCCAGACGCGCTTCAATTAACGCGTATGACAATCGCCAGAGCGAGGGGCTCTCGATGAACGAACCGTTTGGCGCAGGGCTGGCAGCCAACCAGCCTGTTGTCCGCGTGGGGCCGATATCGGACGCGATGAGCGTCCCACTGAGCGGTGACGTCGAAGAAATGGGACGGACGAGTCTCGTCGCCCAGTTGGCGATCACCCTGCTCGCCGTGGGCTTCATCCTCGGCTACACCTGGTGGATGGTCGTTGTCGTCGCCGTCCCCGCCGGCGTCTTCTGGCTGCGATGGGAGTGGCGACAGCATCACGCCGAACTCGCGATCTGGCGCGCCGGGCGTCTCATGCGGTAGAAACCAGTCCCCGCAACACCAGGATGGAACGTCCCTCGACGGAGAGCGACTCCCCGGCATCGATCGGCTTCACGCCTTCCACATGGACGGCGTCGGCGGTATAGATCACCGACTCCCACCGCGAACCGAATTCCTCTGGCGGCAGCACGAATTCGATCGGCTCGTGATGCGCGTTGAAACACAGCACAAACGAGTCGTCGGTCACTCGCTGCCCGCGCACATCCAGGTCAGGAATGCCGAACCATTGAGATACACGGCGATGGACTTGGCGAACCCGCTCTCCCAGTCGCGTCATCCATCTCCGAGCCGTCCGGACGGAACCAGGAGATGTCGGGTAGCCCGCGTCCCACGCTGCCGCACGGGGCGGCCGCAGAAGAAGCGCTTGCGCCGAAAGACGGGATGAGCGGCGCGAAGTGCGCCGAGACTGCGGACAAATTCCACCAGCTCGATCGTCGGCCTGCGCCCAGTCGATCCAGTGATCTCGTTGTCCTGGCAGTAGACGTTGTTGTTGCCGTGCTGCGTGCGGCCCAGTTCGTCGCCGTGGCAGATCATCGGAACACCCTGGGACAGCAGCAGAGTGGTCAGGAAATTGCGCTGCTGACGGGCGCGCAGCGCGTTGATCTACGGGTCATCGGTGGGCCCTTCGGCTCCGCAGTTCCAGGAGCGGTTGTGGCTCTCCCCGTCGTTGTTGTCCTCGCCGTTGGCCTCGTTGTGCTTCTCGTTGTAGGACACCAGGTCGCGCAGCGTGAACCCATCGTGGGCGATGACGAAATTGATCGATGCGACGGGCCTGCGTCCAGTCTGTTCGTAGAGGTCCGCGGACCCGGTCAGCCTTGAAGCGAACTCGTTCAATGTCGCCGGCTCGCCGCGCCAGTAGTCACGCACGGTGTCGCGGTACTGGCCGTTCCACTCCGTCCATTGCGGCGGGAAATTGCCGACCTGGTAGCCGCCGGGCCCGACATCCCACGGTTCGGCGATCAGCTTCACCTGGCTGACCGTCGGATCCTGCTGCACCAGTTCGAAGAATGTCGCCAATCGGTCAACGTCGTAGAACTCGCGGGCGAGTGCGGCGGCGAGGTCGAAGCGGAAGCCGTCGACGTGCATCTCGGTGACCCAGTACCGCAGCGAGTCCATGATCAGCTGCAGCGCGTGTGGGTGGCCGGACGTTCAATGTGTTGCCGGTGCCTGTGTAGTCCGTGTAGTAGCGCTTGTCGTCGTCGACCAGCCGGTAATAGGCGGCGTTGTCGATGCCGCGCATCGACAACGTCGGGCCCATGTGATTGCCCTCGGCGGTGTGGTTGTAGACGACGTCGAGGATCACCTCGATGTCCGCCTCGTGCAGGGCCCGCACCATGGCCTTGAACTCCTGCACCTGACCGCCCGGGTTCGGACTGCTGCTGTATTTGGAGTCCGGCGCGAAGAACCCGATCGTGTTGTAACCCCAGTAGTTCGACAGGCCCTTGTCGAGCAACGTCGAGTCGTTCGCGAAATGGTGCACCGGCATCAACTCGATCGCCGTGACGCCCAACGACTTGAGATGATCGATGATCACCGGATGCGCCACCCCCGCATAGGTACCACGCAACTGCTCGGGGATGTCGGGATGAGTCTGTGTCAACCCTTTGACGTGCGCCTCGTAGATCACCGAATCGGCGTAATCGTGGTCTCGGCGGGCGATCCACGCCCCAGTCGAAGAACGGACTGATCACCACCGACTTCGGCATGCACTCGGCCGAATCGTCGTCGTTGCGGCTGTCCGGGTCGCCGAAGGTGTAGCCGAACAGGCGACTGATCCCAATGAAACCGACCGTCGATCGCCTTTGCGTACGGGTCCAGCAGCAGCTTGTTCGGGTTGCAGCGTTGACCGGCCGGCGGATCGTGGGGGCCGTACACCCGGTAGCCGTATCGTTGGCCCGGCTCGATGGTGGGCATATAACCGTGCCAGACGAAGCCATCGACCTCGGGCAACGTCACCCTCGTCTTCGACTCCGTCCGCGTCGAACAGGCAAAGCTCGACCCGCTCGGCGGCCTCCGAGAACAGCGAGAAGTTGGTGCCGTAACCGTCGTAGGTCGCGCCCAGCGGATAGGCCTTGCCGGGCCAGATTTCTAGGCCGTCAGTTCGACTGGAGGGCGAGTCAAGGGCTGTCATGGCGGACCCGTTACCCCGGCCGATAACAGGTGAAACCCGAATTGACGGATGTGTAACTCCCCGGACACCCGAGACACCGCAGACACGGACGCGGTGGACTGCGTGCTATCGCGAAAGCCTCGCGAGGGGCACGATATTGCCAGGGAGGAAACACGATGATCGAAGTCTTGCCGGACATGCCGAATGGAGTGACCGGAATCCGGGTGTCGGGCCGGCTGGGCGGCGACGACCTGCGCGATTTCGCGCCGAGGATGGTCGAAGCTGCTCGACACCGACGAGATCAGACTCGTGGAGGTCATCGCTCCCGACTACGAGGGCTTCGGCCGCGGCGGCCTGGCGCAGGACCTGAAGCTCGGTTTCGGCGCCTTGATCAAGCGTCACTCCGCGTTCAAGCGGATCGCCGTCGTGTCCGACCGGGAATGGGTCGCCCATACGCTGCATGCGCTGGCGTGGATGGTCCCCGGAGAACTCGCCCTGTTCGGCCTCGACGAACTCGAGCGCGCCAAGGAGTGGGCCGCCGGCCAGTAGGGCGGACGTGCGCCCGACGCGACCTACAGTTGGGAGATGGTGTCCGGGCAACCCGCGAAACGGCCGGGCGGCCGGACCGCCGCGGTATCCAACGCCATCCGCACCGCTGTCGAGGAGCTGGTCGCCGAGAAGGGCAGCGAGCGTGTCACCATCCCCATGGTCGCCGAGCGCGCCGGGGTCAACCCCACCACGGTGTACCGGCGGTGGCCCGACGCGGCGACCATGATCAATGACCTGGCCACCTACCGGCTCGACGCGGACCGGCCGTTGCCCGACACCGGCGATCTGCGCTCCGATATCGGCGCATGGGCCACCGAAGTGCTGGCGCACTACCGCACCCCGACCAATGCCGCCATCCTCCGCGGCGGGATTTCGGTCGCCGGCGATGAGGACTCCAACTGCCTGCGGGGCCGGCTCGACGAAGCCGTGACGCTGGTCGAACGCGCAGGCCGCGCCGCGTCCGTCTCGGCGCAGGAAGTGGTCGATCACGTGCTCGCCCCGATCATGTACCGCGTCATCTTCCTGCCGTCCACGCTCACCGACGACTACGCGCAGCGCCTCACGGACAGTCTGTTCGACATGAAATAAACGCAAAGATCTTTGCGTTAGGTCCTCGCATGACCACATTTCGTTCCGTCGAAGTCGCCACGCCCGGAGCCGAATTCAGCTTCGCCGAGCGCGAACTGGTAGCCCCACTACCCGGACACGTCACCGTCGCCGTCGAGGCGTGTGGCGTCTGCCGCAGCGACGCTGCCATCGTCGACGGCCACCTACCTGGCCTGCAATTCCCGATCACACCCGGTCACGAGATCGCCGGACGGATAACCGCTGTCGGCGACTACACCGCGCCCTGGCGGATCGGAGACCGAGTGGCCGTCGGCTGGGTCGGCGGCTACTGCGGGCACTGCCCGGCATGCCGACGCGGGGAGTTCGTGCACTGCAGCAACAAGCAGATCACCGGCGCCGCATTCCGCGGTGGGTACGCCGAACAGGCGCAGGTACCCGCAACCGGACTGGCACGCATTCCCGATGGACTGTCATCGATCGACGCCGCGCCTCTGGCCTGCGCGGGCGTCACGCTGTTCAACTCGCTGCGGCACAGCGGCGCCCGCCCCGGTGACCTGGTCGCCATCCTCGGCATCGGAGGATTGGGGCACCTGGGCGTGCAGTTCGCCGCCAAGATGGGATTCCGCACCGTCGCCATTGCCCGCGGCACCGAAAAGCAGGACCTGGCACTCTCACTCGGCGCGCACCACTACCTCGATTCCACCGCCACCGATGTCGCGCAGGCCCTGCAAGACCTCGGCGGCGCGCGCGTCATCGCCGCCACCGCTGCCGACGCCGACACGATCAGCGCCGCGATCGGCGGGCTGGGAAGCTACGGCGAACTGCTCACCCTGGCCGCGTTGAACGAGCCCATCCAGGTCATATCGGCGGCCCTGATCGACAAGTCCAACACCGTGCACGGCCATCCCTCCGGCGTCTCCCAAGACGTCGAGGACACCCTGAACTTCGCTGTCCTGCACAACATTCGACCCCTCACCGAGAGCCTTCCGCTCGATCGTGCCAGCGAGGGGTACAAGCGCATGATGGCCAATCAGGCGCGCTACCGCGTCGTGCTCACCGTCGACTGAGACGCGGGCATTCGTAATCTGGGTAGATGAAGGGAACGCGATCGGCCGCTCGCGGGCCCGTCCTGACGGCCCGGCTGCTCGATATCGCCCAGCTCGGCTACGCCCACTGGTTGTTCGGCAACATCTACGAAGCAGTCGCGAAGATCCCGGACCGCCTCGCCGACGAGACCGCCGGCGGAAGGGGCCGCACCTCCGTTCTGGGGCCCGGCAGTCCGGTGCGCTATTACGCTCCCGTCGCGCCGGCAACGCTCGCGAGCACGGCCGCCGCGGTCATCGCCGGCTGGGGCACCCCCGGTGCACGCCGGTGGTTGACCATCGCGGCCGGCTGCTCGACCGCGGCCATGGCTCTGACCGCCTACCTCGTCCGCGAGGTCAACCTGAAGGTGATGTTCGCGGCCGAGCCGCCGCCACCGGCGGAACGCGACGCCCGCCTGCGGCTCTGGTATCGACTCAACATCGTGCGCATTGCGGCGGCCGCGGGCGCCCTGCTCGCGGCCAATCGGGCGAAGCGGGCTGTCGGCTGACGGACGGCCGCCACCCTGAACGCGCTCCGCACCGTATTCTCATTGCGAACCTGTAATCGCATCGTCATGGCGATGCCGCTGGGAGGAGTCCTGCCCAGGTGCCCTACTCGCGCCTTCAGCGGATGCCGTTCTGGTGAGCGCCCCGACGATCGAGCCCGACACCACCGCCGAGCAGCCGAAGAGAAATCGTCTGGCCAGGTGGATCCGCCGGCTGGCGATTCCGATCATCCTCGGCTGGCTGGGGCTCATCGTGGTCTTGAACGTGACCACGCCGCAGCTCGACGTCGTCGGACAGCTGCGGTCGGTGTCGATGTCCCCCAAAGACGCCCCATCCGTGATCGCGATGATGCGCATCGGCAAGGACTTCCAGGAGTCCGATTCCGACAGCTCGGCGATGATCGTCCTCGAGGGCGACGAGCCCCTCGGCGCGGACGCGCACCATTTCTACGACGACATGATCGCCAAACTCAGGGCCGACAAAAAGCACGTCCAGCACATTCAGGACTTCTGGGGCGACCCGCTGACGCGAGCCGGCGCACAGAGCGAGGACGGCAAAGCCGCCTACGTCCAGGTGAACCTCGCGGGCAACATGGGCGAAGCGCTGGGCAACGAGTCGGTCGCCGCGGCGAAGGAAATCGTCGAGGCATTGCCTCCGCCACCCGGGGTCAAGGTGTTCGTGACCGGGGGCCCGGCCCTGCAGGCCGACCAGCAGATCGCCGGAGACAAGAGCGTCAAGGTCATCGAAATGGCCACGGTCGGCGTCATCGTCCTGATGCTGCTGTTCTTCTACCGGTCGATCGTCACCGTTTTGCTCGTATTGGTGATGCTGGTATTGGGCCTGTTGGTGACCCGTGGGGTGGTGGCCTTCCTCGGCTGGCACGACCTGATCGGGTTGTCGACCTTCGCGACGCAGCTATTGGTAACCCTGGCCATCGCCGCCACGACGGACTATGCGATCTTCCTGATCGGGCGCTACCAGGAGGCCCGCACGATCGGGGAAGACCGCGAGACGGCCTTCTACACGATGTTCAACGGCACCGCCCACGTGGTGCTGGCCTCGGGCATGACGATCGCCGGCGCGACGTTCTGCCTCTCCTTCACCCGATTGCCCTACTTCCAGACGCTGGGCATCCCGCTCGCGGTCGGGATGGTCGTCGCCGTGCTGTCGGCGCTGACGCTCGGGCCCGCGATCATCACGGTCGCGAGCCGCTTCGGGCTGTTGGAGCCCAAGCGCGCGATGCGGATCCGATTCTGGCGGCGGTTGGGCGCCGCCGTCGTCCGGTGGCCCGGCTGGATCCTGCTCATCACGGTCATCATCGCCCTGGTCGGCCTCGTCACCCTGCCGGGCTACCAGCCGAGCTACAACGACCGGAAGTATCTGCCCGCCGACCTGCCGGCAAACGAGGGGTTCGCCGCGGCCGAGCGACATTTCCCCGTCGCCCGGATGAACCCTGAAATGCTGCTCGTCGAAACGGATCGAGATCTCCGCAATTCGGCGGACTTCCTGGTGATCGAGCGCATCGCCAAGGCCGTGACCAAGGTGCCCGGCATCGGCAGGGTGCAGTCGATCACCCGTCCGGACGGTAAGCCGGTCAAGTTCAGCACGATTCCGGCTCAGCTGGGGTTGAGCGGCAACTTCCAGGAGATGAACCGCTCGTACATGCAGCAGACCATGGACAACATGCTGGTGCAGGCCAACGAGATGCAGACCACCGTCAACACGATGGACCGGATGATCGCGCTGATGGAACAGCTGAGCGCGACGACGCACCAGATGGTCGGCAAGACCAACGACATGGCCGTCGATATCGCCGAATTACGGGATCACATAGCCGATTTCGACGACTTCTTCCGCCCGATCCGCAACTACCTGTACTGGGAGCCGCACTGCTACGACATCCCGATGTGCTGGTCCATCCGATCGGTCTTCGACACGCTGGACGGCGTCGATACCCTGACCGACCAATTCCAGAGTCTGCTGCCGGACCTGAATCGGCTCGATGCCCTGATGCCCCAGATGGTCACGTTGATGGGGCCCACGATCCAGACGATGAAGAACATGCGCACGATGATGCTGGGCATGCACTCCAGCCAGCAGAGCCAGCAGGACCAGACGGAGGCGATGAACCAGAACCAGAGCGCGATGAGTGAGGCGTTCAACGACTCCCACAACGACGACACGTTCTATCTGCCGCCAGAAATCTTCGACAACAAAGACTTCAAGCGCGGCATGGACAACTTCATCTCCCCGGACGGCCACGCGGTCCGCTTCATCATCTCCCACGAACAAGACCCGTTGTCCGCCGACGGCATCAAGCGCATCGACGCCATCAGGGGCGCGGCATTCGACGCCATCAAGGGCACCCCACTGGAGGGATCGAAGGTCTTCATCGGCGGTACCGCATCGACGTTCAAGGACATGGAGGAAGGCAACAAGTACGACCTGCTGATCGCCGGCGTTGCCGCGCTGACGCTGATCTTCATCATCATGCTGCTCATCACGCGCAGTGTGGTCGCGGCGGGTGTCATCGTCGGCACCGTGGTGTTGTCGCTCGGCGCCTCCTTCGGGCTGTCGGTCCTGATCTGGCAGCACCTTCTGCACATCGAACTGCAATTCATGGTGATGGCGATGGCCGTCATCATCCTGTTGGCGGTCGGCGCGGACTACAACCTGCTACTGGTCGCACGGATGAAAGAGGAGATACCGGCGGGAATCAACACCGGAATCATCCGGGCCATGGGCGGTAGCGGGTCCGTCGTCACCGCGGCCGGCCTGGTGTTCGCGTTCACCATGATGTCCATGATGGTCAGCGCCATGGTGGTGGTCGCCCAGATCGGCACGACGATCGGTTTGGGCCTGCTGTTCGACACATTGGTGATTCGGGCCTTCATGACGCCGTCGATCGCGGCGCTGATGGGTCGCTGGTTCTGGTGGCCACAGGTGGTCAGGGCCCGGCCCGCGCCGTCCAGAGAGCGGGTGTCCGTCACACCGCGGTGAGTTTCCTCCTTTTGCATTTATTTTTGCCATTTCGGGTACTCGGCCATCACTTGCAGCGGTTGCATGCGCCACGGGCGAAGACGGTGCCGTGGCCCCAACAGAACATTGAGGTGCGGCCCGACCGACATGGGCCGCACGCCGAAGGGGACCCCATGAACGTCTTGATCGTCACAGATGACCCTGAATCGGACGCCGAGCTTGCTGGTGTGACGCTGCTGGCCGATTCGGTCGACACCGTGTCCATGCGAGACGGCGCCTTGGCGAAGGCCGACCTGCGGCGCCCCGATATCGCCGTCGTCGACGGCCGTACAGACCTCGTCGCGGCGCGAAACCTCTGCGCGTTGTTACGGGCGGCGGCGCCATCGCTGCCCATTCTGTTGCTCGTCGCGCAGTCCGGTCTGGTCGCGGTCAATGAGCATTGGCTCATCGACGAAGTCGCGGTGTCCGGCTTCAGCCCGGGCGAGTTGGACATGCGCATGCGACTGGCGATCAACCGACGAAGCCCAGGTGAGGTGACCGACGGTGAGATCGTCGTGGGTGATCTCGTGTTGGATCAGGCCAGCCACGGCGCCCGGTTGGCGGACCGTTCGCTGAACCTGACGCCCACCGAGTTCCGGCTGATGAGCTACCTGGCCAGCCATCCGGGCAAGGCGTTCACGCGAGCAGAGCTGCTGCACGAAGTCTGGGATGCCGATTCCGGCGACAGCCCGCGCACGATCAACGTCCACGTGCAGCGGCTTCGCGCCAAACTGGGACGGGAAAACGAGCGTCTCATCGACACGGTCCGCGGGGTCGGCTACATGGTGCACTCGCCGCAAGGGCTGTCCGACGTTGGGCGCCAACAGTATTCGGGCACTTCACGTCCCCCACGGCACCTTCGCGCCGGATAGCGCTGCCCTACTTCCAGTCGCGGAACGCGTTCAGCAGCCCCTCGCGCAGCGCCGGATCGATCGCGTCGTCGTCGATCTTCTTCAAGGTGCCGACCGTGGCCTGGAACTGCTGCAGATAGTTTTCGCAGCCGTCGCATTCCAGTAGGTGCAGATCGAAGCGTGCCCGCGTCTCGGGGTCCAGCGACCCGTCGAGATAGGCGGTCACGAGCTCGACAAGCTCGTTGCAGTCCATGGGGCCGGTCACCTCGAATCCTTGAGATAGTCCTCGAGCACCTGTCGCACCGCGGCCCGTCCGCGGTGCAGGAGCACGCGCTGATTGGCCATGGTGACTCCCAGGAGTTCGCATACTTCGGCTGAGTCGAAGTCCAGCATGTCGCGCATCGTGACGACCATGCGCTGCCGTTCGGGCAGCTTCTCGAGTTCGCGCCGCGCCACGTCGATGAGTTCCTCACCGAGCACCGAGCCTTCGGGGGTGTCGGGGAACGGCGACGGCACCGCGTCCTGTCGCCAGTGCCCTGGCCATGGATCGTCCGCATCCCGGAAGCGGCCCTGATCGACGGTACCGCCGGTGAAGGCCAGGACCTCGACGTCTGCGTTGCGGCGCTCGCGCAGTCCACGCGCCTGGCCACGTTGATCAGAACCGTGAAAAGCCAAGTGCGCAAAGATGATCGGCCCTCGAATTGGGCGATCCCCTTCAGTAGCGCGATCCACGCTTCCTGAACCACTTCCTCGGCGAACTCGTGGCTGCGGACGTATCCGCATGCGACACGGAGCATCGACGGCGTGTGGCGGTCCACCAGTTCGGTGAAGACCGCCTCGTCGCCGGCCCGTAAGGCCGCGACTGGTGACCGAGAAGATGTCGTAGAGCCAGCTCATCAGCGGGCTGTTGGCGACCAGCGACTCGATCCCGTGCGCCTCGAAGGACGTGAACTTCAGCAGCCCGATCCAGCCGATGACGACCACCAGGCCATACCGGGCCACAGGGCCGCCCAGCCTCTCGATCGCGGTCGACGACCCGACGGTGGTGGTGCGCGTGGTGGTGGCGGTCATGAGCTGGCTCCTTCGGCACGTCAGCACGTTGTTGTGTCTACTGAGTGCGTGCGAAGGGCCGAAGCGTTACACGCCGTCGCCCCTCGGCGCGCCCTCCGACGGATTAACGCGGCCGGCCGCGACATTAGACAAAGGGACGGGTTTCCCAGAAATCCGGCGTTTCTGGGTGACCGAGGATTCTGCGATGAGTGATGGCGTGGGCCCTCGACGGGGGGAGCGAGTTGGCCCGGCGTTGAACCGGCTCGTGGCCCGCAGAGGTGATCTCGACGCCGCAAACCGGGCAATGGCAAGTTCCCGACTGCTGACCTTCACTGGTCACGGCGGTGTGGGTAAGACCCGGTTGGCCTTGGAGTTGGCCTATCGGACCCGCGATCGTTTCCCCGACGGAGCCTGGCTGGTACGCCTCTCCGACCTGAGTATCGGGGCAGAAGCCGCCGAGGTGGAGTCGGCAATCGTCAGCGCCCTCGGCATCAGCGACCAGTCCGCCACCGGACCTCGAGACAAGCTGCTGTCCTATCTGGAAAGCCGCAAACTGCTGCTGGTGCTCGACAATTGCGAGCATGTCTTGCCGTCGGTACGCATGACACTGCCGGTCTTACTGCGCGGCGCACGACAGCTCCAGGTCATCGCCACCAGCCGAGAGTCGCTCGGCATCGCCTCTGAAGTGCTCAGGCCGGTGATGCCGCTGACCGTGCCAGAACCCGGAACTCCGGCCGAACAATTGATCGTGGATGGATCGGCAAGCCTGCTTCTGGAACGGGCATACGCCGTCGACCCGGACTTCGAGCTCACCGACAAGAACGCCGCGGCAGTCGTGGATCTATGTCGCGCACTGGAGGGTCTGCCATTGGCCATCGAGCTTGCCGCAGCCAAACTGCGAGCGCTGTCGGTCGAGCAGGTGGTCGAGCGATTCGGCCGGCGACTGACATTGTTGACGGCCGCAGTCACCCCCCACGCGTCTCGTCACCGATCGCTGCGCACCATGGTCGACTGGAGTTATGGGCTGTGCCCGAAGAATGCACGGGTGCTATGGCGTCGCCTTTCGGTGTTCTCGGCAACGTTCGACCTCGAGCTGGCCGAGTCGGTCTGTGCGTTCGGTGAGCTGAACCCAGTCGAGGTCATGGATTCCATCGAAACACTTGTCGCACAATCGATCATATCGACCAGCCGCGGTGCCGGCGCCATGCGATACCGCATGCCGGCGACCATCCGTGAGGTTGCTGCCGACCTCGCAGATCAAGCCGAAGAGACTGCCGAACTCCAGCGCAGGCACCGCGACGCGATGTTGCGGCGCGCCCAAGAGATGTTGCTGCAGTGGTGCGGACCGAACCAGGACGTCTTGATCGAGCAGATGAGCCTCGACCACGCCGGGTATGTCACCGCACTCCAGTGGAGCATCACCACCGACGGGGAGGAGCGGATTGCGCTGCAGCTCTTGGCATCCCTGCGCTATTACTTCCTTGTCGGCGGTCGGCTCGCCGAGGGGCGCATGCGATTGGAGGCGATGCTGGACGCCTTCACCGAGCCGTCGCCGGTCCGCGGCGAGTGCATGTGGGTAACGACTTGGATTGCGCTTCTGCAGGGCGACCACCTGCGGTCCGAACAGCTGCTAACCGAACTTTCAGTTCTCGCAGACGAACTGGATGATTCTCGACTCGTCGCGCACCTGCACCACGTGGGTGCGCTTCTGGCGATGTTCCGCGGCGACCTGGACAGAGCCATCCGGGACTTCTACCTTGCCGTCGACGAGCACCACGCCCACGGCGATCGCTTCCTGGAACTCACGGCCCGATGCATGGTCGGCTATGCCCTTACCTACGGTGGCCACGCCGAAGAGGCGCTGCAGTTGAGCCGCGAAACGCGGATGTTGTGCGAGCAATACGGCGAACGAAGCGCACACGCGTATGCCCACCACGGGGCCGCCCTGGCCCACTGGACGCTGGGCCAGCTAGACGAGGCCGAACAACCGCTCCGCCGAGCGCTACAGCTTCATCGCGGTATGGGTGACGGTGTCGGCGTCGCCCTCGCCATCGCATTGCTTTCTTGGATCAGGTACGACCAAAACCAGCCCGGCAGGGCCGCTGAGCTGTCGGCGGCAGCGGACCACGTGTGGCGATCGCTCGGGACATCGCTTGCGGCGTTCGGGCCGTATCTTTTGCGGTTCGCCGAAGAACACGGCTCACCGGAGTCCACACCATCGCTCGACGATCACGATCACATTGTGCGGCGGTTCCAAAACCTCGACGACATCATCGATTTCGCATTGAACCACGGCGACCTGCGCCGGCACGCCGGCCATCCAGACAGGGGTCCTCTCACCGGACGGGAACTGGAGGTTGCTGCGCTGATCGAGGGCGGGTTGACGAATCGCGAGATCGCAGAGCGACTCTTCATCGCCAAACGCACTGCCGACGGACATGTCGAACGCATTCTCGGCAAGCTGGGGTTCAACTCGCGCGCCCAGATCGCAGCATGGATCGCGCGGCGCGCATCCTGAGTTGTCACGATGAGTTTCTTCTGCCCTGGAGGTCTATCTCAGCGGAACGACCCGGCGGGCGGGACACCAAGGCGACAGAACTGGAGCGCACTCATGGTCATCGTTGCAGGCCACATCACCGTTGAGCCGCAGGAGCGCGAACCCTACCTCGCGGATTGTGTGCCCGTCGTCGAACAGGCTCGTGGGGCGGTGGGCTGCCTCGACTTCGCGATCTGCGCGGACCTGCTCGTCCCCGGCCGTGTCAACATCTTCGAACGCTGGGAGTCGCAGGCGGCGGTGGAAGCCTTCCGCGGCAGCGGTCCTGACACGGAACAGCGCTCGGCGATGCTCACGGTGTCTGTTCAGGAGTACGACATCGCCGACGTACGGCCCTTGTTCGGAAATGGTGCGGAATGAATCGGCCGTCGTGGGGGCTAGTTCTGTCACGCGCACCTGTGTTGTCTGAGCGACGACCGCGGTAGCAACGAGATTTCCGGCTCCAACAACGGGCTCAGGAACTCGGCAATGGCATCCTGGATCTCCACGGCACGCGGGATCGCACCCGACAAGGAGAGCGTCGCGTGGAACAGCCCTTTGAAGCGGCGGGACACGGTGGGAACCCCGGCCGCGGCCAACGCGAACGCGTAGTTTTCTCCTTCGTCGCGGAGCGGGTCGACCTCCATCGTGATTACCAGAGCGGGCGGTAGGCCGGAGAGGTCATTGGCGCGCGCCGGCGCAGCCCACGACGAAGTCGCATTGGCCAGATCGCCGAGATACAGCGCCCCCATGCGCTCGCCGACTTCGGTCGACAGGATCGGCGCGTGCGCAAAGACCCTACGAGATTCGGTGTCCACCAGGAAATCTGTCGGGGGGGTAACCAGGACCTGGGCGCGCAAGAGCGGCCCGCCATCGTCGCGTAGCCGTATCGCCGCGACCGCCGCGAGATTTGCACCGGAGCTTTCGCCGCCCACGGCGATCCGCGTGGCGTCGCCACCGTGGTCGGCGATATGTTCTGCGGCCCAACGCAGTACCGCGACCGTGTCGTCGGTCGCGGCCGGGAACGGATGCTCCGGAGCGAGCCGGTAATCCGGAGAAACGACGAGTGCACCAAGACGCCGGGCCAACGTGGCACATGGTTCGTCGAACGAATCCAGGCTACCGCCGATGAAGCCACCACCGTGGATGAAGACCACCACAGGCAGCGGACCGTCAACGGCCGGTCGATAGAGGCGCGCCGTCCGCACGCCGCCCTCGATCGGATAGGACGTGTCGGTGATCCTGACGTCGGGGGGCAGCGGCCGCTGAAGCACCTTGAAACTCTCCATCGTCATTCGAGCCTCGTCGAGGGAGCACTCCTCGAGCGGCTTGGCGCCCGTGTTCAGGAGGCCGGCAACGAAGAAGACCGCCGAACCGTCGAGCCTGAGCAGCGGCGGTATGTGCCGGTAGTCTCCGTCGAACGAAAAGCCGCCATATGCAGTGGTTTCGACCTCGCGGCAGATCGCCCGGTACATGGGCGCGCCGGTGAACAGCGAGACCGGTGTTCGGACCTTGCCCGGAATGTTGTCGCCCATGAACCAGTTTCTGGCCTTCGAGAACACGGTCGCGTCGGCGACCTCCCGAACGATCGCGTTGTAGTGGTCCTCGGCGACTCCGGTGGCTTCGGCCGTCCCGTAACCCTGATCGTCCAGGTAAGCGATCAGGCCACCCACGAAGTCGACATTGTCCTCGATTGCAAGAGGATTGTTGAAAACTGCCGCGGGCCCCTGCGGACCGAGGATGTGAAACAGGTTAGGAAACCCGTGAGTGGCCATTCCCAGGAAGGCGCGCTGTCCGTGAACCCAGTGGTCGCTCAATTTGCGGCTTTGGCGGCCCAGGACTCCCATCCGTTCCAGTGCTCCCGCGCCGACATCGAAGCCGGTCGCCAACACGATCACGTCGCATTCGTATTCGTTCGCGGTGGTGGCGATCCCACGTTCGGTGATCCGTACGATCGGGGCCGACTTGGCGTCGACCAACTGCACGTGCGGCAGGTTGAAGACCTCGTAGTAGCCCATTTCGAATGTCGCACGCTTGCTGCCATACGGATGATCATTCGGGCACAACAGCTCGGCGACTTCCGGATCGATCACCCGCTCGCGGATCCGGTCGCGGATGTATTCCGCCGCGGTCGCGTTGGCCGACAGGTCGCTGAGGAGATCGAAGTAGGTCGAGGCGAGCATCCGGAAGCCACCGCCGTCGTAGTACTCGTCGTAGACCCTGCGCCGTTCCTCCGGTGTGTCCATCAACGCCGACCTCACGGCTCGCGGGTACGGTGCGCCGCCCAGGCGATTTCGAGCCTCGACCCGGGTCCTCGGAAAATCGTCCACAGCGTTCTGGAATTCGTCATCGGTGAGCGGTCTATTCCCCAGCGGGCAAGCGTAGTTCGCGCTGCGTTGGAATATCATCAGCTCGCTGACTCGCGGAGCAATCGACTGAATGACTTGGATGCCGGTCGACCCGGTGCCGACGACGGCGACGCGCTTCCCGGCCAGATCGACTCCATCGGCCGGCCATTGGCTGGTATGGAGGACCGTCCCCCGGAATTTGTCCTGCCCGGGGAAATCGTTTTTCTTGACGACCGAAAACGAGCCGGCCGCGTTGATGAAGAACCGGGCGGTGGTGGTCGTGCCGTCATCGGCCCGGACTGTCCAACGATTGGTGTGGTCATCCCACACCGCTGACGTGACGCGAGTGTTGAACCGGTAGCTGCGGTTCAGATCGAACCGGCCCGCCACATGATTGAGGTACGCCAAGATCTCTGGCTGTGCGGCGAAGCGCTCCGTCCAGCGCCACTCCCGCTGCAGAGATTCGTCGAACGTATAAGAGTAATAGATGCTTTCGAAGTCGCAGCGCGCTCCTGGGTAGCGGTTCCAGTACCAAACCCCGCCCGGGTCGTTACCGGCTTCGAAACACTGCACCGACAAACCCTGGAGATTGCGTAGCCGGTGAGTGGCGTACAGCCCGGAGAAGCCGGCTCCGACGATCACTGCATCAACGTTCGTGTCAACCATGACCGAAAGCATGCTGGCGCTAAGGGGCTTCGCACAGTGGTGCAATTACCCCAGCGCATACCTGTTGGCGTACCTGCTTTTGGGCATCTCCACCCAAGGCTGATCCTCTCTGGTTATAAGGCTCATGAATGGCTTTCTGATGCAGAAGTAATACTTCGTCGACAGCGTGCTGCACCTGAGCTGGACGGGGTGAACGGATTTGTGTGCATTCGGGGAATATCACCGAATCACCTGCACCGCAGAGATATTCAGTGGCCTGCGCTTACTGAGTGCGTGCGAACGGCCGAAGCGTCACACGCCGTCGGCGGCCCGTCCGTCAAGGACTGTTCTTCCGGAGCTGTCAACATGTGCCGACGCTGTCAACATCTGCTGACACCTTCCGAAGACATGCTTTGCCCTGCCGGCCTCGATCAAGCGACCTCGTACTCCTGCACCACGAATCTCATCGTGAATTGTGAACGCGTGTGTGGCGACGCGGAGAGTGCGACGCCGGCGATGCCGATCCGGATGACTTGTGATCATGCCGGACGCCGGAAGCCGGGACGCCGGATGCGCGGTGCGGCCGGTGTTTCGGGGCGACCGTGTGGTCGGTGACAGCAGCATCGCGGGCTGCGACCGCTGCAACCTCGTGAATGGGAGACGAAACGCTGTGGGATGGCGTCGTTTTCACGGATGTGGTCGGCGGCGTCAGATCCCGTTGCAGGGCAAGCATGCCCTGGCCGATGGCAGTGGCCAGTTGATGGACGGCTGCCACGTCCTGTGACAGCGACGGTAGAAGGCCGACGGGTCGTGTCGTCGTGGGATCGTCGGGGATCGGATTGTTGTCCTGGTAGCCCCAGTTGACGAGCACCGTCAGAGCCGGTTCGAGGGCATCGGCGAGGATGCCCCCGCCGGGCAGCAGCCGAAGCGGCTTGAGCAAAGGCAGGCCGGCGGACTCGAACGTGACGTAGGTGATGTTGCCGGACACCGCGACCTGCCGGGTCACGGTGCCGTCGGGAGCGACGATGTAGTGGTAGTGCTGGGCGCCGGGCGTCACCGGCTGCAAGGCCGCGGCGGGCATCGGGGCGGTCGCCTGCGCGCCGTAGTCCTCGACATACGCGGCCAGACTGTTGATGTCGGCGAGCAGATTGATCGGGTACGTCGGTGCGTCGGAGTTGATGTTGTACGCGTAGGCGGTATCGACCACGGGCACCGTCGTGTCGCTCGGTGTCGGCGCCGCCGATGTCGACAGCAGCGGCGCGAACATCCAGTAGGTGGTCCAGAACCCGCCACCGGCGCGGTTGGTGTCGTTGTCGAGTATCGCGAGGCGCACGCTGTTGATCGACGGGTCGTGGTTGGCCTGCATAGCGGCGAGCGCGGTGCTCGTCTGGCCGGCTCCCCACCCCGACGACAGCACGACCGTACCGGTGGGATCGGCGCTGTTGTTGTCGATCGCCGTGACGATGCCCTGCGGTCCGAAGAAGAACGGCACGACCTGCTGCCGGCCGAAGGGCGACCAGTCCTGCCCGTAATAGTTGGCGCCGGCGAATATCTGCGCGGTGGAATTCGCCGGCGTGATCAGCGCGGCCAACCGCAGGTCGTACCGCTCCGGAGCCGTCGACAGCCCAGCGACGACCGCCGCCGAGGCAAGGACGGCGACGCAGCTCCGGTACCCAAGTCGCCACTTGAATGTCTTGCGGCGCCCAGCATTCGAGCAAAATCGAATCGTCACGATCGACCCCCGTCATAGCGCTCCGGCGAGAACCCTACGCCGTCACCGACCGTGGTGCGAAACTCAGCCGATCGACGGAATCATGCCGCGAATCGTCCCGAAGGTCTTGTTGATGCTGTCACGGGTGGCCGGGTCCAGCAGGGCGATCGGGTCCATGCCGTGGACAGGATCGACGGATACCGGTTTGGTGGCCGGGTTGTCGTTGCGGGCGTATCCGGCATCGGCCATCGGTTGCAGGACACTGTCGATTTGATCGACGAATTCCGGGGGCACGCCGAGATACCGCAGGGGAAGCGTCAGGGGCAGGTGGTCGACGGGGATGAGGTACGTCGTCGTGGTACCGCCCTTGCTGTTGACGGCGGCCCGGACGTTCGTCGGCGGCACGTCACCGGGGCTCGTGAACGCGGTCGGGGTGTGCACAAGGGCGGCGCCCGCGGCGGCGTTGGCCAGTGACACCAGGTTGTCGGGCCGGTCGGGGAAGTCGGAGAGGCCGTCGTATGCGGTGACGACCTTGTTGTTGTCGTATTGGCTGTCCACGGCTTTGGGCATCGTGTAGTCGATCACCGGAATGTAGGAACCGGGCCCGAAGATGTGTGCCAGCATGCTGGCGCCGAACGCGTTGCGGCCGGTGGGGTCGCCGAATTCGGTGAACGACAGCGTGCCGGGTGGCGGGGCGGTCGGGTCGGCGGCCAGCCGCGTCTGCTCCTGGTCGAGTCCCAGCGCACCTTCGGACAAGCCGACGGCCGCCGCAGGACGGGTGCCGCCGTGGATGTCGGCATCCAGATGCTTGGCCGCGACGTCGACCGCCTGGCCGATGCTCCCGCTTTCCCGGCCACCGGCGGGCAGGTACATATCCGGCAGCCAGTTGAACGCCGCCGCGGCCGGATAGTCGACGATCGTCCGTTTGGCGCCAGGGTAGTACGCGGTGCCGGCCCGCTCGGTGTAGTCGTACCAGGGGATGTCCGGCGCCCGTGCTCCTCCCACGGCGTAGACGACTCGGGCGGTCGACGACCTGCCCACCGACGACCTGGCGGTAGCACCGTAGGCGTCGTCTGCTGCCGAGACACCTTCACCCACTCCGGCGGCGCAACCGACCGCTCCCAGCGCCAGGACACCCGCGAACATTCGTTTCATACCATTTCGCTTCCCGCCGAGAGGCGCTCGTTCAACCCGGATCACGAGTGACAACGCGCTCGGGAACGAAATGGTCCAGCGGCGGCGAGACGCACAACGAACCTCAAGGTCCTCCAAAGAGAATCAGCATGTCCGTATCCCGTCAGCGCCGCCAGAAATCGAAACGGTCGCGCCCCGCCCGGAACCCGGCCGCCTCGACGACGTCGACCGCCCGGTCGAAGTGCTCGCCGACCCGGAACGGCTGATGAGCATCGCTGCCGAACGAGACCGCGTCGCCACCTTCCTGCCACCACCAGCGCATCAGGTCCGCCGACGCCAGCGGGCTGCGCGTGTTGATCTCCAACGCCCGCCCCGAGGACGCCAGGGTGCGAAACACCGTCCGGTACTCCTCCTCGAAGTCGGCTTCGGCGTAGGCGCCCACCCGCGCGGCGGGCCAGTACCGGCGCGGATAGTCGCAGTGCGCCAGCACATTGAACACCGACGAGCCGTCCACCAAAGCAACGAGATCGGCGAAGTAGCGCCGCATCAGCTCGTGCGCGCCGAGGCGGGCGAACAGTGCGTGACTGATCCCGGTGAGCGTACCGTCGTCCACGATCCCGTGCAGGCTGCCGAGCACGCGCTCGAAGTTCCCGGTGCCAGCACGGCGGCCACGCTGGCAGGGAACAGATGGGGTTCGCCGGCTTCGATGCCGGACAGGATGCGCAGCTCGGGAAACTCCTCGCGGCACCGCGCCAGGTCGGTGGAGTAGCCCTCGACGTCGAACGGCTTCACGCGCGGCCGGGGACTGATGCGTGTCGGCGGTGCGATCGCCGTCCCGGCGAGTTCGTCCGAGTCGTGGACGCTCCAGTCGGTGAAGTCGACGTGCTCGGTGAACGCCAGCCCGGGAATGCCGACCTCGACGGCGCGGGCGCAGGCGAGCTGCATCGACGACGAGGTTGCGGTGTCCCAGGACCACCGCGTGTGCACATGGTTATCGGTCGGCATCATCTGCGTTGATGCTGGCACACCTGGACAACCAGGCGGTGAACCACCTGATCACTCGGCTGTGTGACCGCTGGAGGACGACGATCGACGCCGTCGCCGATCACCCACGATTCCTGATGCGCGCCTGCGCATTTCGTCCGGTGGCTCGCACTTTACGGCTTTCGGGCTTGCTCCGCCCCGCATAGCGTCGGGCCATGGAGCAGCTATGACCGAGAACCTGGTGTTGGAACGCTCGTTCACGCGGGATCCTCTTCACATCGTGACTCGGCTGCAAGGTGGGTCGCCGGTCAGCCGTGTGCTGATGTGGGGCGATGTGCCGGTCTGGCTGATCACCCGATACGCGATGCCAGGGCAGTGCTGGCCCACCCGGGGTTGAGCACCGATCGCACGCTTGCGCTGAAGTACTGCCACCGAACAACCAAGGGCGGTACGCGAGCACGCTGAGTCAGCACATGCTGGCCAGCGGCCCGCCGAATCACACCCGACTGCGCAAGCTGGTGGCCAAGGCGTTCACCGCACGGAGCGTCGAACGGATGAGCCGGCGGATCGAGGAGATCGCCGACGAACTTCTCGATGCCGTCGACACCAGCGCACCCGTGGACCTGATCAAGGCCTACGCCGGCCCCCTTCCGGCGCGGGTGATCGGTGACCTGCTCGGCGTGCCGGAAGGCTTTCGGGATCAATTCCTGACCTTTCTGGTCCCCTATCTCAACCAGTCCACCGGACCCGAGATGGCCGCCGCGTCGGCGGGGCTGACCACGATGCTGACCGACTTGCTGGCCGACAAGCGCCGCCTGCCGTGCGACGACCTGATGACCGCGTTGATCGAAGCAAGCAGCGACGGCGATCGCCTCTCCGCGACCGAACTGCTGGCCGCCGCCTACCTGCTCATCGTCGCGGGATTCGACACCACCGCCAACCTCATCGGCAACGGCATTCCGGCACTGTTGAGCAACCCATCCCAGCTGGCCGCACTGCGCGCCGACACCTCGCTGTTGCCCAGCGCGGTCGAGGAGCTACTGCGGATCACCAGCCCGGTCAACATCTCCGTGTTCCGATTCGCCACCGAGCCGATCCGAGTCGGCGACCCGGGCGGACTCGATATCGCCCGCAAGCCCGGCCACCTCGCGTTCGGATTTGCGCACCTCGAACTCGCGACGACCGAACCTCTCGCGTATCGCGACGGCGTGATGATCCACGGGCTCGTCGCACTGCCCGTCCATTGCCACCGCGAAGCCTGAACTCGGTCGCGCAACGGTCGTTTGCTCAATGAGACAGCAGGTCACGGCTGCGGCCGCATCGCCGGGGGTGCGATGCGCCGTGGTGACGGCGCGATGCGGCCCCTGTCCGCCGAATGGCCGACGAACAAGATCGATCTTGAAAACCCTCATGCGGAACTTGAGAGTGCCTTGCAGGACGACACTTAACGAATTCACAGCGATCGTCTGCGACACACTCCCCCACCGAGGGTGATGAGATGCACAGCGCCTCGATGCCGTTCAGCCCGGCGCGCCGCGCGATATGTGCTTTATTTTTCAACGACTTGCCGGTATGTTTGCTGCGATGCTGGCGGTTCACGGGGGTCCTTCGGGATAGCGCCGCCACATCGACCCGAGCGAATCTTCAATGTGGGGGATATCCATGCCTGCTGGCCCCGTGCCGTCCGATCACCGGCGACCGGAGCGTGACGTCACAGTCACCGGTGTTGCGTCTTGTTGAAATCGGTGTGGCCCAGGCGGTTCGCCGCGGCGGCGTTGGGTGTCCTGATTAGCATCGCAATGGTGAACGCGCCGGCCAACGCGCTCGTGGAATGGCACCGGCAGAATCCGCCCTTGTCGACACCGTGGACTCAGCTGGTGGGACCGAACAACGCGCTGCCCGAGTACCCGCGCCCGCAGATGGCCCGGACACGGTGGATGAACCTCAACGGCGTGTGGGAGTACACCGGCCGACCGCAGCAGGCCGCCCTGCCGGCGCCTCCCCCGGTGAAGGAGTACCACGAGCGGATTCTGGTCCCCTACCCGACGGAGTCGGCGCTGTCCGGGATTCAGCGCCACGACGATCAGATGTGGTACCACAAGGTCTTCGAGCTGCCGACCAGCTGGCGTGGACGGCACGTCCTGCTGCACTTCGGCGCGGTGGACCAGATCGCCACCGTGTGGGTGAACGGCAAACAGGTGGCCCATCACGAAGGCGGATATACCGAATTCAGCGCGGACATCACCGATGCGCTGCGGCCCGAATCGCAGCAGCAGATCACGGTGGGAGTCGAAGACCGCAACGAGGCCAACCCGTTCCCGGTCGGCAAGCAGCGCAACGGGCCGGAGGGCCTGTTCTACACGGGAGCGTCGGGGATCTGGCAGACGGTCTGGATCGAGCCGGTGCGCGCCGCGCACGTCGACAAGCTCGACATCACCTCGGACCTGACCGGTTTCACCATCACACCAAGGGTTTCCGGGGCGCAGAAGCAGCGCGCCGAGGTGGTCGTCTCGACGCCGGACGGCGAGGAGGTGGCGCACTCGGTCGGTATCGCGGGTACGCCGCTGCGTGTCCCCGTGCCGAACCCGCACCTGTGGAGCCCGGACGACCCGTACCTCTACGACCTCAAGGTGCGATTGCTGAGCCCCGTCGGCAAGGTGGTCGACGAGGTTTCCAGCTATGCCGGGTTGCGCACGATCGGCGTCATCAACGATGCGAAGGGCAGGCCGCGGATCGCGCTGAACGGCAAGATCACCTTCCTTCACGGCCCGCTGGACCAAGGCTTCTGGCCGGACGGGATCTACACCGCGCCCACCGACGATGCGCTGAAGTTCGACCTCGAGCGGACCAAGGCGATGGGGATGAACTTCGTCCGCAAGCACGCCAAGGTGGAGCCGGCGCGCTGGTATTACTGGGCGGACAAGATCGGGCTGATGGTGTGGCAGGACATGCCGTCGCTGGATGTGTCGCTCAAGATTCCGGTCGGCCCCGCCCCGGATCCGCCGCCTGCGGCCAAGGCGAACTTCGAGCACGAGCTCGCGGCGATGGTGGACCAGTTGCGCAGCGTCACCTCGATCATCGGCTGGGTGGTGTTCAACGAGGGCTGGGGCGAGTTCGACACGGCCCGGGTCGCCAACGCCGTGAAGGCCGAGGACCCGACGCGGATGGTGGACGCCAACAGCGGGGTGAACTGCTGCAAGTCCCGGCCCGACAGCATGGCCGGCGACATCTTCGACGACCACACCTATGTCGGCCCCGGCCGGCCGGTCGTGCCCGATGACCGTGACGACCGGTCCAAGGCCGTCGACCCGCGCCCGGTCGACCGCCGGGTGCGGGTGGACGGTGAGTACGGCGGCCTCGGGCTGGTGCTCAATCAGAACCGGTGGCCGGGGAAGCCGCAGGCCTACGAGATGACCGACAGCCAGGCGCGACTGACCCAGCGCTACGTCGAGGTCAGCCGGGATCTGGAGAAGGCGGTGCGGGAGGGCGGGCTGTCGGGCGCCATCTACACCCAGACCACTGATGTCGAGAACGAGGTCAACGGGTTCATGAGCTACGACCGGCGGCTGGAGAAGATGAACTTCGGGATCGTCGCGGACCGCAATCGCGCGGTGATCGCCGCCGGATCGCAAGCCACCGACTAGCCCAGGCGTGCGGAAGTCGGCGCCCACCTGCCGTGCGGATCGACGGCACAGGGCACGCGGGTTTGCCCGCCTTTTAGCGACTCGGGCGCGACAACCGCGACGTGTCAGACTGCCTTGGCACGGTCGGGCCATGACCACATTGCTCGAGGTGCGGGGCGTCGAGCTTCGCTACCTGCTCACCACGTATCTGTTCGACCATGGGCCGGCATCGGTCGACGAACTCGTCGACGCGCTCGCCTACCAGGGTTTCGCTGTCAAGGGGCGGCCGTCGAACGCGGTCTCCGAGAGATCGAGCGCGTCAACAGTGGCGCCCGAATTCGCCGACCAGCTCCGTTCGCCCACCGTCGCAGCCGCAGGTCAGGGGCAGCGGCGCATGGCCGTCACCTCCGCCACGTTTGCTTCACCCGCCGAAGTGGTACGCGTTCAGGTGTGACTGATTTCCCCACCACGACCGGCGTGGTCCTCGGCTCGGTGACGGCCGTTGTCGCCGCCGTGTGTGTCGTGGCGTTTGTGTTCAGCGACGCGGCGTTCGGTGTCGTGGCCGCGATCGCGGCGCTCTTCTCGTTGTCGGTGAGTTTGTCCTGTTCGACCTCACGGAGTCGCCGCCGACTGGACCGCTGAGCGGCGAGTGCGATTCATGCAGTCGACACTCTGCGGTGGTCGTTCCATTGTCCGACAACATGATCGCGTTCACGCCAGGCTGATCAACAGCACCCCGGCCAGCACCACGGCCGCGGCGATGGCGCGGCGCGCACCGAGCCGCTCGCCGAGGAACAACGCGCCGATCAACGCTCCGAAGATGATGCTGGTTTCGCGCAGGGCGGCGATGGGTGCGAGCGCACCGCTGGTCTGCGCCCACAGCACGATGGTGTACGCGGCCAGCGAGATGACGCCGCCGGTGAGTCCGGGTACGGCCGACGCACGAAGGGCACCCGGTAGTCGACGGCCGCGCCGGGCGACCGCGATCACCGCGATGGGCGGCCCCTGCAGCAGGAACATCCACCCGGTGTAGGCGAACAGCGGCGCGTGCATGACGCCGAGACCGTCGGTCACCGTGTACGCCGCGATCATCAAGCCGGTGAGCAGGGCCGCGGCCAGTGCCGGCAGATCTTTGCGGTGGGGGCGGCCGCCGATCAGGACCAGGGCGATGAGCCCTCCGGACACCGCCAGCACACCGGCAAGTTCGATGATCGGCAGGTGGCGGCCCAGCACGGTCACCGAGACCAATGCGACCACCCACGGAGAGGTGCCTCGGGCCAGCGGATACATCTGGCTGAACTCGCCGAGCTGATAGCTGGCCAATAGCAGCAGGTTGTAGGCCACGTGCAGCGCCGCGGAGGTGACGATGAAGGGCCAGGCGCCGGCGGGTGGCGGACCGGCGAACGCCACCATCACGGCGCCGCCCGCGGCATCGGCGACGCCGATCAGCGCAAAGCCCACCAGGCGGTCGCTGACAGCGTGCGCCAACGAATTCCAGATCGCATGCAGCAACGCCGAGAAGAGCACGGCCAACACGATCGGCAAAGTCATCCGGCAGGCACCTCGGGTCCAGCCTCGCAAATGGCGTAGGCGAAGGTGCCATTAGGGCCCTCATCCCGTCAGGAGTGGAGCCCCTTACTGCCCGAGCGCGGCCGCGGCGTCATCGAACACGGCGGCTTGCGCGGTTATCTTGGTGATCTCGCCGGGCCGCTTCAGCAGTCCGCGGACGGCGATGACGGCGACCTGTTCACCCACCCGGATGGCTTCCTCGGCCCGGTCGCCCTGGTCGGGGTGCAATCGGGTGCGCTTCTGTGCACCTTCGTCGAAGTTCAGCAGCAGGCCCGCTGTTTCGTCCCTGTCGCAGTCGATGAACTTGCCCTCGGCGATCGCCGCGCCGATGAGGTCGACGACCCACTGCTTGAGCCGTTCGTAGTCGGTCCAGAACTGGTGGAATTCACTGCGCTGGTCATGGGCGATGCGTTGGATCTCGTTGAAGTCGATCGGCGACATCGCCAGTTGCATGGTGTCGAACCGCAGCAGACGGTACAGCTTCAGTGCGGGCGAGCCGGAACCGGCGCCCACCTCGGCGATGAACTTCAGGGGTGCGCGGTTGACGAGAAGCGTTTCCTGCAGAAGTTGTTCCTTGTTGCGGAACCAGTAATACAGCGACGACTGCTGCAGACCCGCCGCACGGGCGATGTCACTCATCGTGGTTTGCGCGTAGCCCCGCTCGGAGAAGAGCTTCGTTGCGGCATTGATGATGCCGTCCCGCGGTGCGGCCGTCGGCGTGGCGGGCGCGTTTCGCGGCCGTCCGATGGCGCGGACCTTCGCCGCCTGCTCCGGAGTCGGCACAAGACGGATCTTACGGTGCGGATGCATGTTCGCTACGTCAGCGGCGCACGTTCCCGATGTGCGCGCTCGACGACGTCGCGGGCGGCGGCGACCACCTCACTCCAGAGGTCGATCCCGAACGCTTTGGATGCTCGCGAGGGCAGTCCCGTGACGCCGTTGGTCGAAACATGCTGCATCGCATAGCGGAACACCAGACCGCCGGTGCGATCGGGGTCGTCGGCCTCGGCGAGTTTCGCGACATCGACGAGTTCGGGACGCAGCACCAGCATCAGCGACGTCTCGGCGGCATTGGCGTGCCAGTCCACGGCGTCCGCGGTGGCCTTGGCAGCGATGTCGGGTGTCAGCTCCCACCACTGCAGGACGCCGATCCGGCCGTCGGGGAACTCGCGCCGAAACTCGTCGCAGGCGATCCACAACGGTGCGGCGTTGCCGACGTGGCCGTTGACGAACAGCAGCCGGCGCAGCCCGGAGCCGACACACGCCCGCGCGACCCGCGTCGCGGTGGCCGCCACGTCGGCGCCGGGGAAGGCGACGGTGCCCGGGAGCGAGGTGCCGTGAAAGAAGCTGGCTCCGTATGCGATTGGTGGCAGGACCACCGCCGTATCGCCTGCGGCCGCGTCGGCCAGGGCGGTGGCGATGATGGTGTCGGTTCCCACCGGCAGGTGGGGACCGTGCTGTTCGGTGGCGCCGACGGGAATCAGCCCGACGCATTCCGGATCGCCCGCCACCCTGGCCGCCAGCTGCGGCGAGGTCAACTCCTCGAAGCGGTGGGCCAATGCCACGGCGCTCACCAGAACCTCAGATAGCGGTCGGATTCCCATGAAGAGACGTGCGCGTTGTAGGCATCCCACTCCGCGCGCTTCTCGGCGCGATACGAGTCGAACATGACGTCGCCGAACACGTTGCGCACCAGCGGGTCTGCGTCGAGCGCGTCGAGTGCCTCACCGAGCGACCGTGGCAGCCATCCGATGTCGCGGGCGGCGAGCTCGGCCTCGGAAACGTTGTAGAGGTTGTCGCGATGGGGTTCGCCGGGGTCCAGTCCCTCGCGGATGCCCTCGAGCCCTGCGGCGAGCATCAGCGCCGCACCGAGGTAGGGGTTGTTGGCGCTGTCGGCCGCCCGGCACTCGACGCGGCCTCCGCCCTTGGGTATCCGCAGCATGTTGGTGCGGTTGTTGTCGCCGTAGCAGGCGAAGATCGGCGCCCATGTCAGCCCGGACATGCTGCCCTGCTTGACCAGACGCTTGTAGCTGTTGACCGTCGGCGCGATCACCGCACAGATCGCGGGGGCGTGGCGAAGTACCCCGGCGATGAACTGGTAGCCGAGCGTGGACAAGCCACAGCTTCGCGGGTCATCGGGCGCCGCGAACAGGTTCTGCCCGCCGTCGTCGGCGAGCGACATGTTGTAGTGCGCTCCGCTGCCGGTCCGGTCGGCGAACGGCTTGGGCATCCACGACGCGAACAGCCCGTGCTTGCGGGCGATCTCGCCGACCATCATCCGGAAGAAGACCAGCCGGTCGGACATGCCCACCGCGTCGGTGTAGGTGAAGTCGGTCTCGAACTGGCCGTTACCGTCCTCGTGATCGAACGAGTAGACGTCCCAGCCGAGTTCGTTCATGGCCGACACGATCTCGTCGACGACCGCGTAGTTGTGCAGCATTCCCCGCAGGTCGTAGCAGGGCTTGTCGAGGTTGTCGTCGGCACTGGCGGGAGCGGGCCGTCCGCCGTCGTCGGTGAGCAGGAAGAACTCGGTCTCGATCCCGAGGTTGAACGTGTAGCCCAGCGTCGCGGCGTCGGCGGTCACTCGTTTGAGGATTTGGCGACTGCATGCCTCGAACGGCGCGTCGCCGATCCACAGGTCGCCGGGGAACCAGGCGACTTCCCGGTTGAAGGGGGCGATGATCGCCGCGTCCAAGTCCGGGTGCGGCGCCACTTCGTCGTCGTTGACGTCCTGGGGTACACCGTCGAGTGCGGCACCGGTGAACATCTCCGAACCGCGCGATGCCTGGCCCAGGTGGTTCAGCGGAACCATTTTGGCCTTGGGTTTGCCGTGCATGTCGACGAAGCTGATCGCCGCATACTTCACGCCCGAGGCCGCCAACCGTTCGGCGACCTCGCCCACTGCGGTGCGGTGCCCCTGCCCGTTGAGGGTGGTGGTCATGTGTTGGATGCCCTTTCAGCCGGCCGACGCGAGATCGGCGGTGTTACTGACGATTCCGAGCTCGCGCCCGAGGTAGCGGTAGAACTCCCACAGCGGACGTTCGAGGTGCGAGAGCCGACCGGTTGAGGTCACGCCCGCGCGGATGGCCCGCTGCACGGCGGCGCAGACGTCGAGGTCCTCCCGGTGGATGTCGCAGATGGACTTGACCAGCTGGCTGCGCCGTTCGTCGAGTTCCGGGGCGGCCAGCGCCGCCGGCGACATGGCGATGTCGAGATGGATCTCGACCTTGCCCGCGCCGACCGGCATGGTCTTGAGCCAGTACATGAAGCCTGGCCCGAGCGAAATCTGCAGCAGCGGATAGGCGATGAAGATCAGCAGCTTGTGGCTGTGCTCGGGAGTGAGGGTGTCGGCGCCGGGGGCCAGGAACGGCACCTGGGCCGGGTACCCCTCGGCCTGCTGCGACCACATCGTGGTGAAGTAGGCCCCGACGTCGCCGGTGGAGCTCAGCTTCGCGGGAAACTCATCCTCCAGCGAGCCGCGGTGCGGGCCCATGTGGTGGTAGCACTCCATGAAGTTGTCCACCATGATCTTCCAGTCCCAGTCACAGATCCCCCATTCGGTGTGCTCGACGATCTGATAGTTCTCGAAGTCGTAGGGATCGACCAGGGAGGCCAGGCCGGCGAGCTGCTCTGCGACCGGAGCCGCCTGCCCGTCGAAGTTGACGAAGACGAAACCCTTCCAGACCTCGTGGCGGAATTGGCGTAACCCGAACTCTTTTCGGTCGAACCCGGCCGTCTGCTTCATCTCCGGCGCGCCCGCGAGGTGCCCGTCCAGCCCGAACGACCACAGGTGGTAGGGGCATTGCAGCACGCCGGCCTCGCCCGCTCCGCTGCACACCTCCATCCATCGGTGCGTGCAGTTGCGCGACAGCACCCGGAGGTCGTCCTTGCGGTCGCGGGTGACCACCAGCGGGGTGCCGAGGATGTCGATGCTGTAGTAGCTGCCCGGCGTCGGAAGCTCCTCGACACGGCACAGTGGAATCCAGCCGCGCTTGAAGATCCGGTCCACCTCGTCGGAGTAGAGGTCGTCGCTGCCGTACGCCTCCGGCGGCAGGGTGATCGCGTTCTCGTGGGAATCCACCGCGCAGGTGGCAGCGAGCCGGGAGTAGTCGAATGCCATGGGTTCTCCTCGAGCGGATTCAGGCGGTGACCGCGCGGGCCGGTGAGCGGTAGTCACAGCCGTCGTGACGTCGGTAACGCTAGGCAGTCCCTGTTGCTGATCTGTTTCGTGACCGTAAATGATGTATTGAAATCGGATAACCGAGATTGAGCTCAGTCAGCGCCTTGAACTGGGATTGTGCAGTTGTTATCGATTATCTATCGAAAGAACGCGCATGCCCGCCCCTCCACCGAAACCGGCTCCGCGCCGCCACCGCCGGCGGCACGTTACGTCGGTTCCCGCAAGACACTTCGATGAGCTGTACGTATTCCGAAAGCTAATGCACAGCATGCTTTTCGCGAATCCGCGCTGCCTTGCCGGGATGGATTACATACAATATGCAATGCGTTCGTAGGGGGCGTGCATCCTCCGAAATCGCCAGACAGAAACATCCCCTCGATCACGGCCGAGCTCCGCCGCCGCCGCTTCCTCGCGACCACGCTTGTGGGCGCACTGGGTGGTGCGGGCGCGATGCTCCTGGGCTCCTGCAGTACCCACGCCGCAACTCCGCCGGATCCAGCCACCGGCGCCGACGTTGCGCCGTTGGCCAGCAATGCCGATCAGGCCCTGCAGCTGTTGCGCGACGGCAACCGACGATTCGTCGAGAATCACGCCGAACACGTCGACGACAACCCGGCACGACGGATGGCGGTCAGCAGCACCCAACGTCCATTTGCGACCATTCTGGGCTGCGTCGACTCCCGTGTCCCCATCGAATTGATCTTCGACCGTGGATTCGGCGATCTCGTCGTCATCCGCAGTGCCGGGGAGGTGCTGGACCGTTCCGTGGTCGGCAGCCTGGAATTCGGGGTGGCCGAGCTCAACACACCGCTGTTGATGGTGCTCGGACATCAGCGCTGCGGAGCCCTTACGGCTGCCGTGAAGGCGCTCGACGCTCATGAAACCGAGCCGGGCGACCTCGGCTACCTCGTCGACGCATTGACTCCGGCGGTACATCAGGTGACCGGCAGGCCCGGCGACCGGGTGACCAACGCCGTCAAGGCGAACGTCGCCCTCACGGTGGCCCAGCTCCGCAAGTCGCCCGTACTTGCTCGAGCCGAAGGCACGGGAAAGGTGAAGATCGTCGGCGGCTATTACGACCTCGACACCGGCAAGGTCGACGTGCTCGACGGCTGAGGCCGAAGGGGCGCTGCCGGTCTAGGGAACCCAGACGAGGAGGTCTTGGACGCCGTCGTTGTAGACGACGCTGTTCGGATCGTCGCCGACGACGTCGAAGTAGAGCTTGCCGGTCGTCGAGACCCCCGGCGGAATCGCCGCGCCGCTGAGGCCTCCGGGTGCATCGGCGATGACGCGGTAGGTCTGCCCGTTCTCGGCGCGGGCGTTGAACAGGGGAACCAAGGGAGCGGCCCAACCCCCCAGTGCGTCGACGGTCACGGTCGCTTCGTACAACCGGCCGTTGTGGGGCACGGCGTCGGAGCTCGGCATGAGGCCGTCCACCGTGTACCCGACCATCGGGGCGCCGGTGACGTAGTCGTTCAGTGTCTCCTGCTGACCGAACGCCCGGATATTGTTGGCCGCCGACGCCGTGAACACCGAACTGGCAGCAAGGGCGATCATCACCGCGGCGGCAAGGATGAGTGCCGCTAATTTCCTGACCTTCATCGTTACTCCCGCCGACTCCGTTGTCGAGGCTGTGCGCAGGGCAAACGTTACGCCGCGAGGCCGATGCCGAGATGCAAAATCGTCGCTCCCGTTCTGCGATCGGCCTCCAGACGAGACGCACTACCCTCCCCTGCACGAGACGTCGACGCTCACGGTGTCGAACTTGGTCGGGTCGATCCGCTTTCCGTTGGAGTCGATGTTGGAGTTGTTCAATCCCTCGACTTGAATGACCTTGCAACTCGACAACGGAAACGCGGTGCCCCCGTTGATTTGCACGTTGTAGCCTGCGGCCGTCAACATGTTGACGGTGTCCTGGGCGTTGCCGAAGTTGGCGAACCCCGAAGGAGCCGCCGCAGCTGTACCCGGGGAACCCAGCACCGCCACCGCCAGCGCGCCGACGGCACCCGCCGCCAGAGTGAGTCTCTTCATCACCAAACCCTTCGTCTCGCGGACGCCATACCGCCCGCACTCCTGGCCATTTCTGGGCCCGACGGTTTCAGTCTCGCCAGCGCTTTTGAATGTTCTTCGGCGACGATCTGAAGGTTCGATAATGTTGTCCGAGGCGAATGATCGGCCGGCACAACCGGACTCAGGAGTACCGTTCTCCCGTGTATGTCGACGCGATGACGGTTCCCCGGCAGCTGAACAAGATCGGCGATCTGGCCCGCCGTGTGGAGGACTCCGGGTTCTCGGGTCTGCTCTTCACCGAAACCGGGCGCACCGCGTATCTCAATGCCGCGGTGGCGTCGCAGGCCGCGCCGGGGCTTGACCTGTCGACCGGCGTGGCGGTGGCGTTTCCGCGCAGCCCCTTCGTCACCGCGGCGGCAGCGTGGGAACTGCAGGAGGCCAGTCGCGGGAAGTTCCGGCTCGGTCTCGGCACGCAGGTGCGCACCCATGTCGTGCGGCGCTACGGCATGGCGTTCGAACATCCGGGCCCACGGCTGCGCGACTACGTGCGCGCGGTGAAGGCGTGCTTCGCCGCGTTCCGCACCGGGACGCTCGACCATCACGGCGAGTTCTACGACCTTGACTTCATCACCCCGCAGTGGAGCGCGGGACCGATCGACGCGCCCGATCCGAAAGTGGATGTGGCGGCGGTGAATCCGTGGATGCTTCGGATGGTGGGCGAGGTCGCCGACGGAGTGCACGTGCATCCGCTCGGCGAACCCGGCTACATCGAGCGTCACGTGGTGCCGAATGTGGCTGCAGGAGCGGCGAAGTCGGGACGGGCGCCGGATGACATCGCCGTGATCCTTCCGGTCATGACGATCGTCGGCGACAGCGACGAGGAACGCGACCACGAGCGTGAGCTCGTGCGGGCCAGCATGAGCTTCTACGGGAGCACGCCGAACTACGCGTTCATCTGGGAGGAGGCCGGCTTCGAGGGGACGACCGCCCGGATCCGGGAAAAGCAGAAGGCCGGTGACTTCACGGGGATGGCGGCCCAGATCACCGACGCACACATCGCGACCTTCGCCACCGAGTCGACGTGGGACGGCCTGGCCGACGCGCTGATCGAGAAATACCAGGGAGTCGCGACGCGGATCGTGCTGTACAACGCCCTGTCCGGCCCCGACCGCATCGAACGCTATGGGAACGTCGCGCGGCGCATATCTGGAGTGATTTAGATCACTCCTACGTGATCGGTGGAGCGTCTCTTGGCGACATTTTGCCGCAAAAATCCGGTGCGAAACGGATTGTTCGGCCGGGTAATTCGGTGGTCGGCAATCGCCCGCCAGGTAGCCCGCAGTGGTGGTGGCGCACAGTGTCGTGAGCGGCCCGCCAGCCAAGTTGAGTGCAATTTCAATTCAAAACTGCGACGCAGGACGGAATAAGAGAAAATCCGCAGAGTTTTGCTGGCACGATCCAGTTGAGCACCACCTGGGAAGTCGCTGGGAACGCCACGCGCGCAGTGTGATCCGGCGCTGCCCTCAGTTGCCGCCAATCAGAGCGTTTCCGAATTAACTACGCCCCGTTAACTGCCCTGGGTTAATTTGTGTCGACGCAAATCTTCGATGTCCTTGACATCGTTTCTCAATCGGGAGTGGCTATGAGGCGCTCAGTGTGCCGTCGTTGGCGGCGCTATGCGATCACAACGATGATTGTCGTCGCGCCGATCGCGATAGTGTGCGCCTACGTGTCGAATTTGCTTGTGCCGACCTCGCCGATGCCGCGGACGGTGAATGCAGCAAGCGTGGCGATCGTCGACACCGCAGCGATCAACGACTCCGATCAGACGATCGGCATCTCCGACTCGGATCTGTACGACCCGAACCTGACCGACGAGCAGGTCATCGAGCGCCTCCAGCAGATGCAGGATCTGGGGGTCAACACCGTGAGGGTGCTGGTTCCGTGGGGCGCGATCGAACCCGCGGCGCCCGGTAGCCCGGAGGAGGTCTTCTTTCCGCCGGACTGGAAACGCATCGACCTGATCGTCAGCCAGGCCCAGCAGCGCGACATGGCCGTGCTGGGCGTGCTGAACTCGACACCGTACTGGGGCGGCCAGGACGGCGAGGGCTGTATCGGCTGCTACGGCGTCGCGCCCGACCCGGACAAGTTCGCCGCGTTTGCGTCCGAAGCCGTGACGCGCCTCAATACCCTTTTTCCTGGGGCGATTTCGGCCTATGAGGTCTGGAACGAACCGAACCTGTACCAGTCGTGGCTACCGGCTCCCGACCCGGTGGCCTACACCGAACTGTTGAAAAAGGCCTACACCGCGATCAAGGCCGCCGACCCCGCCGCGCTGGTGGTCGCCGGCGTATTCACGTCGGTGATCAGTTACGGCAACCTGACCGTGGATCCACGGGATTTTCTCGCGACCATGTACGCCAACGGCGCCAAGGGTTTCTTCGACGCGCTGTCCTTCCACCCGTACAGCTATCAGCAACAGTTCACCGACGGAAACTGTGCGAACTTCTGCCAGAACACCCCGCTGCAGCAGCTGATCGATCTGCGGGAAATGATGATCGCCAACGGAGACGCGCTGACCAAGATCTGGGCGACCGAATACGGCCTGGGCACCGCGCTGTTGAGCGGCACCGAGCTGATGCGGGAACAGATGCAGTCGGATTGGATCAAGGACTTCCTCGACGGGTGGGCCACCCTCGACCAGAATCCGGCGTACGCGTACCTGGGCACCGACTGGCTGGGTCCGGCGTTCATCTACACCCTGCAGGATCGGTTGGACAACTCCGACGAGAACGGCTCGCTCGGCATCTTCAAGTACGGCGCGGACTGGGTTCCCAAGCTGGCCGCGATCATGCTCAAGCAGCTCATCGCGGCGCGCGACGCGGGAATATCACCCACCTCGCCCTGGGGCAGTCCGCCCAACCCCGGTGCCATCCTCGACCCCATTCAGGCTCTCGCCCAAGCGATTACCGAAGCGGTCACCCAGTTCGTCAATCAGATCACCAAGACTGTCCAGGGCATCGGGGAGGCGGTCGTCACGGCGGTCACCGCGTTCTTCAACGGCCTGGCCAACCCGGGTAGTCCTGCTCTCGCGGCGCTCGAGCTCCCCGCCGAAAAGCGGCAGGAAGTGGCCGAGGCGAGCGGGCTGGCTGCGCAGTCGATGCAGAACGAGACGACGACGAAAGAGGAGCCGGAAGCCGAGAAGTCCGGTGCTGAGGAAACCGCTGCCGATCAAGGGGTGACGGCCGACGAGGCCACCAAGGCGACCGAAGACGCGCCCGCTGAACAGACTGCGGCGCCCGAAGACCCCAAGGCCACCGACGAGTCCGCGACGACCGAAGATCCGAAGGCGACGGAAGACGACCAGCCGAAGAACTCGGAGGAGCACCCGGCGGCCGACAAGCCGGCGTCGTCCGATCAGTCCGCGTCGTCCGACGATTCGAAGAACACTGACGGGCCGGGCGCCACCGCGCCGGGCCGCAAGGACGACGAATCCGGCGACGGGCCCAAGCATGGGCGCGGCGGAACGAAGACGGGCGACAACAAGCACGACGATCCGACGGGCGACGCGAAAAGCGATGGCGACAGCCATCATCCGCGTAACGGGGATTCACCGCGCGCCAACCATCACCGCGACCCGGCGGCCGGGGTCAAATCGAAGCCTCGCGGTCGCCACGCTGGTGGAGCTGAGGGGTCTGCCACCAGCACCGCGGCCAAAGACGCAACCTGAGCCGACCGCGATTGACTGCTCAGTGGGGCGCGGGCCGGCTCACGAGGTAGTGGGCGACGGCAGATCCAACGGTGTACGCGTTGGCAAAAGCGATGCTGCTGCCGGGGTAGGTGGTGAGTACGTCATGGGCGCTCTGACCGGGGTAGGGCTGGTCGAAGTCGCTGGCGGTGCGCAACGACAGGTAGCGATCGAGGTATCCGTGCTTGGCCAGGACGGTGGCGGTGGCGTTGTCCTCTTGCTGCGTAGTGCAATACGTGCCCTCGTTGTTGGTCCACTGATCCACTATGTACTGGGCGGTCTCGGAGGCGTCGCGACCCGTCCAGAAGTCGTCGGCCGTCACGGTGTCGCAGCGCGAAACGTGTGGTTTCTTGCCTGCCTGGTCCGAATAGTGCAGACGATCGGCTTCGGCGTCCGCGCTGTCGGCCAGTGGCAGGTTCTTGGTGAGGTTGTATGCCGTGGCCACGAGTTCCTGGTTCAGGTGGTAGACGGTAGTGCTCTCGTCATCCCCCTTCTCGTAGCCGAACCGGACGGTGGGGTCGGACTGTTTCGAGATGTGGTGGCCGCCGATTTCATAGTCCACGACCCAGTTCGCCCAGTCGGCGTCCCCGAGCGTGCCCTTCACGGGGGTGATCCCGGCGATCCCCGCGGTGAGGAAGTAGGCCGACGTCAGGTCGAGCCGTTCATCGGCGACGATGGCCGCCATGCTCGTTGCCGCGTTTGCCTTGCCTTCGCCGATCCTGGCGACGCACAGGCCGTCAGCGCCACAGTGCATCGGTTCGTCCATCGCCGGCACGGTGAACGTGCGTCCCAACTTCTCGTGCTGCAGCCAGGGGCCGGTTTCACCGTCGAACATCGTGATAACCAGAACCTTCACCGGGAACGGCTTCGCCGCCGACTCAGCCCGGTCTGATGAAACCAGGCTGACCGCCACAACCACCACGATCAGGGCCGCCAAGAACCCGATTGCGAGGCCTCGGACCGTCCAGCTCCGAAACGCTCTCGACAGATGATTCACCGTTCCCCGCCCCTCGCGCTGCACCACCACTCACAACGTCACGACACCAGCCAAAAATTCAGACGGCCTCAACCCGTTCCGCGACAAAGTCATTGAGGGTAGAGGTGATCTGCCCGGCGTATCCGTGGTGATTCAACGCGCCGACTTTTTCGTTATCAGTAGCGACCTGGAAACGAAAGGATGCTTCATGAGGGGCGTTGCGGAACTCGTCGATGTACCGGACCCGGCGTGGCCATGGGTGACGGCTGATCTCGATTGCAGCTTCGCTCACTACAGCGTCCTCCCCCCGAATCCAGATCAGTGTCGAGCGACCCTGCACCAGCTTCAGGTGACCGCTCGATCACCGCTGGGCGCGATTACCCTCAACACCGGCGGCATTCTGATGCACGACGGGTGGCTCCGGATCTACGGTGGGTCCGGTGGCGGCCCGAGCGGGCTGCCGAGTATGGCGGAGGTCAATGGCTTCCCCGCTACTGTCGATCCTGACTTCCGCCCCCCGGATGGACTGATCATCGCGCACGACGTGCTCGGCGGTGTCTTTGCGCTCAACGGGATCGAGCCGGAACAGCATGGCAGGCCGGGTAGCCCCGGCGGCATCGTCTACTTCTCACCCAGCGCCTTGACCTGGCAGGACCTGGAAATGGGTCACACCGACTGGCTGAGCTGGATCGTGGGTGACGCGGCGAGTCACTACTACGACTTGCTGTGGCCGGCCTGGCGCGCTGAGGTGACCGAACTGGGCCTGCGGGACGGAATCTTGGTATTTCCTTTCTTGTGGTCGGAAGAGGCGCAGCAGGACATGGCGGCCACCACGCGTCAAGCGGTGCCGCTCGATCAGATCCTCGAAATGCACGCAGAGTCCTGCACCCAGCTCTGTCTTCCCGACCCCGGCGAGCTGGGTTTCGCCAAGGGGTGAGCACGAGACCGGGCGGGTTCCGCGCGAACCCGCCCGATTGCGAATTACCGCGCTGGACCTGCGAGCACATCGTCGAGCTCGCCGAGCAGCTGTGTCGCATGGTCGGTGGTGAACGGCAGCGGCGGACGGATCTTGAGCACGTTCTCATGCGGCCCGGAGGCACTGATGAGGATTCGGCGATCCCGTAGCTCATTGACGACCAATGACGCTCGTGCGGCGTCCGGCGTATTCCCGTCCTCGTCATTGACGAACTCGACCGCGGTGAACAGCCCGGCTCCGCGGACGCCGCCTATGCAATCATGCCGGGCTGCCAGCTCGTTGAACCCCTCGATCAGAGTCTGACCCGTCCTGCTCACGCTTTCGAGCAGCTGCTCGGATTCGATGACGTCGAGGACCGCGGTGGCTGCGGCGATGCTGACCGGGTTGCCACCAAAGGTGTTGAAGTAGCGAATATCTCGGCCGAAGGCTGCCATCACCTGCTCGCGACCGACTACGGCGCCGATCGGCACCCCGTTGCCCATCGGCTTTCCCATGACGGCCAGGTCGGGTAGGAACTCGTGTCGCTGGAACCCCCACCACGTGGAACCGAGCCGTCCGAACCCCGGTTGGACTTCGTCGGCGATCCACAGCCCGCCTGCTTCCCGTACCGCACGTGCTGCCGGTGCGAGGAATCCAGCCGGACCGGAATGCACTCCGTCACTGGACAGGATGGAGTCCACGATCATTCCGGCGAATCCGACGCCGCGGTCCCGAAGGTCGGTGATCCCCCGACGGACTCGGTCTGCAAAGTCCTCGGCCACGGTGGCCGAGTCGTCGCGCTGCGTATCGGGGGCAGCGACGAGTGCCACATCGGAACCGATCCGGTTGTTGGGCCCCAGGCTCGGCGAGATGGCTGCCGCCGCAGCGGTGGTGCCGTGATATGCGTGGGATGTACAGATGATGCCTTCAGCGCCGGTCTCGTACCGGGCGATGCGCAAGGCGAGGTCGACTGCCTCACTGCCCGTGCACGTGTAGACGACCTTCGACAGTTCGGGCGGGAAGAGGTCGAGAAGCCGTTCCGAGTACGTGATCACCGGCTCGGTGAGATACCGGGTGTGAGTATTGAGGACGCCGAGCTGTTCATTGACCAGGCGCTGCACGTGCGGGTGGCTGTGCCCGACGGCCGGGACGTTGTTGTAGGCGTCGAGGTATTGGTTGCCATCGGCGTCGTACAACCACACGCCAGACCCGCGCACCGCGACGACAGGGTGCCGGTAGAACAGCCGGTAACTGGGCGCTAGGACGGCCTCGCGCCGGCGGATGAGCGCTTGCGCCTCAGGGTCGAGGTGATCGAACTCGGACCCGTCGAAGGCGTTGGCCATGTGCAGGGTCTTCGAAACCACGGTTACTCCTTGTTTTTTCGGCGCACTGGCGCTGAGTTGGGCGGGATCAGCTAAAACATCGCCGATCGATAGATCTCGGACACCGTGGAGTCCCGTCCACGCCGGGCAGCGACGGCCTGGTCGATGTCGACTTCGACCAGCCGGACGGTGTTGGGCGCCTGCATCTGTGCCAGGGTGTCGATGTCCACACCGATGATGGTTCCGATGGTCGCGTAGCCGCCGCCGGTCACACCATCTCGCAGCAGGCAGATCAATTCCTGACCGCCCGGGACTTGGATGGACCCGACGGGATAGCCGAGATCGACGACGTTGCTGGGATCTGCGCGGCGCCAAAGGGTGCTTCCCGGTCGATGAACTCCAATGGTGGACCGCTCAGCCGGTAGCCGACTCGGTTGGCTTCGACGCCGACGGTGAAGTCAGATGACAGCATCTTCTCGATACTGACGCCGGTGAAGCGGTAGCTGCACAGTCCCAGGACGATGCGGATCTCTTGATGTGGTTTCAGCGACGGGCGCAGCGACTCATCGATTACGTTGCCGAGGCGGGGGTAAGGCCCGAACTGATTCGCACACGGCAGGACGTCATCGACGCGGAGCTCGCGACCATCGACCCCGCCGATCGCCGAGGGCAGATACGTCGACCGGCTGCCCATGACCACCGGAGTTCCGATACCGCCGCGCACGGCCACATAGCTGCGCGAACCTTCCAGCGCGGGCCCGACGGTCAATATCTGTCCGGCGCACACCGGCAGCGTGGTCCATGACGGCATCGACACACCGTCGATCCGCAAGTCGACCTTGGCGCCGGTGACCGCGACGACGGTGTCGCGGCGGAAATGCAGTGTCGGACCGATGAACACGGATTCCAGGGTCGCGGCCGCCGGGTCGTTTCCCACGAGCGCATTGGCAACGTGATGGGAGAAGTAGTCCATCGGGCCGGATGGCGGCAGTCCGATGGCGAAGTATCCCTTCCGGCCCAGATCCTGCACGAGGGTCTGTACACCGGGTTCGACGACGTCAAGCATGGCTCAGCTCACCGAGGAGAGATTTGTTGTACGTCAAGGGGTCATCGAAGAACGCCGCCAGGCCGAACTCGACCGGTACCCGCCGATAGCGGTAGGTGGCGCTCTCCACGTCTTTGCGGATTGCGTCGTACTCGTCTCGGTCGATGGGTCGGTACTTGACGATCATTCCCGCCTTGGCCAGCACCGGATCGGTGGAGAAGTCGGGAAGTTCCTGCGCGAGGTCGAAGACCGGGGTGGCCGCCCGGCCGACGAGTTGGTAGCCGCCCGCACCTCGAGCGGGATAGATCGTGGCGAACGCGCCGCCGTGGCCAAGCGCCCGTTCGGGTGTGTCGGTGCGGGGCCGCACGTACTTCGGTGCCTCCAGCTGCATGTCGTCGGGCACCAGCTGCATGGACTCGGCATTGCCGGGCACGAAGCACATGAACGTGACGATGAACGGATTGCCGGAGTGTGCGGAGACAAAGTCTCCGATCGAATCGAAACCGTTGATCCTGCTGATGTATTCGAGGTCGGTCTCGGTGCTTGACTGGTGTCGGTCCCGAAACCGCATCGCGGTTTCGGTGCTCCACGGGTCGTTGTAGTAGATCGGGACCTCGAGGATCTCGGTGTCCAGCACCACATCGGTGGTGTCGACGAAGCGGCGGTGCTGCTCGCAGATCGGTTCGTTCAGTGACCTCGGGTCGCACCGGTCGGGGTCGACGCGCAGCATGTAGCTTGCGTTGGAGGGGCAGATGTCGACGACGCCGTCGAGGGCGAGTTCGGCCAGGGCGTCTGTGATCGCCTGGATTCTCAACGCCCCCGACAGCGACATGTACTCGGTCAGCTCGACGAAGACGAATTCCTCACCGCCGTAGCTCAACCGAGATCCGTCGGGCAGCTCGGTCACCGGTCCTCCTCGAAAACCGACCGGACCGCGACGTCGTTGTCGGCGAGGACCCGCCGGATCTCGGTCGCGACCGCCACGGCGTTCGGCCGGTCGCCGTGAACACAGACGGTCTGCACCGACATCGGGATCTCGCGACCGGATACCGTCAGTACGGTGCCGCGGGCCATCCGAAGTGCTTGTTGGGCCACGATTTCGGGATCACGTGCCTCCGGTCGCGGCTCGATGATGTTTCTTCCGTCCTCATCGAAGTCGAGATCTGCGGCGTTGTCGGCAATCACCGGTAATCCGGCGGAGAGCAGGGCATCGGTGCCGGGTCCCGGGGCCAGCAGCATCGGGATCCCTTTTTGCAGGCCTTGCAGGGCCTCGCCGATCGCCACGGCCCGCTGCGCGCTGGCCACGATCGAACCGTAGAACGAACCGTGCGGCTTCACGTGGCTGAGTTCGACACCGAAACGGCTGGCGACCCCCATCAGGGCGCCGACCTGGTACAGCACGTAGTCAACGGCGTCGGTGTCGTCGATGACGATTGGCCGGCGGCCGAAACCCAACAGGTCGGGGAATCCGGGATGAGCGCCGATGTTCACCCCCGCGGCAGCGGCCATCTCCACTGATCGATGCATCGTCGACGGATCGCCGGCATGCCAGCCGCACGCGACGTTGACCGTCGTGACGAGCTTGACCAGCTCGTTGTCATCGCCCAGGTTCCACCGGCCGAAGCTCTCGGCGATGTCGGCGTTGAGGTCGATTCGATTGGTCACCCTGGTGTCCTTTCCGATCATGTCTGGTGCGCTCATTGCTGGTCCTGGACGCACCCGGGTAGCCCGCTCGGGTTCTGGACGTCCGCGACGTCACCTTCCCGCCAACCGCTGTCGCACTTCCCCCGTGTGTAGACCCGTCGCCATTCCGGTTGCGCGAAACCCGATACGTCACCCAGGGGTTTGAGACCCGCCATCGGCTGGCCGGTCTTGGCGGCGGCGAGCGAACTCTGGGGTAGCAGATCCTTCTGGAAGATTTCGGTGACGAAGGTGTCGGACTCGTTCGGGAAAAAGTTGCATCCACCGACGAATTCGTTTCCGGGACAGGGTTTTGCGGTCTGCGTGGTGATCCACGGCAGCGGCATTTCGATGTTGTGCGGCACCGAGTCGGGTCCCTGCTCCAGAATGCGCAGGCCGATGCGCATCGCGACGCCCGCTTGCGCCGGCGGAGAGCCCGAGGAGATTCCCGGCCATCCTTGACTCAGCATCTTGCGAAAGTAGTTGCCGTTCTCCCCTGTCACCGGAATTTTCTTGCCGGCTGCCTGCAGCGCCTTCACAACGCCGACTTCTCCGTCCTGGGACCAGATTCCGTTGACATCGGGGTGTGCCGCGAGCGCTTTGGCGGTCTCCTGCTGGCTGACCGCCGAGTCCCACTTGCCGTAATACTCTGCGACGACGGTGATGCCGGGATAGCGGTCGAATACCGCCTTGGCTGTGTCGAAGTGGACCTGGTCAGTCGCCGTTCCGGGGACGCCCCGATTCATGAAGATCTTTCCTTTACCGTTGAGCATCTGCGCCAGCGCTTCGGCGGTCTGAGCTCCGAAGAAGGCGTCGCGCGGATTGTCCACTCGTGCGCCGGTGATGAAAGCGACGTTGTAGGCGCATGGCTCGCGGACCGTGGAGTCATAGGCGATAAAGGTGACGCCGCGTTCGCAGCCCTGCCGGATCGTCGGCGACAACGCGGTGGGTGACAGCGGGTAGAGCACCACCAGCTTGGCTTTGGCCGCGATCATCGACTGCAGGTCGGAAATTTGTTTCTGAATGTCGGTACCCGAGATCTGTTTTCTGACAACGTATTTTCCAGCGTACTCCGGGGAGTTGGCGACGGCGAGGGCGAGATTGGCGGCTTCGTCCTGCCAGTTGTTGCCGCTGTAGCTGAGGTCAAGGAAGATCTTGTCCCTGCCCGCATCCGGGTCGGCGCATGCACTCAGAGCGGCTGCCGCAATCAGCACTGCTGCCAGCGCGATGACACTTCGTAACCTACTCATGTCAGTTCCTCCTGCCCGCGAGGCGGGACCCCAGCAGCGCGATGAGGATGACAGCGCCGTAGACGATTTGTTTGTAACCCTCGGCCAGGCCGGTGGCGCTGATGTCGATGCCCAGCAGCGTCAGCAGTAGCGCGCCCGCAAGCGTGCCGCCGTAGGTGCCTGAGCCGCCGCGGATCGCGGCACCACCGACGACGACAGCGGCGATGCTGGGAAGCAGCCACGGCTCACCGACATTCAAGTCGGCGCCCGACGAGTATCCAAGAAGCATTACTCCCGCCAGCCCGTACGCGGCGCCGGCGATCCCGTACACCGAGACCGTCACGCGGCCGACGTCGACGCGTGCGTTTCTGGCCGCTGCGACGCTGTTGCCCAATGCATAGGCGCGTAGTCCCAGTGTCGTCTTGTGCTGGATGAACAGGCCCAACGCCGCCACCACGAGGAACAACCAGATCGCCACGGGAATCCCGATCACCGTGGTCTCTTGACGAAACAGCGCGGCCAGCCCCTCCGGTGACCGCTGTGCCGGGGCGCCGCGGGCCACGCCCAGCAATACGGAGGCGAGGATCGTGCCGACCGCGAGGGTGACGATGAACGCGGGAAACCCGAGCCGGTTGATGATCAGGCCGTTGATGGCGCCCACCGCTGTACATACCACGATGGCGATGATGGCAGCGAAGACAGCGGGAACGCCGGCTGTCCACAGCGATCCGGTGAGGTAGGCACCGAGGGCGACCGAGGAGGCGACGGACAGATCGATGCCGCCGGTCAGCACCACCAGGCCCTGCCCGAAGGCGATGACGGCGAGGAAGAGGCCGAGGATCATCACGTTGACGACGAGGGGTACCGACGGGAAGCTCTCACTTGCCAAGCGGGACAGCGGAACACACAGCAGGAGCAGGACCCAGACGATGAGTGCCTGGTTCCGCATCCAGTCGCGGCGGGGGCCGGCGGGTGCGGACCGCGAGTCGGTGCTGCCGGGTGCATCCACGGTCGGCTCGGTGATTCCAGAGGTCATCGTGCCAACCCTTCCTCGACGTCGACTCGTGGTCGTTTGGTGGCGGCCACTCGCATGGTGACTACGGGTATCGCGAGTGCGATGAGAATGACGCTGCCCTGCAGCGCCCCTGACCAGAAGTCTTCGACGCCGGCCGCGAAGAGCAGCTTCGGCAATGCGACGAGACTGCCGGCGCCCAACATGGCGGCCACCGCGCTGCCCGAACCGCCCCGGAAACCGACGAGGCCGAGGGCCATGGCCGCAAAGCACGTGAGCAGGAAGGGCCGTCCCGCGTTCGGGTCCCCCGAAGCGGTGATGGCGGTCAGGTACAGACCCGCCGCCGCGTAGAGTCCGCCGGCGAGGGTGTAGCAGAGAACCTCCACCATGCCGACTCGAACACCGGACATCAGCGACGCTTGACGGTCGGCGCCAACGGCGTAGGCCGCCACCCCGATCGGCGACGTGCTGAACGCCCACCACACCCCGGCGAGTACCAACAGCACGATCAACGCGACCGGCACGGGACCGAGGGGATCGGTCAACGCCAACGCAAAGGACTCGGGAACCTCGCCGCCCGGTGCGGGCAGAACGACCAGCGCGATACCGGTCAGGATGATGAACGTTCCCAGGGTCACTGCCAGCGATTGCAGGCCGGCGCGGACGACGAGCAGTCCGTTGATCAGGCCGACCAAGAGGCCGACGGCGATGACGGCCAGCACGATCAACCAGGTTGCGCCCGGATACTTCGCCATGGTCGTCGCCGCGATGACATTGGACAAACTGATCGTGCCGGCCACCGACAGATCGAATCCGCCCGTGATGAGGACCAGCGTGGTGCCGACCGCTGCGATCGCCAGCGGCGTCATCAAGACCACGAAGTTGTTGAAAGCGTAGCTGTTCCGCTCGAACGGGGTGACGACCAGTACCGCTCCGTAGCAGAAGATGAAGACGATGAGGGCGATACGGGTCTCGCGATTGGTGCCGACGCTGCGGCGCGTCAAAGACTCGATGATGCTCACTGGACAGCCTCCGCGTTGCGGCCGAGCACACTGTGCATCACCGAGCTTTCGGTGAGACTGTCTGCGGTGTGCTCGGCGACGATCCGCCCGCCATAGAGCGAACACACACGATCACACAAGCCGACGAGTTCGGGGATCTCGGTCGAGTACACCAGCACGGCGTGCCCGTTGGCCGCGAACTCCCTTGTCATCTTGTAGATTTCCAGCTTCGTCGCCGCGTCCACACCGCGGGTCGGATCAAACAGCAGCAGACAACGGGGTGATTGCGCCAGAGACCGGCCGAAGACCACCTTCTGCTGGTTGCCTCCGGACAAGTCTGCGATGCGCTGCTTGAGCATGGCCGGTGCGAGGTTGACCTCGGCGGCGATGCCTTCGCTGAGCTCACGTTCTTGCCGACGTGATACGACCGAGGCCCGCGAGAACCGCGATGTCAGCGGAAGCGTCAGGTTGAAGTCGGAGCGCATCTGCAGGAACAAAGCTTCGCTCTTGCGCTCTTCGGGGACGAGCGAGAAATCAACCGTGCCCGGCTTGGCCGCGACCGACACCGTGCCCCCGTGATGGCGCAGTTCCCCGGCCAGGGCGTAGAAGAGCTCACGTTGGCCTTGACCTTCGAGGCCCGCCACGCCGACGATCTCGCCGGCGCGCACCTGGAGCGACACCCCGGCCAGTTTGACGCCTGCCTTGAGATCCCGGACGTCGAGAACCACATCGCCGATGCTGCTTTCGTCGGGTTTGGCGGGAAATGCATGGTTGAACGAGCGGCCGATCATCAGCTCGACCAGTTCGTCCTCGGACAGTTCGCCGCGGGTGAAGCTGGCGACGGCCCGGCCGTTGCGCAGTACTGTGCCGGTGTCGCAGATCGTGTTGATCTCGTTGAGCTTGTGGCTGATGTAGATGACGGAGGCGCCCGTGGAGGTGACTCGTGCCAGCTGCCGGAAGAGCCAGTTCGGGTCGGGAAGCGCCGCCGTCGGTTCGTCGAGCACCAGCAGTGACGGCGAACTCGACAGGGCTGCAACAATTTCCACCTCTTGGCGCGCCGCCAGGCTGAGATCGCTGATCACCGCATGTGGATCGAGATGCTCGGCTTCCCAATCGCGGAGTCGAGCCCGAGCGCGTTCGGTCAGTTCTCGCTGGGACACCGCGAAGCCGAAGCGGGTCGGCAGTTTAGGCAGGCAGAGTTTGGTGGCCACAGTGATGTTCGGCGGCGCGCTGAGCTCTTGGTAAGCCATTGCCAGGCCGATGTCACGGGAGTCGCGGGGCGATCCCAGCTGCAACCGCTGGCCGTCGATGGTCACCTCGCCGGCGTCGGGTCGTACGACGCCGGAGAGCACTTTCATCAGAGTCGATTTGCCTGCCCCGTTCTCCCCGAGCAGTCCATGTACGCGACCGGCTTCGACCGACATCGAGACTTCCGACAGCGCGGCGGTCGCGCCGAATCTCTTGCTGACGTTGCGAATTTCGATATGTGCCATGACCGGCCTCAGGATCCATTCCGTCGTGCGGGATGCCGACTGCTTATCTCTCGCAAATGCGCTGCCGCGGTTCGCGTATCGACCTGCAGGATGCGGTGCAGCGCCGGCAGGGTGTGGCGCATCCGCATCGCGCCGTACTCAGTGGGATCCGTCTGTCCGCGGACCGCCCATGTCAATGCCTGCACGCACAGTCGCGCCGCCGCCAGCGGATAGGCCACCGCCAGTTCGTCATCGGTCAGCGGTGTGACGCCGCAGTAGCCGGCGATGATGAATCCCATCGCCGTGAGGGGATTGTCCTTGCGGAGCATCGCGTAGGCGCCGGCGATGGCCGGTTCGGCGACCCGCACGGTGTACAGCGCGTCGTTGAAGTCCAACACGCCCGCCACCTTCTGGACACCGTCGACGACTTCGACCAAGACGTTGTTGTCGTTGAGATCGTTGTGGACCATGGCCCTGGGCAGCGAGCCAAGCCGCGGTTCGACGTCGATGAACCATCCGCGGGCTGTGAGGATGTCCGGATTCTCACCCAGCGTGGGATCCAGAGCCAGACACTCGTCGATGACCTCGGCGGAGCGTGTGACGTCCCAATGGTGAGTCTCATGCAAGGTCTCGGACTGGAAGCCTTCGAGAGCTTTCGTCACGCGGGCCGCGGCGGCGCCGATGTCGATGAGCAATCCTTCGGAGTGGCTCGCGATGTGGACCATGTCGGTTCCGCGCACCCAATCGAGCACGGTGAGTAGCCACCGCTCGGACCCGACGTCGATGCCCACGTCCAGGTCGCCATCGATCGTGCGCACCAGCGTCGGTACCCCGACACCGACGTGTCGATCGGCAATGTGCAGCAGAATCTCCTTCTGCCAGCGCAGTCGATCACTCCGGTCCGCTTTCTTGCGGAGCTTGGCCAGGAAGGTGCGCCCATCGCCGGCCGACACCCGGTAGTTGCGGTCCAACTCGCCACCCAGGAACTTCAGGTCGGCACCGATGAGTCCGTAGGAATCGGCCAGCCGAGCGGACACGACAGCCTCTGCCAGTACATCGGTATCGGCAGAGTTGACGGGTGGCTTGGGCATCGATCCCCTTCCCGGACGCATGTCCCACCAGGCGAGTGCAACGTGTCGTACCCCACATTCTTTTGCGACAATATGCCCAGGTCAATGCCTCGAGTGGCGCGGGATGTGGCAAGATCGAGTGCATAGTGCACATTACGGGTGAATTTGGCGGTGATTGTTTCGCCCGAGTTGCCCCTGTGTGAGAAGCGGATCTCGGGCCGGGAGGAGCGCCATGACGACGTCGACGGACGAGACGACACTCTTGATCCGGGCGGCGGCGCGTCGCCTTCTCAACATCCGGCTGCCGCAGATCATCGATCGCGCGGTGGAACAGACCATCAACGACGAGCCGACGTACTCGACCGGCCCGGTGAGCCGGGACGATCTGCGCTACCACATGGACCGCACGATGCGTCTTGCGCTGGCACGGCTTGTCGGTGACGACATACCCGCATCTCTCGAGAACGCCGCGCTCGATGTGGGACGTATCAGGGCGCACCAGAACGTCCCCTTATCCAGCGTCCTGCACGCGTTTCGTATTGACCTCAAAACGCTGTGGGAGGCGTTGATCGCCGAAGGCCGCGCATTCGGCGTCGACACCCGCGCCGACTTCCTGGAACGTTCGTCGTTGATGGTGTGGGAATCCATCGAGGCCAGCACGGAGGAGGTCGTGCACGGCTACCAGGTGGCGCAGGGCAGCCGCGAAGAGATCCGCTCAGCGGCGTTCGAGCAGCTCCTCCTCGACGGCGACCACCACCTGCCCACCGTCGACAACGCCGCGCGCACTCTCGAGCTCCCGGCGTCAGGTCACTACGTGTGCCTCGTGGGAGCCTTCCCGATTCCACGGCCGGAGTTGGTCGCCGAATGCGCCGCCCGCCTGGATGCCGGCGGCAATGCGTTCTACTTCAACTGGTTCGCCCAAGAGCTCCGCGGCATCATTTTCGTGACCAACCACCAGCCTGAGATCATCGCCGGCCTCACGCCGCTGGACGAACACACCTGTTCGGTCATCGACGCCGACGGGATGGCCGCGGTGCCGAGGGCGATTCGGCTTGCGCGGATGGCGGTTGGTGGGCGTTCCGACCTCGGAGTCCGTTGGGTGCGCGACAATTGGCTGCACGCGGTCACCGCCGCCAACACCGAACTCTCCGAAGCGTTGCAGTCAGCGGTATTCCGGCCGCTCGGCGCACTCACCGAACATGAACGCAACGGGATCCTCGAAACGGTCGGTGATCTCGTGACGCACGGCGGGACCATCGCGGACATCGCGGCGCGGACCTATCGACACCGCAACACGGTCCGGAAGCGGCTCAGCGTCTTCACATCACTGACCGGGCTCAATCTCGCGGAAACCAGTGACCTCGCCACCGCCGCGATCGCCTTCACGGTGGCGAGCTCAAAGTCTGGCGATCGCCCGTCGCCACTGCGGCAGTAGCCTGGCCAGCGGTTGGTAAGGCGGCCGCCGACTACAGCGCGGCGCGGGAGCCGCAGCCACCGTCAACTGAGGGCAAAATCCCGAACATCGGGTTCGGCAAGCATGGCGGCCATCGTCTTGCGGTCGAACGGCCACAGGTCGACATTGCCGTCGTCGGTCTGATACCAGGAGTTGCAGCCGGTGTTCCACACGGTCGGTCTGAGGGACTCGGAAACGTCGTCGTTGAATTGAGTCGTCGCTGCCTCGGTGACTTCGACGGTATCGAACTCGCCGGCACGAAACCATTTCAGCCACTGTGCGATATAGCGCGCGGTGAGTTCAGACGAGAACTGAAGCGATATCGATCCCGTCGAGGAATTGGGCCCCAGGATCGTGAACAGGTTGGGAAACCCGGGAATCGCCGTCGTCCGATACGCTTTCGGACCCTTGGCCCAGACATCCTCGATGTCGGTGCCATCTCGACCGACCAGTTTCATCGGCCGCATGTAATTGTGGGCGTGGAATCCGGTTGCGAGCACAACGATGTCGACGTCGTGGAGCTTGCCATCCGCAGTCCTGATGCCCGCCGGCGTGATCTCCTGGATCGGTTCGGTGATGAACTCGGCGTTTGGCGACTGGATCGCTGGATAGTAGGAGCCGGAGAACAGCTGCCGCTTACACATTGGCTGATACGTGGGAGTCATCCGGGCACGAAGTTCGGGGTCTCGCACCTGACATCGCAACGTCCACCGCGAAAACTGCTGGAACATGCGCCGCCGCCAGCTCGGTCGGATGACGATGTCGGTGAGGATGTCCGTTGCCGTCAGCGTCGCGTTATGCAATCCGCGGTTCAGCCGGGGGAAGCTGCCCAGCAGTTTACTCATCGCCGAAGACTGGCGCAGGAGCGTCGGTGCCCAGATCACCCATTGCGGCGTACGGACAAAGTGAAGGATCTGCGCCACCTCAGGCTGCAGCGCAGACACGAGTTGGACGCCGGTCGAGCCGCTCCCTATCACCGCTACCCGCTTACCTGCGGTCGTCACCGAATCGTCCCACCGCGCGGAGTGCAGCACTTCGCCGCCGAAGGTGTCGAGCCCAGGAATGTCCGGTACGTGGGGGTGATGGAGCAATCCTGTGGCCAGGATCAGAAAGTCGACCTCTGACTGAGTTCCGTCGGCGACGCTTACCCGCCACGACGATCCCTCGAAAACGGCTGACGTGATCTCGGAATTCAGCCGAAGGTGCTTCGCCATCCCGAATTGCTCGACTACCTCACGGTGGTAGCGCTGAATCTCCTCACGGCGCGCGAACACGTGCGACCAGTTCGGTTTCAGGGCGAAGGAGAACTGATATAGATGCGCCGGTACGTCACAGGCCAGACCGGGGTACCGGTTCCAATGCCATACTCCGCCGACATCGGCACCCTTCTCGAAAATGATGAGGTCGTGAAAACCCGCATCTTTGAGGGTCACCGCGGTCGCGAGGCCGGCGACTCCGGCGCCGACGATGCCGATCCGCGGCTCCCGGTCCGGCCGCGTCTTCAATGCTATTCCTCTCATACATCAAGGGAACTGTTACCCAGCGATGGTCTCAATTGCGGGACAAGCTATCTCGGCGCAGAGGCATGACTGGACTTCCTGTTGGTCTAACGCGGTCGACAGTGTCACTATTCGCCGATCTTCTCTAGCGTCGAGTCATGTGGCAGCAGTGCGCGAGCAACCGACGATCGACACCTATTTGCTGCGGCGGTAATCTGGACGGTCGTGGTGGCGCATAGTGACGGGCTCGTTCTCACCGACGAGTTTCGCCATGCGCTCGAGCTGCTGGCCGGCGGCAGGCATGTCTTCCTGACCGGCAAGGCGGGGACGGGCAAGTCGACATTGATCCGCCACTTCATGGCCGGGGCCGAACGCGTGGTGGTGGTCGCGCCGACGGGGATCGCCGCGCTCAACGTCGACGGCTACACCATCCACCGGCTGTTCGGCTTCCGCACCACAACCACGCTGGACGACGTCCGCGGCGGCGCCTACCGGCCGGGCCGCTTCGCCAAGACCCTGGCATCGCTACAGACGCTGATCATCGACGAGGCGTCGATGGTGCGTGCCGACGTCTTCGACATGGTGGCCTCCGCGCTGTCGCGGTACGGACCACAACCCGGCACACCGTTCGGCGGCGTGCAGATCGTCTTGGTGGGCGACCTCTACCAGTTGCCGCCCGTGGTCAGCGAGGGCGAGGCGGCGTTCTTCTCCGCGGGCTTGACGACCGCGTACGAGACGCCGTACTTCTTCTCCGCGCACAGCTTCGTCCGTGACGACTTCCCCACCGTGGCGTTGACGACGGTGTTCCGTCAGCTCGGCGACCAACGAATGACCGCCATTCTCAACGAGATCCGCGAAGGTGTGCTGCTGGGCCACGCGCAGGAGCAACTCAACGCCCGCGCCGATGCGGACTTCGTTCCGCCCGATGACGAGTTCTGGCTGACCTTGGCGCCGACGAACCGCCTGGTGACCGCGCGCAACCGCCAGCACCTGGAACGGCTGCCCGGCGACGAGTTGGTCCACCACGCGCGGGTCTCGGGTGACCTGTCGTTGTTCGACCCGCCGGTCGAGGAGACGCTGCGGTTCAAGGTCGGCGCGCAGGTGATGATGCTGAACAACGATCAGGGCAACCGCTGGGTCAACGGCACGATCGGCCGGGTGGTCGGCGTGGACTACGACCGCTACGGAGCCGTCGTCGAGGTGGAGTTCGCCGACGGCTCGTGTGCGGACGTGACCCCGTTCACGTGGGAGGCGACGCGGCCGGTGGTGTCGGGCGGGTCGCTGAGTCGGGAGGTGATCGGCTCCTACACGCAGCTGCCGTTCAAGCTGGCCTGGGCGATCACGATCCACAAGAGCCAGGGCCAGACCCTGGAGCGTCTGGTGGTGGACCTGTCCGGCGGGATGTTCTCGACGGGTCAGCTGTATGTGGCGTTGAGTCGATGCACCTCGTTGGCCGGTCTGGTGCTGAAAAGGCCTGTGCTGCCCAAGGATCTGAAGACCGACCGGCGCATCGCACGGTTTCTGCGCACCTCGGCGGGTGATACGGGCGCGCGCCGGTACTGCGCGATCGGGATGCTGACGGTCGGTGACGAGGGTCGGATGTCGCGGCCGCGGCCGGTGGAGCTGGCGGTGGCCTTCGACGACGGAACCGCGGTGACGACGCTGATCAACCCGCAGCGTGACCTGGCCGATGCCCGAACGGCGTTCGGGGTCAACGTGTCTGACGTGTTACTGGCGCCGACGCTGCGCGAAGCCTGGGCGGTGATCGCGCCGATGCTGGCGGGTTGCACCCCGGTCGGCGCCGGCATCGATGAGACGCTGGGCTTGATCGACTTCGAGCTGAAGCGGCTGGGGTATGTGACGGCGATGCCGCTGGGTGTCGAGCTGCGTGGCTCACGGGTGTCGGGGCGCACGGCGCTGGAGCGGGCGCAGTCGGCGCTGACGGCGCACAGTGAGTCGGATTCGGAGCAGGGATCGTCGGCGTTCGAGGAACCTGAATCGGCGGAGTCGGTTTCGGGTCTGATGGTGAGCCGGGATCCTGCGGTGCCGACGCCGGCGGCCGATCATCTGCCGGGGCTGTCGGCGCTGCTGCGGATCAGCCGCGATGTCGGCGCGGTGCTGTTGGGCGGAGCGCCAACGCGTGACGATGTGGACACGGGGTGGGACTCGGCGGCGCGGCAGTCGGTGGCCGATCAGCTGCGGGCGGCCGCATCGCGGGTGCAGTTGCCGGCCGAGGTCGTGGAGCGACTACAGGCAGCATCTGAGCTGTTGGGCGTCGAGATCGTCTCGGAGTCACTGTGTTTGGAGCGGGATGACATCGGCGCGGTGCTGATGCCCGGTGTCCGGATCTGTTTCACCGGGACCGCCCAGGACAGTGCGGGTCAGATCGTGGAGCGCTGGGAGATGGAGCAGCTGGCGGCCTCGGCGGGGTTGACGCCGGTGCAGTCGGTGACCAAGACGCGCTGCGAGGTGCTGGTGACCGCGGAGGCGGGCACGCAGTCGGGCAAGGCACGCAAGGCGCTGGAGTACGGCAAGCCGGTGTTCACCGCCGATGAATTCCTGGCCTGGGCGGCGTCGGCGGATCGCTGACGCCGGCCACTGGCGCGATTTCTGGGATCTTGCAGCAGAATTGCCCGATACTCGTTCGCATAGGTCGACTGGTTTCGTGGAGGTCCCCGTGATCCGGAGTTCCGATGGCGGCGCGGAGTCTCCGTGGTCGCCGCGGGAGGCAGAGCTGCTCGCCATGACGCTGGAGCTGCTTCAGGAGCACGGCTACGACCGGCTGACCGTCGAGGCGGTAGCCACGAATGCGCGCGCCAGCAAGGCCACGATCTACCGTCGGTGGCCGACCAAGGCCGAGCTCGTGTTGGCCGCATTCGTCGAGGGCACCCGGCAGGTCGCGGTCGACCCCGACACCGGCACGCTGCGCGACGATCTGCTGGCACTGGGAGAGCAGATCTACGCTCACGTCAGCACCCATGCGAGCACCATCCGTGCGGTGCTCGTGGAGGTCTCCCGCAGCGCCGAGCTCGACGCCATGATGCAGGTGCAGTTCCTCGACCAGCGAAAAGCCCTGATGTCGCACGTCCTCGCGCGGGCCGTCGACCGCGGCGAGATCGAGGCCTCCGCCATCACCGAGGACCTCTGGGACGTGTTGCCGGGCTACCTCATCTACCGCGCGGTGATCACCGGCCCTGCCGCGTCCCGTCACACTATCCGGGACCTCGTGGACAACGTGCTCATGCCCAGCCTCACCCGTGACACCACCTGAAGACCCCGAGCCAGCGAGAACCCGTACGGCTTGTGCAGTCCGGTCCGGTACCGTACTGTCAATTTGGTTGATATCGCTTCCCCTGCCGAAGAGATGTCCCACCGTCGGTCAACGTGTCACCGCTCGTCGAAAGGGTCACGGATGCAGCGGTTTTCGCTCGGCGGCCTGCTGAGCCGACGATGGATGCTACTGGTGGCGGTGCTCGTCGTCGCGGTGGCGGGATTCGCGGTGTACCGGCTGAACGGCATCTTCGGCTCCCGCGACGTCACCTCCACCCCTAGCGGCGCCGAGAACAACATCGTCCCGTTCAACCCGAAGCACGTCGTCCTGGAGGTCTTCGGCGCCCCGGGCACCGTCGCGACCATCACCTACCTGGACGTGCACGCCCAACCGCAGCGGGTCGACGACGCGACGCTGCCGTGGGCCTACGACACGACCACCACGGACCCGGCCGTCTTCGTCAATGTCTCCGCCCAGGGCGACAGCGACTCCATCGGCTGCCGGATCAAGATCGACGACGTCGTCAAGGACCAAAGAACGGCCAACACATTGAACGCCTACGTCTACTGCCTGGACAAGTCCGGATGAGCAGCCACCTCGCCGAACGTCCGACGATCACCGACCGAGTCGCCAAGTGGATTCGTTGGCTCTGCGTGCCGATCGTGATCTTCTGGGTGGCCGTCGCCGCCCTGACGAACGCGCTGGTGCCCCAGCTGGAAGCGGTCGGTGAAGAGCACAACGTGGCGTTGAGCTCCCCCGATTCACCCTCGCTGCAAGCGTTTCAACGCATCGGCGAGGTGTTCCACGAGTTCGATTCCGACAGTGCCGCGATGGTGGTGCTGGAGGGCGATCAGCCTCTCGGCGTCGAGGCCCACAAGTACTACGACGAGTTGGTCAAGCGGATCGAGGACGACCGCAAGCACATTCAGCACGTGCAGGACTTCTGGGGCGATCCGCTCACCGCCGCAGGCTCGCAGAGCCCCGACGGCAAGGCCGCCTACGTTCAGGTGTTCCTCTCCGGAAACCAGGGCGAGGCGTTGTCGCTGGAGTCGGTCGACGCGCTGCGCGACATCATCGCCAAGACACCGGCCCCACCGGGCATCCATGCGTACGTGGCCGGCTCAGCGCCCAGATCGCCGATCAGTTCGAAGTGGGCAACGAGGGCACCGTCATGGTCACCCTGTTGACCGTCGGGGTGATCGCTCTGATGTTGCTCATCGTCTACCGCTCGCCGGTCACGATGATCCTGGCGCTCGTCACGGTGCTCATCGAGATGTCGGCGGCGCGTGGGATCGTCGCGTTCCTCGCGAACGCGGGTGTCATTGGCCTGTCGACGTATTCGACCAACATCCTCACGCTGCTGGTCATCGCCGCCGGCACGGATTACATCATCTTCCTGCTCGGCCGTTATCACGAGAGACGCAACGAGGGCCTGGACAAAGAGGTCGCCTTCTACGACATGTACCGCGGCACGTCGCACGTGATCCTCGGATCGGGTCTGACCATCGCCGGCGCGGTCTTCTGCCTGTACTTCACCCGCATGCCGTACTTCCAAAGCCTCGGGATTCCGGCCGCGATCGGCGTGCTCGTCTCGTTGGTCGCCTCGTTGACACTGGCGCCCGCCGTGATCGTGATCGGCGGTCGCTTCGGTCTGCTCGAACCGAAGCGCAAGACGGCCAAGCGTGGCTGGCGGCGGATCGGGACGGCGATCGTGCGGTGGCCGGGGCCAATTCTGATCGCCACGCTGGCGCTCGCGTTCATTGGGTTAGCGGCGCTGTCAGGCTACCAGGTGAGCTACGACATCGGCGGGTACATGCCGGCCAAAACCCCGTCCAACGTCGGATACACCGCCGCGGAGCGTCACTTCTCCAAGGCGCGGCTGAATCCCGAACTGCTGATGATCGAGGCCGACCACGATCTGCGCAACCCCACCGACATGATCCTGTTGGAGCGGGTGGCCAAGGCCGTCTTCCACACCGACGGCATCGCGCAGGTCCAATCGATCACCCGGCCGCTGGGCACGCCCCTGGACCACACGTCGATCCCGTTCCAGATCAGCACAAGCAGTGCGGCGCAGCTCAACAACCTGCCCTACCAGCAGGACCGTGCGAACGATCTGACCAAGCAGGTGGCCGTCATCGACGACACCATCGGCGTGCTGCGACAGCAACTGGCGTTGCAGCAGCAGTCCAGCGACGTCACACACGAGCAGAGCGTGGCCTTCCAGGACACCGTCGCCACGGCGAAGGATCTGCGCGACAAGATCGCCAACTTCGACGACTTCTTCCGACCGCTACGCAACTACTTCTATTGGGAGCCACACTGTTTCGACATCCCGGTCTGCTGGGCGTTGCGGTCGCTGTTCGACGCGCTCGATGGCATCGACGAGCTGACCGATCAGTTGGGCAATGTGGCGATCAGCATCGGCAAGCTGGATGCGCTGCAGCCGAAGCTGCTCGCGCTGATCCCGCCGCAGATCGCCAATCAGCAGACCAACCGCGATCTGACGATGACGAACTACGCCACCACGGCGGGTATCTACGACCAGACGCAGGCAGCGCTGCAGAACTCCACCGCGCTGGGCCAGGCGTACGACGCGTCCAAGACCGACGACTCCTTCTACCTGCCGCCGGAGGCGTTCAGTAACCCCGAGTTCCTGCGGGGGCTGAAGCTGTTCCTGTCGCCGGACGGCAAGGCCGCGCGGATGATCATCACCCATGACGTGGATCCGGCGACGCCCGAGGGTATTTCGCATATCGACGCGATCAGACACTCGGCTCAGGAGGCCGTCAAGGGCACGCCGTTGGCCGGATCGAAGATCTACATCGGCGGTACAGCGTCGACCTACAAAGACATCTCGGAGATGGCGCATTACGACCTGATCATCGCCGGCATCGCCTCGTTCAGCCTCATCCTGCTGATCATGATGTTCATCACGCGGAGCCTGGTCGCGGCGCTCGTCATCGTGGGCACCGTGGCGTTGTCGTTGGGTGCGTCAGTCGGTCTGTCGGTGTTGGTCTGGCAGCACCTGTTGGGCATTCCGCTGTACTGGGTGATCCTGCCGTTGGCCGTGATTCTGTTGTTGGCCGTGGGGTCGGACTACAACCTGCTGCTGGTGTCCCGGTTCAAGGAGGAGATCCACGCCGGCATCAACACCGGCATCATCCGGTCCATGGCGGGCAGCGGCTCGGTGGTGACCGCCGCCGGACTGGTGTTCGCCTTCACCATGGCGTCGTTCATCTTCAGCGATCTGCTGGTGCTCGGCCAGATCGGCACCACGATCGCGCTCGGTCTGCTGTTCGACACGCTGATCGTGCGGTCGTTCATGACGCCGTCCATCGCCGCGTTGCTCGGCCGTTGGTTCTGGTGGCCGGTGCAGGTGCGCCAGCGGCCGGCCCGGACGGCGCCGTCCGGGGATCCGCGCCAGCTGTCGCTGTTTTAGTCGGTAGACCTGGGGATGTGGTGCGCTGAACTTCGTGATGGAGGGGCTGTTCTCCATGGCGTGAGCCGCGGTGGGGCTCCCGTTCAGCGTGGCCGCCTCTGCACGACTGGCCAGAAGAGATCGAACAAACGCGTTTCCGATCCGGACGCAACCCGCCCTGTACGGGCGCGCTCGTAGATGTGCGCACCGACCACGGCGTCGACGAGTGTCGCCCCGTCGAGATCGGCGCGAAATGACTTGTCCGCCTTCCCCGCTTCGATCACCGACGACCTGCGCAGCAAGCGGCTCGGGAGTAGTCATCCGCGACAGCGCGGCGGACAGCATGTCCCGGCCGTCGCGATGCCGCCGGTAAGCTACCGCCGCGTGCCGTCACGGTGATGGCCGCCGACTCGGAGGCATCGATCGATCGATCGGCGTGCAGCTTGACCGCTGCCGCGGCCGAGCCAACTTCCGTCACCGACCCGGTCAGGCTATAGGCGCAGCGTCCGATTACTGTTTTGCCCACGAGGGCCAATACCATCGGTGACGCTATGTCCGACAACGCCCTGGCCGCTGCGCCGACCTCCGATGCCTCGCCACCTGGCCGTATCTCCGCAGAGGCGGGCCGCCGCAGAACCTTCGCCGTCATCAGCCATCCCGACGCCGGCAAGTCCACGTTGACCGAGGCATTGGCGCTGCACGCCCGGGCCATCACCGAAGCCGGCGCGGTCCACGGCAAGGCGGGCCGACGCGCGACGGTGTCGGACTGGATGGAGATGGAGAAGGCCAGGGGCATCTCGATCACATCGACGGCGTTGCAGTTCCCGTACCGCACATGCGTCATCAACCTGCTCGACACCCCCGGCCACGCCGACTTCTCCGAAGACACCTACCGGGTGCTGACAGCCGTCGACTCCGCGGTGATGCTCATCGACGCCGCGAAAGGCCTTGAGCCGCAGACATTGAAGCTGTTTCAGGTATGCAGGCATCGTCGGATCCCGATCATCACGGTGATCAACAAGTGGGACCGGCCCGGCCGCCACGCCCTAGAACTGATCGACGAGATCCAGGCACGAATCGGGCTGCGCCCCACTCCTTTGACGTGGCCGGTCGGCATCGCCGGAGACTTCAAAGGCGTGCTCGACCGCCGCACCGGAAGCTTCATCCGGTTCACCCGCACCGCGGGCGGCGCCACCGCGTCCCCCGAAGAACACATCACGGCGGCCGACGCGCACGGTGCCGCCGGCGACGACTGGGATCACGCCGTCGAGGAGTCCGAACTGCTGTCCGCGGATGGCTCCGACTACGACCGTGAGCAGTTCGTCAGCGGCGCGGCCACACCGGTTCTGTTCACCTCGGCAGCGTTGAACTTCGGCGTGAATCAGCTCCTGGATGTGCTCGTCGAAATCGCACCGCCGCCCGGCGGCGTACTCGGCGTCGACGAGACTCGGCGCGATACCGAGTCACCGTTCAGTGCCTTCGTTTTCAAAGTGCAGGCGGGTATGGACTCCGCCCACCGCGATCGCATCGCCTATGCGCGGGTGTGCTCGGGCACATTCGAACGCGGCGACGTCCTCACTCATGCCGCCACCGGCAAGCCGTTCGTCACCAAGTACGCGCAATCGGTGTTCGGTCAGCAACGCGCCACTCTGGATACCGCGTGGCCGGGTGATGTGATCGGGCTGGCCAACGCCGCCGCGCTGCGCCCGGGTGACACGCTGTATCGCGATGTGTTCGTGCAGTATCCGCCGATACCGAGCTTCTCCCCCGAGCATTTCGCGGTGGCCCGCGGCGCCGATCCGAGTAAGCACAAGCAGTTCCGCCGCGGGATCGAGCAGCTGGAGCAGGAGGGCGTTGTCCAGGTGCTGCGCTCAGACCGTCGCGGCGACCAAGCGCCGGTGCTCGCCGCGGTCGGTCCGATGCAGTTCGAGGTGGCCGCCCACCGGATGGCCACCGAGCTCAGCGCCCCGATCTCGCTGGAGCCACTGCCCTACCAGGTCGCCCGGATCGTCGACCGCGCGGACGCCGAGTTCATGAACAGGCAGGTGTCAGCGGAAGTCCTGACCCGCACCGACGGAGTCATGCTGGTGCTGTTCTCCACTCGGTGGCGACTGGAGGGCTTCCAACGGGACAACCCCGACGTGAAGCTGGGGTCGTTGGTGGCGGCAGAAGGATAGGACGAACGCGGTGCGGCGAATCTCGACCGCGTCTCAGTCGGTGACGGCGGCTTGCGTGGTCGACTTAGGATTTCATCGTGCCCACCTTCGAGCGACAGTGTCGCTGCGAGGTAGGCAGTTTCAGCGGTCCGGTCCCGCATGCCGAATGGACGCTGCAGAGGTCCGCAATGTCGTCCACGTCCGGTCGGGAACCAAGGGCGTGTCGGTGCCCGCTGGGATGTCAGCGCCGTCAGTCGGTGGTCCACTGACCCGATACCCGTCGCACTGCATGGCTGACCGCGTTCCCGTCTCGGCGTGCAGTCATGCTCAGTCGGTGTACCCGGATGTCACCCGACTTGGCTCAATTGCTGCGCACACCAGCGCGGATCGTGGTGAGGACCCTGGACAGCGGGTCGGCGGCGATGCGAGTCTGGTTGTCAGCCCCGATTTCACCATGCGGTAGCTGCCCGCGTGTTGCGAACGGATTGCTCTATACCCAACCCTTCGAGCGTCGATATCGTGCCGGCGGCGACCGACCCCAGTGACTGACCTAGTTCAGTGCCGGTGGTGGTTGGGGTTGGAAGGGTTGATACCACCACCAGTCGGCGCGTTCGCCGGTGGGTCCGGGACACGGCGGCACCGCCGGTGGGGGTTGGGTCGGTGGGCGGGCCAGCGATCCCGGACTCAGCGTTCGGCCGGCGCTGTCGGTGACCGACAGCTCGTCGGCGGGTCCGGTGAGGGTGAGGACACCGCGATGGTGCAGCCGGTGATGATAAGGGCAGAGCAGCACCAGGTTGTCCAACTCGGTCGCCCCGCCGTCTTCCCAATGCACGAGGTGATGGGCATGCAGACCCCGGGTGGCCCCACAGCCAGGAACCGCACACGTGCGGTGGCGGTACTCCAGGGCGCGGCGCAGCCGGCGGCTGATCACCCGGGTCGCCCGCCCCGCCCCGATCGGCTGCCCGGCGCGTTCAAACCACACCTCACAGGTGGCATCACAGGTCAGGTAGCGCCGATCGGCATCGGACAGCAGCGGCCCCAAATGCAGCGCCGCGGCGCGTTGCTCAACGTCGACGTGTACCACCACAGTGGTGCGATGCCCGTGGGGCCGGGCAGCCACCTCGGTGTCCCAGCCGGCCTCGACCAGCCGCATAAACGCCGCGCCTGTACTCGGCGACGGCGGCCGATGATCTGGTGCGCGGTCGCCGTTGTCGTGATCGAGTTTCCACTCGGCGATCAGCGCATCACGATGAGAGGCCAAGGCCGCGTCGAACTTCGCCGCCTCCAGATGCGGCAGCGTGATCCGGTAATAGGTGTACTGCTCATCGGAGGTCTTGGTGATCGAGGCCTGCGGCTCGGGCTCAGGCTCGGCCTCGGGCGGCTCGGGTTCGGGTTCGGGTCGCGGTTCGAGCTTGACCGCGGTGCGCAGCTGGGACGACCGAGGCCACCGCGGGCCAACTCCGCATAATGCTCATCAGATCCGTCGGCCGCGCCGCCGGCGATCACCCCGACCTGATCCAGCGACAGCCGACCCTCCCGCATACCCTGGGCGCACAGCGGAAACTCGGCCCACCGGTGCGCGACGGTGGCGATCGTTTTGGCGTTCGCCGAGGACGCGCCCAGCTTCCAGGCCACCAACGCCGCGATCGACCGCGCACCCGTAGCACCCCACAACCCGTCACGATCCAACTCCGCGACGATCTCCACAATGCGCCCATCAATCGCATTGCGCTGACCCGTCAACTCCCACAACTCATCAAACAACACATCAACACGCTCATCAGCCCGCACCACCAGGCGCCTCAGGCGAAGCGGTCGAAGACATAACCCCATCCTCGCAGCAGGGGTACGACAAGTTCACGCGCTCACCCGAGAACCCGGCACCTAGACCGCATCATCGAGATCCCAGTACTTGGCTTCCCTCAGAACCTCCCGCTTGTAGCTCGACCTCAGCGCGTCGACCATGGCGAGTGTCCGTGATGTCAGTTCGTCTCGAATCCCACTCTGCGCGTGAGCGTATGGAATGAAGGCACGCAGCAGATCGGGCGCGTCCAGCGCGACCTCCAACGGAAAGCTGTCCTCGCTGTACGGGCGTGCCGCCGATCGCCTGCTCCACGCGAGCCGCGCTCCACCGCAATGGGTCACCCGTACCCGTCTCGAAGAGCTCCAGCAGCAGCTCCCGATGACTGGGGTCGGTGAACGGCGCTGCGGAACTGGTCGCGAAGAACCTGTCGCACAGCTCCTCGTTCGACTCCCACTCCCCGGCCGGTGACCGGCGTTCACCACCTTCGGGCAGCCGACCTACCAACCACTGAACCAGCGCCCGGTAGAGCGGCCAGGTTTCGGTCTCCGGTGCAAGCGTCGGCTTGTCGAGCGCATCCTCGATCCACACCCGCGCATCGGCCAGCGTCATCTCGGAAACGTCCGTGTCGCTGCTTAATTCGGCCACTTGGCGCAAGGGCCTCGTCGATCGGATCCGGTACAACGCCGGCATCGGCAACGCTCGACCACAGGTTGTGGTCGATACGGACCGCGACAGTCAGCTCGTGGCCACCATCAAGGCGCATGCCGATCACGAGTTCGTCCACGTCCCCGAACACATTGGTTCTGCGCACCGCGCGGTACACCTCGACCTGCGTTAGGGCGGCTATCCACCGCGGCAAACGTTCACCGCGTTCCGCCACTTCGCGGCGGCATCGAAGCTGCGGCGCTGGATCGTCGACGAGAAGTTCGGCGATGACGGCCAGTAGCGCCGTCATTTCCCGATTCCGCTCACCGATGAAGCTGGTCAGAATCCCCTCCAGATAATTCTGATCTGTACGGCCGGACTTCAGCGATACGAGGGGTTCGGGTTTCGCCACGTGGATCACATAGCTGGCCATGCTCAGAAGGCCCATTGGATGGTTAGGCAAGGCACGGCGTATCGCCTCCCTGAGGTTCCATTCGGCAGAACTTTCGCCGTTGCGCTTCTTCGCCCGCAGCTCGTCCCGTCGGACCTGCTTGGCCCTGCGTGCACGTCGTTTGTCACTCATATCGCGGACGCTACTCACGGGCAGTGACATCGCCGCCCGCCGCTCACAGGCCCTTCGCGTCCAGCGCCTTCATCAGCGAGGGCCGCCTGCCATAGTCCTGGCGGAACTGCGCAATGAACGACGCGAAATCGGCACTGCGACCGCCTCGTTCATAGAGTTCGGCCATCGTCGCCAGGGTCGCGGCGATGTCAGGATAGAGCTTGGAGTTGGGGTACCGCAGATCCTTCTCGAGCTGCGGCCGGTACAGGTCTGCAGCGTCGACAGGCCGAGCCTCGGCGCCTCGGTCGGCCAACTCCCGCCACGCCCATCCGGGACCGTAGCGGTCGGCGGCCAGCCACGCCGCATCGACATCACCCTCGCTCAGCGAGAGCTGAACCAAAACCGCGCCGGCGGCGTAGCGGTCAGACGCCAATTGCCGAGCGTGGTCGAAGGCCCAGGTGCGTTCGGTATCCGCACGGTCGACGCCGCCCGCGAAATCGAGCAGCACATGGTAGGCGCCCACCGACGGCTGTCTGACGAAGTCTGCGCGAAGTACCGCGACTGCATCCTCGATACGGCCCAATCCCTTATATGTCTTGGCGACGTCGTCCGGGCTGAGCCAATAATCGTTGCCACCACCGTGGCTGGTGACTCGTCCATTGGCAACTGCACGATCGATCCATGCCACCGCATCCTCGGTCCGGCCGACGGCGCGCAACCGGTCGACGATCGCCCCGTACTGCGGGTGCTCCCGCTGACCAAGCAAGTGGACGGCCCGGTCGACGTCACCGTCGTGATCGGCCAGCTCCAGCAGCATCGCGTCGACATCGGACCGCCCCCATTGATCACGATCTTCGAGCTTGCGGTCCAGCGCCGCGACCGCCCGGCGGTAGGTCCCGAGTGCCTGTTCGTCGAACGCGTCCACGAAGTCCGCCAGGACCAGCGTCGGCCAGCCCGGCGAGTCAGCGCGGAATTTCACCAGCCACTTGGCGAGTTTGACGGGGTCGGGCTGACCAAGCCGGCAGGCCCGCGCGTAGAGGTCGGCGGCCCGCTGGCATTGATCACCGATCGAGCCCGAGGAGTCGTCAACCTGCTCAATGATCTTGCGCAATCGGGTCAATGCCCGCAGCAACGCCGGCCGTGCGACTTCGGCAGCCCCACTGTTGAGGTGGTTTTCGAGTTCGTCGAGCATTTCACCGGCCGCTTCCGCGACCTCAAAGGAACGTCGATAGTCGACAAAGCCGCGGAACGCCAACGTGTTTCGCACGTAGGCCTCCAGCTCGGCTTTGGCTTGCGCGTCGTCACCTGAGGCCGCCGTGGCGCGAATCTCCAGCAGGCGGCGCACCCCGCCATCGCGGTGCGCAAGTGTCATCACCAGTTCACGCAGCTCATCGACGTCCATCGCCTGCACCGCCTCTTCCAGCGCTGCCTCGGCCGTACTGCCGGCGGTGTCGTCGACCGCGACCCGTCCGGAGTCGATCGCGGCGAGCCCGGTCGCGACCAGATGCTTGCAGAAGTTGCCGTCGGCATGATGCGGGCAGGTGCAGGACCCGTCGGGCAGCGGACCGGACCAGTCGAGCTCCACGGTGTAGACCCGCTTTGCCTGGATCGACGCGTAGGCCTTGAAATCGGTCGTGCGGAGCCCTCGGACGTAGCGAACGTAGTCCTCGCCCCGGGCGAAGACCAGATCACCGGCCACCTCGAGCAGTGTCGTTTCGGAAAGCGGCACCTCACCATGGTGCCCGATCTGTTGGCGTAGCCGGCGCGCACGTCGCCGCGTTGCTCGACGAATAGGGGGAGTCAGCGCACCCCCGCTCTTGTGCTGCATACCGGCCAGGCGCCCCAGCCCTGCCGTGCCCGAGTCACCTCGGCGATCGCGATCTGCTCTTCCCGGGTAGCCAGGTCCGCTCGCGGCGCATAACGCAGGCCACCGTGCCGCTCCCACGTGTTCTGGTCGAACTGCACGCCCCCATAGAAACCGTTGCCGGTGTTGATGGCCCAATTGCCGCCGGACTCGCAGGCGCTCAGCGCGTCCCAGGCCGCGCCGTCGAGCACCGGCGGTACGTAGGTGCCCGGCTTGGCGCCGACCCGCAACACTGAGGGCCGGGCGGGTGCCACGATCTCGCTCTTGACGGGCCACCGCCCGGTCTCGACACCGTTGACGGTCGACACCACGAAGGTGACCTCCTGCGTCCCGGTGGTGCCCGGGACCTCCATAATGTGGCGGCTCATGTTCATCGTCGGATCCTGGATGCGATACGCCCGCGGCGGCAGCGCGATGCGCACGGTGACATCCCGCAGCCGAATACGGGTGACCACGATCCTCATGTCCGCGGTGACCGGCGTCGACGCCGGCGGGACAACGTTGTCGCCTTGTCCAAGCGGCACACCGGCTGCCGCCAGCAACAGCCCCACATTCGGCGCCGCCAGCCACCGGTCGCTGGCCACACCTCCGTCGACGATATGCACCTTCTTAGCGCTGACCAGCGACAGCGCCATGCCGGCCAATGGCACTCGGCTGAAACGAGATACCGCGGCGGGGGCGGCATCGCGTATCGACAGCTGCTCGAGGGCCTCGTCGACCGTCAGGGCCGTCGTCCACGTCTGCTTGCTCTGGCCGCCATCCACCGACACCTGCATCGGGCGGCCGCGTCTCAGCACGATGGTGTCGGACTGATGGACCGGCTGATCGGCGGCCGGATACAGCTCGTCGTGATTGTCGACGCTGAAGCCGTTTTCCCGCAGCACGTCGATCACCCGCGACTTCATCGTCGACACCGTCATAGGTGAGCCGTCGACCGAGAGCGTGAGCGTCTTGTGCGTCGCGACGGTGAATCCGCCCGCGATCGCCACCGCCAGCAACAGCGCGCCGACCACTGGCCGCCACTGCCGGCGCGGCCCGATCTCGGCCTCCAGCGCAGCGTTGGTGTCGACGATCTTGGCCAGCCCAATATCGCGTCGCCGCAACCGCTGCGGCTGTCGGCCGACACGACGGCTCTTCCCGAACGCCGCATCCTCGGCTTCATCGATCCGTTCGGCGCCAACCAGGAGGGCCGAGACCTCCTCGACGCGGACGGCACCCGCGGCCCGGCGCAACGCCTGCACCAACAGAAATCCGAGCGCAGACAGGTGCTGTTTGCGAAATTCGGCGATCGCCCGATATTCCGGGGACGCGCCGGCAGTCAGCCAGCGAAAGGCCACCTCATCGACGCACCTGCGTTCGATCATCCGCGACGACCACACCCCGGTTGTGTAGGCGTACAACAGGACTGCCATCAGCCGCGGATCGTAGGGCCACCCACCGCGCGCCTCGGTGTACGCACGCCGACTGCGCACATGATCCAGATGCTCGTCGACCAGTTCGGCAACGAGCCGCGCCAGGTGTTCCGCAGGCAAGCGGTCATTGCACGCCGGCGCCAGCAACCATCGATCATCGGGCCGAACGGGCGAAATGTCTTGTTCGGCGGGCAACTTCGGCCTCACCGAGCTGGGCGTCTGCGCGCTGTCCAAGACCTACCTTGAATGCTTCGCCATCGGCGGGCTCATCAGCCGCTCATCATTCCCCGCTCCGACCCTCAACCCCGTCACCCCGCCCGGCGTGTTGCCGACCCACTCTGCGACGAGGACTGCAATTGCGCTGCAGCGCGGCTGCAACGTCGCGGTCCGATCCTGAGCCCGGTCACCGCGGACGGGAGAAACGAGCATGGGAATTCAACGTCGAAGCCGGCGTAGGGTGTCGACGTGGCGGCGACGCTCGTCGCGATTGCGGCGGCCGCGAACGACTGCCGTAAGTGTCCACCTACGAGCGACATTGTCGCTAAATAAATAGGCGTGCAATGTATCTAGCGACTATGTCGCTCTGAGGTGAACAAAAGCGAAAGTGGGCCCCGGCAAGGTGCCGGAGACCGGGCGCGGGCCGCGCTGTGTGCAACGTATCTGGGCCTGACCGGCTTAGTCCACCGAGCTGACGCTCGCGTTGCAAATCGGCACATCGACGCTCATCGGGTGCGAGAAGAATCCGTTGGGCGGAGTGACGACCAAATTGCCCCAGCGCGGGCACGCATCTCCCGTCGAGGTGTCGATCGCGTGCGCGGTGACGTCTGCAGTGGCGACGTCACCGGGCTTCAGCGTGAGGTGATGCGCAGCGTTGGCGGCGCGCCGAGGCACGTGGATCAGCACGCCACCGGCCGGCGTGACGAGGTCCGCTCCGGGATAGCCGACAAGCGTGCAGGAATGCGACGGCGTGTTCTTGAAGGACAGGGCCACGTGACGTTGGGTGTTCGCCGACTTCAACGGCCCGTTGGTCACGGCGAGGTCGTCATCAGTGCATGGGCGCCGGACGCGTGGGGTGCGCTTTGAGGATCAGTGCCAGGCGTGGTCGTGACGTTGACGGTCACCGGCGCGGCAGGGGCGCAGGGGTCGTCTGCTCGGCCGAACAGTCGGCGAGCGGAAGAATTGCCAATAAAGAGAGAATGGCCGGCCGGGCCGGCGATCAAATCGGTTTCGGGCTACGCCCCCGCGGAAACACTGATCACATGAACCGGGCCGTTCAGGCCGTCGCCGCCGCGGCCGCCTCCACTTTGGGGGCTGTCGTCGCGCGTGACCTGTTCCAGCGTAAGCACGCCTTGTTGCGCAACTTCCCCCTCATCGGCCACGCTCGATACCTCATAGAAGCCATCGGCCCCGAACTGCGGCAGTACATCGTCGCCGCCAACGACGAGGAGCGGCCATTCACCCGCGACCAGCGTCGGTGGGTGTACGCATCGGCGAAGAAGGAGAACAACTACTTCGGCTTCGGCACCGACAACGACCTGGAGTACACCGCCGGCTACCCGGTGATCAAGCACCGCACCTTCAGTAGAGCCGTGCCGCCGTCGGCGCCGAAGGCTTCGCACGAGGTCGAGCTTCCGTGCGCCAAGGTGATCGGTGCCGCACGCGACCGGCGCAAGGCATTCCGGCCGAAATCCGTTGTCAATATCTCCGCCATGAGCTTCGGGTCGCTGTCGGGCAACGCGGTCGAGGCGCTCAACCGGGGCGCGGCGCTGGCTGACTGTCTGCACAACACCGGTGAGGGCGGCATTTCGCCGTTATCACCGGCACGGCGGCGAGCTCATTTTCCAGATCGGTACCGCCTACTTCGGCTGTCGCGACGCCGAGGGCCGCTTCGATCTCGACAAACTCAAGGACGTGGTGGCCGGCGCGCCGGTACGGGCTCTGGAGATCAAGCTGAGTCAGGGCGCCAAGCCGAGCCTCGGCGGCCTATTGCCCGGCGCCGAAGGTGTCTGCCGAGATCGCCGCCGACTCGCGGCGTGCCGGAGGGGCGCGACTGCATCAGCCCGTCGCGGCATGCGGAGTTCACCGACACCGACAGCCTGCTGGACTGGGTGGAACTGCTCGCTGCCGAGACGGGCCTGCCCGTTGGAATCAAGTCCGCGGTCGGTGATCTCGAATTCTGGTACGAGCTAACCGATCTCATGCGGGAGACGGGACGTGGCGTCGACTTCGTCACCATCGACGGCGGCGAGGGGGGCACGGGCGCGGCGCCGTTAATTTTCACCGACACCGTGTCGCTGCCTTTCCAACTCGGCTTCGCTCAGGTGTACCGGATCTTCGCCGAACGAGGGCTGCATGAGCAAATCGCTTTCATCGGCGGTGGCAAGCTCGGCTTGCCCGACAACGCGGTGGTCGCCTTCGCCCTCGGCTGCGACATGGTGAACGTCGCGCGGGAGGCCATGCTGGCGATCGGCTGCATTCAGGCGCAGAAGTGCCACACCGACACATGCCCAACCGGCGTCGCAACCCAGAACGCGTGGTTGGCCCGCGGCCTGGTGCCGGAGGTCAAGGCCGTGCGAGTGGCGAACTACATCAAGACGCTGCGCCGCGACCTGGTAAAGGTGGCGGAAGCGTGCGGGGTGGAGCATCCGGGGCTGATTAGTAGCGAGTCGGTGGAGATCCTCGACGGCCGGACCGCCTCGACGCCCTTGCATGACGTCTACGGGTACCAGCCGGGAATGGGCCTTCCGTCGGCGGCCGACCGCGAGGAGATCGTCCGACTGATGACAACCCGTGAGCCGCAAGGCGGCTCGGCACCGCCGTCGCCATCCGCCGTCGGATGACGCCAGCACTCAGGATGAGTAGGGCCAGGTGGCGACATCCCCAGGCGCATGCGTCTGAGGAGACTGTTGTGCACCGTATTCGGTGAGTATGTCGCGTCGCGTTGGACAAAGCCGTAGCGAGCCCCAGGCAGGCGCCGGCGGCGTGTGCTGCCGCCGATCATGCCCCGTCATCTTGTTTCGATTGTTTCAATTGTCCAGCCGAGCGTAAGCTCGAAGCATGACCGCCGCCATTGCCCCGCTCGCCCGCCAGGTGGCGGTTCGGGCGCAAAAGGACTCGCGATTCGCCCAAGTCCTCGATGCGTTGCTCACCGCCCCGACGTCTCCGCAGGGAACCCTGGAGCGAATCGCAGCGCGCCAACTGAGCGATCAGCGCCGCACCGCACTCGTCGAGGACTTCGTCGACGGCTCCATACGGACGCCGCAAGTACAGCAGATCTTGAAGTTGCGAACGCCTCAGGCGGTGCACCGGCTTCGGAGCCGCGGCAAGCTGATCGGCAATGCGGTCGGCAATCAAACCTGGTTTCCCGCCTGGCAATTCGACGGTGACCGGATGCGCCCGGACCTGCCGCGGATACTCGAGCTGCTAACCCGGTTCACCTCCGATCCCCTGGCGGCCGACCGGATCATGCGCCTCAAACATGAGGAACTCGGTAACACCTCGATCGCGGCGGCGCTGCGCAAACCCAAGACCACCGCGATCGCGTGGCAGATGCTGACCTCCATCGGTGCTTGAGCTTTCCGCCGGCTACCGCGTCCCGTTCCCCCATGACAGGCCAGTCGGCCTACGCCGCCGATCGATTCCGGCCGGCAGCGAGATCTGGCGAGTGGACGCGACCCCACCCGCCGACTGGGACTGGACCGGCTTTCCCGAACCGCGCTACCGCTTCGATTCGGCATCGGGCGCCTTCCGTACCCGCTACGCCGGCGCCACACTCGTCGGCGCCTTCCGGGAGCGATACCGATCGACCGGACTCGTCATCCCCGCCGACCACCGAACGCACCACCTTGTCCGCCTCGTGTCGACCCGCAACCTGCGGGTGCTCGATCTCCGCACCGAGAAGAACCTCGACGTGCTGCAAGTGGACGACCAGATCAGCACCGGGCAACACCCGGATGTCTGGGCCACCTGCCATCGACTCGTCGACGCGGCCAGAAGCTGGTGGACCGATATCGATGCCATCCTCTATCGGTCACGCACGACCCCCGAGTCGTCGCTGAACTCGGCATTCTTCGGCGTCGACGGGTTCGATGTCGAGTCTTGGCCCGTCGGCGAGCGGATCGACGTCCTGACCGCTCTGGTCCTGCACGAGGGCTTCACGATCAACTGGGATTTTGACTAGCTGACTGTCGCGTGTCGCACGGCAGAAGTAGCGTCGACCTCGCTATGGCAAGCCTTGAAACACGAGTGGAACGGATCGCCGAGGCATTGCTCGCTGAACGGCGATTCGTCCGCCCCGTCGATGTGCTCGTCGGTATCGGCTGGCTCGCTCAGCCGAACGTCGACAGGTGGGAGCACGGCCGTGTTCCTTCACTCGATCGGTGCGTAGGGGTCGGCTACGAGAGGGTCACCGCAGCTTTCGCAGCGTTGCAGCGCTGGGCCGAAGATCGTGGCCTCACGCCGTCAGAAGCCGACTACCACGATCTGGAATTCACCGCCGACGGCGACTCTGACGCCGAACGCGCCTACCGCACCCAGTGGGCGTCGACCGACATTGCTGACCCTGTTGTCGAGGGCCCACGTCGTCCCCGGGACATCACCGTCGTCTCTCCCCACAACGCGTGGACGTGCGCATCGTGTGGCGACAGCGGCGACTTCCTGCTCACAGGCAAGGCCGGTGCCCTGTGTCTGGACTGCGCCGACCTCGGCCACCTCGAGTTTCTACCCTCCGGCGACGCTGCGCTTACCCGCCGCGCCAGGAAAGCCAGCCGACTGTCCGCGGTCGTGGTGCGTTGGAGCGCACGACGCAAACGCTATGAGCGCCAGGGCATCCTGGCCGAGGCGGCCGCGATCGAACAGGCCGCACAAGAGTGCCTCTCCGACGCCGATCTGCGCGCCCGCCGCAGAACACGCGACCAGAGCCGCCGGGCCGATGACGACGTGCGGTTCCGCGGCGAGTTCGCCGCCGCTATCCGTGAACAGTTCCCTGGTTGTCCGGTCGACCGCGCCGAGGCGATCGCACTTCACGCCGCGGCGCGCGGCAGTGGTCGCGTCGGACGAAGCGCCGCGGGCCGGGCATTGGACGCCGACGCCGTCCGCCTGGCCGTCGTCGCCTCCGTGCGCCATGTCGACACCGACTACGACGACCTGCTCATGTCGGGTGTCGACCGCGAATCGGCTCGCGCACAAGTGCATACGCGTGTCGAGGACATCGTCAAGGCGTGGCGCGACGGTGTGGCGATGCTCGACGAATAGCCGGCGACGGACCTAACTTCTGATCGGACGCCCGGGCGCCCGGGCCAGGGCAAGCACCTCTTCGGCCGACGGCGGACTGGCCGGGTGGTAGGACAGGCACCATGGCGCGACGATGCGGTTGAACGCTTCGCCCTCGGTCGCGACGTAGAAGTTGCCGGACCGCAGTCGGCTGATGTCGGGCATCAAACCGCCTTTGGCGCGGGCCATCTCCTGCGCGGACTCGATCTGGACGGGCGCGCTGAGCAGACCGTAGAACTGGGTGACCGCGTTGCCGGGGATCTGGTTGTGCAGCCCCTTCGGGGCCTGGGTGGCGAACACCAAGCCCAGCCCGTACTTACGGGCCTGCGACGACAGGGCCAGCGTGCTGCGGGTGCAGGCGGTGAATCCCTTTGCCGGGGCGATCGTTTGGGCTTCGTCCATCACCAGCAGGCCGCGCAGCGGCCGTTTGCCGGCCGGATTGCGTTTGATCCAAGCGAACAGCGCCATCTGCAACTGGTTGACGAAGCTCTGGCGCTGCTCGTCGGACGACAGCCCGATCATGCTGATGACCGAGACGCGGGCCCGGTATCCCTCCGCCGGGGTGAGCAGCACGCCGGGATCGAGCGCCGTCCCGCGCCCGCCGAACAACGGGTCGTTGACCATGGCAGCGCGGAGATCCTGCGCAATGTCGGCGGCGATCCTGTCCGCGCCGGCCAGGTCACTGATGTCGTCGGGCAGGTCGCCGAGCATGTCGACGAAGCCAGGGAGCGTCGGCGCGGGCTCGCGCCCGTAGTGCTGCAACGCTTCTCGCAACACCGCCCGCGCCCGGTTCGCTTTGGCGGTTTTACCCGAGATCAGCGCGCGTGGTTCCAGAGCCGCGGCGGCGGATTCGACGGCTTCGTGGAACTCATCCTCGTCGTCGACCACGCTGGGGAAGTCGGGCAGCGGCTGGAACGCGAGCGGACGTCCCGAGGCTTTCCGCGGCGTCCAGATGACCACCTCGGTGTTGTCGAGGTAGTCCGCGGCGCGAGCGTCGTCGGATCGCCGCCACCCGTTGGGCCGTTCCGGCCAACCGCTGCCCAGGCGGGACAGGTCGTTGTTGGGGTCAAGGACGATCGACGACACGCCGCGCAGGGCGCACTCCTCCACCAGACGCCGGATCAAGACGGTCTTACCCGATCCGGTGCCGGCGAAGACGGCGACGTGCTTGCGTAGCGCGGCGAGGTCGACGGTGACCGTGGAGCCAGTGGTCAGGTCGGTTCCGAGTGGCAACACCGTATCCGGAATATCTTCGGCGACATCGAGTTCGGTGATGTCGATCTCGGGCTCGGCGTGGGGTTCGAGGCTCGGCTCCGGAGGCGGTGGCGCGTCGCCGTCGTCGCCGAGCGCCTCCCGCAGGATACCCAACCCGTGCGCCGGCCGTCGGGCGCGCAGCCAGCTTGACAGCTCGGCGGGGTCCTCCCCGATCAGGTCCCGCAGCGCCGTCATGGTGCGGAGGTCGTTGTCGGAGACGGCCACGGTGCGGCCGCCGGCGCGCTGGAAGTCGTCGACCAGTTGAGCGGTCTTCGGGCCGGGGGGCCACGGCGAGTTGCGCAACATGAACAGCTGACGCCGATCGGAGCCCATGCCGAGTCCCGTTGCGCTCCAGGACTTCTTGATGCGGTTCTGGACAGCGACGGCATTGGTGGCGGCGAGGCCGCGGAACGCCCAGTGCCGTTCGTCGTCCGTAGTGGCGTCAAGGCTCTGGCGCATCCGCGCATGCAGCGTGACGTGACGGCCGGGCGGCGGGTCGCAGGTGTAGGACTGGTCGGTATCGCGTTCGGCGATCCACGCCGTGAGCGCCGCGCTGAGCAGTTCGGGCATTGCGATGTCCTCGCCCTCGGGGTCGAGCGCGGCGGCGGGCACCGCCCGGCGGCGGTACTCCGCAAAGCGCCGGTCAACCCCTGTCAAGGCGTCGACGGCAACATCGTTGTGCGACGGTGTGTCCCAGATGGGCTGTGCGTCGGCATCGAGGTGCTCGAGTTCGATGATCGCGTCGTGCTTGAGGCACTCCCGGACATGGGCGTCGGCGCGGATCAACAGCTGCCGGGGCGTCAAGTCGGGCGCGTCCGCGAATGCGGCGGGCAGAATCGGCCAGCTGGGATACGGCGGATGAAATCCGTTGGCGCCGTAGCTCGCGACGAAACGCCGCTCGAGAAGGGCGCGCCCGATGTCGGCCGACGGGAGGGGCCGCAGCGTCGCAGTGACGCGGAATCGGTCGGCCACAGACGCCGTCGCCCGGTCGCGGACATGCGCCCACACGCTGGGTAGGCAGGCGACCACCGCAACGGTGCGGCGCATGGTCTGGCGGACGGCCATCAATCCGTGCGCCACCTGATCGAGGACGGTGTCGCCGGTGTCGGTCGTTGCGTCGCTCGTGCTTGCCAGTGACTGCGCCAGCAAGGTGTCGATCTGGTCCAGGGCGAGCACCGCGGGACCGGCGAGAGCGAACAGCCGGGAGAGTTCGCGAACGCATTCCTGCGCGGAGGCGGGCGATGCGCGAAGCCGCCAGCGATCGCGGTCGTCGCTGCCGAATTCCTCGCTGGACTGGAGGTAGGCCTCGCCGGCGTCGTGGGCGGACAGGTCGGCGGCGCCGAGCAGGACGAGGGCGCGCAGCGTTTGGTGGCACTGGCGGACGGGGTCGGGGCGAGCCTTGGCCATGGCATTGACGAAGCGGTCCAGGGTCTCGGGCTCCAGATCGTCGTCACCGACGATGGCCCGGCGGTCGGCGCGGGAGACGTGCGCGATCGACGACAGGTCCCACAGCAGATCCTTGAGCTGCGTTTCGCGCTCGGCGCCGGGACGGCCCAGGCTTTCCAGGATGCCGCTGCGCACCGACTGCCAGAAGCTGGCGGCGTCGAGCAGCTCGACGACGAAGAAGTATCCGCCGGACGATTGCACGCGTTCGCGGATCTGCCCGAGGAGGTGCGTCTTGCCCGACCCGGCGGGTCCTTGCACGACGATGCCGAGCGGTGTGGACACGGGGTCACGGGCGGCGTCGCCGAAGGCCTCCATGACGTCGTCGGCGGCGTATTCGTTGAGCCCCTTGACGTGGGTCTCCGCCTGGGGCCGCCACAGATCGTCGGCTGTCGGCGCCCAGGTCAGGCGCAGCGATGCGAGCGCTTCCCGCTGTGCTTCGTGCATCAGGCCTCGATCGCGATGAGGTGCTTGTCTTGCCCGCCGATCGTCACAGCGGCGTCGCGGTCCACGGTGGTCAGCGCTTTTTGATTCTCTTCACGGATCAGGCTCACCCCGGGCGTCCGATAGAGCGTGTGCAGGGCCGCGTCGATCTCTGCGCGCGGCGCGTCGGCCAGTTCGGCACGTAGGTGGGCGAGGCCGACCCAGCCGCCAGGCCGGGGCGTGAGCGTGGCATACGTGCCGCGGATGCGGTCCTCGACGGTTGCGGTCTGCACGTCGTTCCGGGATCCGAACACGTCGGCGAGGCTGAGGTCGGCGTGGGTGAGGTAGCGGTCGAGAGCGGCCAACATCGTGTAGAGGGTTTTCGCCGGGCCGGTCGACTTGGGCGGTGCTCCGGCGGAGAGCATCTCGCGGCACAGGTGCCAGCCCCGGTCGGTGAGCTCGTGCACGAACCGGCCGCTACTGCGGTCCGATTCGATGAGCCCCAGCTCGTTGAGCTTGTCGCGTCCCGCCTTGTCCAGCTTCGGCCCGAGCGCGACCAGGTCGGGATTGGGCACTGGCTTCGACTGGGCCATCAGGACGAGAAGGACAGCTCGCTCGGTACCGGTCAGGTCACCCGGAGTGACGCTCACGACTGCCAACGTAGCGGGTGACGATCATCGGCGCGTCCCGTGCCCCGGAGCCAGACGCATGCAGCCGTTACCACCTGGCGGCTGACGACGGCCCGTTCGGCGTCGCGGCGGTGAACAGTTCGGATACATTCCGGACCTGGTCGAGGTTCCAGGCCATGTTCCAGAGCTCGACCGGATCATCGAGACGATCAGCAAGCCGGATCACCTTGTCTTCGAGCTGCGCCGAGGTCATCGGTGCGCTCACGCTGCCAGTGGCGTGCTCGACAGTTCGGGCGATCCGGGCACCGTTGTCCAAGGTCGACGTCATCCGACAGGAATCAGCGCGAAGCGACGGGTCGAGTTCGACACGAACCTTCCGGCGCAGCGCCTGCACAGTTTCATCGACAGCACTCTCATCGCTGAATTCTGGCGGGCCGCCTGCACCACGCACGACCCCGACCGCAAAGCAGTGATAGACGGAAAATTTGCTTTGCAGTCCGGTCGCCGGTTCGGTGACTCCCATGACGTCGAGCACTCGCGGGTGCACCTCGAGGACAACGGAAGCGACCTGGCCCGGATCCGTTATCTCGTTTCGCAGTTCACGACCGGCGTCGATGACCGGATGACTCACGATCCCGCAGCTGTAGGGCTTCAACGCGTTGAGTTCGATCAACCAGCGCGATCCCAGATCGCTCATCGGCGCCCAGTCGGCCCCGTCCGACATGAGCGCGGCCATCCCGCGCCGGCCGGCGAGCGGCTCGGCAGCGCCGGTGAATCCAGCCTCGGCAAGAAGAGCGCCCTCGAGGCCATTGGCAGCCGCCCGGCCGACCTGAAAACTCTTTGTCATCGACCCCAACTGCGCAGTGTGGCCGGCTGCTTGGGTCGCGGCCACCGCGACGGCACTGGCAGTGCGCTCGGCATCCAGACCCAGAACCCGTGCCGCCGCGCACGCCGCGCCGACCGTGCCGACGGTGCCGGTCACGTGCCAACCGCGGTCGAAGTGCGATGGCCATAAGCAGTCACCCAATCGGCTGGCCACCTCGACTCCGGCCACCACCGCGGCCATCACGTTCGCTCCGTCGGCGCCGGCCAGCTCAGCCGCCGCCAGCGCGGCCGGCACGATCGGGGCGCCGGGATGCAGGATGCACGACAAGTAGGTGTCGTCGAAGTCCTCCACGTGTGCCGTCAAACCGTTCAACAGCGCCGCCCAAGAGGGCGGCAGCCGCTCCGCGCGCCCGAGGATCCGGGCGTCGCCGGAGAGACCGAGATCATCCGCGGCGGCGACCACCGCGTCAGCTGCGGCTGCGTCCGCCGCGCCCACCGACAGCCCCACGATGTTCGCCGCGGTCCGTCGGGCCGCCAGCCGCGCCGACTGAGGTATCGCAGTCCAATTCAGCTGAGACACAAAGGAACTGATCCGGGGGGTGATATCGGCGTTCATCGGTCTCTTCCTGCCGCGAGCTCGGCGAACCAGTCCCGGGCACTGGGCGCAGCCGTTACCGTCCGAGCCGCCTGCACCACCTCTTTCTCGCGGCCGGGCAGCGAACGCTTGATGAGCCCGAGCGCCTTCTCATCGAGGAGATCATCTGACAGCGGGGCCGCAAGGCTGCCCCTGGCATGGCCAACTTCCTCGACGACGGTGCCCCCATCGCGGAGGCGGACCTCGACACGGGCGGAGTCCCGGGCCACCGTCGAATCGGGCACGAGTGCCACCCGCGACCGCATGGCGGTCACCGGCGCCGACCGGACGTATTCGTCTTCATACGAGCTCAGATCGACCCGTCCGTCGAGGACGCCGCACGCTACCCCATGGATGGTGCTGAACCGTGCGGCAAGTGCGTCGGCGGGGTCGGGGCGGCCGGTGAGCTCCACGACCAGCGGGTGGCAGGTGACCTCCACATGCTCGATATCGCGCGCGCCCAACCTCGGATGCAAGGCCTCGGCGGCCTCGATCGCGGGATGACTGACGATGCCACACGGATACGGTTTGTAGGTGTTGGACAGCAGCTCCCAATCCTCACCCCAGTTCTGCACGAGCGGGTCAAGGTCGAGTTCTGTTGTCAGAACCGCGAAGTAGCCCCGCGGCCCGTCGAGAGCGGCCGGCGACGCGGTGAGGCCACGCCGGGCCACAGTCGCCGCAAGCACGCCGTTGGCGGCTGCCTTTCCGGGATGGAAGGGCTTGGTCATGGTGCCGAAGCTCTCTCGGTGACCGAGCGTCAGACTGGTCGCCACGCCGAGGGCGCGCCCTGCGGCCTCAGCGTCGAGGCCGAGGAGCATCGATGCCGTCATCGCCGACCCGAGCGGACCCACCGTGCCGGTGATGTGCCACCCGGCGTCATAGTGAGCGGGCGACATCGCCACCGCCACCCGCAGCTGCAGTTCGATTCCAGCGGCGAAGGCGCGCAACAACTCCGCACCGGTGCAGTCCCGCAGCGCCGTCGTCGCGACGGCGGCCCCCAACACCGATGCGCCCGGGTGCACGACCGTGGCGAGGTGGGTGTCGTCGAAGTCATCGAGGTGCGCGGCGAAGCCGGTCACCAATGCGGCCGATAGTGGGTCGAAGGTGTCCGCGCGGCCGGGCACGGCGACATCGCCGACGGCACCGGTCCGCCGCAGTCCCGCAACGAGCCGATCGGTTTCCCGGGCACGTGCCGCACCGATCGCGGTGCCCAGCACGTTCAACAACGACCGGACGGCTTCGGCGCTCACCCGCTCATCGAGCCGTTCTGCGGCCCGCATCGCGTCACCGGCCAACCGGCTCAGGTCGATCATGACGGCCGTCGGCGCGCCGCCGTTCCTTCCATCAGAGCGGCGACGTCGCCCCAATCGACGGACAACACCTCATCGCTTCGTTCGCCGACGCAGTCGCGCACCTTGGCCGCCAGCTGCTCATCGGAGACGGGCCGCCCGGGCCCACCCGGCGGGATGTCGAGTTCGCCGACGCGGACCGCTCCGTTCCTCAACACCACCTCGACATGCACCACGTCGTCAAGCAGCCCGGCGCCACCCGGAGTGAGATGGACCTCGACGCTCCGGGTCAGGCGGGCAACCTCGGGTCGATGCACGGACTCATCGGAGAAGCTGGCGAACCCGGGAACCCGGTCGATCACCGCGACGGCCAACGCGTGTTCGAGACTGAACTTTGCCTCCAGACCCGACGAGGGCCGCTGATGCACAAGTGGTTTCACGGCCGACTCCGTGGTCCGCACCACGATCCGCTCGATGTCACCGGGCGGCACGTCGCCGGTGATCTCGGCCGCGCACGCGATCGGCCGCTGCAGCGCGTAGCAGCACGGGTACACCTTCACCGCCAGGCCGCCGGGGATGGCCGTGCTGTCGTCCAGGGCGAAGTCGAACGGCGGGTCGGAGACCAACGACAACCACGCGTCCAGCACGCGCAGATCTACCGTCGCCCCGTCCGCGACGAGCTGTGCCGCCCGCAGGCCGGCGTCGACCGCGAGCCCGACCTGGATGGCTTTCGCATCACTTCCGAATGCGCGTTGCACGCCGCCGGCGCTGGACACCGACAGCGCCATCGCCATCGCCGTGTGCCGGGCGTCCAGGCCCATCGCGGTAGCCGCCACCGTGGCCGCGGCCACCGGCGCCGTTGTCGACGTCGCATGCCATCCGCGTGAGTAGTGGTCCCAACCCAGCGCCGCGCCCAGCCGGGCCATCACACCCGCACCGGCCAGGTAAGCGCGCGCATCACCGCCCGCCGCTGCGGCTGCGGGCACGCAGACCGTGCTGATGTGGGTGGTGGACGGCAGATGCAGGTCGTCGTAGTCGAGCACGTGTGCCTGCGCGGCCCAGCGCGCGGCCCGCGGCAACCGGGCGACCACCTCCGTCAACGGGTGATCTGCGGCAGCCACCGCAACGGCGACGGTGTCGACCAACGCAACCCGAGCAAGCGCGAGATCGGCTGCTGTCGGGTCGATTTCGGCTGCCCATTGGGCCAGCGAAAGAGCGGCGGGTTGTACTTCCGTGCGGAGTTCCCCGGTGGTCATCGGACCACCTCGGCGACCGGGGCGCCGAGCAGTGCGGTGAGCTCGGTGACGTCCTCGCAGTGCTCGAGCGTCCACATCCGGGCCACCAGCTCGTCCGCAGCGCCGCTCCCGAGCACCGGCTCCAGCAGGTCGATGGCCTTGGCCGTCACCTCGTCGTCGCTCATCGGGTCATCAACGGTGCCGCGCACCGCACCGACGAAGCGCTGCCGCGTGGTTCCGTTACCCAACGTCACGGTGACGTCGGCTGTCCGCACGCCCGCACGCTCCGGGTCGGGGACGAGTTCGGTGCGATCGCGCAGCGCTCGGATTGTCGGATCATCCATCCGGTCGTCGTCGTGCGCCATCGCAAAGGTGAACCCGCGATCGATCAGCGTGCCTGCGACCAGATACTGACAGTTGATGTCCGGCATCGACCGGTCGTCGACCACCCGGGCCAGATCATGCGGCAGCACGATGCGGATCTGCGCAACCTCTGCCGGGTCGATCGGTTCCTCCTCGACGAGTTCGAGCATGGCCTGGACGGCAGCTTGAGCGGGCGACCCGACCGCAAACTTCTTGATGTTGGTCTGCAGGATCTCGTAACGCTCGCCGATACCGGCGGCCAGCTCGTCGCGTCGCACCTGAGTCGACAGGGCGTCCAGGAAGTTCGGTACACCGCTGAACACGTCGTCGACACCGTCACAGCCCGACGCGACCATTGCCGCCGCCCGAACGCCGTTGGATGCGGGCATACCCGCGAACACAAACGCCTTCTCGACGTGATTGGGATCGCGCACCCAGCTGGTGACGCCGGCAGCACTCTGTGCCGCATACGACAGTGTGTGCCGCACTCCCTGCTCATCGAGGCCGTACAGCACCGCCGCCGCGGCAGCCGCCCCGAACAGGCCGCAGTAGGCATGGGTGCTGCGACCACTGGACTCGGTATTCAGCACCGGCGGGCCGAGGCTCAGCACCACGCGGGTTCCGACGTCGTAACCGGCTGCCACGGCGCGCAACAGCTGGGCGCCGGTGCTGCGCCGAATGTCTGCGACCGCCAGGGCGGCGGGCACGACGGCACAGCCGGGGTGGCTGATGGAGCGGGCATGGGAGTCGTCGGTCTCGTCGGCATGCGCGGACATCCCGTTCGCCAACGCGGCGTCAACGGGCGACGCGCGTCGCCCGCCGATGAGAACGCTTGGCGCGTCAGACGATTGCGCTACGTACTGCAGCCCACGGCGCCCGGGCAGGAGCTGCGAGCCCGACACCATCGCGGCGACGGTATCGATGACGTGGTGCTTGGTCTTGTGCACCACGGCGGATGGCAACGGCGCATCAAGGGCGCCACTCACATACCGGGCGAGCGTACGGGTTTGGGGGCTGATCTCGGCAGCCATCATGGTCCTTTCGAGTTGAAGTCGGGTAGCCGGCACAGGTGAGACCGGGGCGGTCACATGTAGGCGCCCCCGTTTACTGCGATGACTTGGCCTGTCACATATCCCGCGGCGTCGCTGCACACGAAGGACACCACACCCGCAACATCTTCAACGGTGCCGATGCGGCCGACGGGGTTGCCCTGGTGGCCGAGGGTGGCGTAGTGCTGTTGCGCAACGGTCGAATCCCCAAGGCCGGGACGGCGTTCGGTGTCGATCAGCCCTGGCGAAACCGCGTTGACCGTCACACCGGAACCGTCGGCTTCGTGGGCGCAGGCCTTCGTCAGTCCGATGAGGCCGGACTTCGCGGCTACCACCGGAGCGCGACCGGCGGCCCCGCTCTGACCCGACATCCCGACGATGTTCACGATGCGGCCCCATCCGCGCTCCCGCATCTGCGGGAGCGTCGCCCGCGTTGTGAGGAAGGCACCGGTGAGCACCGTGGCCAACACCGCATCCCAATCATGCAGTGCCAGCGACTCGATCGGACCGTGCGCACGGATACCGGCGTTGTTGACAACCGCATCGACGGTATCCCACGCGCCCTCGACTTCGGCGACGAGCCGCCGGACGTCGTCCTCGACGCCGACATCGCCTGCCACCCAACGCACCTCGCCGTCGGCACCGAGGGCCGATGCCGCGCCTGCGAGCGCATCCTTGTCGCGACCGGTCAGGCACACCCGCCAACCGTCGTGGAGCAGCTGCCTGGCGATCGCCATACCGATGTTGCGGCTCGCGCCTGTCACAATTGCGGATTTCATGCGACCCCTGGTCCCACCGGTTCGCCCGTAACGCGCTCACGCCGCCGGCGAACGAATTTCATCACGACCATCCCGATCAGCGTCGCCGCCAGGATCGCCCACAGAATGTTGACGACGACCGACCCGACGAAGTAACCGGGGCCGTCGGCGAGCTCCAGACTGCGCAGCAGATACTCTTCGGCCAACGGACCCAGAATCAAGCCAAGAACCAATGGAATCACGGGATATCCGTTGACACGCAACAACAATCCGATCACACCGAAGAACAGCGCCAGCCCGACGTCGAAGATCGAATTGCGGATTGCGAACACACCGACCATGGACAGGAACATCACGGTCGGCACCAGCAACGACATCGGCAACCGGGTAACCGACGCCAGCGGCCCCGCCAGCAGCACACCCAGCGGCAGAATGAGCACACTCGCGACGATCAGGGCCAGTACAACCGCGTAGACCTCGGCGTTGTTGGTCTGCAGCACCCGGGGTCCGGGCTGAATCCCCTGCAGATAGAAGGCGGTCAGCACCACGGCCATGGTGGCGCTTCCGGGAATCCCGAGCGTGAAGGTCGGAATGAGGCTCGCGCTGGCGACAGCGTTGTCGCACGCTTCCGAGGCGATGATGCCCTTGTGGCTGCCCTTGCCGAATTCATCCGGGTTCTTCGACTGCTTCTTTTCCGCGGCATAGCTGAGGAAGTTCGCCACCGACGTCCCGATCCCTGGAATGACGCCGAGGAGGATGCCGATGCCACTGGACCGGAAGACGGCGCCGGGTTCGGCGAGGGTGGCTTTCACGCCGGCGATGGCGTCGCGGGTCTCCTTGCGCAGACCACCGGTGGTGACGGACTGATCATCCTGTCGGTTCCGAATCACGTTGGACCCCAGCAGCATGAGCATCTCGCTGATCGCGAACGTCCCGATCAGCGCGGACAGAAACGGAATGCCGTCGTAGAGCGACAAATTGTCGAACGTGAACCGATTCGCCGCCGTGCCGGGGCTGACACCGACGACGGCCAAGAGCAGCCCCAGTACGCCCACCATCAGGCCTTTACGCGCCGACCCACCCATCAGTGTCGAGGCGACGATCAGGCCGAGCAGAATGATGACGAACATCTCGCGCGCGCCGAACTTCAGCGACAGCGCACCCAATGGCTGCAGCAGCACCAAAACGACGACGCCGCTGATTACCCCACCGAGCACCGACGCCATACGGGCGATGCCGATCGCGAGTCCGGCCTGGCCCTTCTTCGCCATCGGGTAGCCGTCGAGGGCTGTCACGGCCGAACCGGTCTCCCCCGGCACGTTGAACAAGATGGCAGGTACCGCACCGCCGAACGCGGCGCCCGCATAGATGCTGACGATGAGCACCAGCGAGTTTTCCAGCGGAAGCGTTATCGCGAAAGGCAATAGCAGCGCCGCGGTGTTCGACGTGCTCAGGCCGGGGAGGACACCGACCAGAAAGCCGATGATCACCCCGAATACCAACCACATCAGCGGGCCGGGCTGCATCAGCAGGTGCAAACCTCCGGTGATGTCACCCAACATCAGAACCCCCTCGCAAGTGGCAGAGGCACTTTCAGCAGCACTGAGAACAGCACATAGCCGAGGGCCAGCAGCACGACCGGGTAGCCGATCAGCAGCAACGGTCTCCGTACCCCCATGATCGCCAGGCCGCCGATCACGACGATCGCGGCAGCCGGATAGAAGCCGATGGGTGTGACCAACCAAATGCTCACTGCGACAAGGAGTGCGAAGCTGATGACCCGGCCGGTGGCCAGTGCGCCATACTCCTCGTCCACCACACCCTCAACGGCTCTGGCCCGCAGGTCGGCGACGATGTTCCAGACACCGAGCACCAGCAACACGGTCGCGAGCACCCGAGGGTAACCGGTGTCGTCGGGATTCAGGTCGAACGAATAAAACCACGCGATCAGCGCGAAGATCACACCGAGCGTGCCGGGCACCGCGATCAGCAGCCGCCCCCGCAGCACCGGCTCGGGCGGCACGTCGGTCACCTGCACGGGATCAGCCTGCGAAGGCATTGGGGTTCGCTTTCAACAGCTGCTCCATCTCGGTCTGGCTCTCCTGGGCCAGTGCGGTGAGCTGATCGGGGGTCAGATAGGCGACCTTGGACTTCTCGCCGAGCTTGTCGAGCGAGGCGAGGTACTCCTCGTTCTTCACCGATGCCGCCAAGGCGTCGACAAGCTGCTTATACCGCTCCGGGTTCTTGTCGCGGCATTCAGCGGATGCCAGCAGCACGTAGTTGGACGCGTTGGGGGGAAGATTCACACCAAGTGCTTCATTGATCGGCGGGGCGTTGTCGGTGACTTCCGGCCACTTGTTCTCCGGCTGGGTCACCGCCAGCACCCGGGTTTCGTCGGCGATCGACAGGCTGTTGAACACGCCCGCATGGGTGGCGTCGACCTCATGGGTGACCAGCGCCGTCCGGGAGGGGCCACCGCCGTCGTAGCCGATGATGTTCAGATCGATGCCCAGTTGCTGCTCCATCTGCAGCAGCGCGATGTAGTTGTTGCTCTGCAGGTCGCTCACGCTGACCTTGATCTGACCGGGCCGCTTGCGCGCATCCGCCACGAAGTCCTGGATCGTCTGCCAGGGCGCATCCTTCATCACGCGCAGAACGCCGGGTTCGATGCTGATTCCGCCGATCGGCGCGAAGTCCGAGAGGTCATAGTCGACCTTCTGGGTGAGGTAGGAGAACGCGAGATGCGGCACGCCGTGGGTGACGATCGTGGTGCAGTCGGCTCCCGAGGTCAGGGCGGTCTGAGCGCCGATCGCGTACCCGCCGCCTTCGTGGTTCTCCACGACCGCGCTGCCGCCGAGTTCCTTGGTGAAATATGGCTCGATCTGGCGGGTCGTGGTGTCGAAGCCGCCGCCCGCAGAGCTCGAAACGATCCAACGGATCTGCTTTCCGGACATATCGCCTCCGCCCGTATCCGACGCGCACCCCGAGAGCACCAGGGCGCACACGGCCGCGCTGATCATGAGTGTGCTGCTGATGTGACGTGACATGGCTCATCCGATCGTGAGTGATCTAGGTCGCTCACAGCATATGGCCGTACATTTCTGAGTCAATACCCCTGATTGCCCGAACGCCGTCGATTCGGTCGTGACCAGGGAAGATATTCCACAGCCTGTTCACATAGTGAGACGTCTGATCCGGCCGTACCTTCGGCCGTGACGACGGAGCGCGACGTTCAGGCGCGGGCGCGGCGCAGGCTGGAGCGGTAGCTGTACCGGGAGGTGACGAAACGGGTCACAGCGAGTTCCACGGCATCCCCGCTGACGGTCCGGTAGATCCTGTCGATGCGCAGCATGGGCTCGCCGATCTCGCACTCGGTCGCCGCGGCAACCCGGGCATCAGCAACCGCGACCGTGATGGTCTGATCCGCACCACTGATCGGCTGGTCCAACACCGGATCGAGCAGCCCGATGATGGTCCGCGAACTGCGGGCGCCCTGCTGCAGCTCGGCGGTACCGGCGATGAGACCACCGACATCCGGGGGCAGGTACACATCGGTCAGGCAGAACGGCACATCCAAGTGCAGCCGGCGGAAAGAGATCGCCACCGTCGCGTCCGAGGACAGGCCAAGGCGTCCCGCGGCCTCGATCTCCACCCGCCGGGTCGGGGCCGAGAGGACCTCCATCTCGGTGTCGACGGACAAACTCATCAGATCCTCGACCGTGCCGAACCGGCGCAGATACTGCGAGCCACCGTGGGCCGCGAATGTTCCCCGGCCGGGAATGCGATTGACCAATCCGTCAGCAACCAGCTCCTGATAAGCCCGTCGCACCGTCTGCCGGCTCACCCCGTGCCGCTCGGCCAGCTCGGCCTCGGTGGGCAGGCGAACACTGCCATCCTCGGAGCGCAGCACGGTCTCTCGCAGATCATCTGCGATGCGCCGATACGCAGGGCCGAGCGCCGAGTCGGACTCCGGACCCGCGCGTTTCACCAGTTCATCCCTCGCGTCGACCCCCGAGTGGGGCGCCGAACCCGCCGCATTCGGCCGTGACAGGCTCATGGCGATATGTACGCACTAATGGTGCGCAATGTCAATAAGCCGCGCAACCCTCGGCTGTGCCGCCAACCGTTAGCTGTGCTTATGCCACCTCCGATACACGTCGCGGCCCATAGCAAAGGGTGTAAGGAGTTAATGTACGTACAAAGCCAGAGGGCAGTCGACCGACTGGCCACCGCGCCTGGACCGCCGGGCCATCATTTGGTCGGGGCCCTGGCCGTCGTCGGACTCATTCGCCGACGGTCACGTGAGCGATCGCGAATATTGTCTATATTCAATTGGTGAATCCGGCCGCCGTGAAACCCGACCCGCGTCGGATTCTCCGCCTGAGCGACGTGGCCGCCGCACACGTGCGCGAGCTGATCGTGTCGGGCCAGCTGCGCGCCGGAGAGTTCATTCGGCCCGAGGTCGTCGCCGAGGAGCTCGGCATCAGCGCAACGCCGGCACGCGAAGGGCTGTTGCTGTTGCAGACCGAGGGCTTCCTCACCGTCGAACCTCGGCGGGGCTTCACGGTGACCGCGCTGGCCAGTGACGATATCCGCGACATCTATGACGCCCAGGCCCTGCTGGGCGGTGAGCTCACGGCGAGGGCGGCGGCGGTGATCGGCCCCGAGCTGGTGACCGAACTGGAACAGATCCAGGCCGACCTGGAGAGGGCGGCCGCGGAGCGGGATTACGACGCCGTCGAGCGGCTCAATCACCGATTCCACGAGACCATCTACCGGCTGGCGGGGTCCCGCAAGATCCGGTGGCTCATCAAGACGACGCTGGCGTACGCGCCGCGGAAATTCTTCGCCGCGGTGGAGGGCTGGCCAGAGGCCTCGGCGCACGATCACCGCGCGATCATCGAGCATCTGCGCGCCAACGACCCGACCAAGCACGCGCCGCGATGGCGGACCATATCCGCAAAGCGGGTCTGCTCCTGGCCGAACACCTTGCCGCGCAAGGCACATCGCACTGAGTCGGATATCGCGTCAGGATCGGTCGTCCGCCGCGAGGATGCGCCGAGCCCGTTCCACCACCGGGATATCGACCATTTGTCCGTCAACGGCGGCTGCCGAGTCCTCCGCGCCGGCCGCAGCGATGATCTTCTGCGCCCAGTGCACCGCTTCGGCCGATGGCGCCGCCGCAGCGTGCACAACCGAGACCTGCGCGGGGTGGATGCACAACTTGGCGCTCAGCCCGAGTCGTCTGGCGTGGGCGAAGTCGTCGGTAACCGCCTGCGGCTCGGTGAACACCGTCGTCACTCCGTCGATCGGTGGCGCCAATGCGGCCGCGGCCGACTGCAGCACCGTCGCCAACCGGGACAACAGGAGCGCGTCGCGGTCGTCGGGATCGACACCGAGTTGGTTGGCGAGATCGATGTTGCCGAACGCGAGCCGTTGCACGCCATCGACGGCGCAGATCTCAGCCAGTGCCAGCAGGCCGGTGGCGGTCTCGATGAGGGGCACCACGGCCGGCCCGGCTGTCAGCCTCGCGATTCGGCCGATCTCGGCGGCGCTCTCGGCCTTGGCGACCATCGTGGGCACGGCCAGTTCGGCGATGAGCTCCAGATCGGCCTCGTACCAAGTTGTTTCGGCCGAGTTGATGCGAACCATCGCCGCGTTTCCCGCGGCGTGCCACTGGCGGACGTTTCGTCGTGCGGCGTCCTTCTCGGCGGGCGTAACGGCATCCTCGAGATCGATCAGGACGATGTCGGCGCCGCTGCGGCCTTGGCGAATCGCTCGGGCGATTACCGGGAACGAACGGAAGAAGCGTGCCCTGATCTCGTCGGCCAGTATGCCGCGGTCATAAAAAGCTGGCCTTGGCAGACGCATGTGCGGTGCCGTTGCCCGACACCGACCGCGCGCCACAGATCCGCCGTCGTCCGCGGGCGTGCCCTGGACGCGGATGTCATCGCCGTCGAACACGGGACGCAGCAACCGGAATTCGTATTCACCCACCGTGCGCCCCTGACTGTGGGCGCGGACCAACTCGGCCATCTAGACGGAAAGATGGTCCGTGTCCACCACCCCGGGATAGCCCTCCACTGCCGTGGCATAGGCTGGTCGTAATGGATGCGGTGGGCGTTACCGGTAGGGACTGAACCGGAACAAAGGCACGGGTTGATCGTGGGGTGCGTCCCCCACGGAGTCGTCTGCGCAGCCAGGGTCCGGCGGCCGTCCCGGAAGGGTGAGCGTCAACGGGGGGCCGGCGGGCGTGGCACCCTTCGTCGTGCCCTTGCCGGGCCCGGTGTCGCTCTTGGGCTGGAACGTGCCGCGCACGCGTCGTTGCGGCCGACTCGCCGGCCGCGGGCGTCGTCGACGGCCGGCCTTCGGCCTTGAAAACCTCGGTGGCGGAGTTGTACGAGATGTAGTTGCTGCGGATCTCGTCGCTGCCTGGCTTCAGCAGCGCATGGTCGAAGAGCTCGAGCAGCTCCTTGGTGCCGTCGTAGACGGCGCTTCTGCGCGAAGCCTTCGTAGTAACTCGTCGCGTCGTCCTTCTTCTGCCGGAACGCGATCGGGTTGCCGTAGGCCGTCGCCGACAGCGAATTGTCAGCGTTCTGCTTGAAGTCGATGCGGTCGGCCTTGATCGTCAGCGTGCCCTGCGTGATCACGACGTTGCCCTTCAACGTGCCGACGCGCTTCTCGTAGTTGACTTCCGCCGGCTGGTCGGCAGAGAAGTTGATCGGCTTTTCCTTGTCGGCCTTCTCGGCGTGCGCGGCGCGCAGCGAGCGCGACGCGCAGGGCGGCGAGCAGGACCAGGTATTGCGGCGTGGCGTGAGCGGCGCATCATTTCTTCGGGAGGGCACTGGGTTCGCAACGTACCCGGTCACCCGGGACTTGAGCTTGAGGGTCTTGGTCTTGTTGTCGAGCTCGAGCCCGACGGCCTCGATTATTCCACGCGACTCGCGGATCGTCACCGGCCTGTCGGTGTCGGCGCGATCTCCTTGTCCGGGATGACGTGCAGGTACTCGGTGGTCAGCGTCAGCGGTCCCGCGGCCTCGCGACCCTGGCTCGGTCGCGGGACGTCGGCCTCGCGTACGGCGCGCACGTGCCCGCTGAAGTATGCGTGCTCGCGATCGCCCGAGAGCTTCGCGCGATCGGCGATGACCGCGAACGCCGGCTTCCCGCTCGGTCTGCGACAGCGATGCGGCTCGGTCGAGCTCGGTACGTCTGGTCGTCGCCAAAGTGATCGGCGCGCGCTTGGCCGCGACGGATGCGCGCGGCTGGCCGTTCGCGTCGAGCTTGACGGCGCGGAAGCTTCGACGATGAAATGTCGGGGTCGTGCCGCGTCGAGCCGTCGCGCCGCGGCGCCGGCGGCTGGACCTGCGCGTCGAGCCAGTACGTGAGCGCGGCGAGGCCGCCCAGCAGCAGCACCGGCGACCACGCGATCAGCGCGATCGAGCAGCTGCGCGCGCGCCGGTCATCGCGGCATGGAACGCCCGGCACGCGGGCGCGCGACGTCGGCGTCGCGGCAGCTTGCCCTGCGCGGCGAGGATGAGCTCTGCGAGTTCGCGCACGGCGCCCTGGCCGCCGTCGCGCGCCGTGACGTAGTGCGCGTGCTCGCGCACCGCTGCCGGCGCATGCGGCACGGTCACGGCGAAGCCGCACGCGCGCATGACTGGCACGTCCGGCAGGTCGTCGCCGATGTGCGCGCAATGCGCGGGCGCGATGCCGAGCTGCTCGCGCAGCGCGTTCCACGGCGTCAGCTTGTCGCGCGATGTCGAGGATCACGTGCTTCACGTCGAGCGCGCCGCGCGCGATGCGCGACGGCGGGCGCGCGGCTGCCGGTGATCCACGCGACGACGATGCCCGCGCGGCCGAGCAGGTGCATGCCGACGCCGTCGAGCGCGTGAGAACGCCTTCGATCTCGCGGCCGATCGTCGTCGACGTAGATGCGTCCGTCGGTGAGCACGCCGTCGACGTCGCAGGTCAGCGAAGGCGCACGTGCGGCGCGCGCGCGCCAGCGCATCTCGGGCAGCCATCAGACGATCCTGCGCGCGGAAGAGGTCGTGCAGGTGCAGCGCGCCGACGAGGCGGCCGCCGCCGTCGACCACAAGCAGCTGCGACACCTTGGCGGCGCCTCCATCGTCTCGACGCAATCGATCGCGAGGCGTCGGCGCCTCGATCGTGCGCGGCGTGCGCGTCATCACGTCGGCGATCGGTGTCGCGCGACGTCGCGCGACGCGCTCGAGACAGCGGCGCAGGTCGCCGTCGGTGAAGATGCCGGCGACGCGTGCCGTCGTCGTCGCACGACGGCGGTCATGCCCATGCCCTTGCGGCTCATCTCGACGATCGCCTCGGCCAGCGTCGCGGCCAGCGCGCCGACGACGGGCAGGTCGCTCGCCGGTGCGCATGATGTCGCTCACGCGCGTCAGGAGCTCGCGGCCGAGCGCGCCGCCGGGATGCGAGCGCGCGAAATCCTCGGCCGAGAATCCGCGCGCATCGAGCAGCGCCAGCGCCAGCGCGTCGCCGAGCGCCAGCGCCGCGGTCGTGCTCGCCGTGGGCGCGAGGCCGAGCGGGCAGGCTTCGTTGCGTCGACGCGCGGCGTCGAGATGGACGTCGGCCGGCTGCGCGAGCGAGCTCTGCTCGTTGCCGGTGATCGCGATGAGCGTGCGCGCCCTGCGCGCTTCAGATGCGGCGATCAGCTGCACGAGCTCGTCGGTCTCGCCGGAGTTCGACAGCATGACGACGACGTCGTCGCGGCGTGATCATGCCGAGGTCGCCGTGCATCGCCTCGGCGGGGTGCACGAAGAACGCCGGCGTGCCGGTCGACGCGAGCGTGGCGGCGAGCTTGCGCGCGACGTGGCCCGACTTGCCGATGCCGCGACACGACGACGCGGCCGCGGCATCGCAGGATGAGCGCGACGGCGTCGACGAACGCGTCGCCGAGCCGTGCCGGCGAGCGCGGCGATCGCCTCGGCCTCGATCGCGAGCACCTGCGCGCGCAGCGCGAGCGCGCGCCGCGTCACGCGCACAGTGCGCCGCCGTGCGCGCGATCTTCGTCCGGAGGCTCGCGTTGCGTTCATCGGCGAAGTATAGCGCCGCTCAGGCTCGATTCGGGCACGCGGCCTCAGCGCGAAGACGTGATTAGCCGCTGCGGCATCAGCGTGACGCATGATCACTTCGCGATGCCGCACACGCTCTATGCTGATCCTGATCCTGCTCGCCGCCGCCGTGGTGGTGGTGGTCGTGTGCCGGCTGGTGCGCCTGCCGGCGATCCTCGGCTACCTCGCGCGTCGGCATCGCGCTCGGCCCGCACGCGCTGGCGCTCGGTGCCGCTCGACGACGACACGCGCTAGCCTCGGCGAGTTCGGCGTGGTGTTCCTGATGTTCTCGATCGGGCTCGAGTTCAGCCTGCCGCAGCTGCGCGCGATGCGGCGCGCGGTGTTCGGGCTCGGCCTCGCGCAGGTCGCGCTGACGACCGTCGGCCGCGATGGTCGTCGCTCGCACTTCCTGGGCTACGGCTGGCAGACGGGGCTCGTGCTGGGCGGCGCGCTCGCGATGTCCTCGACCGCGATCGTGTCGAAGATGCTCGCCGAGCGCATGGAGCTCGGCACGCCGCACGGCCGCGACGTCATGGGCGTCCTGCTGTTCCAGGACCTCGCGGTGGTCGCGTTCCTGATCGTGATCCCGTCGCTCGACCAGTCGGGCGAAGCGACCTGCGCTGGCGCTCGGCGTCGCGCTCGGCAAGGCGGCGGTCGCGCTCGCGATCGATCCTGTTCCTCGGCCAGCGTCCGATGCGCGCGTGGTTCCACATCGTCGCGCGGCAGCGCTCGTCCGAGCTGTTCGTGCTCAACGTGCTGCTCGTGACGCTGGGGCTGGCGTGCGCTCACGGAGATCGCGGGGCTGTCGCTCGCGCTCGGCGCGTTCCTCGCCGGCATGCTGATCGCGGAGACCGAGTACCGCTACCAGGTCGAGGAGGACATCAAGCCGTTCCGCGACGTGCTGCTGGGCCTGTTCTTCGTCGCCGTCGGCATGGTGCTCGACCTGTCGGTCGTCGCCGCGAATCTCGGCTGGGTGCTGGTCCTCGTCGTCGGCCCGGTGCTCGGCGAAGTTCGCGCTGATCGTCGTCGCTGTCGCGCGCCTTCGGCGCGACGCTCGCGACGGCGCTGCGCACGGGCTTCGCGCTCGCGCAGGCGGGCGAGTTCGCGCTCGTGCATGCTGGCGCTCGCGACCGCGCAACGACATCGCTGCCGCCGCGACCTCCTGCAGACCGGTGCTCGCCGCGATGATCATCTCGATGCTGCACCGCGCCGCTCGTCATCCAGTTCGCCGAGCCGATCGTGCGCAAGCTCACCGCCAACGACTGGCTCGCGCGCGCGGCGCAGGTGACGCAGATCGCCGCGCGCAGCGATGGCGCGCCAGGACCACGTCATCATCTGCGGGTACGGCCGCAGCGGCCAGAACCTCGCGCGGCTCCTCGAAGCGCGAGGACATCCCGTACGTCGCGCTCGACTCCGACCCGGAGCGCGTGCGCGAGGCCGCCGCCGACGGCGGCACGGTGTCTACGGCGACGCGAGCCGGCGCGAGGTGCTG
>CAVOUV010000025.1:0-83483 GCA_963699655.1 uncultured Actinomycetota bacterium
TGCGCGCCGACGACCTCGACGAGGCCATCGGCGTGCAGGTGCGTGCACTAGGCACGCTGGAGGGTAGTTGGCACGGGGAGGCCGCGAACGTGGCCCGGGCGCGGGCGTACCGCAATATCCAGAGTCAGCATCGCCTTCACGAAATCCTTGCCGCACTGGCCAATGCGATGCAGTCGGGCGGCGGCGCGCTCGTGACGCTTCGGCAGTCGCTGCTGTCGTGGGTCGACTCCGTGACGGCCACCTTCGATGTCTCGGACGCCGGTGTGGTGTCGCCAAGGCCGCCGAACAACACCGCCGCCTGGGTTGCCATCGCGGCGACCTTCACCAAGCTCATCCAGCAGTCGATCGCCGCGTTCCTCACCGCCGACAAGCAACTTGCAGGCAACCTGCGGTCGGTCGCGGCGGGCCATGTCCCCGGCAACGACCCGGTACCGATGACGGGCATCACGCCGCCGGTCGATCCCGACTCGTTGAACAATCCGCAACTCACCTGGCAGCAGTCCCTTGCCGGCGCGGGGAACCCCTATTCCGGCGCGGGCGGTGCGGGGGTGCCCAACACCGATCTGTCGGTCATGGGCATGACCCCAGACGGTCGGCTCTTCACCATCCAGGGAGACACCTCCCGCGGTATCGACCCGAGCACCGACGGCGGGCCCGGAGTGAATCGCCTGCCGGAGGACAGGGGCGGCAAGAACAACATCGCCTTCTGGAAGATGGACGAGCACGGAAAGTGGGTTCCCGACGAGGTCGTCAACGCGCCGTTCCGCACCGATGGCGTGTCGACGATCCCGACGTCCGCGTTCAACGTCGGCGACACGATGTACACGTCGGTGATGGACGTCGACAACTGGCAGAACAACACGTGGCAGACCCGAAGCTCGCAGTTGTGGAAGTCCACCGACGGCGGTCGGACGTGGACACAGGCGGGCCCGGTCTGGCAGAACACCGGTCGCACCAACCCATTCCAGGTGCAGAGCTTCGCGCCGCGCGACGACGGCTATGTCTATATGTACGGCACCAGCGACGGCAGGGAGAACGACGGGTTGCACGTCGCCAGGGTGCCCGTGGGCGCGGTCGAGGACCCGACTCGATATCAGTACTGGAACGGCAGTGGATTCGCCGCGAACCAGGCCGCGAACGGCAGCCCGTCCGTGGTCTCGGCCCCCGCGGCCGCCACCGACATCGGCGAGCCGAGTGTGCACTTCTATGACAACAAGGCGCTTCTGACGTTCGCCGACGATACCGGCAAGATCTACACCAGCTCATCCGCTGACGGGATCACCTGGACGACGCCTCAGTTGGTCGCCGACCAGCCGGGCGCCTACGGTGTGTTCCAATCGCCGCTCTCCGGCGGCAGTTCGGTCGATGTGTCGTTATCGCAGTGGAACCCGTACGGCACCAACATCTATCAGATTCAGAACTCCGATACGCGCAACCTGGGAGCCTACTGATGTCACTGAACCGTTCCCTGGTCGTCTGCGCCGCCGCCACTGCCGTCTGCGCACTCGGATGCGGCCCGAAAGCGGAGCGTCCGCCGGACACCGCGCCACCCGGGCAGAGCGCGCAGACCTCCGCAACGGCACAGCCGGCGGCGCCAGTGGACGGGTTTCCGGACATGTCGGCCTTCACCGAGGTCGACCGGCGCGATTACCTCGTGGTTGTACCCCACTCGCCTGCCCTCAAGTTTGTTACCCCGCAAGGTGATTCATGCTGGCTCGGCGCCAACGCCGCACCTGATCAGGCGTATGCCTCGTGCGTCGGGCCCCGCCCGGACAAGGGGCCGGGTGACTGGAAGGTCACCGCGACGGGTGTCGGCCCGGCGACGGTCGAGACGGCATCCGGGGATCAACCCGGCCTGGTCGACCCGACGCCGTTGCCGTTACCGCCGTCGCACGTGCTGCGCAACGACCCGGCGCAGTTCTGCGGCGTGGACGATCAAGGCGCCGTCGCCTGCCGCATCGGCGAGCACGGCTTCGTGCTGGCGCCGGATTCGACCAGATTGTTCTGAGGCGACGCAGCGCGACGTCGCGCGGTTCTGGTTCTCCTTGGCGTGCACCGTGATCGGCGCGCCCAATGGCTCGCCATCGGAGAGCAGCGCGACGAGATCCTCGTCCTCGGTGACGGCGAGGAACCTGCTGTCGTCGGCATCGAGGCGGCCGACGATGATCCCGGTCCGGGTCGGCCAGTCGTACCGGACGCTGTAGGTCTCGATCGTCGCGGGTCCGTCGACGGCCGTCGTGACCGCCACCGCGGGCAGCGCGGCCACCGTCTGGCACAGGGCAACGCTGTTGTCGGGTTTCCAGCCGGCCGCTTCGGTCGAGTAGATCCCGACCGAGTACTTGCTCATGATGCCGCCGTTTGCCCCGACAAGGCCGAATTGTCCTGGCTGTTCCCGCATTTGGGCGACGGTCTCGGCGATCGCGTGCATCGAGTAGTTGTTGCCCGGGCCGCCGAAGAACGGCAGCCCGCCGGTCACGGTGAGACCGCGCGGATCGTCGGTGGCCAGACCAACGCCGTCGCAGATCGTGAAGACCGGCACCGGGAAACAGCTGTACAGGTCGAACGTCGCGACGTCATCGATGCCGACACCGGCCACCGTCAATGCCTCACGAACCGCCATCACCGATGCCGGGCTGGCACCCACATCGACCCGGTCGAGCAGCTTCTGCTCCACCATGTCCGCATGGCCACGCAGGTAGACCCACTTCTCTTCCGGTACGCCGAGGCGTCGCGCCGCATCGACCGACATCATCAGCACGGCGGCGCCCTGATTGACCTGATCCCTCGCCAGCAGCAGCCGCGGATACGGATCGCAGATCATCCGGTTGCTCTCGGTCACTGTGGTGAGTTCTTCCACCGACCGCTCGACCGGGGAGGACGAGAACGGGTTCTTGGCAGCCACGTTCGTGAAGGGGCGAACAGCTCCCCCATCCGCTGCCGGTAGTCGCTGACACTCAGACCGAGCCGGGCCCGCCGCGCGTTCTCCAGCAGCCCGTATTGGACTGGGGCGCCGATCAATCCGTGCGCCACCGTGTACCTGTCGAAGATCCCCTCGTAGCCGTAGCCCCGATCCTCGAGCTGACCGTCGACCGTCTCGGAGTGTTCCGGCTTATCGGGCCGATCCGCGAAGTACCGCAGGCTGGACGTGTTCTCGGAGCCGAACAGCATCACCACGTCGGCCTGGCCCGCCGCGATCGCGCCGGCGAACTCGGTGGCCAGGTGCTGCGGGCCCTGACCGCCGATGGGCTCCAGGATCGCCCTGGCGGGATCGGCGCCGATCCGCCTCGCGACCGACCGCGGGTAGTTGTTCGACTTGCCCAGCGGCGCGGCCGTCCGTCCCGAGATCTCGAACTGACGGACCCCGGCGACCGTGTCGATCGCCTGCGCGACCGCGGCCGGGTCAGCCCCGGTGTCCCGCAGCGCCGCCTCCGCGGCGGCGGTGGCCAGCTCCACCGACGACATGCCGCGATACCCGGGATCGTCGATGTTCTCTGCCGCCTGGCCCACGCCGACGATGACCGGGGTTCGAGGGTCGACGGACGAGCCAGCCATTACAGACCTCCTGACGGGTGTTAATTCGCCAGGCTAATCGATAACTAGAACACGTTCCTAAATCTGCGGCCTAGCTCACACTGTCTCCCGGCCCGCGAGCGTGCGTGAACTCGTGAAATCTCGCGGCGTGTCGGCCGCAGACACGCACGGTCGCGGGGGTGGGGTTAGAGGTTCTCGAGGATCTCGCGGGCCAGCGCCGCGGTGGACGACGGCGTCTTGCCGACCTTGACACCCGCGGCCTCCAGCGCCTCCTGCTTGGCGGCGGCGGTGCCGGACGAACCGGACACGATGGCGCCGGCGTGGCCCATGGTCTTGCCCTCTGGCGCGGTGAAGCCCGCGACGTAGCCGACAACCGGCTTGGAGACGTTGGCCTTGATGTAGTCGGCGGCCCGCTCCTCGGCGTCGCCGCCGATTTCACCGATCATCACGATCAGCTTGGTCTCGGGATCCTTCTCGAACGCCTCGATGGCGTCGATGTGGGTGGTGCCGATGACCGGGTCGCCGCCGATGCCGATGGCGGTGGAGAAGCCGAGATCGCGCAGCTCGTACATCATCTGGTAGGTCAGCGTGCCCGACTTCGACACCAGGCCGATCGGGCCCTTGCCGGTGATGTTGTTCGGCGTGATGCCGACCAGCGACTCACCGGGTGTGATGATGCCCGGGCAGTTGGGCCCGATGATGCGGGTCTTCTCACCTTTCTCGACGTTGTAGGCCCACGCATATGCGCTGTCCTGCACCGGGATTCCCTCGGTGATGACAACCAGCAGCGGGATCTCGGCGTCGATGGCCTCGATGATCGCGTCCTTGGAGAAGGCCGGCGGCACGAAGGCGATCGACACGTCGGCGCCGGTCTCCTTGATGGCCTCGGCGACGCTGCCGAACACCGGCAAACTGACACTCTTGCCGTCCTTGTCGACATGCGCGACCTCAGTTCCGGCCTTGCGTGCGTTCACGCCGCCGACGATCTGGGTGCCGGCCTTGAGCATCAGCGCGGTGTGCTTGGTGCCCTCGCCGCCGGTGATGCCCTGGACGATGACCTTGGAATCTGCGTTAAGGAAAATAGACATTAGCCATGGGTCCTTTACTTGTTCGCCAGCTCGGCGGCCTTGTCGGCGCCGGCGTCCATGGTCTCGGCCTGGATCACCAGGGGATGGTTTGCCTCGGCGAGAATCCGCCGGCCCTCTTCGACGTTGTTGCCGTCCAACCGCACCACCAGCGGCTTGTTCGCCTCGTCGCCGAGGATCTTCAGCGCGTTGACGATGCCGTTGGCGACGGCGTCGCAGGCGGTGATGCCGCCGAACACGTTGACGAACACGCTCTTGACCTGCTCGTCGTTCAGGATGACGTCGAGCCCGTCGGCCATCACCTCGGCCGAGGCGCCGCCGCCGATGTCGAGGAAGTTGGCCGGCTTCACCCCGTCGTGCTTCTCACCGGCGTAGGCGACGACATCGAGCGTGGACATGACGAGGCCCGGCGCCGTTTCCGATGATGCCGACCTGGCCGTCGAGCTTGACGTAGTTGAGGTCGTTCTCCTTGGCCTTCAGCTCGAGCGGATCGGTCGAGTCCTTGTCCTCGAACTCGGCGTGCCCCGGCTGGCGGAAGTCGGCGTTGGCGTCGAGCGTCACCTTGCCGTCGAGCGCCAGGATCTGATTGTCCGGCGTCCGCACCAACGGGTTCACCTCCACCAGGGTGGCGTCCTCGTTGACGAACACATCCCACAATTTCTGGATGGTGACGGCCGCGGCGTCGAGCACCTCCGCGGGCAGGTGGCCCTGCTCGGCGATCGAGCGGGCGAAGGCCACATCGACACCCTTGACGGCATCGACGGGCACCTTGGCGAGGCGCTCGGGCTTGGTCGCGGCCACCTCCTCGATCTCCATGCCGCCCTCGACCGAGCACATCGCGAGATACGTGCGGTTCGCGCGGTCGAGCAGGAACGAGATGTAGTACTCCTCGGCGATGTCACTCGCCTCGGCGACCAGGAGCTTCTTGACGACGTGGCCCTTGATGTCGAGGCCGAGGATGTTCTGCGCGTGGGTGAACGCGTCATCGGGGGTGGCCGCGTACTTCACGCCGCCGGCCTTGCCGCGCCCGCCGACCTTCACCTGTGCCTTGACCATGACGGGCTTACCGATTTCCTCGGCGATGGCCTTGGCGTCTTCGGCGGTGTCCGTCACGCGTCCGGGCGTGGTGGGCACGTTGTGCTTGGCGAACAGCTCTTTCGCTTGGTACTCGAAGAGATCCATGAACTCACTGTCTGTCTGCGTCGACTATCGAAGGTTTGCACCCGATGGGCTCTGGGGAACTTTATCGACACCGCATGAAGCCCGAGGCACCGCCCACCGCTCATGTGCTTGATCTCACCACCGGTGACCGCGTGATACATGTCACAATCCCCGGTGGAATAGTTGCTCGAGTTGCCACAAACATTGGAGTTTGGTTAACGTCCTCTGGTCTAGATAACGTTCTGGTCACGACTAGAAGGACATTCCAGGTTGGCTTCGCACCGTTCAGTCCGCTCTCACCAGGGAGTTTCGACGAACGCTCGCTCCACCCGAGCCGTTACCGGCGCCCCGGAAGAAGCCGCCGAGATCACGGACATCATCCCGTTCAACGAGTTCGGTGACCTCGCCGACGTCGATTTCCGCGACAACAGCGCGTTCGATCGCGAGTCGCAGGTCATCCACGCACCCGAACTCGACGACATGCACGACACCGATGATCTGGTCCCGCTGCGGCTCGCCGTGCCGTCGGAGTTCCGCCCGGAGGCGCGGGCGGAGCGCAGCGCCCGGTACGCGTATCGGGACAGCAAGACCGACGTCAGCGACGGCGTCGCCGCCACCGACATCATCGACATCAGCGGCCGGCGTGGCCTGCACCGTAAGCAGGACGTCCCGATCAAGGGCCGCCTGATGGTCGCCGCGATGGCGGTCGGCGCGACTGCCGCGGGCGCGTATTCGGTGGCCAACGCCTCCGCGAAGGCGCCGACGGACGCGGTGCTGGCCGCCGACCAGACTGCGGTCGGCGCCACCGGGGTCGTCACCGGCTCGGTGGAAGGCATGCAGATCGTCTCCGTGACTCCTGCGGCCGATTCGTCGATGCACGCCGAGGAGGTCGTCAAGGCCGCCGCGTTCGCGCAGGAGCGCGCCGAGCGCGAGGCCCGCCTGAACCGGCCGCTGTACGTGATGCCGACCAAGGGCGTGTGGACATCGGGCTTCGGATACCGCTGGGGCGTGCTGCACGCCGGCATCGACATCGCCAACTCGATCGGCACGCCGATCTACGCCGTCGCGGACGGCGTCGTCATCGACGTCGGCCCGACCGCGGGCTACGGCGCCTGGGTCAAGCTGCGTCACGCCGACGGCACCGTCACGCTGTACGGCCACGTCAACACGTGGGTCGTCAGCGTCGGTCAGCGGGTGATGGCCGGCGATCAGATCGCGACGATCGGGAACCGGGGCAACTCGACCGGTCCGCACTGTCACTTCGAAGTTCTACTGAACGGCACCAACCGGGTCGACCCGGTGCCGTGGCTGGCGCAGCGGGGACTCAGTCCCGGCAACTACGTTGGCTAAGTGTGAGCGACGGCCAGCCCGAACAAGAACCCTCCCCTGATCGACCGCGCATCCGGCGGCAGCCCGACGGCGGCACGCCATCCACCCCCTTCACGGCGCAGAGCGAGCCACAGACCAGCATCATCCGCCGTCACCCGACAGGCGAGATTCCGACCGCGGGTGTGGACGCGCAGACCAGCTACATCCGCGGCGCTTCCGGCGCCGACATGCAGACGAGCTACATCCCGCGGCCAGGCCGGTCGTCGTCGCACATCCGCGTCCGACCCCGAAGGCGGCGATCGCCACCGCCGTGATGAGCATCCTCACGGGCTGGGCCACCGCCGTCATCGCCACCTCGCTGATCTCCGGCTGGTGGCGCTCGGACCGCCTGTTCTGCGTCGCGGTCGCGTTCCTCACCGCGGTGTCCGCGGCGGCCCTGATCGGCGGCCTGATCGCGCTGCTGCTGCGCCAGCGGATGGCCCGGCTGCTGATCGTCGTGGGTGCGATCGTCGCGCTGCTGATCTTCTCGAGCCTGTTCGTCGCCGGCGCCAAGCTGCCGACGGTGGTCTTCGCCATCCCGGTGCTACCGGTCGCGAGCGTCGCGCTGGCTCTGCTGCCCGCCACGAAGCGCTGGGCGCAACGCTAGAGCTTGGCCACCGGAGCGTGGTTGTGCATGAGCTTGACCCGTCCGGAGCTGCCGAAGTCGATCAGCGACATGGCCGATTCGCCGACACCGGACACCTCCTCGACGCGGCCGAGGCCGTACTTGTCGTGCGTGACGCGGTCGCCCGGCTCGAGCACCAGCAGCGGTCGCTTCCCCGCGGCCGGCCGAGCGGGTGACGGGCGGGGCGTGCCGAATCGCCCGGCACCGCTCACCGGCGCGGAAAGTGACGGCGTCACGTCGGTGCGGCGCCAGTCGATCAGCTCCTGGGGGATCTCCCGCAAGAACCGCGACTCCGGGTTGAGCATCGGCTGGCCCCATGACGAGCGGACCTTGGCCCGGCTGACGTAGAGGCGCTGACGGGCCCGGGTGATGCCGACGTAGGCCAGCCTGCGCTCCTCGCACAGCTCGGTGGGATCGCCCAGCGCCCGCATGTGGGGGAACATGCCGTCTTCCCAGCCGGTCACGAAAACGACTGGGAATTCAAGGCTTTGGCGGTGTGCAGCGTCATCATCGTCACCACACCGGCACCGTGCTCGGGCAGCTCGTCGGCGTCGGCGACCAGCGACACCCGTTCCAGGAATTTGGCGAGGACGCCCGTATCGGGGATGTCCTCGTCCTCCGGCTCGCCGAGGGCCTCTGCGTTGGCCAGGTCGGTGCTGAATTCGTGTGCGACGCTGACCAATTCGTTCAGGTTGTCCAGCCGCGCCAGATCCTGTGGGTCGCTGGAGGATTCGAGCTCGGCGCGGTATCTGGTGCGTTCGAGCACGGCCTCGACGACAGTGCCGAGTTCGTCATCCAGCTTGCCGCGCAGTTCGTCGAGCATCTCCACGAATCCGGCGATGGCCTTCTCCGAGCGGGTGTTGAGCATCGGGACTCTGCCCTCGGCCGCCGCCTGCAGTGCGTCGTTGAAAGAGGCGCCGGTGTTCTCGGCGTACACCGCCACGCAGGCTTCGGCGCGGTCGCCGATGCCGCGCCGCGGGGTGTTCAGGATGCGTCGCATGCTCACCGAGTCGCCGGGGTTGTCCAGCACCCGCAGGTAGGCGACGATGTCGCGGATCTCCCGGCGCTCGTAGAAGCGAACGCCGCCAACGACTTTGTAGGGAATGCCGGCGCGGATGAAGACTTCTTCCAATGCCCGTGACGAGTTGTTGGTCCGGTAGAAGACCGCGACGTCGTTGTAGGAGATTTCCCCGCGGTCGGCCAGCGAGTCGATCTCTCCGGCGACGAAGCGAGCCTCGTCGTGCTCGTTTTCGGCGACGTAGCCGACGATCAGTTCGCCGTCCCCCTCGGCGGTCCACAGCCGCTTCTCCCGCCGGCCCGCATTGCGGGCGATCACCGAGTTCGCCGCGTTCAGGATGTTCTGCGTCGACCGGTAATTCTGTTCCAGGAGAATCGTGGTGGCGTCGGGATAGTCGCGTTCGAAGTCCTCGATGTTGCGGATCGTGGCGCCGCGGAACGCGTAGATGGACTGGTCGGCATCGCCGACGACGCAGAGTTCCGCGGGTGCCACCCCGGCCTCGTCGTCCGTGGCGCCGCCCCCGACAAGCTCCCGCACCAACACGTACTGCGCGTGGTTGGTGTCCTGGTACTCGTCGACCAGGATGTGCCGGAAGCGCCTGCGGTAGTACTGCGCGATCTGCGGAAAGGCTTGCAGCACAGCCACTGTCTCGCCGATCAAATCGTCGAAGTCGAGTGCGTTGGCCGATCGCAGCCGGCGCTGGTACTCCGCGTAGACCTCGGCGATGATGCGCGCCAGATCCTCTTCGGCCTCGGACGCCTCCGCCGCCGCCTGCTCCGGGCCGATCAGCTCGTTCTTGAGGTTGGAGATGCCATTGGCCAGCAGCCGCGGCGAGTGTCGCTTGGTGTCCAGGCCGAGGTCCTTGCCGATCATCAACAGCAGACGCCGCGAGTCGTCGGCGTCGTAGATCGAGAAGTTGGAGTTCAGCCCGGGCAGCAGCGAGGCCTGGTTGCGCAGGATCCGCACGCAGGTCGAGTGGAACGTCGACACCCACATCGACCGTGCACGCGGGCCCACCAGTTGCACCACCCGTTCGCGCATCTCGGCGGCGGCCTTGTTGGTGAAGGTGATGGCGAGCACCTGCCCGACGCCGACGTCGCGGGCCGCGAGCAGGTAGGCGATCCGCCGGGTGAGTACCGCGGTCTTGCCCGACCCGGCCCCGGCGACGATCAGCAGCGGCGAGCCTTCATGAAGCACCGCCAGGCGCTGCTGGGGATTCAGGCCGTCGAGGGCGTCGGCCTGCTCGTTCGGGCTGGAATTCAGATCGGTCACGTGCAAAGTCATGTCTGCCCCAACTTACCGCCGAAAGGCGACACTCTTTGCGCTGGCGCGGCCGCAGATGGCACACTCAAAGCGTGCTCAGCCAGCAGCGTCGATTTTTTTACGGGTACCCGCCAGCGGTGCCCGTGGTCTAGCTGCTTCCCAGAGCCCCGCGGTCCGCTTCCGGATCCGGGGCTCGTCTCTTGTGTGAGGCCCGAAACCGGATGAGACCAGATCCCCCACACGACGAGAGCGAAGAGAATCCCATGACTATCGAAGCCGAAACCGAACCCGTGTCCGACATCGACGACCTGCGCCAGGAGATCGACCGGCTCGATGCCGCGATCCTGGAAGCCGTCCAGCGCCGCACCGAGGTCTCGAAGATCATCGGCAAGGCCAGGATGGCCTCCGGCGGCACCCGCCTGGTGCACAGCCGCGAAATGAAGGTCATCGAGCGCTACAGCGTGCTCGGGCCCGAGGGCAAGGACCTGGCGATGCTGCTGCTTCGCCTGGGCCGCGGCCGCCTCGGCCACTGATCCCGCGAATTTCGCACGACGTCGGGTGGCTAGCGCTTGGGCGGTCGTAGCGCGTCGACCAGCCACGGCATCAACCACTTCACCGCCTCCGGCGTGGGGTGCACGCCATCGCTGCGCATCTTGATGCCGTCCACCTTGGTGGTGTAGCGGCCGTTCGGGCCCATCTTCTTGTTCAGGTCCAGCACCGTTACGTCCGGGCGCTGGCCCACGACGCGGCGCAGCAGGGTGTTCCAATTGTCGGCGCGCCTCGGCTGATCCTCCGGATACAGGCTGCCGTCCGGCTTCTCCGCCCGCCGGTTGTACGGTTCGGTCGTCACGACGATGCGGGCCCCCGTAGAGCCGAGGATGTCCAGGGCGCGGGTGAGCTCGCCGCGCAGATACGCGTCGTAGGCGGGATCGCCGATGTGTGTCCACCGCCCCTCGTTCATCCGGTCGACCACTTCCCAGCGGCCGATGATCAGCAGCACCACGTCGGGCCGGTCGTGGCTGATCCGCTGCGCCCACCGACTCGGCCAGGCGTCGCATTCGGGTTTCTGGGTCAGCCGGTCGCCGACGTACCGGTAGGGGCCGCCGCGGGCGATGCCGCACCCGATGGTGGTGTAGTTGGCGAAGCTCAGCCCGGGTGTCGGCGGCAGGTACCGCATCAGCGTCCACGCGACCGAGTCGCCGAACACCGCGACGCGCTCGGTTCCCGGGGCGAGCTGTCCTGCGGGCGCCTGGATCTCGACGGGCACCTCCGGCGACACCACCAGTGCGGCGGAGTCGACACCCGGGTCCGGTGGCGCCTCATCGGTTTTCGGCGTCACGGGCAGCACCTGCATCGTGACCACCGCGGCGGTGGCGGCCATCGCGCCGGCCAGCGGCAGCATGGGAACGATGACGGGCCGCCACCGCCGGATCGGCTGTTCGAGCAGCCACCACGACGCCGCGGCCACCGCGGCCGTGGCCCCGCACCGCAGCACGAACAGCGGCCAGCCCGACAGCCCGGTGCGTTCCCCGTTGATCAGCAGGAAGATCGGCCAGTGCCAGAGGTACACGCCGTAGGAGATGGCGCCGAGCCACACCAGCGGTCCCCAGGCCAGCACCCGGGCGACGGCGCCGTTCTGGTCGAGCGCCACGGGAGCGATGACGAGTACCGCGGCCACCGCCACCACGATCAGCAATCCGCGACGGAAGTCGCTCACACCGCCCGTCGCGAAATGCGCGGCCACACCCAGCGCCGACAGCCCGACGACCGGCAGGGCGCGCGCGGCCCACCGGCCCCACCGCGACCTGATCAACGTGCCGTAGACCGTCAGTGCCGGCCAGTCCCGCACCAGCAGTGCCGCGGCCGCGGCGCCGACCAACAGCGCCTGCGCCCTGGTGTCGGTGCCGAAGTAGATGCGGTTCAGCGACGCGTCGGAGGTGAACACGATGGCCGCGGCCGCCGACGCCAGCGCACCCACCGTGGCGATCACGAAGACCGTCCAGCGCACGGCCCGGATCGGCTCCTGGCGACCCAGCCGCCGCACCGCGAACCCGACGCCGGCGGCGACGACGATCAACAGCACGGGCCAGATCAGGTAGTACTGCTCCTCCACGCCGAGCGACCAGGTGTGCTGCAGCGGCGACGGTGTGCTGCCCTGCGAGAAGTAGTCCGTGCGCTGGGCGACGAACGCCCAGTTGGCCACCCAGAAGAACGAGGCGACGGCGTCAGTGCGCAGCGCGGCGATGGCGTCGGACGGGAACAGTTCACGCACCGCGACGACGGCCAGCACCATGACGAGCAGGGCGGGCAGCAGCCGTCGGGCACGCCGGATCCAGAACGCGGTCAGGGTGATTCGCCCGGTGCGGTCGAGCTCGTCGAGGAGCAGCGAGGTGATCAGGAAGCCGCTCAGCACGAAGAAGACATCGACGCCGAGGAAGCCTCCGGAGAGGCCCGGAATCCCACCGTGGTCGGCGAGCACGAGCGCGACGGCAAGCGCACGGATGCCGTCGAGCGCGGGGATGGATCGAGCGTGGGTGACGGGTCGACGGCGCGCCGCAGCAGGGACGGTCGACGCAGTCACGTCCATGCCCTCCCTCATCGGGTACGAGCATGGAATTTTAGGTGTCGGTCGCCCCCGAATTCGGTAGGCGCGCCTGCTACTTCGTCAGCGCGATGTACTTCGTGTCGAGGTACTCCTCGATGCCTTCGCTGCCGCCCTCGCGGCCGAAGCCGGACTCCTTGATCCCGCCGAACGGCGCGGCTGCATCGGAGATCACCCCGCGGTTGACGCCGACCATGCCGGACTCGATGCCTTCGGCCACGCGGAGCGCGCGATCCAGCGACTTCGTGTACACGTAGGCCGCCAGGCCGTACTCGGTGTCGTTGGCGGCGGCGATGCCTTCTTCCTCGGTGTCGAATCCGGTGATCGGGGCGACCGGGCCGAACACCTCCTCCTTGAGGATTCGTGCGTCGGCAGGCACGTCGGCGAGCACGGTGGCCGGGTAGAAGTTGCCCGGCCCGCCGGGAGCGACGCCACCCACTGCGACTGTCGCGCCGCGGGATACGGCATCGGAGACGAGTTCGGTCACGGTGGCGACCTGCTTGGAGTTGATCAGCGGGCCCAGCGTCGCCGACTCGTCAAGTCCCTTGCCGAGGGTGAACTCGCTCATCCGCTTCACCAGCTTCTCGGTGAACTCCTCGCGCACCGAGTTGGCGACGTGGAAGCGGTTGGCGGCGGTGCACGCCTCGCCGCCGTTGCGCATCTTGGCCAGGACCGCCCCGTCCACGGCGGCGTCCACATCGGCGTCGTCGAACACGATGAACGGTGCGTTGCCGCCCAGTTCCATCGAGGTGCGCAGCAGCTTGTCGGCGGACTGCTTCACCAGCGACTTGCCGACGCCGGTGGAGCCCGTGAAGGTCAGCTTGCGCAGCCTGCCATCGTTGATCAGTGTCTCCGACACCGGCCCGGGGCTGGTGGTCGGCAGCACGGACAGCACGCCCTTGGGCAGGCCGGCCTCGTCCATCAGCTTGGCCAGCAGCAGCATCGTCAGCGGAGTCTCCTGCGCGGGCTTGACGATCATCGTGCAGCCCGCCGCGAACGCGGGACCCATCTTGCGGGTGCCCATGGCCAGCGGGAAGTTCCACGGCGTGATCGCGTAGCAGGGGCCGACCGCCTGCTTGGTCACGATGATCCGGCCGTTGCCCGCCGGACTCGGTGTGTAGCGCCCGCCGATGCGCACCGCCTCTTCGGCGAACCAGCGGAAGAACTCGGCGCCGTAGGTGACTTCGCCCTTGCTCTCGGCGACGACCTTGCCCATCTCGAGGGTCATCAATGCGGCGATGTCGTCGGCCCGCTCGGTGATCTTCTCGAACACCGCGCGCAGGATCTCGCCGCGCTTGCGGGGTGCGGTGCCGGCCCACTCCCCCTGCGCCGCGCACGCGGCGTCGAGGGCGGCCGTCGCGTCGTCGGCGGTGGCATCGGCGATCGCGATGAGCACCGAGTCGTCGGAGGGATCGAGCACGTTGAACGTCGAAGAGCCGGCGCGCTCCTCACCGCCGATCCACAGTCCGGTGGGAACCGAAGAGAGCAATGCGGAAGTATCCATACTCCATCTCTTACACCTTTGGTCATCTGGCCGCACTAGGGTCGAAAACATGACCGCCGACAGCCAGCAGATTTCCGACATCACCGCGACGCCCGCATGGCAAGCCCTGCAACGGCATCAGGAGCAGATCGGCGGCAAACACCTGCGGGAGTTCTTCGACGAGGATCCTGGTCGCGGCACCGAGCTCACCCTCACCGTCGGCGACCTCTACGTCGACTACAGCAAGCACCGCATCACCCGGGAAACGCTCGAGTTGCTCGTCGACCTGGCCCGCGCCGCGCGGCTCGAGCAGCACCGGGACGCCATGTTCTACGGAACGCACATCAACACATCCGAGGACCGTGCCGTGCTGCACCTCGCGCTGCGACTGCCCCGCAACGCCGAACTGGAGGTCGACGGTCAGAACGTCGTGGCAGACGTCCACGACGTGCTCGACCGGATGGGCGACTTCACCGACCGGCTGCGCAGCGGCGAGTGGACCGGCGCCACCGGCGAGCGCATCAAGACCGTCGTCAACATCGGCATCGGCGGCTCGGACCTCGGCCCGGTCATGGTCACCGCGGCATTGCGTCACTACGCCGACGCGGGCATCTCGGCCCGCTTCGTGTCCAACGTCGACCCAGCCGACCTGGTGGCCAAACTCGCCGGACTCGACCCTGCCACAACACTTTTCATCGTGGCGTCCAAGACATTCTCAACGCTGGAGACCCTGACCAACGCCACCGCAGCGCGGCGCTGGCTCACCGACGTCCTCGGCGACGCCGCGGTATCGAAGCACTTCGTCGCGGTGTCGACCAACAAGAAACTGGTCGACGACTTCGGCATCGACACCGCCAACATGTTCGGCTTCTGGGACTGGGTCGGCGGCCGCTACTCGGTGGACTCCGCGATCGGGCTTTCGGTGATGGCCGTCATCGGCCGCGAACGCTTCGCCGAATTCCTCGCCGGATTCCACACAATCGACGAGCACTTCCGCACTGCGCCACTGGAAGCCAACGCGCCGGTGCTGCTCGGGCTGATCGGGCTCTGGTACAACGAATTCTTCGACGCGCAGGCGCGCGCGGTGCTTCCCTACTCGAACGACATGGCCCGCTTCGCCGCCTATCTGCAGCAGCTGACCATGGAGTCCAACGGCAAATCGGTGCGCGCCGACGGCACTCCGGTCACCTGCGACACCGGCGAGATCTTCTGGGGTGAACCGGGAACCAACGGCCAGCACGCCTTCTATCAACTGCTCCACCAGGGCACCCGGCTGGTACCTGCCGACTTCATCGGGTTCTCACAACCCACTGACGATCTGCCGACGGCGGACGGCACCGGCAGCATGCACGACCTGTTGATGAGCAACTTCTTCGCGCAGACGCAGGTGCTGGCGTTCGGCAAGACGGCCGAGGAGATCGCCGCCGAGGGCACCCCGCCGGAAGTGGTGCCGCACAAGGTGATGCCGGGCAACCGGCCCACCACATCGATCCTGGGCACCCAGCTGACTCCCTCGACGGTCGGACAGCTCATCGCCCTCTATGAGCACCAGGTGTTCACCGAGGGCGTCATCTGGGGCATCGATTCATTCGATCAGTGGGGCGTCGAACTCGGCAAAACCCAGGCCAAGGCGCTGCTCCCGATCATCACCAGCGACGCGCCGCCACCGGAGCAAACGGATTCATCGACCGATGCCCTGGTGCGCCACTACCGGGCCGAACGCGGACGGTCCGCGTAGCCCGATTACTGATGCCGACGTAACGCCATGGCGGGGAAGAAGGCGGAAACCCGCCATGGCGTTACTGTCGGCGATCTTCAGTCGTCAGCTGACTTCGTCAGCCGACCGGAACGGTTTGACACGGGCCGTTGGGGACGCAGGCTATCGCGCCACCGGGTCCTGCCTCAGCCCACGGCCCACCGGGAACACCGGCCGAGACCTGGCCGTCGGAGCCGGCCTGCGCGCCTGGCCCACCCGGAACCTCGGCACCCGCACCCTCCGGGCCGGCCGACGGGGTGCACGGCGTGCCGTCAGGGTTGAAGCACGGCGGCGGGGGCGGGGGCGGTCCCGGCTCAGCACCGGCGATAGGCGCAGCGGCGATCGCAGCTGCCGCAGCGCCAGCGAACAATATCGACGTCACTTTCGTCAGTTTTACGATCATGCAAATGGGCTACCACCATCGCTGGACGCCTAAACCCGTCGATTTGCCTAGCCAAAGCGGGCGGCAAGCCGCGGCGGCAGCACCCTGAGCACCTGGGTCAACAGGACCCACGGCCAAGGGGGCACCGGCGCGCGGCCCCTCTCGCCCTCGATTGCCGCGACCATCGCCTTGACCCCGGTCTCGTTGTCGACCATCAGCATCGTGGTCGCCGATTTGGCCGTCATCTCCGACTCGATGTAACCCGGTTCGAGCACCGTCACCCTGATCGGCCCCCTCGGGTATTCGGCGCGCAGCGACTCACCGAGCGACGACAACCCGGCCTTGCTCGCGGCGTAGGCGGCCTTGACTCCCGGCACGCCCTTGTGGCACAGCACCGACGAGACCAGTACCAGGTGGCCGCCGCCGGCCTTCGTGAACATTTCGATCGCGGTCTCGATCTGGACAAGGGCCGCAACGAGGTTCGTCTCGATGGTGGCCTTGTTGGCCCACAGCTTGCCGGAACCCATCGGAGCACCCTTGCCGATTCCGGCGTTGACGATGACGCGGTCGATGCCGCCCAGCTCGTCGGACAGTTCGGCGAACACCTTGGGCACCTGTTCGTGGTCGTTGACGTCCAACGCGGCAACGGCGACCGAGATGCCGGAGTGCTGCGCGAGCAACTCGGACTTGAGCTCCTCGAGACGGTCGGTACGGCGCGCGCAGAGCGCCAGGTCGCGGCCCTTCCCCGCAAACGCACGGGCCATCCCCGCGCCGAGGCCGGAGCTGGCACCGGTGATCAAGATCTTTTGCCGGGTCACGCGGTGAGCTTATTTGAGCAGCCGCGACAGCCGCCTGTCGGCCAGCACCTTTCCGCCGGTCTGGCAGGTCGGGCAGTACTGGAAAGACTTGTCGGCGAACGACACCTCACGCACGGTGTCACCGCAGACCGGGCACGGCATCCCGGTTCGCGCATGCACCCGCAGACCCGAGCGCTTCTCGCCCTTCAGCGTCGCCGCCTGCTGGCCGACGGACCGGGCCACGGCATCGGTGAGCACGGAGATCATCGCGTCGTGCAGTGCGGCCAGCTGGGCGTCGGTCAGCTTGCCTGCGGTGGCGAAGGGCGAGAGCTTGGCGACGTGCAGGATCTCGTCGCTGTACGCGTTGCCGATGCCCGCGATCACCTTCTGGTCGGTGATCACGGTCTTGATGCGCCCGCTGTTGCCGGCCAGCACTTCGGCGAGGCCCTCGGGCGACAACTCCAGCGCATCCGGGCCCAGCGCGGCGATGCCGGGAACCTTGGCCGGGTCGTCGACCAGCCAGACCGCCAGCCGCTTCTGGGTGCCGGCCTCGGTGAGGTCGAACCCCGGGGCCTCGCCGGGCGTCCCGAGGTGCACCCGCAGCGCGATCGGCCCCTTGCCGGGTTTCAGCGGCGCTGCGGCGAGTTTGTCCGACCACCGCAGCCAGCCCGCCCGGGACAAATGGGTGATCAGGTGCAGGTCGCCCACCTCGAGCCCGAGGTACTTGGCCCAGCGGTTGGCGCCCGTCACCGTCTGGCCGTGCAGCACGGTGGTCGGCGGGTCGAACGTCTTGAGCACGGAGAACGCCGATACGTCGATGCGGCCGATAGGCAGGCCGACGGCGTGGCGCCTCAGGTGGTCGGCGAGCGCTTCTATCTCCGGCAATTCGGGCATGTGTCCAGTGTGCCGTCAATGTCGGACGCTGCGCCCGGCGATCAGCGAGAGTAGCCAGCTCACGATCGACAGCACGATCGCCGCCCAGATCGCCGTCCACCAGAAGTCCTCGATGTAGAGGCCCCAGTGGGTGGTGTGCTCGGTGATCCGCGAGGTGATCCAGAGCATCAATGCGTTGACCACGATGTGGAACAGCCCGAGGGTGAGGATGTACAGCGGGATCGACAGTAGCTGCACGACCGGCTTGATGATCGCGTTGACGAGTCCGAAGATCACCGCCACCACGAAGATGATGCCGACCCGCGCGAGCGTGCTGTCCCCGCCGACGAAGCCGATGCCGGGCACGATCTTCGTGACAACCCACAGCGCCACGCCGGTCAGCGCGGCGCGCAGCAGAAACGAGCCCATGCGGCCGATCCTGCCACGGGCATAGGCTTTTTCCGTGGACTACGCCCAGCGCACGATCGAGCTCGCCCGCCGCAACGTCGACGAAGGGGGCCGCCCGTTCGCGACGGTCATCGTCCGCGACGGCGAGATTCTGGGCGAGAGCGCCAACCAGGTCGCCCAGACCCAGGACCCAACCGCGCACGCGGAGATCCTGGCGATCAGGCAGGCGTGCACCAAGCTGGGCACCGAGCATCTCGACGGGGCGACGATCTATGTGCTGGCCCACCCCTGCCCGATGTGCCTCGGCTCGCTGTACTACTGCTCCCCCGACGAGGTGGTCTTCCTGACCACCCGCGAGGAGTACGCGAAGTATTATGTCGACAATCGAAAGTACTTCGAGCTCAACACCTTCTATGACGAGTTCGGCAAGCCCTGGGACAAGCGCCGGCTACCGATGCGGTATCAGCCGAGCGACGACGCGGTCGATGTGTACCGGTTCTGGTGCGAGCGCAACGGCAACTAGTCCGGTGCACGCAACAGGTAGGTGTCCATGATCCAGCCGTGGCGTGCGCGGGCCTCGGCGCGCAGTTCGGCGATCTCGTCGCCCACCTCACCGACGGTTCCCGCCGCCAGCAGTTCGTCGGGGGTGCCCAGATAGGCGCCCCACCAGATCCGGGTATCGGCCGGGCATTCGCGAAACGAGCAGTCCGCATCGAGCATCACCACGGCGGTGCCGGACAACCGGTGCTCACGCAGCTGCCTGCCGGTGGTGATCAGCACCGGCTCGCCGACGTCGTTGAGCGGGATGCGGTGGCGTGCGGTCAGCGCCTGGATCGCGGTGATGCCCGGAACGACGTCGTATTCGATGTCGAGCCGCTCGGTGACGGTGCGCAGGATGCGCAGCACGCTGTCGTAGAGCGACGGGTCGCCCCACGCCAGGAATGCGCCGACGCCGTCGGGGCCCAGTTCGGACTCGATGGCACCCGCCCAGATGCGGGCGCGTTCGGCGTGCCACTCCGCGACCGCCTGCCGGTAGTCACCGTCCTTGGCCCGCCGCGGGTCGGGCAGGGCGACGAACCGATAGCCGGGCTCGCGGATGAAGCGCTCGCAGATCTGCCGGCGCAACGCCACCAGATCGTCCTTCGTCTCACCCTTGTCCATCGCGAAGAACACCTGCGTGTCGTTGAGCGCCTCGACGGCCTGCGCGGTCACGTATGCCGGGTCGCCCGCACCGATGCCGATGACATGGATCCGCCGAGTCACACCGGCCAGTATGCCTGACCAGGCAATACCCCAAGTACCCGGTACCGCAGGTATTGACTTTGTCGGCATTGGCCATTTACCGTCGACACATACGATCAACGAAGGGACGTCGACGGTGACTTCTTCGGTGACACCACAGGCCGGTCCGACCCGTGAGGAGTTCGCGGAGCGGCTGCTGAAGGGCTCGGTCAAGAAGTCCTACGCCCCGGTCGTCGACATCGACTGGGACGCGCCCCCGGATCCGGACAAGTTCTTCCTGCCGCCGAAGACGTGCTCGCTGTACGGCACCCGGATATGGGACGAGATGCCGCGGGAGCAGCGCATCGAGTTGTCCCGCCAGGAGTTGGTCAACACACTCTCGGCCGGTATCTGGTTCGAGAACATTCTCAACCAGGCGCTCCTGCGCAAGATGATGCACCAGGACCCCACCGCCCGCGCGACACACTACGAGCTGACCGAACTCGGCGACGAAACCCGGCACATGGTGATGTTCGGCAAGGCGATCACCGCAGTCGGCGCAAAGCCGGTGCGGCCCAGGCTGTATCAGCGGATCATCATCAACGCGCTGCCGTTCGCGTTCAGGGGGTCGGTGTTGTGGGTCGCGGCGCTGATCGGCGAGGAGATCTTCGACTCGCTGCAGCGGCAGATGATGGACGATCCCGAGTTGCAGCCGATGGTGCAGCGCCTCATGCGTATTCATGTCACCGAGGAAGCCCGCCACATCCAGTTCGCCCGCGACGGCCTGCGGAAGCGGACCCCGACCATGCGCCGGATTCCCCGGCTGTTCGTCGGCAACATCAACGGCCTCGGCGGATACTTCTTCCGCTACCTGTTCACCAACCCCGTCCCCTACCATCGCGTCGGGCTCGACGCCCGCGAGGCCCGCCGTGTGGCCCGCGCCAGCCCGCACCGCCATGAGACCCAGATCCTCGGATTCGCCCCGCTGGCCGCCTTTCTCGAAGAGGTCGGATTGATGGGTTACTTTGCCCGCCGGATGTGGAGACGTACCGGGTTCCTGCCGCGATGAGCGACCACGAGCCGCCCGACGACCCACCCGATGATGAAGGCGTCTACGACGGCCCGGCTTCGATCCGGGTCGGCGACCTCGAGCGAACGTCACGGGTACGTCTGACCGGGCAGTTCCAGCCCATCGACGGCCGATATCACTGGCAGGGAATGGTTTTCGACTCACTCGAGGGACTGGTTGCCAAGGTCCCACAACAGGTGGAAGTCGTCATCGACGGCAACTGCGCGGTGGGCCGGCTCACCGAGGCGACTCCATGGAAGACGTGGTCGGTGGTCGGGGTGGGCGCACCGCCCTTCTGAGCGCGACCCCGGCGAGGAGCGCCACCGCGAACACCCCGCCAACGATGCCCGAAATCAGCAAGGGCACCCGGCCGTCGGCGCCCCACATGAACCCGGCCCACAATCCCGCCGCGAGCACCGCGAGACCACTGACACCCTGGAACACCCCCTGAGCGCTGCTCTGCAGATCGGAGCCGACCAGCGATGAGATCCAGGCCTTTCCGACGCCGTCGGTGCAGCCGGTGAAGAGGCCGTACACGCCGATCAGCAGCCAGGCCGTCAGAGCGTCGGTGGTCAGCCCCAGTCCGGTGTAGCCGATCGCGAAAAACACGAGTCCGATCCCGAAGACCGCAGGCCGCGGGATGCGATCGGCCAGCAGGCCCGCGGGATAGCTGGACAGCGCATACACCGCGTTGTAGCCGACGTAGGCCAGGATCACCTCGACCACGGAGAACCCGATCTCGTTGAGCCGCAACAACAGCAGCGCGTCTGGGAAGTTGACGACACCGAACGCGATCAGCACCGCGGCAACCCGCCAGAAGCGGCGCGGCAGTTCGGCCACCCGGGAGAAAATCTCTCTTCGGGTGGCGCGTGGCAGCGTCCGGCGCTGTTCCCGGACCAGAAACACCAGCGCGACCGAGAGCACGGCCGGCACGACGGCCACCCACAGCAGCGGTGCGATCTGGTGGTCGAGCAATTCGTAGCCGGCCAGTCCGAGCAGTGGGCCGACGACGGCGCCCGCGGTGTCCATCGCCCGGTGGAAGCCGAACACCCGTCCCCGGGCAGCCTCGTCGATGTCGACGATCAGCAGTGCATCCCGGGGTCCGCCGCGAATTCCCTTGCCCAGACGGTCGACGACGCGGCCGGCGAGCACACCGGGCCAACCCGTGGCCGCCGCCACCATCACCTTGCCCAGCGCCGCCATGCCGTAGCCGGCAGCGATCAACGGTCGCCGCTCGAACCGGTCGCCCAACGGGCCCGCCGCGAGCTTGGTCAGCGAGGCCGCGCCCTCCGCCGCACCTTCGACCGCACCCACCACCGCAGGGGGCGCACCGAGCACCGTTGTCAGGTAGATCGGCAGCAGAGGGTAGAGCAGTTCGCTGGCGCAGTCCTGAAGGAAAGAAATCGCCGAAAGGACGCGGACATTGCGGTTGAGCCAGCCCCGGCGCTCACGGTCGCGGGCATGCACTTACGACATGATGCCCGACGGGCCTACCGCGGATCCTCGTGGGTGAGAGCCTGGTATCCCTTCGCGCTTGCGCGGTCCACGAATGCCCGCACCAAGCCGAAGATCAGCCCCTGCACCCCGGCGGCGATCAGCGCTTCGCGGGTCGAGCGGGTGAGGTCCTTGGGTTCCGGCGGCTCTTCGTCGGACGGACTGATTCGTTGCCAAATCTCGGTGAAGATCTTTCCGGCCAACAGTCCGCCCCCCACACTGGCGGCGATCGACAACGGCTTGTACAGGGTCTTCGATGCTGCGCTCACCGCTCCCGCTTTCCCCGGCACGCGAACCCTAAAACGCCGCTGCACTAGAACACGTTCTAGTATTCCGGGATTTCTGTCCTAGTATTCGCAAGTGCGGTTCACCTTTGCAGAAGCGATGACCGATCCGACCTACTACATCCCCTTGGCCAAGGCCGCCGAGGCGGCGGGCTATCACGCGATGACGATCCCGGACAGCGTCGCCTATCCGTTAGAGTCGGACTCCAAGTATCCCTACACCCCGGACCGCAGCCGGGAATTCCTCGACGGCAAGTCCTTCGTCGAGGCGTTCGTGATGGCCGCCGCGCTGTGCGCCGCCACCACCACGCTCAGGTTCAACTTCTTCGTGCTCAAGTTGCCGATCCGGCCGCCCGCGTTGGTGGCCAAGCAGGCCGGGTCACTGGCCGCGCTGTTCGACAACCGGCTGGGCCTCGGCGTGGGCATCAGCCCGTGGCCGGAGGACTACGAGCTGATGGGCGTCCCGTTCGCCAAGCGCGGCAAGCGGATGGACGAATGCATCGAGATCATCAAGGGCCTGACGAGCGGCGACTATTTCGAGTATCCACGGCGAGTTCTACGACATCCCCAAGACGAAGATGACCCCCGCGCCCACCAAGCCGATCCCCATCCTCGTCGGCGGGCACGCCGAGGCGGCCCTGAAACGCGCGGCACGCTGCGACGGGTGGATGCACGGCGGCGGCAAACCCGAAGAACTCGACCAACTCCTCAAGCGGCTGAATCAGATTCGCGACGAGCAGGGGCGGACCGGCCCGTTCGAGATTCACGTGATCTCCCTCGACGCCTTCACCGTGGACGGAATCAAACGCCTCGAGGACAAGGGCGTCACCGACGTGATCGTCGGGTTCCGCCTGCCCTACATCATCGGGCCGGACACCGAACCGCTCGACAGCAAGATCCGCCACCTCGAACGGTTCGCCGAGCGGGTAATGGCCAGGGTGGGCTGACCCGGGCCCGATGAAGGCGTAGCGTTTTCCTCAGGCCTGGGACCGCCGGCACGGGGTTGAACGCGACGACGGAGAGGGTTGCCGACACCGGGCGTGGGTAACCCAGCGATATGGCCAGCACGACACCGTCACCAGGCCTTCTCAAGGGTGTGGTAGCAATCGGTGCGTCCGCCGGTGGCGTGGAGGCGCTCAGCCAATTCGCTTCGGGCCTTTCCCCCGACCTGCCATACGCGCATGGTCGTCACCCTGCACATGCCGCCCGGGGCGCCGAGTGTGCTGGCGAAGATCATCGATCGCGCCGGCCCGTTGCCCGCCCAGACCGCGGAAGGACGGCGCCGCCCTGGAGCCGGGCCACATCTACGTCGCCGTTCCCGACCACCACCTCCTGGTGGAGGACCATCGAGTCCAGCTCTCGGAAGGCCCGACGGAAAACGGCTACCGGCCGGCAATCAACGCCTTGTTTCGTTCTGTCGCATTGACTTTCGGTCCGTACGCCATCAGCGTGTTGATGTCGGGTGTGCTCGACGACGGCGTGCTGGGAATCGGCCGCCATCCGGTCCCGCCGCGGAACCACCATCGTGCAGCGTCCCGATGACGCGATGTATCCCACCATGCCGCAGAACGCGCTGAACGCCGGCGTGATCGACCACCAGGGCGCTGCGGCCGATATCGGCGGCCTTCTGAAGCGGCTGGCGGATCGCCACATCGAGGAGCAGACAATGGAGCCCGACATCAGGATGGAATTGGAGGATCGCATCGCGAAGGGCAAGCGGTTCTCGGTGTCGCTCGACGCCGAAGCCTTGGGCCCGCCGTCGGGCTACACCTGTCCCGACTGCAACGGATCCCTGATGGCCGTTGGCGAAGGGGGATATCGCTGCCGAGTCGGCCACGCCTGGACCGCCGACGCCCTGCTGGCCGCCCGCGATGACGAGGTGGAGGGCGCACTGTGGATCGCGCTGCGCAGCTTGCAGGAGAAGGCCACCCTGTCGCGGCGGATGGCCAAGAACGTCGGCTCGGGGGCGCTGTTCGAACGGTATACGCAGATCGCCGACGAAGCCGATCACGCCGTCACAATCCTGGGCAGGCGACTCTCCGAATCGCCGCCGGAGATGGACACCCGCAGTGCGCGCTGAGGCGCCAAGCCCGTTGACGGTCACCGCGAGCACGGAGGCCGGAGCCACCTTGCTCACCGCCGACGGCGTCCTGGACAGCACCACCTACGTGACACTTCGGGATGCCATCATCAAGGCGGCACTCGCCCAACCCGGCGCGGTGATCGTGGATGTCACCGGGCTTGCCGTGCCCGCACCGTCGGCGTGGGCGGTGTTCACCAGCGCACGCTGGCATGTCGGCAGATGGCCCGAGGTCCCCATCATGCTGGTCTGTGCCCACATCACAGGCCGAGAGGCGGTGAAACGCAACGGAATTACCCGCTATGTGCCGATATACGCCGACACCGATCGCGCTGTCCAAGCCCTCTCGGAGCGGGATGCCCCGCCGACCCGCCGGCGCGCCAGGGCGCGACTGCCCGCCAGTAGCGCCAGCTTGAGACGGGCACGCCGGGTCACCGACGAATGGCTGACCGAATGGTCGCTGACAGAGTTCATCCCGGTCACCAGGGTCATCGTGACCACGTTCATCGAAAACGTGCTCGAGCACACCGACAGCGCGCCCAACCTCCGACTGGAAACCGACGGGACGACCGTGACCGTCGCGGTGGAAGACACCGATCACGCTGCCGCCGCGTTACGTGAGGAACCCGACAGCCCGAGCCGGCCGTCAGGTCTGAGCATTGTCGCCGCGCTGTCCCGGGTATGGGGAAATGCGCCCAACTCGTCGGGCAAGACGGTGTGGGCCGTGGTCGGCCCGGAGAACATCTTGTAGCCGGGTATGTTCGGTTTGCGCGGCCATTCGGCGGACGGGACATGATGGACGAAGAGACTGGCGAGCCCTTCGAGGCCCTACTGCGCTACATGCGGGATGCGCGCGGGTTCGACTTCACCGGCTACAAGCGAAATTCCTTGATGCGACGGGTCCGACACCGAATGGATCAGGTCGGGTGCGAGGACTTCGCGGACTACCTCGACGTGTTGCAGGCGAGTTCGGATGAGTTCGTGGCGCTGTTCAACACGATCCTGATCAACGTGACAGCGTTCTTCCGAGACCCCGAGGCGTGGGAGTTCGTCGCCTCCGATGTCATCCCCGCGCTACTCGCCGAGCGCGGGCCGAACGATCCGATCCGGATCTGGAGCGCGGGCTGCGCCTCCGGTCAGGAGGCGTACAGCCTGGCCATGCTGCTGGCGGAGGCTCTCGGCGCGGACGGTTTCAGTCAGCGGGTCAAGATCTATGCCACCGATGTCGACGAGCAGGCACTCACGGACGCGCGGAGCGCCGTCTACGACGCCAAGGCCGTCGAATCGGTCCCGAAGCACCTGCTGGAGCGCTACTTCGATCACAACGGCGGACGGCACGCCTTCCGCAAGGACCTTCGCCGTGCGGTCATCTTCGGTCGCAATGACCTGGTGAAGGACGCCCCGATCTCCCGTGTGGACCTGTTGGCGTGCCGGAACACCCTCATGTACATGAACGGTGAGACGCAGCGCAACGTCCTGAACCGGTTGCACTACGCGCTCGCCCCGCACGGGATGCTGTTCCTGGGCCACGCCGAGATGCTGCTGACGCACACCGATCGATTCGCGCCGATGAACCTCGACGCGCGGGTGTTCCGCAGGGCCGGTGGGTCACAGTCCAGCGCAGAGCGCTTCGACGCGTCGAGCGCCATGCTGCGCCACGGGGAGGTGTCGGGTCTGAACCCGACCCGCGATCTCGCGTTTCGGGCGAACCCCATTCCGCAGATCGTGGTGACCGGCGACGACACGGTCGCGATGCTGAACGAGCAGGCCGAGCAGCTCTTCGGGCTGTCCGCGCGCGACATCGGCCGACTGCTGCGCGATCTCGAAGTGTCCTACCGGCCATTGGAGCTCCGCAACTACATCGAGCAGGCGAAGATCGATCGCCGGTCCGCCCTCATCCAGGACGTGCAATGGCAGCGACCCGGAGGCGACACCGCGTGGTACGAGGTCCACATCAATCCCCTGATCGACTCGGACAACGGGCTGGTCGGCGTCTCGATCGCCTACTTCGACGTGACCAGCACCAGGACGCTGCTGGACAAGGTCGTCGAGACGAACCGACAGCTCGAGTCGGCGTACGAGGAGCTGCAGTCCACCAACGAAGAACTCGAGACCACCAACGAGGAACTGCAGTCCACGGTCGAGGAGCTGGAGACCACCAACGAGGAACTGCAGTCCACCAACGAAGAACTCGAGACGATGAACGAGGAATTGCAGTCCACCAACGACGAATTGCACACCATCAACGACGAATTGCGAGCGCGCAGTATCGAACTCGACGAGGCGCGGAACTTCTCCGATTCGCTGATCAACTCTGTGCGCGTCGGTCTGGTGGTGCTCGATCGGGAAATGCGCGTCGTCGCGTGGAACCGGGCATGCGAGGAACTGTGGGGCCTTCGTTCGGAGGAGACCACCGGTTCCCTGCTGTTCTCGCTGGATTTCGGGTTACCGATGGAGGAGATCAAGCCGTTGATCGGAAAGGCCTTCGTGGATGTCGATTCGTTCGGTGAGACGACGATCGACGCGGTGAACCGGCGAGGCCGGTCCGCCAAGGTTCGCGTCACGTGCACGGCGTTCCGCGCGTCGGACGACACGATCAACGGTGCGCTTCTCCTGATGGACGCACAGTTCTAATCCAGCAGGCGATGATCTTCTTCCTGCGCCGCTGATTCCTCGACAGCGGCCACATCGTGCAGTTCGGCCGCCTCGCGGTGCCGTTGGGCCGCATCCTGGTGCGCGTCGACGGCGGTGTCACCGGCGAGAATGGCCGCTTGCTCGTGCACCGCCGCGGCGCGCCGGTGCGCCTGGCCGGCGTCGAGGTGCCTGATGGCGGAGGCCTGATGAGCGAGGCTGGCGCGCGCGAGCGCCTCCTGCGCCCGCACATGCGCCCGGTGCGCGGTCTCGGGGGTGGCCGGCTCGCCATGCTCCAATTCGCTCAGCCGCTCCCGCAACTCGTTGGCGCGTGCACGCGCGTTGAGCGCGCGGGTTTCGGGCGCGTATTGAGCGCTCTCACTGTCGGCTCGTGGTGTGTCACTCATTGTCGGGGCGATCGGCGTACACGAGTTGCCGGGCCACTTCCACCAACTGCATGTTGGATTCCTGCGACAACCGTTTGAGCAGCTCGAACGCGTGCACCGCATCGATGTGAAAGCGCTCCATCAGCATGCCCTTCGCCTGACCGATGATGTCACGCGACTCGAGGGCGCTTCTGAACTGATCGTCGCGCTTCAACATGTTCCATGCGATGGCGGTGTGGGCGGCGAAGATCAGGCCGATCTCGATAGCACCGCGGTCGAAGGCGCGGGGTTGCTCGGCGTAGAAGTTGAGGGCGGCCATCGACCTTCGGTTTGCGTACAACTGAAACGACGCGATCGACCGGATAGGTGTCTGGTCGATCACTTCGCGGCAGTACCGCGGCCACCGTTCATCGTTGCCGACGTCGTCGATGCACATGGTGTGGTGCTCCCATGCCGCGGCTACGCACGGGCCCTCTCGATGGGTTTGCTGGATCTTGTCGAGCAGGGCCGGGTAGGGGTGGGTTGCCCCGAGGGTGTCGATCCGGCCCTTCGCGTCGACGACGGTGATGCCCGCGTAATCGGCGTCCATTGCTGCCGCTGCGCTGGAGGTGAGATCTTCCAGGGCCGACAAGACGGGCGTGTCCGACCGTTGCTGGATGGTGCGCAAACGCTCGGCGAGTCGAAGAGCGAGTAAATGCTGGACATCTTCCGTCATCGGTCCCCCTCCCGGCGCAGTGGGCGTGAATCAAACAATACCGCCGGTTTCACCTTCTGACCCGGGTCTGCCAGGCGTGACGGTCAGCCGCGAAGCGTCTGATGCGGGCTCTGTCCGTAGGTTTGGCGGTACTGGACCGCGAACCGACCGGTATGTGCGAACCCCCAGCGCGCCGCGATCGCCCCCACGGTTTCCCGCAGTCGATCGGCGGCGAGGAGCTCTTCATGGGCATGGCGCATGCGCAATTCGCGGAGGTACTGCATCGGTGTCAGCTCGAGATGGCGACGGAACATGTACTGCACGGCCCTGGGCGTGACGTGGACTGCCGCGGCGATGTCGTGTAGCGAGATGTCCTTGTCTGCGTTCGACTCGACGTACTGGATGGCGCGCCGGAGCAGTGCGGGGTGGTGATCGGTGCGGTCATGCGGCGTCGCGCCATCGTTCTTGGTGTGCGGAAACGTCTCGAGAGTCACCGCCGCGAGCAGACGGCTGGCGTGGCCGACCACCAGCGACGTCGCGGCGGCGTCGGCGGCCAGCACGTCGTTCTTGATGAAATTGACCGTGCGTTTCCACAATCGCTCGGCGGCCGTGCTGACCGGCTGGAAACTCTGGAATCGCACCGGCAGGGATGACTCGCCCATCGGCAAGCCGGTGGCCACGCTCGTGACCAGCATGGGATCGAGCAGCACGGACGTGAGCCGAAGGTCTTCCGCGCGAATGCTATTCGCGAGTCCAGGCTGCGAAATCAAGGTGATCTCGCCGGAGCCGGCGGAGCTGTTCAGATCGCCGTTTCGACCGACCAGCTTGCCGTGGTTGATCCATCCCCCGATGACCTTGTTGATCGGACCATGCCCACACTCGATCACTCCTGGGAGCCGGATTTCTTCCAGTGCCAGCAGGCCGGCATCGGTGCGGGCGTGGGTCATGGGACCGTCGGCGGGGTCAGTCGAGGCGTCCCATCGACGAATCTTGATTCCATACGCGTGCTCGAGAAAGTCGCGGATGTCCTCCGGGCATGACCGTGTCACCCGTGACCGTGTGGGCGGGCGTGTCTGCGGCGTCGCGTTAATCGTCCTGACCACCCCTTGAGGTGGACGTGCAGGCTGTCGGCTCAACCCTTGGGCTCAACCACCATACGCGCCGGGCCGGCGAATGGCACGGTTAGCCTGGCCGAATGCCCGTACTCGACATGTTCCGACTGGACGATAAGGTCGTCATCGTCACCGGCGCGTCCTCAGGTCTGGGGGTGTCGTTCGCGCAGGCCTGCGCGAACGCCGGCGCCGACGTGGTGCTGGCGGCCAGGCGCGAGGACCGGCTCTCCGCGACGGCCGGTCTCGTGCGCTCCGCCGGACGGCAACCGCTGACCGTCGCGACGGATGTGTCGGATCCGGCTCAATGCCAGGCTCTGATCGATGCCGCCATGAACGAGTTCGGCCACGTCGACGTGCTGGTGAACAACGCCGGCGTCGGCACCGCCGTTCCCGCCACCCGAGAAACCCCGGAGGAGTTCAGGTCGGTGGTCGACGTCAACCTGAACGGCTGTTACTGGACCGCGCAGGCGTGCGCTCGGGTGATGCAGCCGGGTAGTTCGATCGTCAACATCTCCAGTGTGCTGGGGCTGACGACGGCCGGACTTCCACAGGCGGCGTACAGCGCGAGCAAGGCCGCTGTGATGGGCCTGACCCGGGACCTGGCCCAGCAGTGGGGCCCGCGGAAGGGGATTCGCGTCAACGCGATCGCGCCCGGCTTCTTCGAATCCGAGATGACCGACGCCTACAAGCCCGGCTACCTCGAAAGCCTGATGCCGCGTGTGTTGCTGGGCCGAATGGGCGCCCCCGCCGAGCTCGCCGCCACACTGGTCTGGCTGGTGTCCGCGGCGGGCGGCTTCGTGACCGGTCAGACCATCGTCGTCGACGGTGGCGTCACCATCACCTGAGACCATTCCCCACCCAAACCGGGCACAGTGGACTCTCAGCCGCCGATCATATGTTGGCCGGTGGAGGACCAATGAGAATCATCACGATCGAAGAGCACTTCCATCACCCCGCGGTGGCCGCACGTGTGAGGGAACTCGAGGGCCCTGGCGCCGTCACCCCCGACGAGGGATTCGGGGAATTCGTGCAGAACTGGATGCCCGACCGCGACAGCGCGGAGAAGCTTGCCGGCGAGCGCCTGGCCCACATGGACCGCGTCGGCATCGACATGCAGCTGGTGTCCCACGGCGCCGGAAGTCCGGGCACTCTGTTCCATCCCGAGGCCGTGGGGCTGTGTCAACGGGTCAACGACGAGCTCGCCAGACAGATCTCGGAGCACCCCAACCGATTTCGCGGCTTTGCCACACTACCCCTCTACGACCCGGACGCGGCGGTTGCCGAACTGCGCCGTTGTATCGGTGATCTGGGGTTTGTCGGGACGTTGATCGCCGGCACCTGTGGCAGCGCATTTCTCGACGACGAGAAGTTCGAACCGATCCTGGCCGCGGCCGAAGGTCTCGACGTGCCCATCTATGTGCATCCGGGCCAGCCGGCGACCCCGGTCTCCACCGCGTACTACGCCGGAAACTGGCCGGCCGCGGTGCATTTCCTGTTCGCCGGCCCGGGATTCGGCTGGCACGCCGAGGCCGGGATCCACATTCTGCGGCTCATCCTGTCCGGCGCGCTCGAACGCCACCCCGATCTCAAACTCATCAGCGGACACTGGGGCGAAATGGTGGCGACGTGGCTGGACCGAGCCGACGAGGTACTCGGCGCCGGCGCCACGTATCTGTCCCGCCCCGTCAGCGGCTATTACCGCGAACAGGTGTGGGTGACGCCGTCGGGCATGTACAACCACAACCAGCTCGACCACATCGTCGCCGAGATCGGCGTGCAGCGCATCATCTACTCCGAGGACTTCCCGTACGTCGTGCGCGACGACGTATCCGAATTCCTGGACAAGGCATCGCTTTCCGAGGCGGACAAGAACGCCATCGCCCACGGCAACCTCGAGGCCATCATTCGCATCTGACGGCTGACAACCCCGATATCGGTGCTCGTTCTACAACGCGCGGAAGGTCATGGCGACGCCGTTCATGCAGTACCGCAGGCCTGTCGGCTGCGGTCCGTCGTCGAACACGTGGCCGAGATGACCTCCGCACCGGCTGCACAGGACTTCGGTACGCGTCTCCATCAGGCTGGTGTCTTGGCGTTCGAGCACCGCGTTGTCCATGGCCTTCCAGAAGCTCGGCCACCCGGTGCCACTGTCGAACTTGGTATCCGAGGAGAAGAGGGCCAGCGCGCAGCCCGCGCAGCTGAATTCGCCGTGACGGTGTTCGTCGTCGAGTGGGCTGCTGTACGGAACTTCGGTGCCGGCGTCGCGCAGCACGTCGTATTGGCTTGCGGTCAGGAGCTTTCGCCACTCCGCGTCGGTGTGGGCGACGGCGAAGGCGGGTTCGGGCGGGGCAGACGTCGCCTTGCCGGCGCACGCGCTTATCGCGGCCACCGACAGCGCGGTCATACCTCCGGCGAGGAGGAACCGTCGTCTCGTCACGTCCATGAGATCAATACCCAACGCTCATAGGGGAATCCGGCACGATCACCGTAGCGTGCCGGGCGGTCCCCAGGTCAGCCCCGGCTGCGTTTCGTCATATTCCGGTAAGGAGGGAATGCCGTTTCGGGCGCCATCGATTTGTAAGAATTCAGGGTGCCCGGCACAGATAATCTGGAGGCGCCGGAAGCCGACATTGACGCTGATCGCGGGGAAACATCGTGCGGAGATTGCAGAGAACGAGCCTGATGCGCCTGGCCGCATTCCTGAGCGTGGCCATTTTTCAGGTCACCGCTTGCACGGTCCCGGCATCGGCGCTGGGCGGCGTGCTGGGCGGCGCCACGCCCGCGGTGAACATTCCCGCGCCGGCGGTGGATGAGCCCGCGGGTGCACCGGGCGCCCACGAGACTGCATTGTTGGCCGGGGGCTGCTTTTGGGGTGTGCAGGGCGTCTTCGAGCACGTCACCGGAGTGGACCGGGCGGTGTCCGGATACGCCGGCGGCGCGGCATCGACCGCGAATTACGACATGGTGAGTACCGGTACGACGGGGCACGCGGAGTCCGTGCAGATCACCTATGACCCGACCCGGATCACCTACGGGCAGCTCCTGCGGATCTACTTCTCCGTCGTCCACGACCCGACGCAACTCGACAAGCAGGGCCCCGACACCGGGACCCAATACCGGTCGGCCATCTTTGCGAACAACGACACACAGAAACACGTCGCCGAGGCCTACATCGCCCAGCTCGACAAGGCCAAGGCCTTCGACGCCCCGATCGTCACCCGGATCGAGAATTCATCCCAATTCTTTCCCGCCGAAGCGCATCACCAGGACTTCATGAACGCCAACCCGGACTATCCCTACATCGCCATCAACGACATGCCCAAGCTCGACAACCTCCAGCGTCAATTCCCGGACCTCTATCGCGAGAAGCCGGTCCTGGTGTCGTGACGACATGTTGACCCTCATCGCCATCGGCCTCGTCGGCGGCCTCATCACGGGCATCTCGCCATGTATCTTGCCGGTGCTCCCGGTGATCCTGCTCTCGGGCGCCCAGAGCGCCCGGGCGGACACGGCCGTACCCGCCGCGGCGGGAGCCGTTGCCGTCGCCCCGGCCAAACCGTCACGCGCCCAGTCGTCACGGCCGTACCTCGTGATCGCAGGTCTGGTGCTGAGTTTCAGCGCAGTGACGTTGGCCGCGTCGGCGTTGCTGTCTCTGCTGCACCTGCCCCAAGATGCCATCCGGTGGTTGGCGTTGGTGGCACTGGTCGCAATCGGCGTCGGGTTGATCTTCCCCCGTTTCGAGGTCCTGCTGGAAAAGCCGTTCTCCAGGCTGCCGCAGAAGCAGTTCGGCTCGGGCAGCAGTGGTTTCGGGCTTGGCCTCGCACTGGGCGTGCTGTATGTGCCGTGCGCAGGGCCGGTCCTGGCCGCCATCGTCCTGGCCGGCGCAACCGGTTCGATCGGATTGCCGACGATCGCGTTGACGCTCTCGTTCGCCGTCGGCGCGGCGGTGCCCCTGTTGTTCTTTGCACTCGCCGGACGCAGGGTGGCGGAACGGGTACAGGCCTTCCGGCGCCGCCAGCGCGAAATCCGGATCGCTGCGGGCGTCGTGACGATCCTGCTGGCCGTCGCGCTGGTTTTCAACCTGCCTGCGGTGCTGCAGCGGGCGATCCCCGACTACACCGCTTCCCTGCAGGAGAAGGTCGGTGGCGGCAACGAGGTCCGCCAGCAGCTCAACCTGGGCGGTGCCGCCAACGAGCAGAACGCCGGGTTGTCCAACTGCACCGACGGGGCGACTGAACTCGAGAACTGCGGCACGGCACCAGACATCAAGGGGATCACCGACTGGCTGAATACGCCGGGGGGTGCGCAGGTCGACCTGAAATCGTTGCACGGCAAGGTGGTGCTGATCGACTTCTGGGCGTACTCCTGCATCAACTGTCAGCGCAGCATCCCGCATGTTGTCGGCTGGTACAACAGGTACCGCGACAAGGGATTCGAAGTCATCGGCGTGCACACGCCCGAGTACGCCTTCGAGCGGGTCAAGGGCAACATCGCAAGCGCCGCGGCTGACCTCGGGATTACTTATCCCGTCGCGATGGACAACGACTATGCGACCTGGAACAACTATCGCAACCAGTACTGGCCGGCCCATTACCTCATCGACGCCAACGGCACCGTTCGCCATATCAAGTTCGGCGAGGGTGACTATGACGTCACGGAAAGCCTCATCCGGCAACTCCTTTCGCACGCCGACAAGGGTGTCTCACTGCCGCCGGCGGTCGATGCCCCCGACACCACACCGACGTCACCGCTGACCCCGGAGACCTACCTCGGCGTCCAGACGGTGGTCAACTACGGTGGCGCGGACGCCTATCAGGATGGCACCGCGACCTTCGACTATCCCGCTCAACTCCCGGCCGACTCGTTCGCCCTGCGGGGCAACTGGACCCTGGACGACCAGGTCGTGACGGCGCGCGGAGACGGCGACGCCATTGCGCTGAACTACCACGCCCACAACGTGTACCTGGTGGTCGGCGGTGACGGCACGCTCACGGTGACGCACAACGGCGAGACCACCCGCATCCCCGTCAGCGGGCCGCCCAACATGAGACAGATCGTCACCGACGACAGCCAAGGAGCGGGCAGCGTCGAGGTAGGGCTGTCCCAGGGTTTACAGGCCTACTCGTTCACCTACGGCTGACCCGGCCATCAGGCGGGGACCGGTGTGCCGCGGTGGATCTCGTCGAGATCGCGGGCCCGGGCCTCGGTGCCGGTGCCCGGGTCCTTGTGGAACACACCGTCTTTCATGATGCCCACGATGCGACGTTGATCTTGCAGGATGGTGATGTCCTGCAACGGATCCCCGTCGATGAGGATCATGTCGGCGAGATAGCCCGCTTTGACACGGCCGAGTTCGTCGGGCCTGCGCATGATCTCGCCACCGAGTGCGGTCGCGGCGAGCAACACCTCCTTGGGGGTGTAGTCGAGCAGTTCGACGAAGTGTTGCAGGTCCCGGGCGTAGGTACCGTGCGGGGTCCAGGCGAACCCGTAGTCGCCGCCGGGTAGGACCCGAATGCCGCGTTCCTTCATCTTCTTCAAACCGTCGATGGCGCACTCGAGTTCGTGCTTGTAGCCGGCCGCCTCCGCGGCCTCCGGCGGATAACCGAAGTCGGCGGCGTCGTGCAGTGTGGCGACGAGCCAGTTGAGGCCGGGCGCGACGAACACCTCGTCCTTTTTGGCTTCGAGCATGTCGAGGCCTTCTTCGTCGACGAACGAGGCGTGGTAGATGATGTCCACTCCGTTGCGGACCGACATCTTCACCGACTCGCCCGAGCGGGCGTGCGAGCAGACTCGAAGTCCACGGCGGTGCGCCTCGGTGGTGGCGGCCAGGGTCTCCTCATCGGAGAAGTAGTTGTCCTCGGCGTGCTGGTTGCCGGTGATCTCCTCTCCGGACATCGACAGTTTGACCAGGTCCGCGCCGAGTTCGACGTTCTTGCGGACGGCCTTGCGCATCTCCTCGGGGCCGTCGGCAAAAGCCGTGATGCCCTCGACGAGCGCTCCCCCGGTGACCGCGATCTCCTGACAGTTGGCCAGGTAGCGCGGGCCGGGAATCTGGCCGGCGTTGATCGCATCGCGGATCACGACATCCAGGCGCGGCTTGGCGGCGGCCGCCCCGACACACATGGTGTAGCCGGAGTCGAGGTAGGTCTGCGCGGAACGGGCGCACAGCAGGGTGTGCTCCTCGACGCCCATGGTGCCCAAGCCGGGCAGGTCCGCGGAATTGACCCAGGAGAAGTGCGTGTGGGCATCGCAGAGTCCCGACATCAGGAACTTGCCCTGCCCGTCGATCACCCTGACGCCGTCGCGGGGCAGGCCCTCGCTGCCGGGGCGTACCGCGGCGATGCGGTTGCCGCGCACCAGAACCTCACCGGCGAAGGGGTCGGCGCCCGAGGAGTCGAAGATCCGCACGTTGGTGAACAGGACTGATGATTCAGTGGGAAGTGCAGACGACATTGTCGTCACTCCTTTCGGACGTGGATGTCAGGGCTTGGTGAGGAATTCGACGAGTTGGGCAGTGACGGCGGCAGGGTCCTCCAGGCTGTGCCAGTGGCCGACTCCCTCGAGCACCTGGAGCTGCGCGTTGGGATAGATGGACAACAACGCCTCGTTGGTTTCCACCGGGCTGACCTTGTCCTCGGTCCCGGTGATCAGCAGGACCGGCGCATTGATCGCGGCGAAGTCGGGTTCGGTGGCAGCGGCCAGCGCCTCACACGCGGTGGCATAGCCCTCACGATCCTGACCCAGCAGCAACTCTCGCACCGCGGCAACCGTGACCGGCCGCTCCGCGTGCGTCGCCTTCGACAACGCCGCGCCCACGATGGTGTCGGCGACTGCGGACATGCCGCCGTCGCGGACGGTGCGGGCCCTGCCGCGGGTTGCGGCTTTGGCCTGCTCGTTCTGGGCCCGAACCGCCCCCAGCAGAGCGACTTTGGTGACGCGACCGGGATATCGGGCGGTGAATGAGTTGGCGACCAAGGTGCCCATCGAGTGCGCGACGAGTGCGGTCTGGTCGATTCCTTCGACGTCGAGCAGCTCGGCGAGTTCGGCGACCCAGCCGTCGATGCCGCCTGACCCGGCATAGGGGGAACGGCCGTGGCCGGACAGGTCGTAGCGCAGCACGGTGTGCGTCTCGGCGAGTGCGGCGACCTGCGGATCGAAGACGGTCGTCGTGCCACCGAGACCATGGATCAGCACCACGGTGGGGCCGGATCCGGTCTTCTCGACAAACAGCCGGTGGGTGCCGGCGATGACAAGGTGGTCGGGATCGGCGGGGGCTCCGACGACGTTGCGGAGCTCACCGAGGCCGGTCGCGGTCACGATGACCTCGTCGCCGGGCTGAAGGTATTTCGGCGGGTCGAACCCGATCCCGACCCCCACGGGGGTCCCCGTGGCGATCACGTCGCCGGGCTCCAAGGTCATTCCCGCACTGAGGGTTTCGATGATAGTTGGCACATCGAAGATGAGCAGTTGGGTGTTGGTGTCCTGGCGCAGATCGCCGTTGACCGTGGTCTGCAATTGCAGATTGGCGATGTCGACCTCGTCGGCGGTGACCGCCCACGGCCCCAGCGGGCAGAAGGTGTCCAGGGACTTGCCGATGAACCACTGCTTGTGGTCGCGCTGCAGATCCCGGGCGGTCACGTCGTTGATCAGCGTGTAGCCCCATACGTAGTCCAGTGCATCGGCTTTGGACACCTTCGAGGCCCTCTTGCCGATGATGACCCCGATCTCACCCTCGTAGTCCAACGCGGACGTGATGTCGGTGTGCGGGTCGATCGGATCACCGGAGGCGATAACGGCGGCGGCGGGCTTGGTGAACACGATCGGGCGCTCCGGCATGTGCTGCCCGTCGGCGCTACCGGTCGCATCGAATCCGCTGGCGGCGAACTCGGCGGCGTGCTCGGCATAGTTGCGTCCCACGCAGAACACGTTGCGGTGCGGAATGAGCGGCGCGAGCACCTTGCCGGGTTCGGCGGTCGCCGCCGTGGTCAACCGCGTCGCGGCATCGGGACCGGCGCTGATGATCTCCTGCAGGGTGCGCACCGGGGCACCGGTGTCACCGAAGGACAGCGCGCGCGCGGCGCCATCGGCGTCGACTGAGCAGACCCGCGGGCCTTCCGTGTGGTCAATCCGTGCGAAACGCACTGTAGAACCTCCCGAACCATTGTGGACCAATATCTCAATAAGGCATGTATTGGTTACAATAGGTTCGGATTCTGTGACCGTCAACACTCGATGTTAGGCCCGAGAGCCGCATTCGGCCAGACCGATGCTCTACGATTGGTCCGAATTGGTACGGCGGAAGGTATCGCAATGACGACGACGGTGGGCCCCTCGGCAGTAGCGATGCGCTACCTCGACGATCTGGTGTCCCATGGCGGGCTCAAGCCGGGCGACAAGCTGCCCACGGAGCGCGAACTCGCCGTGCGGGTCGGCGTCAGTCGGGCGGTCATCCGCTCGGTGCTCGACGATCTCGAGAACCGCGGTGTCGTGCTGCGGCATGTGGGGCGCGGAACTTTCCTGACGCCCAGCGACCCCGCCATCGCCGCCGGATCTGAGCACCCGAGTCCCAGCGAGATCATGAGTTCACGGCTGACCGTGGAGCCGGAACTCCTGCCGCTCGCCGTGGCCGCGGCTACCCACGCCGACATCACCGAGATGCGCCGCTGCCTACGCGGGGGCCGGCAGGCCAAGTCCTCGGAGGAGTTCGAGCGGTGGGATGTCGCGCTGCACCACAGTTTCGCCACGGCAACCCATAACGCCGTGCTGATCGGGGTGAGCCAGTTGCTGATCGACAGTCGGCGTCAACCCATCTGGGGCGGGCTGAAGAAACGTACCTTCAGCCCCGAGCTGCACCTGGAGTACTGCGCCGAGCACGACCACATCGTCGAGGCGATCGCCGACCGCGACCCCGACAGCGCCCGAGAGGCCATGCGCCGGCACCTGCGCCACGTCCGTCGAACCCTGCTCGGCGACCACACCTGACAAGAGTCGGCTGAGCAGAAGTCATCGACCGTTGACATAGCGTCTCCCGCGGCATACCGTGCTAAGTCATCGTTCGTTGACATAGCTTGTGCGGACAGGAGGCATGGTGACTCAACCAGCCCATGACCTGCCGAGTCCTCATCGACCAAGAGGAGCAATCTGATGGGAATTTCGGTCCGCTCGTACCTGACCGCCGGGGGGTCGCTGACCGCGGCGACCGCGATCGCCTTCACGCCGCCGACGATCCCCGCGAACCACCATCCGGTGGAACTCCCGAGGGTCGCGGTGGCGGATGTTCAACTGACCGTCACGCCGGCCGACATCGAGGCCTTGATCGCTGACGTCCAGGCCGTGCACCACGAAAACATCACCGGCGCAGCGGATGTGGTTGGCATCCCGGGCCAGAGCCTGATCGGGACCGTCGACAACATCGTCAGAACCATCGATACCGTCTTCGGCGGGCTGATCGGCGCGACGGGCAATCAGACCATCGCGGCATCGTTGACGATCTTGAAGACGCTCTCCCACGATGCGTTCGCGATGCTCGCCGAGAACCTCGGTTTGATCAACCCCGCCATCACGACACGACCGCACAGGTCGGCGAGCTACCGACGAGCGCATTGACCGGATCGCTGCAGAACGCCCTGGTCGGGGTAGTGAACGTGGCCAACGATCCGCTTTCGCTCGCGAATTACGCCGGACTACTCACCGCCGGCGTGGCGAGCGGCCAGCTGCTCGCCGGCAACGGCCTGCAAGCGCTCCAGCGCTTGGGTGACGGCGGGTTCGAAATCGCGGGGATCGCTCTCAAAGAGGTCACGTTCCAGCTCAACAACGCCGTCACCGGGCTCGGCACCCTCGTCACCCAGCTCGGCGAGGCCTCCGGTAGCGCCATCGTCGAAGCCGTGATCGGAGCGGTGCAAGCACTGACGCTCGCTCCTGCGCTGGCCGTCTTCAACCTCGGCTCGGGCGTGGCCGGCACCGTTCTGTCGACGGCCAACGCCGGGTTCGACCTGGTCCTCGGCGGCGCGACGAGCATGACCGACTCGACGGGGAACGCACTGCAGTCTGCGATCACCGGCACCGGTGCCGCCGCGCTTGCTCCCGCCGATCCGCACCCATCGAGCCTCTCGACGCTCGAAGATCCCGGGGTGCCGGTGGTGGATTCGCCTGCGGCCCGGCGGGTTCAGGCAATGTCGCTCCCGCGTGCGGCCGAGCAGGCAGGCCAGCCGCCGGTTGACGTCATGGTGGATGACCAAACCCGGGGGAACGATCTTGTCGCGGATGAACAGGCCGCCGAGGACACCGTGGCCAAGGACGCGCCGGCGGGAGCCGCTACAGTGGCGGCCCCGTCCGCCGTGGACTCTTCCTCGACCTCTCCGTCGGCCGGCACGTCCTCGACTGCAGCGTCCTCGACGCCAGGGGAAACGGCGCGGGACAAAGCAGCAGCCAAAGCAACGGCCAAAGCAACAGCGGCACAGAACAATCAGAGTGGCGACGATGGCGACGACAGCGCCAGCGGAGACAGCGGCTCCGGCGACAAGTGACCGAATTACCTGCGCGGCGCGGAACAGTTGAGAATCCGTCGCTCCGCACACTCCGGAAATATTCTTCGCCCCGATGCCGTTCTTGCCACTGCGATGCTTATGTAACATCGCTCCATAAGAGACAGGAACCAGCCATGACCAACGTCGTTTTCATCCATGGGCTGTGGATCTCCCACACCGCCTGGCAGCCGTGGATCGAGCACTTCGCCGCGCAGGGCCATCACGCCATCGCTCCGGCGTGGCCCGGCGAATACGCCACTGTGGAAGAGACCCGAAACAACCTCACTGACCAGGCCGGAATCGGCATCGACGAGCTGACCGAGCACTTCACCAAGGTCCTTGACCAGTTCGACACCCCGCCGGTGGTGATCGGGCACTCTTTCGGCGGCCTCATCGCGCAGAAGCTGCTCGGCCAGAACAAGGCCGCCGCCGCGATCGCGATCGACCCCGCCCCGATCAAGGGCGTCAAGCCGCTTCCCTTCGCTCAGCTGCGCTCGGCTTTCCCCGTCCTGGGCAGCCCGCTCAACCGGGGACGCGCCAAGGCCCTGACCCAAGCGCAGTGGCGCTACGGCTTCGGCAACGCGCTGACCCAGGCGGAATCCGATGAGCTCTGGGAGCGGTGGTCGATCCCGTCGCCCGGCAAGCCGCTGTTCGAAGCCGCAACGGCGAATTTCTCCAGCAATTCGCCGGCCAAGGTGGATACCGCCAACGGCACCCGTGGGCCGCTGCTGATCACCGGGGGCACGGCGGATCACACCGTGCCGTTCGTGTCGGCGGAAGCCGCGCACGGGCTGTACTCGAAGTCCGGCGCCATCACCGACTTTCACGAGTTCGGGGGACGCGGCCACTCGCTGACCATCGATCACGGATGGCGCGACGTCGCCGACACCACCCTGTCCTGGATGGCCGACCGGCAGGTCGCCGTGGCATGACGGTCCGCCGTCGCACCGCCAGCCATCAGGTCTCGGCCGCGTTGCTCAACGCGGCCGAGACCGTGCTGGACCGCGATGGGAGTGGTGGCGTGACCATCCGTGCCGTCGCGCTGGAGGCCGAGGTGTCGCCCACGAGCGTCTACAACAGATTCGAGAACAAGGACGGATTGATCGTCGCTCTGGCCATGCGGACGTTGGATCAGCTTGCCGACGCCATCGATGTACCCGAGGACGTCGAGCCGGTCGAGCGTTTTCGACGGGCCTGCCGAAACTACCGAGACTTCGCCCTGCGGCATCCCGCTCGGTACTCATTGATCTTCGGTGCCGGTAGTCCACTCGAAGCCCGATCGTCTGCGGTGGCGGACTCTGGTCGCGCGGTTTTCACCGTGTTGGTCCAGCTGATCAATTCGATAAAAGAGGTAGCACCCGAACAGGATTCAACCGAAGACGCACAAGCCGTCTGGAGTGCGATCCATGGTGCCGTAACCATCGAGATGGCCCACATCGGCCTGACCCCCGACGCCGACAGCACCTTCGAGCACATGCTCGACCTGTTCACGAACGGACTCACAGGGACCCTGCCGTCGCCACGTACCCTGAGCCGTAATGACCGTCACCGTCGACGAGTTCGAGGTCGCTGATCCCGCGGACGCCTGGACGCAAGCCGGTTTCAGCGTGGACTCGGATGCCGTCTGCCGGATCGGCGGCGTTCGCATCCGGCTGGTCGGCCGTGGCCGCGGAGCCGCCCCGGCGGCGACATCCGACCGAGGTCGCGCGCGGTCATTGCAGCGCCGGCAGTGCACCCGAACGGCGTCATCGCGATCGACCACGTCGTGCTGCTGTCGCCTGACCTGGCTCGTACCGTCGCGTCGCTGGCCGCTGTCGGTGTGCAACCGCGCCGGGAACGGGACGGCGATCTCGACGGACGACAGATCCGACAGATCTTCTTCCGGTGCGGGGAGGTGATCATCGAGGTCGTCGGTTCGCCGGAGACCGCGAGCGAGGGTCCGTCGAGTCTCTGGGGGATTACCTACGTCGTCGCCGACATCGACGCCACTGCCTCGTTCTTCGGTGACCGCGCAACACCTGTCAAGGACGCGGTGCAGCCCGGACGCCGGATCACCACCCTGCGGCATCGCGAGCTCGGGATGTCGGTCCCGACGGCGATGATCTCGGCGCGTCGCTGAGCCGACTGCGCGACGCGGTGCCTATCCTCGGCGGATGCCCGATCCTGCGGACGTCGTTGTCATCCACACCGACGGCGGGTGCCGACCCAACCCCGGCCCCGGCGGCTGGGGGGCGGTGCTGCGCCAGCGCGAACACGTCCGGGAGATGTGCGGTGGCGAGCCCGGCGAGACCAGCAACAACCGGATGGAGTTGACCGCGCCGATCATGGCGTTGGAGGCGCTCACCAGACCCGTGGTGGTGCACCTCTACACCGACAGCACGTATGTCCGCAACGGCATCACCAAGTGGGTGCTCGGCTGGGAACGCAACGGCTGGAAGACCGCCGCGAAGCAGCCGGTGAAGAACGTCGACCTCTGGAAGCGGCTGCAGATGGCCTGCGCGCGACACCAGGTCGAGTGGTTCTGGGTGAAGGGGCACGCTGGCGTCGCGGACAACGAGTTGGCTGACGTCTTGGCGACCCGGGGTATGCAGGAAGCGCTCGAGGCCTCCTCTATTCCCACACCACCTCGCCAGGCTCCTTGTCTAGACGCAGACCCCGCCAACTCGGTTGCCTGAGGCGGCCGTCCGAGGTGCGCTCGCTGTAGCGGACCTCGCCCACCAGCTCGGGCCTGACGAATGTGACGCCCTTGGCGTCCTGAGCGGGAAGCCTTGTGTTGAAGGGTGATTCGTCGGTCTCCAGCGGCTCGAGCGTTTTCCTCAGACTGGTCAGCGCCTTGTCGGTGAACCCGGTCCCTACGCGACCGGCGAAGTGCAGGCCGCCCTCGTCGGGGATGCCGAGCATCAAGGCGCCGATGCGGCTGGTGCGGCCACCGGCGCCTTCTCGCCAGCCGCCGATCACGACTTCCTGGGTGTTCCAGATCTTGTCCTTGACCCAGGACGCCGACCGGCGCCCCGGCTGATACGTCGAGTCGCGCTTCTTGGCGACCACACCTTCCCAGCGGTGCTTGCGGGCGTACTCCAGCGCCTCGGGCCCGTCGCCGGGCAGCGGGTCTGGCACGATGAGGCCGCCGCCGTCCGCCAGCGCTTCCAGGATGCGCCGCCGGTCGGAGTACTTGGCGCGCAACAACGATCGGCCGTCGAGTTGCAGGATGTCGAATGCCCAGTACTCGACTCGGGTGGACCGGGCGCGGTTCTGCATCTCACCGAAGCTGGGCACGCCCGACTCGTCGAGCGCCACCGCCTCGCCGTCGAGGATCACGTGGTGATCCGCGAGATCGGCGGCCAGCGCCTCGAACTGCGGGTACTCGTCGGTGACGTCGCGGCCGCGCCGCGATCGCAGGCTGAGCCGTCCGTGGTCGGCATCGACCAGCACCCGGTAGCCGTCCCATTTGCCTTCGAACGCCCACTGCCCTGATTTCAATTTCTCCACCGAGCCTTCGGTGGCCAGCATCGGTGCCAGATCTCCTGCGGTGGGCTGCTTCTGCTCCTTCATCCGGTGGGCGAGCCAGTTCTTGCCGTCGGTCTGGATCAACGCATACCGCCCGGAGACACGGCCGCCGTGCAGCGTGACGATCACCTCTCCGCCCTTCGCCGGACCGTCGGGCGGGTTGTCGTTGAACTTCTCGGTCTCGTAAGTGCCGGTGTCCCAAACGATCACCTTGCCGCCACCGTATTCGCCCCTGGGGATGTCGCCCGCGAACGTCAGGTACTCGATCGGGTGGTCCTCGGTATGCACGGCCAGATGATTGACCGCCGGGGTGTCGGGCAGATTCTTCGGAACCGCCCAACTCACCAGCACACCGTCGCGTTCCAGCCGGAAGTCGTAATGCAGCCGCCGGGCGTGGTGCTCCTGGATGACGAAAGCGTCGTTGTTGCCCGTCTGCGGCGCGTTCTGCGGGACCGGTTCGGGAGTCTTCGCCGCATCGCGCATGCTGCGATAGGTGGTGAGTTTGTCGGGCAGCGTGACCTTTTCGTCCAGACCCTCCAGCAGATCACCGTGCTTCTCGACACGTTCCAGCACCTCGTCGAACCGCAGGTGTCGCAGATCGGGATCCTCGATCTCGTCCCACGTGCGCGGCGCCGCCACCGTCGGATGTTCGCGGCCACGAAGCGAATACGGCGCGATCGTGGTCTTGTTGCCGTTGTTCTGGCTCCAGTCGACGAACACCTTTCCCTCGCGGAGGCTCTTCGTCATCGTGGCCGTCACGAGTTTGGGCATGGTCTTCTCCAACTGCTGAGCGACCCGGCGAGCCAGCACGGAGGCGCCGTGCGAACTGATCGGCGCATCGAGCGGCACGTAGAGGTGCAGACCCTTGCTGCCACTGGTCAGCGGGTAGGTGGTCAGCCCGATGTCCGTGATCAGGTCGCGCACCTCGGAGGCGACCTGGCACAGCTGGCGCATGCTCACGCCGTCACCGGGGTCGAGGTCGAACACGATCCGCGTCGCGGGTCCCGGCTTGTCGCCGACGAACCGCCACTGCGGGACGTGCACCTCGAGCGCGGCCTGCTGCGCGATCCACGCCAGCCCTTCGCGAGTGTCGATGATCGGATACGTCGTCGTCCCGGACTTGTGCACGATCGTGCCGCGCTCCAGCCAGTCCGGCGCCGACGATGCGAGCTGCTTCTCGAAGAACGAGGACTCGTCGACCCCGTTGGGCCAACGCTTGCGGGTCACCGCACGCCCGGCGATGTGCGGGACCATCGCGTCGGCGATGCTGACGTAGTAGTCGAAGACCTCCGCCTTGACGGTGCCCGTGGCCGGGTACAGCACCTTGTCCGGGTTGGTCAGCCTGACCCGGCCGTAGCTATCCACCACCTCACGGTATTACCCGCGGTAACGTTGGACTATGACGAGAGCTTTTGCGGCGTGCCTGCTGGCGGCGGCGGCGCTTCTCGTGTCCCCGCACGCCGGCGCGGACCCACAGCAACTCGTCCCGTACTGCTCGGGCGACCAGACCCCGATGGACAACAACTGTCAGCCGATGGCGCACCAGGTCTTCACCCACGACGCCCCCGGCGCCAACCCCGAGGTGCCGCTCGGCACCGACCCGGAGGTGCCGTTTGGCACCAACCCGGCTTTCGCGCCGCTGGCCTGACGCCTAGACCGTCATCTCGCCCATCTCGGACCAGCCCGTCGCGTCGATGGTCTGGCTGATGATGAGCGGGGTCGACGACAACAGCGCCGGGGTTTCGGCGATGAACTTCTTGAAGTGCTCGGCGGTGACGTGTTCTTTGCCGGCATCGCCGTCGCGGAACCCTTCCACCAGAACGTATTCCGACGGATCGTCCAGGCTGCGCGACCATTCGAACCACATGTTGCCCGGCTCGTTGCGGGTGGCGGCGGTGAACTCGGCTGTCAGGTCGGGGAAGCTTTCGACGTACTCCGGCTTCGGCTTGAACTTGACGACGATAAAAATCACTGGACTCTCCTCTAGGGGGTCAGGATGGCTCGACCGCGGACGTTGCCGTTGTCGAGATCGGTGATGGCGGACTGGAAGTCATCGAGTGCGTACTTCTGGGTGTGCAGGTTCACCGCGCCGCGCGCGGCGAGCGCCATCAGATCGCACAGGTCGTTGTAGGAACCGACCAGGTTGCCGATGAAATTGATCTCGGTGGAGACGATGTCGATCGTCGGCACGTTGATGTTCTCGCCGTAACCGACGACGTGGTAGTCGCCGGCGCGCCGCAGCATCGCCACACCCTCGGCGGTGGCCCCGCCCTCGCCGACGAAGTCGACGACGGTCTCGGCCCCGTTCCCGCCCGTCAGCGCCAACACCTGGTCGACCTGAGTGCCGTCGGCTACCACGGTGTGATCGGCGCCGATCGCCTCGGCGAGCTTGAGCGCCTTCGGATTGCGGTCGACGACGATCAGTTCGGCAGGCGAAAGCGCCTTCAGCACCTGAATACCGATGTGGCCCAGCCCACCGGCGCCGATGATCACGCAGCGGTCCCGCGGGGTGAGCCGCCGCGCCGCCTTGGCCGCGGCGTGATAGGCCGTCAGGCCCGCGTCGGCGAGCGCGGCGACGTCGGCCGGCTCCAGCGATTCGTCGATCTTGACCACACTGCGGGCCGACGTCTTCAGGTACTCGGCATACCCGCCGTTCGTGTCGATGCCTGGAAACGCGTTGGCCTCGCAATGCACGTCGTCACCGGAGCGGCACGCCCGGCACAGCCCGCAGGTGATCAGCGGGTGCACGATCACCGTGTCGCCTTCACCGACGTTGGTCACCGCGGGACCGACGGCGTGGACCCAGCCGGCGTTCTCGTGTCCGATCGTGTACGGCAACTCGACCTGGGATTTCTCCGCCCATTGGCCTTCGAGGATGTGCAGGTCGGTGCGGCACACGCCGGCCCCGCCGATCTTGACGACGACGTCGAACGGTCCCGTCGGCGTGGGTATCGGCACTTCGGCCATCTCGAGGTTCTGGTGGTAGCCGACGACCTGGACGGCTCGCATGGTGCTCATGACTGGGTTTCCTTTCCCACGAGGGTGAGCTGTTGCTGTTGGGTGTCGGGGTAGCGGGTGCGGAGCAGACCACGGCAGAAGTGCGCGTTGCCGTCGATGGAGATCCGCGTCGACCGCGCACGGCGCAACGCCAGCGGCACATCGTCGGTGGCGTATCCCTCACCACGGTGGTCCACCATCACTAACGCATCGCCGTCGATCGACAATCCGATGGCGGAGCGCCGGCGCAACAATGCCCGGGTGGCGTCGTCATAGGGCAACTCGCGCAGGGCCACCCGCCCCAGTGAGGTCATCTCCCGGCCGGGATCGGCACGCAGCAACGCCGTCAGGCAGCGTTCCATCGCCGCCATGTGCGCCTTGCGCAGGAACGTCATCCGGAGTTCGTCGAGGTCCTCCTCGGCTTCGTGGCCGAATGTTCCGCGGTAGCCGGCGTCGGCGGCCAGACCGGCGTTGATGATGTCCGAGTCGTGGTGGTCGTCGAGCTCGACGACCACGTCGTGCGTCCAATCGAGCGCCACCAGAACATCTTTGGCGTCCGATGCCATCAGGTAGGCGAAGTTGGGCGCGCAGAACGACGTCGGCAGCCGGAGGTGGACCTCGACGTCCCGGCCGTCCGTGACGACCACCGAGTGCACGAATCCCAGCTCGGTGATCGGCTCGTCGAGTTCAGGGTCGATGACGGCGTCCAGCGCGCGGCAGACGGTGTCCTCTCTGTCCCCGGTGACGCGCCGCATCTCAGGCTCCGACCAGGTGGTCGGCGTTCTCCGCGGTGTTCTCCGCGCCTCGCGGGCCCACCGCAGGTTCGTCCGCGTCGGCCAGCTGCAGGTCGGCCGGCACCGGGATGTCGTACATCTTCGCCGCGTTGAGCCCGAGAATCTTCTTCTTCTGTTCGGTGGTGATCGGCGCGTACTCGCCCAGCTCGTCGGGAATCTGGAAGTCGACGAACGCCTCGACCAGCCAGCGAGGTGTCCAGATCGCGTAGTCCGACGCGAACTGGATGCGGTCTTCCCCGATCCAATAGAGCAGTTCACCGACGATCTGAGCGAAGTACTTCGGCCGGGTGTGGATGAAGGGCATCGCGACGGCCAGACCCGCGTGGACGTTGGGTTCCTGGGTGGCGATCCAGCAGAAGTCCTCCAACCGCGGCAGCCCGCAATGCTCCACGATGAAGTTCAGATCCGTGAAGTCGGACGCCACATGGTCGACATCGGCGACGTCGAAGGCGTCGCGGTCCAGCGGCCGGATCGTCGGGCCCTTGTGCACGTGGATGTTGCGGATGCCGAGCTCGCGGCACGCCTCGAAATACCGGCGCGCCCACGGATCGTCGAGCCGCCAGCCGCGGGAGTCGCCGTGCCATTCGGCGGTGTAGAGCTTCACGCCTTTCAGCCCGAACCGCTTCGCATCCTCCCGCAGCTGATCGAGCCCGGCCTCACCGTTGCGCGGGTCGAAGTTGTGGTTGTAGGTCAGCTTGTCGGGGTGCGCGGCGGCGAGCGCGGACGCCTCGTCGGTCTGGCCGAAACCCTTGTAGTAGAACTCGCCGAGTGCGGCGGGCTGGAAGATCGCGTGATCGACGTAGCCGTCCTCGAACAGGTCCTTCATCAGCCGCTCGCCACCCTGATAGAGGTAGTCCTCGTACTCCCAGACCTCGGCTTCCGGTGAAAGGTTGCGGTGGTAGTCGTAGAAGCAGTCGATGAACTGCTTGCCGTGGACGTTGCGCTGATTCTCCGGACGAGCGTCCCAGAGTGCGACGTGGGCGTCGACAATGAAATAGCTGGTGTCGTCCTTGCGGTACATGCGGTTCTCCCATGTTCAGTCCTTGGTGTGAGGGCTGTCACACCAACTGACCGGAGCCTATGGCCGTGCGGCGGCCCAGCCGAGGCCGCGACCGTCTCAATCTGAGACGGGCACTGCTTGTAACGTGGGTCACAGTGACAAACGAATTGCCGGATCGAGTGAAGCGGCAGCAGCTGCAGAACCGCGAGGCGGAGGGCGTGCCTCGCCGCTTGTTGGCGTCCTGGCAGCGCAGCGAGGAATACGGGGTTCCGCTGGAGAGCGTCGAGCCCGCCTTCACCGGCACCGACCATCTCGGTTCGCTGTTCTTCCAATGCGGCAACGAGGTCCTGCTGGACCTGCACCGCACGCTGGCCAACGAGCCGGTCAGCATGATGCTCACCGACGCCGACGGGGTGGTGCTCAGCCGGATGAGCGGCGACCACAGCCTTCTGCGGGCACTGGACGACGTGCATCTGGCCCCGGGATTCGCCTACTCCGAGCGGGAGGTGGGCACCAACGGGCTGGGGCTGGCGCTGGCCGATCGCGCGCCGACGCTGGTGCGTGCCGACCAGCACTACGCGCTGAGCCTGTGCACGTTCACCTGCGCCGCCGTGCCGGTACTCGAGGCGACGACGGGACGCCTGGAAGGCTGCGTCAACCTCACTACCTGGTCGCAGTCGTCCAGCGATCTGCTGCTCGCGCTGGCGCGGTCGGCGGCGAGCAACACCTCCGCGCTGATGCTGGCCCGATCCAACGGGCGGCGGCCCCGACCGACACCGCGGGGCCAGGTGTTCCGCGTCGAGGTGCCGCGGCTGGAACCCGGTGCGGGAACGCTGCATTCGCTGTCGGAATCTTGGAACGCCGCGGTGGGCCGTACCGAGCGGGCGTTCGCGGACGGCAAGGTCGTCGCCGCCACCGGCGAACCGGGTGCCGGGCGGTCGACGATGCTCGCCCAGGCCGCGAGGCACATCTACCCGCACGATCGCATCCTGTCGGCGAGCGCACCCGCACCGTCGGACCTGGAGACCTGGCTCGGCCTGTGGACACCCGAGCTGGGCAAGTCCCACACCGCAGTCGTCGTTCGCGATGTGGACATGCTGCCCGCCTGGGCGGCCGATCAGTTGCGGGATCTGGTGATCCGCTCCGGTGGCGAGTCGGCGGTGCCCTTCGCGCTGACGGCCGAACGGTTCGAAGACATCCCGCCGTCACTGGCCGCATTGGTCGACACCGTTGTCGAGGTATCGCCGCTGCGCGACCGGTCCGACGACGTGCTGCCACTGGCCGCCCACATCGCCAGGCGGGCGCGCGGTCGCGACGTGATGTTCACTGCCGCCGCGTCGCGGGCGTTACTCGGCTACGGCTGGCCGGGCAATGTCGAACAGCTGTCCCGCGTGGTGTCGCAGGCCGCCAACCGCACCGACATCGTCGACGTCGGCAGCCTGCCGTCGGAGATTCTCGCCGGCAGCACGCGTCACCTGTCGCGCATCGAAACGTTCGAGCGCGGCGAGATCATCAGGGTGCTTTCGGCCGGCGGGATCACCATGCACGACGCCGCGCGAGAACTCGGGATGAGCCGGGCGACGCTGTACCGCAAGATCGGCCAGTACGGCATCCGGGTTCCGAAAGACGGTGTGCGCTAGCGGCCGGCCAGGGCGCTCAGACGTCATCGTCGTTGTGCAGGACCGCGAACGGTGCGGTGGGCACCTCGGCGACGGCCATCTTCGCAGCCGAATCGGTGGGGACGACATCTCGGGCCAGCGCCGCAAGCGCACGGTTGGTGCCGACGTCGTGGCCCGCCTTCTCGCTGAGTAACCAGCGCACCTCGAGCAGATCGCAGTAGGCCTGGGTGGGAGTGCCGGTGTGATGTGCCGCTTCGTGTGCCAACTGCTCGTACGGGGTCAGCACCTCGATGACCCACAGCCGGGCGGCCGTCCGCTCGTCGACGTCGTGCCCGACCTCCCGGCACAGCTGCGCCTGATATGCGCGTAGGTCGCCGAGCAGGATTTGGGCCTGCCCCTCACCGACGTCGAGGCCGGTGAGCTCCTGCAGGTGCTGTGCGTGGTAGCGCCGATCACCCACGGCGACACGGAGTTTGAGTCGACTCGGGTCCGCGCTGTCCGGTTGCAGCGACAGTTCGTCGACGGCGAAGCCGAGTTCGTTGAGTCGCCGGATGGTCGCTTCGACGCGGTAGCGATCGCTGAACCCGAACACGGACTCGGCGTGCAGGACCTCCCAGAGTGTTTCGTAGCGGGCCTGAACCTGTTCGGCTTCGGCGATCAGCGTGGTGTGCATCTCCTCCGGCAGCCCGAGCCGCTCGGCGAGGTCGACCAGGCCTTCCGCCACGTTCTCCACCAGGATCTCGAGGTCGTGTCTGCGCTGCCCACGGCTTAGCGTCGGGTGCACCTCGGACGTCTCGGCGTCGACCAGCCAGGCCTGAAGAAGCTGCCCGTCCCGCGAGAACAGGGTGTTCGCCAACGAACAGTCGCCCCAGAAGACGCCGTGGCGATGCAGTTCCACCAACAGGCCCGCCATCGCGTCCAGCAGGCGTGCGCGGTGCGTCGGCTCGTCGGGCGGCAGACGCATGAACAGCCTGCGGTACTGCCAGGACCCCTCGAGGTAGCGGGTGACCAGGATCGCGGTTTCGAACTCGGGCTGCAGAACCAGGCCCGCCGGACGCACCGCGGGCAGCCCCATGTCCTCGAGCCGGCGCAGCACGTCGTACTCCTTGATCGCCACCCGGGGCGGCATGTCCTTGACCGCCCACAGCTGCTCGTCGGCGTCGACGAACTTCACCAGGTGGCGGCTCATCCCCACGGCGATGTCGCGCAACGGAACGTCAGGGACCACCCACTCCGACAACGGCCGGTCCCACGGCAACCCGACGAGACCGGGAGTCGGTGCACGGAGCCGGAACTCCGGCGCGTGCATATCAGTTCAGGCGTTCGCCAGTCTGCGGGTGGAAGAGGTGCACCACGCCTTCGGGATGCCTGCGCAACCGCACCGTATCGGCCAACTTCGGCGCCGTGCGCGGATTGCACCGTGCCACCAGCTCGACACCCGAACCCGCGTGCGTGTAGACGTAGGCCTCGCTGCCGAGGTCCTCGACCAGGTCGACGACGACCTCCACGCCACCGGAGTCGGTGAGATCCAGCTGCTCGGGCCGGATCCCGAAGGTGACCTCCGACAGACCCGCTTCTTTCAGCTTGTTCAGCTGGTCGCGCTCGAGTTCCAGTGTCGAGTCGCCGATCTTGACACCGTCAGCGGCGACGGGCAGCGTCACCAGGTTCATCGCGGGCGATCCGATGAAACCGGCGACGAACGCATTGGCCGGCCTGTCGTAGAGCTCGTTGGGCGAGGCGAACTGCTGCAGCTTTCCGAACCGCAGCACGGCCACCCGGTCGCCCATCGTCATGGCCTCGACCTGGTCGTGCGTGACGTAGACGGTGGTGGTCCCCAAACGTCGCTGCAACGCGGCGATCTGGGTGCGGGTCTGCACGCGCAGCTTCGCGTCCAGGTTCGACAGCGGCTCGTCCATGCAGAACACCTGCGGCTCGCGCACGATGGCGCGGCCCATCGCGACGCGCTGCCGCTGACCGCCGGACAGCTTGGCTGGCTTGCGATCCAGGTGTTCGGTGAGGTCGAGCACCTTGGCGGCCTCCTCGACCTTCTTGCGCCGCTCGTCGGCGGACACCCCGCGCAGTTTCAGGGCGAAGCCCATGTTCTCGGCCACGGTCTTGTTGGGGTACAGCGCGTAGTTCTGGAACACCATCGCGATGTCGCGGTCCTTCGACGGCACGCCCGTCATGTCCTTGCCGCCGATCTCGATGCTGCCTTCGTCGATGTCCTCGAGTCCGGCCAGCATGCGAAGTGCGGTGCTCTTGCCCGAACCGGAAGGCCCGACCAGGACGACGAATTCGCCGTCCTGGATGTCGAGGTTGAGATTGTCGACCGCGAGTTTGTCCGATCCCTCGTAGATGCACGAGGCGTTCTTGTAAGTGATTGCAGCCATGGCTTTCTCTGTTTCTCTCTTCTGGGTGAGGTAAGGGGTTGACTACTTGATCGCGCCGAACGAGAGCCCGCGCACCAGCTTGTTCTGGGCGAACCACCCGCAGAGGATCACGGGCAGTGCGGCCATGGTTGCGGCTGCCGACAGCACGGCCCAGTACTGCCCCTCACCGGCGATGAATCCGACGAGGTACACCGGCATCGTCTGAGCATTCACTGCGGTCAGGTTCACCGCGAGGAAGAACTCGTTCCAGGCGAAGATCACGCAGATCAGCGCCGTCGCCGCGATGCCGGGCGAGACCAACGGAAGGATGACCTCTCGCACCGATCGCCACAGGCTCGCGCCGTCCAGGCTGGCCGCCTCGAGGAGTTCGCCTGGCACCTCGAGGAAGAACGACCGCATCATCCATACCGCGATCGGCAGATTCATCGACGTGTAGAGGACGACCAGAGCCCAGATGTTGTCCAGCAGACCGATATTGGACACGATCACGTACAGCGGCAGGATCGCCGCGACGACGGGCAGCATCTTCGTGCTCATGAAGAAGAACAGCGCATCCGAGGTCTTGCGGACGGGCCGCAACGACAACGCGAACGCCGCGGGCACACCGAGCAGCAGCACCAGAAGCGTCGACATGGCGGTGGCGAACACCGAGTTCAGCATCGCAGGCCCGATGCCCTGATTGAAGACCGCGGAGTACTGATCCAGCGTCGGGACGAAGAACAACTTGGGCGGACTGGTCGCCGCGTCACTCTCCTGCTTGAACGAGGTCAGCACCATCCAGAACACCGGGAAGAAGAAGCCAAGTCCGACCAGCCACGCCACGATGCCCCACGGGCTGAACTTCTTGTACTTCTTCTTGTGGACCGGAGCGGCATCCTTTGTCGCCGTCGCCCTTTCGGTAGTGGTAGTCATGTCTAGGCCGCCTCTTCCTTGCCGGAGAATGATTTGAAGATCAACCGAAGCGCGAAGCTGGCGATGATCATCGTGAAGATGACGACCACCACGCCCATGGCCGCCGCCTGGCCCATGTCGAAGCCCAGGAACGCGCGCTGATAGATGTAGAACGGCAGGTTCGCACTGGCGACGCCCGGTCCGCCCTGCGTCATCATGAAGATCGCGTCGAACGTGTTGACCAGATAGACCGCGCCGAGCACCACGCCCAACTCGATGAAGCGCCGAAGGTGCGGCAGCGTCAACTCCCGGAAGAGTTGGACCGCGGTCGCACCGTCGACCCGGCCCGCCTCGAGTTGGTCACGAGGCATCGACGTCAAGCCGGCCAGGATCAGCAGCATCATGAACGGCGTCCACTGCCAGATCAATTCAACCATCACCATCGCCAGCGGGAACTGACCGATCCAGTCAACCGGACCTATCCCCACCAGCGACAACACCCAGTTGAGGATGCCGTTGTTGGGGTCGAGGATCGTCGTCTTCCAGATCAGCGCACCCGCCACGGGCGTGATCAGGAACGGGGTGATCAACAGTGTCCGGACGACACCGCGGCCGAGGAACGCGCGATCCAGCAGCAGGGCGATGAACAAGCCGAGCAGTGCCGAGATCAGCACCACCCCGACAATCAGGATGACGGTGTTGCCCGCCACCGACCAGAACTGACTGTCCTGAATGACCGCGACATAGTTGCTCAAACCGACGAACTGCCGCGAGCCGGGACGCACCAGGTTCCACGACAACGTCGAGTAGTACAGCGTGAACAGGAACGGCACCTGCGTCACCGCGATCATGAAGATCAGCGCCGGCAGCAGCGGGCCACGCCGCCGCCATCCCTCGGCGCGACTCACGCCGACGTCTTGAGCCTCCCGAATCTTGCGAACCCGCTCGGCTACCTCTTTCTCGCCGGTGTCGGCACCGGTATCAGCAGTAAGAGTCATCACTTCTCCTGGTAGCTCTTGCCGACGACCTCGGCATACAACTGTGCTTGCTCCATCGCTGCGTCGACGGACTTCTGCCCGGCGATCGCTGCGCTGATCTGCTGGCTCACCCGCGTCCCCAGATCCTGGAACTCGGGTATCCCGACGAACTGCACGCCCGTGTACGGCACCGGCTGCACGGTGGGCTTGTCTGGGGTCGCGTTGGTGATCGACTTCAACGTCAACGGACCGTAGGACTTCGAGATCGCCTCGTACTCTGGCAGTTCGGTGTAGGTGGAGGTGCGGCTACCCGGTGGTACCCGCGCCCAGCCCAGCTTCTCGCCGACCAGTTTCATGTAGTCCTTGCTGGTCATCCACGAGATGAATTTCCAGGCGCCGTCGGGATTCTTGGCGTGTTTCGGAATACCCAACGACCAGGTGTAGAGCCACCCCGAGTTCGGCTTTTCGACGATCGGCGCGGACAGGTACCCGATCTTGCCGACCAGATCCGGGTAGGTCTGAGGATCCTCGAGCACCGAGACCGCCGACGTCGCGTCGTACCACATGGCCGTCTGGCCCTGGCCGAAGAGGTTGGCGCACTCCTGGAAACCGGTTGAGGAAGCGCCCAATTCACCGGATTCCTTGATCGTGTTGACGTAGAAGTTGACAGCCTCCTTCACCTCGGGGCTGTTGAGCTGAGCGTTCCACTGGTCGTCGAACCAACGGCCGCCGAAGGTGTTGATCACCGTGTCCAGCGGTGCGAGCACCTCACCCCAACCCGGCTTGCCGCGCAGACAGATCCCCGCCCGGTCATCGGTCTTCAGAGTCTTCGCCCAGCCCGCGACTTCCTGCCAGGTGGGCTGATAGTTCGGATCCTGGTTGATCTCGATGCCGGCCTGCTCGAAGAGGTCCTTGCGGTACATCAGGAACGACGACTCGCCGTAGAACGGCACCGAGTACATGTTTCCCTCGTAGGACAACGACTGCCGCAGCGACGGGATGAAGTCCTCCTCGTCGTACCCTGGCGTGTTCTTCGCGTAGTCCGAGAGGTTGAGCAACCAGCCGTCTCTTGGCCCACTGCGGGGTTTCGAAGTTGCTGATCATCGCGACGTCGAACTGACTCCCACCCATGGCCGTCGACATGGTGATCTTCGCCCGGGCCTGGTTTTCCGACAGCGAGATGAATTTCAGCTTGACGCCGGGATTTTCCTTCTCGAACTCGGTTGACAGCTTCTGGGCGTCAGCCATTTGCGAGTTGGACACCAGGGCGATCGTCACCTCGTTGTCCGATGACCCCAGGCTGCCCGCGCCGGCGCAACCCGATGTGAACGACGAGCCCCGCGGCCGCGGCGCACACCGCTAGTTTTCTGAAGCACTTTCACGTTCGTCTTACCTCTCATTGCGTCAACAGCCAACGGGCACAATCGATATCGCACACCAACAACTTGGCGAGCTTGCCACGCAGCGCGCCGAGTGTGGCGTGGTGCTTGGCGACTCCACTGGAGATCAGGATGGTCTTCTCACAGGCTTGGACGTCTTCGAGCGGAACGGAGACCGCCCGCTGCTGCAGCTCGGTTTCGACGGGCGTGCCATGGGCGTCGAAGAACCGGCCACCGATCTCCCCCACCGCACCGAGGGAGACGAGCTCGTCGAGCATTTTGGTATCCAGGAAGCTCCCTTCGAACAGCGTGGTCGAGGTCGAAGCGGCACCGACGCCGAAGAGCATGATGTCGGCACGCCTGCCGGCCTCCAACGTCCGTGAGATCACCGAGTCACTGCGCATCGACATCACCGTCGACGGGTCCGCGTAGAGCGGGGCAGGCAGCCGGATCGCGGTGGCACGCAGCACATCTGCGCACCGGCTGAGGATGAACTCGGTCCCGGTTTGGTAGGCAGCGGTCGACATGGCGCCGTCGAGCTGCACCACGGCCCGGCAGCTGGCGACGCCGGGCGTCAGCGCGGTGGCCACCGCCACCTGTTCGGGGCCCCACGTGAAACCCATGACGTCGCCGGGGGCGAGTCGGCGCATCAGCAGCGCCGCGGCGGCCCGTCCCACGCTCGCGAAGACGGCGGGCCGGCCGGGTGCGCCGATATCGACGCCGTGCCCGGCGACCACGGCCTCGGTCAGGCCGAACCGGTGCTCGAGTTCACGCTCCTCCTCGGCGTGCAGATCGTCGCGCATGTCCGGCGGCACGACGACGTCGATGCGGACCAGTCCCTTGGCCTTGGCACGGGCGATGAGTCGGCCCGCGGTCGGCCGCGAGACGCCGAGCCGGGATGCGATCTCCGCCTGCGTGAGGCCGTCCAGGTAATAGAGCGTCGCGGCGCGCAAGGCGAGCCGCAGGTCTTCGGGGGTGGATCCGCGATCGCGTGACGCCGTCACAGGCTGGCCGCCGATAGTGCCGGCAACCTCTCCGTTTGACGTCGGTATCGCCACTGTGTCCCGCTCCATCCCTAGACTCAGCTGTGAACATCTGCTCATGGATGCGAGTAGATGCTCATCACGTTAACATGGACAGTGTGACGCACACAACACTTTCGCCAGGTACCCGAAAAGGGGTCGTCGTACTCATCGAGCCAGGTCGGATCGGGTACTCCAGCACCCGCACGCCGAGTAGCGTCAAGACGGTGGTGACGGAGCCATGAAGCTCAACGACGCGAACCTCGCACAGATCCCGATTGCCAAGCCGGGCTACGACCGCAGCAAGATCGGCATCGGCATCGTGCATTTTGGGGTGGGCGGCTTCCATCGTGCGCATCAGGCGATGTACGTCGATCGGCTCCTCGAGGCCGGCCAAGCCGAGGAGTGGGGCATCTGCGGTGTCGGCGTCATGCCGAGCGACCGCAAGATGGCCGACGTGATGGAAGCCCAGGACTGCCTGTACACACTTCTGTTGGAGAAGCCGGACGGCACCCGCGATGCCCGGGTGATCGGTTCGATCGTCGACTACCGCTTCGCGCCCGACGACCCGGAGGCGGTCATCGAACTCCTGGCCACACCGAGCACCCGCATCGTGTCGCTGACCATCACCGAGGGCGGCTACAACATCGACAGCCCCTTTGACGAGGTCAACGTCTTCGGCCTGGTCGCCGAGGCGCTCGCGCGCCGGCGTGACCGCGGCACCGCGTCCCCCACGATCGTGTCCTGCGACAACATCGAGGGCAACGGCGACGTGGCCCGCCAGGCGTTCACCACCTACGCCGATCGCGTGCATCCGGGCCTCGGGGACTGGATACGCGAGCACACCCGGTTCCCCAACTCGATGGTCGATCGCATCACCCCGGTCACCACACCCGAGGTGATCGGGGCGCTGGAAGGCGAATTCGGCGTCGAGGACCAATGGCCGGTGGCGGCGGAGCCCTTCACGTCGTGGGTGCTCGAGGACGACTTCTCCGGCGGGCGGCCGGCATTCGAGGATGCCGACGTCCTGCTGGTCGACGATGTGATGCCGTACGAGCTGATGAAACTGCGGCTGCTCAACGCCAGCCATCAGGGCCTCTGCTACTTCGCCTATCTGGCCGGTTATCGCCTCGTCCACGATGCGGCCGGCGACCCGCTGTTCGCCGAGTTCCTGCTCAGGTACATGGATGAGGAGGCGACCCCGACCCTGAAGCCGGTGCCCGGCATCGATCTGCCCGACTACAAGCGGACCCTCATCGAGCGGTTCGCCAATCCCGGCGTCAAGGACACCATCGTGCGCCTGTGTTTCGGTTCCTCGGATCGGATCCCGAAGTGGCTGTTGCCCGTGATCCGAGAGAACCTGAAGACCGGTGTGCCGCTTCGTCTCTCGGCGGCGATCGTTGCCAGCTGGGCACGCTATGCCGAAGGCGTCGACGAACAGGGCGAGCCGATCGACGTCCAGGACCAACTCGCGGACACGCTGGTGCCGCTGGCCCGGGCACAGCACGCCAATCCGACGGCGTTCATCGAGAACACCGATGTCTTCGGTGACCTCGCGCAGCAGCCGAGGTTCCTCGAGGCCTATCTATGGGCACTCGAGTCGCTGCACCGCGACGGTGCGCGGGCGACGCTGGAAGCCCTGCTGCGTAAGGAGACGACATGAGCGCACCCGGCGCACCGCTGCGGGCCCTGGTGATCGGCGAGGCGCTGATCGACATCGTCGAGCGGGACGGCGAAATCATGGGCGAGCATGTCGGTGGCAGCCCACTCAACGTGGCCGTGGGGCCTGGCCCGGCTGGGCCGGGGCGTCGACTTCCTCACCTACATCGGCGCCGATCCGCGCGGAAAACGCATCATCGAGGATGTGAAGCAGTCTGGTGTGCAACTGGTCTCGGGGAGCACCTCGGCCGAGCGCACACCGACCGCACTGGCCACGCTGGACGCCGCGGGCTCTGCCCAGTACGTGTTCGACATCGAGTGGCGGCTGTCCGGGACTCCGGAGGTCACCCCACCGCTGGTCGTCCACACCGGCTCCATCGCGACCGTGCTCGAGCCGGGTTGCCGGGCCACGGCCGCCTTGCTCGACACCTACCATCCGTCGGCGACCGTCACCTTCGATCCGAACGTCCGCCCGGTGCTGATGGAGGACGCCGACATCGGACGCGGCCGCATCGACCGGTTGATCGAGCGCAGCGATGTGGTGAAGGCCAGCGACGAGGACATGCACTGGATCGACCCGAACCGCTCGCCCGAGCAGGTCGCGCAGACCTGGCTTGGATTGGGTCCCTCGATCGTCGCGGTGACCATGGGCGGCAACGGCGCGTACGCGGTGTGCGCCGCCGGCGAGGTGCGGGTGCCTGCGCCGCGGGTGAATGTGGTCGACACGGTCGGCGCGGGCGACTCGTTCATGAGCGGCTTGATCGACGCACTGTGGTCCCTCGATCTGCTGGGCGCCGAACGGCGGCCTGCGCTGGCCGCCATCGGCGTCGACGCGTTGACCGGCGTTTTGCGGACGGCGGCGCTGTCCTCGGCGCTGACGGTTTCCCGCGCGGGTGCCGACCTGCCCGATCGCGCCACCCGCGACGCCGCCCAGCAATCAGCCATACTGGGCTGATGCGTTCCATATGGAAAGGTTCGATCGCCTTTGGCCTGGTGAACGTGCCGGTCAAGGTCTATAGCGCAACCGAAGACCACGACATCAAGTTTCACCAGGTGCACGCCAAAGACAACGGGCGCATCCGGTACAAGCGGGTTTGCGAGGTCTGTGGCGAGGTGGTCGAGTACCGCGACATCGCGAAGGCCTACGAGTCCGATGACGGCCAGACGGTGGTCATCACCGACGAAGACATCGCAACCCTGCCCGAGGAACGCAGTCGCGAGATCGAAGTCCTGGAGTTCGTTCCCAGGAGCGAGATCGATCCGATGATGTACGACAAGAGCTATTTCCTGGAGCCCGATGGAAAGTCGTCGAAGTCCTATGTGCTGCTGACCAAGACACTCAAGGAGACCGACCGCGTCGCGATCGTGCACTTCGCGCTGCGCAACAAAACCCGGCTGGCCGCACTGCGGGTGCAGGACTTTTCCAAGCGCGACGTGATGATCGTGCAGACCCTGCTGTGGCCCGACGAGATCCGCGATCCCGACTTCCCCGTGCTGGACAAGGAGGTCGAGATCAAACCGGCCGAGCTGAAGATGGCCAGCCAGGTGGTGGAGTCGATGACCGACGACTTCAACCCGGACCGCTACCACGACGACTACCAGGAGCAACTGCACGAGTTGGTCCAGGCCAAACTCGAAGGCGGCGAGGCGTTTACCACCGAGGAGCAGCCGAAGGAGCTCGACGAGGAGACCGAGGACGTCTCGGATCTGCTCGCCAAACTGGAGGCCAGCGTGAAGGCCCGACGCTCTGGTGGCGGCTCGGACGACGACAAGCCGGCCAAGAAGGCGCCGGCCAAGAAAGCCGCGGCCAAGAAGGCGCCCGCGAAAAAGCGGCGAAGAAAGCCCCGCCAAGAAAGCGGCGAAGAAGGCCGCGGCCAAGAAGTAGCGGTCAGCGTGCGCGTTTTCGGGGCGGCATCATCAGTTCGCGGCCACGGCGCGGCACTGGCGGGGTGTGAGCTCGTTACCAAGGCGGGCAAGATCCGCGGGACTCAACATGGTGTCCGGAAAAGTCTGGAAGGGCGTACTGCTCGAATAGCTGAAGGTCATCGAGTATCGGTCGGCCTTTGTCGGCGCTTGGGCGCGGTGGAACACCCGGCTGGTATCGACGAATATCGCCGATAAGCGGGGGCCGGTGACTTGAATCCAGTCCGCTGGCGGAACCGCGCGCGCCATTGCGGCGTCGGATACGAAGCCGGATGAATATTTGAGGATGCGGGCGGCGTGGTTGCTCGCGGTGCGGTTGATGTACTCGAACGGCCCACCTCCATCGCTGACATCGCTTAGGTAAACGATGATTTTCAGCATCCGGCGGTCTTCGATGTCTCTGTGCCATTGCCGCACATCGTCGACAACCCCGTCAGCCCGCTCCCGCCTCAACCCCACGCCCAGGTAATGCACTGGCAGGCCGATGTAGTGCTCGGCCAAGTCCAGGTTGTCATCAGTCAAACCCCACTTGTAGAGAGCAGGGCGAGCCGCCACATCGTGGGGGCAAGACGATGTCCTGCGATGGGCATCCGCGCAAACCGTCCACCAAGCGATCGGCTACCTCGAGTACAGCCGCCGGTATTGTCGTTGCGTCCCGGATGGCGACGCCGTGGTCCCTCAGATCGGCGATGACGTCGAAACTGTCCCTGTTGATCCAGGGCAGGTTTTCGGCGTGCCGTCCGAGTCGGGCATGGTAACGGCGTTCAGACCACGGCTTGACGATCGGGGCACGCAGGAATGTTCGTTTGGTTTTCCCGCGCACACGCGCCGTGAGGCCGGATGTTACGTAGCTACGCATGCGTTTCCCTTCGATGAGTAGTGAGCCAAGAAATCGTGCTTGCTCGCGCGACCACCCGCCGAATTGCCCACTAAACCACATGCCCGCCGCCCGCACGCAGGAAATAGGTGCCCACAGCACAGTCAGGTGGCATCGCGCAGTAATCCCCAAGCCAGAGGCCAAGCCGCCTACATCCCGCCCCCGAATTAAGGGCCATCCCCCACTCACGCATGACCTACTCGCACGACTCCGATGCGCGAGCTATTCCTTACTGATCTGGCAGATCCGCCAACTAGAACGTGTTTCAAAAACTGATCCCGCTGGATGCCGCAGCCTGCTACGGTTCGCCCGGCAAGGGAAGAGAGGCTCACGTGATCCTGGACAGGTTTCGGCTCGACGACCAGGTCGCGGTAGTGACCGGCGCAGGCCGCGGACTCGGCGCCGCGATGGCGCTGGCATTCGCGGAAGCCGGTGCGGACGTGGTGATCGCATCGCGCACGCAGTCCCAGCTCGAGGAGGTCGCCGAGCAGATCCGCCGCACCGGACGACGCGCGCACGTGGTCGTCGCCGACCTCGCCCATCCGGAGGACACCGCCAAGCTCGCGGCCGCGGCGGTCGAGGCGTTCGGCAAACTCGACATCGTCGTCAACAACGTCGGCGGCACCATGCCGAACGCCGCTGCTGAACACCTCCACCAAGGACCTGCGCGACGCGTTCACGTTCAACGTCTCCACCGCGCACGCGCTGACCGCGGCCGCCGTGCCGCTGATGCTCGAGCACTCCGGCGGCGGCAGCATCATCAACATCACCTCGACGATGGGCCGGCTGGCCGGCCGCGGCTTCGCCGCCTACGGCACCGCCAAGGCCGCGCTCGCCCACTACACCCGGCTGGCCGCGCTGGACCTGTGCCCGCGGATCCGGGTCAACGCGATCGCGCCCGGCTCGATCCTCACCTCGGCGCTCGACATCGTCGCCGTCCAACGACGAGCTGCGCGAGCCGATGGAGAAGGCGACGCCGATGCGCCGGCTCGGGCGATCCGATCGACATCGCCGCCGCCGCCGTCTATCTCGCGTCGCCCGCCGGCAGCTACCTGACCGGCAAGACCCTCGAGGTCGACGGCGGCCTCACCTTCCCCAACCTCGACCTTCCCATCCCCGACCTGTGAGGAGACGCACATGGCCATCCGCGTCGCGCAGATCGGCACCGGAAACGTCGGCCGGCACGCCCTCACCCAACTGATCACCGACCCGCGAGTTCGAGCTGACCGGCGTGTGGGTGTCGTCGGACGGCCAAGGCCGGCAAGGACGCCGCCGAGCTCGCCGGGCTCGACGACCGACGGGCATCACCGCCACCAACGACCTCGACGCCGTGCTGGCGACCGAAGCCCGAATGCGCCGTCTACACCGCGATGGCCGACAACCGGCTGCCCGAGGCGCTGCGAGGACTACCGGCGCATCCTGGCCGCCGGCGTCAACGTCGTCGGCAGCAGCGCGGTGTTCCTGCAGTACCCGTGGCAGGTGCTGCCCGACGAGATGATCGCAGCCGATCGAGGAGGCCGCCGCAGGCGGGCAACTCGAGTCTTTTCGTCAACGGCATCGACCCCGGCTTCGCCAACGACCTGCTGCCGCTGGCGCTCGCCGGGCACGTGCCAGAGCATCGAGCAGATCCGCTGCATGGAGATCATCAACTACGCCACCTACGACAGCGCCACCGTGATGTTCGACGTGATGGGCTTCGGCAGGCCGCTCGACGAGATGCCGCTGCTGCTGCAACCCGGCGTGCTGAGCCTGGCGTGGGGCTCGGTGGTGCGGCAGCTCGCCGCCGGCCTGGGCGTCGAGCTCGACGGGGTCGACCGAGACGTACATGCGCGAGCCCGCACCCGAGGACTTCGACATCGCCTCCGGACACATCGCGAAGGGCACCGCCGCGGCGCTGCGGTTCGAGGTGCGCGGCATGAGCGGCGGCACGGCCGCCGTCGTGCTCGAACACGTGACCCGACTGCGCGACGACCTGCGCCCGGACTGGCCGCAGCCCGCGCAGGAGGGCGGCTCCTACCGGATCGAGGTGACCGGCGAACCGACCTACACGGTGGACCTGCTGCCTCGAGCAGCCGAACGGCGACCACAACCACGCCGGCCTGGTGGCCACCGCGGCGCGCGTGGTCAACGCGATCCCCGCCGTGGTGGCCGCGCGCCCGGGCATCCGGACCACCCTGGACTTGCCCCTGGTCACCGGAAAAGGGCTGTACGCTGGCTGATAACTCGGGGATAACTTGAAACGAAGGGCTTGCCTATGCGGACGACGCTGCGTTACCTCACCCCGTTGGCCGCAGCGGCAGGCGTCGCAGTGGCAATCCTGGCCGCCCCCGCCGCCTTCGCCGACGCCCGGCACCGGCTGCCCCAGTGCGTGGACACCGGTGGTGCCGAAGCCATCGGCGGCTCGACCACCGAATGCGCGACGCCCGGCAACGTGCAGATCAACGCCACGCCTGCCGAGCCCGAGTTCGATGGTCCGTGGGGCGACATGTGGGGCAGCGAAGGCCTGTTCTTCCCCTGATCGGCCTGAGGAGGCCAGTGGTGCGGATTGACATCCGATATCTCACACCAGTTTTCGTAGCGGCAGGCGCCGCGGCGGCGATCGTCGCCGCACCTTCCGCCGTCGCCCAACCCGGCGACTCCTCCACTCTCCCGTCGTGCGTCGACACCGGTGGCGCCGAAGCCATCGGCGGCTCGACGACCGAATGCGCGACACCGGGCAATGTCCAAATCAACGCCACCCCGGCTGAACCGACATATCTGTATCCGTGGGACGACGAGTTCTACGGCCCCGCCCTGATCATCGGCGGTGGCGGCTACGGCCCCACGGCGGCGGTGGCGGTGGCGGCGGCCATGGCGGCCGTGACATCCTGGCCCCTTGAGGAGGCCGACCATGCGAACCAGGATTCGCTATCTCACTCCGCTTTTCGCAGCGGCGGGCGTTTGCGCCGTCGTCGCGATGGCGCCGGGCGCCGCCGCGCAGCCCCATTGCACGAACGTGGGCCCGAACACGACCCAGTGCCAGACCAACGGCAGCGCACAGATCACCACCTCGCCGCCGCTGAACAACAACAACTGGGGCTGGCCCTACGGGGGCGGTTCGTCATCGGCGATCGGCGGCATCGGCTCGGCGTGGTGACCCGCCGCTAGCCGCTCCCCGAGGTTTCGGCTAACCTAACTTTTCTATTCGAGTTCCGGATAGAAAGTGGGTGAGTTGATACACGGACACCGAGGCGCCGCTGCGCCCGAGTTGGTTGCTGCTCGGTCCGGCGTTCGTCGCCGCCATCGCCTACGTCGATCCCGGCAACGTCGCGGCCAACGTCAGTGCCGGCGCACAATTCGGCTTCCTGCTGGTCTGGGTCATCGTGTGGCCAACCTGATGGCCGGTCTGGTGCAGTACCTGTCGGCCAAGCTCGGCCTGGTCACCGGACGCACCCTGCCCGAGGCGGTCGCCGACCACACCCGCACCGCACCCGGATCGCGTACTGGCTGCAGGCCGAAATGGTCGCCATGGCAACAGATCTCGCCGAGGTCGTCGGCGGTGCGATCGCGCTGCAGCTGCTGTTCGACCTGCCGCTGCTGGTCGGCGGCGTGATCACCGGCGCGGTGTCGCTGGTGCTGCTCGTGGTCCAGGACCGCCGCGGACAGCGCGCATTCGAGCGGGTCATCACGGCCTGCTGCTCGTCATCGCGGTCGGATTTCTGCGCCAGCCTGTTCGTCGAACCGCCGCCCGCCGGCGACGGTCGTCGCGGGCCTGGTGCCGCGGTTCGACGGTGCCGAGAGCGTGCTGCTGGCCACGGCCATGCTCGGCGCGACGGTCATGCCGCACGCGGTCTACCTGCACTCCGGCCTCGCCCGCGACCGTCACGGCCACCCGAAGCCGGTGCGCACGCGCGCTCGGCTGCTGCGGATCACCCGGCTCGACGTCGGCCTCGCGATGCTGCTGGCCGGCGCGGTGAACCTGGCGATGCTGCTGGTGGCCGCGACCAACCTGCAGGGCCGCGACAACACCGACTCGATCGAGGGCGCCCACGCCGCCGTCGCGCGACACGCTCGGCCCGACCGTCGCGCTGCTCTTCGCGATCGGCCTGCTGGCGTCGGGGCTGGCCTCGACGTCGGTCGGCGCCTACGCCGGCGCGATGATCATGCAGGGCCTGCTGCGCCGGTCCTGTCCCGCTGTTGCTGCGCCGGCTCGTCACCCTGATACCCGCGCTGGTGATCCTGGCGATCGGCATCGACCCCAGCCGCGCGCTGGTGCTGTCGCAGGTGGTGCTGTCGTTCGGCATCCCGTTCGCGCTGATCCCGCTGGTCCGGCTGACCAGCGACCGCGCGCTGATGGGCGACGACACCAACCACCGGGTGACGACCGCTCTCGGCTGGCTGGTCGCCGATCGTGATCAGTGCTGCTCAACGTGGTGCTGATCTATCTGACCGTCACCGGCTGATGCGACGCCGCGGACACGCTACTTCGCCTACGGGTCCAACCTCTGCGTGCGCAGATGGCGCAGCGATGCCCCGACGCGCCGCGAACCCGCGGCCCGCCACGCTCGCCGATCACGACTGGCTGATCAACGAACGCGGCGTGGCCACCGTCGAACCGTTCGACGGCGCCCAGGTGCACGGCGTGCTGTGGCAGGCTGACCGACACGACCTCGCCGACCCTGGACAGCGCCGAGGGCGTGCCGGTGCGCTACCGCCGCGACCGGCTCGACGGTGCACACCGACGACGGGCCGTCCGAAGCCTGGGTCTACATCGACCACCGCGTCGACCCTGGGCCCCGCGGCCCGGCTACCTGGAGCGCATCATCGACGGCGCCGCGCACCACGGCCTGCCGCACCGCTGGGTCGAGTTCCTCAAGCGATGGGATCCGGCCCACTGGCCGCGACGCGCGGACAAGTCGAGTTCGTCTGCGCCGCAATCGCTTTCGGAGCTGCTCGCCGATCCGGGCGTCATCGAGGATGAGCAGGCTGCGGTCGCGATTCGGCTTCCTCGCCATCCACGGCGGCGGGCTCGAGCAGATGACCGACGTCATCGCCGAGCGTGCCGCCGAGGCCGCCGGCGCCTCGGTCTACGTGGTGCGCCACCCCGACCACTACCCGCACCACCTGTCGTCGGCGCTCTATCACGCCGCAGGAGTCCGATCGGCTCGCGCGAGTTCCTCGACCACGTCGAGGTCGCGGTGTCGGTGCACGGATACGGGCGCGATCGGCCGGAGCACCCAACTGCTGGCCGGCGGACGCAACCGGACGCTGGCCGCGCACCTCGCGCGCCACGTCGCGGTGCCCGGCTACCAAGTGGTCACCGACCTCGACGCCATTCCCCGCGAACTGCGCGGCCTGCACCCCGACAACCCGGTCAACCGGGTGCGCGGCGGCGGGGCGCAACTCGAATGTCCCCGCGGGTGCGGGGCATCAGCCCCCGCAGCCCGCTGCCCGGCGACGATGGCCTCACCCCGGCGACGTCCGCGCTGGTCCAGGGGCTGGCCGCGACCGCCCAGTCCTGGAAATTGCCCTCGGCGTAGTGCGCAAAGCAGTGATCGGGGCCGCGTCGGCGTACTCGGGTTCACGGCCGCACCGGCCCACGCTGATCTCGAGGCAGTCGACGAGACGATGGCCCAGCATCGTCGCCGCCGACGATCTGGCCGGCGGCATCGCGGTGATTCGTGACGGCACCAACCTCGTCCGATACACCGCTGCAACTCTGACGTCGACGCCCGGACCGGCTTCGCGCCGAACACCGATATCCGTGCCGCGAGCATCACCAAAACCTTTGTCGCCGCGGCAGTTCTGCAGCTGGTCGCGGAGGGCAAGGTCGATCTCGATGCGCCGATCGAGACGTACCTGCCCGGCCGCATCCATGGCGATGGCATCGACGCGGGCGCCATCACGGTCCGTCAACTGCTGCGCCACCAGAGTGGCCTGCCGGAGTACTTCGACGCCGACACGCCCATCCCCACCCGGCCGGTCAGCGCGGATGAGCTCCTCGGACGCCGCACTGGCCGGGCCGCCCAGTTTCCGCCGGGCGCGGCGGTCAAGTACACCAACACGAACTACGTCATCGCGGGTCTGCTGATCGAGGCGGTGACCGGACGACCGGCCGCGGAGGAGGTGACGCGCCGGATCATCCTGCCGCTGGGATTGTTCGATACCTACTTCCCCGCGCCCGGTGACGACGGGCTGCGCACGCCGTTCGCGCACGGCTACGAGGTCGTGGACGGCCGCCGGACGGACGTTACGGCCTTCAACGCGTCCGCGGCGGGCATGTCCGGTGCGCTGATCTCCACCAACGAAGACACGTCGGCGTTCCTCACCGCACTGCTCGACGGCCGCGTCATCCCGCATGCGCAATTGGACGAGATGATGACAACGGCCCCATGGAGCGACGCGGGTCACGGCTTCGGCTACGGGCTGGGGCTGACCCGTATCGACCTGGAGTGTGGCGTCACGGTGTGGGGCCACGGCGGCGATATCGACGGTTACCACAGCCTGATCACGAAGGCCTTCGGCAAGCCCGCGTTGTCGATGACGTTGACCCAATCGCCGCCGGAGACGGATTCGATCGCCGAGGATCCGCGCACCGCGCTGGATCTCGGCCGTCTACTGCCCGGCGTAGCCGCGGCCGCAGCGCACCACCCATCCACTCGCCCCCCGGCTCCGAATAAGGGGTGTGGAACGCATGCGCCCCTACGAACGCTCGGTCGCCGTCATCGGCAGCGGGGTGGCCGGACTGACCGCCGCCCACCTGCTGCCGGCAGTTCGACGTGCACCTGTTCGAGGCCGACGACCGGCTCGGCGGCCACGCCCACACCCACGACGTCGCCACGACCGACGGCAGATCGCGGGACTGGACTCCGCGTTCCTGGTGCACAACGACCGCACCTACCCGACCCTGCTGCGGCTGTTCGCCGAGCTCGGCGTCGCCACCCAGGAATCCGAGATGTCGATGAGCGTGCGCTGCGACGGCTGCGGCCTGGAGTACGCCGGGTCGAAGGGCCTCGGCGGGCTGTTCGCGCACCGATCGAACGTCCTGCCGCCCGCGCTATCTGGCGATGCTGGCGCAGGTCAAGTACTTCCACCGACGGCGCCCGGCGTGCTGCGAGACCGCGACCGACGACCAGCTAGACCTGCGGGAGTTCCTGACGACCGGCCGCTTCACCGCCTACTTCACCAACCACTTCATGTTGCCGCTGGTGGCGGCGGTGTGGTCGTGCGGCTTCGACGGGCGCGCGGCTACCCGCCCGCTACCTGTTCACCTTCCTGGACAATCACGGCATGCTCTCGGTGACCGGGTCGCCGCAGTGGCGGACCGTGGTCGGGGGGTCGCGGAACTACGTCGAGGCGATCCTGGCCCGGGTCCACGCGGTGCGCGGCGGGCGCCGGTGCGCTCGGTCCGGCGGGCACCCGACGGCGTCGACGGTGACAGCGGCGGGCCGTACCCAGTTCTTCGATGCCGCGGTCATCGCGACCCATCCCGATCAGGCGCTGCTGCATGCTCGCCGAACCCACCGCCGCCGAGCGCGCGCTGCTGGGCGCCATGCCCTACTGCACCAACCGCGCCCTGCTGCACACCGACGAATCCGTGCTGCCCCGCAGCATCGGGCGCGCGCCTCCTGGAACTACCTGCGTCACACCGAACGACGACCGGGTGCTGGTCAGCTACGACATCAGCCGCTTGATGCGGCTGGGCGGCCCGCGCCGATACCTGGTGACACTCGGCGGCACGAGCGCGTCGACCCGGCGGCCGTGCATCGCCGAGATGACCTACAGCCATCCGGTCTACACACCGGATTCCGTTGCCGCGCAAGAGCTCTGCCGATGCTCGACGACGACCGCGTAGTATTCGCCGGCGCCTATCACGGCTGGGGATTCCACGAGGACGGTGCGGCGTCCGGCCTGCGGGCGGCCCGGCGCCTGGGTGCGCAATGGCCGTCCGCCCGTCTTGAGGCGGTCCCGTGTTGAGCTCCGCGTTGTACCGCACCACGATCACGCATCTCCGCCGGGCGCCGGTCCACCACTACTTCGAGCACCGCAGCTACACCTGGTACGTCGACGTCGACGACCTGCCCCAGCTGCCGCGCTGGCTGCGGCCGTTCGCCCGCTTCGACGCGCGCGACCACCTCTGGGGCCCCGAGCCCGGCGAGCCGAACGACACTCTGCGGCAACGCATCGACGATTTCCTGGCGGAGCGCGGCATCGACCTGTACGGCGGCCGGATCACCGCGCTGATGCAGGCCAGGGTGCTGGGCTACGTGTTCAATCCGCTCAGCCTCTATTGGTGTCATGACGCCGACGGCGTGCTGCGCCACATCATCGCCGAAGTGCACAACACCTACGGCGGCAGGCATGGGTACCTGCTGCCACCCGACAACAGTCGGGCGACGATGGTGCGCAAGAAGCTGTACGTGTCGCCGTTCAACGACGTCGACGGCTACTACCTGGTGCGCGCGCCCCTACCGGGTGATGCGCTGGACGTCCGCATTTCGCTCCACCGCGACAACCAGCCCGCTTTCGTCGCGACGTTGCGCGGAACCAGGCGGCGGGCGGGCATCCCCGAGATCCTGTGGCTTCAGGTCGTTGCACCACTGGCCCCGTTGATGGCGGCACTGGGCATTCGCATTCAGGGCATCACCCTGTGGCTTCGACGGGTTCCCATCGTGCCGCGCGCCGACAACGTCGACAACCAGCCGGACCGCCGGCGACATCAGGAAGAGGTCGAACAACTCGTGACCACGGATATTGCCGGATCTGACACCCCGACAATCGATCCCGTCCGCTGGCCGGCCGTCGCGCGGGAGCCCCGCGGCCCGGTCAACGCCGTGACCGGCGCGATCGCCGACCGGCTGTTCCGGCAGGCGGCGGCCCGGCTGCCGGTCCGCGTGGTCTACCCCGACGGCATGGTCATCGGCGCCGCGGATCCGACGATGCCGACGATGCTGGTCCACCGACCTGAGGCGCTCGTCCGCCGGGTCGGCCGCTACGGGTTGATCGGCTTCGGGGAGTCCTACATGGCCGGCGATTGGAGTTCGGCCGATCCGGCAGGCCTGCTCACCGAGTTCGCCAAACGTCTCGCCGAGCTGATTCCGCCTGCGCTGCAGCGGTTCCGCCCCCTCGCGGTGGTCCGCCACCCGCGTTCCCAGCACAACAGCCGGACCCAGGCGCGGCGCAACATCGCCGAGCACTATGACCTCTCCAACGAGCTGTTCGCCGAGTTCCTCGACGAGACGATGACGTATTCGAGCGCGTGGTTCGAATCGGTGCCCGCGACCCCGGCCGTCCTGGCCGAGGCGCAGCACCGCAAGATCAATCGGCTGCTCGACACCGCACACGTCGGGGCCGGCAGCCGGGTGCTCGAAATCGGCACGGGCTGGGGCGAACTCAGCATCAGGGCGGCGTCACGGGGAGCGCAGGTCCGGTCCATCACCCTATCGGCCGAGCAGCAGCGGCTCGCACGGGACCGGGTGGCCGCGGCCGGGCTGTCCGATCGCGTGGAGATCGACCTGTGCGACTACCGGGATGTCGAGGGTCGCTACGATGCGGTGCTGTCGGTCGAGATGATCGAAGCGGTCGGATACCGATTCTGGCCGACGTACTTCGGCGCCCTCGATCGGCTGGTGGTCCCGGGAGGACGTGTCGCGATCCAGGCCATCACCATGCCGCATGATCGAATGATGGCCAGCCGCAACACATATACCTGGATTCAGAAATATATCTTCCCCGGCGGCCTGCTCCCGTCGACCGAGGCGATCGTCGGGATCACCGAGCGCCATACGCGGTTGCGCACCGTGGACATGTACTCACTGCGGCCGCACTACGCCGAAACCCTGCGGCTGTGGCGGGAACGGTTCTCGGCGCGCCGGGATGCCGTGGCCGCATTGGGCTTCGACGACGCTTTTCACCGGATGTGGGAGCTGTACCTGGCATACTCCGAGGCGGGGTTCAGGTCCGGCTATCTCGACGTCTATCAGTGGACATTCGCGCCGACGGGAAGTGCAAGATGACCTTCGTCGGCGTCTCGGCCGCCTCACTGGCAACCGTGCTGGTGATGTTCGGCGTGACATTCGCGATCGGCAGGCGGATCGGGCGGTACAACATCGTCGACGTCGCGTGGGGACTCGGATTCGTGGCGGTCGCCGCGGTGGTCGCCGTTCTCGGTACAGGTGATCTGTTCCGGCGGATCCTGCTGCTGGTGCTGGTCGCCGTCTGGGGTCTTCGACTGGCCTGGCACATGGTCGTCAAGTCGGCCGGCAAGGGCGAGGACCCACGCTATCGCGATCTGCTGCGGGGCGATTTCTCGGCCGCTCACGTGCTGCGCCGGGTGTTCGCCGTCCAGGCCGCGGCAACGTGGTTCGTCTCGCTGCCGCTGCAGGTTTCGGCGGCACTGGGCCCGACTCCGGCGGGGCTGCGACCGGTCCTGATCGCCGGCGTCGCCGTCTGGCTGGGCGGTCTGCTCTTCGAGGCGGTCGGCGACCACCAGTTGCGCCGCTTCAAGGCCGATCCTGCCAACAAGGGCGTGGTCATGGACCGCGGCCTGTGGGCGTGGACCCGTCACCCCAATTACTTTGGCGATGCGACTGTCTGGTGGGGGCTGTGGCTCGTGGGTATCGCCGGCTGGGTTTCCCTCCCGACGGTGCTGTCCCCTGCGGTCATGACGTACTTCCTCGTGTACGTGACCGGTGCCCGTCTCACCGAGAAGTACATGTCGGACCGACCGGGTTTCAATGAATACCGTTCGCGCACTTCATTTTTCGTCCCGACACCGCCCAGATCGCGATTACCGTGACGATTTTGACGGCGGTGGCTAGGCTACCGCTCGTGACCACCGACCTCGACGAACTGCTGCGCCAGGTGGCCCGGCGGGACATCGACGCGTTCACGAGCTTCTATGACCAGACCCGCGCACGGGTGTTCGGCATGGTCACCCGGGTGCTTCGCGACCCCGGCTACAGCGAGGAAACCACACAGGACGTTTACCTGCAGGTTTGGCGCACGGCGGACAGCTACGACCCGAAGGCCGGCTCCCCGCTGGCATGGCTGCTCACGCTGGCCCACCGGCGCGCGGTGGACCGGGTGCGCTCCGAGCAGGCCGCCGGCGCGCGCGAGTCGCGCTACGGCGCCGCGAACGTCGACCCGCCGTCGGACCAGGTCGCCGACACGGTGGTGCTGCGTGACGAGCATCGCCAGGTCACCGATTGCCTCGAGTCACTCACCGACGCACAACGCGAGGCCATCCAGCTCGCCTATTACGACGGGCTGACCTACGTCCAGGTGTCCGAGCGGCTGTCGGCGAACCTCGCGACGATCAAATCCCGGATGCGCGATGCCATCCGGGGTCTCCGCAGGTGTCTGGGGATCCCATGACCGAACCACAACCCGACCTGATCGAACTCGCGGTGCCGTATGCCCTGCACGCGGTCCCGGACGCCGACTACGCCGACATCGAACGACGCCTCGCCGCGGCACCTCCCGACGTGGCGCGCGCCTTCGACGACGAGGTCCGCGCCGTCCGGGAAACCATGGCCGCCGTCTCCGCGGCCACCGCCGTCGAGCCACCGCTTCACCTGCGGGACCGGGTGCTGGCCCGCGTGAGCCCCGAGGCGGTACCGGTGTTGCGCCCACGCATCAAACGCTGGCAGACCGTCGTGCTCGCCGCGGCCGCCGCGCTTGTGATCGGTCTCGGGGCGCTCGGCGTCGGCCTGGCGCTGCGGCCCCCGCCGGCCCCGTCGACGGCCGCCGAGGTGTTCGCGGCGCCCGACGTGCGGACCGTGTCGGGCGGCATTCCCGGCGGCGGCACCGCCACGGTGGTGTTCTCGCGCGAAAAGGACGCCGGGGTGTTGGTGATGAACAATGTGGCGCCGCCGGAGCCGGGCACCGTTTATCAGATGTGGTTGGTGGCCCCCGACGGCCCGCATTCGGCGGGCACGATGGACGCCGGGGCCGTCGCGCCGTCCACCACCGCCGTGCTGCCCGATCTGGGCGCGTCCAACGCGCTTGCCTTCACCGTCGAACCTCCCGGTGGCTCGCGGAGCCCGACCACACCGGTGTTCGCCGAATTGCCGCTGGTCTAGTCGTTCTGGTTATTTCTAGATGTCGGACATCGTGGCGGAGGCGACCTCGGCGATCACGTCGGCCACCGTGTGCCGGCGATGCCAGGCACGACGCTGGCGCATCGCGCCGTTGCCCTCCACGTCGACACGTGCGAATTCCGCCGCGACGAAGTTGTAGTCACCGACCGCGACCAGCGCCGGCTTGACGTGCTCGATGAGGCGGTCCACCAACGTGCGCGCGCGGATCGGCCGGTGATCTTCCAGCAAGTCGATGGCGCGTCCGTTCAGACCGTCGCGAGCGGATCGCCAGTACGCCGCCGCCAACGCGTGCGGGCCGATCGGCACGACCGGTTCACCGCGCCGTTCCTCGTCCAGCGCCGTCATGACACTGGCCCTGATCAGGGCGGCCAGCATTACCGTTTCGCCGACCGTGGCCGGCACATCGGCGACGCGCACCTCGATCGTCGGAAAGCTTGCCGACGGGCGCACATCCCAATAGATCATGCCGTCGTCGAGCGCTGCGCCCGAGTGTTGGAGCATCGCGTTGATCGCGTCGTATTCGTCGATGGAGTCGAAATGAGGCGGTGGTCCCGCGCTCGGCCAACGTGCCCACAGCACACTGCGCCAGCTGGCGTATCCGGTGTCGGCGTTGCGGTAGATCGCCGAGTTCGCGGTCAACCCCAGGAACGTCGGAAGCCATGGCCGCAGCCGGTTGCTGACGCGGATCGCTGCTTCGCGGGTCGGCACCGCGACATGGACGTGGCACCCGCAGATACCTTGCTCATGCGCGATCATGCCGAATCTGCTCGCAATCTCGCGGTAGCGCGGGTTGTCGGTGATCGGGAACTCGTGCGGCACGGTCGGCGGCAGGCCGACGGCCAGCAGCCGCGCCTTGTTCGCCCGCGCCGCTTCGGCAGCCGCCCGGCGCAGTCGCGTCAGATCGTCGCGGAGTTCGGCGCTGCTGCTGACCACATCGCTGGTCGTCTCGACCTGGCAGCTGGTCAACTCGAGCTGGAGTTCGACGCCGTGCTCGGCAGCGTGCCCGGCGACGGCCTCGTTGACGGCGACAGGTGCCCCTGTGGCGGGATCGACGAGGAGAAACTCCTCCTCGACGCCCATGGTGGGGTGGCTGGCCATAGTCAAAGTATTGATCCGGCCCGTCGGAATTACTCACAACGGGCCGGATCGGGACAAACAAGTCAGTGGGGGCCGCAGGTGCGCGTTCAAACCTGCCGCAGATAGATGCCCACTGCGGACATCCGCCAAACCTCGGATTTCCGAAAATCTTCAGGCCGCCGAATACGATCGGCGCATGGCAAAGGATTTCCGGTTCGGGCTGGGCTTGTTCGAGGCTCGGTCACGGGCGAGGATCCAGGATGCGGCGCGGTGGGCGGAAGATCTCGGCTACGACGTCATGCATGTGCCCGACCATCTGCGGGCGCCGGCGCCGTTCCCGGTGATGATGGCCGCCGCCATGGCCACCAGCACGTTGCGGCTCGGGACGTTCGTCCTCAACACCGGTTTCTACAAGCCAGCACTGCTGGCTCGCGATGTGGCGGCCATGCGTGATCTGTCCGACGGCCGATTCGAACTCGGGCTCGGCACGGGTTACGTCAAGCAGGAGTTCGAAGCCGCCGAACTGCCCTACCCCACCGCGGGAGAGCGGGTCGACCACCTTCGACACACGACGAAGTACATGGCGGCCCACCTTCCCGACGTGCCGATCATGATCGCCGGCAACGGGGACCGGGTGCTGAGGATCGCCGCGCAGCACGCCGACATCATCGGGCTCACCGGCGGCGACCGCCCCGTCACCGCCGAGGGGGATCCGCTGGCCGAGCGGATCGCTTTCGTCCGCGAGGCGGCCGGCGACCGCTTCGACGACCTCGAGCTCAACATCGCGATCACCGCGATGCCGATCGATGCCTCCGGGATGCCGGACCTGACCATCCCCCGGCGCTTTCTCCCGGATTTCAGCGACGAACAACTGCTGCGCCATCCCGGTGTGCTGTCGGGGACGACGCGAGACATCGCCGACCGGATCCTCGGCTACCGCGAGACCTACGGGGTGAGCTACATCATCGCGCAGGCGCCGCACGCCGAAGAGTTCGCAAAGGTCATCGCCGAACTGCGCTGACGCCGATGTTTGACCGCTCGTCGAGCGGGACATCCATCCGTCATGGATGTCGACGGCGCGATCATTGATCCCGCCCACAACGCCGCGCGGATACTCGAACGCGCCGAGGACCTGTTGGTGACTTTGCGCCGATGCACGATCGACGCCGCGTTCCACGAGATCATGAACGCGTCCCGACGCCATGGGCTCCCGACGTTGACCATCGCCTGCGCGCTCGTCGCGCTGTTCGACAACGCCGCGTCTGACGATGACGCGGGCGCGGCCGCCAAGTACGAATGGGGCGCACTCGTCAAGTCTCGCGGCGAGAATCTCGCTTAGCGGATTCCCTTCGGTAAGCTCCGAGCGGTAGCGCCCCCGTAGCTCAGGGGATAGAGCACGGCTCTCCTAAAGCCGGTGTCGCATGTTCGAATCATGCCGGGGGCACTCTGGGATGTCGCAGGACATCGGAATAGCCCTGAACCTTCTTTAGGTTTGGGGCTTTTTTCGTGTGGGGCCTTTGGGGGCGCCGGTGGGTTGGTAGTCGCTGGTGGGGTCGAGGGTGAAGTCGCGCAGGACTTCTCCGGTGGCGGCGTTGATGATGGTGATGTTGAGGTCTTGGACGAGGATCAGGACGCGGGTTCGGTAGTGGATGTGTATTGCGTCGGCTGTTGCTTGACAGTTGTTTCGGCTGATCCTTGACACTCCCTTGATGAGTGGAGTTGAGCACTCAAGGCACGGGTGTCGCGGCGGACGCTGCACTCCTGGTTGGCCCGGTATGAGGCTAGGGTCTCGATGGCTTGGTGGATCGGTCTCATCGGCCGGTGTCGTGTCCGCATCAGATGCCGGCCGCGGTGGAGGGGCGTTGTTGGAGTTGCGGCGATCGCGCCGTATGGGGCCCGCGGCGGTTGGTGTTCGAGCTGGGCCGGCGTGGTCTGAAGCCTGTGCCCTCGGGAAGTTGACGGCGCGTGAGCGCACCCGCGCGGTATGCGACAGCTTGCGCGCCGCACTGGGCACTCACGGGTGTCCGTTGACACTTTCGATGCGATTTGCCGCGAGAACGGGATCGACCACCTGTTGACCCAGCCGCGCAGTCCGACCACGACGGGCAAGATCAAACGCTTCCACCGCAGTCTGCGTGCGTCTGCGTGCCGAGTTTCTCAGTGGCCGAGCAGCATTCACCGTCGTCACGGCGGCTCAACGGTCGCAGCACATCCCCGTGCATCGGTGAAAAGTATCCGACTAAGACGCCAGGCACGATGGCGATGAGCACTTGGGCGGAAAGAATTTCTGGAACAGGTTTAGACGGGGAAACGGACGCCAAGGACGCGTTCGTAGAGTTGTTCGTGGAGGGAGATGACGTTCGGCAGGCTGTAGGGCGCCATGCTGCGGCGGCCGGCGGCGCCGATGGCACGCGATTTTTCGGGGTTGTCGGTGAGGTCGCGAATGGCTTCGGCGAGCCGCGCGGTGTCGCCAATCGGCACGATGATTCCGCCGCCGCCGGCGAGAAGGTCACGGATGCCGCGTGTATCGGCGCCCACGACAGGAACTTCGAGGCAGAGGGCTTCCATGACGCTACGGGGAAGGCCTTCGCGTTGGGAGGTGAGGGTGGCGCACGTCGCCGAGCGGAAAAGCGCCGGGATGTCCCGACGATAGCCGAGGAAGTGAATCGTTTGGCCGAGGCCCAGTTGAGCGACTTGAGCTTCGACATCGGCACGGTGCGGTCCTTCGCCCACAAACGCCACGTAGATGTCGGAACGGTTGAGGCGGGCGACGGCCTGAACAACGTCGCGATGACGTTTGTTGAGCGTGAACTCGGCGACCATCGTGACGAGCTTGTCGTTTGGCGAAAGTCTTAGTTCATCCCGGACGCGCTGAATCTCTGCCGCAGAAACGCGCGCGGGCGAGAATTGTTCCAGGTCGATCCCGACGCCGGGGATAGAGAAGAGGCCTTCGGGCGGAACAATTTTCAGACGACGCGCGGCGGCTTCGTCATCGCGATTAATGACGACGAGGTAATCAGTCCATTTTCCGGCGCGCTTTTCGAGGGTTTGAAAGATAAAGTTCGTCAATGGTTTGCCATCGCGGTGGAAATGAAAGCCGTGCGCGGTGTAGACGGTTTTTGCTCCTCGCGTGCGGAAAGGGTGTGCGTATTTGCGCGTGATGAACGCGGCGACCGGCGTGTGAACGTGCACGACATCAAATTCGTTTTGATTCATCAATGAAGCGATGGTGCGCCCGGCGGCGCTGGCGGCTCGGAGATCAAGCGGATTGCGGGAGAAAGGTACGTCGTGAACTTCGTTGAACGGCGCCGCTCAGTCGGACATTTCCGAGATGCGATCGCCGCGCCGTGGACCACGCACCCGAGTTCGCGCAACCGTTTCACCCACGGCAGATGAAACTCGCGGAAATGCCCGGGCACGGTCGCAGCGAGGAGAATTCGTGGCGCGCCGAAATTCATGTCACCTGTTCACCCCGTCGATCGCGTGGGCCGCGCAGGTAGGCCGACGGCAATCGTGTGCGGTGGAATGTCGTGGGCGACGAGCCCGCCGCCGCCGACGATCGAATACTCGCCGATCTTCGTGTCGGGCAGCATCGTCGCACCGATGCCGAGCTGCGCGAACGGACCAACCGCACAGTTACCGCCGAGCGTCGCGTTCGGCGAGATATGCGCAAACGCCCCGACCGCGCAGTCGTGCTCGATCACCGCGGCCGTGTTGACGATCGCGCCGCGCCCGACGACACCATCGGGATTGACCATCGCGAGCGCCATGATTACCGCGCCCTCCTCGACGATCGCGGATTGCGCGATCACTGCAGTCGGATGAATCGCGGTAACTAGCTCGGCCTGCTTGGCGACACACAGCTCGGCGGTGTGCGCGCGCACAATGTTGTCGCCCACGCCGAGCGCAACGCGCACATTCGGATTCCCGTCGAGCCACTCTGACGAGCCGAGCACCGGTAGACCGAATATCACTGTGTTGATGGCCTTGGTGTCGTCGAGAAAGCCGGTTACCTTCTCGCCGCGTGCGAGCAGGATATCGGCCACGACTTTGCCGTGCCCCCCGGCGCCATACACGATCAGCGGCCGCGCGCTCATGCCATGCCTCGCATCAGCCAGTGATAGTCGTCGTGCAGGGCCCCCCAGATCTGCTCTTGCCGAAACATCGGGTCGTCGACATAGCGGAGCAACGCAGCAACGAGTGCACCGAAGTCGCGGGGCGGGACGGCGGCCAGCATCGGCCGCACCAGCTCCGTCACCACGACGTCGAATGCCTTCGACGCGGTCTCGGACGTCGTCCCTCTTCGGCCGCCCTGACGGCCATCTCGCTCACCGCCCACCGTGCGGATCATTCCGCGTCCGGGCGCGGCGCGCCACCCCATCCTCCGCTGCGTACCGTGGGACAACAGAGACAGCGCGCCGGGTCCGCCCGGGATGCCGGGACGGTCCGCGTGGGAAGACTGCGTGACGTCCAGGGTCCCCCGAGGGACGGCCGCAACGACTTGTTTGATTTGAGCGAAGAGAAGCGCCGACGAGTTGTTGGTGCACTTGTCGATGGGACCGCCTCACCCATCTCGCAGCGGCAGACGCGTGCCCAGTAGACACTGGCGTACGCCCCTTGATGAGAGTTTTTCCGATGATTGCCCACCACAGCCAGCCGTGCCGCATCTGATGGTCCCGTGGGTGCTCGGTACTCCTGTGGCAAGGGCGCGGGTCGCGAGATCGAGCTCGACCGAGCCTCTGCCGTCTAGGCTGGCGAGCCGTTGAGGACCCTTGCGGGCGTCCTTCCGTGGTTCCTACCGGGGCTGGCCATCACGACCGTGATCGCACTCGCGGTCGCGGGCCGTGTCGCACGGTGGCTGCGCACCGAGAGCTGGATCGCGTTCCTGCTCGTCATGAGCGTCGGGGCCGTGCTCGCGGCGACGATCCCACCCGACGCCGATGGGTTCAGTGACCGACCTTCGGCACCAGGCCGGTGCGATTTCGGGCGCATCGGACTGGCGCCGCTGTCCCAATACGTCCACGTTGGCGACACCAGCCTCAACGTCATCCTCTTCATACCGCCCGGCCTGGCGATCGGGCTCCTCGGTCGGTCCCCGGCCACCGCCCGGGTGCTTGTGGCTGTCCTGGCCTTGCCGCTGGCCATCGAAGCCATCCAATCGCTGCTGCCTATGCTCGGACGGGGTTGCCAGAGCCGGGATGTCGTCGACAACCTCCTCGGGCTTGGCATCGGTCTCGCGCTGGGGGTGTTGCTGTCAGTCGTTCGAGCACGCCGGACCGGGGGCTGAAGCGCTCGGGCGAACCGGCAGGACCCGACTCACGAGGTCGATGCGAGGCCTTCGGCGACCTCCTGCGTCGTGACTGGCAACGCGACGGAGAGGTCTAGGAGCATCAGGCCTCCCCACGTTCGACCTGCTAGCGGTAGGTTCTCACGTGGCCTGTTGTCGTCGGCGGCTTGACATTGGGGCAACACATCGACCACGCCCAGGGGTGAAAGCAGCACGGTGCGTAGCGAGGACTTGAGGAGTATCGACCGGATGACGCCTGGGGCGAGCGATCGCGGACTGCCCCTGTCGACACGACCAGACGGCGACGATGTCGCGTTCTACGCGGAGCACGGCTGGTGGATCAGCCCGAAGGTGTTGTCCGACGACTTCATCGACGCCGCGGTCGACGCCGTCCAGCGCTTCTATCGCGCCCGCGATCGCACCCTGCCGTACGAGGACGAGTACAGCAACTGGACCGAGGACGACGGCTTGGATGTAGTCCGGAACAACGAGTTTCGTATCGCTGCAAAGCGACGATCTGCGGGCGGTGGCATGCCAGCCGGTGCTCGGTGCGATGGCCGCCCGCCTCGCCGGCACCGCTGGCATCCGGCTCCTCGACGACCAGCTGGTCTACAAGCCACCGTCAGCGGCCGGGGCGATGACCGCCGTCGGTTGGCACGCCGACCACGACGGCTGGGGCACATGCAGCTCCGAGCGGCTGCTGACGGCGTGGATACCGTTCCACGACGTCGACGAAGACAGCGGGACGCTCGCCGTGCTCGACGGCAGCCACCGCTGGCCCGACACCCAACATGCCCGGTTCTTCAACGACGCCGACCTCGACGCCATCGAGCAGCAGTTCGCCGCCGATGGACGCCCCGTCACCCGGGTCCCCTTCCGCCTGCGCAAGGGACAGGTCAGCTTCCACCATGGCTGGACGCTGCACGCCAGCCTCCCGAACACCTCGGCCCGGATTCGGCTGGCGCTGGCGGTGCATCTCCAGGATGTCGACAACCGCTCTCAGCCAGCGCGCACACCCGACGGCCGACCGATCAAAATATTCGACGAGCTGCTCTGCCGGGTCCAGCCGAACGGCGAGCCCGATTTCACCGATCCGGACGTGTTCCCCACGATCTGGCCAGTCCCGTGAGCTGATGCCGGCGCCGTCCGTCGACCTCATCGATCCCACCGACCAGCGTGGGCGTCAGCGCTCAAGCGCGGGTGCACGATGTCTACGACACGCCGGCCTACGTCACTGCCGAGGCGCTCCGCCTGCAGGCAGAGCCGGTGGGCTGCCTGGTCGACGACCTTCGTTGCGGTCGCCTACTCCGACGACGCAGTGGCGGGCGCCTATCTGTTCTTCGAGAGCCACGGCATTGTCCAGATGCACCTCGGCGGCCCCCGCACCGAGTTCCGCAAACCATCCTCGTCGCATCTGATGATCCACGCCATCGCGCAGTGGGCCCGGGGGCGAGGAAACTCGATCGTCCATCTCGGTGGAGGAGTCGGCGGCGCAATCGACGACTCATTGTTCGCCTTCAAGGCCGGCTTCTCGCACCGCCGGCACCCCTATCGGACGTTGCGGCTGGTCGCCGACCAGGAGCGGTACGAAGCGTTGATCCAGGAACGAGCCCGCCGGGTCGGTTCGTACCCCGAGGAGCTCCTCAGCTCGGGCTTCTTCCCCGCCTACCGAGCAACGCCGGACTCGAGCGCCTGATCACCTGCCCTAGCAGTGCGCCGGCGTGCTGAGGACCCTACAGATTGTCGGCGGGCAGCGAATCGGAGCGAGGTCTCGACCGAGCGAGGCATTTACGGCCGTTGGACGTCTGCACGGAATCCGACGCCGAAAAGCCACATGTTCAATACGGGGGTTTCGTAAACAACGGTGCGCCCATCGCGCGGATGTCTGGTTGATGCCTGTATCGGCGATCGCCGCCGAAGCTCATGAGCAAAGGCATATCGCTTCGCACAAAAACCCCGCGCCGGCTCGAAAGTCTCCAAAAGTCGTTGCGAATTTGCGCAATGGCTGAGTCGAGTGGGTCGGGTAGCCGGGGGTATAACTTGATGTATTCAATGTCGGCGGAGATCCACTCCTGCCATAATTTGCGGCTCACGTCGGTGGTGAGATTGTCGCCCAGCATTCGCGGTGTGGCGATGGCGTGCCAGATGCGCACCGAGCCGTCGACGCTTGCGGTGGCGGAGGCGCCCGTCGGGGCTCAACGCCACACCGCGCACCCAGTCGGTGTACCCGGTCAGCGGGACGCCGACAGGTTGGCCGGTATCTGCGTTCCAACACCCGCACCGTCTGGTCATCGTCGGCGCTGGCGTCGAGGAGCGCACCCGGGCGCCCAAGCGGCTGCAGAAGGCGATGCAGGACGCCGGGATCAAACTGACCTCGGCCTGCGCGCTGTTGGGCAAATCGGGGCGGGCGATCATCGACGCGCTGCTGGGCGAGGAAAGCGACTCGGCGGTGTTGGCGGGGCTGGCCAGGGCCGGCTGCGGTCGAAAATTCCCGCGCTCCGCCAGGCCCTGGTCGGCGGATTCCGGGTCTAGCATCACGGGGTGCTGGTGGCCCAAATGCTGGCCATAATCGATTTGCTCGACGACTCCCTGGCGACAGTCGATCAGCGTATCGTGGGAGGGCCAGACTCAGCAACAGCCTTGGGGGGCCTCTTGTCTTTGCGCGAATACCTACAGCTTCTGCGCGATGGGAAATGGTGGATCGCTGCCGGGCTGCTCTTTGGCATGCTCGCCGGTCAGTTGATCGCGATGATTAGCGTCCCCTCCTATGTCGCAACCACGACGCTGTATTTCGCAGGAATCGAGGGCGGCGGTGAGCCCGGGCAGGTATACCAGGGAGCTCTGCTCGGCGAGCAGAAGGCCCACGCGTATGCCCAACTAATAGTCAGCGACCGTGTGCTGCACGAGGTCGCGAACGACACGACCGCGCCTGTCGAACGGTTGCGGCCCAGTTGCGGCCAGCGCGATCACCGTTCAGTCCCAGCGCCGGAAACCCGACGTTGACCGTGAAGGTTGCCGATCCGTCCCCTGAACGCGCCGCGATGGTGGCCGATACGCTCGCCGAGAAGACCGCCAACCTAGTTGCCGAGCTGGAGAAACCTCGCGATCCCAAACTCTCCACGGTGACTACGGTACGGGTACTCGCCCCTGCTGCCGTGCCGACAACGCCAGTATCTCCCAACCTCAAACTTGACGTCCTGGTGGGCGCCGTAGTCGGCACCTTCCTCGGCCTATTGGTGGCCCTGGTTCGGCGCAGTCTCGACAGATCGGTGCGCACGCGGGAAGCATTGGAGGAGCTTACGTGCCTACCGGTGCTCGGGACTGTTCCATACGACAAGCCGTCTCAGCGGACTCCGAGTCTCATTACGGACCGACCTCGCGGGCAAGTCGCGGAGGCTGTACGGCAGTTACGGGTCAACCTTCGTTCGGCCGGGACAGGTAGCGGCGGTACTAGCCTGCTCGTGACAAGCGCGGTGGCCGGGGAGGGCAAGACGTCCCTGGTGTGTAATCTCGCCGCCGCGTTCGGCTTGGAGGGCGACAGGGTCCTTCTGATCGACGCAGACCTGCGCCAGCCCAGCGTCGGCAATTACCTCGGGATACGTCCGCCGTCCGGCCTTAGCACGGTCCTTCTCGGCGAGTGCCAGCCGCACGATGCAATTGTGTCGTGGAGGGGAGGGCTGTTCGATGTCCTCACTAGCGGGCCGATACCAGAGACCCCGAGCGAGCTACTCGGATCGAGCAGGACCAGTTGATGCTCACCGAGCTCGAGAGTCGATACGACGTCATATTGATCGACTCGCCTCGTTGCTACCGGTGGCCGACGGAAGCGTGCTCGCTCGTGCATGCGACGCTGCGCTGCTCGTTGTGAGGTACAGGCACACACCTGATTCGAAAGTCACGGACGCCCTTGCTGCATTGCGTGCAGTATCTGCCAACGTGCTTGGCTGCGCATTCTCTATGGAGCCGCAGCCAAGCCGCACCTTCCGGTCACGTTCCGATTTACTCTCCGGCTCAGAAAAGCGGAGCGCGAGCTGCGGAGGCGCACTCTCTACATGGCTGGGACACGACCCCATCGGCCAGGATCCCACAAGTTCACTCCACAGGCCTGGATCCACGCCAACGCCGCCCAGTCCAGACAACTCGCAGCTGGACGAC
>CAVOUV010000026.1:0-63532 GCA_963699655.1 uncultured Actinomycetota bacterium
CCGGCGTCGGCAAATCCACCAGCATGGGGCCGGTCGCCCACGATCCGGTGGCAATCGTCGCCACATCGTCCATCGCGGGGGAGCCGGTGCCGTCGGTGAGGACGACCTTGGCGGTGCTGTCCTCGAGCAGGTAACGAATCCGCTCGGCCGGATAGCTGGGGTCGATGGGCACGTAGGCGGCGCCGGCGTGCAGGGCGGCCAGAATCGCGATCACCATATCGGGACCGCGTTCGAGTCGCACAGCGACGCGATCGCCGACACCGACGCCGTGCCGGCGCAGGAGATTCGCCAGCCGAACGGTTCGTTCGGCGAGTTGGTCGTAGGTGACCCGCCCGGCACCCGGGCCCACCATCGCGACCGCATGGGGGATTCGCGCGGCCTGTGCCATGACGCGGTCGATCACTGTGGACCGATCGGGGAAGGGAACCGCCGTTGCCCGGTATCGGTCGGTCAGCACATCGAGTTCATCGGCTGGCAGCATCGGCAACGCGCTGGGCTCCACATCAAGAGCCTCGATGCCCGTGTACAACAATGTCTTGATTTGGCGTTCGACGGACTCGATCGGGTAGTCGACGTCGAACACGTCGGTGGCGTAGTTCATCACCAACTTCAGCGGGCCGTCTTGGTCGAGTTCGTAGACATTGATGGCGAGCGTGAGCAGGCCAGACCCCTGGGACAGATCTTCGACACTCTGCACGAATCGGGCAATTCGCCGACACCTGGCAGCCGCAGGTAGTTCACGGTGACGTCGAAGAACGGGTCCGACGGCAACCCGCCGCGCCGCAGCTCGCCCATCAGGTCGCCCAGCGACAGTCGCTGACGCGCAATGCGTTGCACAACGCCGGACCGTAGGTCGGCGACCACATCCGCCAATGACCGCTGCGCGCCGAGGTCAACGCGTAGCGGCAGCATATTGGCGAAATGCCCACCAACGGTTTTTTTTCGGGGGAATTGGTTCGGTTGGTGAGCGGGATGCCGAGGGTGACCTCGCGGACCCTCAGCACGCGGGTCAGGTACGTTCCGACGATCGCACACAGGTAAGGAAAGAACAAAATATCTCTCTCCCGCAGGCGATTCAAGAGCGAGCGGTCGATCCATGCGTGGTGCTGTCGCATCGTGGAGTGGGGTGCTCCCGAGGCTGGGCGATCGAACAGGGGGGCGTCGCGCCGCACAGCTGGTCGATCAGAGAGTCGCGGTCCCTGGCCCATTTTTCAGATCCGCGGTAGGCGCGTTCGGATTCCAGGCTGTCGATGAACGACGTCGGCGGTAATGCGGCTGGGCTGCCAGTCGTTGTCAGGCACGCGTACTCCGCCAGCCAGTAGGCTGCGAAGTTGAACAAGCCGGTGGCATCCATCGCGACGTGATGCGAAAGCAACAGCACTCGCAGCGAAGATACGTCATCGCGAATCATCATGATCCGCAGAGGAACTCCTGCGGCGAGGTCGATGGGGCTGTCTACCGCCGCACGTATCAGGGTTTGTGCCGCGTCTTCGGGGTCGGCCGCTGCGGTGACATCCCTCCACTCAATCGGGGGCAGCTTTTCGGCGCGCACCTGGTAGGGCACGCCTTTTGACATCCCGAACTGCAGACGCAGTCCGTCGTTTTGTTCCCATACCCGGGCAATGCACTGCGCGAGTACGTCGGTATCCAGGTCGCCGACGAGGTGTGCGGCTATGGCGGTGACGTAACTCGGCGCGCCGGGAGTGAGTTCGTTGCTCGTCCAGATATCACGCTGATAAGCCGTGAGTGCGTAGCGGCTGTCGTTAGCGGAGGCCGATGCCGTCGAGTACTGGCCGCTCGATACCATGGCGCCCCTCGAATTCGTGTTGCCCGGTTTTGACCTGAACCAGAGCCGCTCGCGCGCAACTCTCGCCGGTCTGACGGTTCCGAGTTTCCATGCCTGCGATCTGCATAACGCGCGTAGTCACCTACTTCATTTCGGGATCGGGAGTACTCGATCGTTTGGTTTCGGTCAGCCAATCGTCGTGTCACCGCATTTTGCGAGTCCACTATGATGCGCTGGTCTTCAGCCTTGCTTGCTTGCAACCTGTGCGGACGCTCGCTTCGATCCGCTGCGATGGCCACGGCTCGCCGGGGCGGACGGTGAGGAGTCCCAGCAGCCATCATCGGTAGCCCGAGGGCCGGACCTCCGACCAACTATGGGGTCGAGGGCTGAAGAACGCATCACGACATCGACCGCGTGAGCAGACCATGCCGTTAGCCAGTTAGAGTGTCTAAGATGGCATCTTGGGTAGCTTGGTGCTCCGCTCTTCCAAATTCGAGTAGTTCGTTACTCATGCCCGAGGAATTGCATGAGGGCAACAATGAATGCCCATCAGGTCCACCGAATGAACAGGATCCAGATGGTGCCCGAAACCATGGACACACACTTCAGTCCATGATTCGGCAAGTCGGCGGATTGCGAACACATGCCCGTCCAACGTCCACCCATTTGAGGAAGCCCCGATGACAGATTCCACACACGCCACCCTCCTGGACGTCCTCCAATCCGACCTGTCGATGGACCCCGCTCGCGTGCGAATCGACTCAACGCTGATCGGGGACCTGGGATTCGACTCGGTAGCCTTTGCGATCAGCGTCGTTGCGATCGAGGAGAGATTTCACCTCAGAGTCTCGGAGGAGAAATTGTTCGCTTGCGAAACCTTCGGAGATGTCGTGCAACTGATTGACGTCTCCAAAGGTGTGTCGCGGCCCGAAGACGCTGCATCTGTGGACGCCATCCAGGACCGGCCCGGGGACTCTGTGGGCGCGTGAGGTCTACGTGACCAACCAGAGCCGGCCATGAGCCTCGCCACCCCCGAGCTCACAGGCCAGGCAGCAGCGCAAGACTTCTCGAAAGCGCTCGATAACGTCTTCAGCGCCGAGGTCGTCCAGCTCGTCGAGGACGCAGAGCTGCGAGGAGCCTTTCCCCGTCAACTCATCGAAATGCTCGGCAACGAGGGCATCTTCGCTGCCAAATGGGCCGATGGCGTCCACCCGAATCTGCCGCGGCTGATTTCGCTTGCCGAGCGCCTCGGTGGTCTCGGCTCTGCGGGGATCGCGGTGGGAGTGAGTCTGCACGACTCTGCGATCGCGATCCTGCGCCGCTTCGGCAGGAACAAGTACCTGAGGACATCGCCACCGCAGCAATCGCGGGCGAAGCCGTCCTGTGCATCGGCGCATCGGAGGCCGGAGGAGGCTCGGATCTGCAGAACGTCAAGTCCACCGCCGTCGCAGAGGACGGTGGTTACCGTCTTCGCGGACACAAGAAGTACGTCTCCCTCTCGCCGATCGCCGACATCGCCTTGATAGTCGTTCGAGGCGTCGCCACCGACGGTCCGGCGCGGCACGGTGACGTCGGCGTTGTTCGCCGTACCCACCGAGCAGCTCTCGATCGGCGACGTGTACACCAAAGTGGGAGCCAGCTGCCTGGACACCGCCCCGCTCAGCTTCGACACCTGGGTGCCGCCCGAGGCCATGATCGCCCGCCCCGGGACGGGTCTGGCCGCCATCAGCTGGGGCCTCGCTCACGAGCGCCTGTCTGTGGCGGGCCAAGTGGTCGGGGCCTGCGACCTGGCCATCGGGGTGACGGTGGCAAGGATGAAGCAACGCGAACAATTCGGCGTACCCCTGTTCGACCATCAAGCCCTGCGTCTGCGCATCGCAGACTTGCACGCGCGAGTCGACGTACTCCGATGGGCACTGCGCGGCATCGCCAGCGAAGGATCACCACTCAACCTCCGCACATCCGCAGCGATGAAGGTCACGGCCGTCCGACTTGGCGAAGAGGTGATCTCCGAATGCATGCACATTTTCGGCGGCACCGGCTATCTGCCCCGACCAATCGCCACTCGGACGCTGGTGGAGGGATATGAAGCTGGGCCGAGTCGGCGGCGGTACCGACGAGGTCCTCTGGGAACTTGTCGCAGCCACACTGCGTCCCGACTTTGCCAACCTCGAGCGACTCGTCCATGAATAAGACCTCGAGCAGCTCGATCTTTCGCACAAGGAATTCCCGTGAGTACATTCACTAATCGAAATGTTCACCGCCGCTCCGACTCTCGGCAAGGGCCTGGTTACCGGGGAACCACACGCCCCGGTCCGGCACACCTGGGCCGAGGTCCACCGCACCGCAAGCCGGATGGCCGGATCCCTTGCCAGGCCGGTGTCCGGCCGGGCGCCCCGGTTGCGATCCTGGCCGGCGAACCTGTTGACATCGCGCCCCTCATCCAGGCTGTCTGGATGCGCGGAGGGTCCGTGACGATGCTTCATCAGCCCACGCCCCGCGCCGACCTGGTTGTCTGGCTCCAGGACACCTTGACCGTCCTGGCCATGATCGGCGCAGACACGGTGCTAGTGGGCGAGCCGTTCGGGCCTGCCGCAGCTGTCCTGATCGAGAACGGCATATCTGTTCACCCCGTGGCAGCCCTGTCCGAGGGCAGCCCGGTCGAACCCGTCGACAGCGCCGAAGAAGACATCGCGCTCCTGCAACTCACCTCCGGGTCGACCGGAATCCCGAAAGCAGTTGCGATCTCACATCGCAACCTCGATCAGACCATCCGCGCCATGGCCGAAGCAGCGAAGGTCGTCGACCCCACTACCGAGGTCATGGTGAACTGGCTGCCCCTCTTCCATGACATGGGGTTGATCGGCTTCTTGGTCGCGCCGATGGCGGTCGGTGTCGAATCCGTCTGCATCACACCGACGGAATTCCTCAAGTCACCTCTGCTGTGGCCGGCGCTCATCACCAAATACGGCGGCACCATGACGGCGGCGCCCAACTTTGCGTATACGGTGCTGGCCCGGCGCCTGAACCACGCGGCAGACGACGCCTACGATCTGTCCAGCCTCCGCTTCGTCCTCAACGGCGCCGAGCCCATCGACAACACCACCATCACCACGTTCCTCGAATCCGCCGGCCGCTTCGGGCTCAAGGAAACCGCACTGATCGCCGCCTATGGAATGGCCGAAGCGACGCTTGCTGTCTCCTTCACCAACCCCGGTGACACGATCAGCGTCGATTCCGTCGACACCCAGGCTATCGAGACCGCGGCCCGGGCGCAGGCCCAGCAACGGCAAGGACACCCGCAGCTTCGTCAGACTCGGCTTCCCGCTGCCCGGTATCGAACTCCGCGTCGTCGACGAAGCCGGCTCAGCATTACCGCACCGTCAGATCGGCGAATTCGCAATCCGCGGGGCCGCGGTCACGCGCAGTTATCTGACCCCCGCCGGAAGCCAAAATGCGCTCGACGCAGACGGATGGCTCGCAACCGGGGACCTCGGGTACCGCACCGAAACCGGCGAGATCGTGGTGTGCGGCCGAAAGAAGGACATGATCATCCTCGCTGGGCGCAACATCTTCCCCACCGACATCGAACGCGCGGCCGGACGGGTCGAGGGGGTCCGGCCGGGTAACGCCGTCGCGGTACGACTCACCTCTGCGGCCCAACGGGAGAGTTTCGCCGTCGCCGTCGAGTCGCACGCACACAACGACTCTCGGGAAAAGCGAAGAATCATGGACGAGGTGTCACGAGCCGTTTACACCGAGATCGGGGTCAGCCCCGGACTCGTTGCGGTCATCGGGCCCGGGACGCTGCCCAAGACCCCGTCCGGGAAGCTCCGCAGATCCGCGACCTACTCCATCGTCGAGGCCGCACTCGAAGAGCATGACCGGAAGTCTGGACCGCACCGGCGCTCGGATCGAACTTTCTGCCTGAGCTCGGCTAGCCTCGGGCGGTGGTCTTGGTCCAGACGTAGGGTCGCGGGTTGTGGTTTCAGGTGTGGATCCAGGCCCGGATGTCGGTGTTGAGTTAGCGCACCGCTCGACGGGGTTGAGCCGTGATGAGCTGGTCGGGGTGGAGTGCAGCACGAAGCGGGGATGGGTTGTCAGTCAACGTTTTACCGACGGGGTCTTATGGGGTGGAGGCGTTGTCCGAGAAGGGCCAGGGCGGCCGCTAACACAGTTCGTGTCCGCATCGCCAGTCCGCGCCGCACTCGTTGGTCGTCGCGGCCGATCGGGTTGTGCCGGTTGGTATCTGAGCGGCCGGGATCGGGTGTGGATCGGGTGGTCCGAATTTGTCGTACCCGGGTGCGATGATGGGGTTATGTCTTCGACCGCTTCGCCTGAGGTGCCGGTGGTGGGTGGGGATGAGCGTGTTGAGGTGTTGTTCGGGGAGTTGAGGGAGTTGGCGGGTCAGCGCAATGGCATTGATGGGCGCATTGTGGAGATCGTCGCGGAGCTGGATCGTGACGGGTTGTGCGGTGCCACGGGTGCGCGGTCGATGGCGGAGTTGGTGGCCTGGAAGCTGGGCGCGTCCTCGATGAACGCGCACACGGTCGCCACCGTCGCGCACCGGTGGGCCGAGTTTCCCCGGTGCGCCCAGGGGATGCGGGAGGGTCGGCTGTCGTTGGATCAGGTCGGGGTGATCGCCGGCGGCGCGGCCGAGGGCTCCGATGCGCATTATGCGGAGTTCGCCCGGGTGGCCTCGGTGTCCCAGCTGCGCACCGCGGTCAAACTCGAACCCCGCCCCGAACCCGAACCCGAGCCGGAGCCCGAGTCGCGGCCCGGTCCCGAGCCGCAGGCGTCGATCACCAAGACCTCCGATGAGCAGTACACCCATTACCGGATCACCCTGCCGCATCTGGAGGCGGCGAAGTTCGACGCGGCCTTGGCCTCGCATCGTGATGCGCTGGCGGCCGAGTGGAAACTCGATCACGACAACGGCGCCGACGAGTCCGGGCAGCGGCCGCCGCTACCGAGCACCGGGGCGGCGTTTATGCGGCTGGTGGATGCCGGCTGGGACACCGAGGCCGCCCGCCGCCCGCAGGGGCAGCACACCACGGTGGTGGTACACGTCGACGTGACAACACGCCGCGGCGCTGCATCTGGGTCCGCTGCTGTCCGATGCTGATCGGCGCTATCTGACCTGTGACGCCACCTGCGAGGTGTGGTTTGAACGCGCCGGGCAGCCGATCGGGGCCGGGCGGGCGACCCGGGTGATCAGCCGCCGGCTGCGCCGCGCCCTGGAGCACCGCCACCGCACGTGTGCGGTGCCCGGCTGTGGGGCCACCCGGGGTCTGCACGCCCATCACCTGCGGCATTGGGAAGACGGCGGGGCGACCGAGTTGGACAACCTGGTGCTGCTCTGCCCTTACCATCACCGGCTGCACCACCGCGGTGGCCTCACCATCACCGGACCCCCACACGATCTGTAGGTCACCGACCGCGCCGGCCGAAGGCTGAGTCCGGGGTCGCTGGCCCGCCCACCGACCCGGCCCCCGCCGGCGGTGCCGCCGTGTCCCGGGCCCACCGGTGAACGCGCCGACTGGTGGTGGTATCAACCCTTCCAACCCCAACCACCACCGACACTGAACTGAGTCAGTCACCGGGGTCGGTGATCACCAGCGCACGATATCGAAGCGCAAACGGGTTGAGGCATAGAGGAATCCGTTCGCAACACGCGGGCAGCTACCGCATGGTGAAAATCGAGGCTGACACCATCCGCCGCGCCGCGGTAGACGATGGCAAGTTTGTCGGAGCGAGGATTTGGTCGGCGGTCTTGGCCCAGACGTAGGGTCAGGGCTTGTCGTCCCAGGTGTCGATCCAGGCTCGGACGTCGGCGTTGAGTTGCCGGCATCGCCAACTACTGCAACCGAATCTATGAACACAGGACACTAGCCTCGGGCGGCGAAGTGTCGCTGCAGGCGCCGGTGCCGGTGCCCGAAGAGGGCCCGCACGCCGACGGCGACCACCGGTGTCAGCACGCGAATCGGCCCCCGTAACTCGAACGTGATGCGGTCGCGCACAACGGTTTTCTCGCCTTCGTCGGCGACGCTGCGTTCGTGTCGCCACTGCCGCATGGTCATCATCGTGGACTGTTCGTCGAAGCGCCGGCCGGGTTCAAGGTCGACGATGCAGAGCCGGTCGTAATCGAACGGCAGCACCCCGAACAACCGCATCCAACACCTGCCGACCGGGGTGCCGATCGGCAGGTCGTCGACGGTCAGCCCGTGCACGCCGCGCGGCATCGACATGGTCATCCAGGGACGGAGTTCGTCGTTGATGCCCTCGGGCGTGACCACGCGCGCCCACACCCGTTCGGCGGGCGCCTCGACGATGCTCTGCCGTTCGATGATTGCCATCGACCCCGAACGTATCCGACCCGTCGTCGCAACGGGCCGCTACCTCCCATATCGCCCGTCAGCCGAAGGCGAAATACCGCAGCCACAGGTAGGGCGCGGCGACGGCGATGGTCAGCACCGTCACCATCGAGCCCTTGCGGGTGAACTCCCAGAAGCTGATCGGGTGACCTTCGCGGGCCGCGATACCGAGCATGACCACGTTCGCACTTGCGCCCACCGCCGTCATGTTGCCGCCGAAACCCGCCCCGAGTGCCAGTGCCCACCACAGAGCCTGCGCCTGAGCGGGGTCTGGAATGGTCGTGGCGAGGTCTGCGACCACCGGCGTCATCGTTGCCACGTACGGGATGTTGTCGATGACGCCCGAAAGCAGCGCCGAGACAAAGAGAATCAACATCGTCGCCAGCAGTGGGCTTCCGCCGGTCGCATCGCCGGCGAGCCGCGCCAGGTCGCCGATGACACCGGTCTTCACCAGCGATCCGACCAGGATGAACAGACCGGCGAAGAAGAGCAACGTCTCCCACTCGATGCCGGCGAGGTAGTGCCGCTGTTCGACGCCCGAAATCAGCACCAGCACACCGGCGCCGATCAACGCCACAACGGAAGGTTCGACGTGGATGACCGAGTGGGCGATGAACGCCGCGAAAACGAGGACGAGCACGACGGCACTCTTGATCAACAGGCGCGGATCCCGGATCGCCTCCCGTTCGTTCAGCGACATGACTTCGGCGACCCGGTCCGCGTGCACGGTGAGCGTGCCCCGAAACAGCAACGGCAGCGCCGCGACGAAGACCGCCATCGTGATGATGACGACCGGCGCCAGGTGGACGATGAAGTCGTTGAACGACAGGTTCGCCCGGCTGCCGATGATGATGTTGGGTGGGTCGCCGATCAGGGTCGCCGCGCCGCCGATGTTGGAGGCGAAGACCTCGGCGATCAGGAAGGGCACCGGGTTGATGTCGAGGCGTTCGCACACCAACAAGGTCACCGGCGCGATGAGCAGCACCGTGGTGACGTTGTCCAGCAGCGCCGAAGCCGTTGCGGTGATGAGGATCAGAAGGACCAGTACCCGGAGGGGGGATCCACCCGCCCGTTTGGCCGCCCAGATCGCCGTGTACTCGAAAACCCCCGTCTGGCGCAGCACCCCGACGATCACCATCATGCCGAGCAGCAAAAAGATGACGTCCCAGTCGATTCCGGTCTCGTGCGAGTAGAACACGTCTTGGGAGCCGACGATGCCCAGGGCTACCACGATCGCCGCTCCGCCGAGGGCGACCTTGACCTTGTGGATGCGCTCCGTCGCGATGAGGACGTAGGCGACGACGAAGACGATTACCGCGACCGTAGGCACCGGGTCACTCCCCGGTGCCTGCGGCGCTCAGTGTGACCCGAGCGCCACCTGGAGCAACCTCGGCGCCGTGATGACGCCGATCAGGCCGTCGCGTCCCATCACCGCGACGAGGGGCGAACGGTTGGCCGCCATGCTGGCGGCCACTTCGATGATGGTGTCGTCGGCCTTCACGGTCGTCATGTGCGGCGGTGGCTTGGGCAGCACCGCTTTGACCGATTTTCCGCTCAGCTTGTCGACGATCCGGTCGGCCATCGACTCGCTGAGCACACCGGCCAACGACGGATCTTCCTGTACGTAGGCGGGCACCAGGAGGCGGACCACCTGCGATGCCGGCAAGATCGTCACGGGCTTGCCCGCCTGATCGGTCACGACCAGACCGGGCAGTCGACGGTCGGCCAGCAGATGCACGGCATCGAGCGCATCGGAGTCCAACTCGACGACGGGAAACTCCTCGGCGATCTGATCGGCGTGCACACCCGAACGCTACGTCGCCGCCACCGAGGTGCGTGGAGATCCTTACGGTTTCTTGGCGGTGGCCGTTCCCGCCGAAACCCTGTCGCATCGTCACCCGGGAACTCCGATGTCCGTCGTGTAAGTCGCCACGTTTCGTGTGCGACTGCCGACCAGACTTCCCGGCACTCCATGCGTAAAGATGCCGTAAAAGGCCATCACGGGCAACCGGAACTTAGACTCTGCCCAATGGTCACCCGCCTGCTGACCCGCGGTTCGTGGCCCGAGACGCAGCGCTTCTCCGAGATCCTCCGCAAGGAAACCGTGGGCGGTGTACTGCTTCTCCTCGCCGCCGCGGCGGCGCTGGTGTGGGCGAACTCGCCCTGGTCTGCCACGTACCACGCGGTGTCGGAGTTCACGTTCGGCCCGGAGGCGATTCACCTGCGGCTGCCCGTGTCGTCGTGGGCGGCCGACGGCCTGCTGGCGATCTTCTTCTTCGTCGTCGGCCTTGAACTCAAACGCGAGTTCGTCGCGGGTGATCTACGGGATCCCCGGCGCGCCGCCCTGCCGATCGCGGCCGCCGTCGGCGGAATGGTCGTGCCCGCCGCCATTTTCATCGGCATCAACGTGATCAGCGGACACCCCGAGAACCTCGACGGCTGGGCGGTGCCCATCGCCACCGACATCGCGTTCGCACTCGCGGTGCTGGCCGTGCTGTCCACGCACCTGCCGAGCGCGCTGCGCACATTCCTGTTGACGCTGGCCGTCGTCGACGACCTGCTCGCGATCACCGTGATCGCCGTCTTCTTCACCGACCACCTGTCGCCGGGTTTCCTCGCGCTGGCGCTGATCCCGATCGCGCTGTTCGGCCTGGCCGCTCAGCGCGGACTGCACCAATGGTGGGTGCTGCTGCCGCTGGCGGTCGCGGCGTGGGCGTTGATGCACGCCAGCGGTGTGCACGCCACCGTCGCGGGTGTCGTGCTGGGCTTCACCGTGCCGGTGCTCGGCCGGCACGCGTCGGCCGAGGGGTTCGAGCACGCGTTGCGACCCCTGTCCGCGGGATTCGCGGTGCCGGTGTTCGCGTTCTTCGCGGCCGGAGTCACCGTGGGCGGCTGGTCCGGGCTCGGCGACTCGCTGCTTCGCCCGGTCACCGACGGTGTCATCGCCGGCCTCGTCATCGGCAAACCCCTCGGGGTGTGGTTGACGGCGTTTCTGTTGGCCAAATTCACCCACGCCAGCCTCGACGACGACCTCGCCTGGCGCGACGTTCTCGGCGTGTCGCTACTCGCCGGCATCGGCTTCACCGTGTCGTTACTGATCGGCGAGCTGGCGTTCGGATATGGCACCTCGGCGGGCGCCGATGTCAAGATCGGCGTGCTCGTCGGCTCCGTTGTCGCAGGTGTATTGGCTTCCGCTGTGCTGCTGAGCAGAAACGCAGCGTATCGCCGCATTCATCAACTCGAGACCGCCGACGACGATGCCGACGGCGTGCCCGACATCTACGGTGTGCGACAGGACTGATGCGGATGCCGTGCGTACACTGGCCTGATGCTTCAACAGATCCGCGGCCCCGCTGATCTGCAGCACCTGTCCCAGCCGCAACTTTCCGAACTGGCTCGGGAGATCCGCGAGTTCCTGATCCACAAGGTTGCTGCGACAGGCGGGCACCTCGGCCCCAACCTCGGCGTGGTCGAGCTCACCCTCGCGCTGCACCGCGTGTTCGATTCGCCGCACGACCCGATCATCTTCGACACGGGTCATCAGGCCTACGTGCACAAAATGCTGACGGGCCGCGCCCACGACTTCGACACGCTGCGCAAGAAGGACGGTCTGTCGGGCTATCCGTCGCGCGGCGAAAGCGAGCACGACTGGGTCGAATCCAGCCATGCGAGTTCGGCGCTGTCATATGCCGACGGCCTGGCCAAGGCGTTCGAGCTGAGTGGGCACCGCAACCGCCATGTCGTCGCCGTGGTCGGTGACGGTGCGCTCACCGGCGGCATGTGCTGGGAAGCGCTGAACAACATCGCGGCCGCGCGCCGGCCGGTGGTGATCGTCGTCAACGACAACGGCCGCAGCTACGCGCCGACCATCGGGGGATTCGCCGACCACCTGGCCGGCCTGCGACTGCAGCCGGGTTACGAGCGGCTGCTCGAGGAGGGCCGCAAGGCGGTCCGCGGTGTCCCGCTGATCGGCGAGATCTGCTATCAGTGCATGCACAGCGTCAAGGCCGGGATCAAGGACGCGCTGTCGCCCCAGGTGATGTTCACCGACCTCGGCGTGAAGTACGTGGGCCCGATCGACGGCCACGACGAGCACGCCGTCGAGGCGGCGTTGCGAAGCGCCCGCGGCTTCAACGCGCCGGTCATCGTGCACGTCGTCACCCGCAAGGGCATGGGGTACGGACCCGCCGAGAACGACGAGGCCGAGCAGATGCACTCCACCGGGGTGATCGACCCCGAAACCGGCCTGGCCACCTCGGTGCCCGGGCCCGGCTGGACGTCGACGTTCTCCGAGTCGCTGATCCGCTACGCCGCCAAACGCCGCGACATCGTGGCGATCACGGCGGCCATGCCCGGGCCGACTGGGCTGAGCGCCTTCCGTCAGCGCTTCCCCGACCGGTTCTTCGATGTCGGCATCGCCGAGCAGCATGCCATGACGTCGGCCGCCGGCCTGGCCATGGGCGGAATGCACCCCGTGGTGGCGATTTACTCGACGTTCCTGAACCGGGCGTTCGACCAGCTCATGATGGACGTCGCGTTGCACAAGCTGCCGGTGACGATGGTGCTCGACCGCTCAGGCGTGACCGGACCCGACGGCGCGAGCCACAACGGCATGTGGGACCTGTCGATGCTCGGCATCGTTCCCGGGCTGCGGGTGGCCGCACCCCGCGACGGCGCGCGTCTCCGCGAAGAACTCGGCGAAGCGCTCGACGTCAATGACGGCCCGACAGCCATTCGGTTCCCGAAAGGTGATGTCGGCGAGGATATTTCAGCGCTGGAACGGCGTGACGGTGTGGATGTGCTCGCGGTGCCCGCCGACGGCCTCTCCGACGATGTGCTGGTGGTGGCGGTAGGGCCGTTCGCGGCGATGGCGCTGGCGGCGGCCGAACGGCTGCGCAATCAGGGCATCGGCGTGACGGTGGTCGATCCGAGGTGGGTGCTGCCGGTGCCCGACGCCATCGGCGACCTGGCCACCGCGCACAAGTTGGTGGTCACCATCGAGGACAACGGCGTGAACGGGGGCATCGGCGCCGCGGTGTCGGCGGCGTTGCGCCGGGCCGAGATCGACGTGCCCTGCCGCGACGTGGGACTGCCTCAGGTGTTCTTCGCCCAGGCGTCGCGCGGTGAGGTGCTCGCCGAGGTCGGCCTGACCGACCGCAACATCGCCCGTCAGATCACGGGCTGGGTGGCGGCACTCGGCGCACCGGCGGGCGAGCGCGTCGTCAGCGAGCGCCTCGACTGAGTTCCGCACCCGACCGGGGCGATGCGGTTCTCGATGCGCTCAATGCAGCCGCAGACGTTCGGGCGGCCCCGTGAGCGCGGCCTTCACTCGCCGGCTCAGGTCGTCGACCAGGATTTCGCTGTCGTCGTTCTCGACGCCGTCGAGTATCACGCACGCCACTTCGTCGGCGGCGGCCTTGGCGACTTCGATGTCTCGTGTCATGTCGGCGTCGATGTACCCGACGTGGACACCCGTCACAAGTGTGCCCTGCGGCTTCAGTGCGATTCGCAGTGAATTCGTGGCGGACCAGAGCGCGGCCTTGGAGCAGCCGTAGGCGCCCGTGCCGGACATCCAGGACAGCACGGAGACGATGTCGATAAGCGCACCACCGCCGTTTCGGGCCAGTATCGGGGCGAACGCTCTGGTCACCCTCAGCACTCCGAAGAAATTCGTTTCGAACACCGCGCGAATGTCGTGCCAGTCGCCGTCGAGCAGGGACGGGCGGCCGGCGTTGGTGCCGGCATTGTTGAAGACGATGGTGGCGTCTGAGGCGGTATTCGCCAACTCCGCAACGGAAACCGCGTCGGTCACATCGCAGGGGACCCAGACGACCCTCGGGTCGCCATCCGGCTCCGGTTTGCGGGCGGTCGCATAGACCCTGGCCGCCCCCCGTCTGAGGAGCTCGTCGACGATGGCCTTGCCGAGTCCGCGTTGTCCGCCGGTGACCACCGCCGTCGATCCCTGCACGTCAACCATTTCCGATTCCTTTCCCTCGGTCACCGGCTGGTGGCGTACCGGCGCAACTCGTGGAACACCGAGGCGCCCGTTTGGCTTAACTGCTGGAAAGGGGAAGGTATTCAGTGTGGCTACATTTCCCGTGGCGCGCCGTAGCCTCGGATCATGGATGCGGAACTCGAACGCTGGAAGGCCGCCGGGCGGCACTTCGACTATCTGGGCTTCGACGTTTTCTATCGGGCCGAGGGCAGCGGCCCCGACCTGCTGCTCATCCACGGCTACCCGTTCAGTTCATGGGACTGGGCTCCGCTGTGGGACCGGTTGACCGCACGATTCCGCGTGATCGCGCCGGACATGCTGGGCATGGGCTTCTCTGACAAACCGGTCGCCTACCAGTACTCGGTCCACGACCACGCCGACATGCACGAGGCGCTGCTCGCTCACCTCGGCGTCACCTCGGCGCACATCCTGGCCCACGATCTCGGTGACTCGGTCGGCCAGGAATTGCTGGCCCGCCATGAGTTCTCCGAGCAGGCATACGGGCAGCGTCGCATCGAATCCATCACCTGGCTCAACGGCGGCCTGTTCAACGAGGCCTACACCCCGCGGCTGTTGCAGAAGGTGTTGTCGCGGACACCGTTGGGGGACATCATGAGTCCGCTTCAGAGCAGCTCGGCTTCCCGTCGCCTGATCGAACCAACGATCAACGAGTTGTTCGGTCCCGACACCAAGCCGTCGCGCCGCATGCTGGACCTGTTTCACGAGATCCTCGAGTACAACGACGGCAAACGCGTGACCCACAAGGTCGGCAGGTTCATCAACGACCGCTACGCCCACCGCAATCGGTGGGTGCGGGCGATGCGGCAGACCGACGTCCCGATGAGGTTGATCGACGGGCCCGTCGACCCCAACTCGGGCAGGCACATGGCGCGGCGCTACTCCGAGGTGATCCCGGAACCGGACGTCGTGATGCTCGACGACAACATCGGGCACTGGCCGCAGATCGAAGCCCCCGACGCGGTGCTGGCCCATTTCCTGGCCCACGTCGACCGGGTCATTGCTGGCTGACGAGTGCGTCCGCGAGAACGGTCACGACGAGTTCACGCTGCCAGGGACGGGCCTCTGCGTCCCGCAGGAACTCGTCGACCGCGGCCGCCGTGTCGGTGACCGGCTGCCAGTCCCAGCACAGCCTGCGCACGACCTCGGGCGAGATGAGGTTCTCGGTCGGCACCGAAACACGTTGTGACACTTCGGCGAGCCCGGCGCGCGCTGCCTCGAGCCGTGCCGCCGCCTCCGGTTTGCGGCGCAGCCACCTCGACGCGGGCGGCGGCCCGTTCGAGGGTTCCTGTGCCGCCGGCCGGTCCTCTGTGGTGCGGGCCCGCGCGAGCGCGTCCAGCCAGACCTGCGCGCTGCGGCGCTGCCTGGCGCCGCCGAATATGGGCAGTGCGGTGAGCTTCTCGACCGAATCCGGATTGACGGTGGCCGCGTTGATGATCGCGGCGTCGGGCAGGATCCGTCCCGGCGCGATGTCCCTGCGCCGCGCGATGGTGTCGCGGGTGGTCCACAGTTCCCGCACCGCCGCGAGCGTGCGCGCGTCGCGCACCTTGTGGATCCCCGAGGTGCGGCGCCATCGGTCGCGCCGTGTCGGCGTGGCCTCGAAGGTGCGCAGGTATTCGAATTCCTGTGCCGCCCAGTCGGTTTTGCCCTGCTCCTCGAGGACTGCGGCGATTGCGTGGCGCAGCTCCACCAGTACCTCGACATCCAGCGCGGCATAGTTCAGCCAGTCCGGCGGCAGCGGGCGCTTCGACCAGTCGGCCGCACCGTGGCCCTTCGTCAGTTGCAACCCCAGCAGTCGCTGCACCATCGTTGCGAGATTCACCCGGTCATAACCGGCCAGCCGGCCCGCCAGCTCGGTGTCGTACAGCCTCGCCGGCCGCATGCCGACCTCGGCCAGACACGGCAGGTCCTGGTCGGCGGCGTGCAAGACCCACTCGTTTTCACCCAACACCGCCGCGACGGGTGCGAGCGTGGCGATCGGGTCGGCTCCGTGGCTCACCGGATCGATCAGCACCGTGCCCGCACCCGCCCGGCGGATCTGGATCAGATAGGCGCGATTGGAATACCGGAAACCCGACGCACGCTCGGCATCCACCGCGAACGGGCCGTCGCCGGAAGCCAGCAATTCTGCTGCCCTTGCGATTTCGCGCGAACTGACGGACAGATCCGGGACCCCGTCGCGGGGCTTCAGCAGCGGTGTGGCCTCCGGCTCCGCGGTCTCGGTGTCTTCGGTGGCCGCGTCGGAGCCCGGCTCCTCGGGGTGAGCCATCGTCAGGCGCGTGGACGGGAGCTCAGGTCGGTGACACCGTCGGGGGGCAGACCGGCGGCGTGCTCGAGCACCTCGCAGAAGGCCTGGACGTGCGGACCCAGCTCCAGTGTTGTCGCCGTCCACGAGGCTCTCAGCTCGAGTTGGTGGGCGCGGGGCGGTCCGGAGATGTCGCCGTAGCGCACCGACGTGGTGGCCGTGACGGTGCCGCCCAGGGCGGTGACGTGCTCGGCCCGCGACTCCAGCGCCTCCACCAGCCAGCTCCACGCCACCTCGGGCAGCAGAGGGTCGACGGCCTCGGTGGAGTCCAGATCGGCCTGGATGTAGGCCACCAGCCGCATCGTGCCGTCCCACGCCTCGGCGCCGTCGGGATCGTGGAGCAGGATCAGCCGGCCGAACGCGTCGCCGTCCGAGCGTTCGGGCACGACCGTGGTCTCGGGATGCCTCACCTCGGCGCCCAGCGCGTAGCTGTAGGGGGCCAGCCGCTGCGGCGGACGGATCGGGCCGAGCTCGATCTCCGGTCGCACGGTGGTGGCGCTCATCGCCGCCACCGCTTCGCGGAATTGAGCCGGTTCGGCGGTGGTCACGCCGTTTGACGCTAGCCCATCTGGGCAGCTCTGTGCGCAGGCGCGCCGATTTTGCCGGGCTTGTGATAGCCGACGACACGAGACAGGGCGGACGCCGGGCGCCGGGAAGAAACCCGCACGAAAGGTAACCGGCCGACGACCAGCCGAGGTGATGCCGCATGGCAGCATGGAGGCCGATGAATACCCGCCGCGACCTGCCCGAGTCGGCCTACCTGGCCGCCGTCAACGGCCGGAAACCCCAGCGCCTGCCGGTGTGGTTCATGCGACAGGCCGGACGGTCTCTCCCCGAGTACCGGGCACTGCGCGCAGAGAACACCATGATGCAGGCATGCTTCGACGCCGAATTGATCACCGAGATCACGCTGCAGCCGGTGCGCAGGCACGCCGTCGACGCGGCGATCCTGTTCTCCGACATCGTGGTGCCGCTGCGGGCTTCGGGCATCGAGCTGGACATCGTGCCCGACGTCGGTCCGGTGATCGAGCACCCGGTACGCGGCATCGCCGACGTCGCAGCCATGAAACCGCTTGAGCCGCAGCAGGTCGCGCCCATTGCGGATGCGGTGAAGATGCTGGTCTCCGAGCTCGGGCCGGTTCCGCTGATCGGGTTCGCCGGCGCGCCCTTCACCCTCGCGTCCTACCTCGTGGAGGGCGGTCCGAGCCGCAACCACGAACGGACCAAGGCGATGATGCTCGCCGAGCCCGGCACCTGGCACGCGCTGATGACGGCGCTGACGGACGTGACCGTCGCATTCCTGCAGGAGCAGATCGCCGCCGGGGTCGACGCGATTCAATTGTTCGACTCATGGGCCGGGACCCTGTCCGCCGCCGACTACCGCAGCCACGTGCTTCCGCACAGCACGCGGGTGTTCGAAGCGCTGGCCCCGACGGGTGTGCCGATGACCCACTTCGGCGTCGGCACAGCCGAACTGCTGGGCGCGATGGCCGAGGCCGTTTCGATGGCGGACGCGAAGATGGTGGGGGTCGACTGGCGGACATCGCTGACCGATGCCGCCGCCCGGGTGCCGGCCGGCACGGCGCTGCAGGGCAACCTCGATCCGGTGGTGCTGCTGGCCGGCTGGCCGGTGGTCGAGCGGGCGGCGCGCGCCGTCGTGGCGGACGGCAGGGGAGCGGTCGACGCGGGGGCGGCGGGCCATGTCTTCAACCTGGGCCACGGCGTGCTGCCGGGTACCGACCCAGGCGTGATCACCGACCTCGTCGCATTGGTGCACTCACTGTGAGTGCGTCGTATTGCATTGTCGGCGGCGGTATTTCGGGGCTGGTCGCGGCTTACCGGCTGCGGGTGGCGGCGGGCCCCGACGCGTCGATCACCGTCTTCGACCCCGCCGACCGGCTGGGCGGCGTGCTGCGCACGGAACGCATCGGCGGGCAGCCGCTCGACGTCGGAGCGGAGGCGTTCGTCGCCCGCCGTCCCGAGGTGCCGGCGCTGCTGGCCGAGCTCGGGCTGGCGGGCAAGCAGGTCGGCACCACCGGGGCGCGTCCGCTGATCTACAGCCAGGGGCGGCTGCACCCCCTGCCGGCGGACACACTCAACGGCATCCCGTCGCGGCCGCAGGCGCTGGCCGGGCTGGTCGACGACGCCACCATGGCGCGCATGCTCGACGAGTCCGCCCGCCCGCTGTCCTGGCGGCCGGGCGCCGATCCCACGGTCGCCGAACTCGTCGGTGACCGGTTCGGTGACCAGGTGGTGGCCCGCTCGGTCGACCCGCTGTTGGCCGGCGTGTATGCGGGCTCCGCGGCCACCATCGGCCTGCGGGCGGCCGCGCCGACATTGGCGGCGGCGCTGGACCGGGGCGCGCGCAGCCTGACCGGGGCGGTCCGCGAGGTGCTGCCGCCGCCGGCCGTCGGTTCGGTGTTCGGTGCGGTCGAGGGCGGATACACGGTGCTCGTCGAGCGGCTGATCCAGCAGTCCCGTCTGCGGTGGGCGCAGGTCGCCGTCGAACGGATCGGAGGCGCGCCGCGTGGCTGGGAGCTGGTCGACGACGAGGGTGCGCGCTGGCATGCGGACGGGGTGGTGCTGGCGGTTCCAGCTCCGCGGCTGCCCAGGCTCATCGCCGACATCGCTCCGCGGACCGCCGCTGCGGCCCGCCGTATCACGGTGGCCTCGACCGCGCTGGTCGCACTGGCGTTGCCCGGTGGTACCCCGATGCCCAACCAGTCCGGCGTCCTCGTCGCGAGCGGCGAACCTCTGCACGCCAAGGCGATCACCCTGTCGTCGCGCAAATGGGGCCGACGTGGCAACGCCGAGATGGTGCGCTTGTCGTTCGGCCGGTTGGGTGACGACCTGGCCCGCAATGCCGGAGACGAAGATCTGTTGTCGTGGTCGGCGCAGGATCTCCTGACGGTCTTCGGGGTCGCCGTCGAACCGGAGGACTGCCGCGTGGTGCGCTGGATCGACGCGATGCCGCAATACGGACCGGGCCACGGCGACCTCGTCGCCGAACTGCGGGCGGGCCTGCCCCCGAAACTGGCGGTGGCGGGCGCCTACCTGGACGGCATCGGGGTGCCCGCCTGTGTGTCCGCCGCCACCAGGGCGACCGCGTCGCTGCTCACCGCCGACGTGGCACGATAGGTAGATGGCCAAGCTCGACTTCGACACCCTCAACTCCACCATCCGCTACCTGATGTTCTCGGTCTTCGCGGTGCGTCCCGGAGTACTGGGTGACGAGCCGGCGGACCGCGACAGAGTGGCCGACGAAACCGCGACCTTCCTCAAACAGCAGGAGGACGGTGGCGTGGTGGTTCGCGGCATCTACGACGTCGCCGGTCTCCGTGCCGATGCCGACTTCATGATGTGGACCCACGCCGAGACGGTCGAGGCGCTGCAGGCCACCTATTCGGATTTCCGCCGGACGACCACCCTGGGACGAGCCACCACACCGGTGTGGAGCAGCGTCGCGCTGCACCGCCCCGCCGAATTCAACAAGAGCCATATCCCGGCGTTCCTGGCCGGCGAGGAGCCGGGCGCCTACATCTGCGTGTATCCGTTCGTCCGGTCACTGGACTGGTACCTGCTTCCCGACGACGAGCGCCGACAGATGCTGTCCGAACACGGCATGGCCGCGCGTGGTTACAAAGACGTCCGGGCCAACACCGTGCCGGCGTTCGCGCTCGGTGACTACGAGTGGATCCTGGCCTTCGAGGCGCCCGAGTTGCATCGCATCGTCGACCTCATGCGTGATCTTCGGGCCACCGACGCGCGTCGCCATGTGCGTGAGGAGACCCCGTTCTTCACCGGCCCACGGATCGGCGCGGAAGAACTCGTCGCCAAGCTCCCTTAGCCCCTTTCCCGGGCACCGCCCGGCTGTACGATTCGCGAAATGAGCGACGCCTTCATCCTTGGCGGGGTACGGACCCCGTTCGCGCGGTACGGCGGCGCCTTGTCGCACATCCGGCTCGACGAACTGCTGGGTATGGCGATGAAGGGCGCATGCGAACGTGTGGGTGTCGGCCTCGACCAGGTCGAGGACATCGTCGCCGGCTGTGTCAACCCCGCCCATGAGGGGATGGGGGACGTCGCGCGTTGGGCGGCGCTGGCGGCGGGTTTTCCCGACAGCGTCGCAGGGGCCACGATCAATCGGTTCTGCGGCTCATCGCTGAGCGCGACGGTGAACATCAGCCATGCGATCAAGGCGGGCGATCTCGGCGTCGGCATCGCCTGTGGCGTCGAGTCGATGTCGCGCTCAGGCTGGGCCTACATGAAGGGGGACGCACCGTTCTCCCCCCGGGGGCCCGTCATCCTGCTCGACACCATGTGGGCCGGCGCCGGCGGCCCACCCAATCCCGCGTTGCTGGCCCGCAACGCCTACATCGCCATGATCGAGACCGCGCAGAACGTTGCCGACCGCTACGGGCTGACCCGTGAGGAGATCGACGCGTTCGCGCTGCGGTCGCAAGGGCGCGCCAAGGCAGCGCGCGACTCCGGGCGGCTGGCCAAGGAGATCATGCCCGTGCAGATCGCGGCGACGAAAAAGACGGCGGCAAGCGTCTTCGAGCACGACGACTTCATCCGCGACGACACCACCGCCGAAAAGCTGGCCGCGCTACCGGTGCAACCCGGCACCTCCCAGATGACGGCCGCCAACTCCACTCCGCTGACCGACGGCGCCAGCGCAATCGTCCTGGCGTCGGGGGAGAAGGCGGCAGAACTCGGTATCGAGCCGTTGGCCCGCGTGCTGTCCTCGGCCGTCTACGGGATCGACCCGCTGGTCATGGGTCTGGCGCCGGCGTGGGCGATCCCGCTGGCCATCAGCCGCGCCGGACTCACTCCAGAGCAGATTGACGTATGGGAAGTCCATGAGGCCTTCAGTGCCCAGGCACTCGGTGTCCTTCGCGAACTTCCCAACCAGCTCGGTGGATTCACCGTCCCCGATGAGAAGCTCACCCCGAATGGGGGCGCCGTCGCCATTGGACATCCTTTCGGCGCCACGGGAACTCGCTATGTGCTGACCTTGGCGACCGAGCTACGGCAACGCAATGCCCGTTACGGGGTCGCCGGCGTGTGCATCGGCTCCGGCCAGGGCGCGGCCATCGTCCTGGAGAACCCGCACGCCGACTGAGGTAGTGCTGTTTGCGACCTGGATCTGCCCCGGCAGATCAGTCGCGCACTCTCCGAACGCGGCCTGTTGCCCGACATGCTGACCGTCGAGATCACCGAGGATGTGCTGCTCGACAACCTGGACCGGACCTGCACCGTGCTGGACAAGTTGCGTGAGACGGGCGTTCGTATCGCGATCGACGACTTCGGAAGCGGTTACGCCGCGCTGTGGTACCTGCGTCAGTGCCCATCGACGAAGTCAAGGTCCACCCGTGGCCGCTCCCGCGATGCGCGGGATGCTCGCGTCTCACGGCCGCGTCGAGCCTCGTTCGGCGCCGGCCGCGTTCAGTTAGCGGGGCTATCCTCGCGAACATGACTGCTCCCGTAGAGCCCAATCGTTTCGAAGAGCTGTACCGCGACGAGCGGACCGCGCACGGATTGCCTGCCGCCACACCGTGGGACATCGGTGGTCCGCAACCGGTCGTTCAGAGCTTGGTCGCGCTCGGTGCCATCAAGGGCGAGGTGCTCGACCCCGGCACAGGCCCCGGCCACCATGCCATCCATTACGCGTCGAAGGGGTTGTCGGCCACCGGCATCGACGCCTCGCCCGCTGCCATCGAACGCGCCCGCCAGAACGCCCAGAAGGCCGGAGTGTCGGTGGACTTCCAGGTGGCGGACGCGACCAAGCTGGAGGGGCTCGACGACCGCTTCGACACCGTCGTCGACTGCGCCTTCTATCACGTGTTCGGCGATGAACAGGAACTGCAGAAGGCTTATGCGCGGGCGCTGCATCGCGCCACCAAGCCCGCAGCGCGCCTGTACATGTTCGAGTTCGGCGACCACAACGTGAACGGCTTCAAGATGCCGCGCTCCCTGACCGAGGACGATTTCCGCGAGGTGCTTCCGGACGCCGGCTGGGAGATCACCTACCTGGGCCCGACCACCTACCAGGGAAACGTCAGCGTCGAGACCTTCGAGATGATGGCCGCGCGCAACCCGGACATGGCCGACCGGATGGAGCCGTTGCTGGAACGGCTCCGGGTCATCGAACCGTGGCTGGTGGACGGTCGGGTACACATGCCTTTCTGGGAGCTGCACGCCACCCGGATCGACTAGCCCGATCAGCTCGTGGGTGCCAGCCGCAGCGAGATCGAGTTGATGCAGTAGCGCTGATCGGTCGGCGTCGGGTAGCCCTCACCCTCGAAGACGTGGCCGAGGTGGCTGTGGCAGTTGGCGCACACCACCTCGACGCGCCGCATGCCCAGCGAGTCGTCTTCGCGGAGAATCACCGCGTCGGAGTTGGCTGGATCGAAGAAAGATGGCCAGCCGCAATGGGATTCGAACTTCTCGGTGCTACGGAACAGCTCGGCTCCGCAGGCGCGGCATTCGTACACGCCCTCGGTCGCGGTATCGGTGTATTCACCGGTGAACGGCCGCTCCGTGCCCGCCCGCCGCAGCACCGCGAACTCCTCGGGTGTCAGCTTCTGGCGCCACTCGTCATCAGTCAGTTCCACTTTGGGCTGTGGAGTCGTCATGCGTCCACGCTAGCGATATCCAGGACGATTCGGAATCGCGCCTCACCCGACATCATGCGTTCGTAAGCTTTCGGCGCCTCATCCAGCGCCATCACCTCGACCATCGGCTTGACGCCGTGCGCGGCGCTGAACGCCAGGTTCTCCTCGTTCTCGACCGGAGTCCCGGTCAGCACGCCGATGATGGAGCGGCCACCGACGATCAGATCCCGGGTCTGCACCGCGATGGGTTCGGTGCCCAGCCCGCCGACGACCACGAGCCGCCCACGCGGAACCAGGCCGGCCAGCAGAGGCGACATCGAGGCGCCGCTGGCCGCCGTCGCCACGATCACGTCCGCACCGCCCAGCTTCTGCAGCGCCGCGCCGGGATCGGTCGCCGCACTGTCGATGTACTCGTCGGCGCCCAGCGACGTCGCCAGCCGGGCCTTCCCGAGGCCGCGGGCGATGGCCACCGTCCGGTAGCCGAGCTGCTTGGCGTACTGCAGACCGAGGTGACCCAGGCCGCCGATGCCCTGAATCGCCACCGTCGCACCCGCCGGCGCGTCGGCCTGGCGCAGCGCGTTGAACATGGTGATTCCGGCGCACATCAGGGGCGCGGCGTCGAGTGGATCCAGGCCCCCGGGTACGCGGACCAGCCCGTTGGCGCGGGCGTAGACCATCTCGGCGTATCCGCCGTCGTCGACGGTGCCGGGTAGGGCCTGGTCCGTGCAGTTCACGAAATCGCCCCGCCGGCAGAAGGCACACTTGCCGCAGTGGCCGCCGAGGTAGCCCAGGCCGACGAGATCGCCTGTCTGCCAAGCGGAGACACCCGCGCCGATGGCATCGACGACGCCGACGATCTCGTGACCCGGGACGACCGGCCGGCCGGGATCGGCGCGAAGCACGCCCTCGACGCCGAGGAAATCGCTGTGGCACACCCCGCAGCTGAGCACCCGCACCCGGACGTGATCCGGCTCGGGTTCGACGATGTCGCGATCGACGAGCTCGAACTGGTGCTGTCCTGTCACTTGGTACGCGCGGTACGTCGGCATTCATCGACCTCCTGGGTATAGTCGGCTAGACACAGCTGATCCACCTGAGGTAACCGCCCGGAGCTGAATATTCATTCCCGGGCGCGCAGATCTGCCGTGTGACAGGTCGGATTACGTCTGCGCGACGGGCGTGGACTCTGCTGCCGGCTCGTCGGCCACCCACGGCGGGTCGATGCCGCGGTCGAGTCGGCCCTCCGATTTGGCGTCGAGGTACCGGAAGTACAGCACGCAGAACACGACCACGAGCATCAGCGCCCAGCCATACGTCACGCGCAGGTACTCCAACGCGCGGCCCGTCGTCGGCCAGTGCCCCAGCAGCCACCGGTCGGCGCTCATGAAGCCGTAGATCGCCAGCCACGCGGGCCAGTTGCGGATCACCGAGTTCCGCAGCACCACCGTCATCAGGAACGGGAACAACATCATCGAGTAGTAGCCCTGGCCCAGCGAGGACACCAGCCAGGAGGCGATCAGCAGCACACCGGACGACGTCGCCATCCAGAACAGCGGATCGCGGGTGCGGTAGTGCTTGTACAACAGCCACACGCTCGCGAGGGCCAGCGCCGCGAATGCGATGCGCAGCAACCAGATCAGCCACATCGGCAGGCCGTAGTAGATCCCGTTGCCCTGGATCGAGCTGTTGAAATAATCGCGGATGGAGAAGATATAGGGCAGCGTGCGGGTGATGAAGTTCATGGGGTCGCTGATCAACGGCCAGGCCGCCGCGTTGAACACCAGCGGCACCAGGATCGCGGTGACCAGCGCGCGCCACTGTCGGTTCAGCAGCGGCAGCAACAGCAGTGGCGCCAGCACCGGTTTGACCACCAGTGACAGGCCGACGGCCACGCCCGCCCACCACTCGTGACTTCGTTTCCCGTCGAGTAGCCACCCAAAGAACAGCACTTCCAGCAGCAGGATGCAGCCGTTGATGTTGGCGAAAACCAATGTGTTGATCACGCTTTCGGTGCAGAACATCGCGACCAGCAAGGCGGGAAAGGCGACCGACCCGGCGGTGAACTTGAAAAGACGCAAGAGCAGATAGGCGGCGATGACGATCGCGATCGTGTTGAACGTGATGAACCAGTACCGCGACGCGTCCACCGGGAGGTAGCCGAACGGCGCCATCAACAACGTGCCACCCGGTGGATACAGGTAGTGCGGGTCGACGTAGTCGAGATGCTCGTTGTAGATGTCCCAGCCCATCTTGAAGTTCACGACGGCGCGGTACACCGGCCCGTAGTCGTCGGTGATGTAGCCGTTGGTGGCCAGCACGTAGCTGCGATGGATGATGAAGACGATCGCCAACGGCCAGAGGATGGTGCGCAGGACGGCCGAGGTGCTCGGTGGGACGGTGCGGGGCCGGAAGGCGGCCGTCGACAAGATCGCGCACCAGCGCACCGTACACCGACGCCATCAGACGCAGTGTCAGGCCGGGCAGTACGTGTCGGTGGCCGGAAGGTTGCCGCTTTGCAGGTACCCGGTGACCGGGGGCAGCGCGCACTGCGAGTAGATGCTGGCGCCGTGGCCGATGCCCTGCCAGATCACGCGCTTGTTCGAGGTGCCCGCGTTGATGACGGTGGCGGCGACGGCGGCAACTCCCTCGTTGCCGACGATCGGATCGTTCTGCACGCCCAGCAGCAGCACGGGGATCTTCAGGTTCTTGGGTTCCTGCGGGGCCGACCCGCTGGGCCAGTTCAGGCACTTGACCATGTCGAGCGCTCCGACCGCGCCGAACTGCGGGTACAGCTTGGGCCAGGCGACCACGAGCTCGCGGACCCGGTCGGGAGTGGGCCGGTTGAGCGCGTCGCTGCAGCCGTTGACGAACTGGCCGTCGGTCTGGCGCAGGTTCTCCGCCTGGGTGATCAGGTTGGTCATCTGGTTGTCGTTGCCGGACCGTGCGGCGGCCACGGCCGAGGCCAGATCGTTGCCGGCACCGACGCGGTCGCCGCGCGGATAGGCCAGTGCGGTGGTGATGGCGTCGACGACCGCGGAGACCGAGGCGCCACCGGGTCCGCGGCCGTCACGCGCGTCGGACAGCAGCGCGTCGACCGCGCCCTTGGGGTCCGGGGCCAGCGGGCAGTTGGTCGCGACGCACTGCGCGGACCACGCGTCGAGTGCGGCCTGTTCGCCCTTGACGCGCTGTTCGGTGGCCGCCTCGGCGGCGATGCCCAGCGGCAGCGGGGAATCGAGGATCAGGCGCGCGACCTTGTTGGGATGCGAACCGGCGTAGGCCAGCGCCACCTGAGCGCCGTTGCCGACGCCGAGCAGTGCCAGCGTGGGCACGTCCCAGGTGCTGCGCAGTCGTTCGATGTCCTCGGCGGCGTGCGAGTTGTCATAGGCGGAGTCACCCGGCGCGATGGTGTCGGTGCAACTGGTGGTCGCCGTCATGGTGATCGCGCCCAGGTTGGCCACCGGGTCGTCGCCGGACTGGAACTGCGCCTGGTCCAACATCTCTTGGCGGTCGAAGAGATCTCGGCAGTCCAGCGCGCCCGACATGCCGGTGCCACGACGGTCCACCGCGACGATCGGATGGGTCTTGAGCACGTCGGCGCCCGCGCGTCCGAGCCAGACGGGCAGCTGCGTCGACGACGGCAGGTCCGAACCGGTCGTCATCACCAGCGGTCCGGCGTCGGACGGGGTGTCCGCGGACGTCGCACGCACCACGCCGATGCTGATCGTGCCGGTGGCGCCGTTGATGGGGTCGAGGTCGGCGTCGTAGCTGGCGCAGTCCAGCTTGACGCCCGGCAGGGGTTGCACCGCCGCGTCGCTGAACACCCGCGACGTGCAGTCGCGCCACGACAGGTCGTTCTTGGGTGCCGCGATCGGCGGCGGTCCGGTGGGTGGCTTGGTGGTCTGCGGCTGTCCCTGCGGGTGTGCGCCGGAGTCGGTGGCATAGCGGGGATTGGCGGCCAGACCTGGTGCGCAGCCGGCCAGCAAAGTGGACAGCACCACCGCAGAGGTGCCCAGCACCCGGACCAGACCTCGCCCACGCATGCCGACCACAGTACTGATCACTGGAGTGGTTGCTCCTGACGCAAGCGCTCGTGGGTGTCACTCGCCGCGGACGTAGCGCGTGTACAGATAGCCGTCGTCGTCGGTGAGTACGTGGGCGCGCCGCATCGTGTTGTGCACATAGCCGGGGCCCGAGACGATTCGGCTGGCCCCGCCACCGACCAGGATCGGTGCCACGGTCAGGCACAGGTCGTCCAGCAGGCCGGTCTCGACCAGTGTGCCGAGGAACAGGGGCCCGCCCTCGGTGAGCACACGGAAGAGCTTGCGTTCGGCGAGGATCCCGAGCATCGAGCCGATGTCGACGGTGTTCGGTTGCGGCCCCGATGCGTCGATGACCTCGGCAACCCCGCCGAGCCGCTGCCGGGCGTCGTCGTATGGTGGCCGGCCGTCAGGATCAACGGCGGCACCTCGGTACGGGTGAAGAACCGGGCGCCCGGGTCGAGATCGCCGGACCGGGTCACGACCGCGATCGGCGGCACCTCCGCCTGCCCGCGCCGCTGCCGGGCCTGACGTTGGGCGACGGAAAGCTGCGCTCCGGAATAGTTCTCGACGCGCACCGTCGCCGCACCGACGACGATGACGTCCGCGAGCTCGCGCAGCAGGGCGAACAGGGCGCGGTCGCCGGCTCCGGCCAGCCCGCCGGCCTTGCCGTCGTCGGTGGCACCGCCGTCGAGGCTGGCGATCATGTTGCCGCGCACCCAGCAGGCCTGTAGCTGGTCGGGATAGGCGTAGAGCGCGTTCAGCCGTCATCGTCGACGGCGTCGGCCGGGCCCAGCACTGTGAGCTGCATCCCGCCACCCGCATCGGACATACGCAGAATTGCAACACGCCGCTATGGTGCCTGCATGCAGGGGTCCAGCGGTGTCGGTCATCTGGTCGATCGGCACCCCAGCGTCACACCGGAACGGCTGATCGCCCAGCTCGTCCCACCGCCCACGTTTTCCGACGTCAGCTTCGAGACGTACAAACCCGACCCGAACGAGGCGTCGCAGGCGACGGCGGTGCACTCGTGCAGGCAGTTCTGCGAGCAGGCGGTGATCCGGCGAGCGGGCAAGAAGAAGCTGTTCGGCAAGCGGGAGGTGCTACCCGGCGTCGGGATCTACCTCGACGGCGGGTTCGGCGTCGGCAAGACCCACCTGCTGGCGTCGTCCTATTACGCGGTGCCCGGGCCGAAGGCGTTTGCCACGTTCGGCGAACTCACCCAGCTGGCCGGCGTGTTCGGCTTCGTGGAGAGCGTCGACCTGCTGGCCGACTACGTCGTGGTGGCCATCGACGAGTTCGAGCTCGACGACCCGGGCAATACGACGCTGATCTCACGGTTGCTCTCGCAACTGGTGGAACGCGGGGTCTCGGTGGCGGCCACGTCGAACACCCTGCCCGAGCAGCTTGGGCGAGGGCCGATTTGCCGCGCAGGACTTTCTGCGTGAAATCAACACGCTCGCTTCAATTTTCACCACTGTGCGGATCGAGGGACCCGACTATCGCCACCGCGACCTGCCGCCCGCGCCCGAGCCGCCGAGCGACGAGGAGGTCGCCGCGCGGGCCGCTGAACTGCCCGGGCGACACTCGATGACTTCGACGCGCTGTGCACGCATCTGGCCACGATGCATCCGTCGCGCTATCTGACGCTGATCGAGGGGGTGACCGGTGTCTTCATCACCGGGGTGCACCCGATCGATGACCAGAATGTGGCGTTGCGGCTGGTGTCCCTGACCGACCGGCTCTATGACGCGGGCATCCCCGTGGTGGCTTCGGGCACCAAGCTGGACACCATCTTCAGCGACGAGATGTTGGCGGGCGGATTCCGGAAGAAGTATCTGCGGGCGACATCGCGCCTCCTGGCGCTGACGGCCGCCGGCCGGCGCAACGGATAGCCGACGCTACAGCGGGCGCACCATCACGTAGTCGTTCTCGATACCGGCGCCGAGTCGAAAGGTTTTGGTGCCGTTGATGGTAAAGCCGTGTTTGGTGTAGAAGCGCTGCGCGCGCTCGTTGTGCTGATTGACGCCCAGCCACACGCTCTTGGCGTCGAGCTCGGCGGACCGCTGCAGCGCGGCGCCCATCAGCGCAGCCGACACCCCGGCGCCGTGGCCGTCGGGCAGCACGTACATCTTCGACAGCTCGACGGCGGGGCGCAGGGCCACCGCACGCTGAACGTCGTCGTCATCGGGCACGCCGCGAATCAGCAAGGCATAGCCGATCATTCGCCCGTCGTCGCGCGCGGCGACCACGACCCGGTCGGGATCGGTGAGGTAGTCGAGAAACCGTGTCTCGGAGAGGTTCTCGTCGATGAACGCGGCGATGTTCTCGGGCGTCACCGACGGGGGACAGGCGAGCGGAAAGGTGCGGGCGGCGACTTCGGCGAGTTCCGGCACCTCGGCGGCGTCGACGGCCGTGATCTGGATAGCCATCCGGCTACGGTAGCGGTGCTCCCGGCTGCCAGATGTTCCACTGGGCGAGGTGCTGGCCGGTCTGCGGATTGAGCAGGACCACATTCGTCACGAGCGCGCGGTACACCTGCCAGTAGACGGCGCCGTCGACGGTGCCCCCCGGTGGCGCATTACGCAGGGCATTCTCCAGCGCGTCCGGTGCGTCGGTGTGCTTGGACACGTACGCGTCGGCGTACGGCGTCACGCCGGTGAACGTGAACGCGAGGGCCATCGCGTACGGGTTGGGCGCCTGGATGGTGTGGATGGTGATCGGGGCCTTCCACGGCCCGCCCTGATTGATCCACCGCGGCGAACCGGTCGCGGCGTAGCCGGGCGGCGGCGGATCGACCGGTAGGACGTCGTGGACGGTGACGTCGGCGACGATGCCCTTGAACTCGACGCGAAGCGTGTCACCGAGGTTGCCGATCGGCGTGCCGTCGGCCGACGCCGGCGACGCCACGAGGGCAGCGACGGCCGCGAACAGGACGACCAGGACCACAATGCAGCGGCGCATCACCGCATGATGGCACAAACTGAAACGTGTTACAGCCCGTTGAGGGTCAGGAGACCCAGGGGCCGGTGCCGCCCACCTTCTCGATTCGCACCCTGTTCACGAAACCCTCGGGGGCGTTCGCCGGCGGGAAGTGCTCATCGGTACCGAGCAACACCTTCGCCAGTTTCTTGAGCAGCGCGGGCGCGCCGCCGTCGACGATCCGGGCGGTCCCGGTGATCGTCAGATAGTTCGTCAGCTGACCGGGCGCCGGCTTGGACAGGATGGTCACGGCGACGCGCGGATCGCGACGGATGTTGCGCGTCTTGCGATATTCCGCGAGGTGTCCGAGACGAGTTCGTCGCCGTCTGGTGTGGATTCCAGGGCCATCCAGATGACGGACGCCTGAGGGCTGCCGTCGGGGTTGAGCGTGACCAGTGTCGCGTCGGTACCGGATCCGATGAGTTCACGGGCGGCGTCGTTGAGCTTCATGTCCCTGTTCTACCGTCGCTCGTCGGCTTTCATTCCCGGTTAAGCCGCCTCGAGGTCCAACAGTGTCGTCTTGGCCACCGGTCCGCCCGCATACTGTCCGGCCGAGCCGTCCGATCGCACGACGCGGTGGCAGGGGATCACCACCGGCAGCGGGTTGCGGGCGCAGGCGGTCCCGACGGCACGCACCGCACGCGGTGAACCGACCGCCGCGGCCACCTGTGCGTAGCTCTCCCGCCGGCCGTAGCCGATGTCGCGCAGATGCTCGACGACCTCGCGGCGGAAGCCCTCGGCGAGCCGCAGGTCAACGGGCAGCTCAAAGCTGGTGCGGCGCTTGGCGAAATACTCGTCGATCTGCCGTGCCGTGGTGTCCAGCCGCGCGGGGGCGCGCAGGACCCGCGGGCTCACGAGGTCGGCCAGGCGGGCCAGCACCGCGTCGTGACCCTCGATGTCGTAGGCGACCCGGACGAGTCCGACAGTCGTCGCGGCCAGCAGCAGCGTGCCGACCGGGGTGTCGATGGTGCGATAGGCCACGTCCAGCAGTCCGCCGCTGTCGGCGCTGCGTTCCAGGCGTTGATGCAACCGCACCAGATCGGCTTCGTCGGCCTCGAATTCGTCGAAAAGGTTGGTAGTCATGCTGTTTCGTCCTCACGATAATGTTTGCGGAGCGTTTTGAGTCCATCGGCGGCGGCGCGCCGGGCCGCGTCGGGGGAGTTGCCGAGCAGTTCGGCGATCTCGGCGAACGGCAACCCGGCGAGGTGGTGGTAGGCCACCGCGTGGCGTTGTTTGGTGGGCAGCCGTTGCAACGCGGTCCACAGGTCGGGATCGCGGGACGCTGGGTCGGCGTGTGCGGCGGGCCGGTCGGGAAGGGTTTCGGTGGGCACCGCTCTGCGGGAGCGGGCGCGCCCGGCGTCGATGGCGCGGCGGTGGGCGATCGTCACCAGCCAGGCCTCGACGTTGGCGTCGGGGGGCAGGTCGGGATAGGCGCGCAGCGCCGACAGGAACGTCTCCGACCAGGCGTCCTCGGCGTCGAACGGGCCGACGACGGCGCGGCACACCCGCAGCACCGTCGCTCCGTGCTCGGCTACCACGTCCTCAAACGGTCGCACCCTCACATCATGAAGTCGCGGGGGGTCACCGCGATGTGAGATGGACTCAGTCGCCCTTCGGGGAGGTCATGGCCTCCAGGATGCGGATGATGTCGCCCTCGGTGCGGTCCTTGTCCAGGCCGGCGCGGTGCAGCGGACCGTCGCCATCTTCCTGTTCGAGCAGCGCGAGCAGCATGTGCTCGGTGCCGATGTAGTTGTGCCCCAATCGAAGTGCCTCGCGGAAGGTCAGTTCGAGAGCCTTCTTCGCCGGACCGTTGAACGGGATCATCGCCGGCACGTTCTCGCTGCGCTCCGGCAGGGTGACAGCCGCGCGCAGGGTTTGGGGCTCGACCGCTTGCGCCTTGATGAGCAGGGTGGCCAGCGCCTCGGGGTCCGCCAGCAATCCCAGGAGCAGGTGATCGGTGGAGATCTCGTCGTTGCCCGCGGCGTGGGCCGCGTTCTGGGCGGCTACCACGGCGTTGCGCGCCCGCGGGGTGAACCGGCCGAAGCCCGCGTTGGGGTCCAGCGCCGACGGGCTGTCCAGGTCGGGGGACTTCGGCACGAAGCGCTTCTGTGCGGCCTGCTTGGTCACGCCCATGCACTTGCCGATGTCGGTCCAGGACGCGCCGGACCGGCGGGCCTGGTCGACGAAATGGCCGATGAGGTGATCGGCGATCTCGCCGAGGCTCTCGGCGGCCAGCATGGCGTCGGTGAGTTGATCGAGCGGCTCGGAGTGGACCCCTTTGATGGTGTTGATGAGGTCGTCGAGGCGGACGGGGTAGGCGATTTTGGTGGGCTCGGGTGTGGTCTGCTCGGCCATGCGTCAACTCTAGGTTGACGATCGGACAATCGTCAACCTTCGGTTGACGATTGTGTCTAGCCGCGGAGATAGCCACGCCGTACGGTGCGATCGAGAATGCCCTCCGGCCGACGATCGTCCAGGCGATCAGCCGGTCCTTGGCGAATTCGCGGATCGAGACCGTGACGTCATACTTGCCCGGCGGAAAGTCGTTGAGCGCCTCACGGTCAATATGTACGACGAAGTCGCCGCCCACGCCCGTGACGGGGTCCCCGTCGGCGTCCTGCAGCATGCCGGTGGCGTCGATGGCGACGTGGCCCTGCGGATCGCAGAGGACCGCGAAGATGTCGGATGCGGGTGCGGCAATCGTGCGCTGGACTTCGATGCGTTCGCTCATGGGAGAGCGGGTTTCGGCGCACGGCATTCGGGTTATAGCGGACCGGTATGCAATCACAACGCGAGTCCCATTCCGCGCAGCCGCCGTTGCTGCGCCAGGCGATCGCGTTCATCCACGACAACGCCGACGCCGACATCGGGTTGAGCGAGATAGCGGCCTCGGTCAACGTCACGCCCAGGTCGGTCCAGTACATGTTCCGTCGAAAGCTCGGGACCACGCCGCTGGAGTACCTGCGGCGCGTCCGCCTCGACCGCGCTCATCGCGACCTTCAAGCCGCCGACCCGAGCATCGACACGGTCACCGCGATCGCCTACCGATGGGGTTTCGCGCACGCCGGCAGGTTCAGCATCGCTTACCGGGAAGCGTTCGGGACGCCGCCGAGCAGGACGCTACGGGCCTAGCGGCCGCGATCAGCCCGGGAAGAATCCCTCACGGGTGAAGAAGCCGGGCTGCCACCCCTGTTCGCCGAGGCAGAGCAATGGCCGGCCGTCGGGGGCCTGCGCCGCCGCTTGTGGCTTCGGGCACGGCGAGCCGATGTCCTGTACGCCGAACAATTCGTAGGTCGCCACCCAGAAGCCGGTGTAGACAGGCGGCCATTGGTTTGCGATCCAGCGGCATTGAAGGGCTTCGCCGCCGGGACCACGTCCGAACGTGAAGAAGTCCATGTTGTCGCAGGGCGCGGCGAGGTGAGCGTCGTAGTTCATGCCAGGCACATCGGTGGAGTAGTGCCCGGGCTTGTCGGGATACATCGGGCCGGGGTCGGCGAACGCGGTCGGAGCCACGCCGACGGCAGCACCGGCGATTGCCGCGGCGACGAAGAATTCGCGAATCATGTCCCACCCCTAGGCCTGATGACCGGTTGGTCTGCCGGAGAGCCTAACGGGTGGGGCCTGAGTGACGGACACTTTCCGGGACCGGCCCGCCTCGTGCCGGTCAGGGCAACGCAATTGGGCTCGGCGCACATGTCGGCGAGTACCCGCGAGCAATGATGATTTCGTTGCTGAGGCGCCAATATCATTCGCCCGATTCAGCCCGGCGGCGATGCTATGTCTAACCGAAATGCTTGTGACCTCGATGGACATGACCTACGCTGGTTGCTGGAGTCGAGCAAAGGTCCGGGGGACAGTTTTCGCGAGCTACCATCATCCGCGGAATCGCACGGGAGGGGAGAGGCGACGTGAATCGCCACCTGCAGCATTGCAATGCGCGTGCGCCGGTCGACTTGAATACACCGACCTACGCGTCCGGGCCGAGACCACCCGCCCACATCTGTGGCGCGTTCGGGTCCGATTTCGAACGCCGAGCCGCCTTGCGGACCTTTTTCCGTGTCGGCCTCATCGCGGGGGAACGCTGCGCGGTGTTGGTCGACGACGAGGATCCGTCGGACACGCTGTCCGCGATCGGCTCCGCCGCCGAACTCGACCAGTGGCAAGAGGCTGGACTGCTGCGGGTGTTGACCACGCCGATCCCGGACGCCTCACGATACGGACTCACCGTCGGCGAGAAGATCGATGTCTGGGCGGGCCTGATCGAGCTCGCCTGGGAGACGCCGACGCGTATCGGCGGCGAGGTGACCTGGTGGCTGCACCATGTGAGCGTTGACAAGCTGCTGGCCTACGAAGAAGATCTCGAACGGTCCATGCCGGAGGGACTCTCCGCGCTGTGCCTCTACGATCGCAGGTGCTTCGAGTCCGACGTCCTGGACACCGCCATGCGCCTGCACACCCACAAGGTCACCGCCAACCGGATGTTCGTCGAGAACAACGACTACCGGCGAAGCAACGAGTTCGTTTAGCCGTCCAAGCTTCCGCGGCCCGTGCGGCCACAGACAAAAAAGAAGCCGTCGCCGGAAGCGTGCAGCGCGATTGCTGCGTCTAGCCGGCGTGGCTCCGTAGGGGGCGGACCACGCCCCGTGCGAGTCGCAGAGCGGAAGGCCAACACCCGGTCGAGTTGTAACCGGGTTCCCGAAAGGCTAAACGTCGAATGTGAAAAAAATCTTCCGCGACCGGGATTCGGGTTACCGAGGCATCCCCTCGGCGAACGCCCAAGTCAGCCCGTGGTGTCGTGCTCGACTACACGCCGACCGGCGTCGAAGCTGCGCAGCGCTGCGCCGGTGGCCGCAGCGACGGTGACCTCGAAGATCTGGTCCTCGGTGTGTCCGGCGGTGGTGAGACGACCGATGTCGGCGTCGGCGATCTTGTACGAGGCATCGCGGACCGTGGCGGTGTAGGAGTGCCACGGTTCGGGAAGCGGGTCACCGGCCGCGGCGGCCCTCCGCAGCCGGGCGTCGGTGGTGGCGGGCGCGTCCAGCACCGCATGGCGAAGGTCCGCCACGACATCGCCGTGGCTGGTGGCTTCCCCGTCGGCGAGCAGGAAGCCCGGGAAGCGGTAGCCGAACCGGTGAAGGGAGCGGGTACCGCTCTGTAGCTGGCCCTCGCGCAGGGTGAAGCCGAACGCGTTGGCAAGCCGGCCGATGATGTTGAACACCAGGCTGACGTGGAGGGCGTCCACGACGGCGTGCTCGGGCAGGCCGGCCGTCCCGGCGGGGCGCCATCGGGGGTGCCGGCGAGGGCGGCCAGGAAGTCGCGGACGGCCCGCAGCTCGGACCGTGTCGAGGCGGGATCGTTCGGGTCGATGTCGCCGTCGCTGGCGATACGGGTGAGCTCGGCGTGAGTGTCGATGCAGAACGGGCATTGCAGCAGCTGTGCCGTGCACATCGCCAGGTACTCCCGTTCGCCCGCTGTCCAGTACGACGGCCCACGCATCGTGTCGACGGTCAGCTCCAGCAGCGGGCGGGCGAGAAACCCCGGCCGGTACAGCAGCATCTTCACGATGTCGGGGCTGTCGACGCGGGACGTGGCTGCCGGTGAGCGTGAGGAACAGCTTGGTGCGGCGGCGGTGGCCGTGGTCGAGGATGGACAGTCTCATTGGGACTCCGCGAGGTCGAGGTCGTGCAGACGGCGGGCGAGGAATCGCCGGTCGGCGGGATTGGTGGCGAGTTCTTGTGCACGGCGGTACTCCGCCGCGGCCGCTACCGGGTGCGGCCGATGCGGCGCAGCAGATCCGCGCGGGCGGCGTGCAGCAGATGGTAGCTGTCGAGCCCGTCGATCCGGTCGATCAGCGCCAGTCCCTCGCCCGGGGTGGTGGCCATGGCCACGGCGACGGCGTGGTTCAGCGCCACCACCTTGGACGGAGTCATCGCGAGCAGCTCGGCGTAGAGGGCGGCGATGCGCGGCCAGTCCGTCTGGTCGGCGGTCGACAGCCTGGGCGTGCATGCGTGGCGATCGCGGCCTGCAGCTGGTACGGGCCCGGTCTGCCCAGCCGCAGTGCCCGGTCCAGAAGCCCGATGGCTTCGGCGATCTGGGCATGATCCCAGCGGGAACGATCCTGGTCGGCCAGCAGGATCACATCTCCGGCCGGGCTGTAGCGGGCCGCCGCGCGCGAGTCGTGCAACAGCAGCAATGCGACGAGGCCGAACGCTTCGGGCTCGTCGGGCATGAGCGTGGCGAGGAGCTTGCCGAGCCGGATCGCTTCCTGACTCAGCGTGCGGTGCTCGGGCTGGTCGTGGGCCGCGGTGTAGCCCTGGGTGAAGATCAGGTAGACCACCGCGAGAACGCCGGAGAGCCGTTCGGGCAGCGGGTGATCGGCGGGAACCTCGAGGCTGATGCCGGCGTCGCGGATCTTCCGTTTCGCGCGTACCAGGCGCTGCGCCAGCGTCGACTTCGGAGACCAGGAACGTACGGGCAGATCTGCCCGGCGGTCAGCCCTGCCACGGCCTGCAGCGTCAGCGCGACCCGCGCGTCCTCGGCCAGCGCGGGATGGCAGCAGGTGAAGATCAGGCTGAGCCGCTCGTCACCCATGCTGAGCAGGCTGTCCGCGCCGAACATCCGTCATCGTGGTCACCATGCCTCGGCTGTCCGGCGAGCTGGGCGAGCTTCTCCCGGCCGAGCCGGGCCCGCCGCAACCGGTCGATCGCGCTGTTGCGGGCGGCGGTCAGCAGCCAGGCGACCGGATCGTCCGGCACCATGTCGCCCCACTTGCGCAGAGCGAGCGCGCACGCGTCCTGCAGCGCGTCCTCGGCAAGCTCGAAGTCACCGAGTACGCGGATCAGCGCGGCGAGCATCCGGCCACGGTGTTCGCCGTAAACCTGCTGCAGGACCGGCGCCGGGTCTCATTCGCGGGTCGCCGCCACGTTCGCGGGCGAGTGATCCAGGCCCGGCACATCCACGATCGGCCGCACCTCGATCGAGCCCACCTCGGCCATCGGGCACAGCGCGGCGAGTTCCAGCGCTTCGTCGAGGTCGCGGCAATCGAGGATGTAGGTACCGCCGAGGTGCTCGTGGGTCTCGGCGAACGGGCCGTCGGTGATCAGCGTCTTGCCGTCGCGCACGCTGACCGTGGTGGCAGTGTGCTCAGACTGCAGCGGATGTCCGGTGACGAAGACGCCGCGGCGGCGGCACTCGTCTGCGAAGGCGTTCACTCTGGCCAGCGACGCGGCGAAGTCCGGATCACCCGGTTCGGGTCGCTCGCAGTTGTAGATCAACAACATGTACTGCATGTGTCCTCCACTCATCCACGCCTGGCCGTCGGAGAACGCCTGGCCTGTTGAAGAAGATGACGAACAACCCGACCGTATCTCGACACCCCACCGCCGTCTTTTTCACCACCCGCAACCGCGGGCGGCGGGCCGACAAGGGCCTGAGCGCCTCGCTGGGAATCCGTACGACGGCGAGCGGACTAGTGTCAGCTCTCACTGCAATCGTTGTTACGGCAACGGGTTTGAGTCTCTACGCGGACAGGTGTAGACGATTCGGTTAGCTCGGTGGTGACCGTTCTGCCCATCAGTGGCTGGCCGCAAGATTCGCAGGGGGCATCGATCCGCCGCCACGCCGTCGCTCGCTCCACAGGGCCTCCTTGTCGGTGACCCAGGCTAAACCGTGCCATTGGTGGATGGCAGCGTTTTACGTGACCTCGATTCAGGTCCTTTGCCGACGCGTTCGCCACGTTCGGGTCGGCGAGCTCCGGCTGCGCTAGCTGCTTAACGGCAGGGCTGCTTCTTCGGGTGACTCGCCTCGCGGGACGCCCGGGCCGCAACCAAGCCCTTCCCCCCGTCCCGCTTAACGGAGAAATGTACCCGTGAGGGGTGCTCAAAACACCCATTGTCGCTGGTAGACGATGCAAAAGCGATGCACTCACCCTCGGCCGCTGCACGCCCAGGATGCATTTGGTGATACGACGCTCGGGCGGCCGTCGCCCCCTCTGCCGTCTGCGGAGCGATTACGTGACCGGAAGCCGCGTTGACCTGAAAAAACTATGGTGCGCGATACTGGGATTGAACCAGTGACCTCTTCCGTGTCAGGGAAGCGCTCTCCCGCTGAGCTAATCGCGCCGGGATCCACTTGGAGGTGGAGACGGGAATCGAACCCGTGTGCACGGCTTTGCAGGCCGTTGCCTCACCACTCGGCCACTCCACCGCTGGGGTTGATGCCACTGCACCTTCGAGCGGATGACGGGATTCGAACCCGCGACCCTCACCTTGGCAAGGTGATGCGCTACCAACTGCGCTACATCCGCGTGCCACGAGCGAGATCGTCGCCCGTCGCGAAGGACGACGATAGTCCACTCAAGCGTAGCCGCACAAATCTCGACCTCCGGGCTTCCGGTGGCGATCAGAACAGGCGATAGGCCTCTCGTGAAAGCGAGAAGCCGTGGCCGGTCTGAATATCGCGACACGCGATGCCCGAGTCGGCGCTCTCACAGCGCAATACCCCGGCCTTGATCGAATCGCCATAGGGCAGTACCTCATCGGGGCCGAAGGCGGTGTCGCCGGCACACACGAACTGAGCCTGCTTGCCCGGCCCGAGCGAGATCCCCTGCCCGTAGTCGAACTCGCAGTCCGCCGGGCGGGCCGGCGCCGCCCAGTCCCGATCGATGATGTCGCAGCGCACCCAGTCCGCGTCGAGCATGCAGGCGACATTGCCCGTCGGCGAGACGAAACCGGTGAGTTCGGTCACCTCCCGCTCGGTCGACGCCGGGCCGGTCAGCTTGTCGGGCCGCGCGGTCGGCTCTGGCGCCGCCGTCGGCGCGGCGGTCGAGAGCGGACTCTCCGCCTGGACGACTGTCGATCCGCCGCATCCGGCGAGCGCCACACTCGCGGTGAACCCGCCGACCGCCAGCGCAGCACGGTGGACCATCGCGCGACCATAACCTGCTGCGTGCGCCGTTGCGGGGTGCTCGCGGATTCAGGTTGGGTATCCGTGCGTGCTAACCTTCGACGTCGTTCGACCATGTTCGGTCGGCTCCCGGTCTCGTAGCTCAGTGGGAGAGCGTCCGCCTCACACGCGGAAGGTCGCTGGTTCGAAACCAGCCGGGACCACCAGATGTTTCCGCATTTCAGCGCCGATGCGGATGGTGTTCCACGTTGCCCGAGCTATTCGGCGTTGTCCTTCGGCGGTCCGGCCTGCTCGACGAGTTCGGTGGCGATCTGGATCAGCGGAACGTTGGAGTCCTGGGACAGTTTGCGCAGCACCTCGAACGCCTGGACCGCATCGACGCTGTAGCGCTCCATGATCATGCCCTTGGCCTGACCGATGATGTCGCGGCTGGCCAGCGCGCGCCTGAACTGTTCTTCGCGGCGTGCGGCGTTCCACGCGACCGACGAGTGGGCGGCGAAGATCAGGCCGATCTCGCGTGAGTGCGTGTCGAACGCGTTGGGCTCTTCCGAGTACACGTTGAGTGCGCCCATGGTCTCGCCGGCGATGAACATCTGGAACGCCATGATCGATCGGATCGGCGTCGTCGCCAACGCGTCCTGCCGGTAGAGCGGAAATCGCTTCTCGGTCTCCAGGTCGGCGACGTAGACCGTCTTCTCCTCCCACGCCGCGGTCAGGCACGGGCCCTGGCGATGCCGCTGTTGAACCTCGTCGAGCAGGATCGGCCACTTGTGCGTTGCCGCCGGCGTCTCGATGTGCTTGACGTTGCGGGTGAGGGTGATCCCCGCGTACTGGGCACCCTGGATCTCGAGGGCCGCATGCTCAGCCAGTTCGGCGACCACGGTGTCCGAGTCGGTGTCCCGTCGGCTGTGCAGTTCCTGAACAAGCTCAGCGATGCGGAAGTGGGTGGAATCCACCCCGGTTGAATCTGTCACCGTCACATCCGATCGTCATGCCGTGCTAGGCCCTCAAGGTTACTGCGCTGCGGCCCAGCGGAGGGACTATGAGCAACAACGCAAGGCGCGGCCGCCGTCGTCATCGGCCCCGTGGCCGTCAGGCCGGGCCGGTCACCACCAGGTGGTGTCCGTCGGAGAGGCGCAGGGCAAACTCCCGCATTCCCCACGGCTGCAGGATCGGCGCCGCAGCAATGTCGGCACCCGCTGCGGCCGCACGGTCGTAACACTCGTCAAACCCGGTGCCCACATCGATGGACACGGTGACGGGCGGGATCGGCGCGCTCGCCGCGACCAGTCGGAGCCCGGGCCCGACGCTCCACTGTCCGAAAACCAGGCCCGCGAGTGTCGGCGGATCGCCGACAACGAACTGCGTCCTGGCGCCGAGCGCCGATTGGAGCAAGCCGAGTTGCGAGGCGATGTTCCGGACGGGAATGGTCACCTCGACGCCGAGCACCGCGGTCGGTTCGGAGGCACGCGACCGGCCCAGGACGATCGACTCGTGCGGATGGTCGCGGTGGGGATACCGCTGTGCCAGCCGGCCGCGCTCGGTCAGGCCGACCCTGTGGGCCGTCGACAGGGAACGCAGATTGGTCGATTCGATCCAGGCTTCGACCCGAGAAAGACCCAACGACGCGAACGCGTACTCGATGACCGCGCCGGCCGCCTCGGTGATGAGGCCGCGTCCCCACGCCTGTCTGCTGAGCATCCAGCTCAGCCCGGGCACCGCCACGTCTCCCAGTAACCCGATCAGCCCGACGGTCGTCCCCGCGTCGCGCACCGCCCACAGGTGCGCACCCTCGCCGCCGAGAAGATTCATCAAGTCTCGACGGGTATCCGCGACGTCGACGCGCAGCGGTGTGCTCCACCACCGCATGACGTCGGGGTCGCTGAAGGCCCCGTGCAACAGCTCCGCGTCACGAGCCGGATCCAACGGCGTTAACACGAGCCTGGCGGTTCTCAGTTCCACCGCTTCCTCCTGTCTCAGGCCTCGATCCGGCGGTCAAACCGTCACTGCGGGTGCGACTTTCGGCGTCCGGCGCAATCTCTAAAGAGCCTTCAAGTAGCGGTCTGTCACCAGCCGTTGGATCAGCGCGGTGACCGGAGCGCCGATTCTGCTCCACCACGTGCCGTGCCGGGAGAACGCGGTCACCTCCGCGTAGACCTCGTCGGTGCGGGGTCGTAGCGGACGGCGAACAGCTCCTCACCGGACTCCGCGTGGCCGGGCAACGTCCCGTACGCGAAGCCGCGGTGATCGGGCTCGTCGAGGACGTAGACCACGCGGCACGGCGCGCGCGACCGGGCCCAGGCGGACGATGACCTCCGAGCCGACTTCGGCGACCGGCGTCGTCGCGTCCACGCGCACCCCGGCGCCGCGCAGCATGCCCCAGCGCATTACCGCGTCGGCCGCCTCCTCGAAGCGGCGACGCCCGTGCCCGATGACAGCCGACTCGTGTAGGTGGTGGTAGCCCGCGGGCAGCGGCCCGGCGGTCGCGCCCACCTCGGCATAGGTCAAGGGCAAGTCGGCGAGGTCGCTGAGTCTCACACGCCCACCTTGACATCTTCGGAGTAGGTTCGACAGGGTGACCACGGGATCGATAGCACGGGAATCGGGGACCTTCGTCATCGGCGGCGACCTGACCGTCAACCGCCTGGGATTCGGCGCAATGCGCCTCACCGGCAAGGGCGTCTGGGGCCCGCCCGCCGACCACGACGAATGCATCCGCGTACTGCGCCGCGCCGTCGAAATGGGCGTCAACTTCATCGACACCGCCGACTCGTACGGGCCGTACGTGTCCGAGGAGCTGATCCGCGAGGCGCTGCACCCCTACCCCGACGACCTGGTCATCGCCACCAAGGCCGGGCTGCTGCGCACCGGGCCGGATGAGTGGCCGGTGCTGGGCTTCCCGCCATACCTGCGTCAGGAATGCGAGATGAGCCTGCGCAACGCTCGGAGTCGATCGCATCGACCTGTTCCAACTGCACCGCATCGACACCAAGTTCCCGCTCGAGGACCAGATCGGCGAGCTGGTCGCGCTGCAGCAGGAGGGCAAGATCCGCCACATCGGGCTGTCCGAGGTGACCGTCGAGCAGCTGGCGGCCGCTCAGCAGATCGCGACCATCGTGTCGGTGCAGAACATGTACAACCTCACCGTCCGCACCGCTGAGCCATGCTGGACGCCTGCGAAGCGCGAGGGAATCGCGTTCATCCCGTGGTTCCCGCTGGCGTCGGGACCGTTGGCTGCATCCGACGGACCGCTGCAGCGCATCGCCGCCGACCACCACGCCACGCCGCTCGCAGCTGGCGCTGGCGTGGCTGCTGAAGCGCTCCCCGGTGATGCTGCCGATCCCCGGCACGTCGAGCGTCGCGCATCTGGAGGAGAACGTCGCCGCCGCCGCGATCGAGCTGTCCGACGAGGAGTTCGAGACGTTGAGCAAAGCCGGGTGCGGCCGGCTGACGAGTGCATCGCGGGTCGCGGCAGTTCGCGCCGACCCTCGTGACCGTCGGGTGGCACCGAGCGAAACGGTGGGCGTCGTGGAAGCCGATCAGGACGCGCACCCCGGCGGCGGATTCAATCCGCCGGTCCCGACCACGCGCGGTGGACCCGACTACGGCCGGTTCGTCGAAGCCGTCCGCGCGCTGCAGGACCACGCCCGCGCCGCCGACGCCCCCGATGAGGTGATCACCGAGGCCGCCGAACTGATCGAGAAGGTGTCGAACGCTGCTCGCGCCGTTCGACGCCGACGAGTGGGCATCGCCGTCGGGCCGGCGGATGGACCTGCCCAACCGCGGCAACATCCTGCACGATCCCGGTCGACCTGCACAAGTCACCGAGGACGGCCGCATCGGCGGCACGGCGCAGTTCCGCCGCTTCCACCTCGGCCGCAACGGCGCCGCGCACGGCGGCGCGGTCGCGATGCTGTTCGACTCGCTGCTGGGCTACACCGCGTTCAAGCTGAGCCGCAGCCAGGACCAGCGCACCGCGTTCCTGCACGTCAACTACCGCAAGATCGCGCCGATCGAGAAGGAGCTGCAGGTCGACGCCGGCATCGACCGCATCGAGGGCCGCAAGATCTTCGTCTCGGGCCGGCTGCTCGACGGTGACGCCGTGCTGGCCGAGGCCGAGGCGCTGTTCGTCAAGCTGAAGCCAGGACAGCCGTGACACAAGACGAATCGAACGTCCGCCGCCGGTGGGCGCGGTGGCGCGACCGACTGCGCGACCGCCGCAGAGCCGACTTCGTCTACCGCATCGTCGTCGCGGTGGTCGGGCTGGCGGTGCTGGGCGTCGGCATCGTCGCGATCCCGTATCCCGGGACCGGGCTGGGCGATCGTCTTCGTCGGACTGGGCATTCTGGCCACCGAGTTCGACTGGGCGCGACGGCTGCTCGCCTATGCCAGGGAGCGCTACGACAAGGTGATGGACTGGTTCAAGCGGCAGGGCTTCTGGGTGCAGGCCCTCGGGGAGTCTTCACTGCGCGGTCGTGGTCGCCACGCTGTGGCTGCTGGGTGCGCTCGACTGGTCGGCGGAAGCTCGTCGGCATCGACCGTGACCGTGGTTGAACAGCCCTATCGGCATCGGGTCGTGAGCGTCCCGCCCCGATAGCATGGTCGCGTCCAGATTTCAACACCCTGAGCCATTGGAGAGTCACCGATGAGCGCCCCCGCCAGCCCCGCCCCAGCAGCCCCGATCCGGGTCGCTGCCGGGACCACCGCCGGGGCAGCGGTCCGCGACGCCGGCCTGCCGGGCCGCGGCGCTCCCGACGCGATCGTCGTCGTCCGCGACGCCGAGGGCCGGCTGCGCGACCTGTCGTGGGCGCCCGACGCCGACGTCGAGGTGACGCCGGTCGCCGCCGACACCGAGGACGGCCGCAGCGTCATCCGGCACTCGGCCGCCCACGTGCTGGCCCAGGCGGTGCAGGAACATGTTCCCCGAGGCCAAGCTCGGCATCGGCCCGCCGATCACCGACGGGTTCTACTACGACTTCGACGTGCCGCGCGCGTTCACGCCGGAGGATCTCGAGGCGCTGGAGAAGCGCATGCGCCAGATCGTCAAGGAAGGCCAGCTGTTCTCGCCGGCGCGTCTACGAGTCCAAAGACCAAGCGCGCGAAGAACTCGCCAACGAGCCGTACAAGCTCGAACTCGTCGACGACAAGTCCGGCGACCCCGACGTGATGGAGGTCGGCGGCGACGAGCTGACCGCCTACGACAACCTCAATCCCCGTACCCGCGAACGGGAATGGGGCGATCTGTGTCGCGGCCCGCACATCCCGACGACCAAGTACATTCCGGCGTTCAAGCTGACCCGCAGCTCGGCGGCCTATTGGCGCGGCAATCAGGACAACGCCAGCCTGCAGCGCATCTACGGCACCGCGTGGGAGTCGCAGGAGGCCCTCGACAAACACCTCGAACTGCATCGAGGAGGCGCAGCGCCGCGACCACCGCAAGCTCGGCGCGGAGCTGGATCTGTTCAGCTTTCCCGACGAAATCGGTTCCGGGCTTGGCGGTTTTCCACCCCAAGGGCGGCATCATCCGCCGCGAGCTGGAGGACTACTCACGGCGCAAGCACATCGAGGCCGGCTACGAGTTCGTCAACACCCCGCACATCACCAAGGCGCAGCTGTTCAAGATCTCCGGCCACCTGGACTGGTACGCCGACGGCATGTTCCCGCCGATGCACATCGACGCGGAGTACAACGAGGACGGCACGGTGCGCAAGCCCGGCCAGGACTACTACCTCAAGCCGATGAACTGCCCGATGCACTGCCTGATCTTCCGGTCTCGCGGACGGTCCTATCGCGAACTTCCGTTGCGGCTCTTCGAGTTCGGCACCGTCTACCGCTACGAGAAGTCCGGTGTGGTGCACGGGCTGACCCGGGTGCGCGGCCTGACCATGGACGACGCGCACATCTACTGCACCCGCGACCAGATGCGCGACGAGCTGACGTCGCTGCTGCGCTTCGTGCTCGATCTGCTCGGCGACTACGGCCTGACCGACTTCTATCTGGAGCTGTCCACCAAGGACCCGAACAAGTTCGTCGGCTCCGACGAGATGTGGGAGGAGGCCACCAGCGTGCTGGCCGAGGTCGGCGGCGGCCTCCGGGCTGGACCTGGTGCCCGATCCGGGCGGCGCGGCGTTCTACGGCCCGAAGATCTCGGTGCAGGTCAAGGACGCGCTGGGCCGCAGCTGGCAGATGTCGACCATCCAGCTCGACTTCAACTTCCCGGAGCGGTTCGAGCTGGAGTACACCGCCGCCGACGGCAGCAGGCAGCGGCCGGTGATGATCCACCGCGCGCTGTTCGGCTCGATCGAGCGGTTCTTCGGCATCCTCACCGAGCACTACGCCGGCGCGTTCCCGGCGTGGCTGGCGCCGGTGCAGGTGGTCGGCATCCCGGTCGCCGACGGACACGTTGCCGTACCTCAAAGGCGTTGCCGCGCAACTGAAGCTGCGTGGCATCCGCGCCGAGGTCGACATCAGCGACGACCGGATGGCCAAGAAGATCGTCAACCACACCAACCAGAAGGTGCCGTTCATGCTGCTGGCCGGCGACCGCGACGTGGAGGCCGGCGCCGTCAGCTTCCGGTTCGGCGACCGCAGCCAGGTCAACGGCGTGCCGCGCGACGAGGCCGTCGAGGCGATCGTCGACTGGATCGCCAGGCGGGAAAACGCCGCTCCGACAGCCGAACTGCTCAAGGTGGGCACTGGCGACGACGTGAAGCGAGAGCGCTTGCGCGAGAGCCGACCGAAGCCGACGAGCGGACGATCGTCGACCACGGGGCCGGCGAACCCGACCACTTGCAGCGACTGTGGACCCCGCATCGGATGACCTACATCGCCGAGGCGCCGATGCGACGGGCGGCGTCGGCCGGAGTCGACGGAGCCGTTCACCGACATCCCGACGCTGTCCGACGAGGACGGCCTGGTGGTGGCCCGCGGAGAACTGGTCTACGTCGGTGCTGAACCTCTACCCGTACAACCCCGGCCACTCTGATGGTGGTGCCGTATCGGCGGGTGTCCGAGCTCGAAGACCTCACCGACGCGCGAGAGCGCCGAGCTGATGGCGTTCACCCAGAAGGCGATTCGCGTCATCAAGGCGGTATCCCGGCCGCACGGTTTCAACGTCGGGCTCAACCTCGGCAAGGTCGGCGGGCGGCTCGCTGGCCGAACACCTGCACATGCACGTGGTGCCGCGCTGGAGCGGCGACGCGAACTTCATCACGATCATCGGCGGCTCCAAGGTCATCCCGCAGCTGCTGCGCGAGACCCGTGAGCTGCTGGCCACCGAATGGGCGAAGCAGCCGTGAGCAACTTCTACCTGATGACCCGCGCGGCCTACGCGAAGCTCAGCACGCCGCTGGCCAAGGCCGCGCTGCGGGCCGGGCTGACCCCCGACAGCGTCACGATCATCGGCACGGCGGGCGTCGGTGATCGCCGCGCTGACGCTGTTCCCGATCGGGCAGCTGTGGTGGGGCGCGGTCGTCGGTCTGGTTCTTCGTGCTGGCCGACATGCTCGACGGCGCGATGGCCCGCGAGCGCGGGTGGCGGCACCCGGTTCGGCGCGGTGCTGGACGCCACCTGCGACCGGATCGGTGACGGCGCGGTGTTCTGCGGGCTGCTGTGGTGGGCGGCGTTCGGGCTGACAGCCCGTCGCTGGTGGTCGCCACCTGATCTGCCTGGTCACCTCGCAGGTGATCTCCTACATCAAGGCGCGCGCCGAGGCCAGCGGCCTGTCCGGCGAGCGGCGGGCTGATCGAGCGCCCGGAGCGGCTGGTCATCGTGCTGGTCGGCGCCGGGCTGTCCGGTCTGCCGTTCTTGCACGTGCCGTGGTTGCTGCACGTCGCGATGTGGGTGCTCGCGGTGGCGAGCCTGGTGACTCTCGGTCAGCGGCTGCACGCCGTGCGGACATCGCCGGGCGCGATGGAGCCACTCGAGAAGGCCGAGCGACGAACCCGCGCCGCAGGGCAGAGGGACGAGCCGTGACCGGCGCCCCGGCTGGACCGAGTTCGGATCGCGGCAGTCGCTTCTCGCTGGCGGGCCAATTCACCGACTGGGGCTACGCGGCCGGCTGGCGAGTGGTGCGCGCCATGCCGGAGCCGTTGGCGCGCAACGTGTTTGAGCGCTGGTGCGCACTACGCCGCCCGCGGTGGCGGGCCGGCGCAGCTGCGCAAGAACCTGGCCCGCGTGCTCGGGTGTCGAGCCCGCCGCAGGTGCCGGACGGCCTGATTCGTGCTTCGCTGGCCTCATACGCCCGATACTGGCGGGAGGCGTTTCGGTTGCCGACGATGGATCACGAGGCGCTGGGTCGCCGGCTCGACGAGGTGCGTGGTGGGCAGCGAGCACCTCGAAGCCGCCCTGCGCCGCCGGCCGGGGCGTGGTGCTGGCGCTGCCGCACAGCGGCAACTGGGACATGGCCGGGGTGTGGCTGATCTACAAGTACGGCACCTTCACCACCGTGGCCGAGCGGCTCAAGCCCGAGTCGTTGTACAACCGCTTCATCGACGTACCGGGAGAGCCTGGGCTTCGAGATGCTTCCCGCTGACCGGTGGCGACGCGGCCGCCGTTCGAGGTCCTGGCCGAGCGGCTGCGCGGGCAACGGGTTGGTGTGCCTGATGGCCGAGCGTGACCTCACCCGCGCGGCGTGCAGGTCGACTTCTTCGGGGAGCCGACCCGGATGCCCGCCGGCCCGGCGAAGCTGGCGATCGCAGACCGGTGCCGCGCTGCTGCCCGTGCACAGCTGGTACGAACCGCGACGACATGGTGTTCACGATGTCCCCCGCCGCTGGACACGTCGTCGGGTGACGTCACGCGCCATCACCCAGGCGCTGGCCGACCGGTTCGCCGCGCAACATCGCCGCGCACCCGGCCGACTGGCACATGCTGCAGCCGCAGTGGCTGGCCGACCTGTCCGAGGAGCGCCGCGCGAAGCTGGCCGGCGACGGCGAGCGGCGATCGGGAAGTCGGACCTGATGCGCATCGGCATGGTCTGCCCGTACTCGTTCGACGTCCCGGGCGGTGTGCAGTCGCACGTGCTGCAGCTGGCCGAGGTGATGCTCGAGCCGCGGCCACGACGTCAGCGTGCTGGCGCCGTCGTCGCCGCACGTCGAGCTGCCCGACTACGTCGTGTCCGGCGGCAAGGCGGTGCCGATCCCGTACAACGGGTCGGTGGCCCGGCTGCGGTTCGGGCCCGCCACCCACCGCAAGGTCAAGACAGTGGCTCGCTCGAGGGCGACTTCGACGTGCTGCACCTGCACGAGCCCAACGCGCCGAGCCTGTCGATGCTGGCGCTGATGATCGCCGAGGGGCCGATCGTCGCGACGTTCCACACGTCGACCACGAAGTCGTTGACGCTCAGCGTGTTTCAGGGCATCCTGCGGCCGTGGCACGAGAAGATCGTCGGCCGCATCGCGGTGTCGGATCTGGCGCGGCGCTGGCAGATGGAGGCGCTGGGCTCCGACGCCGTCGAGATTCCCAACGGCGTCGACGTCGCGTCGTTCGCGTCGGCGCCGCTGCTCGAGGGCTACCCGCGGCCGGGCAAGTCGGTGCTGTTCCTCGGCCGCTTCGACGAGCCGCGCAAGGGCATGGCCGTGCTGCTGCGGCGCGCTGCCGGCGCTGGTCGAAGCGTTCCCCGACATCGAGATCCTGATCGTCGGCCGCGGCGACGAGGAGGAGCTGCGCGAGGAAGCCGGCGAGCTGGCCGGGCACCTGCGCTTCCTCGGGCAGGTCGACGACGCGGAGAAGGCGTCGGCGATGCGCAGCGCCGATGTCTACTGCGCGCCCAACATCGGCGGCGAGAGCTTCGGCATCGTGCTGGTCGAGGCGATGGCCGCCGGCACCGCGGTGGTGGCCAGTGACCTGGACGCGTTCCGGCGGGTGCTGCGACGACGGCAAGGCGGGCCGGCTGGTGCCCGTCGACGACGCCGATGCGCTGGCCGCGGCGCTGATCGAGGTGCTGGAGAACGACGCCGCGCGCGAGCGCTACGTCGACGGCGGCAGCCGAGGCGGTGCGCCGCTACGACTGGTCGGTGGTGGCCCGCCAGATCATGCGGGTCTACGAGACGGTGGCCGGGGCCGGGGCGAAGGTGCAGGTGGCCGGCACCGCGGGCAAGAGCGTCGGCGAACCGGGAGGCGTAGCTTGATCACCTGGCTCGTGATCATCGCGCTGGCGCTGCTGGCTGGCCGTGATCGTGCTGGTCGGTGCGTGGGCCTACCAGACCGCCAACCGGCTCGACCGGCTGCACGTGCGCTACGACCTGTCCTGGCAGGCGCTGGACGGTGCGCTGGCCCGGCGCGCGGTGGTGGCCCGGGCGGTCGCCGTCGACGCCTACGGCGGCGGGCCCGGAGGGCAAGCGGCTGGCGCGCTGGCCGACGCCGCCGAGCGCGCGCCGCGGACGGCCCGCGAGGCCGCCGAGAACGAGCTGTCCGCGGCGCTGGCGCTGGTCGACCCGGCGTCACTGCCGGTGGCGCTGGTGGCCGAGCTGGCCGACGCCGAGGCGCGGGTGCTGCTGGCCCGCCGATTCCACAACGACGCCGTGCGCGACACCTTGGCGCTGCGGGAGCGGCCCGCGGTGCGCATGCTGCGGCTCGGCGGGACCGCCGCGCTGCCGACCTATTTCGAGATCGCCGAACGGGCGGAAACCGCCGCGCTCGCGAGGTCGGCGCAGTCAGCCGTCGCACGTCGGCGCGCATCGTGCTGCTCGACGAGGACGGCGTGTGTCTGCTGTTCTGCGGGTCCGACCCGGCCGCGGCGGACGTCCACGCGCGCCACGCTGGTGGTTCACCGTCGGCGGGGCGGTGCAGACGGGAGAGACGCTCGCCGAGGCCGCCGTGCGCGAACTCGACGAGGAGACCGGGCTGCGCGTCGACCCGGCCGACATGCTCGGCCCGGTGTGGCGGCGCGACGCGGTCATCGATTTCAACGGGTCGGTGATCCGCAGCGAGGAGATGTTCTTCGTGCACCGCACCCGACGCTTCGAGCCGTCGACGGCCGGCCGGACCGGCACTGGAGCGGGCGCTACATTCACGGTCATCGCTGGTGCGATGAGACAATGATCAGCGAGCTGGTCGCCAAGGGCGAAACGGTGTACCCGCTGCAGCTGGGCGAGCTGCTCGACGAGGCGAACGTGCTGGCCGACGCGCCGGGCGCGGCGCCCCGGAGCGGCAGTTGCAGTCGATCCGCTGAAGTGCGGAATCAACGGATTTGCCGTCACCTTTAGACTGGATCCGTAGCGATTTGGAGGAGATAGCAGTGGAAACCGCAGCTGGATCGAACGGGTCGGCGCAGACCGGCACCGCGCGGGTCAAGCGCGGCATGGCCGAGATGCTCAAGGGCGGCGTGATCATGGACGTCGTCACCCCCGAGCAGGCCCGCATCGCCGAGGGCGCGGGCGCCGTCGCGGTGATGGCGCTCGAACGGGTGCCCGCCGACATCCGCGCCCAGGGCGGGGTGTCGCGGATGAGCGACCCCGACATGATCGAGGGCATCATCGACGCCGTCACGATCCCGGTGATGGCCAAGGCCCGGATCGGGCACTTCGTCGAGGCGCAGATCCTGCAGAGCCTCGGCGTCGACTACGTCGACGAGTCCGAGGTCCTCACGCCGGCCGACTACACCAACCACATCGACAAGTGGAAGTTCACCGTGCCGTTCGTCTGCGGCGCCACCAACCTCGGCGAGGCGCTGCGTCGGCTCACCGAGGGCGCGGCGATGATCCGCTCCAAGGGTGAGGCCGGTACCGGTGACGTCTCCAACGCCACCACCCACATGCGCAAGATCGGCGGCGAGATCCGTCGGCTCACCTCGCTGTCCGAAGACGAATTGTTCGTCGCTGCAAAGGAATTGCAGGCACCGTACGACCTCGTGGTCGAGGTGGCGCGGGCCGGCAAGCTGCCGGTGACGCTGTTCACCGCCGGTGGCATCGCGACCCCGCCGACGCCGCGATGATGATGCAGCTCGGCGCCGAGGGCGTGTTCGTCGGCTCGGGCATCTTCAAGTCGGGTGACCCGGCGGCGCGCGCCGCGGCGATCGTCAAGGCCACCACGTTCTACGACGACCCCGACGTGCTGGCCAAGGTGTCGCGCGGGCTGGGGGAGGCCATGGTCGGCATCAACGTGGAGGACATCGCGCAGCCTCACCGGCTCGCCGAGCGCGGCTGGTAATACAGCTGCATGTCGATCGAGAAGATCCTTGACCTCGAGCAACTCGAGGTCAACATCTACCGCGGAAGCGTGTTCAGTTCCCCGATCGGGCAACTGGCAGCGCACGTTCGGCGGCCAGGTGGCGGGTCAGTCGCTGGTGTCGGCGGTACGCACGGTCGACCCGCGCTATCAGGTTCACTCGCTGCACGGCTATTTCCTGCGGCCGGGAGATGCCCAGTCGCGCACGGTGTTCATCGTCGAGCGACTGCGCGACGGCGGTTCGTTCGCGACCCGTCGGGTGAACGCCATCCAGCACGGCGAGACGATCTTCTCGATGTCGGCATCGTTCCAGGCCGACCAGAGCGGCATCGAACACCAGGACGCGATGCCGCCGTCGGCTCCGCCGCCCGACGACCTGCCCGAGCTGACGTCGATGCGAGCGTTCGACGACGCCGGCTTCAAACAGTTCGAGGAGTGGGACGTCCGCGTCGTACCGCGCGATCAGCTGGTGCCGGTGCCCGGCAAGGCATCTCAACAGCAGGTGTGGTTCCGTCACCGCGATCCGCTGCCCGACGACCCGGTGCTGCACATCTGTTCGCTCGCGTACATGAGCGATCTGACGCTGCTCGGCTCGGCGCAGGTGCATCACGTCGAGGAGCGTCCGCATCTGCAGGTCGCGTCACTGGATCACGCGATGTGGTTCATGCGGCCGTTCCGCGCCGACGAGTGGCTGCTGTACGACCAATCGTCGCCGTCGGCGTCGGGCGGACGGTCCCTGACGCAGGGAAAGATCTTCACGCAGACCGGCGAGATGGTGGCGGCCGTCATGCAGGAAGGCCTGACCCGCTACCAGCGCGACTACCGCCCGAACCGCGAATGAGCGGCCCGCACGTCGGAGTGCTCGCACTGCAGGGCGACACCCGGGAGCATCTGGCGGCCCTGCGCGAAGCCGGCGCGGAATCGTCGACGGTGCGCCGCCTCGGCGAGCTCGAGGCCGTCGACGCACTGGTCATCCCCGGCGGCGAGTCCACCACTATGAGCCATCTGTTGCGGGAGTTCGGACTGCTCGAGCCGCTGCGGGCCCGGCTGGCCGACGGCATGCCGGCGTACGGGTCGTGCGCCGGAATGATCCTGATGGCCAGCGAGATCCTGGACGCGGGAGCGGCCGGGCGGGAAGCCACCCCGCTCAAGGCCATCGATATGGCCGTGCGGCGCAACGCCTTTGGTCGTCAAGTCGATTCATTCGAAGGCGACATCGCCTTCGACGGCCTCGACCGTTCCGTGCATGCGGTCTTCATCCGCGCGCCCTGGGTGGAGCGGGTCGGCCCCGACGTGCAGGTCCTCGGCCGCGCGGCCGACCATATCGTCGCGGTGCGGCAGGGAAAAATGCTGGCGACGTCGTTTCACCCGGAGATGACCGGCGACCGGCGCATCCATGCGTTGTTCGTCGATATCGTGCGCGGCCGCGCCTGAGTGGCTAGCGGATCGGGAGGCCGGTGACCGCCCGGCCGATGACCAGTCGCTGAATCTCGCTGGTGCCCTCGAAGATGGTGAAGATCTTGGCATCTCGATGCATCCGCTCGACCGGATAGTCCCGGGTGTAGCCGTTGCCGCCGAGGATCTGGATCGCCTCGTCCGTGACGTAGACGGCCGTCTCACTGGCCACCAGTTTGGCCATTGACCCCTCCGCGTTTTCGAAGGGCTTACCGTTGCGAGCCATCCAGCCCGCGCGCCAGACCAGCAGGCGGGCCGCATCGACGCGCGCCTTCATATCGGCCAATTTGAAGGCGATGGCCTGGAATTCACCGATCTTGCGGCCGAACTGTTCACGCTGGCGGGCATAGTCGAGGGCGTATTCGTAGGCCGCGCGGGCGACTCCGACGGCCATCGCGCCGACGGTCGGGCGGGTCCGCTCGAAGGTCGCCATCGCGGCCTGCCCCGCCGCCTTCTTGCCCTCGCGGACCCGCGCGATGCGCTCGTCGAACTTCTCCTTGCCGCCGACGATCAGGCCGCCGGGGAGGCGGACGTCTTCCAACACCACCTCGGCGGTGTGGGAGGCCCGGATGCCGTGCTTGCGGAACTTCTGGCCCTGTTTGAAGCCCGGTGTGCTCGGCGGGATGATGAACGTCGCCTGCCCCCGGGTGCCGAGTTCGGGATGCACGGAGGCCACCACGATGTGCACCTCGGCGATGCCGCCGTTGGTCGCCCACGTCTTGGTGCCGTTGAGCACCCATTCGTCGGAGGCCTCGTCGTACCGCGCCCGGGTGAGGATCGCCCCGACGTCCGACCCGGCGCCGGGCTCCGACGAGCAGAAGGACGCCACCTTCGGATCGTCGACCGTGCCGAACATCTGCGGCAGCCACTCGCCGAGCTGTTCGGGGGTGCCGTTGGCGGCCAGCGAGGCCGCGGCCAGGCCGGTGCCCAGGATTGACAGTGCGATTCCGGCGTCGCCCCAGAACAGCTCCTCGAAGACGACGAGCATTCCCAGGCCCGAGGGCTCGCCGGCCTGTTCGGCGAACAGCTCCATCGAATAGAGGCCGACCTTGGCCGCCTCCTGGATGATCGGCCACGGCGTTTCTTCGCGTTCGTCCCACTCCGCTGCGGCCGGCCGGACGACGTCGGCGGCGAATTCGTGGACCCAGTCCCGAACGTGCACGACGTCGGGCGGTAGCTCGAGTGAGTAAGACATGTAGTCGCGGTCCTTTCGGGGGCACGATCCGCGCTGTGGGCTGAACAGCCACCTACCTTACTCCTGAGTAAGTTCTACAGCAAAAGCGCTGTGGCCGACTTAACAGCGCCTAGGCCAGCCGGCGCCGCAACCAGTCGATGACCATCGGAATGAACTCGGGTGCCTTGCTCATCGCACACCCGGTGCCGTCGATCCGGCCGGCTTCGACCATTCGTACACCCGGCCGCCGGGGGCGTCGGCCCACATGTCGCTCACCTCGCGATCGCGGCGAAGTAGTCGGCCACTCCACGCTGGTCGTCGAGCGCGACGACCGCACCGATATAGCCGTCGGGCCGCACCACCACACGACCGCCGTCCCGCAGTCCGAAACGCTTGGCCGCCAACCCGTCTGGGTCGGCGATCACCTGGTCGTAGCCACCCACCGGCGTGTCGTCGGCGGCGATGAGCACCTGGGTCTGTCCGGCGGGGCCCGTTGCCGGGGCAGGCTTCTCCGCCGCGATGGTCAGGATGGTGTGCCGCGGATTGGCGGCGCCGCACGCCAGGGTCAGCTGCTTCTGCAGTTCGGCGTCGGCGAGGTGGGGGAGATGCTGACCGGCGGCGACGTCGGCGTGCCGCGGACCCCGGTCGAGCACCGCGGGGCTGCCCTGGTAACCCACGCCGACCTCCTCGACGATGGTGGCCAGTTTCTCGCCGATGGCCGGGATGTTGCCGACCACTTTCATGACGGCGTTGCGCACGACGCGCGCCCCACCCCTCAACGTGCCCGCCTTGGTCAGCTTCCCGCTGAAGTCGATGACCTTCTCGGCGGCCGGGTGGCGTTCGGCGTGGTAGCTGTCCAGCAGGGTCTGGGCGCCCTCGCCCTGCACGGCAGCGGCCAGCTTCCAGGCGAGATTGAACGCATCCTGCATGCCGGTGTTCATGCCCTGGCCGCCCGCCGGACTGTGAATGTGCGCGGCATCGCCGGCGAGGAACACCCGGCCATGTCGGTAGGCGGGCACCTGGCCGTGGTGGATCTCGAAGCAGGTGAGCCAGTGGCTGCTCCTGATGGTGACCCCGCCGACCCGCTCGTCGAGAATCTTCTGGAGAGCGTCCTGGGTGGGACGGAGGTCCAGCGCCGCGCCGGGCTCGTCGTGGATCTCCGCCATCAGGCGGGCCCGACCGTCACGCATCGGCATCATGATCACCGGGCCCTCGGGCGCGAGCACCGTGTACATCGACTCGGCGTCCATGTCGCTGTCGGCGTCGCAGTCGCCCAGGATGAACCGCTCACCTTTGAACGAGCCCGTCAGCTTCGCGCCCACCAGGTGCCGCACTGTGCTGTGGGCCCCGTCGGCTCCGATGACCCACGCTGTTGTGAGGGTCTCGCTGGCACCGTCGGGACGGCGCAGGGTCAGCTGGACACCGTCGGCGTCCTGCGTCAGTTCGACGAGCTCGACACCCCGGTCGACGGTCGCGCCGAGCGCCGAAAGCCGCTCGACGAGCACCCGTTCGGTCTCGGTCTGCGGGGTGAGCAGTGAAAACGGGAACGCGCTGTCGACGCCGCCGAACTCAACGCGAAACAGCTCGCTGCCATTGCTGAGCATCCTCATCGCGGTGGACTTCACGCCGGTGGCGATCAGGTCGACGACGATTCCCATCCGGTCGAACATGTCGAGGCTTCGCGAGTGAATCGCGATGGCCCGGGATTCAGTGGTCGGCTCGGGCAGCTTGTCGATGACACGGATGCGGATGTCGCGGCGGGCCAGCTCGCAGGCGGCGACCAGGCCGACCGGTCCTGCGCCGACGACGACTACGTCCGGGCTTGTGGGGGCGCTCATGATGTTCTCCTGGATTTTCACGTTGCGTTGAAATTATAGTTTCACGGTACGATGAAACTAGTCTCAACGCGAGATGAAATTAGCGATAGGGATCAAAATCATGGCGAAGAAGCCGATCGCCCCGGGTCCGCGCGACGAACGCGGGGTGCTGGCGGCGAAGATCCTTTCGGCGGCCAGGACGGCTTTCGCCGAAACCGGCTGGGCGGGCACGACGATCCGCGCGGTGGCCCGCGAGGCCGACGTCGACCCCGCGCTGGTCTATCACTACTTCGGATCGAAGGAGGGGTTGCTCGACGCGGCGACGAACCCTCCACAGCGATGGCTCGAGAGCGTGGCGAAGACGTGGACCACGCCGGTGCCCGAGCTGGGCAGCGCGCTGTTGCGGCTCATGCTGGGAGCCTGGGCAGACGACGAGATCGGTCCGGTGTTGCGCGCGGTGCTGCAGACCGCCGCGCACGAGCCGAGCACCCGCGAGAAGCTGCGGATGGTCGTGCAGAGCAGCCTGATGGGGGTGTCCCAACTCGGCGTCGACGAGCGTGATCGCGGGGTGCGCAGTGGGCTGGTCTCGTCTCAGATCATGGGCCTGGCGATGATGCGCTACGTCTGGAAGATCGAGCCGGTGGCGTCGATGACAGACGATGAGGTTGTTGCGGCGATCGCGCCGAATCTTCAGCGCTACATCGAGGGCGACGTCGGAGTGACGCAGATTCGGTAAGGCATAAACCTCCACGTAGACTCGTTGATCGAACTCTGAAGTGTTCTGAAAGAGGTAGTACCTGCATGAGCGGCCATTCCAAGTGGGCCACCACCAAGCACAAGAAGGCGATCATCGATGCTCGTCGCGGCAAGAACTTCGCGAAGCTGATCAAGAACGTCGAGGTGGCCGCGCGTGTCGGCGGCGGCGATCCGGGTGGGAACCCGACGCTGTACGACGCCATCCAGAAGGCCAAGAAGAACTCGGTGCCCAACGACAACATCGAGCGGGCCCGCAAGCGTGGCGCCGGTGAGGAAGCCGGCGGCGCCGACTGGCAGACCATCACCTACGAGGGTTACGGACCCAACGGTGTCGCGGTGCTGATCGAATGCCTGACCGACAACCGCAACCGGGCCGCCGGCGAGGTGCGTGTCGCCATACCTGATCTTCCTGACGATCGCCATCGTCGTGCCGAGCGCGGCGCCGAAGCCGAGCATCTGCGTGAAGCCGCCGGTTGTGAGCTCGTCGACGCCGGTTCTGAGCGGCACGAACCTGAAGAGCACCTGCACGAGCCGGTTGGCGCCTTCGAAGATGAACGACGTCAGGAGGAGCGGTGCCGCTCCCTGAATCAGCCACCACGTCACGTGAACTTCGAGGACGCCGAGGGCATGAAACATGGCTTCGGCAGCCACGATCGGCAGGAGGACGCTGCGGCGTCTGACCGCGAACGTGTAGATCTGCTCCTCGAGCGCGTGCAGCTGGCCGACGCGATCCTGCAGCCGCGACGTCCTGGGCACGACATGTGACAGGGCGCGGCGTACGAGCGCCGGCTGGCGCCAGAGCAGCAAAGCGGTGACCACGAACCCGATGCTGATGGCGACGAGCGACAGCCATGCGGCGCGGCGCACGCCGCCGGGCAGGTCGAACGTCAGCGAGCAGCGCAGCGGTCGAGAGCGCGATCATCGCCGCGGCCGACAGCGTGTAAAGGATGTTTTCGATCGCCAGCGCGGTCAGCCGCGGGTCCGAGCGGCACGCGGTCGCGACGTAGGCCGCCTTGGCCGGCTCGCTGGCAAAAAGCCCCAGCGGCGTCAGGTTTCCGACCGCGTCCCCGGCGACAACGGCGGCAAATGCGGCCGTAAACGGCAGGCGATGGGGCGGCTCCAGGCAGAGCGTCCACGCCGTGGCGCGCATCGCGAAGCGCAGGCCGGCGATCGCGATGATGACGACAAACCCCCAGCCGACCTGACGCAGCCCGTTCCAGACCTCCGCCGGGCCGACCTGGCGCACGAACCAGGCAAACAGCGACCAGTCCGAGCGCGCTTGCGACGATGCCGGTGACGTTCGCGCGCCGTGGCGCTCGGGCCAAGTCGCCCTGACTGTGGGGGCACGCCGTCATCATATAATCGGCGGCTATGCTTCCCGCGTCATTCCAGACGCCTGCAGCGATCATTCTGATCGTTGGCGGTCTGGTGTCCTGCTTTGCCGGCTACCGCGTTTTCCGGGTCGTGCTCGGCTTTTTCGGCTTCGTCATCGGGGCGCTGCTTACGAGCTCGGTGATGGGGACCGATCAGACCCTGTGGATGATCGGCGCCGCTATCGTCGGCGGCATCGTCGGCGCGCTGATCCTCGTCGCTGCGTACTTCGTCGGCGTGGCGCTCATCGGTGCCGGCGTCGGCGCGCTGGTGGTGAATCTCATCTGGGCGAGCCTCGGCCGCGAGCCGCACATCGTCATCGTGATCCTGTTTGCGATTGCCGGTGCGTTGGCCGCGCTGGCGCTGCAGCGTTACGTCATCATCACCGCAACGGGTTTTGGCGGCGCCTGGACCGTGATTGTCGGCGCGCTCGCGCTCATGGGCGATAAATGGCAGTGGAGGCCGCCGCGCGCAACAACGTGTGGCTGGCGTACCCGATGAATCCCGCCCCGGGCGAACGCTGGGTCATCGTCGCGTGGCTCGTGCTCGGACTGGTGGGCGTCATCGTCCAGCTCGGTATCACGTCGAAAGGGAAGAAGTGATCGGTCGGAGCAGGGTTTCGGGATCGGGTTCGCGACTGACGACCGATGACTCAGACTGACGACTGGACTGCCGACTACGTCTGACGACTCAAGACTGAAGACTAACGACTGGAGACTGATACACATGGCCGGTTTCTCGCGTAGCGTAACCGTCGACTGGGCTGGTTCGATCATGGAAGGCAAGGGGCAGGCAAAGGCCGGCAGCGGGGCGTTCACGCTCCCGGTGTCGTTCCCGTCGCGCATCGGCGAGCCGGCAGGGCAGACGAGTCCCGGAGGAGCTGGTGGCCGCCGCTCACGCTTCGTGCTATGCCATGGCGCTCAACGCGACGGTCGGCCGAAAGGGCGGATCGATTGCGAACACGCACGTCACCGCCACCATCGTCGCCGACAAGAGCGACGCCGGGATCAAGCTGACGACGTCGAAGCTGAAGGTCGTGGCCGAGGGACTGCAGGGAATCGAGAAAGCGCAGTTCGCCGAGGTCGCAAAGGAAGCCGAGAGCAAGTGCCCGATCTCGAACGCGCTCCGCGGCAGCCTGCAGATCGAGCTCGAAGCGGAAGCCCGCTGACGCCTACTCGCCCCCGCGTCGCACGCCGGCGACGATGATCTCGACGAGCGCCGGCTTCCGGCAATCGTTCGAGCGTCGCACGATCCTCGTCGCTCAACTCGGTAGTCGACGATGATGTTGACGAGGTGCCATCCCGAAAGCGCGAGGAGCTGACGCCTGAGCAGCTCTTCGCTCTTTCGATACACCGAGAATGGATCGAGCACGCTCGCCGGCTGGTCGCTTGGAAGGGGCACCGCACGTGGCGCGGGCTCATCAAAAGCCGGCACGGTGGCCATCACCGGCTGCGGCGCTCGCGTCGGCCTGGTGGCGCGAGCCAACGCCCCTTCCAGATAGACAGGCGTCAAGCCTGTTGCCCAATACTCGACATCGGTACGGTTGGGTTGGGTGGTTTCGCGCGGCGTCCGCAGTGCTCGGCCTGCCGCTCAACAGGTGATGAATTCAATCCACCCCTGCCATGTTGCCACCTGGTATTTCGGTGGCTACCGCGCGAGCGGTGTATTGCGTCCCATCGGGATCGCTGACCTGGAACCTGAAAATCGAGAAGCTGTTACGGCCACGGTCTTTCTCCTCGATTCGTACACTTCGAACGGACGTCCTTCTTGCTGTCGCGTATCCGTAAGCAAGAAAGCGCCCACCCGAGGCTCGTCCGTGGACGACGACGAGGAGGAGATCGAATCGAGGACTGACAGCGCCGGATGAGATCAGCGTTCGCGGCTGCTCGGTGATCGTGACTGGCTCTCGAAGCGTGAAGCTCAGGCGCGATTCGGCGCCGATGACGGCCGGATCGCCGTGGGTGGCGAGCACGGCGCCGGTGCCCGCACCGCCGCCCACGCCGGCGCCGATCGCGGCACCCTTGCCGCCGCCGGCGATCGCCCCGATCGCGGCGCCGACTCCGGCGCCGATGCCGATCTTCTTGGCATCCTTGCCCTTGGTGGACTTCGCCTGACGCGTGAAATGCGACGTCGACAGCCGCACCGTTCGTGCCGTCGGCCAGCGTCAGCGAGTCGAGCGTGACGGCGATCGACGGCGACGTCCTTCACTTTGCCGCCGGGATCGGACGTCGACGACGACGCCCTCGACGGCGCGCCCTTCTTTGCGATCACCCAGTCGCCGTCCACGATGGGCTCGGCCAGCGTGGCCGTGAACTTCTCTCCCGGACTGGTTGGTCTTCGTCGAGAGTGTCACGGTTGTGTAGACCGGAGATCGCCCGACCTTCTTCGAGCGTGTAGGTGCGCGGCGGCGGAGGCGGCGCGGAGGCGGCGGCGGAGCTGGGCGGCGGGCGTCGGCCGGTTCCGCGGCTTGCGGCCTGTCGCTGCTGTCGGCGCTGCTCCGGCGGCGCGCTGCCGTCGGGGCCGGGCTGCGGCCGGAGCGGCGCTCGCCGCGCGGCGCCGGCGGCGCGGCTGCCGGCGGCTGTGCGAGCTGCTCGGCTGCACGATGACGAGCAGCCGCGCGAAGGTCGCGAGCGAACGACAGCGAGGCCGAGCGCAGACACATTGCAGCGCAGTCTGACGAAGTGTTGTTTTTCACGCGCACATTATAGACGTCCGCAGGGCGCTCGGAGCAGGCTTCACGCTGGCCGTCAGCGGCCGAGCCTGCGGCTGCTACCAGAACACCCGCTGAAGGCCGGTCGGTTCTTCCGCCGCATCGTCAGATAGATGATGAAGCCCGAGACGGTGAGGAACGCGAGCGTCGTGCCCCACAACATCGCGAAGACCAGCCCGCCGTCGCCGAACGCTTCGCCGCTATGGATGCGGTGGATGAGCGGCTTGTCGACGTAGTGTCGGTGCGCAGGAGCGCGCCGTTGCTCGGCGTCGAATACCAGCCGTCGATCTTCACCGCCGCCGGGCTTGCCGAGAAAGACGTCAACTGTTGGCTGTGGTCCCTTGAACTGGATCTGGATCCTGTCGATCGGCGCGCCGGGCGCCTCCGCCGCCGCGCGCGCCATCGCGCGCTCGAGCGGCTGCTGCCACGCGCCCGCTGCCGAATCGGTCCTGACCGGGCTGACGATGTCCCGCGTCGCCTCGCGGAGCGCTTCCGCTTCGCCAAAGAACTCCGTCATCGCCGTGATCACGCCGGTGATCGCCGCAAAGAGGAGGAAGAGGGCCGCGGGAAATGCGATCCACCGGTGCCATTTACGCCAGAACGCTGGGTTCATAGGTATGTGTGCTCAGGTGATGAGGCTCGGTCAGGGCCGGATCGTGACTCGTACTCCGGCGGCTCGCGAAGGGCACGGCTGCTGCGCGTTCGCGTGCTTGCCAAGCCGATTCAGGCTGGAAGACCGCAGCCGCACACCCTGACACTCGTCAGGTCAGCCACCACACTCCGAAGAGCAGCGTCAGCAGCGTCACCGGCACGCCGACCTTGCAGTACTGCCAGAACGAGATCTCCACGCCGTGGCGCCGCGCGCCCTCGAGGACGATCAGGTTGGCGATCGAGCCGACGAGCGTCAGGTTGCCGGCGAGCGTGCTCGACATGGCGAGCGTCAGCCACGACGTTCGCGGATCGGGCAGCTGCGGGACGAGTCGCGACAGCAGCATCACCGCGGGCACGTTGCTGATGACGTTCGACGACAACGGTCGTGACGACGCTGAGGCCGGCGATCGTGTGCGAGCCCGATTGGCGCCAGCAGGTCGAAGAGCCGCTGGGCCAGGCCGATGCCGCTCGACGCCGCCAATCACGACGAAGAGGCCGATGAACAGGACGAGCAGATCCCAGTCGATCTGCCGGTAAATCTTCTGCGGGTTGACGCGGCGGGTGATGAGGAGCGCCGCTGCGGCGACGGCGGCGACGATCGCCGGGTCCATGCCGAGGAGAAAGCCGGCGAGCACGAACGGCCGTGACGAGCAGCCCTTTGATCATCATCCGCGGTGCATCGGGCGTGGCTGGCGGGCCGGCGGACTCGAGCGGGCCGGGGCGGAGGTCGTGCCGGAACATCAACGTCAGGACGAGAGCGTCGAGCGCCAGTCCGAAGAGCGCGACCGGTCCGAGCGCCGCCAGGAACGGGCCGTAGCGGATGTGCGACAGGCTCGCGATGAGCATGTTCTGCGGGTTGCCGGTGATCGTGGCGACGCTGCCGATGTTGGCGCCCGTGACCAGCGCCAGCAGGTAGGGCAGCGGCCGGTGTCCGCGCGCGCGCGCCAGCTCGATGAGGACGGGCGTGAAGACCAGGCAGATCGTGTCGTTGACGAAGAGCGCCGAGAGGATGCCGCTGGCGAAGACGACCGCGACCAGCAGCAGCGCGGGGTGGTGCATGTGGTTGCCGATCAACTGCGCCGTGGCGCTGAAGAATCGCGCCATGCGCAGGTGCGCGATGAGCACCATCATGCCGAAGAGCAGCACCAGGGTGCGGAAGTCGATATGCCTGTAGGCATCGTCGAGCGAGATGACGCCGGTGGCGATCATCAGCGCCGCGCCGACGATGGCGGCGCCCGTGCGGTCGATTTTCAGGAAGGGTGCGCGGCCGAGGGCCAGGACGAGATAAGTGAAGAAGAGGATGGCGCCGGCGACGATCGACAGGAGCATGCGGGGGACGTCATCGGGTGAGTCGGGTCGCGGCCGGCCGCGAACGGACCGCGCCGGCCGTGGGTTTCGGTCCCGCCGGTTGCGCGAGGTTCGGGCAATCCGTTAAACTTGGGGTTTCTCCTGACGGCGGCCACGCCGTCACTCGAACGAGCGGTTCCGCGCTCCGTGTTCCTCAGTAGCTCAACGGTAGAGCATCCGGCTGTTAACCGGAGGGTTGCTGGTTCGAATCCAGCCTGAGGAGCCAATTCTCTTGACAAAATCTGGCACTTTCGCTCGGCGCTGATCTGCCGCTTCGGAGCACTTTGCCCTTTTCTTGCCCTTTTGCTTTTCTTGGCCGCTCCGTCAGTCGTAGTGCCGGTTCAGCCGGACCGGCATCGGCGGATCCAGCAGGCTGACTTCGGCCGACAGGAACGCCGACGACAAGTGCGCGTAGCGCATCGTCATCTTCAGTCGACTGATGGCCGAGGAGCTCAGCGACGCTGCGAAAGGATGCACCACGCATCATCAGCCACGACGCGAACGTGTGCCGCAGGTCGTGCCAGGTGAAGCCATCGATATCAGCGAGCTCCAGTGCTGCGTGGAAGCCGTTCTTGATGTCATGCACCGGTTCGCCGGCGTTCCTTCCGAGCTAGTGGGGAAAGACATACTGCGACCTCGGGCTGACGCGCTCGAAAGAGTCTCGAGCGTGCTCCTGGCGGTAGCGTTGAGCGGTACCGAGAGCGGGCGACCGCTCTTCGTCCTTGGGATCCCCATCACGCTGTTGGCGAAATCGATTTGCTCCCACAGCAGATTGAAGAGGCTGCCGCGGCGCAGGCCCGTGTGCGCCGCCAGGACGATCTTTTCCTCGAGGTACGGGGACGGCGGTTGGCGCGGGCTTAAGCGTACGCACCGACTCGATTAGCCGGTCGTACTCCTCGCGCGTCAGATACCGAAGGCGCGAGTTGTCGTCGTGGAACAGTTTCACGCGTCGCACCGGATTCGACGCCGCGAGTCGATGCGCGATGCACCAGTTGAAGAACGCCTTCAGGATCGCGAGGTCTTTGTCGGTGGTGCTGTGTGAGACCTTCAGCGCCCGCTTCAATT
>CAVOUV010000027.1:0-124774 GCA_963699655.1 uncultured Actinomycetota bacterium
GTTGTGCGTACCTCTTGGTTCCGGTCGTTGCTCAACGTCGAACCGAACTCCCGGGTGCGGGTCGACGACGTCACGGTCGGCAACGTGACCAAGATCGAGCGGCAGGGCTGGCACGCGCTGGTCACATGAAGCTCAACGGCAATGTCGAGCTGCCCGCGAACGCGACGGCCAAGCTCGGCCAGACCAGCCTGCTGGGCTCGCTGCACATCGAAGTGGCGCCGCCGACGGACAGGCGCCCGAAGGCAGGCTGCACGAAGGTTCGCTGATCCCGCTGGCGTCGCGGGAGCAGTACCCGAGCACCGAGCAGACGTTGGCCGCGATCTCGCTGCTGCTCAACGGCGGTGGCATCGACAAGGTCCAGGACATCACCGAGGCGTTCAGCACCGCCTTCGCCGGCCGCGAGGCCGACCTGCGCAGCCTGATCGAGCAGCTCGACATGTTCATCGGCTACGTCAACGACCAAAAGGACGACATCATCGCCGCCAACGAGAGCCTGAACAATCTGGTCGGTCAGTTCGCCGCGCAGAAGCCGGTGGTGGACAAGGCATTGAAGACCATCCCGGATGCGCTGGCGGTGCTCAAGGATCAGCGTGACAACCTCGCCGAGGCGCTCGCCCAGCTGGGCAAGTTCAGCGCGCTGGCCGCCGACTCGGTCAACCAGACCAAGGAAGCGCTGGTCCAGGAGCTCAAGGATCTCGGCCCGGTGCTGGAATCACTGGCCAACGCCGGTCCGGCGCTGACCCGCGCGCTGAGCTTCCTGCCCGACCTTCCCGTTCCCGAAGGAGACGCTCACCAACTGGATGCGCGGCGACTACGCCAACCTGACGCTGATCGTCGACCTGACATTGAGCCGGATCGACCCGGATTCTTCACCGGAACCCGGTGGGAGTGCGATCTGACCTGGCTGGAGCTGCAGTGGGGCCGCACCATCGGCCAGCTGCCCAGCCCGTACACCGGCAGCGTTCGCAACCCGCGGCAACCCGTTGCTCGTGCCGTACCACTGGGATCAGGGGCCATGACATGCGATTGACCAGGCGGATCGTCATCCAGATGGCTGATCTTCAGCCTGCTGGCGGTCGTGGCGCTCGGGATCATGGTCTTCGGGTACATGCGGCTGCCGACGCGATGTTCGGCGTCGGGCAGTACCGGGTGACCCTGGAGCTGCCCGAAACGGGCGGGCTGTACCCGCGCAGCAACGTCACCTACCGCGGCACCCAGGTCGGCATGGTCGAAGAGCGTCGAGCCTGACCGATACCGGGGTCGAGGCGGAACTGTCGCTGAACTCGGGCATCAAGATCCCCGCCGACCTGGAAGCCGAGGTGCACAGCGCAGTCCGCGGTCGGTGAGCAGTACGTCGCGCTGCTGCCGCGCAGCGGCAACGGGCCCGATGCTGAAGGACGGCGACGTGATCCCGCAGGACCGGGCCAGGGTGCCGACCGATGTCAACACGGTCCTGGACGCCACCAACCGCGGCCTGGCGGCGATTCCGCGCGACAACCTGCAAGACGGCCATCGACGAGGCCTATATCGCGTGTCGGCGGACTCGGGCCGGAGCTTCGCCGGCTGGTGAAGGGCGGCACCGCGCTCGCCATCGATGCGCGCAAGAACCTCGATCCGCTGACCACCCTGATCGACCAGTCGAAGCCGGTGCTGGACACCCAGACCGACACCGCGGGCTCGATCCAGGCGTGGGCGTCGAATCTGGCCACCATCACCGATCAATTGCAGACGCAGGACGCCGCCGTGTCCGGCATCCTGCAGAAGGGTCCCGGCGCCGCCGACGAGGTGCGGGCGCTGTTCGACCGGCTGCAGCCCACGCTGCCGATCGTGCTGGCGAACCTGGTCAGCATCGGCGAGGTCGCCGTCACCTACCAGCCGAGCCTCGAGCAGCTGCTCGTGCTGCTGCCGCAGGGCACCGCCACCACCCAGGCGATCGGCGTGGCCAAGCGGAACACCAAGCAGGACTACAAGGGCGATTACCTGGACTTCAACCTGAACCTCAACCTGCCGCCGCCATGCACCACCGGGTTCCTGCCGCCCCAGCAGCAGCGGGCCGCCGAGCTCGAGGACTATCCGGACCGGCCGGCGGGTGACCTGTACTGCCGCGTCCCGCAGGACGCGCCGTTCAACGTGCGCGGTGCGCGCAACATGCCCTGCGATGACGGTGCCGGGCAAACGCGCGCCGACAGTCGAAGATGTGCGAGAGCAACGAGAATTACGTGCCACTGAACGACGGCTACAACTGGAAGGGCGACCCGAACGCGACCCTGTCGGGACAGGCCGTTCCGCAGTTGCCGCCGGGCTCGCCACCTGCGGAAGCGGCTCCGCCGCCGGGTCCGGCGCCGCCGCCGATCGCGGCCGCCGAATACGACCCGGCGAACGGCACGTACGTTGGACCGGACGGGCGTGTGTACACACAAGCCAACCTGGCCCGCAGTGCCACAGAGGAGCAAACATGGCAGACGATGCTGCTGCCCCCGAAGGGGAACTGAGCGACTCGACCGCCGCCAAAGCCGACGAGTCCGAGGCAGACCGAGGCCGACGCGTCCAACGCGATCGACGTCGCGACGGACGACGACGAGACGCGCCGACGACACGAGGACGTGACCGACGAGCCGTGGACGAGCGGCGCCCAAGCCGGCCGATGTCGCATGTGAGGCTGGCGACGATCGCCGGGCTCGTGGTGGTGCTGGCGCTGGCCGGGCTGGCCGGCTGGCTCGGCTACCGCGCCTATGAATCGCATAAGGCCGACGCAGCAGCGCAAGCTGTTCCTTCAGGTCGGCCGGCAGGGTGCGCTGAATCTGACCACGATCGACTGGCAGCAGGCCGACACCGACGTGCAGCGCATCCTCGACTCGGCGACCGGCACGTTCTACGACGACTTCCAGAAGCGTGCGCAGCCGTTCATCGAGGTCGTCAAGCAGGCGCAGTCGAAGTCCGTCGGCACCATCACCGAGGCGGGCCTGGAGTCCGAGTCGGACGACGAGGCCCAGGTGCTTGTCGCGGTGACCGTCAAGACGTCCAATGCCGGTGCGCCCGAACAGGAACCGCGCGCCTGGCGGATGCGGATCATCGGTGGAGAAGGTCGGCGACGAGGCCAAGGTGTCCAACGTGGAGTTCGTTCCGTGACCGAAGCAGAAGACCGACAGACCGACGACCGTGAAAGAGACAGCCGTGCCGCCGATGCCGATACCGAACGGGCCGAGCTGAACAAGACGCCGACGACGCGGCCGAGCAGGCCGACGAGCGACCGACGAACGCCGACGAGCCGACGCCGACGAGGACGCCGCGGCCGCCGGTCGAACCCGAAGAAGGCCAAGCGCAGCGTCAGCTGGTCGCGGGTGCTGGCCTTCGGCGGTGCTGCCCGCGCTTGCGCTGCTGCTGGCGCTGGGTGCGGGATTCCTCAAATGGCAGGACAATTCGGTCGCGGCGAAGCCGACGATCGCGCCGCGCACCGAGTCGGTGCAGGCGGCCAAGGACAGCACGATCGCGCTGCTGTCCTACAAGCCCGAAACCGTCGAGAAGCAGCTCGGCGCGAGCACGTGACCTGCTGACCGGCGATTTCCGGGAGCAGTACACCTCGCTGACGAACGACGTGGTGATCCCCGGCGCCAAGGAGAAGCAGATCTCGGCGGTCGCATCGGTGCCCGCCGCCGCGTCGGTGTCGGCGAGCCCGAATCACGCGGTGGTTCTGGTGTTCGTCAACCAGACCGTCATCGTCGGCGCAGGACGCACCGACCGACACCGCGTCCAGCGTGCGCGTGACATTGGACAAGGTCGACGGCCGGTGGCTGATCTCCAAATTCGATCCGGTCTAGGTGGTCGGCGAAGCCGGCCTGGCTCGACGTCGCCACGCCTGATGTGCATCTGCGCGCCCTGACGTGGGGACCGCCGGATGACGTGGACGCGCCGATTGCCTTGTGCCTGCACGGTTTCCCCGACACGGCCTCGGACGTGGCGCAAGGTCGCGCCCATGCTCGCCGATGCCGGGTGGCGGGTGGTCGCGCCGTTCTTGCGTGGGTATGCACCGTCGTCGCTGCCGAAGGATGGCAGCTATCACGTCGGCGCGCTCATGGACGATGCGCTGCGTGTGCTGGATGCGGCCGGACCCACGGGCCGCGATGTCCTGATCGGCCACGACTGGGGCGCGATCGCGGGAGCCGGTCTGACCGCCGCGCCGGAGAGCCCTTCGCCAGATCGGTCATCATGTCGGTACCGCTGTTCGGCCTTCCGTCCGCTGGGGCGGGTTCCCGACTCCCGGCGGCTGGCCGCGAAGCTGCCGCGTCAGCTGCTTCACAGCTGGTACTCCTGTACTTCCAATTACCCTGGCTGCCAGAACGTTCGGCATCGTGGGTGACACCGCGGCTGTGGCGGCAGTGGTCGCCCGGCTACCGCGCCGACGAGGACCTGCGGCATGTCGATGCCGCGATCGGCGCCCCCGACCGGTGGCGCGCCGCGCTCGGCTACTACCGCGCCGCCCTGCGCGGCGGACGCCCGCCTGCGCAATACGCCGAACTGCAGCGAGTATTCGATGTCCGCGCTGCGGCTGTCCACGCTGTATCTGCACGGCACCGACGACGGCTGCTCCGAGGATTACACCCCGTGGATCGAACGGGTGCTGCCTGAGGGCAGCACCACCGCGCTGGTCGAAAATGCGGGGCACTTCCTCCAACTCGAACAGCCCGCCGTCGTCGCACGCCACATCATCGACTTCGTCGGCGCGGCCCGTTAAGACTTCTTCAGTCCGGGATGATTACGCGCGATCAGCGGCAGCAACAACTTCCGCGGCGCATGTTGATAGAGCACGGATGCCACGCGGTTGGCGATACCGGGGACGATGACGGCCCGGCCCGCAGCCAGGCCGTCGATTGCGGCCCTGGCCACCGTGTCGGCCTCCTCCCACAGGAACTTCGGCAGGGACTTCTCGGCTACCTCGTCGGGTATGCCCGCGGCCTCCCCGAAGCCGGTGCGTACCGGTCCGGGACACAGCGTGGCGGCGGTGACGCCGGTGCCGCGCAGTTCTTCTCGCATGGCCTGGGTGTACGACATCACGAAGGCCTTGGCCGCGCCGTAGGACGCCTGCCCGGGAACCGGCCCGAACGCTCCGACCGTCGCGACGTTGAGGACCGCCCCGCGGCCCCGCGCAACCATGCCCGGCAGGAACCGGCAACACAGGTCGAGGACCGCGGCGACGTCGACCTGGACGACGTTGAGTTCGGCTTCCGGGTCGGATTCGCGCGACCGGCCCCACCGTGGCCAGACCCGCGTTGTTCACCAGGATGTCGGTGACCAGTCCGAGTGCGGCGACCTCGTGGGGCAGCATGGCGCGGTCGGCAGGCTTGGCCAGATCGATCGGAATCACGTGTGCGCGGCCGCCCAGCGTCTCGGCCACTTCGGTAGCTTGTCGGCCCGGCGGGCGACGAGCACCAATCGGTAACCGCGGCGCGCCAATTCACGCGCGATCTGTTCACCGATACCCGAGGATGCGCCGGTGATGACCGCGGCGCCGCTGTCACTCGGGGGCGGAAGCATGGCTGAAGAGCCTAGCCTGAGACGATGACGGTGCGCCGCTTAACGGCGGTCGATGCGCAAACGTATTGGATGTCGGCCAAGATCCCCAACGACACCGTCTTGCTGTATGCCTTCGCGGGTGCGCCGGCCGACCTGGAACAGACACTGGAACAGCTCGCGGCGCGTGCGCGCGGCTGTGCCGACCTGATGGTGCGCGTCGATGATGGCGGCCGCCTGGCGTATCCCGCGTGGGTGCGCCGCGACGTCGACCGCTCGCAGTTCGTCGTGCACGACCTCCGGGATCGCACCTGGGCGGCATGTCTGGCGCGGTGAGTGCAGCCACCGCTGACCCGCTGGAGGCGCGGGCGGCGGCGTGGCGAATGCATGTGTTCACCGACATCGAGGGGGTGCCCGGAGTGTTCGGCCCAGGGACGGTTGCGGTGTTGCAGATCTCGCACGCGCTCGGCGGCGGCGGCCGAACCTCGGCGCCGGCGGCGCAGATGTTCGGCCGCGCCGGTGCCGTGGTCCGCGGGATCGATGCCTCGTCGCCCGGGGTTTTCACACTGCCGCTCTTGGGGTTTCGTGCGGCTCGAGCGCATCGCCGGATGATCGACGACACCGACGCGGGAGTGGTTCCGCCGCCGGCCGACCTGCGTCCGCTGCTGCGGACCAATACGCGCCCGGCGGGCCCGCGACACCTGCGGACTGTGGCGCGAAGGCGCTCCGATCTGGCCGGCCACACGGTGACGGTCGCCGTCCTGTCGTCGGTGTCCATCGCGCTCGCCGGGCATCTGCGCACCTTGGCGACGACCCGTCGTTCCTCGGCGCCGAGGTGCCGATGGCCAAGCCGCCGCCACGCCTGGCCTACAACCACTTCGGCAATGTCGGCGTCGGCCTCTATCCCGAGCTCGCCGAGCGGGATCGCGCCGACCGGATTGCTGCCGATGTCGACGCGCGACGCCGTCGGGCCGCCCACCCCGCAATGCGCGCAGCAGACTTGGCCTTCGCGGCCACCCCGGCGCCGTTGTTGCGTTGGGGCATGGACCGATTCGATCCAGATATCCGTGTGGGAATGGTGACCGGCAACACCGTCGTCTCCAGCGTGAACTGCGGCGCCGCGGACTTCAGCTTCGGCGGCGCACCGGTGGTAGTGGCGTCCGCCTTCCCCGGGCTGTCGCCGATGATGGGCCTGACGCACGCGGTGTGCGGCATCGGCAACACCATCACGGTCAGTGTGCACGCGGCCGAGTCGGCGATCGGCGACGTCGACGCGTACGTGGCGCGGCTGGACGACGCGCTGGGCTAGCGACGATGTCGCTGCGGAGATCATGCCTCCACTTATGCCGCGCGCAGGGACTCGATGCCGACGTCCAGCGCCGACTCGAGGAAACTGAGGTCGCCGGTGACGAGCATGATGCCGACGCCGCCCTGGATGCCGGCGAGCAGTGCGGCGGCGAACCGTTCCGCGTCGAGTCGATTCGCGACCTTGCCCTGGTCCTGCATGTGCCGCACCCCCGCGGTGATCTCGTTGTGCCACTTGGTCATCAGGGCCGACGTGACCGCCTGTGCGCCAGGTGTGCTGCGGCCGATCTCCGACATGAGCACCGCGAGTGGGCAGTGCTGCCCTTGGCGGCGATACCGGTCGACCACGGCGTCGCGCCACCGCTGCCACGCCGCCCACGAGGTCAGCGCGCCCAGGTGCGGCTGTTGGTCGTCGAGGACCGTCTGGGCCTCATGCTCGGCGACGGCCAGCAGCAGTTGCTCCTTGCCGTCGGGGAAGTAGTGGAACAACTGACTCTTGGACGTACTCGTGCGCGCCATGATGTCGTCGAGGGTGGCGACGGCGAGGCCGCGCTCGCGGATCTCGGCCGCCGCGCCTTCGATGATGCGCTGCCGGGTGGCGCGCCCCTTGCGGGTGAGACCGGCCGTCAAATTCTGGACTTGCAAGTCCATTTTGGTAGGCGCAGCATGTGGACTCATGAGTCCAAACAGTACGCGGCTGCACGGCCGCACAGCACTTGTCACCGGCTCCACCGGAGGCCTCGGGGCGGCCATCGCCCCAGCCCTCGCCGACAGTGGGGCGTTCGTCGTCGTCAGCGGCCGCGACAAATCGCGCGGCGACGCGGTCGTCGCCGGCATCCGTGCGCGCGGCGGCAGGGCCGAGTTCGTCGCCGCCGACCTCGGCGCGGGGGAGGACGAGGTGCGCCGCCTCGCCGAGCGCGCCTCCGACGCCGCGGGCGGACAGGTCGACATCCTGGTCAACAACGCGGCCATGTTGCTGATGCCGGCCCCGACCGGCGATATCTCTGAGCGGGTACTGCACGATGCGTTCGCCGTGAATGTGTTCGGTCCGTTCCTGCTGACCGGTGCCATCGCCCCGGCCATGGCCGAGCGCGGCAGCGGCGCGATCGTCAACGTCGGCTCGAACACCGGCCTGCGGGGCAGCGCCGGTTCGGCAATCTACTCCGCGACCAAGGCAACCATTCATTCGTTCACCCAGTCCTGGGCCGACGAATACGGCCCGCATGGTGTGCGGGTCAACGCGGTGGCGCCCGGGCCCATCGCCACGGAGCGTCAGGCAGAGTTCAGCGACCATGTGGCGCCCATGCTGGCGCGCATCCCGTCACGGCGTATGAGCACGCCGGCCGAGGTCGCCGCCACGGTGGTGTTCCTGGCGAGCGATGACGCCGCGAACATCCACGGCGCGATCCTCAGCGTCGACGGCGGGTGGGCGGCCGTTTAACACATGGCCTAGATTTTGTTGCATGACTGCCTACCACACAGCTATCGACACCGGACTGCTGATTCTTCGAGTGGTGCTGGGTCTGACGATGGCCGCACACGGCTACAACAAGTTCTTCGGGCCGGGAGGCCTCGGCGGGACCGCGGGCTGGTTCGACAGCATGGGGATGAAGCCGGGCATGTTTCACGCCCGGGTCGCCGCCACCACCGAGATGTCGGCGGGTATCGGCCTGGCGGTCGGGTTGCTGACGCCGATCCCTGCGGCGGGCTTCGTCGCCCTGATGTTCGTGGCGGCCTGGACGGTGCACCGGCCGAACGGCTTCTTCATCGTCAAGGAGGGCTGGGAGTACAACCTGGTGCTGTCGGTGACCGCGGTGGTGGTGGCCACGATCGGGGCAGGCAAGTTCAGCCTGGATTACCTCCTCTTCCACACGACGGGGTTCTACGACCTCCTGCACGGCTGGTGGGGCCTGGTGATCGCGGTGGTGCTGGGTCTCGGCGGCGGCATCGGCCAGCTGGCCATCTTCTGGCGCCCACCGGCCAAGGCCGACGCCTGACGGCTCGGTCGAACTGAATCCACCCGGCTAGAACACGTTCTAGTCTTTCGGCATGGGTTTTCTCAAGCAGGACGCGCCAGTCGTCGACTACGCGGAATGGAGCAAGGGGACCCGCGCCGAGAGAATGGTCCCGATGGCCCGGCACTGGGCCGAGGTCGGCTTCGGCACGCCGGTGGTTCTGCACCTGTTCTACGTCGTCAAGATCCTGCTCTACGTCCTCGTCGCGCTGGCTGATTGCGCTCACCACCAGGGGCATCGACGGGTTCACCGCCGTGGCGTCCTGGTACGCCGAGCCGATCGTCTTCCAGAAGGTCGTGCTCTACACGATGCTGTTCGAGGTCATCGGTCTCGGCTGCGGCTTCGGCCCGCTGAACAACCGGTTCTTCCCGCCGATGGGCTCGATCCTGTACTGGCTGCGGCCGGGAACCATCCGGCTGCCGCCCTGGCCGGGCCGAGTGCCGCTGACCAAGGGCACCGCACGGACGCCGGTGGACGTGGTGCTGTACGCGGCGCTGCTGGTGATCCTGGTGGTGGCGCTGTTCTCCGACGGCACCGGACCGGCCCCGGCGCTGGGCACCGCCGTCGGCGTGCTGCCGGTGTGGCAGATCTGGACGATCCTCGGACATCCTGGCCGTGGCGGCGCTGCGCGACAAGGTGATCTTCCTGGCCGCCCGCGGCGAGGTCTACGCCTCGTTCACCGTCGCGTTCCTCTTCGTCGGCTACGGGGTCGACATGATCATCGCCGCCAAACTGGTGTGCCTGGTGATCTGGCTGGGCGCGGCGACCTCCAAGCTCAACAAGCACTTCCCGTTCGTCATCTCGACGATGATGAGCAACAATCCGGTGTTCCGGCCGCGGTTCATCAAGCGCAGGTTCTTCGAGCACTTCCCGGACGACTTGCGGCCGGGACGGCTGTCGCGGGTGCTCGCGCACTTCAGCACGGCGATCGAGGGCCTGGTCCCCTGGTGCTGTTCTTCTCCCACGGCGGGTGGGTGACGGCGATCGCCGCGTTCGTGATGATCTGCTTCCACTTCGGCATCCTGTCCGCGATCCCGATGGGGGTGCCGCTGGAGTGGAACGTCTTCATGATGTTCTGTGTGCTGGCGCTGTTCGTCGGGCACGCGGATATCGGGCTGACCGATATGACGACACCGCTGCCGGTACTGCTGTTCCTCGTCGTCGCGGGCACGGTCGTGATCGGAAACATGTTCCCGCGCAAGGTCTCGTTCCTGCCCGGCATGCGGTACTACGCCGGCAACTGGGACACCGGCCTGTGGTGCGTCAAGCCGTCGGCGGAAGAGAAGATCGGCCAACGGCATCGTCGCGATCGCGAGCATGCCCGCCGCCCAGATGGAACGGTTCTACGGCAGCAGGGAAACCGCGGAGATGTATCTCTACATGGGATATGCATTCCGCGCCTTCAACACTCACGGCCGGGCGATGTTCACCCTCGCGCACCGTGCGATGGCCGGGTACGACGAGAGCGACTACATGCTCACCGACGGCGAGCGAATCTGCAGCACCGCGATCGGCTGGAACTTCGGCGACGGGCACATGCACAACGAACAACTCATCGCCGCGCTGCAGGAGCGGTGTCACTTCGAGCCCGGCGAGGTGCGCATCGTTCTGATCGACGCCCAACCGATCCACCGGCAGACCCAGCAGTACCGGCTCGTCGACGCCGCCACCGGCGAATTCGAAACGCGGCTACGTCAAAGTGGCCGATATGGTGACCCGCCAGCCGTGGGCCGACGACGTGCCGGTCTATGTGGACCGGACCGAGGGGTCGGGGCTGCGCACAGATCGCGATTCAGCGCGATAGCGCGATCTCCCCGCAGTCTCGGCGGGGCCGCCGCGACATCAGCCCACGACGTCGCGGACCTTGACGGTCTCCAGACCCTTCAACAACAGATCGCGCGCGGTGTCGAGGTGCTTGCGCCAATGTGCCTCTGCCGCAGCGCCGTCGCCCGACCGCAGTAACTGCATCAACCGCCGATAGGACCGCATCAGCTTGTCGTAATCCGCCTTCGACACCGGGCGGCGTTCCTTCATCGCGAAGGCCGTGTGTCTGACGGTGATCTCATGCAGCATGCCCGCGATGATCGTCAGCGTGGTGTTGCCCGAGAGTTCCACCATGCGCTGGTGGAACTCGCCGGTCGCCTCGGCGAGCCGTCCGGACTGCCACCCGGCCGGGACGTGCTCGGCGAGCAGAGCGTCCAGTTCGTCGAATGCCGCCGGGGTGCCTGACTCCGCCAGCAGGCGCGCCGCCATCGGTTCGATGCCCGACCGCGCGGTCATCAGGTCGGCGATGGTGGCGCCCGACAACTCGAGCAGCAGACCGGCGGGGCGGGCCACGATCTCGGGTCCTGGCACCCGCACGCGCGCCCCGGTGCGCGATCCGCGGCGCACCTCGACCAGGCGCTCGGACTCCAGCACCCGCACCGCCTCCCGCAACGTCGGGCGGCTGACGCCGAAGTGGGCCATGAGTTCGGCCTCGTTGGGCAGGAAGTCGCCGTCCTTGAGTTGGCCGTCGACCACCATCCGGCGCAGCGTGCCTGCGACGAGCTCGGCGGTCTTGGGAGACCGGACGGCGCGCACTCGGCACTCATGGCGCTCCGCACCGATCATCGGCGCCAGCGGTGTGCTTCGAGCCACGACATCTCCCAGGACAATGATCACCGGCCGGTTTTGCCAGCTGTGCAACTCAGTAAACCATGTGGGCAGGTCGGCGGGATGCCTCGCGGCGACGTGTGACGCTCCTACCAACCAGTAGGTTGACCTAGTAAACCTTGTTCCTTTACGTTCGAAGGAACACCACCATCTTCGAAGGAGTAAGTCCCATGGCTGAAGCCGTCATCGTCGAGGCCGTGCGGTCGCCGGTCGGCAAGCGCAACGGCGGTCTGTCGGGCGTGCACCCCGCCGAACTGTCCGCACAGGTGCTCAACGGTCTGGTCGAGCGCGCCGGCATCGACCCCGCGTCGTCGACGACGTCATCTGGGGCTGCGTCATGCAGGCGGGCGAGCAGGCGCTCGACATCGGCGCGCACCGCGGTGCTCGCCGCGGCTGGCCCGAGAGCGTCCCGGGCGTGACCGTGGACCGCCAGTGCGGGTCCAGCCAGCAGTCCATCCACTTCGCCGCGGCCGGTGTCGTGGCCGGGCACTACGACGTGGTGGTCGCCGGCGGCGTCGAGTCGATGTCGCGCACGCCGATGGGCGCATCGCTGGCCAACGGCGGCCATCCCTATCCCGAGGCGTTCCGCGACCGCTACAGCCGGACGCCGAACCAGGGCATCGGCGCCGAGATGATCGCCGAGCAGTGGGGCTTCGACCGCACCGCGGTGGACGAGTTCTCGCTGGGCTCGCACGACAAGGCGGCGGCCGCACAGGATTCCGGTGCCTTCGACGACCAGATCGTGGCCATCAAGGACCAGGACGGTAATCCGGTGCTCAAGGACGAGGGCATCCGGCGCGGCACCACCATCGAGAAGATGGGACAGCTCAAGCCGGCGTTCAAGGAGGACGGCGTGATCCACGCCGGCAACTCCTCGCAGATCTCGGACGGTTCGGCCGCGCTGCTGCTCATGTCGGCGGAGAAGGCGAAGTCGTTGGGGCTCAAGCCGATCGCCAAGGTGCACACCGCGACCCTGGCCGGCGCCGATCCCGTCATCATGCTCACCGCTCCGATCCCCGCCACGCAGAAGGCGCTGAAGCGGTCGGGCCTGAAGTTGCAGGACATCGGTGTCTTCGAGGTCAACGAGGCGTTCGCCCCGGTACCGCTGGCGTGGCTGAAGGACATCGGCGCCGACGAGAAGAAGCTGAACCCGAACGGCGGCGCGATCGCGCTCGGCCACCCGCTCGGCGGCTCCGGCGCCCGCATCATGACCACGATGCTCTACCACATGCGGGACAAGGGAATTCAGTACGGTCTGCAGACCATGTGTGAGGGCGGTGGCCAGGCCAACGCCACCATCCTCGAGCTGCTGTGACCGACGCTGCGACCGCCCCGGCCGCTCTCACCGGGCGGCGGGGCAACGTCCTGCTCATCACGATCAACCGCCCCGAGGCACGCAACGCCGTCAACAGCGCGGTCAGCACCGCGGTCGGCGATGCACTGCAGGAGGCGCAGGACGATCCCGACGTGCGTGCCGTGGTGATCACCGGCGCCGGCGAATCCTTCTGCGCGGGCGCCGATCTCAAGGCCATTTCGCGGCGAGAAAACCTGTTCCACCCCGACCACAGGGAATGGGGTTTCGCGGGCTACGTCCACCACTACATCGACAAGCCGACCATCGCCGCGGTCAATGGCACCGCCTTCGGTGGCGGCACCGAGTTGGCGCTGGCCAGCGACCTCGTCGTCGCGGAGGAGCGGGCGAAGTTCGGGCTTCCCGAGGTCAAGCGAGGGCTGATCGCCGCTGCCGGTGGCGCGTTCCGCATCGTCGACCACCTGCCGCGCAAGGTCGCGATGGAGTTGCTGTTCACCGGCGAGCCGCTGACGTCGGCCGACGCGCTCAGGTGGGGAATGATCAATCAGGTTGTGCCCGACGGCACCGCGGTCGACGCCGCCCTCGCGCTCACCGAACGGATCACCTGCAATGCGCCGCTAGCGGTCTGGGCGAGCAAGCGGGTGGCCATGGGCGTCGATGACGGCGTCATCACGGCCGACGAGTCCGGCTGGGCACGGACCATGCGTGAAATCGGGACACTGATTCGTTCCGAGGACGCCAAGGAAGGGCCGCTGGCATTCGCGGAGAAGCGTCAGCCGGTCTGGAAGGCAAAGTGAGAACTCCGATGAAGCGACTGGTATTCGAACCCGAGCACGAGCAGCTACGGGAGACGGCGAGGCAGTTCCTCGAGAAGGAATGCGCGCCGCACGTCGAGAAGTGGGAGGCCGAGCGGCTCGTCGACCGCGAATCATACGTGGCGGCAGGCAAATACGGACTCATCGGCTTCAACATGCCGGAGGAGTACGGCGGCGGGGGAGTCGACGACTTCCGGTTCAACGCGGTCATCGTGGAGGAATTCTCCAAATTCGGCTCCGCGACCCCGGGCCTGAGTCTGCAGAACGACATCGTCGGCCCGTATTTCGCGTCGCTGGCCACCGACGAGCAGAAGCAGCGGTGGCTGCCGGGTTACATCAGCGGCGAGCTCATCGGCGCGATCGCGATGACCGAGCCGGGTGCTGGCAGCGACCTGGCCGGTATCAAGACGTCGGCCGTCCGCGACGGCAGCGACTGGATCGTCAACGGCTCCAAGACGTTCATCTCCACCGGTATCAACAGCGACCTGGTGATCGTCGTCGCCCGGACCGATCCCGAGGCCGGACACAAGGGCTTCTCGCTGTTGGTCGTCGAGCGCGACATGGCGGGGTTCAGCCGCGGACGCAAGCTCGACAAGATGGGGCTGCACGCCGCCGACACCGCAGAACTGCACTTCGAAAACGTGCGCGTGCCCGGCGCGAACCTGCTCGGCCAGGAGGGCAAGGGCTTCTATCACCTGATGTCCAACCTGCCCTCAGAGCGGCTGTCGATCGCGATCGCCGCCGTCGCCGGCGCCCGCCAAACCTGGACGGACACCCTGCAATACGTCAAGGACCGCAGAGCGTTCGGACAGCCGATCGGCAGCTTCCAGCACAACCGGTTCCTGATGGCCGAAATGGACACCGAGCTCGAGATCGCCGAACAGTACATCGACCGGTGCCTGCGTGCCGTGGTGGACGGCGAGCTGACCGCCGTACAGGCCTCCAAGGCCAAATGGTGGTGCACCGAGCTGGGCAAGCGGGTGGTCGACAACTGCGTGCAGCTGCACGGTGGATACGGCTACATGAACGAATACAAGGTCGCCCGTGACTACGTCGACGTACGCATCCAGACCATCTTCGGCGGCACCACCGAGATCATGAAAGAGATCATCGGGCGCGACCTTGGTCTTTGAGCCGGGGCCGTCGTGGTCTTTGAGTTTGCCCCGCAAACGCGCACTGCCGCCGGCGTGACGCTGCTCGTTCCGTAACTGAATTGTGTTGTGTCACACAGGTATTACCACCGCTTGGCCTGCGGTAATAACCTGCCGCGGTGACCTCTGACACCTGGGAAACGATGCGGCTGCCCGCCGCGCCGACCGTCACCGCGCCCGACGGCTCCGACGTGCGGGTGCTGCTGGCGACCACTCGCGGAAGTTGTGCGCACTTCGAACTCGCCGGTGGGCAGACCTCGATCGCCGTGGCGCACCGCACAGTCGAGGAAATCTGGTTCTTCCTCGGCGGGCGGGGGCAGATGTGGCTGGCGTCGCCGGACAGCGATGGTGAGATCGTCGACGTGACTTCCGGCGACTGCCTCACCATTCCGGTAGGCACCCGTTTTCAGTTCCGCGCGCACGGCTCGACGCCACTGGCGGCGCTCGGTGTGACGATGCCGCCGTGGCCCGGCGACGACGAGGCGGTTGCCGTCGCCGGTCGCTGGGACCCGACTGTCGCCTAGCCGGCCGGGGCGGGCGCGGGGGCGGGTGCCTCCGTCGTGGTGGTCGTCGTGGTCGTGGTGGACGACGTAGAGGTCGGGGTGATCGGCTCCGGCGGGGTCGACGAGTCGAGCACCGTGTCGATCATGTAGATCCGCGCGTTTTCGGCCTGGATGCCGCCGCAGACGACCTTGGCGGTGTCGTTGATCTTGATATCGCCACCCTTGCCGGTGACCTTGATCTCTTCGCCCTGCTGCGTCGGCCGCTGGCCGTGCACGTCGTCCGGGCCGAGCAGGCCGAGGAAGACGTGGTAGTAGTCGAGCTTGGCCAGCGCCGCCGGATCGGCCTTGATGGCCTCGAGTTGGGCGGGGTCCATCTGGGCGAACGCCGCGTTGGTGGGCGCGAACACCACATACGGACCGTTGTCGAGTACCGAGATGATGTTGACGGCCGGATTGGCCTGACCCGAGATCAACGAGTTGAACGTGGAGATGTCCGGAATGCTGCTGAGCACCTGGCCGACCGGCTGATCGGAGAAGCTCTTCCAATTGGGCAGCGCACTCTTGAACGCGTCGCAGCCGGAGCCCTGGGGATCGGGGATCGGCGCCTCCGGGATGGACGACGTTGTCGTGGGTGTAGTCGGCGCCGGGGCCGGCTCCGGGTCGGCGTAGGCGGTGATCGCCAGGGGCAGCGATGCGGCGATCGCGGCGATGCCCGCGGCGGCGCCCAATGCCTTGCTGGTACGAGTCTTCACGTTCGGCTCCTCGGCTTCGTTAGGTCGCATGGCATGTTAGAGGTAGACCTGCGCCAATGCCAAAGTGACGACCGCGTCAGGATTCCGCAATAGCGGTGCTGACCTGCACTTTGCGCACATTCGCACACAGCACCGCCGCGACGAAGCAGAGTCCCGAAGCCAGGTAGAACGCAAGGTCGTAATTGCCCTGCAAATCCCTTAGCTGACCGGCCCCGGCCGCGGCGACCGCCGCGCCGAGCTGATGCGATGCGAACACCCAGCCGAACACCACGGGGGAGCGGGTGCCGAAGTAGTTGCGGCACAACACGATTGTCGGCGGCACGGTGGCCACCCAGTCCAGCCCGTAGAAGACGATGAAGACCCAGGTGCTGGGTTCGGCGTGGGGTGAGAGCAATGAGGGCAACAGCAGCAGGGAAACGCCTCGGCCGGTGTAGTAGACGACCAGCAGCAACCGAGGGTCGACGCGGTCGGTGAGCCAGCCGGAGAACACGGTGCCCGCGACGTCGAGGATGCCGATGGTGGCCAGCAGTCCCGCCGCGACGGTGGTCGGCATGCCGTGGTCGTTGGCCGCGGGGATGAAGTGCGTGCCGATCAGCCCGTTGGTGGTCATACCGCAGATCGCGAAGCTCGCGGCCAGCAGCCAGAACGCCGGTACCCGGACGCCGAGAAGAAGTCCGTCGAACGCCGCGCGGAAGGTCGAGGCAGGCACCGCGACGGGCGCCGTCGCGGTCTGGCCGGCCGGGATAGCGCCGTACGGCGTCAAGCCCTTGTCCTGTGGGTGGTTTCGCATGAACACGACGACCAGCGGAACGACGCTCAAAGCCGCGGCCGCCACGATCAGTGACGCCCAGCGCCAGCCGTGGCGGGTGGTCACCTCCGCGACGACCGGCAGGAAGATCAGCTGTCCGGTCGCGCTGGCCGCTGTCAGCACGCCGGTCACCAGTCCGCGACGCGCCTCGAACCAACGGTTCGCCACGGTCGCGACGAAACCCATCGAGATCGAACCGGTGCCGACGCCGACCAGCACGCCCCACAGCAACACGAGCTGCCAGCGGGCCGTCATCGTCACACTCAGCGCCGAACCGGCCGCGATCAGCACCAGGGCCGCGGCCAACACTCTGCGCACGCCGAGGCGGTCCATCAGCGCCGCCGCGAACGGAGCCGTCAGCCCGAAAAGCGTCATGTTCACCGACATCGCCAGCCCGACCACACCGTGCGACCAGCCGAACTCGTGGTGCAGCGGGTTCATCATCACGCCGGGAACCGAACGGAAGCCCGCCGCGCCCAGGATCGCGATGAAGCTGACGGCGGCGACCACCCAGGCCCAGTGGATCCGGGTTCGGGGCGTGCGTGTGCCTGCGGCGGTGAGCGTCACCCGATCACTGTCGCCGACCGGGGCAGGGCCCGGCCAGTGGCATAAACGCCACCATTCGTCAAAAACATGCCAAAATGGCGCCATGCATCGCGTCGCGGTTCTGCTGTTTCCGCCCGTCGTCGGATTCGACGCCGCGATTGCGCCGACGCTGTTCTCCAGCGCCGCCGATGCCGACGGAGCGCCGCTTTACGACGTGGTGACGTGCGGCGTGGCGCCGGGGGCGGTCGCGGCGACGACCGGCTTCGACCTACTGCCCGGCGCTGGGCCGGACGCGCTCGCGACGGCCGACACCGTGGTGATCCCCGGCACGCGCTATCCGCCCGCCCGCACCGACGGTGTGCTCGATGCGCAGGCAGCGGCCGCGCTGGCCCGGATCCGGCCGGGCACTCGCCTCGTGTCGATCTGCACCGGCGCTTTCGTGCTCGCCGCAGCGGGATTGCTGGACGGCCGGCCCGCGACCACCCATTGGAAGTTCGCCGATGCGATGCGCCGGCTGTACCCGGAGGTGCTGGTCGACGAGAACGTGCTGTTCGTCGATGACGGTGACGTGTTGACATCGGCGGGTCTCGCCGCGGGAATCGACTTGTGCCTGCACATCATTCGGTCCGACCATGGGGCGCAGGTCGCCAACGCCGTCGCCAGGTACTGCGTGGTGCCGCCGTGGCGGGAGGGCGGCCAGGCGCAGTTCATCGATCGGCAGGTCCCTGCGCCTGACCACTATGCGACGGCGGCGACGCGCGAGTGGGCGCTGCGCCACCTCGATGAGGAACTGACGGTGCAGCGGCTGGCCCGGCACGCGAAGATGAGTGCACGGACGTTCAACCGGCGCTTCCGCGAGGAGACGGGCCAGTCGCCCGGGGTGTGGATTCGCAACAGGCGTATCGACCGCGCCCGGGAACTGCTGGAGTCCCAGGATCTATCCGTCGACGAGGTGGCCCGGCGGTCCGGGCTGGGATCCGGCGGCAACCTGCGTCACCACCTGCGCCGCGGGGTAGGCATGTCGCCGTCCAGTTATCGCAAGGTCTACCAGGGGTCGTAAACCTCAATGCTCCTCCGGCAGTACCGAAGTCACCACATTCCGACGCCGCGATCGCGGGCTCGTCGGCGAGCAGGGACGTCAACCGGTCGAACTGCGCGGTCACCCGCGCCTTCGTGGGCTGGTCGACGTCGACCACCAGCGGGGTGTCCCGCAGGAGTTCCAGGTACAGCGATCGATCGCGTCGGGATGGCGGAATACGGCATTTCGCGGATCATGTCGCCGGTCGCATCCAGCACCCTGCCGACCGTCTCGTGGTGGTCGCGATCGCCATACGAACGGAGATAGATGACGTGCGCGTCGTCAGGCTCGGGTGTCACCGGCGTCCCCTACCAACAGGTCGGCCAGCGCCACCGCGAGGTCGTGCAGGCCCGTCTCGAGTGAATACGTCTTGTCCGCCGTCGAGTTGACGATGCCGCCGGTCAGCGCGCCGACGATGATGTCGGCGAGGGTCTGGGCGTCGTGGCGGGTGCCGACCTCACCACGGGACACGCCGTCCTTGACGAGATCGAGAAATGTGTCGTGCAAGGCGAATCCGCGTTGGATGCCGTAACCCGACGCGGCCAACATCTCGCCGATGACTTCGCGGTAGGTCTCGCTGGACTCGACGAGGGCAGCGGCGATGTCGTCGAACAACCCGACCAGCCGGGTCGGGATCGGTTGGTCTTCGCGGTCGAAGACGATGTCGCGAAGGTTGAGCAGGCGACGCTCGGCGAGCGCGCGCATCATGTCCTGCCGGGTCGGGAAGTGGTTGAAAAAGGTGCGGTTGGCGACGTCGGCGCGCCCGCAGATGTCTTCGATCTTCGTCGCCGAAACACCTTGGTCCAGAAAGAGTTCGAACGCCGCGCCGAGAATCCGGTCGCGCACCTCCATCTTGCGCCGATCCAGCCTGTTCACGTATGCAATCCCCGCACCAGTGCGGCGATGTTCTCGGGGCGGGGACGGTACCCCGGGAAGTAGCAGCACACATCACCGGCATGGGCACCGAAGCGGTCGACGATTTCCGCTGCACACTCTTCGGGAGTTCCCACCACGCCAATGGTTTCCACCATTTCATCGGAGACGAGTTCGCGCATTCGGCCGAAGTCGGCCTCCTTCGACAGCATGTTGAGTCGTGGTTGGATGTGATCCCATCCGTGCACCTCGAGCACCGGCAGGTACGCGGGCGTCGACCCGTAGAACGCGATCAGCTTCGCGACACCGTCCACCGCAGCGGCGAGCTCCTGCTCGGACGAGCCGACGGCGACCATCGCCTGCGCGATCACACCGAACTGCCCGGCGTCGCGACCGGACCGGCGCAGGCCCTCGGTGATCGCGGGCACGGTCCGGTCGTTGAAATGGCGTGCGCTGTTGAACGGCATCACGAGCAATCCGTCGGCGACCTCGGCGGCCGCGCGCGTCATGATCGGACCCAGCGCGCCCATCAGCACCGGTGGCGGCCCGAATGGGTTGGGACCGGGGTTGAAATTGGGGGCCATCAGTGTGTGCGTGTAGAACTCGCCTCGAAAGTCCAGACGGCTGCGGCCCTCCCAGGCATCGAATATCGCCTTGATGGCGCGCACCGATTCGCCGAGCCGCTGCGCGGGCCTGCCCCACTGGCTGCCGTACCGCTTCTCGATATGGGCGCGGATCTGCGACCCCAGTCCGAGCCGGAACCTGCCACCGCTGAGCGATTGCAGGTCGTAGGCCGAGTGCGCGAGGTGAAGCGGGCTGCGCGGGAGCGCGATCGCGACGTTGGTCATCAACTCGAGATCCGTTTCACGCGCGGCGATCACCAGCGGGAAGAACACGTCGTGCTGCCCCTCGAAGGTGAACATGCCGTCAGCGCCGGCGCTTTCGATACCGCGGATGCTGTCCACGATCGTCGCGGGCGCCCCGTCGACCTGAAGGTGCACCTTCATCGGGGCACGCAGAGCTTCTCGGACACGTCCCACAGCGCCGTCGCGTGCTCGGTGTCGACCGCGTACGGTGCGATGTCCTGCCGGATGCCGCAGTCCGCGAGATACACGGATCCGACTTCCGCGAGTTGCGTGCTGACCGCCACCCAGACCTGCGTGGCCGCTCCGTGCTCGGGCATGGTGAAGTGCCGTCGCACGTCGATCTTCTGCTGGCCCGGATTCGCAGGCTCGATGTTCGTCAGGTCGGTGAAGTCATCGCGCGTCAAGTGGCGGGCCAGCGATGTGGCGACCCCGCCGGAATGAACCGAGTACGCGCGGTCTCCCAATTGGGGTCGTTGACGGTCCGGCCGGACGGGGTGAACATCACCCCGGCGTTGTTCGTCAGCACGTGGATGTCGGCGATCGCGGCGGCCCCGGCGGACCCTGTCCAGCGAGGTCAGATTCAGTTCGACGGTTGAGGTCCGGGCATCCGGAACCGCCTCGCGCACCCACAGGTCGGTCTCGGCGAGGGCGGCGTCGTCGACGACCTGCAGCGCAGTGGGCTTCTGGGTCACGTCCGCGCTGTCGCTTGGGCGAGCCGCCACAGTGGTGTCACCATGTCAGCATCCGTATGCGAAAACATAAGCGGGACAACATGATACCCGACTGAAGCTGGTGAAATCGGATCGCCATCGCCTGCCGCTGAAGCTCCTCGACGTCGGATCGTCCATTTGCCGCCATGGTCAGTCACGCTACGGATCATTGCATATGACCGCAACATTGCAGTTGACTACAAAAACGTTGGCGGGGCAGCCTTCGTCTTGGTCACACAGCAGGTTCCCGGCAGATCGATACGGGTACAGCCCTACGGTGAACAACGTGCGCACACTGGTCACCGGCGCCACCGGTTACGTCGGCTCGCGGCTCGTCACCGCCCTGCTCGCCGCGGGGCACGATGTCGTCGCCGCTACCCGCAACCCTGAGCGGCTGGCCGGGTTCGGCTGGCACGACGACATCAGGGGTGTCGCGTTGGACGCGGGGATGAGGCGTCGGCGCGCAAGGCGTTCGCCGAGGCCGGCCCGATCGAGGTGGTGTACTACCTGGTGCACGGGATCGGCCAGCCCGACTATCGGGACGCCGACAACCGCGCCGCCGCCAACGTCGCGACCGCCGCCAGGGATGCCGGTGTGCGGCGAATCGTCTATCTCGGCGGCTTCGTGCCGGACGATGGCGGGCTGTCCGAGCATCTGGCCGGCCGCGCCGAGGTCGCGCACGCGTTGGAGGTCGATGGCGGCCCGGATGTGGTGTGGCTGGGCGCGGCGATGATCATCGGGGCGGGTTCGACGTCGTTCGAGATGATGCGCTACGTCGGCGACCGCTTCGTGGTGATTCCGATGCCGGGATGGTCGGCCAATCCGATCGACCCGATATCCATCCGCGACGTCGTCTACTACCTCGTCGCCGCCGCCGACGCCGACCGGGTACCCGCCGGCGGATACGACATCTTCGGCCCGGAGACCACCTCGTACGGAGACCTGCTGCGGACCTTCGCCCGGGTGTCGGGCAAGTGGCGCACGGGGCTGCCGGTGAACGGCGTGGACACCAACGTGGTCTCGTGGTTGACGGGCGCGGTGTTGCCGGTGCCCGGCGGGCTGGCGTCGGATCTGGTGGAGTCGCTGGATCATCCGATGATGGCGTCCGACACCACCTGCGCGGGCTGGTGCCCGACCCGCCGGGCGGCCTTGTCCCCATCGACGACGCGATCGCGCTCTCCCTGTCGAGTCGCGGCGCGAGCCTGTCAACGCGCTCGACGATCCGCACCATCTCGCCGACACCGACCCGGCATGGGCGGGCGGCGACACGCAACGCATCGACCAACTGGCCCGGCCGTTCACGCCGGGATTCGTGCGCCCGGCTCTGTGCCTGCTCGGCTGATGCCCGGGCCCGTCGCCGGAGCCGTGCGCACCGGCCTGGACACATTGATCGGCCTGGTGCCGAAGGCAGCCCGGCATGACGCAGCCGCGTTCGGGTGTCATGCGCGAGATCCGAGACGTCGCCGGACGGTCGCCGTACCGCATCACGAGCCGCCATCGGTGATCCGGCGCAGGCGGGTGGTCGTGGCCGTGGTGCTGGTGATCGGCGGTGCGCTGCTCGGCTATTCGCTGACCAGACACCCGGGAGACGCGTCGTTCTACTGGCTGACCCTTGCGCTCGCGGCAGTGTGGGCGTCGGCGCGTGGGCGTCTGGCCCGCTGCACCTGGGTTGCGTGCGGTTCCGCGGGCGCAACCAGCGCCCCGTGATCACCGGCACCGTCGGTCGGGCTGCTGCTCGGCGCCGCCTTCGTCATCGGCGGGCTGATCGCGCGCGAGATCCCGGTAGTACGCGAATACATCACGCGCGTACTCGAATTCGCCAACTACGGGCCCGCTGTGGCTCGTCGTGTTCATCACGGTGATCAACGGCATCGCCGAGGAGATGTTCTTCCGCGGCGCGCTCTACACCGCGCTCGGTAAGACGTACCCCGTGTGTCATGTCCACGGTGCTGTACGTCGTCGCGACGTCGGCCACCACGGGCAACCCGATGCTGGGCTTCGCGCGCGATCATCCTCGGCGCGGTGTGCGCGTTGAACGCCGCGCCACCGGTGGAGTGCTCGCACCGATGCTGACCCATTTCTTCTGGGGTCTGGTCATGGTGCTCGCGCTGCCCCCGATGTTCGGCGTCTAGCTCTATCAGCGGGTGTGCCAGCTCGTCGCGGCGCATCCGCGCTGCCCACATCGCCACCGCCGCCAACAGCACCGGCGTCGACGCCCGCCGCCAGGAAGATCGTCTCCATCGAAACGACTTTCGACAGCGGCCCGACGATCGCGAACGACACCGGCATGAACGCCAGCGAGACGAAGAAGTCCAGGCTCGACACCCGGCCCAGCATCTCCGTCGGCACCCGGCGCTGCAGCAGCGTTCCCCAGATGACCATGCCCGCGCCGTCGGTGACGCCGATGACGAACGTCGCGGCGGCCATCACCGGGAATGACGACGTGACGCCGACGATGACCAGCGGTACCGAGCCGACACTCCACATCGTCATCATCACCGTCAGGTAGCGGCGCGGCAGTCGTCTCGATGACACGCGCCAGCGCGCCCAGCGCACTGCCGATCCCGAAGAACGCCAGGATGAAGCCGTAGGTCTGCGCGCCGTGGGTCGAAGCGCTGCTGCGCGATGAACGGCAGCAGCACCTCGATCGGTCCGAGCACCACGCAGCACGAACATGCTCGCGAACAGCAGCGTCCACAGCAGCCACGGTGTGCCCAGCACGAAGACGAAGCCGTCGCGCAGATCACGCAGCAAGCTGCGGCCGTTCCTGGTCCGGTTGCTGCACCGGCGTTTTCATCGCCGGACGGGTGGCGACCAGCAGCACCAGGCCGACGGCGAACAGCGCGGCGACGACAGCGGCGCCCAGCGACGGGAACGTCGCACCGACGACCAGGCCGGCGAGGGCGGGCCCGACCGCGCGCTGGAACACCGGCCGCACCACGCCTTCCACACCGTTGGCCGCCAGCAGCTGCTCGGCGGGCAGGATCCGCGGCAGGATCGCGCTGTAGGCGGGAAAGAAGAACGCCGCGGCGATGCCCAGCGCGGCCGCGGCGACCGCCATGTGCCAGATCTGCAGTGCGCCAACGAATCCCAGCACGGCGATCGCCGAGACGGCGACCACGTTGACGGCCTCGACGGCGATGATGATCGCGCGTTGGCTGATCCGGTCGGCGGCAAGGCCGCCGACCAACACGAAGGCCACCAGGCCGGCGCCGAGGCAGGTCGCGACCAGCGACAGCGACGCCGGGTCGTTGTCGAGTGCGATGACCTGCAGTGCCATCACGACGGCCCACATGCCTTCGGCGAAGATGGACAGCGACACGGCCGTGATCAGCAGGCGGTACTCGCGGAATCCGGAAGGGTGCGAGCACGCGCCAGCCCCGGCGGCGCGCCACCGGCTGTTCGATGTCGAATTGCGTACTCACGCTGTCGATGGTCGCCGACGGACGAACGTGCGTCGATTGGACTCGCACGGTCCGCGACTCGCATTTTCGCCTCGGGCCCACGCGCCGGCGAGGCGTCAGGAGGCGGTGAAGTTCGCCGGCCGCCGCTGCTGGAATGCCTTGGTGCCCTCGCGGAAATCGTGGGAGTCGATCAGCTCCAACTGACCTTGCTTCTCACGCTCGAGCGCGTCGCTCGAGTTCGGTCAGCGTCGCAGCATTGATCGCCTGCTTGGTCTTGCGCAGCGCCACCGCCGGACCGTACACCAGCGTGGACATCACCTTGTCGACCTCGGCGTCGAACTCATCGGCCGGGATAGACGGCGGTGACCAGGCCCCACTCGTGCGCTTCGGCGGCGGGGATCCGTTCGGCCAACAGCGCCATCCGCATGGCCCGGATGCGGCCGACCGCCGCGGCGATCAGTGCCGACGCACCGCCGTCGGGCATCAACCCGATCTTGGTGAACGCCAGCATGAAAAATGCCTTCTCCGAGGCCAATACGACGTCGCAGGCCAACGCCAGCGACGCACCGACGCCCGCCGCGGGGCCCTGCACGACGGCCACCACCGGCTGCGGGAGGTTCACGATCGACGCGGACTGCGCGGTTGGCCGCGTCGAGAACATCGCCGGGGTGCCAGCTGCGCCCGGGGTTGGCGTGATCGTCTCGCTGATGCCCGCGCCGGAGCTGAAGCCCGCGCCCGGATCCGCCGACGACGCACCACCCGCACCCGCGGATCGTCCGCGGCCCGCTCCAGCGTGTCGGCGAATGTGGTGAGCATCGCCGCGGTCAGCGAGTTGAGGCTGTCCGGCCGGTTCATCGTCACCGACAGCACGCCGTCGGACAGCGCGACCGTGAGGTCATCGATGCCGAGCGTACGCGTCGGGGCTCGAGTCGATGGTTGTCATTGTCTGCACCCTAGATCCGGCAGGAGGACGGCCCGCGGCCGGTTCGACTTGGTTATACAAGTAAGCTATGTCGGCGGTCAACTGGTCACTGGGATGGAGGGCGGTTAGGGCATGGCTGGACCACTGCAAGGACTGCGAGTCGTCGAACTGGCCGGCATCGGCCCCGGTCCGCACGCCGCGATGATCCTCGGCGACCTCGGTGCCGACGTGGTACGCATCGAACGGCCCGGCAAGGGCCCGGGATCCGGCGACCAGACCGGGCGGCGATTACCTGCTGCGCAACCGGCGCTCGGTGGCCGCCAACCTCAAGAGCGATGAGGGCCGCGACCTGGTGCTGCGGTTGATCGCCAAGGCCGACGTGCTGATCGAGGGCTTCCGCCCCGGCGTCACCGAGCGGCTCGGCCTCGGCCCGGACGACTGCGCCAAGGTCAACGAGCGGCTGATCTACGCGCGCATGACCGGGTGGGGCCAGACCGGCCCGCGCAGCCAGCAGGCCGGCCACGACATCAACTACATCTCGCTCAACGGCGCGCTGCACGCCATCGGCCGGGCCGGTGAGCGGCCGGTGCCGCCGCTGAACCTCGTCGGCGACTTCGGCGGCGGCTCGATGTTCCTGCTCGTCGGCATCCTGTCGGCGCTGTGGGAGCGGGAGCGGTCCGGCAAGGGGCAGGTCGTCGACGCCGCGATGGTCGACGGCTCGAGCGTGCTGTCGATGATGATGTGGGCGTTCCGCGCCATGGGCATGTGGAGCGACGAGCGTGGCGTCAACATGCTCGACACCGGCGCGCCGTACTACGACACCTACACCTGCGCCGACGGCCGCTACGTCGCGGTCGGTGCGATCGAACCGCAGTTCTACGCCGAGCTGCTCGCGAGGCTCGGCCTCGACCCGGCCGACCTGCCCGACCAGAACGACATGAGCCGCTGGCCCGAACTCCGGCCGCGCTTCACCGAGGCGTTCGCCGCCCACGATCGCGACCACTGGGCCAAGGTGTTCGCCGGCACCGACGCCTGCGTGACGCCCGTGTTGTCGTTCGCCGAGGTGGAGACCGAGCCGCACAACACCGAGCGCGACACCTTCTACCGCGAGGACGACTATCTGTTTCCGGCGCCCGCGCCGCGGTTCTCCCGCAGCGTGCCGTCCGCTCCGAAGCCGCCCGGGGTGCCGGGCGCCGACACCGAAGCTGTTCTGCAGGAATGGGTTTGACGAACTAGGGTAAAGACGACAGAAAGGAAACCGATCTAGTGGAGATCAAAGACGCCGTAGCAGTCGTCACCGGTGGTGCGTCCGGGCTCGGCCTGGCGACCACCAAGCGACTGCTGGACGCCGGTGCGCAGGTGGTGGTGCATCGACATCAAGGGTGAGGAGGCGTCGAAGAACTGGGCGACCGCGCCGTGTTCGTGCGAGACCAACGTGACCGACGCGGAGGCGGTGACCGCCGCGCTGGACACCGCCGAGGGGATGGGCCCGCTGCGGATCAACGTCAACTGCGCAGGCATCGGCAATGCGATCAAGACGCTGGGCAAGGACGGACCGTTCCCGCTGGACGTGTTCAACGCAAGGTCGTTGAGGTCAACCTGATCGGCACGTTCAACGTGCTCCGCCTCGGCGCCGAGCGCATCGCCAAGACCGAACCGCTCGGGTGAAAGAGAGCGCGGCGTCATCGTCAACACCGCGTCGGTGGCGGCGTTCGACGGCCAGATCGGCCAGGCCGCCTACTCGGCGTCCAAGGGCGGCGTCGTCGGCATGACCCTGCCGATCGCCCGCGACCTGTCCCGGGAGCTGATCCGCGTCGTCACCATCGCACCGGGTCTGTTCAAGACGCCGCTGCTGGCCGCGCTGCCCGAGGAGGCCCAGGAGTCGCTGGGCAAGCAGGTGCCGCACCCGGCGCGGCTCGGGCGACCCCGACGAGTACGGCGCGCTGGCCGTGCACATCGTGGAGAACCCGATGCTCAACGGCGAGGTGATCCGCCTCGACGGGGCCATCCGGATGGCGCCGCAGGTGAGTCACGGTGAGCGATCACGACGAAGTTCACCGAGACCTTCGGGGTCGAGCACCCGATCGCCCAGGGTGGCATGCAGTGGGTGGGCCGCGCGGAACTTGTTGCGGCCGTGGCTAACTCGGGTGCTTCGGGTTCATCACCGCGCTGACCCAGCCCACGCCGGCGGACCTGGCCAACGAGATCGCCAGGACGCCGCGACCTGACCGACAAGCCGTTCGGGGTGAACCTGACGATCCTGCCGACGATCAACCCGCCGCCGTATGACGAGTACCGGCAGGTCATCGTCGGCGCGGGCATCAAGATCGTGGAGACCGCGGGTTCCAATCCCGGCGCCGCATCTGCCGATGTTCCACGACCACGGGATCAAGGTGCTGCACAAGTGCACCTCGGTACGGCACGCGGCGCGAGCCTGGGTGTGGACGGCATCAGCATCGACGGCTTCGAATGCGCGGGTCACCCGGGCGAGGACGACATCCCGGGTCTGGTGCTGATCCCGGCTGCCGCCGACAAGATCGAGATTCCGATGATCGCGTCGGGCGGATTCGCCGATGCCGCGGCCTGGTCGCCGCGCTAGCACTCGGCGCCGACGGCATCAACATGGGTACGCGGTTCATGTGCACCGTCGAGTCTGCGATCCACGAGAAGGTCAAGGAAGCGATCGTCGCGGCACGAGCGACACCGAGTTGATCTTCCGCGCTGCGCAACACCGCGCGCGTCGTCGAACGCGGTGTCGCGCGAGGTGGTGGAGATCCTCGAAGCCGGTGGTCAGTTCGAGGACGTCAAGAACCTGGTGGCCGGTGTGCGTGGCCGGCGGGTATTCGAGACGGTGACTCGACGCCGGAATCTGGACCGTCGGTACGGCGATGGGTCTGATCAACGACATCCCCACCGTCGGGGAACTGGTGGCCCGCATTGTCGAAGAGGCTGAAGAACTGATCAGCGGGCGGCTTGCCGGCATGGTGGCGCGCCGGTCGAAACAGAGGGTTGGCTGTAAGCCGAACGGATCATGACGGAGCGAGGTGGTACTGCCGCGTCAGGCAAACCGTCCGGAGGAACGCGCACCCACGGGGTGCGCGCTTCTCATACTGCCGTAGGTAGCAGGTGCTCGTCCTCGAGCTGCTCCGAGGTGTTTCCCTCGACCAGGACATCGCCGTGGTAGAGCGCCTCGAAATCAACCTTGATGACATCGGCACTGGTGTCGTCGATCCACATGTACTGAACAGTAACTGTCACGATTAAGGATTCATTGAGTCACGATTCGGAAAACGGTGGCAATTCCTACCGCCGGGTAGGGTCCGGTCCTACCCGCGAGTAGCAATCACCCAGGTGGGGCCGTGAAGTGGATCGGATTCGTGCCGTTCAGCACCATCCAGGTCACCACGGCCGCGGCGACCGCCAGAACAACAGCCCGACCGCGATCTTGACTCAGGCGGCAACATCCGAACAATCGAGCGTCGACCGAGTAGGCGCCGGCGCCGGTGAACAGCAGCGTGGCGGCACCGAGGCCGATCAGGAACGGCACGTTGAACGGCTCGGACCAGAACGCGTCGCCCGAGACATTGACCGCCCAGGCGCACGAGCATCGCGCCGAACACGGCGACGCGGCCAACGGTGTGAGCAGGCCCAGCAGCAGACCGATTCCGCCAGCGTTTCGGCCGCGGTCACCATGAACGCGGCGAACGCCGGAAGCCGCCAGCCGCCGTCTCCATGAATCCGGCGGTGGTCCGAAATCGAGCGCCTTGATCAGCCCTGCCTGCAACACGGCCGCGCCGACGCCGAGCCGGAGGATCAGCAGCCCGAGTCGGCGAGGGCAAGGTCGGCGACGGAGGTGGTCGAAGGTTTCACGTCGGAGGTCGACATGAATCGAGCCTATCGTCTGGGAAGTCGCTGTGGAACGCTTCGTTCATGAACTCCCTGTGACCCGGCGCCGTGATATCGGAAGGACTGACGGGGTTGACCGTCCCTAAGTTATCGCTGATAAGTTAGCGGCGATATTGCGACGCGGCGACTGGAGGACGCGCACGTGCTGCAACGAATCGCGTTGCTGGCCATCGCCGCCCCGCGCCGGATCCTCGCGATCGCCGCCGCTCGTGATGGTGGCCTGCGGCATCTTCGGCATTCCCGTCGCGCAAGAGCCTGTCCGCCGGGCGGCTTCCAGGACCCGACGTCGGAGTCCGCGCAGGCCACCCAGACTGCTGGTCGACAAGTTCGGCCAGGGCGACATGGAGCTGTTCATCAGCGTGACCTCTGACGGCGATCGCGGGGCGCAGAGCGAACGCGGCCCGCATCGGTCGGCACCGACATCGCCGAGCAGCTGAAGGCGTCACCGCATGTGGCGGAGGTGACCTCGGCCTGGACCGCGCCGCCGCCTGCCGCCCCGGCGCTGATCAGCAAGGACGGCAAGACCGGGCTGATCGTCGCGGGCATCACCGGCGGGGAGAGCGATGCCCAGAAGTACGCCAAGGAACTCACCGACCGAGCTCGTGCGCGACCGCGACGGGGTCACCGTGCGAGCCGGCGGGGAGGCGATGACCTACGTCCAGATCAACGGCCAGAGCGAAAAAGACCTGCTGATGATGGAATCCATCGCGATCCCGCTGAGCTTCGTCGTGCTGGTGTGGGTGTTCGGCGGCCTGATCGCCGCGGCGCTGCCCCTGGCCGTCGGCGGGTTCGCGATCTTGGGCTCGATGGCGGTGCTGCGCGCCGTCACGCTGGTCACCGACGTATCGATCTTCGCGCTGAACCTGTCGATCGCGATGGGACTCGCGCTGGCGATCGACTACACGCTGCTGATCATCAGCCGATACCGCGACGAACTCGCCGACGGCGCCGACCGCGAGCGCGCGCTGGTGCGCACCATGGCGACGGCCGGCCGGACCGTGTTGTTCTCCGCGATGACGGTCGCGCTGTCGATGGTCGCGATGGTGCTGTTCCCGATGTACTTCCTGAAGTCCTTCGCCTACGCGGGCATCGCCGTGGTGGCATTCGCCGCGCGTCGCCGCGATCGTGGTGGCGCCCGCGGCCATCGTCCTGCTCGGTGACCGGCTGGACTCACTCGACGTGCGTCGGCTGGTCCGCCGGCATCTTCGGCCGGCCCGAGCCGACGCCAAAACCGGTCGAGCGAGCTTCTGGTATCGCTCGCACGAAATTCGTGATGCGCCGGGCGATTCCGATCGGACTGGCCGATCGTCGCGCTGCTGCTTGTGCTCGGGCGCACCGTTCCTCGGCACCAGATGGGGCTTCCCCGACGACCGAGTGCTGCCGCAGTCCGCTTTCGGCGCGCCAGATCGGCGACCAGCTGCGCAACGACTTCGCCGTCGACTCGGCGACGAACGTGACCGTCGTGATGCCGGACACCGACGGCCATCACGCCCGCCGACCTGGACGCTATGCCGCAGCGCTGTCGCAGGTGCCGGACGTGTCCTCGGTGTCGGCGCCCGGTGGCACGTTCGTCGACGGCCGTTCCGTCGGACCACCCTCGGCGGCAACGGGATTCAAGGAGCGGCAGCGCATTCCTCACCGTCGGCAGCACCGCTCCGCTGTTCACCGACGCGTCGGAAACCCAGCTCGACCGGCTGCACGCGGTCGAGCACGCCCGCTGGGCAGGCCGGTGCAGCTGACCGGCGACGCGCCAGGTCAACCGTGACAGTTCGAGGCGATCACGTCGCGGCTGCCGATGGTCCTCGGGATCATCGCCGCGATCACGTTCGTGCTGCTGTTCCTGCTCACCGGAAGCGTGGTATTGCCGCTGAAAGCGTTGGTGCTCAACGTCTTGTCGTTGACCGCCGCTTTCGGCGCATTGGTGTGGGTCTTCCAGGACGGCCACCTGGGCGCGCTGGGCACCACACCGACCGGAACCCTGGTGGCCAACCTGCCGGTGCTGTTGTTCTGCATCGCCTTCGGCCTGTCGATGGACTACGAGGTGTTCCTGGTCTCGCGGATCCGTGAGTACTGGCTGAAGTCGGCGAAGACCCGCGCGGACGGCACCTCGATAGCGCCGAGTGGAACGATGAGGGCGTCGCGCTCGGGCTCGCGCGGACCGGACGCGTCGTCACCGCTGCGGCGCTGCTGATGTCGATCTCGTTCGCCGCACTGATCGCGGCGCAGGTGGCGTTCATGCGGATGTTCGGCGTCGGTCTCACCCTCGCGGTGCTCGTCGACGCCACACTGGTCCGCATGCTGCTGGTGCCGGCGTTCATGCACGTGCTGGGCCGGTGGAACTGGTGGGCACCCAGGCCATTGGCGCGTTGCACGAGCGGATAGGCATCAGTGAAGGAGGCGATGACGATCCCGCACCGCCACGCCGACAGGGAGCGCGCCGCCGTCTCCGTAACGGAGACTGGCTGACATGGCGGTTCAGCCTCTGCGGCGACGCCGCGCTCCGCGTGGTTCCGGTGAGCAGTTGCGCGACGAGATCCTCGGCGCGACTACTGATTTGCTGCTCGAGACGGGCAATGCCAAGGCGGTGTCGATCAGGTCGGTCGCGCAACGCGTCGGGGTCACGCCGCCGTCGATCTATCTGCACTTCGCCGACAAGGATGCACTGCTCGACGCGGTCTGCGCACGGTATTTCGAGAAACTCGACGAAGAGATGCAGCGGGTGGCCAGGCCATCGGAGGGCGTCTAGCCGTCGACGATCGAGGTGCTGCGTGCCCAAGGTCTGGCTTATGTCCGCTTCGCGCTGAAAACCCCTGAGCTGTACCGCATCGCGACGATGGGGGAGGGGCGGCCCGGGAAGCGACGTCGACCTGACTTTGAACAGTTCGGCGTTCGTGCACCTGCGGCATGCGGTCGAGGCGTTGATCGCCGAGGGCGTCTATCCCACCGGGGACTCCACGACGATGGCGCTGGAATTGCTGGACGGTGGCGCACGGTATGGCGGCAATGCTCATCTCGCGGCCGTATCTGCCATTCGGTGACATGGAGGAGTTCGCCGACCGGGTGCTGAGGTCGGTGTGCCTCGGCCGCATCGTGTCCGGCGCGTTAGCTCCGGACATACCACCGCAGGAAGCGATCACCATGGTGAAGGGAATGCTCGATGAGCAGCAGCACGGTCGATAACCCGTTTTTCGCGCGGCTGTGGACGGTGATGTCCGGTCACGAACCCGAATCGCTGAGGCAACTGCGGCGCGAGAACCTGGCCGGGCTATCGGGGCGGGTGCTCGAGGTCGGTGCCGGCACCGGGACCAATTTCGAGTTCTATCCCGGCACCGTGACGGAGGTGGTCGCGGTCGAACCGGAACGCAGGCTCGCCGCGCTGGCGCAGGAGGCGGCGGGCCGCGCGAGCGTGCCGGTCACGGTCGGCACGGACACCGTCGAGCAGTTTCTGACCGACCAGCCCTTTGACGCGGTGGTGTGCTCGTTGGTGTTGTGCTCGGTCGATCAGCCCGATGACGTGGTGCGACAACTGCTTTCGCTGCTGCGGCCGGGTGGCGAGTTGCGGTATCTGGAACACGTCGCCGGCGGCGGCCCACGCGCGCGGACTGCAGAGGATCGCCGATGCGACGATGTGGCCGAAGCTGCTCGGCAACTGCCACACGCACCGTCACACCGAGCGGACCATCCTCGACGCCGGGTTCGAGGTCGCCGGCGCGCGACGCGAGCGGGCATTGCCGGCGTGGGTGCCGGTACCGGTGACCGAGTTCGCGATCGGCCGGGCGATCCGGCCCGCCTAGGCTCAGCGTTTGAAAATGGGCTCAGCCCAGCAGCGCGGGCAGCCGCTGCAGCAGTTCGGGTAGAGCAGTGGCGGCCGATTCGCGCAGCGATGACCGTCGCGCTGTCCGACAGCGGGGTGGGCTCGGGGTTGACCTCGATGACGGTCGTGCCGTTGGCCAGCGCGAATTCGGGCAGTCCGGCGGCCGGGTAGACGATCGACGACGTGCCGACCACGATCACCACGTCGGCGTTGGCCACCGCGTCGACCGAACGCTGCCACGCTTCATCGGGCAGTGCTTCGCCGAACCACACCACGTTCGGGCCGGATCAATCCCCCGCACGCGCAGCGGCGGCGGGTCGACCGACTCGACCGGCTCGGGCATCGCGGGCAACTCGCCCTGGTATCGGCGGAACCGCAGCGGTCGCAACGGAATTCGAACAGGCTGCCGTGCACATGGTAGACCTGGTTGCTGCCGGCGCGCTCGTGCAGGTTGTCCACGTTCTGGGTGACGACGTGCACGTCGGCGTAGTCCTGCCACGCCGCGACTGCGCGATGGCCGTTGTTGGGCTGCGACCGAGCTCATCATGTGGTGGCGCCACAGGTACCACGCCCACACCTTTTCGGGGTGCGCGCGCCAGCCCTCCGCGCTGGAGATCTCGTACGGGTCGACCTTCGCCCACAGACCGGTCTCGACGTCGCGGAACGTCGGCACGCCGCTCTCGGCGGAGATGCCCGCGCCGCTGAGGACCGTCACTTGCACCCCACCAAAGTAGCCGGTTTAGGCGATACTGAGCACGTGGCCGAGTTGGGGGATTGGGTACGCGTTGATCCGAACGCTGCCAGGCCGCTCTTCGACCAGCTCAGGATCGCAGATCATCGACGGCATCCGGGACGGCAAGCTGGCGCCGGGCACCCGGCTGCCGACGGTCCGCGAACTAGCTGGGCAGATGGGCCTGGCAGTCAATACCGTCGCGCGCGCGTACCGAGAGCTGGAGACGGCGGGGATTCTCGAAACTCGGGGGCGTTTCGGCACTTTCGTCGCTCGCGCCGACCCGGCCGATGCGGCGATGGCAACCGCGGCGAACGCCTTCGTATCCGCGGCGCAAGCGCTCGGGGTCGACAAGGGCGAGGCACTGCGCTACGTGGAGGCGGCGTTCGGCTAGCCGAATTCCAGCAGGATCAGCGACGGCCGAAGAGGGTCGAACAGCGGAAGCCGTTGAGCGTCCACATCAACGAGTTGAACACTTTGCCGCGCGTCCGCTGGCATGCGGCAGATCGTGCACCGCCCGGATGCCGGGAATCGATGTTAACCAGGTTTGCCGCGTCGGACACCGACAAGCTGAACGGCATCGGCGGCACCCGGTAGCGCAGCGAGGTCCGCATGCCGCGGCGGGCCAGGGCGGCGAACCCCGACGGCGGCAGGTCGAACATCATCTGCCCGCCGGGGAACCGCTCGGCGCATTCGGCGATCAGCGCGAGCGCCTCCGTCGGGCTGCAGGTACATCAACAGGCCCTCGGCGGTGATGAATACACCGTGCTCCGTGTCGACCTGGTCCATCCAGCTGAAGTCCAGCGCGGACTGGGCGCACAGCCTTACCCGGTCGGACTGGCGGCAGCAGCTTGCGGCGAGCTCGATCATCGGGTGGGAGATCGACTGTGATCCAACGGAATTGGTCGCCGACATCGGCGGAGTTGAGGCGATAGAAGCTGGTCTGCAATCCCTCGGCCAGCGCGACGACGGTGGCCTGCGGGTGGTCGACGAGGTATCGGCGGGTCTGCCTGTCGATAGCCGAGCGCGCGCACCGCCATGTCTTGCCGACGGGTGAAGCCGAATTTGGCGTAGTCGAACTCGATGCGCGTCGGCCAGCTGGATGGCCATGCGGGTCATCGATGATGGAGTCGGGCCGGCGAGCCTCGTTCGCCCGAACATGCAGCGTCATCAGGGCGGTCTCGGAGACGCCGGTCAAGACGGTTCCGTCGACCTTCGCTGTCGGTGTCGAACTCACCTGGCGAATCTACCGTAGCGGCTATTGCAGCACCTTGTCGATGGTGCGCAGGTTGCGGGTCGTGGTCGACGATTTGTAGCGCTTCTTACCCATCGTTTTGCCGATGGTGGTGTCCAGCGTCCCCGTCTTGGGCACCTGCCAGTAGATGACTCCCGTCGCCGCGCTTGATCTTCTCGTCGGCGCCGGCGTCCTTGGCGAGTTCGGCGAGCTCATCGAGCACCTTCTCATCGGTGACGAAAGTGACGTAGGAGTGGTGGCCCTCGACCTCGCGTTCGAACGGGTACGCCTTCGAAATCGTTGCGATGGTGTCGATCGTCGTAGGCCAACACCCATGCGTCGTAACCGAATTCGTCACGCAACGCCTTCTCGGCCTTCTTCCTGCACCGCGTCCACCCCGGATCGACTCTCCAGCAGCACGTTGCCGCTGGCCAATATGGTCCGCACGTTGGCGAACCCGGCATCCTCGAACGCCTTGGCGACCTCGGCCATCTTCAGGTTGACACCCCCGACGTTCACGCCGCGCAGAAAGGCCGCATAGCGGGTCATCAGCCGAACTCCAGCAGCGTGATGCTCGGCCGGATCCGCCGAAACAGGCCGATGCGATCCAGCGGCGGCCACGTGATGACCTTGAAGAGGCCGCGGGCGGGCGGAGCTGCGATGTCACGTGATGCCGCCACGCCGGGAATGCGGCCGGCCAGCGCGACTCCCTCGTCGGCGCTGAACCCGAACGGCATCGGGGGCACGGTATAGCGGCCGGACGCCTTGAAACCTTTCACCGTGCGGTTGCTGAACCAGTGCGGAATCGAGTCGAACATCATCTGTCCGCCGCCGAACCGCGCCGCGCAGTCGCGAATGAGGTCCAGCGTGACCGCCCACGGATCGCGGATCACCCCGTCGGAGCGCTTGGCCTCGGTGCCACGATTGTGCAGCGTCCACAGCGTGGTGGCGGAGACGCCCTCCAAGGTGCTGCCGTCGATCTGAAGAACCGTGCGGTCGGCCATGATGCGACCGCTAGAGTCGTAGGCTCTGGTTATGGGACGCGACGTGTTCGACGACAAACTGCTGGCGCTGATCGGCGGAAATTCAGCTGGGCGTGCTCGCCACCGTCAAGCGGGACGGCAGGCCGCAGCTGTCGAACGTGTCCTACTATTTCGACCCGCGCAATGCTGACCATCCAGGTTTCGATCACCGAACCGCGGGCCAAGACGCGCAACCTGCGCCGCGATCCGCGGGCGTCGATTCACGTCAGCTCCGACGACGGCTGGGCGTACGCGGTGGCCGAGGGCGACGCGATTCTCAGCCCGCCGGCCGCCGACCCGGTGACGACACGGTGGAGGCACTGATTGCGCTTGTATCGCAACATCGCCGGTGAGCATCCGGACTGGGACGACTACCGCAGGGCCATGGTCGACGACCGCCGCGTGCTGCTGACTCTGCCGATCTCGCACGTCTACGGCATGCCGCCGGGCAGACGGTAAAGGGCACGACGGACATGGCTCGAAGCGCGCGGCGCTACGCTGCGGTCATGGCTGATGCACCGGAAGACGAAAACAAGCGCAAGTTCCGGGAAGCGCTGGAGCGGAAGAAAGCCAAGGCGGCGGGCGGTTCCGATCACAAGGACGGCGGAGCCAAGCAGCCGCGGGCGCATGGCCCGGTCGAGAACCGCCGGGAGTTCCGCCGCAAGAGCGGCTAGCCGCGCCGGGGCAGGAGGGACAACAGTGACTCCCGAGTTTCTGCTGACGACCCTGATCGTGGTGGCGACGCCCGGTGCCGGTGTGCTCTACACGGTCGCCGCCGGGTTGTCCCGGGGGTGGCGGGCCAGCCTGGTGGCGGCAGTGGCCTGCACGCTTGGGATCGTGCCGCACATGATCGCCGCGGTGACGGGACTGGCGGCCATCATGCACGCCAGTGCGATGGCGTTCTCCGTCATCAAATGGCTCGGCGTCGGGTATCTGCTTTACCTGGCGTGGAAGACATTTCGGGACAAGTCGGTCTTCGACGTGCAGGCCGGTCCGGCCAAGGTGTCACCGTGGCGGGTGATCGTGTCCGGTGTCCTGGTGAACACCTTGAACCCGAAACTGACCATCTTCTTCTTCGCGTTCCTGCCCCAATTCGTGGCACCGGGTGGTGAGGGCGCGGTGATGCTGATGGTGTGGTTGAGCACCATCTTCATGGCGGTGACCCTGGTGGTGTTCAGCTTCTACGGTGTGTTCGCCTCGGCGGTCCGCCGTGAGGTGATCTCCCGTCCGCGCATTGTGGCGTGGATGCGGCGCAGCTTCGCCGCGACCTACGTTGTCCTCGCCGGCCGACTGGCGGCACAGACGCGCTGAGGATCGTCGGCGAGCCTGCAAGCGGCGACCAACGCCACGACCATGACCAAGGTCGCCATGATCAGCAGCTGGACGATCGACAGCACGATGGCGCCGGGCGCGCTCGGGTCGTGCCGCGGTAGCCGAGATAGTCGAACACCAGGTGCACGCCCAGCAATGGCGGAATGTGCCACAGGTACAGCGTCATCGCGCCGGAGTTGCCGATCGCGGCAAGCCACCACACCCGCGGCCGCCCTGCCCACCGCGCGATCGCGGGTGCGGCAGCAATCACGAATGCGCACATAATGATTGCGTGACCGGCCAGCAGGCGCCTTCGGTAGGCCACCCCGAGCATGCCGGGGATCTGTTGAGGTAGCCCAGCGCGGAGGGGGTGTCGGTGTTGATCCTGACCGCATCGACGACGGCGACGAACGCATGGGACCCCGCGACGGCGGCGACCAGGGGCATGTAGTGGTGATGCGGGCGAGCACCAGCACGTAGTGCGCCGAGGATCCACAACAGCTGGATGCTGATCCCGGCGACCGGCTCGTAGACATGCTCGGGCAGCACCAGCCGCAGCACGGCCAGGGTGACGACCCAGAAGGCGACGTAGGAGAACACCCGCCGGTAGAGCCGGGTGCACCGGCGGGAACGCCCAGGTCAGCGCCTGGAACACCCGGCAATGGGGTGAGCAGGTTGCTCCGATAGAAGACGTCGTTGCGCAGGATGCTGGTCGCCATGACGGTGTGGCCGACGACGACACCGATCAGCGAGACGATGCGGATCACGTCGATCGCGCGGGCGCGGCCGGCGGGAGCGCTCGCCTCGACCGCTGCGGGGGTGGGGAAAAGCGCCGCACGTGTGACGAATGCCAATGTACGGACGGCGGCCCGGCCCTGAATCTAGGTCAAAGCAATCAGATTTTGGCGGCTTCCGGGCGGGAGTCGCGCGCTTCCCGCACGAGAATCGCGGCCAGGCAGGCGCCGGCCAGGATGGCCACTGCGACCGCGAAACTCACGCCGGCGGTCCGCAATCCCCAGGCGCGCGCGGCGAGGCCTTCGCCGACCACCGGCACTGACAGCGCGATGTAGGCGACGACGAAATATGTGGAGCTCACCTCGGCACGGCGATCGGGGGGTGTTTGTTCGAGGACCGCTGCCAGTCCGCGGCCGAAGCTGATGCCCTGGCCGACACCGGACACGATCGCTGCGGCGATCAGAAGAGCCAGCGACGAAAGATAGAGCGCCACAGCCAGAATCACCATGCCGATCACCAGGATGGCGCAGCCGATCGCAACGGCACGTTGCGGGTTCAGGTTGTTGGCGGCGATCTGCGTGAGGGCCGATGCGGCGAAACTCAGACACGCGATCAGGCCGGCGAGCGCATGGTTGTCGATCCCGACGACGCTGACAAGAAACGACGGCGACACCGCGGTGAACAACCCGGTCACCGCGAAACCCGCGAAGGTCGCGAGCGCGGCGATGACGAAAACCGCGCGCACCTCGGCGGGCACCGACAGACGTTGCAGGCCGATATTCCCGTTGCGGGAGGACGTTTCCGGGACGATCGCCACGGCGATCCCGGCCAGCACCGCGAGCACGATGTGCACGACGAAGCTCAGCTTCAGCGGCTCGGCGCGTACTCGACGAGGATTCCGGCCAGCAGCGGACCGGTGCCCAGACCGCCGATGTTGGCGACCGTCGCCACCGCCGCGGCGCGGGTGCGCCAGGTCTCGGGAGCGGCTTCGATCACCGCGGCGGTAGCAGTGCCGGTGAAGATGCCCGCCGACAGACCGGACAGCACCCGGCCGAGGAGCAGCGTGGGCACCGAATCTGCGAACAGAAACGCCACCGCGCTGGAGATCGCGAGGGCCACCCCGGCCAGCAGCACCGGGCGCCGGCCGATGGAATCGGACCAGCGGCCGAACGCCAGCAGCGCGAACAGCACGCCGCCCGCGTACGTCGAATAGATCACCGTGGTGGTCAGCACCGCGAAGTGCATGTGCTCGGCGTACAGCGCGTACATCGGCGTCGGCAGCGTCGTTCCGACCATGATGGCGGCGAACGCGTACGCCAGCAGTCCTAAGGCGAAACGACGTGGGCGACTGGGCACGACATCCGACGGTAGCCGGTGGTTCTGGGTGGGTCGCGGAGAGAACGGCCCCTAGTGCGAGACCGCCTTCTCCGCGCCGACCCCGGTGAGTGCCCGCACCTCGAATTCGGCATTGATCTCCGGATCGCCGCGGTCGGATGACGTCAGAGTCCCCACGATGCCGAGGATGAAGGCGAGCGGGATGGAGACGATGCCGGGGTTGGCCAACGGGAACCAGGCGAAGTCGACGTTCGGCAGCATCGCCGTCTTCGCACCCGACACGGCGGGGGAGAAGATGATCAGCACGATGGTCGAGATCAGTCCGCCGTACATGCTCCACAGCGCCCCGCGGGTGTTGAACCGTGGCCAGTAGAGCGAATACAGGATGGTGGGTAGGTTGGCGGCGGCGGCCACGGCGAAGGCCAGCGCGACCAGGAACGCGATGTTCTGCTCGGCGGCCAGGATGCCCAGTCCGATCGACAGGATGCCGATCACCACGACCGTGATGCGCGACACCCGCACCTGCTCGTCCTCGGTCACCTGGTGGCTCTTCAGCACGCTGGCATAGATGTCGTGTGCGAACGAGGTTGCCGCGGTGATCGTCAGTCCGGCGACGACCGCGAGAATCGTCGCAAATGCCACCGCCGAAATAATGCCGAGGAGCACCATACCGCCGAGTTCGAACGCGAGCAGTGGCGCGGCGGAGTTCTGCGCGCCGGGTGCCGCCAGGATGGTGTCCGGTCCGACGAGGGCCGCGGCGCCGTAGCCCAGTGCCAGCGTGAACAGATAGAAGGCACCGATCAGGACGATCGCCCACACCACCGACTTGCGGGCCTCCTTGGCGGTCGGCACTGTGTAGAAGCGCATCAGCACGTGCGGCAGGCCTGCCGTGCCGAGCACGAGGGCCAGCGCCAGCGAAATGAAGTTGATCTGCGACGTCAGCGACGCGCCGTACTGCGCGCCGGGAGCCAGCACGTCACGGCCGGCGACGGCCTCGTTGGTGGAGCCCGAAACCGCCGTCTGGGCTGCGCCGAGGATCTCGGAGAAGTTCACGCCGAACTTGGCCAGCACCATTACCGTCATCAGCGCGGCGCCGCCGATCAGCAGGACGGCCTTGATGATCTGCACCCACGTGGTGCCCTTCATCCCGCCGATCAGCACGTAGAGGATCATCAACAGGCCGACGACGGCGATGACCAGGGCCTGACCGACGTCGCTGGTGACGTTGAGTAGCAGAGCCACCAACCCGCCTGCGCCTGCCATCTGCGCCAGCAAGTAGAACAGGCAGACGGCCAGCGTGGTGGTCGCGGCGGCCATCCGTACCGGCCGTTGCTTCAGGCGGAAGCTCAGCACATCGGCCATCGTGAATTTGCCTGCGTTGCGCAGTAATTCGGCGACGAGCAGCAAGGCGACCAGCCAGGCGACCAGGAATCCGATGGAGTACAGGAAGCCGTCGTACCCGTAGACCGCGATCGCGCCCGCGATGCCGAGGAAGCTGGCCGCCGATAGGTAGTCACCGGAGATCGCGATGCCGTTCTGCGGACCGGTGAATGCGCGGCCGGCAGTGAAGAACTCAGCGGCGGTGGCGTTCTTTTTGCTTGCGCGGATGACGATGTACAGCGTCACCGCGACGAACAGGACGAAGATGGCGATGTTGGCGGCGGGGTTGCCGACTGTGTCGCCTTCTGCGGCGAGGACGTTGATGGTCATGCTGCGCCGCCTTCGATCTTGGCCCGGATGGCTTCGGCGCGCGGATCGAACTCGCGGTTGGCCCACCGGACGTAGATGGCCGTGATGATGAACGTGGTCAGGAACTGGCCGAGGCCGATGAGCAGGCCGACGTTGATGTCGCCCCACACCTTGATCGCCATGAAGTCGTGGGCGAACGCGCCTAGCAACACGTAGGCGAAATACCAGACCAGGAACAGGCCGCTCAGCGGGAAGACGAAGCGACGCAGACGGCTTCGCAGTTCCTGGAACTCGGGACTGGCCTGGATCTCGGTGAATCGGACGTCGCCGACGGCGACATCGGCGGATGGAAGGTCGTTTTCGGGCACGAACACTCCTGACCTCGTTGTGAAGTAGTCGTGAATGAGCTTAGTGAGGCCTGTGTCACAGCGTGTTATTCCCTGTGAAGATCGGCCTCAAACCCCCGATCTAGACTGGTCGGGGGGCGCAACTGCAGCTAGTGCAAGACCCGGCGGCCGACGCGCTGCTGGACTCCAATCCTTTTGCGCACCTAGTCGGACTCGAGAAGCAGGCCGGTTCTTTCGCGCAGCTTCGTCGCTAGCTTCCGGTTGGCACCAATGGCAACTCGGGTGCTAGCAGGGATGGCCAGATGGGACGGCGCGCCCCTACCGTCGATTAAGTGAGTGACAGGACTCACGAATCTGATAAGGAAGCCTCGCCGTGCCGATCATCGCGCTGATCGTGGCCACTGGAGCTGCCGCGGTAGCGATAGACATGGGGGCGATGACCTTGTTGGCGATACGGGAACGAGTGTTCGGGGTTGTCGGGTTGCCCGAGCAGGACTTCGGCGAGCTGCCGGACGAGAGTGACATGGAGGCGTACCGCGCCCGGATGACGCGCTAACCGTGCTGCAGCTGTAGCTCACCGCCTGCCCTGGCCCCCATCCGGATCGTCACGTCTTCGGTCACCGCGTCCCCTTCTCCATGCCTCACCGCCCGCAGTCGTAGACTCGCCAAGTGCCGAACCTGCAACTAGCCGGTGATCCGGCAGCTGATGCCCTGCTGGACGAGAATCCTCTCGCTGTTCTCATAGGTGCATTGCTCGATCAGCAGATCCCGATGGAGGTGGCCTTCGGCGGACCGAAGAAGATCGCCGACCGGATGGGCGGTGTCGACGCCCGCGAGATCGCCGATTACGACCCGGACAAGTTCGCCGCGTTGTGCGCGGAACGTCCTGCGGTGCACCGTTTTCCGGGGTCGATGGCAAGGCGGATCCAGACGCTCGCGCAGACCATCGTCGACCAGTACGACGGTGACGCGGCCGCGCTCTGGACGGCCGGCGATGCCGACGGCGCCGAGGTGTACCGCCGGCTGAAGGGTTTGCCCGGATTCGGCGAGCAGAAAGCAAAGATCTTCCTCGCCCTGTTGGGCAAGCAGTACGGCGTCACCCCCAAGGGCTGGCGTGAGGCGGCGGGGGATTACGGCAAAGCCGGATCGTTCATGTCGGTGGCGGATGTGAAGGACGCGGGATCGCTGGAAAAGGTGCGGTCGTACAAGAAGCAGGCGAAGGCAGCAGCGAAGGCCGCCAAGGCCTGAGCCATTGACACAGCGAAGGCCTGACGACTCAGCGAGGCTCGTCGGTGGGCTGCAGGTCGAGCCGTGCCAGAGCGGTGATGACGCTGGCGACCACGCGGCCGGTGGTGGTACCCGTGTCGAGTCCTTCCTTGAGCGTCCGTAGCCGCAGCCCGCGGTCGGTGAGGTCGGCAATGGTTCGCGTCACCTCGGCGGTCGATCGGCCGAGCCGGTCGAGCGCGACGACGATCACGGTGTCGCCCGAGCGGGCGTAGCTGACCATGGCGTGCAGGCCTGCGCGCACCCGATCGGCGGAGTCGGACAATTTGTCGGTGAACACACGCCTCGGGTCGACCCCGGCCGCGTTGAGTTCCGCCAGCTGACTGTCAAGGTTCGGCTCGGCGGTGCTGGCTGTCGCGTAGCCCAGCGTGCAGGTCACGGATTCAAGCTCCCATGGCTTCGGCGCGGTGGAAACGGGGCAACGCCGATCGAGTCTGGCTAACAGCCGAACTGTTACGGAACGTCTACATGTCGAGTGTCGGAATACTCGTGTGCGGCGCCTGCCGCAACAGCACCGACAAGGGCGCCTGTTCCGCGGAGCATCCGGCGCACTTGCTCTTCGTCCACGGCGCCTGGCGCGCTCGCGGTCAGCCTCCGTGGCCACGGAGGGAGCCTCTCACCGAAATCGGTACGCGGCTGGTCGCTGGCCGACCACGTCGACGACGTCCAATCGGTTGCCGACAGTCTGCCGTCGACGCCGGTGCTGATCGCCTCCGCGCCCCCGCGGGGCTCCCTACGTTTCGCACTCCACCTGATGCGCCGCCACCCGTGGCTGACCGCGCGAGCTCGATCACAGGCGCTTCGCCGCGATGGTCGGCAATGAGAGCCAACGGGTGGCGCTTGGTACAGCCCGGCGGAACGCAGCGAGACCAGAGCGGGTCACCACACCGCTCCTGATTCTGGGCGCCGCCCTCGATGGCTGCATCACCCCGAGCCGAAGTGCACGACACGGCCCGCGCGTACCGCACCGACGCGGAGATCCTCGGGGGCATCGCACAACATGATGCTGGAACCGGGCTGGGCGGCGGTTGCCGGGCGAATTCACTCCTGGCTTGCCGCCCGCGGTCTGTGACGGATGGTCTGTGCAGCCCGGTTTTTCGCGGGCTAGCGTGGAGAAAATGAAGCATGTCTCACTCGGAGGTTTGGACGTATCGCGGCTCGGCTTGGGATGCATGGGCATGTCGGACTACTACGCGGGAGCGGGCAGCGATGACGCCGAATCCATCCGGACCATCCGCCGAGCACTCGAGCTCGGCATCACGTTCCTGGATACCGCCGAGATCTATGGGCCCTTCGCGAACGAGGAGTTGGTCGGCAGAGCGATCGCCGGACGCCGGGATGATGTCGTGCTGGCGACCAAGTTCGGTTTCATCTCGCATCGTGGCGGCGAACCGGTCAAGGGACTCGACAGTTCGCCGGACAGCCTTCGGGCGGCCGTGGAGGGGTCGCTGCGGCGGCTGAAGGTCGATCACGTCGACCTGTACTACCAGCACCGGGTTGATCCCGGTACGCCGATCGAAGACACCGTCGGGGCATTGGCGGAGCTGGTGCAGTCGGGCAAGATCCGCTACATCGGCCTGTCGGAAGCGGCGCCGGAAACAATTCGGCGGGCACACGCGGTGCATCCCGTGACGGCGCTGCAGACCGAGTACTCGTTGTGGACGCGCGATCCGGAGGCTGAACTCCTGCCGCTGACCCGCGAGCTGGGTATCGGTTTCGTCGCCTACTCGCCGCTGGGGCGCGGCTTCCTGACGGGACAGATCCGCTCGCGGGCAGACTTGGATCCCAACGACTTTCGCACCAACAACCCGCGCTTCTCGGAAGACAACTTCGATCAGAACCTGCGCATCGTCGATGAGGTGCGCGCGGTGGCCGGCGAACTCGGCGCCACACCGGGCCAGATCGCACTCGCCTGGCTGCTTGCGCAGAGCGACCACATCGCGCCGATACCAGGAACCAAGCGGGTCGAACGCCTGGAAGAAAACGCGGCCGCCGACGGGATCACGCTCAACGCCGACCAGCTTGCCCGGCTGGACGCGATCGCCCCGGCTGCCGGCGAACGGTACGCCGATATGTCCAACATCGACCGCTAGGCACGGAATGGTTCGCCGTCGAAGCGTTCGCGGGTGGCGAGCTCGTCGACCGGCGCGCGGGTCAGCTTGGTGGCCTGCTGCGCGGGCTTGCCCAGCGGCACGATCGCCGCGACCGCGTAGTCCTCGGGTATGCCGAGCAGTGCCTTGATGCGGGGCTCTTCGGGCACGGCCATGGTGGTGAGCACGCCGCCGTAGCCCTCGTTGCGCGCCGCCAGCAGGATGTTCCACACCAACGGGTACACCGAGGCGCCCGCGATGACGCCGACCCGGTCGAGGTTCTGATCCATTGCGGCGACGACGGCGAGGTCGACGCACACGACCAGCACGACGGCCGACTCCACCAGTGGTGCGGTCAACCGTGTGGGCACCTCCGTCGCGGCCACCTCCTCGGGTGATACGCCCGTGGGCTGCAACGGGTTCCATGGGCTTTCGCCGTTGCGGCCCTGCGCGATGTAACGCCTCGCGCCCGGGAGGGTCGAGATCGACGAGTGTCTCCCGGGTGCTGCGGTCACGGATCGCCACCACGTGGGTGCCCTGACGGTTGCCGCCGCTCGGCGCGAATCGGGCGTTGTCGAGGATGCGCTCCAGGACTTCGTCGGGCAGTGGATCATCACTGAATTGGCGGACCGCCGCTGTGGTACGCATGACGTCGTATAGCTCCATACGCGTCATCTTTCCTGTGGGATGGTGAAGAGATGAAGACACACCTGAACTGCCCGTGCGGTGAGGCCATCACTGGCGAGAACGAGGACGATCTGGTCGAAAAGGCCCAGGCGCACTTGTCCGAGGCGCATCCCGGCCGCGATTACGACCGGGACGCGATCCTCTTCATGGCTTACTGACCACCCGCGAGCGTGCGAGTTCTCCGCTGATTCGCCGGCGTGTCGTCCGCTGACACGCACGCTCGCGGGGGTTGGGGTGAGTGGACTGTTAGGGCACGACCGTCGAGCCGATGGTCGGCATGAACTGGCACTGCTTTTCGGTCGTGGAGACCTGGCCGAAAATCGTCGAGATGATGCTGCCCGACCCGGTGTCCGCGATCACCGACAACGTCGTCGGTCCCTGCGGGTTGATGTCCGCTCGCGGCTTGAGTGTCGCGCTGCCGGACTTGCCCGTCGTCAGGTTGACCCACGTGACGTTGAGCGGCAGCTTCTGCTCGGCAGCGGGTCCCGGTGTGCCCATCGCGGTGAACACATACGCGGTCTGGCCCGCCTGAGGACCCGGCGCCGGAATCGTGGCGGGGCCGGCCACCGAGATGGCCGTCGCCAGCACATTGCCGCCGTCCGCCAGGCATCCGTTGCTGATCGACGGATACATGAAGTCCTGCGTCGGCGGCGCATCCGGACCGAACGCCGGAGCACCAGCCGGAGCCGGCCCAGGCGCCGGCGCCGGGTTCGCATCGGGTGCCGGAGCCGGCGCGGCCTCGGGTGCCGGTGCGGGTGCTGCTTCCGGTGCCGGAGCCGGCGCGGCCTCGGGTGCCGGAGCTGGTGCGGCTTCCGGCGCCGGAGCAGCTTCCGGCGCCGCGGCCGGTGCGGCCTCGGGGGCCGGCGCCGCCATCGGTGCCGCATCGGGCACCGGGCCTACCGCGTGTGCCGGGTCGACGCCCAATGGCAGATGCGCCTCGGCACCGGGCACTGCACCCGGCGCAGGCACGTGCGACACGAACTGATTCACCGCCGACGCCACGTTCTGCGAATCGGGGGGCGCCAGCGAGTTACCCGCGAACACTGCGGCAGCTGCCATCAGCTGCGACGCCGCGTTCGTCGGGTCGGTCGCCGCCTGCTGGATGGCGGGGCCGAGGCTCTGCACCGCCGGCAGCCCCGGTGCCTGCAGAGCATCGATCGGCAACGGCGACGGTGGATCGGCGTGCGCCACTCCCGCCATGCCACCCAGCAGCAGTGCGGCCGACGAGCCGACCGCGACGGCGGTTTTCGTGATCATCGTCCTGGTCGATGACATCGTTCCCCCAAAGGCGTGTTTGTAGTTGTGGACGTCGGCTGCGGCCGCGGATCAGGGCAACGCGGACAGCGGCATCAGCAGCGGCGGCAGGCCGGCGGCGGGAGCTGCGGCGGGTGCTGCCGGGACCACGGGAGCAGCCGCGGGAGCAGCGGCGGGAGCGACGGGAGCAGCAGCCGGAGCCGTTGCCGCCGCGGGAGTCAGGCTCGCGATCGGGGACCCGGCGGGCATCAGCGCGCCAAGGTCCGAAAGAAGCGGCACGTTGGCCGGCAACAGACTCTGGGGTCCGGCCGCAGGTGCGGAGGCCGGAGTGGCCGCAGGCACCGCGCCCGGTAACGCCGCCGCGCCCTGTGCCGCGGGCGCGCCCGGTGCCGCGGGCGCGCCCGGCAGCGTCACCGAGGCCGTCGCGGCCGGCGGGGGTGTGGCTGGCGTGGCCGGCGCCGACGCCGCCCCGAGCATCGACGTCAGACCCTGCACGAGTTGCGTCGCGGCGGCCGGATTGGAGGCGAGTTGCTGCAGGAACGGCAGGCCCGGCACGCTGGGCACGCTGGGCACGCCCGGTGCGGGCGGTACCGGATCGGCCGCTGCCGTGCCGCTGAGCGCCAGCGCGACGGGAACGGCGCCCGCAGCGGCGATCATGCTGGTGGCAAGCATTTTCCTGGTGAATTTCATGGTTTTTCCAATCGGTTGACGGCAAGCCCTGAGCCCGAAGCTACGCAGTTACTGCTGTGACTCAAGTGACGCGTGTGGCGTTTATGCAACCGTGACGAAGGCGAACTGTTTCGGTGACCGTCGATAGAGTCGGACGGATTGACGGAGATACGGCATCGACTGCCGCGACGAATCCGCGTCTGGCCACCCGATTGGCCGCCGCGGCGCCGCTGCTGTTGGCACTCAGCATCGCTGCGCGATTGGCGTGGACCTACCTCGCGCCCAACGGCGCCAACTTCGTCGACCTGCACGTCTACGTCGGGGGCGCCGGGACGCTCGATCATCCCGGCACGCTGTACGACTACGTTTACGCCGACCAGACACCGGACTTCCCGCTGCCGTTCACGTATCCGCCGTTCGCCGCGGTGGTGTTCTATCCGCTGCACATGGTCCCGTTCGGATTGCTGGCGTTCGCATGGCAATTGGGCATCATCGCCGCGCTGTACGGAGTGGTGCGGACCAGCCAGCGCCTGCTGCCCGGGGACGGTGCGGGCGACCCGCGCGTCGCGATGCTGTGGACCGCCGTCGGCATCTGGATCGAACCGTTGCGCAGCACCTTCGACTACGGGCAGATCAACGTCGTGCTCGCGCTGGCGGTGCTGTACGCCGTCTACAGCACGCGGTGGTGGGTGTCGGGCCTACTCGTCGGACTCGCCGCCGGAATCAAGCTCACGCCCGCGGTGTCGGGGCTGTACTTCCTCGGAGCCAAGCGGTGGGGCAGCGTCTTGTTCTCCGCCGTGGTGTTCTCCGGCACGATCGCCGTCTCGGCACTGGTCGTCGGTGATCAAACCCGTTACTACTTCACCAAATTGCTCGGCGACGCCTCCCGCATCGGACCGATCGGGACTTCGTTCAACCAGTCGTGGCGAGGCGGCTTCTCCCGGATTCTCGGGCACGACGCGGGCTACGGGCCGCTCGTACTCGGCGCTATCGCCGTCACCGCCGTGTTGGCGATCCTGGCCTGGCGCGCGATCGGCGGCGCCGAGGACCGTCTCGGCGCGATAGTGGTCGTGCAGTTGTTCGGACTGCTGCTGTCGCCGATCTCGTGGACGCATCACTGGGTGTGGCTGATTCCGCTGATGATCTGGCTGCTGCACGGACCTCTGCGGGAGCGCCCGGGCGCACGGATTCTCGGCTGGGGCTGGCTCGCCCTCACCCTGGTCGGAGTGCCATGGCTGCTGAGCTTTGCGCAGCCGACGATCTGGGTGATCAGCCGGCCGTGGTACCTGGCGTGGGCCGGCCTGATCTACGGCGTGGCCACTCTGGCGACGCTGGCGTGGGTCGCCGCTAGCCGCCGACGATCTGATTGATGTCGCGCGCCATGTTGACGTCGTTTTCGGTGATACCGCCCTCAGAGTGTGTGACCAATGCGAAAGTCACTGTCCGCCAACGGATGTCGATGTCGGGATGATGATCCTTCTCCTCGGCGTGTTCGCCGACCCGGCGGACCGCATCGATGCCGTCGAGGAATGCGGGGAATTTGATGGAGCGGCGCAGGGCGCCGTCGGTGCGCTCCCAGCCAGGAAGGTCGGGCAGTGCGGCGTCCACTTGTTCGTCGGTTAACACAGCCATCTCCCGACCGTATACCGTCGGCGAGGATGCCAAACCAGATCGTCGTCGCCGGTGCTCTGATCGCGGGTTCCTCGCTGCTGGTCGCGCAGCGGGCCAGGCCACCCGAGTTGGCCGGCCTCTGGGAACTGCCGGGCGGAAAGGTCGCGGCGGGGGAGAGCGAGGCCGCCGCGCTGGTTCGCGAGTTGCGCGAAGAACTCGGCGTCGACGTCACCGTCGGCGCCCGCATCGGGACCGATGTCGCGCTGAGCGCGTCGACCACCCTGCGTGCCTACCGCGTGACGCAGACCGGCGGCGCACTGCATCCGAACGATCACCAGGCGCTGCGGTGGATCGGTGTCGAAGAACTCGACGGCCTGCCGTGGGTGCCGGCCGACCGTGAGTGGCTCGAGGAGATGAGGCGAGCCCTCGCGCCCTAGCGCCCCGCATGCAGGACAGCAACTCGCGCTCGTCGTCTGTCGGCGTTCGACCCATGTTTGCCCCGTCGATTCGTCGGCGCGCATTGTTCTTCGCATCGAAGCGTTTGCTGGGAATTACCTGGCGCGGTGTGCTGGCCTTCGACAGGATCGGGTCGCGGATCCCGCAACTGATCCAGATCGGGCCGGCACCGAGGGCCGGGTGATGGTGCTGCTGTCCTCTCCATAGGTGTTGTGCGGCCGACGAAATTGGTGCCGGGGTGGTGCTGCGACAGATGGAACAATCTCGTCTAGCGCATTGCAACCAGTGAGGACAGGGGCTTTGGCGGCTTCATTGTCGGTGGTCGAGGCGTCCCGGCCGGAGAGGCTCAATGACTCGGCCGGTCGGCTGGCCGGCAGCATCGCGCGACTGGACCAGGCGATGGCGGCCCAGCAGCGCGAGTTGGCCGTCTTGAGCGCCGCTTGGGCGGGTCACGCGTCCACCGCCGCGGTGAACCGTGCCCGCCTCCACCTCGCCGGCCAGCGAGGTCTCAGACAGAAACTGAGCGTTCTGCAGTCCGCGATGGCCGCGGGCGGCGCACAACTGTCGTCAGTTCGGTCGGCGCTGCTGGGCATTGTCGGAGGACTGCGGTCGCACGGATGGCGGGTCACCGACGCCGGCACGGTTACCGCGCCGCCATTTGCCACGATCGCGAGGTCCGTCGAGGCCGGGTTCGGCGCGGTCATCCAGCAACTGCTTGCGATGTTCGCGCAGATCGACCAGCCCACTGCGGAGACCATCACCGCAGCTTCCGCTGCACCGAAACCGGTTGACGGCGATACCGTCATGTACGGATTCGGCCCCGGCGCAGCGCCTCCCCTCTCGCCTCAGCATGGCCGGCCCGAGCCGGAGAGCAACCGCCGGCGCAACCAGATCGACGCGTTCATGCAGGCGACCGGTCGCGAGCTGGTGACCGAAAACGACTGGCGGTCAGCGGCAGTGCTCGATTGCCGCCAATTATGAGGACAAGAACGCCGGCGTGGACGCCAACATCATCGTCGGCCACATCCGGCCGGTTCCGGGACAGGGGATCGTGCAGACCAACCTGTTCATCCCCGGTGAGGAAGCGTGGTACCCGGACCCCACCGGTGGCATCTCGGGTCACTGCTTCGGCGACAACCGCGGCTTCAATCCGAATGCCGGACCAGAGGACTCACGCGTCGTCTCGTGGTCGACTATCACAACGGCCTCGTGATCGCGCGGCAGAACCTGTCCGTCGACACCGGCACCGCCAAGTCAAGGTCGGGACACCCCACATCAATGTCAGCCAGAATCCGAACGGATCGATGCGCGTCGAGTACAAGGCCGTCGATCCGTTCTCGCCCGGCGGTGAGGAGATCGCGTCTCGGCGTCGCCGTGGACCGTCAACGGCGAACTCGTCGTCAAACCGACCACAGATGGGCCCATCGCCGGTGGAATCGTGTCGATTTTCCCGCCATCGAGATCTACCACCATGGCGTCTATGGGACCACCGAGATCGCAAAGATCATGCCGGAGAACACCAGTCAATTCGGTCCGCTCGCCGGTTGCCGTTCTCGCAGAATATCGGCACGCCGATGATGGGCGAGTTCCCGGACACGGTGATACTGCCTCCGGCCGGCGTGCCCAATCTGTCGCTCCCGACTCGAGCCCGGGCACCTTCCGCCCGGCGGCGCGCCCATACCGTTGTCGTGATCCCCTATCCGAGGGTGGATCTCGGCCCGGTTGGAGATGAAGTGAACGTTCCAGTGGGAGGTGAGCGATGAATCTGCGTGAGATCAATTGGCGGTTCGCCCTGTACTCGAGCGGACTGCTGGGCGGCGTCGTATGGGCGATCTTGGCGAGTGTCGTCATCGGAGCGCTAACGACTCGCGGAGAACGGATTCAGATTCCTATCGGCCAGTGGTTGCTCATCGGTGCGACGTCACTGGCATCTGATCTCATCGGTGCGACCTTGACCCTCCTGGGCCGCTCAATCCGTTGCGCAGCGTGGGTATTGGACTGGTGGTCAGCGCGCTCGCGGCTGGGTGATGATCGTTTGGATCAGCGTCCAGGTCCTGTGGGGAGGGTGAACTGACGATGTCATGGGAACGAGGAGCCACCAGCAGCAGGTCGGTGGAACCGGCGCGCGGGATCCCCCATCGCGGTCATCGGGTTCGTCCTCGGCTTGCTGGCGATGTCCACCGGCGTCTTCCTCTACTACTGGTTGTTCGCAGCCATCGCGACGCTGGCTTTGACCGCGGTGTTCGCGATCGCGTCATTGTTCGCGGGCAAGTACTCGGAGCGCGTCGCACACTGGCCGATGGGGCGCTGGCGGCGACGGTATTCGCCCTCGTGTTCGCCATGGCCGGCGTGGTGGCGTTGGCGGCGTGACTGCCGGCCCGTTTGCCGATCCATTGAGCGCCTCGATCGATCCCACTCGGCAACCTGGCGCGCAACAGTGGTCTGACTGGGACTTTTGCGCCTGCTTGAAGACCTTGGTCAGGTCTTTGCCGCGGAACCCGTTGCGTTCCGCCTTGTGGACACGCGTGCACCACCACCGGGCACCGCTTGCAGCGCGGCTTGCTGCGGCAGCACTTTTTCTTGTTTCAGTCGGCGAGCTTGCTCGGCTTCAACGTGACGGGCGTCTCTCGTTTTCGTGATCGGCGGCCAGCACTGGGAGATTCAGGCGTGGATTCCGCCCTGATTTCCGGAATGTCGCGATCGTGGCACACGTCGACCATGGGAAGACGACCCTCGTCGACGCGATGCTGCGGCAATCGGGGGCGTTGACTCATCGCGGCGACGACGCCGTCGAGCGGCTGATGGACTCCGGTGACCTGGAGAAAGAAAAGGGCATCACGATCCTGGCGAAGAACACCGCCGTGCACCGCAAGCACGCGGACGGCAGCATGACGGTCATCAATGTCATCGACACCCCTGGTCACGCAGACTTCGGCGGCGAGGTCGAGCGCGGGCTGTCGATGGTCGACGGCGTGCTGCTTCTGGTCGACGCGTCCGAGGGCCCGCTGCCGCAGACCCGGTTCGTGCTGCGCAAGGCGCTGACCGCTCATCTGCCCGTCATCCTGGTGGTCAACAAGACCGATCGCCCCGACGCCCGGATCGCCGAGGTCGTCTAGGACAGCCACGACCTGCTGCTCGACGTCGCCTCGGACCTCGACGACGAAGCGCAGAAGGCCGCCGAGCACGCCCTCGGACTGCCGACCCTCTACGCCTCGGGCCGCGCCGGCGTCGCCAGCATCACCCAGCCCGCCAATGGGGAGAACCCCGACGGCGAGAACCTGGACCCACTGTTCGACGTGCTGCTCGAGCACATTCCGCCGCCGCAGGGCGATCCGGAGGCGCCGCTGCAGGCGTTGGTGACCAACCTCGACGCGTCGGCGTTCCTCGGCAGGCTGGCGCTGGTCCGCATCTACAAGGGCCGGATGCGCAAGGGCCAGACGGTCGCCTGGATGCGCGAGGTGGACGGCGAGCCCGTCATCACCTACGCCAAGATCACCGAACTACTGGTCACCGAGGGTGTGGACCGAACCCCCACCGACGAGGCCATCGCCGGCGACATCGTCGCCGTTGCGGGCCTGCCAGAGATCATGATCGGTGACACGCTGGCCGATCCCGAGCACGCCCACGCATTGCCCCGCATCACCGTCGACGAGCCCGCCATCTCGGTGACGGTCGGCACCAACACCTCGCCGCTCGCGGGCAAGGTCTAGGGGCACAAGCTGACCGCCCGGATGGTCCGAAGTCGCGGCTCGACAACGAACTGGTCGGCAACGTGTCGATCAAGGTCGTCGACATCGGCCGCCCGGATGCCTGGGAGGTGCAGGGCCGAGGTGAGCTGGCGCTGGCCGTACTGGTCGAACAGATGCGCCGGGAGGGCTTCGAGCTGACAGTCGGCAAGCCGCAGGTGGTGACGAGGACCATCGACGGCAAGCTGCACGAGCCGTTCGAGGCCTGACCATCGACTGCCCGGACGGAGTTCGTCGGCGCGATCACGCAGCTGATGGCCGCGCGCAAGGGCCGTATGGAAGAGATGACCAACCACGCCGCGGGGTGGGTCCGGATGGATTTCATCGTCCCGAGCCGTGGGTTGATCGGGTTCCGGACCGACTTCCTGACGCTGACCCGCGGCACCGGTATCGCGAACGCCGTGTTCGACGGCTACCGCCCGTGGGCGGGGGAGATCCGGGCACGGCACACCGGGTCGCTGGTGTCCGACAGGTCGGGCTCGATCACGCCCTTCGCGATGATCCAGCTGTCCGATCGCGGCCAGTTCTTCGTCGAGCCGGGCCAGGACACCTACGAGGGTCAGGTCGTCGGCATCAACCCGCGCGCCGAGGATCTGGACGTCAACGTGACCCGCGAGAAGAAGCTGACGAACATGCGGTCGTCGACGGCCGATGTCATGGAGACGCTGGCTCGTCCATTGGAACTGGGCCTCGAACAGGCCATGGAGTTCTGCGCCGAGGACGAGTGCGTCGAGGTGACTCCCGAGATGGTCAGGGTCCGCAAGGTCGAGCTGGATGCCACCCTGCGTGGCCGGGCGAAGGCTCGCGCGAAGGCCCGGGGGTAACGGGATCGAGCCTGCGCACAGCTCCCCCTTGAGGCACGAAACGTGACCTCACCGCAGTCTCGAGGTGGCGATTCGGCCCGCGTCATCACCACCGAAGCCGGGCGCGGAGGGGCCGATACCCTGAATGGCGTGCCGGGCCCCCTACGCGTCATCTCCACGCTGTCCGTGCTGGTGACGTTGGTGGCGCTGGTTGCGTCGTGCACCGTCAGCCCGCCGCCGGCGCCGCAGAGCACCGACACGCCGGAGACCACGCCGGCACCCCCGCCGCGCGCGTCGCAGATCATCATGGCCATCGACTCGATCGGGCCCGGTTTCAATCCGCATCTGTTGTCGGACCAGTCGCCGGTGAACGCGGCGATCAGCGCGCTGGTACTTCCCAGCTCGTTCCGTCCGGTTCCCGACCCCATGTCACCGACGGGTTCGCGATGGGAACTCGACACGACTCTGCTGCAGTCGGCGGAGGTGACCAACCAGGACCCGTTCACCGTCACCTACAAGATCCGGCCCGAGGCGCAGTGGACGGACAACGCCCCGATCGCCGCCGACGACTACTGGTACCTGTGGCGTCAGATGGTCAGCCAGCCGGGAGTGGTCGATCCGGCGGGCTACGACCTGATCACCGGTGTCCAGTCGGTCGAAGGCGGGAAGACGGCGGTGGTCACCTTCGCGCAGCCCTATCCGGCGTGGCGCGAACTGTTCAACGACATCCTGCCCGCGCACATCGTCAAGGACGTGCCCGGCGGCTTCGCGGCGGGGCTCGCGCGGGCTCTGCCCGTCACCGGCGGCCAGTTCCGGGTGCAGAGCATCGATCCGCAGCGCGACGAGATCCTGCTGGCCCGTAACGACCGATACTGGAGTGAGCCCGCCAGACCCGACCAGGTGCTGTTCCGACGCGGCGGTGCGCCCGCGGCGCTGGCCGACTCGATCCGCAACGGTGACACCCAGGTCGCTCAGGTACACGGCGGCTCCGCCGCGTTCGCGCAGCTGTCCGCGATCCCCGATGTGCGCACCGCCCGGATCGTCACCCCGCGCGTCATGCAGCTGACACTGCGCGCACAGCAGCCTGCGCTCGCGGATTCTCAAGTGCGCAAAGCGATTCTGGGTCTGCTCGATGTCGATCTGCTCGCCTCCGTGGGCGCCGGCGTCGACAACACGGTCACACTTGCCCAGGCTCAGGTGCGATCACCGTCGGACCCCGGTTACGTGCCGACCGCGCCGCCCGCGATGACCAAGGAAGAGGCGCTCGGACTGCTGGCGGCGGCGGACTATCACGTCGATCCCGTCGACACACCGGTGCCGCCCGACGCCGGGGACACCGGCCCCGGAGAACAACCGCGGCCGGATCACCAAGGACGGCATTCCGTTGACGATCGTGCTCGGGGTGGCGGCCAACGACCCGACCTCGGTGGCCGTGGCCAACACCGCAGCCGACCAACTGCGCAACGTCGGCATCACCGCGTCGGTGTCGGCGCTGGATCCGGTCGCCCTCTACGGGGATGCGCTGGTGAACAACCGCGTCGACGCGGTGGTCGGCTGGCATCAGGCCGGCGGTGATCTGGCCACCTCACTCTCCTCGCGGTACGGCTGCCCCGCGCTGGAGGCCACAGCGGTGTCGACGGCCACGCCGGGACCGGCGACATCGTCGTCGTCCCCCACATCGAAGAGCACCTCATCGTTGCCACCCGGACCGTCCACGACCGGTACGCCGACCTCGCCACTGCCGGCGCCGGAGTCCGGTGAGCTCGTTCAGGCCCCGAGCAACATCACCGGGATCTGTGACCGGAGCATTCAGCCCAAGATCGACGCGGCCCTTGACGGCACCGAGCAGATCGGTGAGGTGATCACCGCGGTCGAGCCCCGCCTGTGGAACATGTCGACGGTGCTGCCGATCCTGCAGGACACCACGATCGTCGCGGCCGGTCCCAGCGTGCAGAACGTCAGCCTGTCGGGCGCCGTGCCGGTCGGCATCGTCGGCGACGCGGGCAAGTGGGTGAAGACCCCGCAGTAGCGGCCGACGTCACTTCACGCACGGGGTGCTCGTCCCCGTCATCTCCGTGAGGTCGGTGGGTTCCGGCGCCCGGGTACCTGAGGCGGTGGCGTCGACGGTGGTGATCGATGCCGGCGCGGCGGTGGCCGAAGTGCTCGTCGACGTGCTGTCGGTGAGGTACTCGGCGGAGGGGAAGTCGGAACCGATGGTCAACCGAACCGTGCCGGGCGCGACGGCGTCCGAAGCGGTCGCCGTCAGCTGAAGCTGCTCGGCCAGCCTTCCGGCCGCCTCGCCCGCGCCGGGACCGTATGTGATGCCACTGCTCTCGGCCAGGCTGCCACCGGTGGTGACGGATCCTGCCGACAGGCCGTCGACACCAAGGGATTTCACCACGGCGGTGCCGAGCCCCTCATGGCTCGTGGCGTTGACCACATCGAGAACCATTGGGGCAGATAGTGTTTGCGGCGACGCGGTGGTCGATGGCGGATCGGGTGTGCCGTTGGTGAATATGTTGTGCACGATGGCCCTGATGTGGTGGACGTCGACGATGTTGACGTCTTCGCCCCGGGCGTCCCTGCCGAACTCGCTGATCGGCAACGTGTACAGCGACAACCGACTGTCGCTCAGGATGGAGGCGTTGTCGATGAAGGCCGACAGGTTGAACCCCTCGTCGACGGCGATGTTCTGTTGGGCGACATGAAGTAGATTGCGTAGCGCGGTGGGACTGGACAGCGCACCGCCATGGCGCAGCGCGCTCACCAGCGAGACGATGAACGCCTGCTGGCGGCGGGTGCGATCCAGGTCGGTGAACAATTCGTCGTTCTCGTCGCGACGTTGGCGTACGAAAGCCATCGCCTGGGCGGCGTCAATCTGTTGGACGCCGCGGTGGAAGTCGGCCCCCGAGAAGCTGTCTGACGTGTCGTCGTTCAGGCAGACGGTGATGGGAGCCACGACGCCGGCGATCTGGAAGAACGCGCCGAGGGTCACCTCGATGAAGTGGTCGATCGGCACGGCCAGCAGGCGGCGCACGGTGGTGATCTCGGCCTTGCGACCGGCTTCGCGCGCCAGCTGTTCGTTGGCTGCGGGGTTGGACGATTCCGAAGCCTCAGACGACTCCGACGACGAGGAGGACGAGTCAGATGAGCTCAGTGAATCCAACTTCTGCTGGTAGGCCAGGCCGTAGGCCTGTTTCACCTTGCCCTTGCACACCCCGCTGGGGCACCCGGGCAGGTCGACAAAGTCGTCACGGGGCACCGACACCGCGCTGACCGGGCCGTTTCCGCCCGGTATGTGCAGCACGATCAGCACGTTGGCGTTGTAGCCGCCGACGGTTTCGTCACCGGCGTGCAGCGCGTCGTAGATGTCCTGGGGCAGTGGCTGGCCGTGCTGATCGAGCCGGCTGTCCAGGCCCATGATGAGAATGTTCTGCTCACCGCCCGTGGACGCGACTCCACCCGCCAGCGCCTGAGAGGTGGTGATGCCGCCCGACAGGTTGCGGTAGCCGGCCCACCCGATCCCCGTGAGCGCGAGCACCGCGACCGTGACAAGCCCGCCCAGCACCCGGCCACCGGCCAGTATCCGGGCACGGGTCGTTTGACGGTTCAGGCGATGCCGTGGCCGTCGTGTTCGGGGCAGTGGGTCCGTCTGCCATGACGGCTCGGCGGGTCGTGTCATGTCTAGCGTCGAATTATCCCGGAATCTCCTGTGTGCGGCAGCCGAACTCCTCTCAGCCGGCGCGGGTTCGATGGTCGCGCCGAATCGGCCCCCTCCTCGACGGAGGGGGCCGATCGGATGTGCGGTCCTACTTCTTGTCCGCTCCCTTCGTGGCCGCCCCGGGTCCGCTCCCGGGGTCCTTGTGGGTACCGGACCCTTGCTTGGTGCCCGTACCGCCCTTGGCGCCGGTGCCTGTGTGACCGGTTGAGGGCTTGGTGGTGTCGCCACCCTTGGTGGTGGGGTCACCCTTGGTGGTGTCTCCCTTGGATGCCGACGTGTCGTCACCCTTGGCCGACGTGTCGTCACCCTTGGTGGTGTCGCCCTTGGATGTGTTGTCGCCCTTGGAAGTTGACTCGCCGTCCTTGGTTGTGGTGTCGCCCTTGGAAGTTGACTCGTCGTCTTTGACGGTGGACTCATCGCCCTTTGCGGCCGTCGGATCGGTGTCACCCTCTGCCTCACCACTCGCGGCGTCCGTGGTGGACCCCGCCGTCGCGGCGTCATCGGCGCTCTCACCCGAAGCCGCCTGACCGGCGGTCGCCGCAGTGTCTGTCGCCGCGGCTTTCGAGTCGACTGCCTTCAGCGCGGCGCCCTTCTTCGTGACGTCGAGGGTGACCGTCGTAGCGGCATCGGTTTTGGTCGAAGCAATGGCGTCTGTAGCCGGCGCCGCCGCCTCCGCCGCCGCCGGCGTGATCGCCGTGAGGATGGTGTCGCGAATGGTCACCAGGAGGCTGAGCGCACCCGAAAGAGGAGTCAATAACCCGCCGGTTTGGGACGGCAAATAGCCATTGATGAAACCGTCGACCATCACAGCGGGTGCACTGAGAACGGCGCCGAGAACCTGAACCGGATCGCCGGCGGTAAGTGCGTCGGTAATGCCCTGTACCGCCTGACCGGTGGCCTGCAATAGCGCCAAAGGCGGCTGGATCAGGGCAAGCCCGGTAGCCAATACGACGGTCGGCAACTCATCGACGACATTGACGAAATTGTTCAGCGGGGCGAGCAATGGCGGTAGCAGTGGCAGGGCCACGTTGACCACACCTGACGCAATCGTCTCGGTGGCGGTCTGGATCTGACCGGAACCAAGCTGATTCAGCGCCGTTTGCAGGATCGTCGGCAACTGGTCGGTGAGTACCTCGTTGAGACCGGTGCCCAGATTCTGCACGTTGACCAGCTGATTTGTGATGATCTGCTGCAGAATCGGCGCGACGCCGTGGGCGAACGTCGCGTTGGCCAGCGTGCCGAGATTGTCGACCGTGTTGCGGAGAAGCTGTCCGTAGGCATCCAGCGGGTTCACCGCGGCTGCGAGGTCGACGGCAACCGTGCTGATCGACGGCAGATGAATGTCGGGTGGCGGTGCCGCCAGGGGAGCGGCGGCAATGACGCCGGCTCCGACAAGGGCGAAACCGACACTGGCATGTTGACGAACAGCGGCAGCGTGCACAACATCTCCTCAATATCGCGGTTACTCAGACAGCGGCAATTTACTCGTAAGTAATCTGCGAATTTGCCCTTTTCAAAGGAATTCCAGCGAGCTCGGCTAAATGGTATTCGGGTCAATATTAGCTCCGGTAAACAAGTAAACTTACGGAAAGCAAATGATTGAATTCAAAGTCACTGGTCGCTCGACGGCATCGTCGGAAATTGAATGATCCACAGTCTGTTAGTTAGCTGTGCTTGCGACATGCGTGTAACGGCGCGTTAACAGCGGGTGTCGCACCAGCGGCCGGTTTGCTGTCCGAACCGGGCGCGGCGAACTTCGTCGGACGGGCTGAACGCCCTTCGGGCCGCGTGCCGCAGGCCCGGCAACCCAGCGTTTTCACAGGCAGCAATATGGTGTCGTTTGCACCACTCATTGCACCGACTTGGCGCGCTCCCGGAGCAGCCGCAAACCATGGCATGCGAAGGCAGCCACCGCGAAGACGATGAGCAACCAGTACGGCGGACGCGCGAGCTCCCAGACGAACAGCGCCGCGAACGCCGGTGCCCGCTGGGTTATCGCCAGCACTCCCGCCGCACATGTCAGTGCCACCGCCGATACGTGGATGTCGGTGCCCGCCAGCTGATTCAGCGCCAGTGTCGCGGCCGAGCCGATTGCGGCGCCGGCGGCCAGCGCCGGGGTGAGCAGGCCGCCGACCGCACCCGCCCGCAGGAACAGCGCAGTGAGTAGTGGTTTCAGCAGGAAGACGATGACCGCGGCCCCGAGGGTGAGGTTGCTGTTCACGCTCACGGTCAGAACGCTCCTGCCGTTGCCCGGAAGCTCGGGCCACCAGATCGAGCAGATCCCGGTGAGCAGGCCCGCGGCGGCGATCGTGGGTATCAGCACCCAGGACTTCAGCTGAACCCGAGGACGCGCCTTGGCCATCACGGTGTTGAACGCGAGCCCGACGGCCGCCGCCAACGGCGCGATGGCCAGCGCGAGGAACACGAACAGATACGACAACCTGGCGTCCGGCCACGTCAGCGAGTGCTCGAGATGGGTGACCGGTGACGCGACGGCCACCGCGAGACTCGACGTGATCAAAGCCGTGCCCACGGCGCGTGGATGCCACGTCCCCAGCAGTATCCGGGCCGCGAACAGTGCGCCGCCGAGCGGCACGCTGTAGACGGCACCCAGGCCCGCCCCGGCCGCACAGGCCAGCAGGATCTCGCGGTCGCGCGGTGTCAGCGACAACCGGGAGGTGCCGAAATCGCCGAGGGCAGCGGCGAGTTGGCGTGGTGCGCCCTCGCGGCCCAGCGACGCACCCGAGCCGACGATCAATACCTGCAGGGCCGCGTCGATGGCCATCGGCAACCGCGGGATCGGCCGGTGCGCCGAAATCGTCTCCGCCAACGGCGGGACCTCGGTTCGGCGCCGCAGGAACCACCAGCCCGCGCCGGCCAACGCGCCACCGATCATCGGGCCGACGGCCCGCCGGACGGGACTGCTCCCGCCGACGCCGCTGAGCAGTGTGCCGAATGTGTAGTGATACGTGAGGTGTTCGATCCAGTGCAGCAGCAGCGTCGTCGCGGCGCCCGCGACGCCGGCCAGCAGGCCGATGATGACGATGGCGCAACCGAACTCAACGGTGCGCCGCTTCACCAGGTGAATCTATGCCAGCCACACGGTGCGTGTGTTCGTCTGGCGATCACAAGGCAAGCTGATACGAATGGAGACTCCACGCCTTCTCTTCGTCCACGCGCACCCCGACGACGAGACCCTCACCACCGGAGGGACGATCGCGCATTACGCGGCCCACGGCGCGCAGGTGCGGGTCGTCACCTGCACGCTCGGCGAGGAAGGCGAAGTGATCGGCGAGCGTTGGGCCCAGCTGGCCGTCGATCACGCCGACCAGCTCGGCGGGTTCCGCATCGCAGAACTGACCCGCTCGCTCGCTGCCCTCGGAGTCGACGGCCCCATTTTCCTGGGCGGGGCCGGCCGGTGGCGTGATTCGGGGATGAAGGGCTCGCCACCGCGGCACCGGCAGCGGTTCATCGATGCCGACCCCCGCGAAGCCGTGGGCGCGCTGGTGGCCATCATCCGCGACCTGCGTCCGCACGTCGTCGTCACGTACGACCCCGACGGCGGTTACGGGCATCCCGACCACATCCACGCACACGAGGTGACGACCGCCGCCGTCGCCGCGTCGGCCGGAACCGAGTTTCCCGGCGATCCCTGGAGGGTGCCCAAGCTGTACTGGGCGGTCACCTCGAAATCGGCGATGGAGGCCGGGCTGCAGGCCATCGACGGCATGCCGGCGGGCTGGCGGCGCGTCGCGATCGACGAGCTCTCTTTCGGCTATCCCGACGATGAGATCGACGCGGTCATCGACGCCACGGACCAGCTGCCGGCAAAGGTGGCCGCGCTACGTGCGCACGCCACCCAGATCATGGTGGCGCCCGATGACCGAGTCTGCGCGCTGTCCAACAACATGGCCTTGCCGATCGGGACGGCGGAGTACTACATCCTCGCCGCCGGAGACCCGGGTGACCGCGATGACCGCGGCCGGGAGAGCGACTTGCTCGCCGGTCTGAACCTCGATTAGCGAATGCGGGACGGGGTAAGCTCCGGCTCAATCGGCGCGCGTGGCGGAAGGGATGGCGATGGACCCGGATTTGGATCCCAACCTGCAGCACCAGCAGGACCGTGCCGACAACTTCCAGTGGGTGATCGGCTCGCTGGTCGCACTGCTCGACAGCATCCCGACCTGACAGCCAACCTCGAGCCGACACCGCTTCGCCCCGTCGTCCTCACTCTCCTCGCCATCGACGGGGTGCTGTCGGCCGTCGCAGCGACGTTCTTCCTGCCGCTGCGACTCGGCTCGGTTCCGTTTCCCATCAGCGCGCTGGTCAGTGGGCTGATCAACGCGGTGCTGGTGTGGGCGGCGCTGCAATGGACATCCTCACCGCGGCTCGCCGCCCTCCCGCTGTGGGGCTGGTTGTTGACCGTGGCCGGTCTGACATTGGGCGGGCCGGGGGACGACATCGTCTTCGGTGGCGTCGGCATCACCGAGTACGCACCGTTTCTGCTGATCGCGGTGGGTGCGCTGCCGCCGGCGTGGGTGCTGTGGCGGCACACGCACCCCGCCGGCTGACCCTTACTCCTGGCCTGCGCCCGTCTTCGTCCGCTTCGGTGCGGATTCGTTCGATGCGTCGGCATGGCCGGGCTTCTCACCGGAGCGCTTCGCGGTGTCCGGCCTTTCGCCCCGATGCGGTCTGTCGGCCGTGTCGCGCTTCTGTGGTGAGGAGGCGCCCGGATCCGTGGTCTTGTCGCCCGGTGTGCCGCGCTCGTGTGTGTCGTTGCCCGTTCGATCGTGGGTGCGGACCGGATTGGCTGACGACGGTGACCTCGGTGTCTTCGGTGTCGCCGGTGTCTTCACCGGCTTGGCCGACGGCGGCGTTGCATCGGCGGCGGGCGCGGCGGCCACTGGCTCGACGTTCTCCACGGCGGGGGTGGACTCCGCAGGCTCGGCTTCGGCCGGCGTGATCGCGTTCGGGTCTTCCGTCTCGGTCGTGACGTCTTCGGTGGTGATCTTGACATCTTCCGTGGTGGCGCCGAGATCTTCCGCGTCGACGAGGGTCTGGTCGACATCGTCCTCGATCTTGGCGAGACCCGCGTCCTGCGTCATTTCTGTGCCGTCGACCGGGCCCAGGGCCGACATCGCCTCGATCGGCGCGCCGAGGGTGCTTGCGCTGTCCACCGCGGCGAAGGGTCCGATCGGCGGGATCGGCGGAAGCGGGGGCAGCCAGAACGCCAGTTGCGCATTGGCCAGGTAGATGAAGGCATTGACCGTGTCGACGCCGACGTTCGACAGGCCCTGGACGAAGCTGACCTGCCCGCTGAGCCAATCGGCGATGTTGAACGTGATGCTGCGCACGATCTGTTCGCCGAAGGTGTAGAAGATATTGATCTGCGGCGCCAGCCAGCCGACGTACGGGACCCACCCGACCGCATAAGCCGCAACCTCGAAGCCCCACTGCACCCACGGTTCGACGGCGTTGTACGTGTTCTCGACGACACTGCTTATCGAATTTCCGCCCACCACCGGCGGAAACTGAGGCGTCGGGAAGGTCGCGCCTGCGCTCGGCGGCACCGTGACCCGCTGCAGCCATTCGAAGACGAGGTCGGGCAGATTGGTCGCCGTCACCGATGGCTGAACCAGCGCAGCGAGCTTGATCGGCGGCGATGCGACCTGAACCGTCTGCGGATGCGATGCGACGGCGGCCGGCTCCTTGACTGACGGGACGAATGCGAAGGTCGCGGCGGTCACCGTCGCCACGCCGATCGTCAAATATGAGCGAACAGAAATACCCATGAGAAGCCTCCTCCAGCCTGTGGTTCTCCGGATAGTCAGTGAACCTACGCGTGGGTAACGCCTGCAGGTCGACATTGAGCAACGGTTCGCAGACGTGGCGCGCAGCCGCCGGGGGCGCGGGACTACTGTGGCCGATATGCCAGGCGCAATGTTTTCAGAACGTGAGACATGCGGATGATTTTCGACGACGCCGGGGTTACAGGGGAGTGGCTCTGAACCCGCAGCGCAGCGCCGACCTGCCCGGTCCGGTGGTCCCACCGAAGTCCGATTCAGTGCCGCCTGCCGCATTGCGGCGGGTGTTGCGGCGGGCCCGTGACGGGGTGGCGTTGAATGTCGACGAAGCCGCGATGGCGATGACTGCCCGCGGCGATGATCTTGCCGATCTGTGTGCCAGCGCGGCGCGGGTGCGCGACGCGGGACTCGAGTCGGTCGGTCGCCGCGGCGACACCGGGCGGTTGCCGGTCAGCTACTCGCGTAAGGTCTTCATTCCGGTCACCCACCTGTGCCGCGACAACTGCCACTACTGCACGTTTGTGACTGTTCCGGGCCGGCTGCGCGCCGAGGGTCGCGGCATGTACATGGAGCCCGACGAGATTCTCGAGGTGGCTCGTCGCGGGGCCGAGTTGGGTTGTAAGGAAGCGTTGTTCACCCTCGGTGACCGGCCTGAGGCCCGCTGGGACGAAGCGCGGCAGTGGCTGGACGAGCGGGGTTATGACTCCACCCTTGACTACGTGCGGGCGATGGCGATCCGGGTGCTGGAGGAGACCGGTCTGCTGCCGCATCTGAATCCCGGCGTGATGAGCTGGTCGGAACTGTCCCGGCTCAAGCCGGTGGCGCCGTCGATGGGCATGATGCTGGAGACCACGTCGCGGCGGCTGTTCGAGACCAAGGGGCTGGCGCACTACGGCAGCCCCGACAAGGATCCCGAGGTTCGGCTGCGCACGCTGGCCGATGCGGGCCGGTTGTCGATTCCGTTCACTACCGGCCTGCTGGTCGGCATCGGCGAAAACCTGACCGAGCGCGCGGAGACCATCCACGCGATTCGCCGGTCGCACAAGGAATTCGGGCATGTCCAGGAAGTCATCGTGCAGAATTTCCGGGCCAAGGATCACACGGCGATGGCCGCGGTGCCCGATGCGGGTATCGACGACTTCCTGGCGACCATCGCTGTCACCCGGCTGGTGATGGGACCGAAGATGCGCATCCAGGCTCCGCCGAATCTGGTGTCGCGGGCCGAATGTCTGGCGCTGATCGGCGCGGGTGTCGACGACTGGGGCGGGGTGTCGCCGCTGACCCCGGATCACGTCAATCCCGAGCGGCCGTGGCCGGCGCTGGACGAACTGTCGGCTGTCACCGCGGAGGCCGGTTATGACCTGGTGCAGCGGCTGACCGCCCAGCCGCAGTATGTGCAGGCCGGTGCGGCGTGGATCGATCCGCGGGTGCGTGGGCACGTCGACGCGCTGGCCGACCCGGTCAGCGGTCTCGCCAGAGACGTCAATCCGGTGGGCCTGCCGTGGCAGGAGCCCGACGAGGCGTGGGAATCCTTGGGCCGCACCGATTTGAACGAGGCGATCGACTCCGAGGGCCGGCTCACCGAAACCCGCAGCGATCTGGGCAGCGCCTTCGGGGACTGGGAGTCCATCAGGGAGAAGGTGCACGAGCTGGCTGCCCGGGCGCCCGAGCGCATCGACACCGATGTGCTGTCGGCGCTGCGCTCGGCCGAACGTGATCCCGCAGGCTGCACCGACGGCGAGTATCTGGCCCTGGCCACTGCAGACGGGCCGGCGTTGGACGCGGTTGGCGCGCTGGCGGATTCGTTGCGCCGCGACACCGTCGGCGACGACGTGACGTTCGTCGTCAACCGCAACATCAACTTCACCAACATCTGCTACACCGGCTGCCGGTTCTGTGCGTTCGCGCAGCGCAAGGGGGACGCCGACGCGTACTCGCTGTCGACCGACGAAGTCGCCGACCGCGCCTGGCAGGCGCATGTCGCAGGGGCGACCGAGGTGTGCATGCAGGGGGGTATCGACCCGGAGCTGCCGGTGACCGGGTACGCCGATCTGGTGCGGGCGGTCAAGGCCCGAGTGCCGTCGATGCACGTGCATGCGTTCAGCCCGATGGAGATCGCCAACGGCGTGACCCGCAGCGGGACGTCGATCCGCGACTGGCTCACCGCATTGCGCGAAGCCGGGCTTGGCTCGATTCCGGGCACCGCCGCCGAGATCCTCGACGACGAGGTCCGCTGGGTGTTGACCAAGGGCAAGCTGCCCACGTCGATGTGGATCGAGGTGGTCAGCACCGCACACGAGGTCGGGCTGAAGTCGAGTTCGACGATGATGTACGGCCACGTCGATCAGCCGCATCACTGGGTCGGTCACCTGCGGGTACTGCGGGAGATCCAGGACCGGACCGGGGGATTCACCGAGTTCGTGCCGCTGCCCTTCGTGCACCAGAGCTCGCCGCTGTACCTGGCCGGTGGCGCCCGGCCGGGCCCGACCCACCGCGACAACCGGGCGGTGCATGCCCTGGCCCGAATTATGTTGCACGGCAGGATCTCCAACATCCAGACCAGCTGGGTCAAGCTCGGCGTCGAACGCACACAGGTGATGCTCAACGGCGGCGCCAACGATCTGGGCGGCACGCTGATGGAGGAGACCATCTCGCGGATGGCCGGCTCGGAATTCGGCTCGGCCAAGAGCGTGGCCGAACTGGTCGAGATCGCCGCGGGCATCGGCCGCCCCGCGCGCCAGCGCTCCACCACCTACGCGCCACTGGCCGCCTAACCACCAACTGTCGCGAGCGTGCGTGTCGGCGGCCGACACGCCGCTGACTGGCGGCACTTTGCGCACGCTCGCGACGGCTGCGGCGCGTAGCATCTGGTGTCAGCGAATTTCCAGCTCGTCCGATTCGGGTCCACGCGCCAACACAGCCAGGAGCGCCCATGACCACGATCACCGGTATTCCCGCACACGCGTTGCTGGTTCACGCGATCGTGGTGCTGGCACCGTTGACCGCTTTGCTCGAAATGCTGTGCGCGGTCTGGCCCGCCGCACGCCGACGATTCGTGTGGCCGGTGCTCGCGTTCGCGGCGGTGACCCTGGCGTTGACACCGCTGACCACTCAGGCCGGACAGTGGCTGTACGACCAGCAGGCCAAACCACCCGCCATCCTGCAGACGCACGCCGAGCGCGGCCACTGGATGATCTATTTCTCGGTCGGCCTGCTGGTAGTGGCGCTCGCATTGGTCGTGCTGCACTGGTTGACCAACAGGTCGGACGCGCCGAAGACGGCGGCCAAGGTGGTGGTGGCTGTCCTTGCGCTGGTGGTGGGCGTGTCCACGATCGTCGGTGTGGTCCGCATCGGTGACGCGGGCGCGGAAGCCGTTTGGGGCAGGACCGACTAGTTTCAGGTCGTCGCGCGTTAGACGTAATGGTGAAGCCACTGCGTTTTTGGCGATTTTGCGCAGTGGCTTCGCCTTTTTCTTTTGGCTTGAGGAATAGATCCGGACCAGAGTCCGTTTTGGCTCGGTGAGGCGTCGGGGAGGCCGACGCTCCGAGTGAGAAGGACACCGTGATGACCACAGCCACCACCCAGCTCAGCACCGGAACCTGGGCGATCGATCCCGTTCACTCATCGATCGGCTTTTCGGTGCGACACCTGATGGTGAGCAAGGTGCGAGGCACCTTCGATCAGTTCAGCGGCGCGATCGTGGTTGCAGAGGACGGCACGCCATCGGTCACCGCCGACATCGCCGTCGACTCGATCAACACCGGCAACGAGCAGCGCGACGGGCACGTCAAGTCGGCCGACTATTTCGAGGCCGAGGCGCATCCGACCGCGACGTTCCGGTCGACCGGCGTGCGGGCCGACGGCGACGACTACGTTGTCGACGGTGAGTTCACGCTGCGGGGTATCACCAAGCCCGTCAGTCTGGCGCTGGAGTTCAACGGGGTCAATCCCGGGATGGGCCAGGGCGAGGTCGCAGGATTCGAGGCCTCGGTTGTGTTGAATCGCAAAGACTTCGGGATCGACGCCGAGATCCCGCTGGAGACCGGTGGCGTTGTCGTCGGCGAGAAGGTCACCATCACGCTGCAGATCGAGGCGATCAAGCAGGCCTGACGCAGACCTAAAGCCGGGCCGCCAGCTCGGTGCCTTGCCGGATCGCTCGCTTGGCATCGAGTTCGGTGGCCTGCGCCGCGCCGCCGATGACATGTGGGTGTAGACCGGCACGGCGCAATCCCTCCTCGAGATCGCGCACGGGATCCTGTCCGGCGCAGATCACCACGTTGTCGACCTCGAGGAGTCGCCGCCCGGAGCGGTCGGGACCGAAGCTGATGTGCAGTCCGTCGTTGTCGATGCGTTCGTAATTAACGCCGGACAATTGTTGGACGCCTTTGGCTTTCAGCGATGCGCGGTGCACCCAGCCCGATGTCTTGCCCAACCGTGTGCCCTGCGGGCCCTTGGTGCGCTGTAACAGGTACACCGCTCGGGTGGCCGGCGCCGGACTCGGCGTGGTCAACGCGCCGCGTACCTCTCGCGGATCTGCGGCGCCCCATTCCGCCTTCCAGTCCTTGAGGTTGATTGACGGCGACTCGTCCGTGACGAGGAACTCGCTCACGTCGAACCCGATTCCGCCCGCGCCGACGACTGCGACGGTCTTGCCGACCGGTCTGCCCGAGATGGCTTCGGCGTATGACAGCACCATCGGGTGGTCGATCCCGGGGATGTCGGGAATCCGCGGCACAACGCCGGTCGCCAAAACCACCTCGTGGAATCCCGCGAGGTCGTCGATGCCGGCGCGGGTGTGCAAGCGGACCTCGACACCGTGCCGGTTGAGCATCGTGGTGTAGTAGCGGATCGTCTCGCGGAACTCCTCCTTGCCGGGAATCCTTCGGGCCAGGTCGAATTGACCACCGATCTTCCCGCCCGCCTCGAACAGGGTGACGCGGTGGCCGCGTTGCGCGGCGGTGACCGCAGTGGCCAGGCCCGCGGGCCCGGCACCGACGACGGCCACCCGTTTCGCCGTGCGTGTGGGCCCGAGAACCAGCGTCGTCTCGTGGCCCGCGCGCGGATTCAACAGGCACGACACCGTCTTGTGCACGAACGCGTGATCCAGACAGGCTTGATTGCAGGCGATGCACGTGTTGATCTCGTCGGCGGCGTCTGCCCGCGCCTTGCGCACCCAGTCGGGGTCGGAGAGCAGCGGGCGGGCCATCGAGATCAACTGCACACCCGTCTCGGCCAGGATCTGCTCGGCGGCCTGCGGCATGTTGATCCGGTTCGAGGCGACCACCGGAATCCGCACATGCTCGGACACCGCATCGCTGATGTCGACGAACGCGCTGTTGGGCACCGACGTGACAATGGTCGGGACGCGTGCCTCGTGCCAGCCGATGCCGGTATTGATGATGGTGGCTCCCGCAGCCTCCACTTCGGTTGCCAGGGAGACGATTTCGTCCCAGCTCTGGCCGTCCTCGACGTAGTCGGCCATCGACATCCGGTAGCAGACGATGAAGTCGTCACCGACGGCTGCCCTGGTGCGACGGACGATCTCGACCGGCATCCGGCGCCTTTTCGACGGCGTACCGCCCCAGGCGTCGGTGCGCTTATTGGTGCGGGGCGCCAGGAACTGATTGAGCAGATAGCCTTCGCTGCCCATGATCTCGACGCCGTCATATCCCGCCTCGCGGGCCAGCGTGGCGCAGCGGGCGAAGTCGTCGACGGTGCGGTCCACCCCGCGCGACGACAGCTTGCGCGGCCGGAACGGGTTGATCGGCGCCTTGATGGCCGACGCACTAACCGAAAACGGGTGGTAGGCATAGCGTCCGGCGTGCAGGATCTGTAACAGGATCTTGCCGTCGGCTTCGTGTACGGCAGCGGTGATGCGGCGATGCCGCCGGGCGTCCGACGAGGAGGTCATCTGTGCGGCGAACGGCAGGAGCCAGCCTGTCCGGTTCGGCGCGTACCCGCCCGTGATGATCAGGCCCACACCGCCGCGCGCGCGTTCGGCGAAGTACTCGGCCAGCTTCGCGGTATCGCGAGCCCGATCCTCCAGCCCGGTGTGCATCGATCCCATGATGACGCGGTTGCGCAAGGTGGTGAATCCAAGGTTCAACGGCGACAACAGGTTCGGATACGGATCCGTCATTGCGCATCCTTCAGGGCTGCCGCGATCTCGTCGAGCCACTCGATCGCGCCCTCTTCGGCGCGGATGCCTCCGCGCAGCACGAGGTACTGGTGCAGCACGCTGCCGGTGAGCGCGCCGGGGTCGGGGAATTGGCGCTTCTCGAATCCCCGGTACGTGTCGAGCAGCGCGGCGCGTTCCGTGCGCAGCGCCATGACCTGGGCGTGCACCGCGGTGACGTCGCCGTGGGCGGCGCCGCGGAGCTTCACCGCCAGGTCGCGGGTGCGGTTGTCGGCAACCGAACTGCCGCGACCGGAGAGGGGTTCGGCGATCCATCGGGCGAGCTCGGTGCGGCCGGCCGCCGAGACGGTGTACACCTTCTTGTCCGGTCTGCCGTGCTGGACGACGGGCGTGACGTGCACCCAGCCGTCGTCCTCCATCGCGCGCAGGGTGCGGTAGATCTGCTGATGGGTGGCCGCCCAGAAGTAGCCGATCGACCGGTCGAAGCGGCGGGCCAACTCGTAACCCGAGCCGGATTGTTCGCAGAGGGAGACCAGGATCGCGTGGGGAAGGGCCACCGGCGCAGCGTAGGACTCCGTCCGAGTCATATGCAACTTGTTGCAGTGAAACTCTGCGCATAGGGGTGTCTACCTAGGCAATTTGTATCTGCTACGTCTAGTATCAGTAACCATGCGCCACCCTTAATCGGGCGGGACACGAGTTAGGGCACACTGAGACCGGCGTCCAGGTTCCGGCAACGGATACTGGCAGCGAATTGGCGGGCCCTACCTAAGACCGAACAGCCCCACTGGTCAGGTACGAGAGGACTTGAGGAGTACTCAGTGACGTACACGATTGCCGAACCCTGCGTCGACATCAAAGACAAGGCATGTATCGAGGAGTGCCCGGTCGACTGCATCTACGAGGGCGCACGCATGCTGTACATCCACCCAGACGAGTGCGTGGATTGCGGCGCATGCGAACCGGTCTGCCCCGTCGAGGCCATCTATTACGAAGACGATGTGCCCGACCAGTGGAACGGATACACCCAGATCAATGCGGACTTCTTCGCTGACCTGGGCTCGCCGGGCGGCGCCTCGAAGGTGGGTCAGACCGACAACGACCCGCAGGCCGTCAAGGACCTGCCGCCTCAGGGTGAGGACTGATAACGGCCCGCCAGCTCCGTCGACGCGTCTCGGAGTCACTGCCGGTGTTCCCCTGGGACACCCTGGCCGACGAGACTGCGCTGGCACGCGCGCACCCGGCCGGCATCGTCGACCTTTCGGTAGGCACACCGGTCGATCCGGTCGCGCCGGTGATCCGCGAGGCGCTGGCCGCGGCCAGTTCGGCGCCGGGTTATCCCACCACCGCAGGCACGCAGGAACTGCGGGCGTCGGCGGCGACGGCGCTGGACCGCCGCTACGGCATCGCCGGCGTGCCAGAGGACGCAGTGCTGCCGGTGATCGGCACCAAGGAGCTCATCGCGTGGTTGCCGACGCTGCTCGGCCTCGGCCCCGACGATCTCGTAGTGGTGCCCGAATTGGCCTACCCCACTTACGAAGTCGGTGCTCAACTGGCCGGTGCACAGGTGGTGCGGGCGGATTCCTTGACGCAACTCGGACCGCAATCGCCCGCGCTGGTCTTTCTCAACTCCCCGAGCAACCCGACCGGCAAGGTGCTCGGCATCGAACACCTGCGCAAGGTGGTCGGCTGGGCCCGAGAGCGGGGCGCGCTGATCGCCTCGGACGAGTGCTACCTCGGCCTCAGCTGGGATGCCGACCCGCTTTCGGTGCTGCATCCGGCAGTGAGCGGCGGTGACCACACCGGGCTGTTGGCCGTGCACTCGTTGTCGAAGACATCGTCGCTGGCGGGGTACCGGGCCGGCTTCGTCGCGGGCGACCCCGCCGTGGTGGCGGAGTTGCTCGCGGTGCGCAAGCACGCCGGGATGATGGTGCCGACGCCGGTGCAGGCCGCGATGGTGGCCGCGCTCGACGACGACACCCACGAACGCGAGCAGCGTGAGCGGTATGCGGCACGACGCGCCGTGCTGCTGCCGGCACTGCAGTCGGCGGGGCTCAGGGTGGATGACTCCGAGGCGGGCCTCTATCTCTGGGCGACGCGGGACGAACCCGGGCGTGACACGCTGGCCTGGTTGGCACAGCTGGGAATCCTGGTCGCGCCGGGCGAGTTCTACGGACCCCGCGGATCGCGTCACGTGCGTGTCGCGCTGACGGCGACCGACGAGCGGATATCGGCTGCCGTGCAACGGCTTACGGCATAGCCGAATTGGCCCACGCAAGCGGGCCGAGAATGGACCGCCGACTCCGGGCGCCGCGCCCTAGCGTTGACGTATGCCGATCGGACCTTCGCCGACCAATACGCTCGACGTGCTGTTGCACCAGACACCTGCGATCGCGGCCGGCTCGTGCGCGATGGTCGCCACCGTCACGATCCCGCCCGGCGACCCCGGCTCGGGCCCCCATCGTCATGCCGGTCCGGTGTTCGGCTTCGTGCTCGAGGGTGAGATCCTCTTCGAACTCGAAGGTGAAGAGCCGTATCCGATCAAGGCCGGAGAAGCGTTCTGGGAGCCGGGTTTCGATGTCGTGCACTATCAGGCGGCGAACCTGCGTACCGATATCGAGAGCAGGTTCGTGGTGTTCATGCTCTGCGCACCGGATGTGCCGATGATGACGTTCCTCGATGAGGGCGAGATCAGCGCGCGGACGCACCTGCGGCACCCGGCGGCTCGCTGAGCGCCTCGGTCGCCCGCAGCCCCAACGCGAGCACCAGGCGGTCATCGGGATCGTCGAGCGAGGTCGAGAGCAGCTTCTCGATGCGGCGCACGCGGTAGCGCACCGTGTTCGGATGAACGTGCAGCCGCTGCGCCACCGCGGCGATGTCGCCGAAGCCGTCGAGATAGATCTGCAATGTCTCCGCCAGCATCGGATCCCGTTCGCGCAGTTGCCGGACCCGCGGGTCGACGAGGCGCGGCCTCTCGGCCACCTGCGAAACGATCTCGTCGAGCAGCACAGTGGTGCGCGCCTCGTCCAGCGACGTCACCTGTCCGATGGCGCCAGGGTGGCGTTCGGCGCTGTCGAACACACGGTCCACCTCCGACCTGGCCCCGGCGGCCGCCCCGAGCCCGGCCAGCGGCGCCGCGATCACCGCCCGCAGCGTCAGCCCGAGCTCGCGGCGCAGAGCCGCGACCACACCGCGCACCCACGAGGTCACCGAGGACGGGGCGCCGATCTTGGGCAGTAGCACGTACACCCGCTCACCGGTCGATGCGATCTGGGCGTCGGCACGAAAGGCGCCGGCGCTCAAGGCGATCACATCGGCGGGAACGGGGACGTCCACGCCCTGGAACCCGATCAGCGCCGCCCGCCCGTCGGCGGCGATCCCGAGCTCGCGCGCGATGACACCCACGTCGGCGTCATCGAGACCGGTGCCGGATGCCGCGGCCAGCCCGAGCAGTTCCTGCACCCGGACGGTGTGCGTCGAGGGGGCCGCCGCGAGCCGAGACATGATCCGCGCCGCCAGCACCGCCCCGCCGCGAAGCACGTCCTCGACGTCGTCGGCCAGCGGCGCCGAGCCCTGCTGCAGCCAGATCGTCCCCGCGAAGCCCGGCCGGCGACGCGCATCCGTGGGTGGCAGGTGGATGCCCGCGGCCAGCCGTGGCCGCAGACCCAGCTCGGGCCGCTCGGCGACGCGAACCACCTCGCCGCCGGCGCGCAATGCGTCGAAGATGCCCCACTGGCCGATCCACTCCAGGTGCTCGGGCGGTCCGGCGCGGCCCAGGATGGTCAGGCGGCGCAGTTCGTCGGCGTCGTCGCTGGACGCCGAGTAGGCCAGCATGTGGGAGTCCGCGTCCTCGATGCTGATCATGCCGTGGGTGCGGTCGGCGATGGACTGCGCGAGCCCGAAGAGATCGGTGCCGGAGGCAGACAGCGGATCACCACGGTCGCCGTGGTGCTCGAAGGCGTGGTTGACGAGTTTGTAGAGCAGTTCCCACCGCGCCCGGGGCTCTACCGCCACCACGGCGGTGCCCAGCGCCACGGCCCGTTTCACCGCCGCGGCAGTCGGTTCCTTGACGAAGATCGCGGCGGGCACCTTGCTGTGCTGGCCCGCGACCTGCTGCTCGATCCATCGCACCGCATCGTCGTCGGACACTCCGAGCAGGAAGAACAGGTCAGCTGAACCCGGACCCACCGCGAGGCCCAGTCGCACGTCGTCGGCGTCGACCAGCGCCACCGACCCCACCGGCATGTCCAGTCCGCGCGGCGCCTCGACCAGCGTCACCATCGTCCGGTCCAGGGCGAGCAACAGCTGCCCGAGCCCCAGCCCCGCCGCTGCCTCCGTCATGGCCGCTCCTTTTGTCCGATTCGACTATAGATGCCCGATCTCGTTGTCCGATCGGCTATGGGTTGTGCGTCACAGGAAGGGGCATCCTTGCTGCATGGACGCCATCACCGAGGTTCCCTTACCGGTCAACGAGCCGGTCGGAGACTACGCACCTGGTTCGGGTGAACGCACCCTGCTCATCGACGCCCTCGAGGCCCTTGGCAACGAGCCCATCGACCTGCCGCACGTGATCGGCGGCCGCCACCGGATGGGTGGTGGTGAACGCATCGACGTGGTCCAACCGCACCGCCACTCCGCGCGGCTGGGCACACTGTCCAACGCCGAACACGCCGATGCGACCGCCGCTGTCGACGCCGCGATCGCGGCCAAGGCGGACTGGGAGGCCACCCCGTTCGACGAACGCGCGGCGGTCTTCCTGCGCGCCGCCGACCTGATGGCGGGCCCGTGGCGGGCGAAAGTCGCCGCGGCCACCATGCTCGGCCAGTCCAAGAGCGCGTACCAGGCCGAGATCGACTCGGCGTGCGAGCTGATCGACTTCTGGCGCTTCAACGTCGCCTTCGCCCGCCAACTCCTGGCCCAGCAGCCGATCAGCTCCCGCGGGGTGTGGAACCGCACCGACTACCGGCCGCTGGAAGGTTTCGTCTACGCGATCACGCCGTTCAACTTCACCGCCATCGCGGGCAACCTGCCCAGCGCGCCTGCCCTGATGGGCAACACCGTGGTCTGGAAGCCGTCGCCCACGCAGACCTTCGCCGCCTACCTGACCATGCAGCTGCTGGAGGCCGCAGGCCTGCCGCCGGGTGTGATCAACCTGGTCACCGGCGACGGAATCGCGGTTTCCGATGTGGCGCTGGCGGATCCGCGCCTGGCCGGCATCCACTTCACCGGGTCCACGGGCACCTTCCAGCACCTGTGGCGGGAGGTCGGCGCCAATATCGACCGTTACCAGACGTATCCGCGGCTGGTGGGTGAGACCGGTGGCAAGGACTTCGTGCTCGCCCACAGCTCGGCGCGCCCTGATGTGTTGCGTACCGCGCTGATTCGCGGCGCGTTCGACTACCAGGGTCAGAAGTGCTCGGCGGCGTCGCGGGCGTTCATCCCGCGATCGGTCTGGCAGCGGATGGGCGATGACTTCCTCGGCGCCACCGAGGCGCTGCGCTTCGGCGACGTCACCGATCTGACCAACTACGGTGGCGCACTGATCGACGACCGGTCATTCGCCAAGAACGTCAAGGCCATCGAGCGCGCCAAGAGCGCGGCCAACGTCACCGTCGCGGTCGGCGGCGAATACGACGACAGCGAAGGGTATTTCGTCCGACCGACGGTGCTGCTGTCCGACGACCCGACAGACGAGGCGTTCTGCACCGAGTACTTCGGCCCGATCCTGTCGGTGCACGTGTATCCCGACGAGGACTACGACCGCATCCTCGACGTCGTCGACACGGGTGCGAAGTACGCGCTGACGGGTGCGGTGATCGCCGACGACCGGTCGGCGGTGCTCGAGGCCGAACAGCGGTTACGGCACGCCGCGGGCAACTTCTATGTCAACGACAAGCCCACCGGAGCCGTGGTCGGGCAGCAACCGTTCGGCGGATCCCGGGCATCGGGCACCAACGACAAGGCCGGTTCGGCGCTGAACCTGCTGCGCTGGACGTCGGCCCGGTCGATCAAGGAAACCTTTGTCCCGGCGACCGACCACAACTACCCCCACATGGAGCAGTGATGATCGACGAGTTGTTCCACCGGGTGGCCCGCCCGGCGATCCTGGCCGCGAGCCGGCGTGAAGGCCTGCGGCGCACCGCGGAGCGGCTGCCGGTCACCCGCGAGGTCGTGCACCGGTTCGTGCCGGGCGAGACGGTTGCCGACGCCCTGAATTCCGTTGAGCAGTTACGGCATTCGGGTCGTCTGGTGTCCATCGACTATCTCGGTGAGGATGTCACCGACATCGACACGGCGAACGCCACCGTCGATGCCTACCTCGGCCTGCTCGCCGCCCTCGGCAGTCGCGATGAGCATTCGGACAAGGTGCGGCCGCTGGAGGTCTCGCTGAAGCTGTCCGCGCTCGGGCAGTCGCTGGCCCGCGACGGCGAGAAGGTCGCGCTCGAGAACGCCCACACCATCTGCGAACGCGCGCAGCAGCTCGGTGTCTGGGTGACCGTCGACGCGGAAGACCACACGATGACCGACTCGACACTGTCGATCGTCCGTGATCTCCGGTCCGACTTCGACTGGCTCGGCACGGTTCTGCAGGCGTATCTGCGGCGCACCCACGGCGACTGCGAGGAGTTCGCGGCGTCCGGTGCGCGGATCCGGTTGTGCAAGGGCGCCTACGACGAGCCGGCATCGGTGGCCTACCGCGATCGCGAGGAAGTCACCGACTCGTATCTACGCTGCCTGCGGGTGCTGATGACGGGCACGGGATATCCGATGGTGGCCTCCCATGATCCCGAGATCGTCGAGGCGGTGCCCACGATGGCTCGCCAGACCAGCCGCAGCGTCGAGGATTTCGAGTACCAGATGCTCTACGGCATCCGCGACAACGAACAGCGGCGGCTGGCCGACGACGGCAACCAAGTCCGGGTCTACGTGCCGTTCGGGACGCAGTGGTACGGCTATTTCGTACGGCGGCTCGCGGAGCGTCCGGCCAACCTGACGTTTTTCCTGCGCGCTCTGGCCGAGCGCAGACACTGATCCCGACGCGTCACGCCGGATAGGCCACGACGGGCATCACGACGGTGCCGCGGCAGGCTCCGCTGAGAATCTCCGTCTGCCATGTCCCGAACAACGACCCGTCGCTGGGGGCGTAGAACACCTGCGACCGCGCCGGGGCGTACTCCTTGGGAAGTGTTTCGCCGCGGTAGCACTCCCACTGCCAGGTGTACACCGACAGCCACCGGGAGCCGTCCCAGCCGTACTGCTGAGGGCGCGGGACGGTGGGGTTACCGGGCGCGGGACCGTTGGCTGTGGCGACACACCGTCCACTCGAACAGTCCGTCACGAAATCGAATTGAGCGCTGAAGTCGGACTCGGGTTGTCGGGCCGCCCCGCTGCTGCCGGTCTTCTGAGATGCATAGGTCACGACGGAGTACCGCCCGTTCCACGCCGGTCCCGCCGCCTCGGCCATGGCCGAGGCGGAAATGCAGGCCACCACAACGCAAATCGCGGTCGACAGCGCACTGCAGATCGGACGGGTGGGCATCACATTCCTTCGCTCGCGGACTGGAAATGTCAGGCTAATTGGCCGCACCGTCAAAAGGCGTGAGCGACAGGGCTCTGTTGGATTACGGGTTTGCAACAGTTATGGGAAACGAATGGTGCTCGTGGGTAACGGTCCAGCGTGAACCCTGTTTACGAAGGCCGATCGTAATCCGGAGACGGTTTGCCGGGTTGGCTTCCAACTCGTCCGGTGTGCCACATTTCAGCAGCGCGTGGGCGAAGGCGACGTCTTCGCCCGCCGTCACGTCGAGCTCGACGATCTCGAACTCGGCGCCCTGTCGCTGCCATTCGAAGAACGGCGGCCAGGTGTCGCGGTACGCGTCGATGCCGCGGACCCCGTCGTAGGGCGGCGGCACGTCGAACATCACGATGTCCGAATCATGGTCGGCCAGTACGCCGTTCAGGTCACCTGTGTGCACGGCCCTCGCCCAGCCGGTGACGAGCTCGCGGATCACCGCTTCGTCGGTCATCGGACGTCATACCGTGTCGCGCCGCCCGGCTCGGCCGTGCCGAAGGCGTAGATCGTCGACGGGTTGACCCGGTAGGCATGCCACGGCGGAGGACCGGCCGACGGCGCGCTGTACTCGGCCGTCAGCGCGTCGCCGTCCACCCGGGCCGGCCAGCCGGCGTGGTTGAACTTGTCTGCGACAGCTTGTAGTTCGGCGCTGTCGGTGACACGCGCCGCGCTGCCTTCGACGACCAGATCGAACGGATGCGTCGCAACGCTGACGGTGCACCGCGGATTCTCGGCCAGATTGCGCGACTTGCGGGTTCGCGGTCCGGACGTGAAGTACCACACCCCATCGATCTGAATGACCCCGACGGGAGTCACATGCGGCGCGCCGTCCGGGTTGATGGTGGTCAGCCATGAGGTGTGCCGATTCGGTCCACCGGTGTCGGGTGCCTGCGTGGCATCGCTGGCCAGCGCCTCCTCGACGCCCTCCCAGGCGATCGGGCCCAGCCCGTATCCGGCGAGGTTCTTCTGATTCGTGACCTTCATGCCGGTGTAGACCGGTGCGGCGGGCGCAATTCATCGGGGCCCTCGACGCAATACGAGTGCACGGCGCAGCCGGCGTGGGTACTAGATGGTGCATGGTTACCAACCAATCTCGGGTGTGGCTCATCACGGGTGCGAGTTCCGGCTTCGGTCGTGCCATCGCGGAGGCGGTGTTGAGCACGGGTGACGTCGTCGTCGCCGCGGCCCGCCGGACCGATGTCCTCGACGGCCTGGTCGAAGCGGCTCCCGACCGCGTCACCGCGATCGCGCTCGACGTCACCGACCCCGATCGGATCCGCACCGCGGTCGACGAGGTGCTCGACCGGCACGGTCGGGTGGACGTGCTGGTGAACTGTGCCGGCCGCGGCGCGATCGGCGCGGCGGAGGAGACCACCGACGGCGAACTGCGCGGTCTGATGGATCTGCATTTCTTCGGTCCGGCTGCGCTGACCCGGGCGGTGCTGCCGGGCATGCGGGAACGTGGCCGGGGTGCCATCGTCCAGATGAGCAGTATGGGTGGGCGTTTCACGTTTCCCGGCGTGGGCGCCTACTCGGCGACCAAGTTCGCGTTGGAGGGATGGTCGGAGGCGCTGGCCAGCGAGGTCGACCGCTTCGGTATCCGCGTGCTGATCGTCGAACCCGGCGCGTTCCGCACGTCCTTCAACGGGCCGGGCGCGCTGTTGGTGTCCGAGCCGATTCCCGCCTACGACGAGCAGATCGAACCGCTGCGCACCGGCATGCCCGGTGACGACGGCAGGCAGCCCGGCGATCCGGCCAAGGCCGCGGCCGCGATCCTGCAGGCGCTCGACTCCGATCGGCCGCCGCTGCGGCTGGCCCTCGGCGACGATGCCGTCGACGGGATCGCCGGCGCACTGGAGGACGCGAGGGCGGAGCTGGCCGCGTGGGAGCGGGTCGGCCGCTCGACGGTGTTCGACTAACGCTCGGAGATCAGCAGGAGCGCCCAGGCCGCAATCGACTGGGCGTCGGTGATCTGCCCGTCGCGGATCATGCTGACGACCTGGGCGCGGCTGAACCACTCGCTGCGCATGTCCTGTTCCTCGTGCTCGCGTTCGTGCTCACCCTCGGTGATGCCGGTGGCTAAAAACACCCACCCGCGCTGGCTGCTCATGCCGGGCGCCACGTCGAGCTGGCCCAGCACCGACATCGATTCGGCGCGCAGGCCGGTTTCCTCGCGGAGTTCACGAGCGGCCAGCTCATGGCGCTCGAGGTGCGCCATCTCGGGCGCGGTGCCCTGCGGGAACTCCCAGCGTCGCAGCCCGAGCGGGTAACGGTACTGCTCGACCAGATGGAACCGGTCACCGTATTCGTCGGTGATGCGCGGGATGACCAGCGCATATGTCGGCTTGTCGACGACGGAGTAGATGCCGCGGGTTCCGTCCGGGCGGCGGATGTCGTCCTCGCGCACCGTTATCCAGCTGTTCCGGTACACCTCGCGCGTCGCGAGGGTCTGGATGGGTTCCACCGCCCCAGTATTGCCCAGTCTGCAGGCCCGGGGGATGCCGCGGCCGGTAACCTCATCACGTGCTGCTGACCTCGCTGAACCCCGCAGCCGTCGCCGGTGGTGCCGATGTCGGCGACGCGGTGCGCATCGGCGAGGACGTCCTGAGCCGCAGTGACCTGGTCGGCGCCGCGACCTCGGTGGCCGAGCGGGTCGCCGGCGCGGGGCGGGTGGCGGTGCTGGCCACGCCGACGTCCACGACGGTGCTGGCGATCACCGGCGGGTTGATCGCAGGCGTGCCCATCGTCCCCGTGCCCGCCGACGTCGGGGTCGCCGAGCGCAGACACATCCTCACCGACTCCGGGGCCCAGGCGTGGCTGGGGGACGCGCCGGACGAGACCGACGGACTGCCGCACATCCCGGTGCGGCGGCATGCGCGTTCCTGGCATCGCTACGCCGAGCCGCCGCCCGAGGCGACCGCGCTGATCATGTACACATCGGGCACCACCGGTCCCCCCAAGGGGGTGGTGGTCAGCCGTGCAGCCATCGCCGCCGACCTCGACATGCTCGCCGAGGCCTGGCAATGGACGCCCGAGGACACCCTCGTCCACGGCCTTCCGCTGTACCACGTGCACGGCCTGGTTCTCGGGCTGCTCGGATCGCTGCGGATCGGAAATCGGTTCGTGCACACCGGAAGACCGTCTCCTGCGGCATATGCGGCCGCGGGTGGCACGCTCTACTTCGGGGTGCCTACGGTGTGGTCGCGGGTCGTCGACGATGGTGACGCGGCGCGTGCGCTGGCCCCGGCGCGGCTCCTGGTTTCGGGCAGCGCGCCCCTGCCGGTGCCGCTGTTCGAGCGCCTCGCCGAGGCGACCGGGCACCCACCGGTGGAGCGGTACGGCGCCACCGAATCGCTGATCACCATCAGCACCCGCGTCGACGGTGAGCGCAGACCAGGTTGGGTGGGGCTGCCGCTGACGGGCATCGAGACCCGACTGGTGGACGAGAATGGCGCCGACGTTTCCCACGACGGCGAAACCATTGGCCGGCTTGAGGTTCGGGGCGCGACCCTCTTCGATGGCTATCTGAACCGTCCCGACGCCACCGCCGAGGTGCTGAGCTCCGACGGCTGGTACCGCACGGGTGACGTCGCTGTGATCGACGGCGGCGGCATGCACCGCATCGTCGGTCGCGAGTCGGTCGACCTGATCAAGACGGGCGGATTCCGGGTCGGTGCGGGGGAAGTGGAAACGGCGCTGCTCGCGCACCCCGGCGTCGAGGAGGCTGCGGTCATCGGAGTGCCGGACGACGACCTCGGCCAGCGCATCATTGCGTTCATCGTGGGTGACGCCGAACCAGATGCCTTGATCGAATTTGTCGCGCAGCAGCTTTCGGCACACAAGCGGCCGCGGGAGGTTCGGTCGGTCGACAGCCTGCCGCGCAACGCCCTGGGCAAGGTCCTCAAGAAGGAGTTGACGGGATGGCTCTGAAGTTCGACGAGATCTGCATCGACGCCCATGACGCCACCTCGCTCGGCGCCTGGTGGTCCAGGATGCTCGGCTGGTCGCAGGACGTCGACGAAGAAGGGGATGTCGTCCTGCATGCCCCGCCGGGCGCGGGACCGAACTGGCTGTTCATCGCCGTCCCCGATGACAAGGTGGTCAAGAACCGCATCCACTTCGATTTCCGTCCCGACGATCAGCAGGCCGAGGTGGAGCGGGCGGTCGGTCTCGGCGCACGGCATGTCGACATCGGCCAGGGCAACGAAAGCTGGGTGGTGCTGGCCGATCCGGAGGGTAACGAGTTCTGCATCCTGGCCCCGGAAGACTGACCGTGCAGAAGTGGTGCGCCGGGGCCGTCCTGCTGGCGCTGGCACTATCCGGGTGCGGTGCGCCCCACGCGGTGTCTGTGCGGCCGGTGGCCACCACCGACACACTGGCGCCGCCGCCGCCGTCGTCCCCCGCGGATATGACCATCGGACCGGCGGCCACCGACTCGGTCGGCGGATGGCTTCCCGACGGTGTGACGCTCAGCCCGTTCGATGTGGGAAACCCCGTCGTGGGTCTGCTCGACCCCGCCCTGTTGACCACGGTGCAGGACGCCACCCGCGCGGCCTCGAAGGCAGGTATCGACATCCGCATCAACTCCGGTTGGCGGACAAGAGGATTCCAGCAGCGGCTGTTCGACGACGCCGTCACGCGATACGGAAGCGTCGCCGCCGCCGATCAGTTCGTCGCCTCGCCGGATGCATCCAAGCACGTGGCCGGCCAGGCGGTCGATATCGCGCCCGTCGAGGCCGACAACTGGCTGATCCGCAATGGACCCCAGTTCGGTCTGTGCCAGATCTATGCCAACGAGATCTGGCATTTCGAGCTGGCCGCCGACGCACAGGGCCGCTGTCCGCCGCTGAAACCCAACGCGGCCGGCTGATCAGCCCTACGGATGCACCGGAAAAGCTCTGGGCGACAGCATGATCACCACCAGGCCGAGCCCGATCAGCAGGGCGCCGACCCACGGCAGGGTCGAGAGCCCCGCTGTTTCGAGCAGACCCGCGCCGATGGCGGCCCCACCCGCGATGCCGACGTTGGCAGTGGCGTTGATCCACGCCCCGGCCCGTTCCGGCGGCATCGCGTGCGTGCGCACCGCGCACGTCTGGTAGATCGATGGCACACCCCCGAACGCTGCACTCCATACCGCGGTGGCGATCAGCACCGCCACCAGCGTCGGCCACGTGCTGCCTAGTATCACGACCCCACCCATGGCCACGCCTACGATGACCACCGCGGTTCGCCCCGGTTTCCGGTCGAGACCTCGCCCCGCGTACCACAGGCCGAGAAGCCCACAGGCACCGCACACGAGCAGGATCGGGCCGAGGAACGCCGGACTCACTCCACTCGTCAACAGCACCAGGCTGATGAACGTGTAGACGGTGAACTGTCCGAGAAACACCAACATATTCGATGTCGCCACCGCGACGAGTGGACCGCGGCCGCCCTGCCGGGGGCCGCGTGACGCCGGTTCGTGGCGCACCCGGGGGAGCAGCCTTCCCACGAGTACGAAGGTGAGCACCGACAGCGCGGCCAACACCGCAAACGACACGCGCCATCCGGTGGCGGTACCCAGCGTCGTCAACAGCGGCACACCGAGGACCAGGCCCGCGGAGCCGCCACTGCCTGCGAGCGCGAGCGCGCGGCCGACGTGCGCCCGCGACACCAGTCGCGGGGCGTATCCGATCACCAGCGAGAAGAACAGTGCGTGCGTCACCCCACCGACGGTCCGTCCCACCGCGACGACGGCGAATACCGGCGCCGTGGCGACCAGCGCATTGCTCAAGGCGTAGCCGGCCACGGTCGTCAGCAGCAGCGGCTTCCGGGCGAATCGGGTGGTGACGACGGTCAACGGAACGGCGAGCGCCGCGACCATCACCGCATACAGGCCGACGAGCAGGCCGGTGACGGAATCGGGCACGGCGAACGCCGCGCCGATATCCGGCAGCAGCCCGACCGGCAACATCTCGGTCGTCACCGCAAGGCAGGACGCCAACGCCAGCGACAGCAGTCCGGGCAGGCTCTGCCGAATGCCGGAGGTGGGTACGCGCTCGGTGGCGACCGTCATGCGTGTCGAATATACTCGGACGACGAGTTTAATCAAATGGGATACTACGGCCGTGGCACAGGATCAACGGCAGGCCGCACCGGTGCGCTGGTCGAGTGCCGCTCAGCTCATCGGGGTCGTGCGATCCGAGCCGGGGATCACCCGGGCGGCCGCCGCGCAGCGCCTTGGGATCCGCAGCGGCGGCGCGACCGAGCTGGTCGCCCGGATGCGGCAGGCGCGACTGCTCGACGAGACACCCGCCCCTGCGCAGGGCCGCGGCAGACCGACAACGGTGCTGGGTCCCCACGCACACGGGCCGCTGGTCCTTGCGGCCGACTTACGCGCGGCCGACTGGCGCCTGGCTCTGGCCGGCATCGACGGCGCACCGCAGGTGGTGGCCCAGGACGCGTATGCCGGTGAAGAGCTGGATGTCGCGCTGTCCCGGCTGGCGGATGCGATCGGCGCCGTCTATCGTCGAAAGTCCAAGCGGCTCAGGGCGATAGCGGTCTCGGTCGCGGGCACGGTCAGCGGCGCCAAGCTGGTCCAGTTCACGTCTCGAGGTTGGCATGACGTCGACCTCTCGGTGTTGACTGCCAAGATTCCGGACCGCGCGGGGATCCGGTTGCTACTCGGCAACGACGCCACGCTGGCCGGACTGGCGGAATCCCGGACCGGCGCGGCCCGCTGGGCTGCGACCGCGCTGTACCTCATCGTCGCGCAAGGCATCGGCGGCGCGTTGGTGGTCAACGGCGAGCCGCTCGCGGGTGCGCACGGCGCGGCAGGCGAGTACGGCCATATCCCGTTCGGCGACCCGGCTCTGGTCTGCCCGTGCGGTGCGCGCGGCTGCTGGGATCTCACCGTCGACGGACGCGCATTGGCGGGGCATCGTGGCGACGCCCCGCCCGACGATCCCGTCGCCTACGTTCACGATCTGGTCGGCCGTCGCGGAGCGGACGCGGCAACGCGTCGGGCGTTCGAAGCTGTGGCCGGATCGCTCGGCCGTGGAACCGGTGGACTGGTCAACCTGCACGACCCCGAGGTCGTCACGCTGGGCGGTGTCGCCGCGTTGCTACGAGCCGCCGCGCCCGAGGCCTTCGACGCCGCCTACCGTGACGGCCTGATGTCATTTCGCAAGAATTCCCCGCCGCCGGTGCGCGACGCCGAGCACGCGGAGGACGGACCACTTCACGGCGCCGTGGCCTTGGCCGTCGACCACGTCACCACCCCGGTCGGGTTGGCGGATTGGGTTGACCGGCAGCCCGTTTGACGGCTCAGCCGCGGACGACCTGTTCGATCAGATCGGCGGCCTGCAGCCGGCCCGGCGAGGTCTGCAGGCGCTTCGAGGCCGCGGCCAGCCGCGCCGCCAGTGCCGCATCGTCGCTCAGCCGCTCGATCGTCTGATGAAGCTCGTCATCGGTGAACTCGTAGGTGGAAAGCCGCACGCCGTAACCGCATTCGTCGATGCGCTGCGCGTTGTCGTACTGATCCCAGAACAGTGGCAGCACGATCGTCGGCACCCCGAACGTGAACGCCTCGCCCACTGTGTTGTTCCCGCCGTGGGTGATCATCACGTCGCATTGCGGCACGATGGCCGTCTGGGGCACGAACTGCTCGCCCCACATCCGCTCGCCCAGCCGCAACTGCTCGTGCAGCGGGCCCATCGACACGATCACCCGGTGGGGCGTCTGGTTCAGCGAGTCGATCACCCGCTGCATCAACGGCACGTCCATGCAGCCGAGGCTGCCCAGCGACAGGTACACCAGCTTTCCGTCGGCGCCGACCTTGTCCACGACGTCGAACGCGCCGTCGGAGTTGCGGGTGGCGGTGTCGATCCGGTGCCAGGTCGGCCCGAGCGGCGTCGACCGCCGGTAGTCGAGTTCGGCGGGATACATGTACAGGTTCAGGTACGGCGAGGTGTACTGAAACTCGCCTGGCGGCAACGGCGGTGCCCCGCACTGCCGATGAAAGTCGTTCGACCGCCCGGTGAGCGGGTCGGTCAGCCTGCGGTACTCCGCCCAGAAGTCCTCCCATCCGCTGCGATCGCCGGACGGGTATCCGGAGAACACCGGTGGCACCTCGGGATCGCGCACCTCGAGGGGATTGGCCGAGACCACCCGAATCCACGGACAGCCGGCCACCGACACCGACGGGAAGCTGGCGACGCAGTCGTGCACGATCGCATCGGGCCGTAACTCCGCCCAGATCTCGGTGAGGCGGTCGTGCGAGTACTCGGCGCCGTCGACGAACTCACCCCAGATCGGCGCCGTCACCGTCTCCAACTGTTCGATGGTCGGGCGCCGGAACTGCGGAGACGTCTCACGGACGAACTCGGCCCAGCCGCCGCCCACGGCCTCGTCGCCCCCGGGGGCGGGCGCCATCCGCATCAGCCGTTCCTCGAAATCGCGGGCGGCGAGTTCTCCCTCGAACGATTCCTCGATGACGAACACCGTGCGGATGCCGCGCTCACGCAGATGGTTGCCGACCGCGACCAGGTTGTTCGTCGGACCCCATGCACCGGGCTCGGGAAACAGGGCGACTGTGGGCTGACGACTCATACCGGCAGAATCTACGCTGCCCGTGCGCAGTCGGTGCCGCAAAACGGACCGACGGTCTACAGTGAACCAACCACGCTGGCCCGCTTAGGAACAACCATGTCGTTACGGCTCACGGATGCTCAGCTCAACGAGCAGTTCGACAAGATCCGTGTGCTCGCAGGCCAGCCGCGACAGCTCGAGGAGCTATCCGGCGGACTGACCAATCGCAACGTCAAGATCACCACCTCCGACGCCATCTACGTGGCCCGGTGCACCGACACATCGTGCAATCTGCTGGGGATCGATCGCGACCGGGAACACGTCAACAGCAAGGCCGCCGAGCAGGCGGGCGTCGGCGCGCCGGTGATCGACTACCGGCCGGACCTCGGCGTGCTCCTCCTCGGCTACCTCAACGGAAAGACGCTGTGCAACGAGGACTTCCAGCGACCGGGGGTAATCGCCAAGGCCGCCGCGGCCTGCCGGACGCTTCATTCCGGACCCCGGTTCCGCGGCCGGTTCGACATGTTCGAACGCCAACCCACCTACCTGAAGACCGCCAGGGACAACGGTTTCAAGATCCCGCACGACTATCTCGACCACGCCGCCACGTTCGCCGAGATCGAACGGGTCCTCACCGCCACCGACCAGACCACCGTCCCGTGCAACAACGACCTGCTGGCCGGCAACTTCATCGAGGACGGCGAGCGGATGTGGGTGATCGACTACGAGTACTCCGGCAACAACGATCCGTGCTTCGAGCTGGGCAACGTATGGAGCGAGTGCGGGCTGAGCACCGAACAGCTCGACGAACTGGTCACCGCCTACTACGGTCGACGGCTGCGGCACAAGATCGCCCGCGCGCACCTGCAGGGCATCGTCGCCAAGTACGGTTGGACCCTGTGGGGTTGCATCCAGAACGGCTCCAGCGCTTTGGATGTCGATTTCTGGGGTTGGGCGATGGAGCGCTACGAGGCCGCCGTCGCCGCATTCAAGGGCCCGTATCTCGCCCGCCTGCTCGACGACGCACAGGCCGCCGACTGAGCGACGTCACCGACCGAACAACGCCACAGACCGAGCACTAAGGAACCGACTGCACCCATGGCCACCAAACCCCTTCCCGACCGGGCCCGCGTCGTCGTCATCGGCGGCGGGGTGATCGGCACCAGTGTCGCCTATCATCTGACCAAGCTGGGCCTTACCGATGTGGTGTTGCTGGAGCAGGGCCAATTGTCCAGCGGCACAACATGGCACGCCGCCGGACTGGTCGGGCAGCTGCGCGCCTCGGAGAGCGCCACCCGCCTGGTGCAGTACTCGACGGCGCTCTATGCCGAGCTGGAGGCCGAGGTCGGCCTGTCCGCCGGCTACAAGCAGTGCGGTGGCGTGACGGTCGCGCGGACCGAGGACCGGATGATCCAGTTGCGCCGCACCGCCGCCAACGCCGCGGCCTTCGACATGGACTGCGAACTGCTGACCCCGGAGCAAGCGCTCGAGCACTACCCGGTGATGCGGGTCGACGACCTCGTCGGCGCCGTCTGGTTGCCTGCCGACGGGAAGGCCAACCCGACGGACCTGACCTTCGCGCTGGCCAAGGGCGCCCGGATGTGCGGCGCCCTGATCATCGAAAAGGTCAGGGTGCTCGACGTTCTCACGGTCGAGAGCCGGGTTACCGGGGTGCGCACCGACGAGGGCGACATCGAGGCCGAGATCGTCGTCAACTGTGCCGGCCAGTGGGCCAAGCAGGTCGGCGCGATGGCGGGGGTGAACGTGCCCCTGCACTCCGCCGAGCACTTCTACGTGGTCAGCGAGCACATCGACGGTGTCCATCCCGACCTGCCGATCCTGCGGGACCCCGACGGCTACACCTATTTCAAGGAAGAGGTCGGTGGCCTGGTCATCGGCGGATTCGAACCCGAGGCCAAGCCATGGGTCGCGCCGGACAAGATCCCGTACCCGTTCGAATTCCAGCTGCTGGAGGAGGATTGGGAACATTTCGAGATCCTGATGAACAACGCGCTGTTGCGGATTCCGGCGCTGGAGACCACCGGTATCAAGAAGTTCTACAACGGCCCGGAGAGCTTCACCCCCGACAACCAGTTCATCCTCGGCGAGGCGACCGAGGTTGCCAACTACTTCGTCGGCGCCGGATTCAACTCGGTCGGCATCGCCACCGCGGGCGGCGCGGGCCGGGCGCTGGCCGAGTGGATCGTCAACGGATCGCCCACCAGTGACCTCACGAGTGTCGACATTCGCCGGTTCGCACCGTTCAACGGCAACAACCGCTGGCTGCACGACCGAGTCGCCGAGATCCTCGGACTGCACTACGAAGTCCCGTGGCCCAACCGGGAGATGACGACCGCGCGGCCGTTCCGCCGGTCGCCGGTACACCACCTGCTCGAGGCGGCCAACGCGAACTTCGGCAGCAGGATGGGCTGGGAGCGGGCCAACTTCTTCGCCCCGCCCGGTGCCGAACCGGCGATCGAATACACCTGGGGGAAGCCGAACTGGCTGACGTGGTCGGCGGCCGAACAGGCCACCACCCGCACAGCTGTCACGGTGTTCGACCAGACGTCGTTCTCCAAGTATGTGATGGTCGGGCCCGACGCCGAGGCGGCGCTGCAGTGGCTGTGCACCGCCGATGTCGGCGTAGCGGTCGGCCGGTCGGTGTACACCGGAATGCTCAACGCGCGCGGCACCTACGAGTCCGACGTGACCGTCACCCGCATGGGCCCCGAGGAGTTCCTGATCGTCAGCAGCGCCGCGACCACCGAGCGCGACAAGGACCACATCCGCAAGAACCTGCCCGACGGCGCCCGCGCCTCGCTGGTCGATGTGACATCCGCATACGCCGTGTTCGGTGTGATGGGTCCCAGGTCGCGGGACCTGCTGTCCACATTGACCGCGGCCGACTTGAGCGACGGTGCGTTCGGTTTCGGCACCAGTCAGGAGATCGCACTGGGATATGCCACCGTGCGGGCCACCCGCATCACCTATGTCGGCGAATTGGGTTGGGAGCTCTACGTTCCCGCCGAGTTCGCCGTCGGCGTCTACCAGGACCTGATGGCGGCCGGCGCGGCGTTCGGCGTCGGCCGCGGCGGCTATTACGCCATCGAGTCGCTGCGGTTGGAGAAGGGGTACCGCGCCTTCGGACGCGAACTCACCCCGAGCGAGAACCCCGTCGAGGCGGGTCTGCTGTTCGCCTGCAAGCTCAAGACCGACATCGGATTCCTCGGCCGGGAGGCGGTCGAGAAGGCCAGGGCGGAGGGACCGCGCCGCAAAATGGCGGGATTCCGCGTCGACGGCGCCGAGGCGATGCTGTGGGGCGGCGAGTTGGTGCTGCGCGACGGCGCGGTGGCCGGTCAGGTCACCTCCGCTGCGTGGGGGGAGACGACCGGTGCGTGCGTCGGCCTGGCCTACCTCCGCGACACCGACGGCTCGGTGATCAACGCGGACTGGGTGAACGCGGGCACCTACCAGGTCAACGTCGGCGGCGAACTGTACCCGATCTCGGTGTCGCTGAAGCCGATCTACGACCCGGCGAACGAGCGCATCCGGCGCTGACTGCTGCGTGAGCGTGCGTGCCACCCCACGCTCCGAGTTCGATGGGAAATTTCTGTGAGTTCCCTTCGCTCACCGGGGGTCGCCAGAGCGTGCCGGCCCCGGCCGGGCTTCAGGTCCGGGTCGCCGGTGTCAAGGGGTTGTTGTGGTGGGCGGACCGGGGCAGGGTGGCTATGGCTGGGAGCACGAGTTCCGGAAATACCGCGAATCGATCTGACGGCCAGGGACGGACAAGGAGCGACATGCCAACTGACACGCCCATGCAACTGGGCATGGTGGGACTCGGCCGGATGGGGGCCAACCTGGTGCGGCGATTGATGGGTGATGGACATCGCTGCGTCGTCTACGACATGAACGCCGAGGCGGTGAACACCCTGGCGGCGGAGGGGGCGACGGGAGCGACCTCTCTGGGCGATTTCGTGGAGAAGCTGGAGAGGCCGCGCGCGGTGTGGCTGATGCTGCCGGCCGCGGTGGTGGACTCGACATTGGATCAACTGGTCGGGCATCTGGAGCCCGGTGACACGGTGATCGACGGCGGAAACTCCTATTACCGCGACGACATCACGCGGGCGAAAAACATGTTGACGCGCAACATCCACTACGTGGACTGCGGAACCAGTGGCGGGGTGTGGGGGCTCGAGCGGGGCTACTGCCTGATGATCGGTGGGGAGACGGAGGTCGTGACGCGCCTGGACCCGATCTTCAAGACGATCGCCCCGGGCGAGGGTGACGCCGAGCCGACCCCCAGCCGCACCCGCACCGATGGCACCGCGGCCGACGGGTATCTGCACTGCGGGCCAAGTGGGGCAGGGCATTTCGTGAAGATGGTGCACAACGGCGTGGAGTACGGGATGATGGCGGCCATCGCCGAGGGCTTGAGCATCATCAAGCACGCCGATGCGGGGACGGTCGACCGCACGGTCGACGCCGAGACCACACCGCTGCGCGACCCGTGGGCCTATCAGTACACGATCGACGTCGGCGAAGTGGCCGAAGTCTGGCGGCGCGGATCCGTGGTGTCGTCGTGGCTGGTCGACTTGATCGCCGATGCGATGGCGCGCTCACCGCAACTCGACGATTTCGCCGGGCGGGTATCGGATTCCGGGGAAGGCCGCTGGACGGTGCTGGCCGCGGTGGACGAGGGTGTTCCGGCGCCGGTGATCACCACGTCGCTGTTCGAGCGGTTCCAGTCGCGAGAACTCGGCGAGTTCACAAATAAGGTCCTTTCCGCGATGCGCAGCGAATTCGGCGGTCACGCCGAGAGGAAGGACACACCATGACCGCACCGGCGACGACACCCGCGGATGTCCTGGTGATTTTCGGCATCACCGGCGATCTGGCCAGGAAGATGACCTTCCGGTCGCTGTACCGGCTGGAACGACGTGGCTTGCTGAAGTGTCCGATCGTCGGCGTCGCCCGCCGCGAATGGTCGAGCGACGCCCTGCACGAGCATGCGCGCAGCGCGATCGAGGCCGCCGGTGAAACGCTCGACGAGGACGTCTTCGCCCGGTTCGCGAAGCGCCTCTCGATGGTGTCCGGCGGATTCGACGACGCGAAAACCTATGAGCGGCTGGGCCGGGCGATCGAGGGCAAGCACACGCCGGTGTTCTACCTCGAGGTGCCGCCCTCATTGTTCGGCCCCATCGTCGAGAATCTGGCGCACGCCAACCTGACCTCGCGCGCCCGGGTCGTGGTGGAGAAGCCGTTCGGTCACGACCTGGCGTCCGCTCGGGCACTCAACGACGAACTCCGCAGCGTGTTGGAGGAGTGGCAGATCTTTCGCATCGACCACTTCCTCGGCAAGGAACCCGCGATGGACATCATGTTCCTGCGGTTCGCCAACTCGATTTTCGAGCCGCTGTGGAACCGCGACCGGATCCAGTGCGTGCAGATCACCATGGCCGAGAACTTCGGGGTGGAGGACCGAGGCAGCTTTTACGACTCCGTCGGTGCCCTGCGCGACGTGGTTCAGAACCATCTGCTGCAGCTGATCGGACTGTTCGCCGCGGAACCACCCAGCCTCGCCGGCGCCGACGGCCTGCGCGACAAGCGGGCGGAGGTGTTCCGCTCGATTCCCTCGGCGGACCCTGCGCATTACGTGCGCGGCCAGTACGCCGGATACCAGTCCATCAAAGGGGTGCAACCGGATTCACAGACCGAGACGTTCGCCGCACTGCGGCTGGAGATCGACAACTGGCGCTGGTCGGGTGTTCCGTTCTTCCTTCGCGCCGGCAAAGCTCTGCCGGTGCGCGCCACCGAGATCCGGGTCATTTTCAAGCGCCCGCCCAGACTGCCGATCACCCCGCAGGCCCCCGATCCTGACGAACTCGTGCTGCGGATCGATCCCGATCCCGGTACCGACCTGATCGTGCAGGCAAAACAGCCAGGCGCCGACCGCACGCGCGCGGTGGACTTGTCGCTGATCTTCGCCGAGGAACTCGGCGAGGCGCCGGAACCCTATGAACGCCTGCTGGGCGACGCGATGCGCGGCGACTCCAGCCAGTTCACTCGGGAAGACGGCGTCGAGGAGACCTGGCGCATCGTGCAGCCGCTGCTCGACGCACCACCTCCGGTCGTGACTTACGAATCCGGGTCGTGGGGGCCGTCGGCTGCGGACAAACTCCTCGCCGGATATCCGGGCTGGCGCGAGCCCTGGCTGCACTCCGGGAGTTCGGCCTGACTCAGTTGGCGTGCAGGGCTTCGTTGAGCGTGATGCCCGTGCCGTCGCGCTTGACGACCTCGACCGCACCCGACACCGAATTGCGGCGGAACAACAGGTTGTTCGCACCCGAGAGGTCGCGGGCCTTGACCGTCTCGCCGTCGGCGGTCTGCACCTTCGTCCCGGCGGTGACGTAGAGGCCCGCCTCGACGACACAGTCATCGCCGAGCGAGATGCCGAGCCCGGCGTTGGCGCCGAGCAAGCACCGCTTGCCGACGGAGATGACCTGGGTGCCGCCACCCGACAGCGTGCCCATGATCGACGCGCCGCCGCCGACGTCGGAACCGTCGCCGACGACCACGCCCGCCGAGATCCTGCCCTCCACCATGGAGCTGCCCAGCGTGCCCGCGTTGAAGTTGACGAACCCCTCGTGCATCACGGTGGTGCCCGACGCCAGGTGCGCGCCCAGCCGGACCCGGTCGGCGTCGGCGATCCGCACGCCCGACGGCACCACGTAGTCGACCATCCTCGGGAACTTGTCGACGCCGTACACCGCGACGGGGCCGCGTGTGCGCAGCCGCGCCCGGGTCGTCTCGAAGCCGTCGACCGCGCAGGGGCCGACGCTCGTCCAGACGACGTTGGCCAGGACGCCGAAGATGCCGTCCATGTTCGCCTCGTGCGGAGCGATCAGCCGATGCGACAGCAGGTGCAGACGCAGGTAGGCGTCGAAGGCGTCGGCAGGCTTCTCGTCGAGAGACGCGATGGTGGTCCGCACCAGGACGGTCTCGACGTCGCGGGCCTCGTCACGCGCGGCGAGGGCCGCGAGGTCTTCCGGCACCTCGGCGACCGACAACCGATTCGTGCCCGACGCCCCGTCGTCGCCCAGCTCGGGAGCCGGGAACCACGTATCCAGAACGGTCCCGTCGGCGGCGATGGTCGCCAATCCAATACCCGAAGCTCCAGTCACGGTGCTCCAGGCTACCGGTGCGCCTAGCATCGCTTCACGGGGTCCCGACCAGGAAAGAGGCCAGCCACGACCGGCGATGTCACGTTGCGCCAGCTGCGCTACTTCGCCGTTCTCGGCGAGGAGCTGAACTATCGGCGTGCGGCGGAGAAGTTGTTCATCACCCAGCCGGCGCTGTCGACCGCGATCAAGCAACTCGAGCACCAGGTGGGCGTCACGCTGTTCACCCGCAGCACGCGTGAGGTGGCGCTCACCGAGCTCGGCCGGGTCTGGTTGCCGAAGGTACGAGATGCGCTGCACGGCGTCGACGCCGCCATCGACGACCTCGTCGTGCTCGCGGCGCACCGCCGCCGGATCAAGCTGGGCTACCTGATCGGCACCGGTGCCGACTTGCTGTTCCGGCTGGTGCGTCACTTCGAGGCGGCGCATCCCGAAATCACCTTGGAAACACGGGAATTCGATTTCTCTGACCCGACAGCCGGTCTCGCCGACCGCACGACGGAAGTGGCGATCATCAGGCCACCCGTTGATCTACCCGACCACAGGATGTTCATTCTCGACGCGGAAAGCTGGGTGGCCTGCCTCCCCCGCGATCATCGCCTGGCGAACCGCTCCGAGTTGTCGATCGCCGAATTACTCGACGACCCCATCGTCGTCGCACCTGCCAGCGCAGGCCCGTGGCGGGATTATTGGATGGCGATGGACGCCAGGGGCGGCAAGCCGCCGACCATCGCCGCGGTGGCGGCGACTTATGAAGAGGAGACCACCACCATCGCGCGGGGGCTGGGTATCAGTTTCACCAGCGAGGCAAGCGCCCGTCTGTACAACCGCCAGGGCATAGCCTACGTACCGATCGTCGACCGTCCGCGCAACTACACGGCGCTGGCGTGGAACCCCGAGACGCTTAATCCGGAGTCTGCGGCGTTGATCGCCCACGTCCGCGAACAATGGAGCTTGGGGGAGGGCTCAGGGGAAGGTGGAGCGTCTGATCATCCCGCCACTTATTACTGACGTCCATCACGAGTCATAGATAACTTCGCTTTATCAGTAGATCAGTTATTGGAACTTCCGCGTGCCGCAGTCGTCGGGTTTGCTGACAACACCGAATGCCCAACTGCGCTGGAGAAACCATGACAGACGTCGTACCCGCCACCGACGCAAAAGTGCCGCTCCCGGCGAACGCCGAGGACGCCAACCTCGAACATTTCGGCTACACCCAGAAGCTCGACCGCTCCGTCGGCCGACTCGCATCGTTCGCGATCGGTTTCGCGACCATCAGCGCGACGACGGCGGTGTTCACCGGCTTCGGCGCGGGCTACTTCACCGCGGGCGGACCGTTCGTGTGGACGCTGCTGCTCGCCGCCGCGGTGTTCGTGATCTGGACGCTGATCGCCGCAGATCTGACCGCCAAGATCCCGCTGGCCGGCTACGCCTACCAGTGGACCAGCCGAATCCACGGCTCGATGCTCGCGTGGTTCACCGGCGTGCTGGCCCTCGCCGGATGGATCTGCGGCATGACCGGTGTCGGCTTCATCCTGTCCGGATACCTCGGCAGCCTGTTCGGCTGGAACATGAACCAGACCGCGCAGATCCTCGTCGCCATCGGCGTGATGGCCGTCTGCATGCTCATCAACCTCTACGGTGTGCGGTTCGCGACGATGGTCAACAACATCGGCGTGAGCCTCGAGTTCGTCATCACCGTCGGCGCAACGATTCTCGTCGCGATCGTCGCCTTCTCCTCGCCGGACAACCACCAATCCGTCTCGGTGCTCTTCACCGGCGGCACGTCTGACGGCAGTACCCCCTACATCCTGGCCTGGCTGGCCGCGTCGCTCGGCCCCTTCTTCGGACTCATCGGAGTGGAAGCCAGTGCGGACATCGCCGAGGAGACCGTCAACGCCCGCCGCGTCATTCCGCGCACGATGTTCTACGCGTTGACCGCCTCGATCGTGATCGAGTTCGGCATGTACGTCGTCTACGTGCTGGCGATCAAGGACCAGGAGGCCGTTGCGGCCGCCTCCGCTGCCCCGATCGAGGAGATCATCACCCAGCAGGTCGGCCCGGTCATCAGCAAGATCGTCGTCGCCGTGGCCCTGACCAACGTGATGGCCTGCATCCTGGCCAACATCCTGGTCGCCACCCGACTGACCTACTCGATGGCCCGCGACAACATGCTGCCGTTCTCCCACGTCTGGCGGCACGTGTCCCCGTCGAACCGCACGCCCACGTACGCCGTGCTCGGAATCTTCGGGCTTTCGACGATCCTGCTGCTGTCGGCACTGGTCAGCGAGAAGGCATTCTTCCTCATCCTCGGGCTCTCCTCGCTGGCGGTCTGCGCGATGTACCTCCTGCAGACGATCGCAGTGCTGATCGCCAACCGCCGCGGAACCATCCCGACGGGCGAGCCGGGAACGTTCGACCTCGGTAAGGCGCGGGTGCCGGTGGCCGTACTCGCAGTCATCGCCTTCACCCTGGTGTGCGCCGCGCTGATCTTCCTCCCGCAGTTCGCCAACAACGGCTACGTATTCCTCGGCCTGCTGGTGCTCGCCACGCTCTGGGCCTTCACCGGACTCCGCAAGCGGCTGGCCACCGGCGAGGCCGGCCCTGACTACGCCAAGACTCATATCTCCTGAAAACCGCTGACCACCAACGCATTTCTGAAGGGACCATCATGACCGTCACACAGTCTTCGCGCGAGCGCTCATCCACCACTCCAACACTCGGCACCAGCAACCTGGTCGCCGTCGAGCCCGGCGCCATCCGCGAGGACACCCCGCCCGGCTCGGTGATCCAGTACAGCGACTACGAGCTCGACGCCTCGAGCCCGTTCGCCGGCGGCGTGGCCTGGATCGAAGGGGAGTACATGCCCGCCGAGGACGCGAGGATCTCCATCTTCGACACCGGTTTCGGGCACTCCGACCTGACCTACACGGTCGCACACGTGTGGCACGGCAACATCTTCCGGCTCGGCGACCATCTGGACCGCCTTCTCGACGGCGCCGCCAAGTTGCGTCTCGATGCGGGCATGACAAAGGCCGAGCTCGCCGAGATCACCAAGCGCTGCGTCGCGATGTCGCAGCTGCGCGAGTCGTTCGTGAACCTGACCGTCACGCGCGGCTACGGAAAGCGCAAGGGCGAGAAGGATCTTTCCAAGCTCACCCATCAGGTGTACATCTACGCCATCCCGTACCTGTGGGCGTTTCCGCCCGCGGAGCAGATCTTCGGCACCACGGCGATCGTCCCGCGCCACGTCCGCCGGGCAGGCCGCAACACCGTCGACCCCACCATCAAGAACTACCAGTGGGGCGATCTGACGGCGGCGAGCTTCGAGGCCAAGGACCGCGGCGCGCGCACGGCGATCCTGCTCGACTCCGACAGCTGTGTCGCCGAAGGGCCTGGCTTCAACGTCTGCATCGTCAAGGACGGCAAGCTGGCCTCCCCGTCACGAAATGCGTTGCCGGGCATCACCCGCAAGACCGTGTTCGAGCTCGCCGACCAGATGGGCATCGAGGCCACCCTGCGCGATGTCACCAGCCACGAGCTGTACGACGCCGACGAGCTGATGGCCGTCACCACGGCGGGCGGCGTCACCCCGATCAACACGCTCGACGGTGAGCCCGTCGGCAACGGCGAGCCCGGGCCGCTGACGGTGAAGATCCGGGACCGGTTCTGGGCGTTGATGGACGAGCCGTCCCCGCTGATCGAAGCCATCCAGTACTGACCGTGGCCGCCGTCGAGGCGGTCGTCGACCTGGCCGCGATCGCCCACAACGTCACGGTGCTGGGTGATCGGTCCGGCGTCGGGGTGCTCGCCGTGGTGAAAGCCGACGGCTACGGCCATGGCGCGGTACCGGTCGCCCGGGCCGCGTTGCAGGCCGGTGCCGCCGAGATCGGGGTGGCCACGATCGAGGAAGCCCTGGCACTGCGGCGGGGCGGTATCACCGGACCGGTGATCACCTGGTTGCACACGCCGGCAGCCGATTTCGCGGCGGCGCTGCGCTCCGGCATCGAGGTGGTGGTGTCGTCGGCGCGGCAGCTGTCCGCGGTGGTCGCCGCGGCCGACGCGCTGGGTCGCACCGCGACGGTGGGCATCAAGGTCGACACGGGCCTCGGTCGAAGCGGTGTCCCCGGTGACGAATGGCCGGGACTTTGCGATGGCCTGGCGAAATACCATGCTTCTGAGGCCATTTCGCTGCGCACCGCGATGACCCACCTGGCCCGGGGCGATGAACCCGGCCATCCGCTCAACGCCCGCCAGGCCGACCGGCTGGACGAATGTGTCGCCGAGCTCCGGCGCGCGGGCGCGCCACCCCAGGTCGTCCACGTTTCGAACTCCGCTGCCGCACTGACCCGGCCCGACCTGTCCCGCGACTTGGTGCGTGCCGGTATCGCCGTGTACGGCCGCACGCCGGTGCCCGGGCGGGGCGATTTCGGGCTGATACCGGCGATGACACTGACGGCCGAGATCGCGCAGATCAAGAAGGTGTCCGCAGGCCAGGGGGTGTCCTACAACCACGCCTGGGTCGCAGCGAGCGACACCGTGACCGGCGTGGTGGCGTGTGGCTACGCCGACGGGGTGCCGCGGGTGCTGTCCGACCGGCTCGAGGTGTGGATCAACGGGCGACGGCACCGCAACATCGGCAGGATCTGCATGGACCAGTTCGTCGTCGACCTCGGCCCCTCGGGATCCGGGGTGCGCGAGGGGGACCGCGCGGTCCTGTTCGGCACGGGTTCCCGCGGAGAACCGACCGCCCTGGAATGGGCGGAGCAGGCCGGGACCATCGACTACGAGATACTGACCGCGATCCGCGGCCGCCGGGTCCGCCGCTACGTGACGTGACCGGCGGCCGGCGCACGCTGTGGCACTGACCCGCCGAGCGGCTAACCTGGTCAATTGTGCTGGACCTGAACAGCGACCCCGTCGCACTGACCGCGGCGCTGGTGGACATCCCCAGCGAGTCGCGCCACGAGCAGCGCATCGCCGACGAGATCGAGACCGCGTTGCGCGAGCAGACCTCCGGCTTCGAGATCGTCCGCAACGGCGACGCCGTGCTGGCCCGGACGAACCTGGGCAGGCCGTCGCGGGTGCTGCTGGCCGGCCACACCGACACGGTGCCCGCGGCGGATAACCTGCCCAGCCGGCAGTCCGACGGCCAGCTGCACGGCTGCGGCACCTCGGACATGAAGTCCGGCGACGCGGTGTTCCTGCACCTGGCCGCCACCGTCACCGAGCCGGCCCACGACATCACGCTGGTGATGTACGACTGCGAGGAGATCGAGTCGTCGGCGAACGGTCTGGGCCGGATCGAACGTGAGCTACCCGACTGGCTCGAGGCCGACGTCGCCGTTCTGGGTGAACCGTCCGGCGGCTATATCGAGGCCGGCTGCCAGGGTACCCTGCGGGTGGAGGTCAGCGCCGCGGGTACCCGCGCGCATTCGGCACGATCGTGGTTGGGCGACAACGCGATTCACAAGCTCGGCGAGGTGCTGGCCCGGCTGACGGCGTACGAGTCACGCCACGTCGACATCGACGGCTGCACCTACCGCGAAGGATTGTCGGCGGTGCGGATCGACGGTGGCGTCGCGGGCAACGTCATTCCCGATGCGGCCTCGGTGACCGTGAACTTTCGGTTCGCCCCCGACCGCACGGTCGACGACGCCCTGGCCCATGTCCACCAGGTGTTGGACGGGCTGCCGGTGCAGATCGAGCTGACCGACTCCGCCGCCGGGGCGTTGCCCGGCCTGACCAAACCGGCCGCGGCCGCGCTGGTCGACGCCGCGGGCGGCCAGGTCCGTGCCAAATACGGCTGGACCGACGTGGCCCGATTCGCTGCGCTGGGCATCCCCGCCGTCAACTACGGGCCCGGCGACCCCAACCTGGCCCACCGCGCCGACGAGCGTGTCGAGATCGCTCAGATCACCGCCGCCACGGACGTGTTGCGGCGATATTTAACCGCTTGAACCGTTCGGTAGCATGGGTGGCCGCAAGCGTTTCAGATATCGAGGTGGGCTGACGACATGGTGGGAGACGACGAGATCTCCAGGTGATCCTGGAGCACGCGTCCTTCTGTTCCTGCGGTGCGTGACACCCGCGCGGGCGTCCCATCGCTCACCACCTCATGAGAGATCTCTCGCATGTCTTCCATCGTCTGTTCGAATCTGTCGTTCTCCTGGTCCGACGGCACAGCACTTTTCACCGACCTGTCGTTCGTGATCGAGGGCAGCCGCACCGGCCTCGTCGCCCCCAACGGCGCGGGCAAGAGCACATTGCTCAAACTGATCGTCGGCGAATATCGCGCTGCCGCAGGGTCGGTCAGCGTCGGCGGCGTCCTCGGTTATCTGCCGCAGACACTGCCGTTCGACGCGCGCCGCACCGTCGCCGATGTGCTCGGTGTGGCGCCCGTCATCGAAGCGCTCAACGCGCTGAACGCGGGTGATGCCCGCGAGCAGGTGTTCGCCGCGATCGGCGATGACTGGGATGTGGAGGAGCGCACCCGGGCGCAACTGGACCGGCTCGGGCTTGCGCACGTCTCGCTCGAGCGTCACCTCGGCTCACTGTCCGGAGGCGAGGTGGTCTCGGTCGGTCTGGCGGGCCAACTGCTCAAGCGGCCCGATGTCCTGCTTCTCGACGAGCCGACCAACAATCTCGACGTCGACGCCCGCCACCGGCTCTACGACGCACTGGACGACTTCGGCGGATGCCTGCTGCTGGTCAGCCACGACCGCGTACTGCTCGACAGGATGGACCGCATCGCCGAACTCCATCGCGGCGAAATGCTGTTCTACGGCGGCAACTTCGCAAGATACGAGGAAGCGGTCAGCGAGGCGCAACGGACCGCCGAGAGCAATGTGCGAAACGCCGAACAGGAACTGAAGGTCCAGAAGCGCCAGCGTCAGCAGGCCCGGGAACGCGCGGCGCGGCGCTCGGGCACCGCCGCCCGCAACATCAAGGATGCGGGGCTACCGAAGATCATCGCGGGCGCGATGAAACGCAAGGCCCAGGAATCGTCCGGACGGGCCGACGGTGTCCATGCCGCGCGGGTCACCGACGCCAAGGCCCGTCTCGATGATGCCGAACGCGCGCTGCGCGATGACGACGCGATCGTGCTCGACCTGCCGGCCACCGAGGTGCCCGCCGGACGCACGGTGTTCAGCGGCGACGGTCTGACGTTGACTCGCGGGCGCCGGGCCCTGTTCGCCGACGCCGACCTGAGTGTCCGTGGTCCCGAGCGGATCGCGCTCACCGGACCGAACGGCGCGGGCAAGTCGACGCTGCTGCGCGTCATCAGCGGTGAGCTCGACCCCGACGACGGCACGATCCAGCGGGCCGACGGTCGCATCGCCTACCTGTCGCAGCGGCTGGACCTACTCGATCCGGACCGCACCGTCGCCGACTGCCTCGCCGCCTGTGCGCCGAGTCTGTCCGAGACGCGCCGTCGGCATCTTCTCGCGCAGTTCCTGTTCCGCGGCAACCGGATTCACCTGCCGGTGGCCGCGCTGTCGGGTGGCGAGCGGTTGCGCGCCACGCTCGCCTGCGTGCTGTTCGCCGAACCGGCGCCGCAGCTGCTCCTGCTCGACGAGCCGACGAACAACCTCGACCTGGTCAGCGTCGGCCAGCTCGAGTCGGCGCTGAACGCCTACGAGGGCGCCTTCGTCGTCGTCAGCCATGACGAACGGTTCCTGGCCGACATCGGTGTCGAGAGGGAGCTGCGTCTGGAAGGCGGGCGGCTGGTGACGGTCTAGGAGCCCGAGACCACCGATCGCGCGTGTTCGAGCGCTGAGCGCCCGAAGGCGCAGTCGATTTCGGCGCCCAGCCGGGCGATGCCGTCGGCGGCCCGGATGTCGCCCAGCCGCACCGCGTCGTGCAGCGCCCGCAGCGCCACCGCCTTCTGGCCGCCGCGTTCGGCGGCGCGCGCGGCCTCGCGCGCGGCCCGACCGCGCCGTGCTGGTCGCGGCGCGCCGACATCGTCCACGCCCGCGCCAGCGCGAGTTCCGGCGCGAACAGCATCGACTTGAGGCCATGCCGGGACTCCGCGCGGGACAACGCCTTTCCCGCCTCGACCGTCTCGCCCTGTTGACCGAGCGCCTGCGCCAGCAGCATCCAGGCCAGCGGTCCCCACGAATATCCGGTGGGCGCCAGCGCGTCGGCCGCGCCCCGCAACACCGTCACCGCGGCGTCCAGGTCGCCGCGGGCGATCAGCACGTCGGCCACCAACACTTCGCCGATGGCCCGGCCCGGCTGCTGCAGCTGCGCGAAGTCGGTCAGCTGCTGGGCCAGCGCCTGCGCCCGGTCCAGCTCGCCGGCCATCAGCAGCGCCGTCGTCTGGCCGAACCCGCTGGTGAAGCGCAGCAGACCCGGATGCCCGGCGGCGATCGCCCGCTCGGCCAGCGCGTCGACCTCGTCGAACCGGCCCATCCGGGCCGAGCTCAGTGCGGCCGCGGCCGCGGCCCAGCCGACCGCGGTGTCGTCGGCGGCCGGCGACGCCAGCACCTCGTCGGCGATCTCCATGGCGCGGCTGAGGCTGCCCGCGTTCATCGCGAACGTCGCCGACAACGCGTCCAGCGTGGTCTGCGCGGCCGGCGAGGAGACCCGGTTTCGGGTGGCCGATCAGGAACGCCGTCGCCCGCTCCGGCTCGGAGAGCATCCAGAACTGGTTGGCCGCGCGCGGCAACGCCCACGCCATCAACTCGGTTTCCGACAGCGCCGCCGGATCGACCTCGGCCAGCACCGCATCGGCGTCGCGTCCGCGGCCCTGCCAGGCCAGCGCATACCCCAGCGTCAGCCGCGCGGCCAGCCCACCGGAGCGCTCGACCGCCGCGCGGCCCAGCCGCTCGCACAGGCCAGATCGCCGAGCCGCAGCGCCTCGTCGGCGGCCGCGATCACCTCGGCGACCGGCTGCGGGCGGTCGCTGTCCAGCGCCAGCACCGCGAGGCCGAGCCGGTCGACGACGCCGCGCGGCGGCGCCGCGGCCAGCCGGTCGACCAACTCGGTACGCAGCCGGCGCAGATCCGGTCCGCCCAGCGCGTCGCGGACCGCGTCGACGTAGAGCGGATGGGCCGGCCGCACGTCTTCTTCGGCGACGACGACTGCACCGCGGCTTCGCCTTCGGCGACGGCGTCGCGGCCGGCCAGCGCGATGACGTCGGCCAGCGGCACCGGGTCGGCCACGGCCAGATACTCCAGCACCCGATGCGCCCCGGCGGGCAGCGTCGAGACGAATTCGTCGACCTGGGTGGCCAGCCGCTGTTCGTCGTGGCCGGGCGGCTCGACGTCGATGCGGGGCAGCAGGTTGTCGCGCAGGAGCGCCGAGACCTCGTCGGGCGCAGGCGCGCCGGAAGCGACGGTGACGATCAGCGTCGCCGCGCCACTGACCGCCAACTGGTAGACCAGCGCTGCGGACAGCTTGTCAAGAGATGTGCGTCGTCGACGATGAACAGCCGGCCGTCGCCCAGCGACTCGCGCGCGGCCCGCAGCACCGCCGCGGTCTTGACCGACTCAGGGACCTCGATCAGGTGGCTGAACGCGGCGAACGGGACGGCCCCCGTCGGCGACGTCGCCGTCACCCAGTCGACCGTGCCGAACTGCGGCTCGAGCCGCTCGGCGGCCGTCCGCGCCAGACAGGTCTTGCCGACGCCCGCGGCGCCGATGAGCACCGCGCCGGCAGCCGTCGCGCAAGCCCGTTCCAGCGATTCGAGCGCCGGTTCGGGCGGCGCGGTCACCCAGTGGACAGGCACCGCCGGAGTCTATGGCTAGGTTGTCGGTGTGTCCGCGAGAACCCGACCGCGAGTGGGCGGTCTGCGTCTACTGCGCGTCCGGGCCGACGCATCCCGAGCTGCTGACGTTGGCCGCGCGGGTCGGCGAGGCGATCGCCGACCGCGGCTGGACGCTGGTGTCCGGCGGCGGCAACGTCTCGGCGATGGGTGCGCTGGCGGCCGCGGCCAGGGCGCGCGGCGGGCGCACCGTCGGCGTCATCCCGAAGGCCCTGGTGCACCGCGAGGTCGCCGACGTCGACGCCGACGAGCTCGTCGTCACCGACACCATGCGGGAGCGCAAGCAGGTGATGGAGGACCGCGCGGACGCGTTCATCGCGCTGCCCGGCGGCATCGGCACCCTCGAGGAGTTCTTCGAAGCCTGGACCGCGGGCTATCTGGGTATGCATGACAAGCCGGTGGTCATGCTCGACCCGTTCGGGCACTACGACGGCCTGCTGGCCTGGCTTGCGCGGCCTGGTCGACAGCGGATACGTCGCCCAGGGCGCGCTGGACCGGCTGGTCGTCGTCGACGACGTCGACGCGGCGATGGCGGTGTGCGCACCGGCCGCGTGATGGCGATCACCGCCGCTAGGGTGTGCGCACAAACGAACAGCGGAGGGGACACACCGCATGACCGACGCAGAAGTCGGGGACCCGCAGCAGCGTCGGGCTGCTCGACATCGCCACCCACGTGCCCGGCCTGCTGATGGATGCGCCGGCGATCCTGCGCGGCGTCGATCACCGGGTTCGTGGCCCGCCCGTCGGCCAAGACCTCCATCGGCAAGGTGTTCCAGGACCGCGCGGCGCGCTACGCGCGACAAGGTCTTCATCAAGTTCGGCGACGAGCAGCTGACCTACCGCGAGGCCAACGAGACCGTCAACCGCTACGCCGCGGTGCTGGCCGCGCGCGGCGTCGGGCACGGCGACGTCGTCGGGATCATGCTGCGCAACTCGCCGCAGTCGGTGCTGCTGATGCTGGCCGTGGTCAAATGCGGCGCGGTCGCCGGAATGCTCAACTACCACCAGCGCGGCAAGGTGCTGGCGCACAGCATCGGGCTGCTCGGCGCCAAGGCCGTCGTCGCCGAAACCGATCTGATCGAGCCGATCACCGAGAGCGGCGCCGACACCACCGGGCTGATGACGCGTCGAGGAGCTCCAGCGGCTGGCGGAGACCGCGCCCACCGACCAACCCGGCGACCACGGCCGCGGTGCTGGCCAAGGACAAGGCGTTCTACATCTTCACGTCGGGCACCACCGGCATGCCGAAGGCCAGCGTGATGACGCACTACCGCTGGCTGCGGGCGCTGGCCGGGTTCGGCGGGCTCGGCATGCGGCTGACCAGCGACGACACCCTCTACTGCTGCCTGCCGCTCTACCACAACAACGCGCTGACGGTCGCGCTGTCGTCGGTGCTCAACGCGGGCGCGACGCTGGCGCTGGGCAAGTCGTTCTCGGCGTCGAAGTTCTGGGACGACGTCATCCGCTACGACGCGACGGCGTTCGTCTACATCGGCGAGATCTGCGCCTACCTGCTCAACCAGCCGCCCAAGCCGACCGACCGCCAGCACAAGGTGCGGGTGATCGCCGGCAACGGGCTGCGCCCGGCGATCTGGGACGAGTTCACCGAGCGGTTCGGCATCGAGCGGGTCTGCGAGTTCTACGCGCGCCAGCGAGGGCAACACCGCGTTCGTCAACGTCTTCAACATCGACAAGACCACCGGCATCTGCCCGACGCCGGTGGCGTTCGTCGAGTACGACGGGGAGACCGGCGAACCGCTGCGCGGCGAGGACGGCCGGGTGCGCAAGGTCAAGACCGGCGAGCCCGGGCTGCTGCTGTCCAAGGTCAGCAGCTTCCAGCCGTTCGACGGCTACACCGACAAGGAGGCCAGCGAGAAGAAGTTGGTGCGCGACGCTTTCAAGGACGGCGACGTCTGGTTCAACACCGGCGACCTGATGCGCTCGCAGGGCTTCGGCCACGCCGCGTTCACCGACCGGCTCGGCGACACCTTCCGGTGGAAGGGCGAGAACGTCGCCACCACCGAGGTCGAGGCGGCGGTGTCGACCGACCCGCAGGTCGAGGAGGCCACGGTGTTCGGCGTCGAGGTGCCGGCGCGGGCGGCCGGGCGGGCATGGTCGCGATCCAGCTGAAGGAGGGCGAGGAGTTCGACGGCAAGGCGCTGGCCAAGGCGGCCTACGAGCATCTGCCCGGCTACGCGGTGCCGCTGTTCGTCCGCGTCGTCGAGCGAGCTGGCGCACACGTCGACGTTCAAGAGCCAGAAGGTCGACCTGCGCAAGCAGGGCTACGGCGGCACCACCGGCGAGGGCGACGAGGACGCCGAGGAGATCGAGGACCCGATCTACGTGCTGGCCGGCCGCGACGAGGGCTACGTGCCGTTCTACGACGAGTACCCGGCCGAGGTCGTCGACGGCAAGCGGCCCAAGTAGCTCGTCGACTTTCGCGCGCGTGATCGCGGCCGCGGTGCGCAAACCGCAGCGCGCCGAGATCGCACGCCAGGCAGCTATGGAGGCGTGCAGTCGACGTTCTGCGGCCGTCCGGTGGCCGGCGATCGCGCGCTGATCATGGCGATCGTGAACCGGACGCCGGACTCGTTCTACGACCGCGGCGCCACCTTCACCGACGAGGCCGCCAAGGCCGCCGCCCACCGGGTGATCGACGAGGGCGCCGACGTCGTCGACGTGGGCGGCGTGAAGGCCGGGCCGGGCAGCACCGTCGACGCCGACGAGGAGATCGCCCGCGTGGTGCCGTTCATCGAATGGCTGCGCGCCGCCTACCCCGACCAGCTGATCAGCGTCGACACCTGGCGCGCGGCGGTGGCCAAGCAGGCCTGCGCGGCCGGGCGCCGACCTGATCAACGACACCTGGGGCGGCGCCGATCCCGGCCTGCCCGAGGTCGCCGCCGAGTTCGGCGCGGGCCTGGTCTGTTCCCACACCGGCGGCGCGGTGCCGCGGACCCGCCCGTTCCGGGTCAACTACGGCACCTCCGAGCGCGGTGTGGTCGACGACGTCATCGCCGAGGTGACCGCGGCCGCCGAACGCGCCGTCGCCGTCGGGGTGCCCGGGACGCGATGCTGATCGATCCGACCCACGATTTCGGCAAGAACACTTATCACGGTCTTAGTTTGTTGCGCCACGTAAAAGATCTTGTAAAAACCGGATGGCCGGTCCTGATGGCGCTGAGCAACAAGGATTTCGTCGGGGAAACTCTGGGTGTGGGCCTGACCGAACGCCTGGAGGGCACCCTGGCCGCGACCGCCCTGGCCGCGGCCGACGGGGCGCGCGATGTTCCGGGTGCACGAGGTCGGGCCCACACGACGCGTGCTGGAGATGGTCGCGTCGATCCAGGGCGTGCGGCCACCGACGCGCACGGTGAGGGGACTGGCATGACTCTGATTCTGAGCGGATACCCGAATTGCCCGGCGCCGACGTCGTCACCGGTCGGTGGCTGGCCGACCACAGCTGGAGCCGGCCGTCGTGGACGGTCGCCGAGCTGGTGGCCGCCAAGGCCGGTCGCACGATCTCGGTGGTGCTGCCCGCGCTCAACGAGGAAGAGACCGTCGGAAGCGTCGTCGAGACGATCACGCCGCTGCTCGGCGGGCTTGTCGACGAGCTGATCGTGCTGGACTCCGGCTCCACCGACGACACCGAGATCCGTGCGGTCGCGGCGGGCGCCCGGGTGATCAGCCGCGAGGTCGCGCTGCCCGAGGTGGCGCCGCAGCCGGGCAAGGGCGAGGTGTTGTGGCGGTCGCTGGCCGCCACCACCGGCGACATCGTCGTCTTCGTCGACTCCGATCTGCTCGATCCCGATCCGATGTTCGTGCCCAAGCTGGTCGGCCCGCTGCTGACCACCGACGGGCGTGCACCTGGTCAAGGGCTTCTACCGGCGGCCGCTGAAGATCAGCGGCAGCGAGGACGCCAACGGCGGCGGCCGGGTCACCGAGCTGGTGGCGCGACCACTGCTCGCGTCGCTGCGCCCCGAGCTGAGCTGCCTGCTGCAGCCGCTCGGCGGCGAATACGCCGGGACCCGTGAACTGCTCACATCGGTACCGTTCGCGCCCGGCTACGGCGTCGAGATCGGCCTGCTGGTCGACACCTACGACCGGCTGGGCCTCGACGCGATCGCCCAGGTGAACCTCGGCGTCCGGTCGCACCGCAACCGGCCGCTGACCGAGCTCGCGTCGATGAGCCGGCAGGTCATCGCCACGCTTCTGTCGCGCTGCGGCATCCCGGACTCGGGCGTCGGGCTGACGCAGTTCTTCGTCGACGGCGATGACTACACGCCTCGGACGTCGAGTGTGTCCCTGGACGACCGCCCGCCGATGGTCACGCTGCGCCCACGCGGCTGACCCACCGGGCCACTGTCGGCGGGCATCGGGCAATATCGACGTCGTGACTCTGGTTCTGCTGTACCTGGTGGTGCTCATCCTGGTGGCCGTGGTGCTGTTCGGTCTGGGCAGTGTGCTGTTCGGTCGGGGCGAGCCGCTGCCGCCGCTGCCGCGCGCGACCACCGCCACCGTGTTGCCGGCCTCCGGTGTCACCGGCGTGGACGTGGACACCGTCAAGTTCACCCAGACGGTGCGCGGCTACAAGACCAGCGAGGTGGACTGGGTGCTCGACCGGCTGGGCCAGGAGCTCGACCTGCTTCGTGGTCAGCTCGCGGCGGTGCGTGCCGCTCACGGTCTCGACGATGACACCGGCGCCACCGACGAGCCGGTCGACGGTGGCGCCCACGCGATGCAGGCCGACGCCAGGGACGAATCATGAGCGCGGAGGCGAAGAGCAAGAAGAAAAGCGCACCCGCACCCGAGCCCGACAGCCGTGTCCGCTGCGCGTGGATCGACGAATCACGTTTGGCGCCGGCAGATTTCATTCTGTACCGCGATTACCACGACACCGAGTGGGGCCGGCCGCTGCACAACTCGAGTGCCCTGTTCGAGCGGGTCAGCCTGGAGGCCTTCCAGAGTGGCCTGTCGTGGCTGATCATCCTTCGCAAGCGGGAGAACTTCCGGCGCGCCTTCCACCGGTTCGACGCCGAACGCGTCGCCCGCTACACCGCCAAGGACGTCAATCGGTTGATGGCCGACACGTCAATCGTGCGCAACAGCGCCAAGATCGAGGCCACCATCGCGAACGCGCGCGCGGTCGCCGATCTCTCGGACGCCGGAGTCGACCTGGGGGAGTTGCTATGGTCGTTCGCCCCGGCTTCCCGGCCGCGGCCCGCGGATATTTCCAAGGTTCCGGCCGTCACGCCGGAATCGACGGCGATGGCCAAGGAATTGAAGCGGCGCGGGTTCAGATTCGTCGGACCGACCACCGCCTACGCGTTGATGCAGGCCACCGGAATGGTCGATGACCACACCGTGGACTGCTGGGTTCCGCCGGCCGAACACGCGTCGTCGCGAGGGGCTTAGCCGGGTCTTTGCACACCGAACGGCGCGGATAGGGAACAATAGGTGGAGTTCAGTAGCAGTTCAGTGCCGGGAGCTGTCGACGGGTGGGCAGCCGGCTCATGTGGAGGGAGCACTCGATGGCGGCGATGAAGCCCCGGACCGGCGACGGTCCACTGGAAGCAACCAAGGAGGGGCGCGGCATCGTGATGCGAGTACCACTGGAAGGCGGCGGGCGACTCGTCGTCGAGCTCACTCCCGAAGAGGCCGCCGCCCTCGGAGACGAACTCAAGGGCGTCACCAGCTAGTTCATCGGCCGGGCCCACCTGGTGGGCCGTGTCCGGCCTACAAAGACACTTTTCGGTAGATCTCCAGGGTCTGCTCGGCGATATGCGTCCAGGAGAATTCCTGAATGCACCGCTGCCGTCCGGCCTCACCGAATTGTCGGGCGCGCTGCGGATTGGTCACCAGATCATTGACGCCATCGGCCAACCGCTGCTCGAAGAAGCCAGGGTCATCCGCGTCGTAGTGCACCAGCAGCCCCGTCTGCTGATCGGCGATCACCTCGGGAATGCCGCCGACGTCGGACGCCACCACCGCCGTCGCGCACGCCATCGCCTCGAGATTGACGATCCCGAGCGGCTCGTACACCGATGGGCAGACGAAAACCGTTGCAGCCGAGAGTATTTCGCGAATCTTGGCGATGGGCAGCATCTCGCGCACCCAGAACACGCCGCTGCGGGCACGGGCCAGTTCCTGGACCGCGTTCGTCACCTCGGCCGCGATCTCCGGCGTGTCCGGCGCGCCGGCGCACAACACCAGCTGAATGTCGGGGTCGAAGTGATGCGCCGCCGCGATCAGGTGCGCCACACCCTTCTGCCGGGTGATCCGGCCGACGAAAGCCACGATGGGGCGATTGACGTCGACCCCGAGTTCGGCCAACACCGAATCGCCCGGCTCCGGCTGGATCGGGTACCAGACCTCGGTGTCGATCCCATTGCGCACCACGTGCACCCGGTTGGGGTCGAGCGCCGGGTAGGTGCGCAGTACGTCATCCCGCATGCCCGAGCTGACCGCGATCACCGCGTCGGCGCCCTCGACGGCGGTCTTCTCGACCCACGACGACACCCGGTAGCCGCCGCCGAGCTGTTCGGCCTTCCACGGCCGCATCGGCTCGAGCGAATGGGCGGTCAGGACGTGCGGGATGCCGTACAGCAGGGAGGTGAGGTGTCCGGCCAGTCCGGTGTACCAGGTGTGCGAATGCACGACGGTGGCCTCTGATGCGCCGTTGACCATGTTGAGATCCGCCGACAGTGTCGACAAGGCCGGGTTGGCCCCCCGCAGCGCCGGATCGGGCTGGTGCACGAACGCGCCGGCGCGCGGCGCGCCCATACAGTGCACGTCGACGTCGCACAGGTGACGGAGCTGCGCGACGAGTTCGGTGACGTGTACTCCCGCCCCGCCGTACACCTCGGGTGGATACTCCCGCGTCATCATCGCGACCCGCATATCCATGACCGTAGTCGCGCCGGGCGGACACGTCGCACCAATTGCGTTGACAGACAGCCCCGGACATCACGATCAATAGTGCAAATGCCTAGCCGACGGCAGAACCTGCCGATAGGTTTGTTTTTATGCGGGAGTTGCCACACGTGCTGGGTATCGTCCTGGCCGGCGGGGAGGGCAAGCGGCTGTATCCGATGACGGCCGACCGTGCCAAGCCGGCGGTCCCGTTCGGCGGCGCGTATCGGTTGATCGATTTCGTGTTGTCGAACTTGGTCAACGCCCGATATTTGCGAATCTGTGTGCTCACCCAATACAAGTCGCATTCGCTGGATCGCCACATCTCGCAGAACTGGCGCTTATCGGGGCTTGCCGGCGAGTACATCACGCCCGTTCCCGCCCAGCAGCGGCTCGGCCCGCGCTGGTACACCGGCTCGGCCGATGCGATCTATCAGTCGATGAACCTGATCTACGACGAGGACCCCGACTACATCGTGGTGTTCGGCGCCGACCACGTGTACCGGATGGACCCGGAGCAGATGGTCCAGTTCCATATCGAGAGCGGTGCCGGGGCGACGGTGGCCGGCATCCGGGTCCCGCGCGCCGAAGCCAGTGCCTTCGGCTGCATCGACGCCGACGAGTCCGGACGGATCCGCGAGTTCGTGGAAAAGCCGGCCGATCCGCCCGGCACCCCCGATGACCCCGAGCAGACGTTCGTGTCGATGGGCAACTACATCTTCACCACCAAGGTGCTCATCGATGCGATCCGCGCCGACGCCGACGACGACCACTCCGACCACGACATGGGCGGCGACATCATCCCGCGCCTGGTCGGTGATGGCATGGCGGCCGTCTACGACTTCCACAACAACGAGGTGCCGGGCGCGACCGAACGCGACCACGGCTACTGGCGCGACGTCGGGACGCTCGACGCGTTCTACGACGCTCACATGGACCTGGTGTCGGTGCACCCGGTGTTCAACCTCTACAACAAGCGCTGGCCGATCCGCGGCGAGTCCGAGATGCTCGCGCCCGCGAAGTTCGTCAACGGCGGCTCCGCCCAGGAGTCCGTCGTCGGCGCGGGCAGCATCATTTCGGCTGCGTCGGTACGCAATTCGGTGTTGTCGTCCAACGTGGTGGTCGACGACGGCGCGATCGTGGAGGGCAGCGTGATCATGCCCGGCACCAGGATCGGCCGCGGCGCGGTGGTGCGCCACGCGATCCTGGACAAGAACGTCGTCGTCGGGCCGGGCGAGATGGTGGGCGTCGACCTCGAGAAGGACCGGGAGCGGTTCGCGATCAGCGCGGGCGGCGTCGTCGCGGTCGGCAAGGGCATCTGGATCTAATCCGGTTCGGCGTCGCCGATCCGCTGGCGCGACGGCGTCCTTCTCTTCCGCTGTCGGCGCAGCAGCCGGAAGCCGGCCCAGACCAGGGCGACGAGCGCCACCAGCACCAGCACCGGGATCAGGATCGCCAGGAACACCAGCCCGACGCTGGCGACGTCTTCGACCGTGGACAGCACCGGCGCGGCCATCCCCGCGGTCGCCACATTGGCGGCCGGCCGCACCGCCGACTTCGTCAGCGACACCATCAGCGCGGTCACCGCGCCGACGGCGATGGGAATCCACTGCCCCGACTGCGCGAACGCACCGGGGTCGGCCACCGCCGAAGTCTGAGCCGCAGTGCCGGAGCCGAACACGATGCCGCCCGCCGTCGGCCGCACGAACGTCTGGATCGCATCGTTGACGCTGTCCAGGGCCGGGATCTTGTCCGCCACGATCTCGACGACGAGCAGCGCGGCGACGATCGTCATGACCCAGCCGTTCTCCAACCACGCCCAGCCGTGCGGCAACGTCACCAGATCCGTGAACCGCGAGAGCAGTCCGAGCGCCAGCAGCGGGATGTAGGCGTTCAACCCCGCCGCGGTGGCCAGCCCGAAGCCGGTCAGCAGTTCCATCTCTGCATTATGAGCGCAGGTCAGTCGAGGATGGCCAGACTGAAGCGACTCAGGCGCGCCGGATCCGCATCGATGTCGATCGCGGCGATCTTGGCGTCGACGACGGTGAAGCGCAGCACCAGCGTCAGCCTGCCCTCGGGCGCGACGACAATGCCGACCGCCCCGTCGACCAAGGCCGTGTCGGCGAAGCGGGCGTTGGCCGCGAAGGCCCGCGCATTGGTGGCGACCGCGTGCGCGCCGCGGATGCTGGTCGCCGACCCCGCCGCGGCCGCGTCGACACGCAGCACGACCTCACTGTCCAGCACCGCCAGCAGCTCGTCGAAGTCGCCGTCGCGGGCGGCGGCGAGGAATGCGTCGACGAGCCTGCGCTGATGCCCGAGATCGGTTGCCGGGCCAGGTGTTTTCCCACGTACCCGGCGCCTGGCCCGAGACGCGAGCTGGGCGGCGGTGTTCTCCGATCGCCCGACGATCGGGGCGATTTCGGCGAACGGCAGGTCGAACATGTCGTGCAGCACGAACGCCAGCCGCTCGGCCGGTGACAGGGTCTGAAGTATCACCATCAGGGCCACCCCGATCGAGTCGGCCAGCACCGCTTCGGCTTCGGGGTCGACGACGGCGCCGGGCACTGCGGTCGCGGCGGCTTCGCTGAGCGGCTCGTCGGGTCGCACGTTGCGGGCGCGCAGCATGTCGAGGCAGATGTGTGCGACGACGGTCGTCAGCCAGCCGCGCAGATTGCGGACCTCGCGAACATCCGCGCGGTCCATCCGCAGCCATGCCTCCTGCACGGCGTCGTCGGCCTCGCTGACCGAACCGAGCATCCGAAACGCGACCGACCGCAGATGCGCACGGTGTTCTTCGAACGGCTCCGTATGCACCGCGCCACCTCCTCCTGTCATCGTCCGCGTCATACTCCGCGCATGCGGGTCGTCAGTCATATGACGGATGAGTGCGGGCCGAGATGACAGGAGTGACGATATGAAAGCCCTCAGGGCGATCTTTCTCGTTCATGGGTTGATAACGCTGGCCGGTGCGGTCGTGCTGACCGCGTTGCCGACGGCGATCCCCTCGGCCGTGGGCATCGCCGTCGAGCGGCCGGATTACCTGCTCGTCTATCTGGTCGGCGCGGCCGAGTTGGCCGTCGCCGTGCTGTCATTCGGCGCGATCCGGATCACCGACCTCGACGCCCTGCGGCTCATCGTCACGACCCTCGTCGTGCTGCATCTGGCCAGTGGAGTTCTCGACATCGTCTACATGAGCCTGACCGCGGTGAACGCCACGCTGATCGCCAACACGGTGCTGCGCTTCATCGTTGTCGTCGTGTTCGTCGCCGTATGGTCGGCGGCCCGCCATCACCAGAGGCCGGGCACCAGCCGGTAGGGCACCTTGTGCATGTACTCGTCGTAGCCGGCGAGCTCGTTGCGGAGCATCTTCTCCTCGTCGTCGATCCGCAAGGCGAGCATTGCCACGCCCGGGACGAGAGTGACCAGGCCCCAAAAGGAGTCGAGCGCCAGTGGCATGCCCACCATCATGATCAGCGCGCCGACGTACATCGGATGCCGCACCATGCCGTAAAAGCCGGTCGATACCACGGTCTGCTCCGCCTCTACCGTGATCGTGGCGGCCGCGAAACTGTTCTGGTTGACGACGATCATCGCCATGGCCAGCCCGAGCGTGACCAGGACGTCGCCGACCACCACGACCGCCAACGGCACCTGCGACCAACCGAGGCGATGGTCGAGGGCACTGACCACACACACCGCGACGACCGTGGCGATGGTGCCCACGATGGCGAGCTTCTGCGCCGGTCTGGTCTCGGCGGTCGGGCCGGCGCGCATGCGGCGACGCAGCACGTCAGGCCTGCGCAAGGCCCAGTACACGGTCGGACCGCATGACAGCCCGGCGAAGATCGCGATGAAAACCCATGCCTGCCAGTAGTCGAACGTCCCCGCGGGCCAGAACAGCAGCACGCCGAAGAACAGCAGGCCGAACAGGCTCGTCACCACGGCCTGCGCCAACATCTTCACGGTTCGTCCCTCACCAGACATAGGGCACCAGCCGGTAATGGACCCGTTGCGCGTAATCGGGATAGCCGGCGAGCTCCTGGCTCAGCACCTTCTCCTCGTCGAGGATGCGGGTGGCGAGCACGGCCAGCCCGGGGATCACGAACAGCAGTCCCCAGTACGAGCCCAGCGCCAATGGAGTGCCGATCATCAACACCACGTTGCCGAAGTACATCGGATGGCGGACAACGGAGTACACGCCCGTCGACACCACCTTCTGGTCGGACTCGACGTTGATGTTCGCGGCCGCGTATCCGTTTTGGATCGTCGTGATCATCGCGATCAGCAGCCCCACGCCGACCAGCACGTCACCGACCACGGAGACCACCGCGGGCACCGACGACCAGCCGAAGCGAAAGTCCAACGCGCTCACCACGATCATCGCGACTACCGAGGCGAACGCGATCGTGATGATGACCTTCTGCAACGGCCGGGACTCGGCCGCGGGCCCCGCCTGCATCCGCCGTTGGAGCGCCTCCGGGTTCGTTGCCGCCAGGTAGATGCTGGGGATCGTCGTCGCGGCGGCGAACACGGCGATGAACGCCCAGCCGCGCCAGTAGTCGAACGTCCCCGCCGGCCAGAACACCATCAGCAGGAAGGCGACGAGGCCGATGACGGTGGTCAGGACCGCTTGGAGTGCGGTTTTCATGGGCTTGACCTGATTTCTGTCGATCGGTGTGCAGTCACCACACGTAGGGCACCAACCGGTAGTGCACCTGGTGTGTGTAGTCGGGGTATCCGGCCAGTTCTTGGCGCAGCGCCTTCTCCTCATCGAAGACGCGGACGACGAAGACCGACGCGACCGGGATGAGGACGACGAGTCCCCAATAGGAGCCGAGTGCAAGGGGGAGACCAAGGATCGTGATCAGCGCTCCCATGTACATCGGGTGCCGCACGAGTCCGTACAGACCGGTGGCGACGACCTCCTGGTCCTTCTCGACCGTGATGTTCGCGGCCGCATAACTGTTCTGGACGACCACAAGTGAGCCGATGCCGAGTCCGGCCACGACCAGCACATCACCGGCCAGGGAGACGGTGGTGGAAACCGGCGACCATCCGAACCGGTGGTCGAGGGCACTGAGCACCATCACCGCGGCGAACGACGCGAACAGCCCCGACGACGCGAGCTTCTGCACCGTCCTGGTTTCCGCCGTCGGTCCGGCGCGCATGCGGCGCTGCAGGACCGCGGGATTCGTCACCAGGAGGTAGATCGAGAGGGTCGTCGTCGAGATGGTGAACACGGCGATGAAGACCCACGCCTGCCAGTAGTCGAACGTGCCCGCCGGCAGGAACAACAGGAAGCCGAACATCACCAGCCCGATGACCGATGAGCCAACCGATTGAAGAGCGATCTTCATGATTCCTGCCTTCCTTCTAGAGCGCGTCGCGGCTGCGGTAGATCCAGCCGGCGATCAGGGTCAGCGCCGCGGCGACGACGATCATGACGGTCAGCGCGCCGACAGACAGACTCGACGGTGCGGTGGTGCGGCCGACCGGTGACAGGTCGATGAGCCATCGGGGCAGCCGCAGCAGGGCACCGAGATACAGCGACACGACGACGAAGGTGACTGCGAGCCAACCGATCCATGTGTGCCGGACCGCTACCGCCAGCGCCGCGATTCCGGCCAGCACAGCCATCGCGGGCAGGTATGCCGGCCCGGCCAGCGTCAGGCGCAGCACTGTTCCCGGTTCACCGAGCGTGATGCCGGCGCCCAGCCCGTTGCCCAGCCCGGCAAAGAACATCAGCACAAGCGCGCCGAGCAGGGCCGAGGCCACGCCGGTCACCAACCACGTCCAGCGCGACACCGCACCGGCCAGCACGGCCTCACCCAGGCCGGACTCCTCGTCGCCGTACACGCGCAGCACGGCGCTGACGACATAGGCGGTGGCCGCGGCGGCCAGGAACTGCGTCATCGTGGTGTACACGCCGTCGTTGCCCTGTGCGGTGAGCACCCGCGCCAGCAGCGGGTTGTCCTTCGCGGCATCCAGCAGTGATCTCGTCATCGAGCCGAACGCCAGCCCCGCCAGGAACAATCCGGCGGCCCAGCCGATCGTCTGACCGCGATGCAGCGTCATGTGCAGGCCGAAGACGCTCGTGATCGGGCGGGCGTTCGGCTTCTCACCGGCCGACGGGATGGTGCCGTCGTCGTATTGTCGCCGGCCCTCCAGCGCTGCGGCCAGCGCCATCAGCCCGACGGCCAGCACCACCAGCAGTGTGAACGGCCACCACCGCAGATCGACGAACGCACGCATCTGCTGGGCCCACGCGATGGGGGACAACCAGCTCAACGCGCTGCCGGAATTATCTATCACGTCGCCGATTCCGCGGATCAGCGCTGCGATGGCCAGCAGCGCCAGCGCCGCTCCGGTCGCCGTCCGCGATTGACGCCAGAGCTGCGCGGTCACCGCGGCGGCGGCACCGAACCCCATGGCAACGCCGGTGACGCCCAGACACATCGCCGCGGTGTCGGCGACGGCGAATCCCGTGGACGCCATGGCCACCGTCATGGTGACCGCCAGTATCGCGTTGACGCCGCCGGCGACGATCAGCGCAGCGGAGGTGCGCGCGTAGCGGCCGACCACCGAGGACAACACCAATTCGGCTGCGCCGCTTTCCTCCTCGGTGCGCGTGTGCCGAATGATGGTGAAGACCGCCAGGATCGACGCCGCCACGATCAGCGTGAGCATCAGTTCGTTGGCCATCATCACGCCGAGGTCGGCTTCGTTGACGCCGAACATGGGCCCGCCCAGGATCATTCCGGCGGGTGTCTTCATCAGGTTCACCCGCGCGAGCCGCTGGGCTTCCTCCGGGTAGGCCATCTTGATCGCGCTCGGTGCGTAGACCATCATCAGCGTCAGGATCGCGATCCACACGCTGAGCCGGACCCGGTCTCGCCGCAGTGCCAGCATGATCAGGCTGCCGACGCCGGTCCACGGCGAGCCGGCCGCGGCGGCCTCATGGCGACCGGCGTGCGGGAGCAGGGTGGTGGTCATCGATCCACTCCCTGGTACTCGCGAAGGAACAGATCCTCCAGCGAGGCCGGTGTCACGGTGAGCTCCTCGATCCCCAGATCGGTGAGATGCTCCATCGTGAAATCCAGGTCGTTGCGATCCACCGAGAACCGGGCGTATCCGTTCTGGCTGTCGAAATCCTGGACATACGGAACGTGTTGCAGCGCAGCGGCATCACTCCGGGTACGCACCGCGATGGTGGTGCGCATCAGGTGGCGCAGCTCCTCGAGCGTGCCGGACTTCACCGCGCGGCCTGCGCGAATGATCGTGACGTTGTCGCACAGCTTCTCCACCTCGGCGAGGAGGTGGCTTGACAGCAGCACAGCGGCACCGGTGTCGGCGACCTCTTCGACACAGGTCTGAAACGCCTTCTCCATCAACGGGTCAAGGCCGGAGGTCGGCTCGTCGAGGATGTAGAGCTCGGCATTGGTGGAGAACGCGGCGACGATGGCCACCTTCTGCCGGTTGCCCTTCGAATAGGTGCGCGCCTTCTTGTGCGGGTCGAGTTCGAACCGCTCGATCAGTTCGTCGCGGCGACGGGTGTCCGCACGGTTACCGCGCAGTCGGGCCAGAAAGTCGATGGCCTGCAGGCCGGTCAGGTTGGGCCACAACGTCACATCGCCCGGCACATAGGCGATCCGCCGGTGCAGGGCGACTGCGTCGCGCCAGGGATCGCCGCCGAGCAGACGGACGGTGCCGCTGTCGGCGCGTAGCAGGCCGAGCAGCACGCGAATGGTGGTCGACTTGCCCGCACCGTTCGGCCCGAGAAAACCGGTGATGTCACCGGGGGCGACGGTCAGGTCGAGGCCGTCGAGTGCTTTTGTGCGGCCGAAAGACTTCGATAAATCCCGGATTTCGACAGCGAGCCGCGACCCCTTCGCGGAGTCAGCCCGCTGCAGGGATGTTTGAGCCGTCATCGCCCTCTCCTTCTTGAGTTGTCGTGAACGGGATGCCCTTCGCACGCGTCTCGAGGAATGCGTCGTACATGGTCGAATCGGTCATCAACCCTTCGGAGTAGACCTCGAGGGCGGGCAGCACCATCTCTTCGCTGTAGTCGCGGAGCACGGCGCGCAGATCGTGTGGAGTGTCGTGCATTTGGATGTAGAGGAAGAACCCGCCGCCGCCGGTCAGCCCGAGGAACTTTGCGCGGGCGCGCGGATCGCGGCTCGGCTTGAGCACGCCGCTGCGTACGCCTTCCTCCAGGTACTCCTCGGCGTTGTCGATCATCCGCTGCCACATCATCTTCGCGAGCTCGCTGCCGGACTGCATGCTGCGCACCAGGTAGGCCATCAACGGCGCATAGGACTCGATCGCTGCCATCTGGGCGAACCAGTCGGCGGGATCCTTGGTCTGCATCGACGCGGACTTGCCGGTGCGGATCTCCTCGGCGATGTAGTCGTCGCAGGCCTTCCGCAGACCCTCCTTGGAGCCGAAGTGATGGATCACCAGCGCGGCGGACACACCCGCCGCCTCGGCGACGCTCCGAAGCCCGACGTTGAATCCGTGCTCACCCCACTGCTCGATTGCGGCATCGCGGATCCGGGCGACGGCCGTTCGATCGTCTGACGCTGAACGCATGTTTAGTAGACTAAACACGCGTTCAGCCGACGGTCAAGCAGCCACCCCGTCAGGAATCCGTAAAAATCGCCGAACCACCCGCGAAATGGAATTCCGGGCCGCTAGATCGCCGAAACGACCCTGTGCTCCGTCTCGGCGCAAAAAATGCGAGGCCAGGATCAGTCGCGGGCGGCGGCGAGCAGACCGTCCCCGAGCGGGACGAGCACCGGCGTCAGCCGCTCATCCTCGGCGATCAGCCGCGCGGCCTCACGGACCGCGTTGACCTCGGTGTCCTTGGCGTTCGCGTCGCCCGCGCGACCGCCGAGGGCGGCCCGATGCACCACGATCGCGCCACCGGGCCGGAGTAACCGGATGCCCTCGACGACGAACTGCGGTTGATCGGCCGGGTCGCCGTCGATGAACACCAGATCGTAGGACTCGTCGGCGAGGCGGGTGAGCACGTCCTGCGCTCGGCCACTGATCAGGCGCGTGCGCCCCGGGCCGATGCCGGCTTCGGCGAACGCCTGCTTGGCGGTGCGTTGGTGCTCGGGCTCGACGTCGATCGTCGTCAGCACGCCGTCCTCGCGCATTCCGGACAGCAGCCACAGCCCGCTGACGCCGGCGCCGGTGCCGACCTCGACGACGGCCTTGGCGCCGGTCAGCTTGGCCAGTACGCACAACAGCGCCCCGACCGCGGGCGTCACCGCGCCGGCGCCGATGTCGACGGCGCGCTCACGGGCGGCGGCGACGATGGCGTCCTCGGAGATGGACTGTTCGGCGTGCGCGACGATCGATTCGGCCCGGTTGGGCTTGGTCTCACTGTCGCCCCCGGTGCGGCTCCGGTCCCCACCTGCCCCGTCGTCCATGCCCGCAGCGTAGAGCCAACCCGTGTTGCCCAACACCGCGACACGCCCGCGTCCACCGGCGAGAATGCAGGCGGAAACGCCCGGTTTGTGCAGGTTGAAAAATGGGTAGCAATCTTTCTCAGGAAATGTTCAGTTTGCTCATATGCCAAGCACACCCCAGTCGGAGACGGTATGTCCCATGGAAGACGGCGGACGCTGGCGTTTCGGGAATAACGACCTTGATATTCATGTTGTCGCAGACATCGGGCCGTCGATGACCGGTGACGGCTCTGACCAGGAGGATCTGACGACCATCACGACAAACGCCGCCGCTCCCGTCTCCATGGCGCATCGCGAGCAGTACACCGACGCGGAGTGGGTTGAGCCGGCCGACGAGCTGAGCGGCACCGCGGTGTTCGATGCGACCGGAGACAAGACGACCATGCCGTCATGGGATGAGCTGGTCCGGCAGCACGCCGATCGCGTGTACCGGCTGGCCTATCGCCTGTCCGGCAACCAGCACGACGCCGAGGATCTGACCCAGGAGACCTTCATCCGCGTCTTCCGCTCCGTGCAGAATTATCAGCCGGGCACGTTCGAAGGCTGGTTGCACCGCATCACCACCAACCTGTTCCTCGACATGGTTCGGCGCCGCGGCCGCATCCGCATGGAGGCCCTGCCCGAGGATTACGACCGGGTGCCCGCCGATGAGCCGAACCCCGAGGAGATCTACCACGACTCCCGGCTCGGTCCCGACCTGCAGGCCGCGCTGGACTCACTGCCGCCGGAATTCCGCGCCGCCGTGGTCCTGTGCGACATCGAGGGGCTGTCCTACGAGGAGATCGGCGCGACGCTGGGCGTCAAGCTGGGCACCGTGCGGAGCCGCATTCACCGCGGCAGACAGGCCTTGCGCGACTACCTGGCCACTCATCCAGACAGCGCGCTCAAATCTGCCTGAGTGTTCGCCGGTGTCGGGCACAGGCTGCCGCGCTACATTCAAATGGGTACGTCGTGGAGACGACGCGCATAACGGGGAGAGGAGCTGGGTGATGGCCGACCCGGGAGACGTGTTCCGACGCGCATTCTCCTGGCTGCCCGCCCAGTTCGCTTCGCAGAGCGAAACGCCCGTCGGGCCGCGGCAGTTCGGCTCCACCGAGCATCTGTCGACCGAGGCCATCGCGGCGTTCGTCGACGGCGAACTGCGGATGACCGCGCATCTGCGCGCCGCGCACCACCTGTCGCTGTGCCCGGAGTGCGCGACCGAGGTGGACGCGCAGCGCCAGGCCCGTGCCGCGTTGCGGGATTCCTGCCCGATCGTCATCCCGAGTTCACTTCTGGGGATGTTGTCGCAGATCCCGCACGACACCGCGCAGCATCCGCCCGAGCAGCCGGACCCGTCGCAGTTAGCTGACGGCATGCCGCGTACCCGGCGCAAGCGCCGGTAGGGTGGATGCAAGTTCGAGCAGCGACCAGTGCCGGCGATGGCGGGCGCTTCAATAGAGGGTGATGAACGGGTGACCAATCTGGACCAGACCGGGCGCGAGCGCCTGGAGCCGCGCCCCGTCTCGCGTCCACCGGTCGATCCGGCCTCGCAACGCGCATTCGGTCGGCCCGACGGCGTCGACGGATCCTTCGTGGGTCTGGAGCGCTATCGCGATCAGGGCGAGTACGCCCCGACCGATCAGGCGCCGGACCCGGTGCTGGCCGAGGCGTTCGGCCGGCCCTACTCCGGCGGCGACTCGCTGCAACGCCACCCCGCCGATGCCGGCGCGCTCGATGCCGAGCGTGACGGGCAGGGCGCCGACGAGCCCGACGACCCGTGGCGCGATCCCGGCGCCGCCGCCGCGCTCGGTACGCCCGCGCGTGCCACAGACCGGCGCCCGCGACATCGAACGTCGCGGATGGGCAAGCTCGGCGTGCGCGACGTGTTGTTCGGCGGCCGGGTGTCCTACGTCGCGCTGGCGGTGCTGGGCATCGTCGCGCTGGTGATCGGCTTCGCCGGCGGTTGGGTGGGGCGCAAGACCGCCGAGGTCGTCGAGGCGTTCACCACGTCGAAGGTGACGCTGGAAACCGACGACAACCCCGATAGCCCCGCAGGGCCGATTCGCGAAAGTCGCTGCGGCCGTTGCTGATTCGGTGGTCACGGTGGAAGCGACCAGCGACAGCGAAGGGTCGCAGGGCTCCGGCGTGGTCATCGACGGCCGCGGCTACATCGTCACCAACAACCACGTCATCTCCGAGGCCGCCACCAACCCCAGCCAGTACAAGATGTCGGTCGTGTTCAACGACGGCAAGGAGGTGCCGGCCAACCTCGTCGGCCGCGACCCGAAGACCGACCTTGCGGTGCTGAAGGTCGACAACGTCGACAACCTGAGCGGTGGCGCAGCTCGGCGACTCCGACAAGCTGCACGTCGGCGACGAGGTGATCGCCGCCGGCGCCCCGCTGGGTCTGCGCAGCACCGTCACCCACGGCATCATCAGCGCGCTGCACCGCCCGGTGCCGCTATCGGGCGACGGCTCGGACACCGACACCGTCATCGACGGCGTGCAGACCGACGCGGCGATCAACCACGGCAACTCCGGCGGCCCGCTGATCAACATGAACTCCGAGGTCATCGGCATCAACACCGCGGGCAAGTCGCTGTCCGACAGTGCCAGCGGCCTGGGCTTCGCGATCCCGGTCAACGAGGTCAAGAACGTCGTCGAGACGCTGATCAAGGACGGCAAGATCGCCCACCCGACGCTGGGCCTGACCGCGCGGTCGGTCAGCAACGACATCGCCTCGGGCGCGCAGGTCGCCAACGTGAAGGCCGGCGGTCCCGCCGAGAAGGCGGGCATCCTGGAGAACGACGTCGTCGTCAAGGTCGGCGACCGCACGGTCGCCGACGCCGACGAGTTCGTCGTCGCGGTGCGCCAGCTCAAGATCGGCCAGGACGCCCCGATCGAGGTGGTCCGCGACGGCCGCCACGTGACGCTCACGGTCAACCCCGGGCCCCGACAACCAGCGACGCTAATGTTCGCGAACGTCGGCTGGGGCGAGATGCTGGTCCTGGTGATCGCCGGTCTGGTGATCCTCGGGCCGGAACGGTTACCCGGCGCGATCCGCTGGACGTCGGGCGCGCTGCGGCAGGCCCGCGACTACATCAGCGGTGCCACCAGCCAGCTGCGCGAGGACCTCGGCCCCGAGTTCGAGGACCTGCGCGAGCCGCTGAGCGAGCTGAACAAGCTGCGTGGCATGACGCCGCGCGCGGCGCTCACCAAACATCTGCTCGACGGCGACGACTCGATCTTCACCGGCAAGTTCGACAACGCCGGAGACAAGCCGCCGTCCAGCCGGCCACCGAGCCGACTCCGCCGCCGTCGACGCCGACCCGACGGCCAGCCGACGGCGCACACCGTTCGACAGCGACGCCGACCTAGCGCGGTGCGCGCCTGGCTCGTTGTGCGTTCGTTCAGTGAAACCGCCCAATAGCGCAGGCCGATTGCCCATCCGATCCACGCGACGAACGCAACGAGGTTGGAGGGCAACATCCTCGGGTCGTCGACAGTGCTCAGCACCGTCGCGACTGCGACCAGGACGGTGAACGCCAGCCAGCAGTGGAAGACCAAGCGCGCAATGTGGCCCTCGAAGCCCGTTGAACCTGTACAACAGCAACGCGCGCCGAAGCGTCATCCGGCTTCTCGGCGCGGCCGTGGCTTGAGATTCCTCCGCGCGCAGCGACCAGAACCGAAAGGCCATCGCGATGAGCGTGTACAGGAAGATGCCGATGAGGTCGGCGTAGATCAGCCCGCCCGAGAAGTAATTGGGTATGCCGAGCGTGTCCGTTCTGCCGAAGGCGGAACCCAGCGCCCCGACTGACCTGGAGAACCACCATGCCGAGGAAGAAGTAGTAGAAGCCGCGAAGGACTCTCGCGCCCCGGCGGTGCATCGGGTAGGCGAGGAGCAGCCGCCGGGCAGTGACGGACCGCTTCTCTTCGGCTGGCGGCGCTGGCTTGGACTCGGCGAGGAGCTCCGCGGCTTCGTCGAGCCAGGCCTGTGCTCGCGCGGCGGCCCGCTGTTGCGCATCGGGTGGTCGGCGATCAGCTTGCTGGCGTTGAACCAGTCCTCGGCGAACGTCGACCTGCCTGCCGGCGTCTTCGACGGCCAGCTTGCGCCGGCCGTGTTGGGTTCGGCGTTCGCGCCAGTCGCCGATCACCAGCGCGACGATGCCGATTCCAGCGGTCAGGATCGGCGTGACGACCGTCAGGGCGATGCGTATGACCTGCTCGGAATCCATCGCGCGAAACTGATGATGCCGCGCAGGAAATCCCGAGTAGCGGCGCTCGCCGGAGATCGATATCGCCGAACCGTCTAGCGGCCGGCGGGGTCCAGCCCGAGCGACATCCCGGCCAGCCCACGCTTGCGGCTCGACAGCGCGTCGGCGATGCTGCGCAATTCCTTGCCCGCCGCCGAATCCGGCGCGCTGACAGCACCAGCGGCACACCAGAATCGCCCGCCGATACCAGCGCGGGTCCAGGGGCACCTGGCCCAGCAGCGGCACGTCGGCGCCGACTGCGCGGGTCAGGCTCTCCGCGACCTGGCGGCCGCCACCTTCGCCGAAGATCTGCATCGTGGTGCCGTCGGGCAGCAGCAGCCCCGACATGTTCTCGACCACGCCGACGATGCGCTGACGGGTCTGCAGGGCGATCGCGCCGGCGCGCTCGGCGACCTCGGCGGCGGCCAGTTGCGGCGTCGTCACCACCAGGATCTCGGCGCCGGGGATCAGCTGGGCGACCGAGATCGCGATATCGCCGGTGCCGGGCGGCAGGTCGAGCAGCAGCACGTCCAGGTCGCCCCAGTACACGTCGGCCAGGAACTGCTGCAGCGCCCGGTGCAACATCGGCCCGCGCCACACCACCGGGGTGTTGCCCTGGGTGAACATCGCGATCGAGATCACCCGCACGTCGTGGGCGACCGGCGGCAGGATCATCGACTCGACCTGGGTGGGCCGTTCGGTGGTGCCCATCATGCGCGGGACCGAGTGCCCGTAGATATCGGCGTCGAGCACGCCGACGGACAGGCCGCGGGTGGCCATCGCGGCGGCCAGGTTGACCGTCACGCTGGATTTCCCGACGCCGCCCTTACCGGATGCGACGGCGTACACCTTGGTCAGCGAGCCGGGCTGGGCGAACGGGATGACGGGTTCGCGGGAGTCGCCGCGCAGCTGCTTGCGCAGTTCGGTGCGCTGCTCGTCGTTCATCACGTCGAGGCTGACCTTCACCGCGCCGGTACCGGGCACATCGGCGACCGCGTGGTTGACGCGCTCGGAGATCTCGTTCTTCTTCGGACAGGCCGCGGTCGTCAGGTAGATCTCGACGTGCACGCCGGCGTCGGCGTCGACGGTGACGTTCTTGACCATCCCGACCTCGGTGATCGGCCGCCGTAGTTCGGGGTCGATCACCTTGCCGAGCGCGGCGCGAACCGCGGATTCCAGGTCGGTGGCATTTTGTGACATCACCTACAAGTCTAGGCCGACCCGCCGGGCTCACCCGACGGCGGCCGCTGGACTCCTGTCAGCTCACCGGGCCCGGCGCAGGTCCGAGCGCCGGCGGCAGAACGCCGATCGGCTGTTCCGGGACTGGGGCCGGCGCCGGTGGGAGCAGCCCGAACGGTGCCGGCGGCGGCGGTGGCACTCCGAACGGTGCCGGTGGCGCCGGGACGGGCGCCTGGGGCGCAGCGGCCGGGGTGGCCTGAGGCGCGACGGCACCCGGCGGTGACGC
>CAVOUV010000028.1:0-103530 GCA_963699655.1 uncultured Actinomycetota bacterium
TGCCGGCACCCGGCACCCGGGTGATGCACCTCGACATCGACCCCCGCGAGATCGGGCGGCATTTCGACACCGAGGTCGCCATCGTCGCCGACGCCAAGCTGAGTCGACCGCACTGCTGGCCGAGATCGCCGGTCAGGCGCCACTGGAACGCCCGGACTGGATCCACGCACCGGCGAACTGGCGGCGCGATGGCGGGCGTCGGTCGCGGACCGGGTCGACGAGCAGAGCCCGCTACGGCCGGAGTGGCTGGCGGATCGGCTGGGCGGTGTGCTGCCCGACGAGGCGCTCGTCGTCGCCGACACCGGCCACGCCGGAATGTGGACCGCCGCCCACCTCGACCTCGCCGCCGGTCAGGGCTTCATCCGCGCCGCCGGATCGTTGGGGTGGGGCCTTCCCGCCGCGATCGGTGCCCAGATCGGGCGTCCGGACCGCCGTGTCGTGCTCTTCACCGGCGACGGCGGCCTGCTCTACCACCTCAGCGAGCTGGAGACCGCGGCGCGATGGAAGGTGCCCGTCATCGTCGTGGTGAACAACAACCACTCGCTCAACCAGGAGATCAACCCGTACACCGTCGCCTACGGCGGCACCCTGAACGGGCGCCACCACGAACTGTGGCACTTCCTCGACGTCGACTACACGCGCGTCGCGGAATCGCTCGGAGTTCAAGGTATCCGAGTCGAGAAGGCCAGCCAGTTCGAGCCTGCGATGGCCCGTGCCGCGGCGGCCGACGGGCCGGTACTCGTCGACGTCGTCACCGATATCGATGCTGTCGCTCCAAAGGGCTCGGCGCGTCTCGCGCTGCCCTGACCCACCCGAGAGGAAGGACCCGAGATGACCACCGCCAAACTCAGCGTCGAGACGGTGCGTGAGCAGAGCGCCAAGTATTCCAACTGGGGGCGCTGGGGCAAGGATGACCAGCGCGGCACGCTCAACCACGTCACCCGGGCCGACGTCATCGCGGCGGCCGCCTGCATCCGCACCGGCAAACGCATCTCGCTGGCGTTGCCGGTCGACGCCGACGGTCCGCAGATCGGCGGCTTCGGGCGGTTCAATCCGATCCACTTGATGTTCCGTGACGGCGGCGACATCGTGTCGGGCTCCATCGTCGACGACTTCTACGGCGGCAACGACCGGCACATCAGGGGCACCGACGACATGATCATCATGCCACTGCAATCCGGCACCCAATGGGATGCACTGGCACACATCATGTTCGAAGACAAGATGTACAACGGCTTTCCGGCGCGCCAGGTCACCAGCAAGGGCGCCCATGTCAATGACATCGCCAAGGCGAAGGACTCGATCGCGGGCCGTGGGGTGCTCCTCGACATGGCCCGGTTCAAGGGCGTCGACGCGTTGGAGCCCGGCTATGCCATCAGCGCAGACGATCTCGAGGCCTGCGAGCAGGCGGCCGGCGTCACCGTGGGCCGCGGCGATTTCGTGCTGATCCGCACCGGTCAACTCGGCGAGCGCCGGGGCGCATGGGGCGACTACGCCGGCGGCCCGGCTCCCGGACTCGGCTTCGCCAGCGTGCCGTGGGTGGCCGAGCGCGAGATCGCCGGTGTCGCCACCGACACGTGGGGAATGGAGGTGCTGCCCAACGAAACCCCCGACGTCTTCCAACCACTGCACTGCATCTTCATCGTCGCGATGGGACTCTACGTCGGCGAGATCTTCGACCTCGAGGAGTTGGCCGCCGACTGCGCCGATGACGGCCAGTACGACTTCTTCTTCTGCGCGCCGCCGCTTCCCATCACGAGGGGAGTCGGTTCGCCGGTCAATCCGCTCGCCATCAAATAGCCATTCGCCACACAGAGCCCGTCTAGTCTTCAGAAAAACAAGACAGTGTCTTGACATGGAGTGTAACCCCTGTCACATTGGAGTTCACATCCCGCGCGCGCCGTCACACAGTCAGCGTGAGTGCGCCGCGGTGGCTGAGCGCAGCACGCATTTTCACAACTCGGCCCGAACCAAAGGAGATTCGTGATGAAGAAACGCCTTGCTGTGCTCGCGGTGGTGGCAAGCGGTGCGCTGGTGCTCGCCGGGTGCTCCGGGGGCGGTGAGAGCTCCGAGCAGGCCGGTGGCAAACAGTCGATCAAGATGGGCATGGCGGCCACCGACACCTTCACCGCGGAGTGGTGGGGCTGGCTCGCCGCAGACAAACTCGGCTACTACGACGATCTCGGCCTCGACGTCGAATTCGTGCCCACCGGCGGCAGCGGCGACGCGATCGAACAGATCATCGCCGGCAACCTCGACGCAGGCAACCCGTCGATGCCCAGCGTGGGCGAGGCGCTGCTGGGCGGCCAGGATGTGGTCAACATCTTCACCTACAGCACGCGGCGCGATCTTCGGCATCTTCACGCCGAACGACTCTGGCATCACAAGATCGCCGACCTGAAGGCAAGAAGATCGGCGTCTCCGAGGCCGGCGGCGGTGAAGTCGCTTTCTTGGAAGCGGCCCTGCGCGCCGAGAAGATCGATCCGATCAGCGACGTCACCATCATCCCGATCGGCGACGGCGGGCCGGATACCTACGCGGCGATCAGCAACAAGGCGGTCGACGCCTACTCGACCGCCTACAACGACATCTTCGGCCTGCAGGCCAGCGGGATGCAGCTGGACGACCTGACCCCGGACTTCTACAAGGACTTCCCGGCCCGCGGCATCATCACCACATCAAAGGTGGTCGCGGACAAGCCGACAGCGTTGCAGGCGCTGTCCCGCGGCACCGCCATGGGCATCGAGTTCTGCCTGGCGAACAACGAGGCCTGCATCAACTTTCTGAAGGAGGCGAACCCGGCGGCCTTCGAGGCCAACGCCGACGGTGTCTCGCAGGGGCTGCTGCGGTTCGACCTCTCGCTGACCCAGGTACCGCCGCACAACCCCGACCGCATCGGCGCGCACGATGACGAGCAGACCCGGATCTTCCTCGACACCATCGCCTCGACGATGGAGGGTTCGGCGCCCTACGACATGGACACGTTCCTCAACACCCAGTTCCTGGACTTCGCCAACGATTTCGACCGCGCCAAGGTCCGGGAAGAAGCGGCCAAGTACGGCGGCTGAGGAAACCGACAGGGGATTGCGACGGGAACGATGATGACCACCACGACCGCGCCTCTGGTCCGCGCCGACGGTGTCAGCAAGGAGTATCCGGGCGAAGAGAAGGAGATGGTCGCGCTCAGCGGCATGGATCTCGACGTGACCGACGGCGAGTTCCTGTCTCTGCTCGGACCGAGCGGGTGCGGGAAGTCGACCGCGTTGAACATCATGGGCGGCCTGCTCGCCCCGACGGCGGGCTCGGTCATCTTCGACGGGAAGCCGATGTCGGGGCCCAGCCGCGACATCGGGATGATGTTCCAGCAAGCGGTGATGTTCCCCTGGCGCACCACGATCGACAACGTGCTGCTCCCGATCGAGGTGTTCGGCCAGTCCAAGAAGAAGTACCGAGACAAGGCCACCGAACTGCTGTCCATGGTGGGCATCGCCGAGTTCGCCAAGTCCTACCCATGGCAGTTGTCCGGCGGTATGCAGCAGCGGGCCGCACTGTGTCGGGTGCTTATCCACAGCCCGAAGCTCCTGCTGCTCGACGAGCCGTTCGGCGCGCTCGACGAGTTCACCAGGGAGGCGATGAACTCCGAACTGCTTCGTCTCCAGGCGCATACCAAGGCGACGGCGATCCTGGTGACGCACAACATCAACGAGGCGGTGTTCATGTCCGACCGGATCGCGGTGATGAGTGCGCGGCCCGGACGGCTGGTGGGCATCATCGACGTACCGTTCGAGCGGCCCCGCAGCCCGGAACTGACGCTGCGCCCCGAATTCGCCGCGCTGGCGCGCAAGGCCCGAACCATGCTCGGGTTGCCGTGACGCCGGTGCTGCGGGCCCGGCCGACCAAAGCGGGCGTCAAGACCGATGGCGGCGGCGGTAGCTGGTGGATCAGTGGCGGCACCATTCTGGTGATCGCGCTGGCCTGGGAGTTGGTGCCCCGGCTTCTCGACGACCCGCGCACTGTTCCCGACGCTGTCGGACACCCTCGGCGGCCTGGGCAGGTTGGTCAGCGCAGGGTACTGGTGGAGCGACCTGACCGGCACCCTGGTCTCGGTCGTCCTGGCCTGGCTGATCGGCTGCAGCGTCGGACTGACGGCCGGGATCGCTCTTGGCACAGTGCCGTTCATCCGCACCGCGATCACGCCATACGCGATCGCCGTGCAGGCGTTACCGAAAATCGTGCTGGCTCCGCTGTTCATCGGGTGGCTCGGGTTCGGGCCGCAGAGCAAGATCGCCATCGCGGTCGTCATCTGCTTCTTCCCGGTGTGGATCGACACCATGGTGGGACTGGCGCTGCCGTCAGCCAACGAATTCAAGCTGATGCAATCGTTGAATGCCACTCGTGCCCAGACCTTTTGGAAGTTGCAGCTGCCGTCGGCGGTGCCGATGATCATGGTCGGCGTCAAGCATGCGATGCTGCTGGCGTTCACCGGCGTGCTGGTTGCCGAGATCCTGTCGGCGTCCGCGGGCGGGTTGGGGACGCTCACCAAACAGTTCTCGTCCCAGCTGAACATGCCTCTGACATTCGCCGTCGTCATCGTCGTCGTCGTGATCGCGGTCGCGCTGGTCTCGATCATGGATGTGATCGAGCGCCGCGTGGTGTTCTGGTCCGAGGAATCCAGGTCACGGAAGTCATGACCGCCATCCAGGAACGCGTCACCGAACTGCGTGCCGAGAACTCCTCCCGGCGCCGAGCCGTCTCGCCGTATCTCGTCACCGCGCTGATCGCACCGGCCATCTACGGCGTGTGGTACTACGTCACCAACAACGGCGTGGTGCCGAAGATCCTGTTGCCGACCCCGCAGGCGGTGGCCGCCGCGGTCCCGAGGGTGGTCGGTGCCAACGGTTTCGCCGGCCACGTGCTGCGCACCGTCACCGAGATCGTGCTGGGCTTCGGACTCGGCGGATTCGTGGGGTTCGCCCTGGGACTGCTGCTCGGGTCGTCGCTCCGGCTGCGCAAGGCCTACCTGCCGTTCCTCAGCGCACTCGAGGCGATCCCGACGGTGATCCTCGCCCCGGTCATCATCGCCTGGTTCGGCTTCGGCATCGAGGGCAAGGTTTTCCAGGCGGCCATCGCCTGCTTCTACGCGGTGTTCATCACGACGCTGTCCGGACTCGGTCTGGCCGAACCGAACTCGGTCCAGTTGATGCGTTCGCTGTGCGCATCCAAATGGCAGATCATGCGGATGCTGAAGATACCGGCGGCGCTTCCGGTCATCTTCGGCGGCCTTCAGCTCGGCGCCACCACCGCGATCATCGGCGCCATCGTCTCGGAGTTCGTCGGTTCCGACGCGGGGCTCGGCTATCTACTGCAGCGCTACCGGTCCGGCTTCGACACCCCTGCCGTGTGGGTGATCATCGGCATCTTCCTGATCTTCGGCCTCGTCGCGTATCTCATCCTGTGGCTGGCCGAACGCAAGATCGTGTTCTGGCGCTCCGCCGCCATCTCCCGACCCGATTTGGAGAAACATTGACCACCGACATCCACGCCCACATCGTCCCCGAGGACTTCATCAACGCGCTGGCCGCGGAGGTGCCCGAGGCCCGGCCGAAGATCGAATCCCGCGACGACGGCTGGTATTTCAGCTATCCCGGTGGCCGGGTGAGCGGTCCATTCCCGGCCGGGATGTTCGATGTGGCCGCCCGGCTGGCCGATATGGACCGCGACGGCGTCGACGTGCACGCGCTCTCCATCCCGCCGCCACAGTTCCAGTACCGGTTGGCGCCCGCGGCCGCGGCCACGCACGCCGGTCTCTACAACGACGCGCTGGTCGACGTCGCCCGCGCCCATCCCGACCGGTTCGTCGTACTCGGCACACTGCCGATGCAGGACGTGGCGGCCGCGATCGCCGAACTCGAGCGGCTGGTGTCCATGCCCGAAGTGGTCGGATTGGAGGTGGCGACCAACGTCGCGGGCACGAACCTGGGCCACGACGACTTCGCCGACCTGTGGACGGCCATCGCGGACGCGGCCTGGCCGTGGTGTTGCACCCGTCCGACGTCGCCGGCCACGACCGCATGCACGATCACTATCTGCACAACTTCGTCGGGAACCCGACGGACTCGACGCTGGCCGCGGGCTCGCTGATCTTCAGCGGAGTGCTGGAACGCAATGCCGCGCTTCGGATCGCGCTGCTGCACGGCGGCGGTTTCCTGCCGTATCAGATCGGTCGATTCGATCACGGCTGGAAAGTCCGGCCGGAGGCCAGCGCCAGGATCAACCGCGCCCCGTCGGAGTACCTGGATCGGTTCTTCTTCGACACCCTCACCCACGATCGCGCCTCGCTGGCATTCCTGCTGCAGCGGGTCGGGGCCGACCGGCTGGCGCTGGGCAGTGACTACCCGTTCGACATGGCCGACCCGGACCCCGTCGGCTCGGTGCGCGCGGCCATCTCCGATGCTGCGGCGTTGGAGAAAGTCCTGAAACACACCCCGCAGATGCTGTTGACCCGTACCGCGGAGGTCAGCCATGCGTGAGTGCGATGAGCTCACGTTGACCGTCCTCGTCGACAACTACATCGACATGCTGATGCCCAACTCGCCGGGCATCACCCGGCAGGGCATGCCCGAACACTTCGGGGCGCGGCGCGGCACACCGCTGGCCGAGAACGGAATCTCATTCCTGCTCGAGGTCGTCGCGGGCGGTCGGAGGACCACGATCCTGTTCGACGCAGGCATGAGCCCGATCCCGCTGGTGCACAACGCCAAGCTGCTCGGCATCGACCTCACCGAAGTCGACCAGGTGGTGCTGTCGCACGGTCACCCCGACCACTTCGGCGGCATCTACGCCGCGCTGGCGGAGATCGGCTACCGGGTGCCGGTACTGGTGCACCCGTCGGCCTTTGCGCCGCGCCTGATCCAGCGCCCCGATGCCACGCTGCAGTACTTCAACAAGGCGTTGACCGAGGCCGAGCTGACCGCCGCCGGCGGCGCGGTGGTGCCGCTGAAGGATCCGCTGGAGATCGCGCCGGGTGTGATGACGAGCGGGGAGATCCCGACCACCGTCGATTTCGAGGAGGAGGTGCCGGTCGGCCGGATGTCGGTGCGCGACGGGCATGTCTGTAGCGACCCGATCGAGGACTACCAGACCCTGCTCGTCAACGTAAAGGGTGTCGGGTTGATCGTGCTCGATCCGTGCGGGCACGCCGGGGTGGTCTCGTCGCTCGACCACGCGATCAAGCTCGCCGAGGTGGACACCGTGCACGGCGTGCTGGGCGGATTCCACCTCGGGCACGCCGGCATCACGCAGACCAAGGTGGACCGCACGGTGGAGGAATTGATGGCGCGCGGGTTGGCGTGGGTTTCGCCGATGCACTGCAGTGGATTCCGGACCCAGCGGGCGGTCGCCGAGCGGATGCCCGCGGCGTTCCAGCTGATGACCGTCGGCACCGTGGTGCGCTTCGCCGCCTGAGTCAGGCGGCGTCGGCCGAATACCCAGCAGATGGGACAGTTTCAGGCCGGCTTCCCGCACCGCTGCGCCGAACTCATCGATGCGGGTGAGGTCGAACCGCGTCGACGGGCAGGTCCACAGAATGGCGGCCACGCAGTACCCGTCGGCGCGCAGCACAGGGGCACCGATGCCGCGCCCGCCCGCCACCCGCTCACCCAGGCTGACGCTGTACCCGCGTTCGCGGTCCTGCTCGACGAACTTCTGCAGCAGCGCCCGGTCGGTCACGGTTTCCGAGGTCATCGGATTCACCTCGACCTGATCGAGGTAGGTCGTCGCCTCGTCGACCGGCATGCCGGCCAGGATCGCCCGGCCTGCCGCGCCGGCGTACAGGGGGGACACCACACCCGGCTCGATGACGTAGCGGATCGCCTGCCTGCAGTCGATGCGCTCCTGGAAGCGGGCCTGATTGCCTTCGCGCACAATGAAATAGCAGGTCTCGTCGAAACGGGCCACCAATTCACGCACGATGGGCTCCGCCAGGCCCCATAGTGAGTTGTGGGTGTGCAGCACCTCGCCGAGAGAAGACAGCCGCCGGCCCACCTCGAACCGGCCGGTCAGCGCCGACTGCTCGACGACGTCGAGCGCCGCCAGCTGGTTGAAGATCCGGCTCACCGAGCTCTTGTCGATCCCGGTGTCGCGGGCCACCTCGCGCACGCTGATGCCGTCCGGCGCCGCGGCCACCGCCTCCAGCAAGGTGAACAACTTTGTCGCGACGCCGCGATGTTCGGCCTCGGCCGTGTAGGTCGGCGTGGAGTCGTCGTCCCCGTCGTCACTCGTCATGATCACCCCTCCGCTCTGGCTCGTCACCCGGGGAGGTTGACGTCGGCCCCTCGCCCCGATTCACTACTTAGATAAGACGCTGTCCCAATTTATATGTATCAGAAGAAGGTCCGCATGACGATCATTTTCCCGTGGTACAAGCTGGGCTACATCATCCCGCATCGGCACACCGATATGGACGGCTACCAGTTCGCCCGTGTCGCGCCGGACGGCATGGTGCTGGTCACCACCCAACTCGACCTCGCCGAGTACAGCCTGGCCGCAGTGGAGCGCGAACTGCCGGCGCTCTGGGACGGTGTGGACATCCTGGCCTCGCGCACCGACTCGATCGCCATCTCCGGCGTACCGCTGGCCGCTTCGCTGGGGCGGGAGCGGACCCGCGCGCTGCTGGCCGAGGCGACCGACCGGGCCGGGCGGCGTTGTCACACCGACCTCGAAGCGCACATCGAGGCCATGCACCATCTGGGTGCCGAGCGGATCGCGCTGGCTACCCGCTGGCCCGACGCGCTGAACGGCAGGATCGTCGACTACCTGGGTCAGGCGGGCATCGAGGTGCGGTCGGTGCGCGCCGAGCAGCGTGACCTGCAGCAGAACAAGGCCGCCGATCCGGAGGCCGACCACCACCTGGCGCTGCGGTTGGGCCGCGCCGCGCTGGAAGCGGCACCCGACGCCCAGGCGCTGATGCTGCCCGGCGGGCTGTGGTTCGCGATCTATGCCGCACCGCTGCTGGAGGCGGAATTCGGGATTCCCGTGCTGCTCAACATCACGGCCACGGTGTGGGCCGCGCTGTACGCGGTCGACGGGGCGCTGCCCGCGTACCCGGAAGCCGGCGCGCTGCTCACCGGTCTGCGGAATCACCGATAGCACTTCACAAAATAGGACAGTGTCTCGTATAGTTCTCCTTAGCGCGCATTACCTGTGACGCCAGTCACCACCGCCCTACCGTCACGCTGGAGGAAATACGTGGATCTCGCAGGACTGACCGTCGGGCGCTTCTTGGCGGACGCGGTGGCCGAGGTGCCCGACGAGCCACTGTTGATCTGGGGCGACCGGCACATCTCCTACCGCGAATTCGACGAACAGGCCAACCGGGCCGCCAATGTGTGGCAGGACCTGGGCGTGCGGCGCGGCGACCACGTCGCGTTCATGGTGGACAACAAGCCCGAGTTCCTCTATGCCTGGTTCGGCCTGGCAAAGCTGGGCGCGACGCTGGTCGCGGTCAACACCGGCTTCATGCAACAGGAGACCCGCTACCTCCTGGAGCACTCCCAGGCCAAGTACGCGCTCGTCGACGACGCCTACGCCGGCATCGTGGCGCCCAGTGTGGAGGCCCTGCCCGGCCTCAACGCGGTGTACTGCATGCAGCCCGGCGGCGCCTTCCCGTTCTTCGGCGAGCTGGTGGAGCGCGCGGGCCCGGTTGCGCCGACGGCCGACGTGGCACCCGACGACGTGGTGAGCTTCATCTACACGTCCGGTACGACCGGAAATCCCAAGGCCGTCATGCAGAGTCAGAAGAACTTCGTGCTGACCGGCCAGGCCTATCCATCGTGGATGAGGATGGCGAAGGGCGACCGGATCTACGCCTGTCTGCCGTTGTTCCACATCAACTCTCAGGCCTACTCGATGATGGGCGCCATCGGTGCCCGTGGCGCGATCGTGCTGGCGCCGCGGTTCTCTGCGGGCAAGTTCTGGGACGACATCCGCAAACACAAGGTCGCCGTCTTCAACTTCATCGGCGCTATGACCCTCATCCTGAGCAAGAAGGAACCCGCCGACGACGACCTGGACAACGATGTCAAGGTGGCGTACGGCGTGCCTGCGCTGCCTGGCGAACTCCGCGAGACGCTGGAGCGCCGCTACGGCATGACGGTGGTCTCGGGATTCGGTATGAGCGAGACCACCTTCGGCCTGCTCGAGCCGTTCGACGAGCGCAGGCGCGCCGGGGCAATGGGCTTCCCCCGCAACCATCCGGACCCATCGGTGCCGCGCACCGAGGCGGCAGTCGTTGACGAGGATGGAAATCCATTGGGTGACAACGAGGTTGGCGAACTCGTCCTCCGCGGGCCCGCGCACATGCTCGGATACTTCCATGACCCCGAGAAAACCGCCGAGGCCCTGCGCGACGGGTGGCTGTACACCGGCGACATGGCCCGCCGCGACGCCGACGGGCAGTACTACTTCGTCGACCGCAAGAAGGACATCGTCCGCCGGCGCGGCGAGAACGTGTCATCGCTGGAGGTCGAGAACATCATCAACGGCCATCCTGCGGTGCTCGAGTGCGCGGTGATCGGGGTGCCGTCCGAGCTCACCGACGAGGAATTGCTGGTGTTCATCGTGGCGCGCAACGGCACCGAACTCGATTTCGGCGACATCGGGGACTGGGCTGCCGATCGGTTGGCGCGGTTCAAGGTGCCGCGCTACTACAGGCAGATCGACGCGCTGCCGAAGACGTCCACTCAGAAGGTCGCCAAGCACATGCTGCGAGACAGTGTCGACGACCCGTCGAAGGGATACGATCGTGACCTCGCCATCTCCGCCCGATGACGCACTGCTGCATGTGAATCCGCTGACCACGGACATCGAGCTAGAAGAAGGCTCGGTCCCGGTCACCATGAACAAGTACGTCGACCTCGTCGGGTCGCTGCTCATCGCCGGGCTCGGCGTGTTCGTCCTCGCCGTGGCGTTCAGCTATGCACCGCCGAAGGTGGTGTTCGACGCCATCGGGCCGATGGGTTTCCCGAAGGCCATCGGCGCGTTCCTCGTGGTCGGCGGTCTCGTCCAGTCGGTTCGAACCGCCATCTACATCCGCCGCTACGGCAAGTGGTCGCCGGAGGAGGGTGTACCCGACGAGCCGGAACATCCGTCGTCGAAGTGGCGGGCCCTGATCTTCATCGCGGGATGCTTCGTGTTCCTGGCGCTGATGCAGGTGCTCGGATTCCTCATCGCGATGCCGCTGGCGATCGTCGCCGGACTCTGGTCGATGGACTACGCCAACTGGATGCGCCGCATACTCGTCGCGGTGGGCTTCACAGTGTTCGCATTCGCGATGTTCGCCCTCGTGCTCGGGGTGCCCCTACCGGTCGGCCCCCTCGAGAACCTGCTCATCGACACCGGGCTGATCAACCCCTAGCGGGCGGGAGTCATCGATGAACCTTCTGCAGAGCGGACTCTCGGCGTTCGGCGAGGCGATCGCATCGGGGGTCGCCATCCTCGGCGACCCGACCATGTGGGTGGCCATCGCCGCGGGCGCGATCGTCGGCGTCATCGTCGGTGCGCTGCCGGGCGTCGGCACCACGCTGGGCTACGCGCTGATCCTGCCGTTCACCTACCAGCTCGACATCACCACCACCATCGTGCTGCTGATGTCGCTGTCGGTCGGCTCGCAGTACGGCAACAGCATCCCCGCCATCTTGGTGGGCGTGCCCGGATCACCGGCCGCCGCGCTCACCGTCATCGACGGATACACCATGCACAAGAAGGGCGACACCGGCTTTGCGCTCGGAATCGCCTTCGTAGGGGCCATATTCGGCCAGCTGGTGTCGATCCTGTTCTTCATCGCCGCGATCATCCCGCTGGCCGGCCTGGCGTACTACTTCCTGCAGCCGGAGCTGTTCGCGTTGTACGTCTTCGGACTCGTCGCGATCGTCAGTCTCACCGGGCGAAACGTGCTGAAGGGGCTGCTGGCGGTGGCGGTCGGCCTGCTGATCGCGGTCATCGGGCTCGATCCGGTCAATTCGACGCTGCGGTTCACCTTCGACATTCCGTGGCTGCGCAGCGGAATCGACGCCACCATCGTGGTGATCGGGCTGCTGGCGCTCAGCGAGTTGCTGCGCCAGGTGCGGCAGAACTTCCAGTGGGACACCGGCGGAGGACATTTCAAGGCGAAGTTCCCCAACTGGCGTCGGTTCGTCCCGATCCTGCCCGCCATGCTCGGCGGCACGGTGGTCGGCACCGTGGTGGGCGGCATCCCCGGCGCCGGATCCACCCCCGCGGCGATGATCGCCTACCAGAACGCCCGGATCATGTCGAAGCATCCCGAGAAGTTCGGCCGCGGCGCACCCGACGGGATCGCGGCCAACGAGGCATCCCAGAACGCGTCGAACTCCGGTGAATTGATTCCCACCCTCGGGATCGGCATCCCGGCCAGCGGATCGATGGTGCTGCTCCTTGCGGCGTTGTCGCTCAACGGCTTCGTACCGGGTCCGCATCTGGTCAGTGAGGAGCCCCAGCTGTTCTATGCGGTGGTGGCGGGGCTGCTGGGATCGTCGATCTTCATCATCGTCACCGGCTGGGCGATGGCCCGCGGGATGGTCAAGCTGCTCACCATCAATCGCTCCGTGGTCATCGTGCTGTCGATCGCGACGGTGGTGCTCGGCGTCTACTCGCTGCAGTTCCGCATCCTCGACGTCGTGCTGTGCTTCGTGGCCGGCGCGATCGGCTACTTCATGCTGCGCTACGGATACTCCACCCCCGCGGCATCGCTTGCGGTGGTGCTGGCTGCCGGGTTCGAGGCATCGCTGCGCCGTGGGCTGAGCGTGTTCGACGACGACCCCGCCGCGTTCTTCGGCAGGCCCATCACCGTCGTCATCCTCACGCTGGCGGCGGTGTTCCTCGTCGTCGGTGTGCGAAGAACGGTGAAGGTGGCGCGGCAGGAGCGTGAGCTCGTGGTCGCCCGACGTGCCGAGGAGTCGGTCATGTCCCCGCCCACCGCCGCGGTCACCACCCCCGCACCTGTCGATCACATTGCGCCCAAGGAGGACTGAATTGACCCAATCGTCTAATCAACCCAGCCCGATCGCCGTCGTGCTGGCACAGTACCCACCCGACGAGCGCAAGCGACGCGAAGACGCGGTGCGGGCCGCCGCACCCTACGGCCAGCCCGTCGAGTTCGTGGAGATCGAGGGGTCCGTCTACAAGAAGGGCCTGACCCAGTACCACCGCGCAGTGATCGCACCGCTCGTCGCCCAGGCCGCCCTGCAGGCGCAGCGGGCGGGGTACAGCGCTGTGGTGCCCTACGGAACGTTGGACCTCGGCATCGACGAGGCCCGCCACGTCGCCGACATCCCGGTGATGGGTCCGGGCCGCACCAGCACCCACGTCGCTTTCACCCTGGGCGCCCGGGTCAGCGTGCTGTGCTACGACCAGCCGCACGTCGTGATGTTCCGCAAACTGTTGCCGTCGTGGGGGATCACCGACGGCATCACCTCGATCAGGCCGGTCGACGTACCCATCACCGAGATGGCAAGTCGCGTCGACGATCTGCGGAAGCGCTTCGTCGAGCAGTCCCAACGCGCAATCGAGGACGAAGGTGCCGAGGTCATCCTGCCTCTCGGCATGACGATGGTGCCGGTCCTGATGTCGGCCGCGTCGCTGTCCGACGAGATCGGCATCCCCGTCGTCGATCCGATCGCCTCGACGCTCGCCGTCGCGGCATTCCTCGGTTCGGGCGGCTACACCAACAGCCGCGTCGCCTATCCGCACGTCGAGCCCTGACTATTCACCCCCGAGCAAGGAGGCTCCCATGAGGGCAAGTCACGTCATCAGATCCGCCACGGCGATCGCCGCGGCCCTCACACTGCTGACGGGGGTGGTGTCCTGTTCGGGCGCGCGCAACCGGGCCGCAGGAACCGACGACGCCACCGACACACCGGTTTTCGCCGAGGACGGAAAGCTGCAGCCGCTCAAGGACGGCTTCCCCAAGAGCCCGCTGTCGATCGTCGTCGTCGATGAGGCGGGCAGCGACGACGGGATCTATGGCAGGCAGGTCGCCGAGGCGGCCTCGAAGTTCGCGCCTGTCGACATCAAGGTGCTCGACCGGCCGGAATTCGGCAGCACCTACGGTGCATGGGAGGCACTCGACTGGATCGCCGACCAACGGGGCGGTGACGAAGGCTACATGATGGCTGTCGTCACCCTGCCCGGATCGACCATCGACCTGCTGGCCACGCCCGTCGCCCACGATCTCGGTGTCACCATGGAATCGCTGAACACCGTCGCGCTCACCGAGTCGGTGCCCTACGTGGTGGTATCGCGCGCGGGCGCACCGTGGGGCGACAGCTTCGAGCAGATGCTGGCATACGCCAAGGCCAATCCCGGCAAGGTCAAGTACATCTCACGCGGCCCGGGTGCCGGGCCCGATCTCGCACTGAACAACTACGCCGACATCGCAGGCGTCGAGTTCAACACCAGCGTCGGCGGCTCGCACTCCGAGATCAACACCGCATTGGGCGCCGGGGCAGGCGATATCGCGGTGACACTGCCGGGTGCGGCGTCGCCCTTCGTCCAGGACGGCAAGGTGGTCCTGCTGACATGCACGGGCAACGCGAACCCATGTGCCGCCAAGTGGGGCAAGGACCAGCCCAACGCGGCATCGCTGCTCGGCATCGACAACGATCCCTGGGGTTCCACCAGAGGGTTGGTTGCCGCCCAGAACATTCCGGAGTCGCACCGGCTCTGGCTGGAGGCGTTGGTGGACAAGGCCACCGGGTCCGAGGAGTTCATCAAGGCCCGCACCTCCATCCCGGGCGTCGGTATGGCACACCTGAACAAGGACCAGGCCCTGGAATTGCAGAAGGCGGCGTACGGCACCGCCTACGACATCCTCGACCGCCTGGGTCAGCTCTCGCCCGGCGTCACGAAATAGCCCCACACCTACCGCGGATCCCCACGCCCGTAGCGGTCGGGGCGGGTTCCGGCTGCCAGGAGGACCTCCATGCGAGTGATCGACGCCCACGCGCATCTGATCTCGACCGATGCGATCGAGGCCCTGCGATGCGAATTGCCCGACCACGTACCGGCTTTCGAAGACCGGCCAGGTGGCCGGTATCTGGTGTACCCGACCGGCCGGGTCAGTGGACCCTTGCCCAAGGGCATGTTCGACCTCGACGTCCGCCTCGACGACATGGACCGGACCGGAGTGGACGTACAGGTCCTCTCGCCCAACCCGCCGCAATTCGGCTACGCACTCGACGTCGGGGCCTCGGCGGTGCACTCCGCGATCGTCAACGACGCCACGATTGCCACCGCGGAGAAAGAGCCCGACCGGCTGCTCGCACTGCTGACGCTTCCGCTGCCGCACGTCGATGCCGCGCTGGCAGAGCTGGACCGCTGCGCAGGGCGCCGCCCCGTGCGCGGCGTCGAGATCGGGGCCACCGTCGCCGGCGAGAACCTGGACGCAGCCGAATACGCGCCACTGTGGACGGAGCTGGAGCGCCGCCGGATGTTCGTCCTCGTGCACTCGGCTCCCGCCGACGCGCCGCAGTACCGCAGGCACTTCACCCGCAACCTGGTGGGCAACCCCGCCGACTCGACCCTCGCCATCGCCAGCCTGATCTTCGGTGGTGTGCTCGATCGTCACCCTGACCTGGCGTTCTGCTTCGTGCACGGCGGCGGCTTCGCGCCCTACCAGATCGGCCGCTGGGACCGCGGATGGCGGCTGCGGGAGGATCTGCGTGCCGCGCTGCCACGCCCACCGAGCGAGTACCTGCGCGGCCTGTACTTCGACACTCTCACCCACGATCCGGCGGCGCTGGCATTTCTCGGTGCCCGGGTCGGCTGGGACCGGGTGGTGCTCGGCAGTGATTACCGCTTCGACATGGCCAGCGACGATCCGGTGACCGATGTGCGGCTACTGGGACTCGACCCCACTGACGAATCCGCCGTACTCGGCGACACCATGGCATCGATCCTCGATCGAGCCCAAACCGTAAGGGGAACAACATGACCAACGAAGAACGAGTCAAACGGGACTGGAAACGACTCTGCGACGCCGCCGAGCGGTGCAAGAACTGGGGTAAGTGGGGTGACGACGACCAAGCCGGCACCGTCAACTACATCACCGCGGAGATGATCCGGAATGCGGCCGGCCTCGTTGCCGACGGCCGGGTGATATCCCTGTCGATCGACTACGGCGAGAGCGGCCCGCAGAGCGGGCATCTGCGTCGGTTCAATCCGATGAGTTTCATGATGCGCGACGGCGACGACGCATATGCGAGAGCGCTCGCGGGCACCCCCCAGGGCATCGGCGCCGCCGATGATGTGCTGATCATGGCCGCACAAGGTGCGACGCACTGGGATGCACTGGGCCACATGTTCTTCGACTCGAAGATGTGGAACGGCTACGATGCGCGACTGGTCAGCTCGATGGGAGCCGAGAAGAACGACATCAGCAACTACCGGGACCGCATCGTCGGACGAGCGGTGCTCCTCGACCTGCCGCGGTTCATGGGCGTGGACTGGCTGGAGCCCGGCCGGGCGGTCACCGGGGACGAACTGCAGGCCTGCGCCGACGCGCAGGGGATGGCCGTCGGAACCGGGGACATCCTGTTGATCCGGTTCGGTCAGCTGACCCAGGTGCGCACCGACGGCGGCTGGGGTGGATATGCCGGGGGCGACGCGCCGGGCCTGGCGTTCGACACGCTGGACTGGTTGTTCGACAAGGAGATTGCCGGCATCGGGGTCGACACCTGGGGAGCGGAGGTGCGGCCGAATGACGTCTGCGCGGTCAATCAGCCGTGGCATCGGGTGGCCTTGCCGTCGATCGGCCTCCTGGTCGGTGAGATCTTCGACCTCGACGGTCTGGCCGATGACTGCGCACGGGACGGGCGGTACGAGTTCTTCTTCTCGGCGAGCCCGTTGCCGGTGATCGGCAGCGTCGGCGGCCCGATCAACCCCGTGGTGGTCAAGTGACCGAACGCCCGATCCCGCAGCTGCGCGGCGAGGAGAAGCAGTACTACGCCGATCTGCGCGAGCATGTGCTGCCGTACTACCGCTGCACGGAATGCGATGTGGCATACGCGCACCCGCAGGAGTTCTGCCCGCCGTGCGGTGGCGTCGTGGCGCGCCAATGGTCGTCGGGGCAGGGCACGGTGTACTCGTTCACCACTGCGCTGCGGGCCGGCCACCCGTACTTCGCGGATGCCGTCCCGTACACCGTCGCGCTCGTCGACTTCGTGGAGGGGTTCCGTGCACTGGCCGACCTGACCGTTCCCGACGGCGAACCCCGCATCGGCCAGCACGTGCGCGTCGAGTTCGAGGATGTGACCGACGAGATGACGCTCGCACACTTCGTGGCGGTCGCATGAGCGTCACCGGCAGTGCGGCCGTCGTCGGCGCAGCCGAGGTCGACACATGGCAGTCCGAGGGACGTTCTCCGGTCGGGCTGATGGCCGAAGCGACGCGGCGTGCCGTCGCCGACGCCGGCCTGACACTCGCCGACGTCGACGGACTATTCAGCGCCAGTTCGCATTACACATTCCCCACGATGAATCTCGCTGAGCGGCTCGGGATGCATCCGCGCTTCATGGATTCGTCCAACATCGGCGGTGCATCGTTCGTCAGCCATGCCGGTCACGCCGCCGCCGCCATCGCGGCCGGGCTGTGCGACGTCGCCGTGATCGCCTACGGCAGCACCCAGCGCTCCGACATGGGCAAGCTGATCAGCCGTGCCGAATGGTCGGCCTACGAAGAACCGTACGGTCTGATCCACCCGATTTCGTCGGTTGCGCTGATGGCGCAGCGCCACATGCACGAATTCGGCACCACCAGTGAGCAGTTGGCGGCGCTGGCGGTCTCGGCGCGGGAATGGTCGTTGCAGCACCCGAACCCGCCCTACCCGAAACCGCTGACCGTCGAGGACGTGGTCGGCTCGAAGATGATCAGCACGCCGTTGCACGCCAGAGACTGCTGCCTGGTCACGGACGGCGGTGCGGCGATCGTGATGACTTCCGCCGACCGGGCCGCGACACTGCCGCACCCGCCGGTGTACCTGCTGGGCTTCTCCGAGTCGAGCAATCACCGCGCCGTGTCGGCGATGCCGGATCTCACGCGCACGGTGGCCGGCCAGACATCGCGGATCGCACTGGAGATGGCCGGCCGGTCGCTGGGCGACATCGACACCGCTCACGTGTACGACGCGTTCACCGTCAGCCTGCTGATTCTGCTGGAGGACATCGGATTCTGCGGCAAGGGAGAGGGCGGCCCGTTCGCGGCCGACGGCAACCTCGCGCCCGGCGGCACCGTTGCGTTGAACACCAACGGCGCCGGCCTGTCGTTCACCCATCCCGGCATGCTCGGCTTGTTCCTTCTCACCGAGGCGGTGACCCAGTTGCGCGGCGACGCGGGCCAGCGTCAGGTGCCTGGTGCGGCGACTTCGCTGGTGCACGGCATGGGGCTGACCATTGCGGCCCACAGCACGGCGATACTGTCGACGCACGCCGGCTAGCTCGCGCCCGCTCACGCGCGTCGACGGACGACGCTTGTCCCGACTCCCGGTGACCTGGGATCCATCCGCGACTGAATTCGCGTCATCGCCCGCGCGTTAGGGGAGGAGGACAGTCAGTCGGGCGAGAGGACTCCATGAGCGGCGGAAGTCACTTCGATGGTCGCGAGATGGCCATGGTGCACCGGATGTTTCGACGTGAGTTCCTGTTGGCCCCGGGAGTGGTCCGGCAGGTAGCGGATGGCGACAGCGGACGCGCTCGAGCCGTGGCCGCGCATCTGGACCTGATCATCTCGACACTTCACCACCACCACGCCGGCGAGGACGAGCACGTCTGGCCGCTCCTGCAGCAGCGGGCACCGGTGAGCGTGTCCTGGCATGTGCTGCGCGTCGAAGAGCAACACCGGCAGGTCGAATCCGCCATCGAGAAGGTCACCGAGTCGCTGGCGCGATGGCGCCGCAATCCGGCTGCGGACCTGCGCGAGCAGCTGGCCGTCGAACTGGAAACGCTTGTCGGCTTCCTCGTCGACCACATGGACTACGAGGAGGCCTACGTCGTCCCGGTCATGGAATCGCATATCGGGATCGACGAGTGGAACGAGATTGTGCAGTCCATGGTGGGCGGCCTGAACCCGGATGAGATGTCCCTTGTGTTGGGGATGGGCATGTATGAAGGGGATCGGGACATCATCGACGACACCATTGCCAACATGCCGGCGGAGGCCCGGGAGATGATCCGCACGACGGCCGTGGAGGCGTATGCCGAGCACGCACAACGTGTCTACGGCACCGCGACCCCGCCCCGCGGCGCCGGGGTCCGTTGATGAAGATCGGCATCGGGTTGCCGACCCAGATCCGCGATATGGACGCGGCGATCATTCCGCCGTGGGCATCCCGCGCCGAAGAAGCCGGCTTCTCGACGTTGGCCACTGTCTTGCCCGCCGCGTTGCTGGCCAAGGAACTGGCGGGCATCGACGCGATGTCGGGTGGTCGATTGACCGTCGGCCTGGGTATCGGCGGTGACCGTCCCGACGACTTTCTCGCCGACGGCCATCCCCCGCGGCATCTCGGCAGGCGGATGGACTCGGACCTGGAGACCTATCACCAGATGTGGCGGAGTGAGCCCGTCGGCGGCGGCGTCAACGCGGCCGTGCCGACAGGCACGCGACCCGTTTCACTGTTGTTCGGCGGCATGGCGCCTCGGTCGTTTCAGCGGATGGCGACATGGGGCGAGGGCTACGTGGCCGGAGCGCTGCCCGCCGCGACGCGGGCCGGCACGGTTCACCCCGGCTGGTGGCGATCGCCTACTTTGCCCTCGGTGACGTCGAGCGGGGCCGGTCCAGCATCCGCGACTACTACGCCGCACTCGGTGACGAATCCGCGGATGCGATGGCACAGTGCGGCAACACAACCGCCGAGGACATCCGGAAGGCGGTGGCATCGTTTGAAGCCATCGGAGCCGACGAGATGATCCTGCATCCGGGACTTGCCGACACCGACGAGGTCAGCAGGCTCGCCGACGCGGTGCTGTAAGTCCGTCCTCTCATGCCTGGCGTGCCTCGCGGGCGGGTAATTCGAGAAGTCGTCGCACATCCCTGATTACGATGCTCTCGCCGTCCAGCAGGATCCAGGCACGGTCGGCGAATTCGCGCAGTACCGCGGCCACGGTGTCGGTGGAAGCGCCGACGAGTTGGGCCATCTCGTACGGCGACAGGTCGTGCGTCACCCGCACGGTCTCGCCCTCCTTGGTGCCGAATCGCTTCGCCAGCTGGACAAGCCGTTTCGCGACCCGACACGGCACATCGGTCACCAAGATGTCGTGCAGGTAGTTCGACGTCGCCTCTGCCCGCCGCGCGAGTACCCGGAGTAACTGGAAAGTGATCTCGGGCCAGGCCTCCATCCACGCCAGAAGTTGTTCGCGCTCGATCGGCACGGTGTGTACGTCGGTCAGGGCGGTGGCACTGAACGAACGCCGGCCCCCGTCGAAAAGCGATATCACTCCGAATATCTCGGATGGACCCATGACGGTCAGGACGTTCTCGCGACCGTCGGGGCTCCGGTAACCGACTTTGACTTTGCCCCAGACGATCACGTGCAACTGGTCGCCGATGTCGTCCTGGGCGAAGATCACCGTTCGCCGGGGGAAGTGCACGGGATGTAGCTGGGTCAGCAGTTCGTCCGCAGTATCGCCGTCAATGCGGCGAAAGATTCCCGAGGCGATCAGGGCACGGTAGACGTGCGCGGGCTGCGGCCATTGATACTGCCTGTCGTCGTCCACGATATTTGAGTTGCCGAGGTGAACCACTGAACGGCTCCTGGCCTTATCCGTCCCGCCGATTGCCGGTCGCGGGCGGGACGTTCACGTTCCGGCTGAAGACGTTGTCCGGGTCGTACCTGGCTTTGATCGCGGAGAGCTTGTCGTACTTGTCGCCGCGGTACGCCTCCCGGACGCGGTCGTCGTCATCGACGGCCATGAAGTTCGTGTACACCCCGCCGGATTGCCAGGGTGATGTGGCCTCGAAAGTTGCTCGCGTCCAGTCGATGTGGCGCCTTCCATCCGCGCCTGGCTGCCAGCGGCTGAGCACGTTGATGAAGTGGTCCGCGTGCCGGTCCGGGAAGGCGGTGGCTGCCTCACCGAGCCGGTCCTGGGCGCCGTGCTGATACGCGATTTCGATCACCGACACCGTGGAGGGCAGCGCTTTCGCGGATTCGACAAGCGATTCGATGCAGCCGTCGCCGATCCGGCCGAGGTAGCCGCCCTTGGTGTAGTTGGCCGCCCCGGGACCCAGCACGGTGTCGTTCATCGACTGTAACTCGACGAACGGCAGGATGCGGACACTGCCGAAGACCCTTGGCGCACCCGCCCACAACTCTTCGTTCGCCGAAAGGGCATCTCTGCCGTCGCCGGTCCAGACACTGACGATCATGCATACCGGTGCATTGACGAGTTCAGTCGGCACGCCGGGGTCCGCAGGCACCCGGCGCAGAAATATCGTCGCCTTGAGGTCGTCGGTGGAACTCCTCATGGTGCGTACGTAGTGGGCGATGGTGGCCGCGGTGTCTTCGAGGCGAAACGCGGCGATACCGACAGGGACGGTGGTGCCGAGCGGGTGTGCCCAGAACTCGAACTCGGTGACCACGCCGAAGTTGGCGCCGGCGCCGCGCAGCGCCCAAAAGAGGTCGGGGTTTTCCCGCGCACCGGCGGTCACCACGCTCCCGTCGGCCAGCACGATCTCCGCGGAGATCAGGTTGTCGCATGTCAGTCCGTATTTTCTTGACAGCCAGCCGATTCCGCCACCGAGGGCGAGACCACCCACACCGGTCTCGGACATGACGCCGGCCGGTGTGGCCAGTCCATGGGCCTGGGTGGCCTTGTCCACGTCGGCGAGCAGACAGCCCCCGCCCACTCGGACCCGCCCGAGGTCCGGATCGACGCTGACCTGCCGCATCCGGCTGAGGTCGATGACCAGACCGCCGTCCACCATCGAATGTCCGGCGACGCTGTGTCCACCGCCCCTGACTGTCAGCGCGACGTCGTGCTGGCGGGCGAACGCGATAGCCGTCGCCGCGTCCTCTCGGCTCGCACATCGCACCACCGCGACCGGGTACCGGTCTATGGCGTGGTTCCAGATGCGGCGCACCCGCTGGTATTCCAGATGCAGCGGGTGAACGACGTCGCCGTCCAGTCGCGAATCGAGTTCCGCGAGTTGGCGGTCCGAGAAGCGCTGCCGCCGAGTCGACTGCGTCACGGACCCACCACCTGGCCGAGATACGTTCGACTGAGCCCCGCATAGGTCCCGTCCGTCTGCGCACGAGACAGCCACTGGTTGACATACTGCTGCAGCGCGGAATCGGCGCGGGGTAGCAGGTAGGCCTTCTGTTCGGAGGTGAACGGGTGGTCGAGGCTGACGCCGCACAACTGCCGATCCTGCTGTGTCTGATATCGGATCTCACTGGTGTCGGTGAACATGACGTCGGCCGCATCGGTGGTGAGCTGGTTGAAGATGCTCGTGTTGTCGGGGTAGGACACCAGCGTGGCCTGCTTGATGTGGCTTCTGGCGAATTCGGCGTTGGTGCCCCCGGGGTTTTCGACGACACGGACGCCCGGCCGGTCGATATCGCTCAAGTCCCGATACTTCGCGGCGTCTGCGCAGCGGATGATCGCAGCCTTGCCGTCGTGCAGATAGGGCGCGCTGAAGAGGGCCTGATGCGCCCGGGTCATGGTGATGCTGACGCCTCCCATCGCCATATCGCAGCGGTTCCCGACGTCGGCCAGCAGGTTCGCCCAGATCGTGGGAACGAGGTCGAGCCTGACGCCGAGATGATCCGCGAGGTTGTGCGCCATGTCGATATCGAGGCCGCTCCAATTGCCTTGTGGATCTCGATAGGTGAACGGCCGGTAATCTCCTGTGCTGCAGACGCGTATCGCGTTGTCGGCGGCAATCTGGGGGAGCCCGGTTCGGTCGGCTGCCGAGTTGCGCGTGGGTGATGGGGGATCGGCGGCATCGCATGCGGAGACCGAGCAGATGGCCATCAGGGTCAACACCGTCGTGAAAAGCGCACGCATCCGACCGCCGAATGTGGACCCAGTCCTGCCACGTGACGCCATCGTGGGCGCCGCCGGCAGCGCAAGACCGGAACTTCTCATCGGGTTCTCCCGTACTTCACGTTGATGTCTAACGTTTTGAGCGGTGATAAGTGAGTCACGACTCCCCCGATCCTCGGAATTCCCTTGCAGCTTCAGGTTGTCCGCAACTGCCGCATGTGCCCACACGGCACACCTGTGTGATCCGTGGCCTGCAGGTCGGAACTGCGATCCGGATGTGCCGTGGCGATGACTTGGCTATCGTCTAGGCGTGCCCGAGAGCTTTACCGAGAACTTTGCGGCAGGGTTGGCGAGCTATGGCGCGCGACCGTGCATCCAGTTCGAGGGCCAGTGGTACTCCGGCGATGACATCACCGAGTATGCCGACGTCATCGCCTCGGTGCTGCGAGACGCCGGTGTCGCCGACGACGCGCCGGTGGGGCTGGTGGTCCGCAACAGGCTGCCCCACGCCGCGGCGATCATCGGTTTCCTGGCCGCCGGCCGTACGGTCTCGATGATCTACTCGTTCCAGTCGCCCGAGTCGATCGGCCGCGACATCGAAAGGCTGCAGTTGTCGGCCATCATCGCCGAACGCCGTGATTGGACCGATGAGGTCATTGCGTCGGCCCGGCGCGCAGGCAGTGCGGGCGTGGCGATCTCACTGACGGCGCCTCTCGTGGCGGGCGTCGCCGGGTTGGAACATCGTGACGAGTCCCGGCGACATGCCGAGGCCGAACCCGGTGTGGCGCTGCAGATCCTGACCAGCGGCACCACCGGCCCACCCAAGCGCCAGGCAATCAAGACGCCCGCGCTGGAGCGAACGGTGTTCAGCGTGACGAGCGGGGAGGCGGCCCCGCCGGATGCGCCGCCGGAATTCGCCTACTGGCAGTTCGGCGGGATCGGGGTATGCCAACTGGTCGCCGGTGTGCACAACGCCAGGCGGATCGTGATGCTGGAACGGTTCACCGTCGACGGATTCGTCCACGCGATACGGTCGCACGGGATCAGGCGGTCCGGTGTGCAGCCCGCGGTCATCCGGATGCTGCTGGATGCCGATGTCCCCAAAGAGGATCTGGCGTCACTGGACTTCCTGATCAGCGCATCGGGACCACTGGATCCCGAAACGCGCGACGAATTCGAGGAGCACTTCGGTATCCCGATCCGGTTGGCCTACGGCGCAACAGAATTCGCAGGATCATTGTGTGCGTGGACACCCGATCTGATCTCGGAGTTCGGCTCGGACCACCGGGACAAGCGCAACAGCGTGGGTCGGGCCCTGCCCGATACCAGAGTGCGCGTCGTCGACCCGGACACCGGGGCCGAACTGCCCGCGGGCCAGCATGGTCTGCTGGAGGCGAAAGTAGCCCCCATCAGTGCGGACTGGATCCGCACCACCGACATCGCATCGATCGACTCCGACGGGTTCGTCACATTGCACGGCAGGGCGGATGGCGCGATCAACCGGGGCGGATTCAAGGTCCTGCCGGAGACTATTCGGCGGGTCTTGATTTCACACCCGGCAGTCCGCGACGCCTGCGTAGTCGGGGTGCCTGACACGCGGCTCGGGCAGGTCCCGTTCGCCGCCATCGAGATCGACCCCGGGGATCCCGCGCCCTCCGATGACGACCTCAAAGACCTTGTTCGCCAGGCATTGCCCGTCTACAACGTGCCCGTCGCGTTCGCCATCGTCGACGAGCTGCCCCGCAACCCCGCCTTGAAGGTCAGCATGCCCGCGGTCGCCGCGCTCTACGAGCCGCGCTGAAACAGGTAGTGGCGATCCGCCGTTGTGATTCATTTCGGGCTCATTCCCGACGTCACCAGTGTCCAGTCGGTCACGAACCGGCGGTTGACCTCGTCGGGATCGATGCCGGGCACGCCGAACGACCCGCCCGGAATGAACTCGATCAACAGGAGCCTGGCGCGCGGAGCGGCCACCGCGGTCACCTCCCGAACGTAGGCATCACGATCCTCTCGTTCATGCCGTGCAGACAACCGTTGTCGACGATCAGGTCGAACCCGGCCCCGATGCCCGCCGAACTCAGCCGGGTCGCATCGGCCTGGGCGAACGTGACGTCCACGTTCGCGGCCGCCGCTTTGGCGCGGCCTTGTCCAAGGGTTTGGCGACATAGTCCACCCCGGTCACCTGCCAGCCGTGCCTGGCCAGGTAGATCGAGTTGTCGCCGGTCCCGCAGCCGAGATCGAGCGCGATGCCGGCCGGCAGGGCGCATCGGGTTCCTCGACCAGGTCCCGCAGGCTCTTCGGCAGCGGGTGGCCGTCCCACGGGACGAAGCCGAGCCGGTAGAGGGTCCTGAACAGCCGTTGTCGCGCGGACATGCGGTCAGAACAGGTCCGAGGTCGGCGGACAGCCAGTGCTCCGGCTTGCAGGTAGATGATCACGCCCTCGCCGTGTTCGCGACGGGCGAACTCGAGGTAGGCATCCACCTTGTCGGCCGGCAGATAGCGCTTGGTCAGCTCGACGAGGTGCTCGTCGGCGCCGGGCTCGATGCCGCTGACCGGGCCGTCGACCGCGACATAGCGGACCTCGGCTCGACCCGCTCGGCCATCAGCGTGAACTCCCCCTGCGTCTCGATGAGGCGGTGCTTGCGTGAGCCGTTCCCGGTGAGCACCCACGGTTCGCCGCCTGGCGTGTACTGGTACCAGATCGGCACGGTCAGCGGTCCGCGCTTGTCACCTGCGCTTACCGACAATGCCGCGATGTGCGGCTCGGCCAGAAACTGTTCGCGTTCATCTTTGGATAGGGCCATGCTCGCCAGGTTAGTCAGCACGGCCGACAGGCGGTGGAAGCGCGATGAACCGCTTCAGCTTGCCGGTTGCCTGATGGCGGGGGATGCGGTCGACAACCCGGACCTCGACCGTCGGCCCCGGCAACCCATAGCGGCGCAGCGCGGCCACCAGCGCCGCCCTCAAGGCATTCACATCGGGACGGCCGACGGCGAGGATATCGGCGCCGGTGACGGTCTGCGCGACCTGGTACTCGGAGATGCGCGGATCGGTGCCCAGAACATGACGAAAAGCACTCGCGGGCACCGTGGTTGGGCCATAACGGAAATCGTCGTCGCGTCGCCCGCCGATATCGGCCACTCGCGCGAACGCGCTGCCGCACCCACACGGTCCGGGTAGGAACGTGACCTCGTCGCCGAGGTCATAGCGAATGAACGGGAATGTGCGATTGGCCAATCCCGTCGCCAGCGTTCGCGCCGCAGGCTCGTCGGGACCGACCGGCAGCCGTCCTCGTCGACGCGTTCGAGCACGACCTCGTCCTCACAGACATGCAGCCCATCGCCGAGGCCACAACCGACCGCCTGCACGCCGATCTCGGTGGATCCCCACAGATTGTGAACCGGCGCTTCCACGCCTCGCGATCGCCCGTCGGTCTTCGTCGAGCAGGGGCTCGGAGTTGGTGCTCACCCGCACCGGGCGGCAGTCGAGTTCGCCCGCCAGCGCGGCACGGGCGAGTCGGCCGATCACCGACGAGTAGCCGACAAGATGAGTGGGCCGGGCGGCCGCCACCGCCGCCAGAACCCTATCGAACGGTTCACCCGCGGGGATCACGACGGTCTGCATGTCGGCGGAGACGGCACATCGAAGAGCGGCGTGCTGGCGTGCGGAGGCATCCCCGCCTCCAGCACGGCCATCCGGGCCGGGGATCCGACGATGATTCGTTGCCTCGGCCCTCGCCTGCATTCGCCAGGCCAGGCAGGCCGCGGAGACGAAGAAGTCCCAGCCCCAGACATAAACTCCGCGCACGCCACTGGAACCGCCCGAACTGAACACCTGGTAGTCGCCGCGGGTGTACGAAAACCATTGCTGTCACTCCAAAATGCCTCGACGCCGACGCGGGTGAGGTCCCGGACCGTCACAATCGAGTCCCACTCCTGCTGGGCCTGGTCTTTCGTCATCGCCGGCACAGAGGCCAGGTCGCCCACGGAGACCGACGACAAGTCGAGGTCGCGAAGCCGCGCGGCATGAAACGGCGACCGCTCGCGGGCATAGGCGAGAAACGACCGCAATCGTTGGTCGCGGTACCGGGTCAGCTGTTCACGCGACCACGCCAGGCGCGCGACGTGGTCCGCCAGGGCGGCCTGGACCGCATGAAGCGTGGGCGGCACGCATCGCGCTCGTAACATGATCCCGGGCATCGCTGGCGGACCGCGGGTTACATCACTGCAGTCTCGACGTTTCAGATGCCTGGCGGATCGTCGAGTGGCAGACTTATGCATGTGCGCGTCTGAATTGTCCGTGCGATAGGTGGCCACTCGTCGCTGATATTAGAGTCCCTGTCATGCGCTTTGGACTGTTCATCCCGCAGGGCTGGCGACTCGACCTGGTGGACATTCCCACCGAGAAACACTGGCCGGTGATGCGTGAGCTCGCCGCCTATGCCGACGACAGCGCGTGGGATTCGCTGTGGGTGTACGACCACTTCCACACCGTGCCGGTGCCGACCGACGAGGCCACCCACGAGGCGTGGTCGCTGATGGCGGCCTACGCGGCGACGACGTCGCGCATCAAGCTCGGCCAGATGTGCACGGCGATGAGTTATCGCAACCCCGTGTACCTGGCCAAGGTGGCCGCCACCGCGGACATCATCTCGGGCGGCCGCGTCCAGATGGGCATCGGCGGCGGCTGGTACGAGCACGAATGGCGCGCATATGGCTACGGCTTCCCGTCGGCGGGTGTGCGGCTCGGGCCGGCTCGACGAGGGCGTGCAGATCATGCGCGACGCCTGGCGCGACGGTCGAGGTGAGCTTCGACGGCAAGCACTATCAGGTCGACGGCGCGATCGTCGAGCCAAAGCCGTTGCAGGACGGCGGCCTTCCGCTGTGGATCGCCGGCGGCGGCGAGAAGGTCACGCTGCGGATCGCCGCGAAGTACGCGCAGTACACCAACTTCACCTCCGATCCCGACGTGTTCGCGCACAAGTCGCAGGTGCTGGCCGACCACTGCCGCGAAGTCGGCACCGACTACGACGCGATCGTGCGATCGGCCAACTTCAACGCCGTCATCGGCGAATCGGACGCCGACGTCGAGCAGCCGCATCGCGCGGATTCGCGCCCGGCAGGTCGCCAAGGCGAACGAGCACGGCCGTCGACGCGATGCTCGGCATCGGTCAAGTCGCCCGAATCCGCCAGCCGGCACACCCGAGCAGGTCATCGAGAGATTGCAGCGGATGCGCGACCTCGGCTGCGAGTACGCGATCCTGTACTTCCCCGAGGCCGCCTACGACCGCTCCGGCATCGAGCTGTTCGAGCAGAGGTCATTCCGGCGCTGAGCTAGCCGCCGAGCTAGCGCCACCTGGTAGTGGCCGATACGCCAGCCGTCATCACCGCGTTCGACGAGCACGCCGAGGTAGACGTCGACCGTCGGCCGATCGGGAAACGCGAAATCGGCCTTGACGTAACCGAGCACCAAATCGTCAGCCGGTCTGCGTGTTTCGAGCATCCGGTAGGTGACAGTCATACCGGTGGCTGGGCCGCGTAATAGTCGACCACGCCCTGGCGCCCGACGCTGTACGGGCGCAGCCCCTGGAAGATCGCGTCCTCGGTGAACACCTCGGCCACCCGCTGCGGGCCGTCGTGCGTCGATGCCGGCCTTCCACCGGTCGAGAACGCTCGCGCAGACTCACGTCTCTCAGTGCCCCGCACTCTGACCACCGTCGACGTGCAGGATCTCGCCGGTGACGAACGGCGCGTTGCTCCAGGTACAGGACCGCGTCGACGACGTCGTCGATCTCGCCGATCCGGCCGACCGGATGCATCGCCGCCAGCGCATCGTGGGTCGCCGGGTCGTGCATCGGGGTGCGGATGATGCCGAGAGCGACGGCGTTGACCCGGATTCCGCGATCCGCGTACTCGATCGCCAGCGACCTTGGTGACGGCGTTGAGCCCGCCCTTGGTCAGCGACGCCAGCGCCGACGGCACCTGCGAGTTGGCGTGGTCCACGAGGCTGGTCGAGACGTTGACGACGTGACCGCCGCCCGTCGTGGGCCAGCATGGCGCCGCACCGCCGCGCGGGAGACCTCGAAGAAGCCGCGCAGGTTCACGCCGGTGATGGCGTCGTAGTCGTCGTCGGTGTAGTCGGTGAACGGTTTGGCGATGAAGATGCCCGGCGTTGTTGACCACGGTGTCGATCCGGCCGAACCGCTGCAGCGCCGCATCGACGATCCGCTGGCCGACGCCGGGTTGCGCGATGTCGCCGGGCACGGTCAGCACCATCGGGTCGTCGCTCTCCGTGATCGTGCGCGAGTTGGCGACGACGGCGTAGCCGAGCTTGCGGTAAGCCGGAACCAGGCCCTCGCCGATGCCCTGCGAGGCTCCGGTGATGACGGCGACGCGTTGTGGTGTTGTTCATGGTGGGCTCCCTTGTTCTGGTGTGTCTGCACTGTCAACGCACGCCGGGCACGTCGATGGCGTCCCGGTGGCACGACCGGTTTGCTCTCTGCTGATAGGCGCAGCCTCCTACTGCACTACGCTTGCGCGCGTGGAGCTGCGTCAGCTGCGCTACTTCGTCGACGGTCGCCGAGGAACTGAACTTCGGTCGCGCCGCCGAACGGCTCCACATCGCCGGCCCGTCGCTGTCCCAGCAGATCAAGGCGCTCGAACGCGATCTGAAGGTGCGGCTGTTCGACCGCGACCGCCGCTCGGTGACGCTCACCGCCGGCGGCGCGGCGCTGCTGCCCGCGCGTCCGCGCGCTGCTGGAGCAGGCCGACGAGTTGCGCAGGCAGCGCGGCCGGTTGTCGACATCGGAGCCGGTCCGGATCGGCTATGTCAAGTGGTGCCCGCCCGACTGGGCGGAGCGGGCCGCCGGGGTGGCGCAGCTGCGGGTCGACACCTGGGTGATGCCGTCGCACACGCAGGCCGCCCGGGTCGCCGACGGCAGCCTGGACCTCGCGATCTGCTGGGTGCAGGACGCCGATCTCGAAGCCCTGTCGCTCGAGGCCCGGCTGCGTCGGCGTCGACCGGCTCTACGCCGTCGACGCCGGCGCCGACACGTCGCCGGTGGACGCCAAGGACACGGTCGTGCTGTTCGACGCCGACGCAGTCGACGCTGGTCGTCCTGGAACCGCTACGCCGAGCAGTTCGCCGCCGACACCGGCGCGCCGACACTGCGCGTCGACGACGGCGGGCGTCACGGGTCCGACGTTCTTCGAGCACGTCCGCCGGCTGCGCCGGCCCGGTGCTCAACAATCCCAAGGGTCAGGACACCGCCGGAAGCCCGGCGGACTGGTTCGCCGTGCGGTGGTCGCATCCCGACGCCACTGTGGACGTGGTCGTTGGTCTGGCGCCGCGGTGAGACGAATGGCGCCGGTGCTCGCGGTCGATCGACGCATTCACCGCTGACGTCGAGGATCTGACCGTCGACGACGCGCAAGTGGTTGCCCGAGGCGATCCTCACCGGCGCGGTGAATCCGGCTCGAGGAAGGCAGGACCGCCGCGCACCGCCGCCGACACGACAACCATGGCGGCCGCGATCAGCGCAAGCTGAAATCCGTCGGAGAGAAGAGGGTCACCCGAACGGGCCCGCGATCTGTCCGGCCGAGTATCCAGCCGTCAACAGGGCGACCGCACCGGGGAACTGCAGCAATCTTCCGGCCGCCAGTGCCAGGGTGCTCACGCCGATGAACGTGGCGCCGAACAGCATTGCGCCGACAAGGGCGGCGGCCGCGCTGCGTGTCAGGGCGGGCATGGCGATGCCGACGGCCTGCAACGACAGCGCCGACGACGAGCAGGACGGCGTGCGACCACCGCGTACTCGAGCCACGCCCACAGCGCCGCCGACGGGGCGGCGGCGAGACCGACGAACAGCCAGGCGCCGTTGCCCAGCCAGCCCGATGAGTTCTGCCTGGATCGCCGCGACCAGGAAGGTGCCCGCGACGATATATCCGATGCCTTCCAGGGTGTAGCTGACGAACAGCGCGGCGAACAGGCGGGTGGTGTCGACGGCTCGGCGCCGGAGTCGCAGCGACGGAGCGGATGGCCTCGAGCCGCCGTGCATCGCCCAGGCGACTGCGCTGAGCACAGCGGCCAGGCCCGCGGCCGCCCACCATGCGGTGCTGCCAACTCGCGGAGGGCGGCAGCGACAGAACCAGGGCGCCCGAGAGCGCGATGCCGACACCGACGCCGCCGAAACCCCACCCGGGCAGGTGCGGCGAATGGTCCCGCAGATGCTCCAGCAGGGAGTTGATCGCGATGACGAACACCAGCGCGCTGGCGAATCCCGCGACCGTACGCAAGCACCCCCCAACCAATGAGGTTGGACGCCAACGGCATTGCGGCCAGCCGTCGCGACCATCACGACCAGCGATATGCGTAGCGCCGTCGCGGACCGGGCCAGCCGCGGCGAGAGGGCGCCTGCCAGCGCGCCGGCCAGGTAGCCGACGTAGTTCGCGGTCGCGAGGTGGGCGGCCGCCTGCGGGGTCAGGCCGGCGTGCGCGGTCATCATCGGCAGAATCGGGGTGTAGGCGAACCGGCCGATTCCCATTGCCGCGCCGAGGGCGGCGGCGACCCTGCCGATGTGCGGCCATGCGGTAGTTCCAGGCGTGGTTGGCACCCGCACAGGGTGCGTCGGTGTGCACCGATCGCGCCACGACCGGAATGCTCCCAACTGGTAGGTCGGGACTCGCAGACAGAACGCCGACCGTGAACGTGCGGTTACCGACGTCGGTCGGAAGATTGACCGACGGGTGAACCTGTGGAGTCGCTGAAGTTTCGATCGTCGGCGATGATCGCGACGTGTTGTCGATCTCACGGCCCATGCACACCAACGATGTGGCGCAGGCCCAGTTGTTCGAAGCGATTTTGCTCGTCGAGATGGCGGAGGCGAACCACCTCGCCGATTCTGCTGAACGGCGCTGGTTGAAGAGGTGTGAACGAGGGATCGACGACGCCCACCGCGTTCCTGAGGCTCTGGTGCGGCTCCGGGGACGGGTCGCCGAAGTCCAGAAACTCCTGGATGCGCTGGCCGCGCGTTTCCCGCAGCAGTGACTTATGCGCGCCGCGATCAGAATTTGACTAGTGCGCCCACACACCGGTCGTCGCGGCCTCGCGTGCGTAGTCCGCGAAATCCTTGGGCTCGCGTCCAAGTGCCCGCTGCACCCCGTCGGCCAACTGCTCCTGGCTGCCGAGCACTTCGGTGAACAGATACGTCAGAAGCCAGATGAAGTCTGGTGGCAGCGCCGTCTTCGGCGAGCATCGCGGCGTAATCGTCGATCGGAACCGACACGAAGGTCGATGTCGCGCCCGCTGGCCGCAGCGATCTCGGCCAGTGCGTCGCCGAAGCTGAGCAGCCGCGGGCCGGTCAGTTCGTAGAGCTCGCCGACATGGCGGTCATCGGTCAGCGCGGCCACCACGACGTCGGCGATGTCGTCGGCGTCCACGAATGGCTCCTGCACGTCGTCGACCGGCAATGCCACGGTGCCCGCGAGCACCTCGTCGAGCCAGGCGCCCTCATTGAAGTTCTGCGCGAAGAAGGCGCACCGAACGATCGTCCACTCCAGACCGGACGCCTTGACGACGTCCTCGGCCCGCTCGGCTTCGTCTTCATTGCGGCCGGAGAGCAGCACGAGCCTGCTTGACGCCGGCTCGACGGCCATCTTGGTCAGCTCGCGGATCGCGTCGACCGAACCGGGGACGGCCAGGTCGGGGTAGTAGGTGAGGTAGACCTTGTCGACGCCGGCCAGCGCGGGCGTCCAGGTCTGCGGGTCCTCCCAGTCGAACGGGACGTCGGCCGAGCGGGAGCCGTGCCGGACAGGGATACCACGCTCTTCGAGTTGGTCCGCGACGCGCTTTCCGGTCTTGCCGGTGCTGCCGATGACGAGAATGGTGTATTGATGGTTGTGTTGGTCATGGCTCGAATTCAACGGCCCGACAGACGAGACGATCCATGGCCCAAACACTCAATGGCATGTCCGATCGTCTGGAAGGGGACGCCGGGTATGAACAAGGTTTCACTCACCGCGCTCGCGCGCGAGCATCTGGAGGCCGCCCGCGCCGCGAGCAGCGGCCGCAGCGCGCACACCGTCTACGGCGGGCATGAGCATTCGCTGCGCCAGACCGCTGATCGCGCTGACGGCGGGCAGCCAGCTCGACGATCACGAGAGCCAGGGCGAGGCCACGCTGCAGGTACTGCACGGCAGGGTGCGCGTCACCAATTCGCAGGCGCACTGGGAGGGGTCGACCGGCGATCACATCGTCATCCCGCGTCGCCGGCACGGACTGCACGCGCTGGAGGATTCCGCGGTGCTACTGACCGTCGTCGAAAGCCGTTGGGCCGCACGTCTAGATCGCCGGGCCCAGCAGGTCGTCGGCGTCCTTGATCACGTAGCCGTAGCCCTGCTCGGCCAGGAATCGCTGGCGGTGTGCGGCGTATTCGGCGTCCAGGCTGTCGCGCGACACCACCGAATAGAAGATCGCGCCGCCGCCGTCGGCCTTCGGCCGCAGCAGCCGGCCCAGCCGCTGCGCCTCTTCCTGGCGGGACCCGAATGTGCCCGAAACCTGCACCGCCACATTGGCTTCCGGCAGGTCGATGGAGAAGTTCGCGACCTTGGACACCACCAACGTGGACACCTCACCGCGGCGGAACGCGTCGAACAGCGCCTCGCGCTCCGCGGTGTTGGTGGACCCCTGGATCACCGGCGCGTTCAGCTCCTCGCCGAGCTCGTCGAGCTGGTCCAGATAGGCGCCGATCACCAGCGTCTGGTCGCCGGGGTGGCGCTCCAGGATCGACTTCACCACCGCGATCTTGGTGTGCACCGTCGAGCACAGCCTGTAGCGTTCGTCGGGTTCGGCGATGGCGTAGAGCATCCGCTCGTTGTCGGTCATCGTCACCCGCACCTCGATGCATTCGGCCGGCGCGATCCAGCCCTGGGCCTCGATGTCCTTCCAGGGCGCGTCGTAGCGCTTCGGCCCGATCAGGCAGAACACGTCGCCCTCGCGGCCGTCCTCGCGGATCAGGGTGGCGGTCAGCCCGAGCCGCCGGCGGGACTGCAGGTCGGCGGTCATCCGGAACACCGGCGCGGGCAGCAGGTGCACCTCGTCGTAGATGATCAGGCCCCAGTCGCGGCTGTCGAACAGGTCGAGGTGCCGGTATTCGCCCTTGGTGCGGCGGGTGATCACCTGATACGTGGCGATGGTGACCGGCCGGATCTCCTTCTTCTCTCCGGAGTACTCGCCGATCTCGTCCTCGGTCAGCGACGTGCGGGCGATCAGCTCGCGCTTCCACTGCCGGCCCGCGACGGTGTTGGTGACCAGGATCAGCGTCGTCGCGCCGGCCTTGGCCATCGCCGCGGCGCCGACCAGCGTCTTGCCCGCGCCGCACGGCAGCACGACCACCCCGGAGCCGCCCGCCCAGAACGAGTCGGCCGCCATCTCCTGGTAGTCGCGCAGGTGCCAGCCGTCCTGGTGCAGGCTGATCGGGTGCGCCTCGCCGTCGACGTAGCCGGCCAGATCCTCGGCGGGCCAGCCGATCTTGAGCAGCATCTGCTTGACGCGGCCGCGCTCGCTGTTGTGCACGATCACGGTGTCGTCGTCGATGCGGGCGCCCAGCATCGGCGCGATCTTCTTGTTGCGCAGCACCTCCTCGAGCACCGCGCGGTCCAGGCTGACCAGCGTCAGGCCGTGTACCGGGATCTTGACCAGCTGCAGGCGGCCGTAGCGGGCCATCGTGTCGACGATGTCGACCAGCAGCGGCTGCGGCACCGCGTAGCGCGAGAACGACACCAGCGCGTCGACGACCTGCTCGGCGTCGTGGCCGGCGGCCCGCGCGTTCCACAGCGCCAGCGGGGTGATCCGGTAGGTGTGGATGTGCTCGGGCGCGCGCTCCAGCTCGGCGAACGGGGCGATCGCGGCGCGCGCCGCGCCGGCTTGCTCATGGTCGACTTCGAGCAGCACCGTCTTGTCGGACTGCACGATCAGGGGGCCGTCGGTCATTCTGTCCATTATCCGGAACCGGCGGACACCCGCTGTTTCAGCCTGTCGCTGCCGCCCCGCGATCGGCCGACATGCCAGCCTTCACGGCGCGGGTGTCGGCGTCGGCGAGCACCTCGATGAGGTCGTGTTCGACACCGTCGAGCGCTGCGGCCGCCACGATTGCCGGGTCGCTCTTGAGCGCGTTGACGTGCGCCAATCTGTCGGTGTCCATGTTGCCGACATGGAGCGCGGTCACGTTGACACCGTGCGGTTTGAATTCCTCGCGGATCGAATCCGTCTGCGACCACAGCGCAGCCTTGGCTGCGCAGTATGCGCCCAGGTGGCCAACGTGCCGCCACGCCAGCACCAACAGCACGTTCAGCACCGTGCCGGGCGCGTTGGCGATCAGCTGGGGAGCGAACGCCCTGGTCACAAGCAGGCTGCCGAAGTAGTGGCCCTCCATCTCGGCGCGGATGTCATCCATCGGCCCATGGAGCAGCCCCTGGTACGTGGCCGGACCCGCGTTGTTCACCAGCAGCGTGGTGTCGCCGGCGATCTCTGCCGCTCTGGTCACCAGTGCGGGATCGGTGATGTCGATCGGCACCGATGACGCCGGGCAGCGTGACTTTCTCCGGATCGCGGGCGGCCGCGTACACCTTCGCGGCGCCGCGGGCGACGAGTTGTTCGGCAAGGTGACGTCCCAAACCGCGGTTGGCCCCCGTGACAAAGGCGACCGATCCCTCGATGCGCATGCTGATCCCGATCGTTCGTTTGGACGGCGCTGGTCATCAGTTGCACCAAGGCAATTCCGAGATCAGTGCGTCGCCGCCTGAAGAGGAGTGCCCACCGGCCCCGGCGCCGCGCCCCCGCCCGGCAGCGGAATCTTCGGAACGTCCGGGGTGCCGATTTCGCCGGCGAGCCACGGCAGCGATTTGGTGAAGACCTGCGTGGCCAACGGCCAGTCGTGGCGGCCGGGCGTGGGCACGACCGCGCAGGCGATGCCGTTCGCGCGGCCGAGGCCGCACAGCGAGTTCGCGGCTTCGGTCTGGTCGCTCGGGATGCCCGCAGCGTCCCGCCCGCCGAGGCCGACGGCGTCGGGCTCGGCCAGGTCGAACTTGCGCTGGGTGGGCGCGTCGGTGGAGATCGCGAACCAGCCGGCAACACCGTGGTAGGGGCCGTGTTTGGTGATCACCGTCGTCGGGTCGAAGACCGCCCACGCCGCGGCGTTCGCCGCCGTAGAGCCGCGCGATCGTCTGGTCCTTGGTGCCGGCGTTGGGTCCGGTGTCGCCCGCGATGTCGACGAACCTGCTGAACAGCTCGGGATGCATCACGGTGAGGTCGACCGCGCAGGTGCCGCCCATCGACCAGCCCAGGATACCCCAGTTCGCGCTGGCGGGGCTGGTGCCGAAGTGCGACTCCACGTAGGGCACGACGTCCTTGGTGAGGTGGTCGGCGACATTGCCGCGGAGGCCGTTGACACATTCGGTGTCGTTGTTGAACGAGCCGCCGGCGTCGACGAAGACGAACACCGGAGCGTTACCCCCGTGCGCCGCGGCGAAGGCGTCGATGATGGCGACCGCGTTTCCGGTGCGCGAGCCAGTCGGCGGGGGTGTTGAACTCGCCGGCGATCATCATGACGACGGGCAGCTTGGGCGGCGGCTTGGCGGCGAACCACGGCGGGCGGCAGGTAGACCAGCTCGGTCCGGTGCTTGAAATCCGATGCGGCGGAGGGGATGGCGACCGGCACGAGCGCCGCCGTGTGTGGGAACGGTGCCTCGCCTGCCGCATGGCGGTGACGGTGGCCATATCGGTCTCGTCGGGCAGCGGACCGGCGGTCAACTGGTTCCAGGCGATCTGGACGGTCGGGAAATAGCCGACCCACAGGTTGAGCGCCACCCCGGCGCTGAGCAGACACAACGGCACGGCCAGCAGCGACGACCGCCCGGCGCCGCCACCGGATACCACGCCAGCCGAGATGCCGCGACCGATCAGCGAACGCCGGTCAGGCCGACCCAGACCCAGAGCGACGACGGTGCGGGATCACCCGCGAGGCCCTGCGAATCGACATACCAGTGCGCCCAGGCCGCAAGGAGCAGACCGATGACGACCGCCACCGGCAGCCAAACGAGCCGCCAGCGCCGGGAACGCCACCCGACGGCCACCACCAGCACCACCGCCGCGACGGCCTGGATCACCAACGGAAGCCAGCCGTGCAGCAAAGACAGGCCGTGTCGGTATGGCGCCTGTGCGGCTTCGCTCAACAGCGTTGTCACACAGCCATGTTCACGGAGACTCCTGTGAATTGGCTGTCTTTCACACGACCGCCGGGTCGATTATTTCTCGTCCGCCGACACCACCGACGTGACGCGGTGGATCGCGAACTCGCGTACCCGGCCGGACGCCGGATCGTAGGCGGTCAGCTGGCCGCCGCGGACATTGATCGGCGCCACCACCCGCTGGGTGGCCACCCCGGCAGGGTCGACGTAGCCGATCACCACCGAGGTCTGCAGGTGCGCGGCCTCCTGCAGCTGCGAGATCGCCACCGTCGGGTCCAGCCGCATGCTCGACGACGGCGTGGCGGCGACCTTGCGGAGCACCGCGACGATCGCTCCCAGCGTCTGGCTGGTGGGGCTCGACGGTCGGCCGGTGTGCTCGGCGGCGCGGCGGCGCGGGCACCCGGGCGCCGCGGGCGCGGATGTCGACGATCGTGCCCGACGAATCCTCGGCGGCCGGCGCGAAGCCTGCGTCGCGCAGCGCACGCGAGCACCTCGGAGATCGGCGCCTGCGACACCGCGACGGTCGGGGCCAGCAGCCGCATCTCGAGCGGTTCGGTCGCCGGCGCCGCGACGGCCTGCGCCAGCAGCGCGGGGTCCTCGCACCGCACGAACGACGCCGCGATGCCGACCCGCAGCTGCCCGTGGCGCCGCGCGACGTCGTCGATCAGATAGGTCAGTCCTTGCGGCACAGGTGTTTTGGAGTGCCGTGCGAAAAGCGCGTGCAGCTCGCCGGCGGTGCGCCCGGTGTCCAGGGCACGCCGGATCGAAGCCTCGCTGATGCGGTACACCATCGCCGCGCCCGCCGACTCCACGGTCGCGACGGACCGCCAGTTGTTCGGCCAGGTCACGCTCCAGCGGGCCGGGCACGATCGACCGTCAGGTCGGCCTGCAGCAGGAAGTGGTCGATCGGCTTCGGCAGCACCTTGCCCATCGCCGCGACGACGTCCTCGGGCGGGTCGCCGGCGAGCAGGCGGCGGATCGGTGTGGCGATCGCGCCGCGGCCCACCACACCCAGCGCGTGCGCCTCGGTCAGCAGATCGCCCACCGGCGCCGGCTGCAGTCGGACCGCCCAGCGCGGCCGCCGCCAGATCATCGCGCGCGACGCCTCCGCCGGCGTCCACGCCGGACGCCCGGCGGCAGGTCCGCCAGCACTGTCGAGCAGCAGCCGGCGGTCCAGTGGCGCTGCGGTGGAGAACAGCGAATCCGACAGTGCGGCATAGGGTTTGCCGTCGGGTCCGCGACTGCCGACCAGCCCCGGGCGGGCCGGCAGGTCCAGCCACGTCGAGGCGAGCAGGTGCCACTTCGCACGCGGTCGGGGATTCGACGAAGCGGTCGGCGGCCACCGTCGGCGCCCAGTACGGGCCGGCGCCGTCGTCGCGTGGATCCGGTTCGGGCAGGCCCGCCGCGATCAGCCCGGCCGCCGACGACACCTCGAGGATCAGGCCGAGTCGTGCCTCGTCGATCCCGGTCAGCTTGGTCAGCCGCTTGACGTCACGAACGCCCAGCCCGCCGCTGCGCAGCTCGGGAATCGGTGTGGCGCCGAGGGTTTCGAGCACCAACTCGACTTCGCGCAGCAGGTCGATCGCGGCACCGGCGGCCACCGCGTTGACGTCGGCGACGGTGGTGGTGGACACGACCGCGTCCGGTTCGACCAGGGACACCGGTCCCGGCACCTCGCCGCGCATCACCTGACCGACCAGCCGGGGCAGGATCACGGTGTCGGCGTCGACCTGACGGAGCAAGCCCGCGGCCAGCAGTCGCTGCACCGGGCGGTCCGGCGGCGTGCCCGGCGCGGCGTCGCGGGTGCGGCCCATCGGCGATCCTTCGAGCAGCCTCCGCAACAGGTCGAGCTGTGCCTCGTCGAGCGCGGCGAGCCGAGTCGGCGATCTCCTCCGCGGTCTCGTCGGTGACCTCGACCGCCGCCTGGCCCGGGTACCAGGGCAGGCCGGCGGCGGCCTCCGCCGCCACCCGCACGGCGGGATCGCCCCAGACCAGTGCGCGCTCGCGCAGATCGTCGATCGCCGCGCTGACGGCGTTCTCGGCGGCCCGCTCGCCGATCAGCTCGAGCAGCTTGGTCAGCGGGCACGGCGCGGTGTCGGCGTGCAGCACGAGCAGGGCGTCGAGCACCGCCAGCGCGCAGGAAGTCCAGCTCGTCGGTGGCGGCCTTGACCGACTGGCGCGCCTGCGCGCGTGCGGCCAGCGCCGCGATGGTGCCGGGCGGCGGCTGGGTGAGGTCGGGCCGCAGCTCCAGCAGCCGGATGAGCCGCTCATCGGGCAAGGTCGGCCAGCCAGGCGCCCAGCGGGACGCCCGGAGTAGTTTCGGTCATTGCTGACCAGCGTAAAGCAGCCCGCCGGTCTCGCCACTGGCCGCTGCGCCTGCCACAATGTGCAGCGTGGCTGACAACAAAGGCAGAAGAACCGCTACGTCGACAACGGGCTGGCCCGAGACCGACGGCGAGGACGATCACGCGGTCAGCGAGCTGGCTACCGACCGCACCGGCGCGCTGTCGCCCTTCGGCGACCTGGCGTTTCCGCTGCCGGCCGACGATCTGCCGTACACCCACCCCGTCACGGTCGTCAACAAGTAACGGTGACCGACCCGGCGCACCGTCTCTCGCACCTCGACGAATCGGGTGCGGCGCACATGGTCGACGTCACGGGCAAGGACGCCACCAAGCGCACCGCCGTCGCCGCGGGAATGCTGCACACCCGGCCCGACGTCGTCGCGCTGATCGCGTCGGGCGGGCTGCCCAAGGGTGATGCCCTGGCCACCGCGCGGGTGGCGGGGATCCTCGCCGCGAAACGCACCAGCGACCTCATTCCGCTGTGCCACCAGCTGGCCCTCACCGGGGTCGACATCGACTTCGAGATCGGCGAGCCGCCGGCCGGGAACGGTCGGCATCACCGCCACGGTGCGCAGCACCGACCGCACCGGAGTCGAGATGGAGGCATTGACCGCGGTCAGCGTGGCGGCCCTGACCCTCTACGACATGATCAAGGCCGTGGACCCGGCCGCATCCATCGACGACATCCGGGTGCTGCGAAAAGAGGGTGGCAAGACAGGGACATGGACCAGATGACGAGGACCGGCCGGGTCGTCATCGCGTCCACGCGGGCCGCCGCGGGCGTTTACGAGGACCGCAGCGGGCCGATCATCGTCGACTGGCTCACGCAGCGCGGCATCGAGACACCCGCGCCCGTCGTCGTCGCCGACGGCTCCGGCGTGAACCACGCGCTGTGCGCCGCGATCGGTGAAAAGGTCGACGTGATAATCACTTCCGGCGGCACCGGCATCTCGCCGACCGACGGCACCGCCGATGCGACCGCCAACATCGTCGACTACCAGATCCCCGGCCTGGCCGACGCGATCCGGCGATCGGGTCTGCCGCACGTGCCGACCTCGGTGCTGTCCCGCGGCGTGTGCGGCGTCGCGGACGGCACGCTGATCGTGAACCTGCCCGGCTCGCCCGGCGGGGTCAAGGACGGCCTCAGGCGTGCTCGACGACGTGCTCGAGCACGCGCTGGACCAGCTCGCGCGGAAAGGACCACCCGCGATGACCGCCGTCGTGCTGCGGGCCGCGCTGACCGATCAGCCGATCGAGCTGGTCGAGCACGAGGCCCTGGTGGCACACGAGGCCGCCGGCGCCGTGGTGGCATTCGCCGGCGTCGTCCGCGATCACGACGGCGGGCGGACGGTCACCCGGCTCGAGTACTCCGCGCACCCTTCGGCGCAGCAGACGCTGGCCGACGTGGCGGCCGAAATCGCCGGCGATTGTCACGGTGTCCGGGCGATCGCGGTCAGCCACCGCATCGGCACCCTGCAGATCGGGGACGCCGCCCTGGTGGCGGCCGTCGCGGCCGATCACCGCGGAGGCGGCGTTCGAGACGTGCGCGCGCCTGGTGGACACCGTCAAGGCGCGGCTACCGGTGTGGAAGCACCAGTTCTTCGCCGACGGCTCCGACGAGTGGGTCGGCTCCGCCTGAACGCTTAGGCGGGCGGCAGGATCGGCGCCGCGTCGGGCGCGGGCGCAGCCATCGGAGCGGGCGCCGCCATCGGAGCGGGCGCCGGGACAGGGCCGGGCGCAGCGGCGGGATCGGCCGGTGGCGCCGGCGGGGCCGGGGTGACGGGCACGTTCGGGCCAGGAGGCTGGTCCGGGTACGGCGTGTCCAACCCTCGCTGGGACAGCCCCAGACAACGCTTCCTTACCGCTGATGTCATGGTCCTGGACCGCGTGCCACAGGTCCTTGAGATACTGACGTTGGGGTCTGTCGTCGGGCACTGCGTCGGATCCATCGTGGTGCCCGGCGGCAGGCTGTCCGGGCTCGGGAGGTGCGGCATGCCGTCCGGAAGCGTAGGCAGCCCAGCAGCCGGGTCGGTCATCGCCTGGTTGGCCGCGTCCAAGGCCGGAGCCGGGATGTTGACCGCGTTGAGCGGGGCCAGCGGGTCGGCAGCGGGCGGGGCCGCCGCATCCCCCGGCGCGGGCGGCGCCGGGGGAGCCGGTTGGGCGGGCGGAAGCGGCGGCAGATCGGGGGGTCGAGCGGCGCGGGCGCGTGCAGGGCCCACACCTGCGGCTGGTCCGGCGCGGGTGCGGAGGCGTCCCAGTTGTCGGCCGGGGCCGCAACCGGGTCGACGACCGGCGCGTCGGCCGGCGGAGCGTCGGCGGGCGGGGGACGGCGGCGCGGCGCGTCGGGCAGCGGGGCGTCGGGCAGCGGCGCATCGAGCGGCGACGGTGAGTGCGGCGTCGATTACGGGCGCCCCGTCGGCGGGCGGCGGCGGAGGCAGTGGCGCGTCCAGCGGGGCCGCGTCGGCCGGAGGTGCGTCGGGCGGCGGAGCGTCGGCGGGGGGAGGAGGCAGCGGGACATCCGGTGGCGGCGGCGCCTCGGGCAGCGGGGCCGACAGTGCGTCGAACGGCGCGGCACGGGAGCCGGGGGCGGCGGCGGTGCGAACGGGTCGAGGGGCGGCGGGGCCGGCAGTTCACCGTTGACGCCCGGGGCGTCGAGAGCCTGGGGCTCGCTCGACGACGTTGCGCGGGTGGCGCCCGAGAGCCCGGTGCCGCAGACGGGCCACGCGCCCTTGCCCTGGGTGGCCAGCACGCGCTCGGCGACGGCGATCTGCTCTTCCTTGGTGGCCATGTGGGCGGCGGGCGCGTACTCGCCGCCGCCGTGCGACGACCAGGTGCTCGGCGAGAACTGCAGGCCGCCCTGGTATCCGTTGCCGGTGTTGATGGCCCAGTTGCCGCCGGATTCGCAGCTGGCGACCTGTCCCATTCGCCGTCGGTGGCGGCGCCGGCGTGCCCGGCGAGGGCGAGGCTGCCGCCTCCGATGACCGCGCCGGTGAAGGCGATCTTCGCGACGCTTACTGACGAAGTGGTGGGCTTGCGATGCCGTCCACTCATAGGTGCGATAAGTCCTCTCTATCGCGCCCGCGAGGTCAGCTGTCGGGTTCGGGCTGGAGAGGTCGCCCGGCCGGCGTCGTCCGAAGACGGTGCCGGCTTCACCCCAAGGAGCCGCAAGCGGCTCCATGGTCCTGTGTTCGGTGGACCGGTGGGTCCCCCGCCTCCATCCAAGTTGTTTGTCGTTGGCCATGCCCGATGGATGGAGCTCGGCGCGATCGGGCGCAGCGGGCCACCCGATTGAGGGTCGAGTGGCTTGGGATCAAGACCGTAACGGCTGTAGGCGTAGTCCCGTCACTTTTGCCGATGTCGGCGTTTCCGGCGGCGGCAAATCCTAATAGGTTCTAAAACCGCAGGAGACTTCGTGCGTTTGTCGCAGGTTGCGGTCGGACATGTAACGGTCCGTAGCCAGCTTGTGACCATTTCGTTATGTGACGTAAATCACGATTATCCGCCGGCAAACGGGGGCAACACATCGATGGTTTGCCCGTCGCGAGCGTTGATCGCCGAGTCGCGCACCGCGATGCCGTCGCACAGGAACGAGCATCGGCTCAGCACCTTGCGCGAGTTCGGGACTGCGTGCGCCGAGTGGTCGACCAGGTCGGCGACCGTCGTACCCGGGCGCGACGCCGACGGTCTCGACCTCGACGCCCGCGGCCGCGCGCGCCGCCGCGAAGTAGCGGACGGTCACCTGCACCGTCGTGGTCAGCCGACATGCTCAGCCGCCGATCGCGCTCATCGGCCGGTCCGGCTGCACGAAGCCCGGGTCGTTGATGCCGTGCCCGGCCGCCTTGGCCCACATCGCGGCGCGCCACGCGGCCTCGATCGCGTCGTCGTCGGCGCCCGCCGCGCATCAGCGCCGCGCAGGTCGGTCTCCTGCCGGGCGAACAGGCAGTTGCGGACCTGGCCGTCGGCGGTGAGCCGGGTGCGGTCGCAGGCCGAGCAGAACGCGTGCGAGACCGAGGCGATGATGCCGACCTTGCCGCGGCCGCCGTCGACCTGCCACAGCTCCGCGGGCGCCGAACCGCGCGGCGCCGGGTCGGCCGGCAGGTCGAAATGGCGGCGCAGGGTGGCCAGCACGTCGTCGGCGGCGATGCGCCTTGCCGCGCTGCCACTCGTGGCCGGCGTCGAGCGGCATCTGCTCGATGATGCGCAGCTGGTATCCGTGGTCGAGGCAGAACCGCAGCAGCGACACCGCGTCGTCCAGCCCGGTGACCGGATCCAGCACGGCGTTCACCTTCACCGGGGTCAGCCCGGCCCGCTTCGCCGCCTCCAGCCCGGCCAGCACGTCGGCGAGCCGGTCGCGGCGGGTGATGTGGGCGAAGCGCGCGGCGTCGACGGTGTCGAGCGACACGTTGATCCGGTCCAGCCCGGCGTCGCTTCAGCTTCGGCCGCCCGCTTGTCCAGCCCAATGCCGTTGGTGGTCAACGTGATCTCGGGGCGGGGCCGCAGTGCGGCGGTCGGCGGCGACGACGTCCTCGAGGTGCCTGGCCACCAACGGCTCGCCGCCGGTGAAGCGGACGCTGGTGATGCCGAGCCGGGTGACGGCGATGCGCAGCAGCCGGGTCAGCTCGTCGGGGCGCAGCAGCTGCTCGCCGGGCAGCCAGTCCAGCCCCTCGGCGGGCATGCAGTAGGTGCAGCGCAGGTTGCAGCGGTCGGTCAGCGACACCCGCAGGTCGGTGGCGACCCGGCCGAAGGTGTCGATCAGCGGACCGCTCGGCGGCGCATGCCACTGACGGGGCGCTGCACCGACGGAAGGCCGAGCGCGGTGACGGTCATGCGGCGGCCCGCAACGGACGGGACGGCACGCGGCTGGTCGATGGGCACGATCTCCTTGCCCAGCGGCACCAGCGACACCGGGATGAGCTTGAGGTTGGCCAGCGCCAGCGGGATGCCGATGATCGTGATGGCCATCGCGACCGCGGTGACGACGTGGCCGATGGCCAGCCAGATGCCGAACAGGATCACCCAGATGACGTTGCCGATCAGCGCGCCCGGCCGGGTCCGGGCTTGTCGACGATGGTGCGGCCGAACGGCCACAGCGCATAGACGGCGATGCGGAACGCGGCGAAGCCGAACGGGATCGTGATGATGAGGATGAAGCAGATGAGGCGCGGCCAGCAGGTAGCCGAGCGCCAGCCACAGGCCGCCGAAGATCAACCAGATGACATTCAGGATCAGGCGCATGTCTCCTCCAGCGGTGGTTCCAGCCTACCGACTAACGGGGGTGCTGAGCCGTGGCGGCGTCCGAGTAGGATCACTCACATCGCGTCCTGCGCAGGCGGGACGCTTTCCTTATGTTGAGACGCTTAGAAGACAAGCGGGTGAGACCAGTGCCGACCGGCAGGGTTAAGTGGTACGACGCCGAGAAGGGCTTCGGCTTTCTGTCCCAGGAGGAGGGCGAGGACGTCTACGTCCGGTCCTCGGCGTTGCCCGCCGGTGTCGAGGGTCTCAAGGCGGGCCAGAAGGTCGAGTTCGGCGTGGCCGCCGGTCGCCGCGGCCCGCAGGCGTTGAGCCTCAAGGTGATCGACCCGCCGCCGAGCCTGACCCGGACCCGTCGCGAGGCGGCCGCGGCCGAGCACAAGCACACGCCCGACGAGCTGCACGGCATGGTCGAGGACATGATCACCCTGCTGGAGGGCGCGGTGCAGCCCGAGCTGCGCAAGGGCCGCTACCCCGACCGCAAGACCGCGCGCCGGGTGTCCGAGGTGGTCCGGGCCGTCGCGCAGCGAACTCGACGCCTGACGCGTCGCCGCCGACCGCTCGGGGCACTCCGGCTTCGGGAGTATTGGACGCTTTCGGCGTGGGTCGTGACACAACGGGTCACTCGGCGGGGCAGCATGACGCATGGCTTCCGTCGTCGCAATCCGTCCAAGGGCGAATTCAACCGCGACACCAACTACATCACCACCCGCATCACCGCCGACGGCCGCGACGGCTATCCCGGTCGAGCCGGGCCGGTACCGGCTGATCGTCGCCCGGGCCTGCCCATGGGCCAACCGCGCGATCATCGTGCGCCGGCTGCTCGGGCCTGGAAGACGTGCTCTCCATTGGCTTTTGCGGGCCGACCCACGACGAGCGCAGCTGGACGTTCGACCTCGACCCGGGCGGCGTCGACCCGGTGCTGAAGATCCCGCGCCTGCAGGACGCCTACTTCAGCGGGTTCCCGGACTACCCGAAGGGCATCACGGTGCCCGCGATCGTCGACGTGCCGACGGGTGCAGGTGGTGACCAACGACTTCGCGCAGATGACGCTGGACCTGTCCACCGAGTGGACGGAGTACCACCGCGACGGCGCCCCGCAGCTGTACCCGGAGCCGCTGCGCGACGAGATCGACGAGGTCGCCCAGCGCATCTACACCGAGGTCAACAACGGCGTCTACCGGTGCGGGTTCGCCGGCTCGCAGGAGGCCTACGACAAGGCCTACGACCGGCTGTTCACCGCGCTGGACTGGCTCATCCGAACGGCTGACGGGCAGCGGTACCTGGTCGGCGACACCATCACCGAGGCCGACGTCCGGCTGTTCACCACGCTGGCCCGCTTCGACCCCGTCTACCACGGCCACTTCAAGTGCAACCGGCCAAAGCTCGCCGAGATGCCGGTGCTGTGGGCCTACGCCCGCGACCTGTTCCAGACGCCGGGGTTCGGCGACACCATCGACTTCGTCCAGATCAAGCAGCACTACTACATCGTGCACACCGACATCAATCCGACGCAGATCGTGCCCAAGGGCCCGGACCTGTCCAACTGGCTGACCCCGCACGGCCGGGAAGCGTTGGGCGGCAGGCCATTCGGTGACGGGACCGCGCCCGGCCCGACGCCGGAGGCCGAACGGGTGCCGGCGGGCCATCGGCGCTGGCTAGGGCCAGACGGTTCGCGATCGACCACTCGGCGTGCGGCACCCCGGCGAACTCGTTGCCGGCGTCGTCGCGGACCAGGGTCGGCAGCTGCACCGCGATGCCGGTCAGCTTGCCGCGATGCGGGTCGACGGTCGGGATGGTGACCGCCAGCCTGGTGTCGGGCGGAACTCCTCGGCCGATCGTCGGAACCCTCGTAGACCCGCAGCAGCACGCCACGGCGCGCTGTGCGATCGCCGGCGGCACGGACAGCTGAACGGGATCGCGCGCGTTGACCGCGCAGTTCGCCGATGCGTCTCGGGCGTCTGTCGCATCGGTGAGGTCGAACACATCGCAGTACCGGTACGGCCCGACCCGCGGCCAGCTGTCCGTGCGAGTACGCGCTGATCTCCGGATGCTCCGGTCGGGTCGCGGGTGAGCCGCCAGACCAGCACGCCGGTGGCCACCGACGCGACGACCACCACGACCGCCAGGACGGCGAGGACGCGTTTCACTCCGGCGCCACCGCCGCGGAGTCCGCAGGCCGCCCTCCTGCTCGGCGAACACCGGACGGTTGCCGCCGAAGCCGGGAATCAGCGAGTCGCCGTTGTAGCTGACCAGCGTCTGGGCGAGACCCGAGGATGAGCACCGCGGTGATCGCCGTGAAGCCCACCCACAGGTCGGTGTAGATCAGCACCCCGGTGGCGCCGCCGGCGACCCAGGCCAGCTGCAGCAGCGACTCCGACCGCCCGAACGCCGACGCCCGCGACTCCTCGGGCAGGTCGTCCTGCAGCGAGGCGTCCAGGGACGCCTTGGCGATCGCGCTGGCCCCCGAGGTGATCAGCGTGGCGAACGCGGCCACGAACAGGTTGCCGGTCAGCGCGGTGGCCAGCGCGACGGCGGTCACCGCGACGGTGCATCGCACCACCAGCTGCGCGGGATGGCCGAGTTTGAGCCGCGCGGCGGTGAAGTTGCCGGCGAAGTTGCCGATCGCCGCGGCGGCGCCGATCAGGCCGAGCATCCGCAGCTGCTCCCAGCCGCTGGCGTCGTGCGACTTGGCGACGAACGCCGGGTAGAGGAACAGGAACCCGACCATCACCTTGATCGTGCAGTTGCCCCACAGCGCGGTGATGATGTTGCGGCCCAACGGTTGTCGGGCGCCGCTCGACGCCCTGGCTGCTCGGGCGTGCCGGCGCAATCGCTCGCTGCGCGCCGTGGTAGCTCAGCGTGGTGGGCACCTCGCCCGCGGTGACCTCGACCCACTTCGGGATCCGCATCGACAGCACCGCGCCGGCCACCGTGACGGCGACGACGACGTACAGCGCGCCGGGCAGGTGGAACAGGTTGAACAGGTACTCCACCCCCGCGGCGATGGCGCCGCCGACCATGCGTTCCGCCGAGCAGGCCGAACGTCGGTCAGCCGCGAGTTCACCCGCACCAGGTCGATGGTCGGCGGCAGCACGCGCGGGGTCACCGCGCTGCGCAACACGCTGAATGACTTGGACAGCACCATCATTCCCAGCGCGCACGGGTAGAGCACCCACGGACGGGAAGCTGCCGGTGGCGCCGTCGTAGTTGGCGATCAGCACCACCGCCAGCGCGGTGCGCAACACGAACGACGTGGCCAGCGCGACCCGGCGACCGTGCTGCAACCGGTCCAGCGCGGGGCCGATCAGCGGGGCGATGACGGCGAACGGCGCGATGGTGATGAGCAGGTAGAGCGCGACCTTGCTCTTGCTTTCCCCGATGGCCGCGGCGAAGAACAGCGTGTTGGCCAGCGCGACGGCCATCGCGGAGTCGACGGCGAAGTTGGCCATCACCGGCTAGGTCAGCGCGGTCAGCCCGGATTTGTCGGCGCCGTCGGCGGTGGCGGCCCGCTGGAACAGGCCGTACATCTTCGAGCCCATCTCGCGGCTGCGCTGCGCGGCCGCCCGGGTGACGGTGACCTTCTCGCCGGCGCGCGCGCCGACGCCGGACGAGCGGGTCGGACCGGGAGTCCCGGGCGCTGACCGATCGTCCAGCGGCGGCAGCCAGCGGTTGGCGCTCGGGCTCGGCGACGACCGGCGCGGCCGACGGGTAGCCGACGCCGTCGCTGGGGTAGTTGGCCATTCCCGGGATGCTCTTCGCCGGCATCCGGCGGCGGCCGCGGCGGGTAATAGCGGGGATCACGCCGGCCCGCCGGGTCCCGGGGGTCACGCCGCGATCCGGTCACGCAACCGATTCTCCCCCATCGCGGCCGACCGCGGCGTGCAGGCGACCGGTGTGGCTAGGTGCTCGCGTGTCAGGCAGTATTGGTGGCGATGGACAGCGTGACCGAATCTGCCGAGCAAGGCGCCGCGGCCAGCCCGACGGGCACCGGCGTCAGCCCGGCGGACCTCGAGACGGTGCTGATCGGGCGCCGTCGAGCAGGCGCGCGCGGCGATCGTCGAGTTCAGCGGCGAGAACACCGTCGGCGAGTACCTGGGCGCCGGCTTCGAGGATCCGACCGCCGCCACCCACCGCTTCCTGGCCGATATGCCCGGTTATCAGGGCTGGCAGTGGGCGGTCGTGGTGGCGGCGTACCCCGGTGCCGACCACGCCACCATCAGCGAGGTGGTGCTGGTGCCGGGGCCGACGGCGCTGCTGGCGCCGAAGTGGGTGCCGTGGCAGGAGCGGATCCGCCCGGGCGACCTGAGCCCCGGCGACCTGCTCGCCCCGCCGGCCGACGACCCGCGCCTGGTGCCCGGCTACTTCGGCCAGCGGCGACCCGCGAGGTCGACGAGACTCGCGGTCGAGATCGGGTTGGGCCGCCGCCAGGTGCTCAGCGAGTGGGGCCGCGTCGAGGCCGCGCAGCGCTGGCACGACGGCGACTACGGTCCCGGGTTCGGCGATGGCCCGCTCCACCCGCCGGGTCTGCCGCGACTGCGGCTTCTACCTGCCGCTGGCCGGGTCGCTGGGCTCGATGTTCGGCGTGTGCGCCAACGAGTTGTCCGCCGACGGCCACGTCGTGGACGTCCGAGTACGGCTGCGGCGCGCATTCGGACACCCCGGCGCCGGCCGGACACCGGCTCGCCGCTGTTCGACCCGTACGACGACGGCGTGCTCGACCTCGACCGAGCCCGCCGAGAGCTAGACGAGCAGCTTTCGGCGGCCGCCTTGATGCGGGCCAGCGATGCGTTCATGCCCTCGACGAGTTCACTGCTCGAAGCTGGGCACCCCGCCGAGCAACGCGTTCACCGCGAGGTTCGAGACCGGCTTGACGCCGTTCTCGGCGTGGCGGCTCTCCACCACGCCGGGTGCCGGCATCGGTCGGCTCCAGTTCGTAGCTCCAGATCGTGCCGTTCGGTGTTCACCCGGAACGCCAGCTTCTTCTCCGGGATGACCTCGGTGACCGTGCACGTGGTCGGCCAGAACAACGTGTACTTGCGGCGGTTGACGTTGAATGGTCCTGGTTCCCTGGCGCAGCGGGCCGAGCGGCTTCATCAGGCGGCACTGCGGGCTCCATTGCGGCATGCGGCTCAGGTCGGAGATCAGTGACCACACCTTCGAGACCGGGGCGTCGATATCGATCTGTGCTTGCAGCAGCGGCGTCGGCCATTGCGCTCCTCCTCAGTTACACGATGAGTCGGTCTCGGTGAAGTGTCGAGCCGGCAATTCGGCGCGAGTTCACTGAGTCCGCTTTGCGCGCCACGGGATCCGCGGCGCACGGCGCGACGTTGCCACAGAAAGATGGACGTGCCGAGGGCGCCGACACCCAGACCCGCGACGGTGACCGGCCGCCAGTCGTGCAGAGCCGGGCACGGTGAACGCCAGCACCGCGGCGACAGCCAGACCGCGGCCATCACGGCGATCACGGGCCACGGTTCAAGCAGGACGGCCGGCAGGGCGGGGGGTTGCGGCCCGTGCGGCGTCGGTTGGCTCGCGTGTCATCGGTGGACAATCTAGCCGATAACGGCGAATTATCCCGCGTTAGGCCTGCTGGGTAGTCTTTGCTGCGTGAAAGACGTCGACGCCCGGCTGGCGAGTGACCTGTCGCTGGCCGTTGTCCGACTGGCTCGCCAATTGCGGTTCCGGCGTGCGGAATCCCCGGTTTCGCTGTCACAATTGTCGGCACTGTCAACGCTTGCGAAGGAGGGCGCGATGACACCCGGTGCGTTAGCCATCCGCGAGCGCGTCCGGCCGCCGTCGATGACGCGGGTCATCGCCTCGCTGGCCGAACTCGGTTTCGTCGCCCGCACCGCGCATCCCGGTCGACGGCCGTCAGGTGCTGGTGTCGGTGTCGCCGGCGGGCGCCGACCTGATCGAGGCCGAGCGGCGGGCCAGCCAGGAGTGGCTGCAGGCGCGACTGGCCCGGCTCGACCCCGACGAGCGCAGGACGCTGCTGGTGGCCGCCGACCTGATGTCGGCGATCGTCGACGAAAGCGCGTGAGCGCCAACGTCATCGACGTCGGCGATCCCGCCGATCCACGGCTCGACGACTTCCGCGACCTCAACAGCGTGGACCGCCGGCCCGATCTGCCCAGCGGCAAGGGTCTGGTGATCGCCGAGGGTGTGCTGGTGGTGCAGCGCATGCTGGCGTCGCGGTTCAGTCCCGCGGGCATTGCTGGGCACCGATCGGCGCCTCGCCGAGCTCGCCGCCGACCTCGGACCGGACCGACGCGCCGTACTACCGGGCGAGCGCCGAGGTGATGGCCGAGGTGGTCGGGTTTCACCTCAACCGCGGCGTGCTGGCGGCGGCGTCGCGTCCCCCGGAGCTGACCGTGGCCCAGGTGCTCGACGGCGCCCGCACGGTCGCGGTGCTCGAGGGCGTCAACGACCACGAGAACCTCGGCTCGATCTTCCGCAACGCCGCCGGGCTGGGCGTGGACGCGGTGGTGTTCGGCACCGGGTGCGCCGACCCGCTGTACCGGCGGGCGGTCCGGGTGTCGATGGGCCATGCGCTGCTGGTGCCGTACGCGTGGGCGGCGGCGTGGCCCAGCGAGCTGGAGATGTTGCGGGACAACGGCTTTCGACTGTTGGCGATGACGCCCGACCCGGCGGCGCAGCACGTTGGCCGAGGCGATGGCGGACTGGCCGACGGAGCGGGTGGCGATTCTCGTCGGCGCCGAGGGGCCCGGCCTGACCGAGCACAGCGATGCGGGCCAGCGACATGCGGGTGCGGATCCCGATGTCGCGGCGGCACCGACTCGCTCAACGTCGCCACCGCCGCCGCCCTGGCGTTCTACGAGCGGGCTAGGCTCGGAGGCTAAGTTGGCGCGGTGACCGACGACTCCACTCCCTGGGCGACGGGTTTGACGGTGGCCGCGTTCGTCGCCGCGGTGACCGCAGCCGCGATCATCGTGCTGAGCATCGGGTTTGACCCGCGTGCATCCGCTGCTTGCGGTCGGGCTCAACCTGGTGGCCGTCGGTGGGCTGGCGCCGACGGTGTGGGGATGGCGCAAGCTGCCGGTGTGGCGGTGGTTCGTGCTCGGTGCCGGCGTCGGCGTGGCGGGCGCGTGGCTCGCGCTGCTGGCGCTTCGCAGTCGGCGGATAGACGCCTACCGCTGGCCGCTGGAGCGCACGCCCAGCAGCACGTCCTCCCACGCCGGCACGGGCGGCTTGCCCTTGCGGGCGGGGCGGCGCGTGCCGGGGTGGCTTCCGGTTCGAGCTCGAGCGCGGGCTCGGCGGCTCGGGCTCGACTCGGGTTCGGGTTCGGGTTCGGGTTCGGCCGGCGCCTCGCGTTCCGGCACCTCGAAGTCGAGCTGGGGGACCGGCGCCAGCGGGACGCAGCGGCCGGGCGAAGTTGCGGGTCGATCAGCTCGCAGGCGCCGTCGTCGAACGCGCGTGGCGGTGCCGCCGTGCGCGCCGGGGGTGAACCGGAAGTGCGCCGTATGTCCGACCTGCCGGCTTTCCACGCCAACTGCACCGTCCAGCGGCCGTCCTCGTTGCGCCAGGCGTCCCACGTGGTGGCGTCGGGGTCGAGGCCGCGCGCGACCAACGCCGTCGTCACCGTCTCCAGCAGCGTCAGCACGGCGGGGCCGTCGGCGAGCACCGGGTGCGCGGCGGTTGCCAGCTCGGCGGCGCGGGAACGCTCCAGCAGCACCGGATGGGCAAACCGTTCGACCCGCGCGACGTCTCACCCTGCGGCGGCGGCGACCTGCTCGACGGATGCGCCGGCCCGGATCTTGGCCTGAATCTCCTTGGGACGCAGCACGCTTGGAACCTCGACATCGATTTGGGTGTGGGTCGAGCCGGCCTTGTCGCCGCGCAGCGCGGCCCGCAACCGGTCATCGGGGCGCAGGATGAACTTCTCGCCGGAGTCGTCGGTTTCGCAGATGATGCGTTTGCCATCGACGTCGAGTCCGACGACTTTGAGTTCCCGCATGTCGACCTCCTCCGGGCGTGACGACCAGCCCGATGAGCTGGACCCTACTGCGTTATCGCCTCGTTACCGTGGCTGACACGCCCGGGCAGGTCAGAGCCGTTCGACCACCCAATCGACGCACTCGGTCAGCGCGCTGACGTCGTCGGGATCGACGGCCGGGAACATCGCCGACCCGCAGCTGGTTGCGGCCCAGTTTGCGGTACGGCTCGGTGTCGACGATGCCGTTGGCCCGCAGCACCTTGGCCACTGCGGCGGCATCGATGTCGTCGGAGAAGTCGACGGTGCCGACGACCTGCGAGCGCAACTCCGGATCGGTGACGAACGGGGTGGCGAACTTGGACGCCTCCGCCCACGAGTACAGCCGCTGCGAGGAGTCGGCCGTCCGCTTGACGGCCCAGTCCAGCCCGCCGTTGCCCAGCAACCAATCGAGCTGCTCGGCGAGCAGGACCAGCGTGCCGATCGCGGGGGTGTTGTACGTCTGGTTCTTCAGGCTGTTCTCGACCGCGATCGGCAGCGACAGGAAGTCGGGCACCCAGCGTCCGGCGGCGGCGATCGCCTCGATACGGGCCAGCGCCGCGGGGTCACGATCGCCAGCCACAGGCCGCCGTCGCCGGCGAAGTTCTTCTGCGGCGCGAAGTAGTAGGCGTCCGCGTCGGTGATGTCGACGGGCAGCCCGCCCGCCGCCGAGGTGGCGTCGATGACGATCAGCGCGTCGCCGGACCCTTCGGGCCGCTGCACGGGCACCGCGACGCCGGTGGAGGTCTCGTTGTGCGCCCAGGCGATGACGTCGACCGACGGGTCGGACTGCGGCTTCGGGGCGCTGCCGGCATCGGCCTTGATGACGACGGGGTCGCCGACGAAGGGGTTCTTGGCCACCGCGGAGGCGAACTTCGAGCTGAACTCGCCGTAGGTCAGGTGCAGCGAGCGCTTGTCGATCAGCCCGAAGGCCGCGGCGTCCCAGAACGCGGTCGAGCCGCCGTTGCCGAGGATGACCTCGTAGCCGTCGGGTAGCGAGAACAGCTGCCGCAACGCCGTCGCGGACCCGGCCGACCAGGTTCTTGACCGGTGCCTGCCGGTGCGACGTGCCGAAGAGGTCGCCCGCGGCGGCCAGCGCCTGCAGTTGTTCGGGCCGCACCTTGGACGGTCCGCATCCGAAGCGTCCGTCGCGGGGCTTGAGGTCGGCGGGAATCGTGAGCGCCATGCGCGCCAAAGAGCGCTACGAGGCCGGCAGATCGCGTCGGATGCGGCGCACCCGACGTTCGCACGCGGTCGCGCGCTTGCGCCGGCCAGGTCGCACTCGGCGAGGTCCTTGGTGGACCTGCCGGGCGTCGCGTGGGCGGGGACCGCGCGCAGCACCTCAGCGACGCCGGCCGCCGCGGCGAGCTCGGATTCTGTCTGCAGCGTCGACCAGTGGGTGTGACTCTCGTCACATGTGACGGAGATTACCAGGGTGGGGCACATCGGATCGAAAACCGTGTTAAAAATGGGATACCTGCGGTACCGTTATGGACACCGAGCGGCATGAATGTAAACCTCATGGGAGGCTTCGAATGGCTCGTAAACCAAGTACGGATGGTCAGGCGCTGGCGCAGCAACATGGAAGTCCCGACGACACCGAATACGTAGACACGCTCACCACACTGTCCGAGGGGTCGGTGCGGCGCAACTTCAATCCGTACACGGACATCGACTGGGACTCGCCCGGAGTTCGCCGTGATCCCGAACGACGAGCGCTGGATCCTGCCCGCGACGGATCCGCTGGGCGGGCACCCGTGGTACCAGGCGCAGTCGGTCGAACGGCAGATCGAGATCGGCATGTGGCGCCAGGCCAACGTCGCGAAGGTCGGTCTGCACTTCGAGTCGATCCTGATCCGTGGCCTGATGGAGTACTCGTTCTGGACGCCGAACGGCTCACCCGAGTACCGCTACTGCCTGCACGAGGCTGTCGAAGAATGCAACCACACCATGATGTTCCAGGAGATGGTGAACCACATCGGCGCCGACGTACCCGGTATGCCGCGGATGCTGCAAGTGGGTCCAGCCGTTGATCCCGTTGGTGGCCGGGCCGCTGCCGATCCCGTTCTTGTTCGGCGTGCTCGCCGGCGAGGAGCCCATCGACCACACGCAGAAGAACGTGCTGCGCGAGGGCAAGTCGCTGCATCCGATCATGGAGCGGGTGATGGCGATCCACGTGGCCGAGGAAGCCCGCCACATCTCGTTTGCCCACGAGTACCTGCGCAAGCGGGTCCCGCATCTGCGCGCGGCGCAAGCGGTTCTGGCTGTCGATCACGTGCCGATCATCATGCGGGTGCTGTGCTCGGCGATCGTCGTGCCGCCGCGGGCGTTCTGGAAGGAATTCGACATCCCGCGGTCGGTGCGCAAGGAGCTGTTCTTCCGGTCGCCGGAGTCACGGCAGTTCCTGCGTGACATGTTCGGCGACGTCCGGATGCTGTGCCGCGGACACGGGCCTGATGAACCCGGTCGCCAAGCTCGTCTGGCGGATCTGCAAGATCGACGGCCGGCCTAGCCGCTATCGCAGCGAACCGGCTCGCCAGCACGTGGTCCACGCCGCGTAAGGCAGCGATGCCCCACGTCATCACCCAATCGTGTTGCAGCGACGGGTCCTGCGTCTACGCCTGCCCGGTGAACTGCATCCACCCGTCACCGGACGAGCCCGGCTTCGCCACCGCGGAGATGCTCTACATCGATCCCGGTCGCCTGCGTCGACTGCGGCGCCTGCGTCAGCGCCTGTCCGGTCGGCGCGATCGCGCCCGACACCCGAGCTGGAGCCCGCGCAGCTGCCGTTCATCGAGCTGAACGCGGCGTTCTATCCGAAGCGCGAGGGCAAGCTGCCGCCGACGTCCAAGCTGGCGCCGGTCCTCGACGCGCCGGTGGTCCAGTCCCGCGCGAGCGGGCCGCTGACGGTGGCGATCGTCGGCTCCGGGCCTGCGGCGATGTATGCCGCCGACGAACTGCTCACCCAGCACGGCGTGCGGGTCAACGTCTTCGAGACGACTGCCCACCCCGTACGGGTTGGTGCGGGCCGGTGTGGCGCCCGATCACCAGAGCACCAAGCGGGTCACGACGCTGTTCGACAAGGTCACCCGGCAGCCGGGATTCACGTTCTACCTCAACGTCGAGGTGGGGTCGGATCTCACCCACGACGAGCTGCTGGAGCGCCATCACGCGGTGCTCTACGCGGTGGGCGCGCCCAATGACCGACGGCTCGACATCGACGGCATGGGCCTGCCGGGAACGGGCACCGCAACCGAGATCGTTGCCTGGATCAACGGCCATCCCGAATTCACCGGCCTGCCTGTCGATTTGAGTCACGAGCGGGTCGTCATCGTCGGCAACGGCAACGTCGCCCTCGACGTCGCGCGCATCCTGACCTCCGACCCCGACGCGCTCGCAGGCACCGACATCGCCGACCATGCGCTGGCGGCACTGCGCGAATCGCGCGTCGCCGAGGTGGTGATCGCCGCCCGCCGCGGGCCCGCGCAGTCGGCGTTCACGCTGCCCGAGCTCATCGGCCTGACGTCGACATGCGATGTGGTGCTGGAGGCCGCCGATCGTGAGCTGGTGTTGCGGGACCTGGCCGAGAAGAGTCGGATCCGTTGACCCGCAACAAACTCGAGATATTGAGCAAGCTTCCCGACGCCTCGGCGCCCGCCACCCGCCCACGGATCCGGCTGGCATACCGGCTCACTCCGCAGCGGATCGTCGGCGACGCGCGAGCCGGCGAAGTCGAGTTCACGGTGACCGGGACCGGCGAGGTGCGCCGTTTCCCCGCTGGGTTGGTGCTGACGTCAATTGGATACCGCGGCAAGCCGATTCGAGGCCTGCCGTTCGATGATGACGCAGCCGTGGTGCCCAACGGCGGCGGCCGTGTCGTCGACCCCTCGACCGGTCTGCCGGTGCGCGGTAACTACGTCGCCGGCTGGATCAAACGGGGGCCGACGGGATTCATCGGCACCAACAAGTCGTGTGCCGCCGAGACCGTGCACAACCTCGTCGCCGACTACAACGGCGGGCGCCTGCCCGACCCGCCGCGCAGGCCGGCCGCGCTGGACAAGTTCGTTCGCGGCCGGCAACCCGGGGTGGTAGACGCCGCGGGCTGGAAGGCCATCGACGCGGCGGAGATCGCCCGCGGCGGCGGCCAACGCCCCCGCGACAAGTTCACCGCGGTAGCGGACATGGTTGCCGCGGCGGCCAATGTGCCTGCGACCACGGTGCGGGAACGTCTGCTGGCCGGTCTGCGCCGGTAGCCGGGCCAACTTTCCGCAAAGCGGCCCGGTCGCCGAGGCCCGCGGCGTATGCACGTTGCATGAATTCTGCGGCGTGCGTCGGTCGGGTCGGGGGTTTGGCGGTGGCGCTGGGGGTCGGCGTCGCGGTGGTCACCGGATCGGGATGCGGGTTGGCCTGGGGGGATACGCCCGATGCCGCGTCCGCGGAGTCGTCGACGAGCACGCAGTCGTCCACCGGCGCGGAGAACGCCGAGAAGGCGACCACCCCTGGGGCGACGGAGCGGGAGCCCGACGAGGTGTCGAAACCGGATGCCGACCCCGCGTCGACGTCGACCGGGTCGACGACCTCGAAAGCACCGCCGGGTGTGGTGGTGAGCACGGGCGGCGCCCACACCAGCACCACGACCTCCGACGCCGAGAAGGAGACAGAGCAGGCCGAGGAGGAGACGGAACAGGCCGACGAGGAGACGGAACCAACGGAACCAACGCCGAGCGTCACCCCGCCTGACCCGGGTGAACCCGAAGCCCAGCCGGAAACCGTCACGCAGCCCGAGGCCGCAACGCAGCCCGCGCCCGGCAAGCCGGCCCACCTGGCGGCAGACCCCACCGACACGCCGGAGCCGACCAGCACGGTCGACGCCGTCCAGGTCACCGTCGACGCGCCCGACGATACCGCCGTCCCGTCGGCGCGGAAAACACCGCGGAGCCGGATCACTCGGTCAATCCCGTTACAGCACAGACCTTCTCGTCGGCGACAACCATGCGACAAGCCGCGGTGACGACGAACACGCCGCCCCCGGCCGTGCCGTCCCTGAGGCTGTGGCCGACCGCGTTCGATCCGATCACCGCCGTCACCTACGTCACCGGCCTCGTCTCGAGCTTCGTCAACGCGGTGCTGAGCCCGTTCGCCGCGGGTGCGCCGGCGTGGCCCGTCGATCCGTCGCCGTGGGCACTGCTGGCCTGGGTGCGTCGCGAATTCCTCAACGAGTCGCCGGTCATCCACTACAACCCGGTGCAGAACACCCAAGGCCTGAACCTGGACGGCGACACGGTGATCACCGGAAACATCGGTGCCGCCGATCCGGACGGAGATCCGTTGACCTACACCGTCATCGGGCGACCGCACGACGGCGGGACCGTCGAAATCGACAAGGACGGCAACTTCAGCTATCGGCCGATGAACGCGATGGCGGCGGCGGGAGGAACGGATGAGTTCACCGTGGTCGTCAGCGACGAAGCCGCGGGTCTGCACGTCCACGGCCTACCGGGACTGCTGAAGTTCGTGCCGATCCTCGGCGATTTCATCAACCCCGGCGGCGGTGACGCGGTGGCCACCACCATCACCGTCACGGTCATGCCGGTCGCGGGCATCGACCTGTCGTTCCCCGACGACTTCCACTGGGGCGTCGCCCACGCGGGGTTCCAGGCCGAGGGCGGCCCCGGCTCACCCGTCGACCCCAACTCCGACTGGTACAAGTGGGTACACGACCCGCTCAATCAACTCCTGGGAATCACCCACGGTGTCCCGGAGAACGGGCCCGGTACGTACATCCAGTACGAAAGCGACGCGGAACTGGCCGACCAAGAGCTCGGCATGAATACGTTCCGGATGAGCATCGAGTGGAGCCGCATCTTCCCGAATTCCACTGCGTCGGTGAATATTTCGGATGAAGGGGGTGGAGTCAGCCTCGCCGATCTGGAGGCGCTCGACGCGCTGGCCGACAAGGACGAGGTGGACCATTACCGCGAGGTGTTCGACGCGTTGCGGGCAAACCACCTCGAGCCGCTGATCACCGTCAACCACTTCACATTGCCGGTATGGGTGCACGACCCGATCGCGACACGGCCGCTGATCCAGCTCGGGCTGCCCGCAACGGCCGCCGGGTGGCTGTCGCCGGGCACGCCCGCCGAGTTCGAGAAGTACGCCGCCTACGTCGCGTGGAAGTACGGGAACCAGGTCGACAACTGGACCGTGCTCAACGAGCCGTTCCCGCCGGTACTCACCGAGTTCCTCGCCATACCGGGCCTCGTGCCGAACTGGCCACCTGGTGTCATCCGGCCGGACCTCGCCTCGACGTTCCTGGTCAACGAGGCCAAGGGTTACGTCGCTGCCTTCGACGAGATCCACAGGTGGGACGGCAAGGTCGCCACCGCCGGCCAGCCCGCCGCGTTCGTCGGATTCGCCAACAACATGATTCCGGCGCGACCGGCCAATCCGGTCAGCCCGCTGGACGTGCAGGCGGCCGACGCGTGGAACAGCTACTACAACCACTGGTTCCCCAACGCGGTGATCGACGGCTGGGTGGACGCCAACTTCGACGGCGTCAAGACCGCCGACGAAATCCATCCCGAGTTCATGGACAAGGCGGACTTCCTCGGTGTGCAGTATTACGGCTCGCAACCGATGCAGGGTATCGGTTTCGCCCCGATCCCCGGCTTCCCGTTCCTGCGGGGCCTGCCGGTGCGGTGTGTGGCCACGTCGCCGACGTGCAGCGACTTCAACCAGCCCACCGATCCCGGTGGCTTCCGCGAGGTCCTGGAGACCGCGGCAACCTACGGAAAGCCGTTGTGGGTCACCGAGAACGGCATCGCCGACGCCAACGACTCGAAACGGCCGTCGTACATCGTGAACCACATCGCCGTCGTGCAGGACCTGCTCGCACACGACGTGGACATCCGCGGGTACACGTACTGGTCGTTCGTCGACAACCTCGAGTGGGCGAACGGATACGACCTCCAGTTCGGCCTGTATGGATCCGATCCGACGACGCCCGAACTCGAGCGCACACCGAAGCCCGCCAGCATCTCCGCGATCAACCAGATCACGACCTCGAACTCGTTGCCGCTGAGCCTGTTAGCGCTCTACATACCGGGCGTCGTCTAGGTCGGTCATGGCTAGCCGCCCTGCTTCATGGCCTGCTGGATCTCGTCCATGCTGACCTCGCGTACCGGCTGACCCAGCGACCAGTGATGTCCGAACGGATCCCGCACGACGCCGTAGCGGTCGCCCCAGAACTGGTCCTCCAGTGGGGCGATCACCGTCGCGCCCGCATCGAGCGCCTTCTGGAACTTGGTGTCCACATCGGTCACCGTGAGGTGGATCGTCACCGGGGTGCCACCGAGTGACGTCGGTGTCATCGACTTGCCGCCGGACATCTCGGGGAAGTCGTCGTTGAGCATGACGGTCGAGCCATTGATGTCGAGGGCGGCGTGAATCAGCTTCCCGTCCGGTCCGGGAATCCGGCCGTGCTCGACGGCGTCGAACGCCTTGACGTAGAAGTCGATGGCTGCGGCGGCATCATCGACGACGAGGTGGGGGAATACGGAGGGCTGGACTTCGATGGCCATGGGATCTCCTCGGTTGTGTTCGGTGACTAGTGTTCAGACCAGGGTCACCGGCGTTTTTCATCGCGGCACCCTCATCCAACACCAGAGCACCGACACGGCGGCGCGGACGATTCGCCCGACGGTCAGACGTTGTAGATCGGTGGATAGCCAATGAGTACCTGAATCGGATCGAGGGATACATGCGGATCGTGACCATGGCAGCGGCGCTGGCTGTTGCAGCCTCAGTCGGTGTGACCGGTTTGGCCGATTCGGCTCTGGCGTCGGCAAGCCCGGCCGCCGCACGGTTGGGCACCGCTCAGCGACTCGAAGACGGTGCCGTGGTCAGCTCGTGGAGCGTTTCACACCTGCAGCCGAGCAACGACGTCGTCAACGTTCCGTTGACAGGTCGGCTGTGGGAGGCCACCGCCGGCGTGAGCGCCGTCCAGGGCGCGGTCACGCCCGCCATTCCATTCTTCAACGCGCGCAGTGCAAGCGGGGACAACTATCGGGTGCTGTATCAGGCGTTCGCGCCGAACGGCCTCAGCGGCGCGACGCTGGCACAGGGCGGGCAGTCCACCGGGAAGATCTACTTCGATGTAACCGGGCCCCAACCCACCGAGGTGGTCTACAACGACGCGGTCCAGGACCGGCTGATCTGGAACTAGACGACGGAGAACGACGCCGGCCACGCCGCGCGTCCGGTCAACGCGAGCAGAACCGTCTCACCGTGCCCGGCGAGGGCGGCGATCCGGGTCGCCAGCTTCGTGGCGTCATCGAGCACGTCGGCGGGCAGGATGAACGGAACACCAACGGCCCCAGCGATGTCCAGGCCGTGGACCGCCAGCTCGAACGTGCGGGTGGGTAAGTAGGTACGCAGCCGGATGCCCAGTCCGCCGATCACCTGGATCAGCGGGTCACCGGCGGTGGCGAGCTCGCCGAGCACTTGCTGCAGTAGCGCGTCGACCGCCGCGGCCGGGGTGGCGCCGAGATCTCTGCCCGCCTGTCGTCCGCGCTCGACGACCCCGGACGGATCGAGCCCGAGGGCCGAGGGGTTCACGCGGACGTAGTACTCCTGCGGCGTGGCGATGTCCTCGCGCTCGGCGCTGGACTTGAGGTAGGTGCTGACCGTGACGAGCGAGCGCGACGCGTGACCGACCAGCGAGCGTAGATCCCACTCACCCAGACCCGGCCCGTCCCAGGAGTCCGCCGGGATGGCGCGCACGAGCGTCGCGAAACTGTGCGCCGCCGAGGCGAACGTCGTAACCGGATCGGAGGACATGCGCCGGTCAGGATTTGGCGATCTGGTCCCAGCCCTCGACCGACTGGGGACTGCGCGGATCGGGACCGACATAGATGGCGGACGGACGGACCAGCTTGCCCAGTCGCTTCTGCTCGAGGATGTGCGCACACCAGCCCGCGGTGCGCCCGCAGGTGAACAGGGCCGGCATCATCTTCGTCGGAACCTGGGCGAAGTCCAGGATGACCGCGGCCCAGAACTCGACGTTGGTTTCGATCGCCCGGTCCGGACGTCGCTCCCGCAACTCGGCCAGCGCGGCCTGCTCCAGGGCCGCGGCCACCTCGTAACGCGGGGCCTCCAGTCGCTTGGCGGTGGCCCGCAGCACCCGCGCCCGGGGATCCTCGGCGCGGTACACGCGGTGACCGAAGCCCATCAGCTTCTCGTTGCGGTCGAGGATGCCCCTCACCACCGCGCGCGCGTCGCCGGTCTTCTCGGCTTCCTCGATCATCGGGATCACCCGCGCCGGGGCCCCGCCGTGCAGCGGGCCGCTCATCGCGCCGATCGCCCCCGACAGCGCGGCCGCCACGTCGGCACCGGTCGACGCGATCACCCGCGCGGTGAACGTCGATGCGTTCATGCCGTGCTCGGCGGCGGTCACCCAATAGGCGTCGATCGCCTCGACGTGCCTGGGATCGGGATCGCCCTGCCAGCGCGTCATGAATCGCGATGTGACGGTGGTACACCCGTCGATCTGACGTTGCGGAACGGCGGGTTGATAGATGCCCCGCGCGGACTGTGCGACGTACGACAGCGCCATCACCGACGCGCGGGCCAGCTGGTCCCGGGCTGTCGCATCGTCGATGTCGAGGAGCGGCGGGTAGCCCCAGATCGGGGCGAGCATCGCCAGGCCGGCCTGCACGTCCACCCGGACGTCGCCGCTGTGGATCGGCAGCGGGAACGGCTCGGCAGGCGGTAGTCCGTGGCCGAACCTGCCGTCGACCAGGAGACCCCACACGTCGCCGAAGGTCACCTGCTGGTTGACCAGGTCCTCGATGTCGACGCCCCGGTACCGCAGCGCACCCCCGTCCTTGTCCGGCTCGGCGATCTTGGTCTCGAACGCCACCACGCCCGCCAACCCGGGAGCGAAATCCTTCGGCACCGCAGTCATGGGCCGATTCTCGCACCCAGGTTTCCGCCGCTTGCTACCGGCCGGTAACAGGTCGGCGGACACCTCATGGCGGGACGCGTCAGATGGGGACGGTGTCGACCGGCCGGCCTTCCAGTGCGGCGACGGCAGCCGCCACACCGGCGCCGTACGCCGGATCCGCTTTGGTGCAGTGGCCGATCCAGCGCTGCTGGATCTCGGCGGGAACGCCGAACATCGCCCTGGCGGTGTTGTCGAAGAGCCGCTGCTGCTCATCGGGTGTCATCAACCGGAACAGGTTGCCGGGCTGGGTGTAGTAGTCGGCGTCGTCCTCGCGGAAGTTCCAGTTGTAGGCCAAGATATCGCCGACACCGCCCACCCCGCCGAGCGGTTCCCCAGGGGTCTGGTAGGCGGGCTGTTCCTGCCATTCGCCGTAGCTGTTGGGTTCATACGGCAGGGTGGCGCCGTAGTTTCCGTCGACCCGCATCGCGCCGTCGCGGTGGTAGGCGTGGAAGGGGCAGCGCGGCGCGTTGACCGGGATCTGGTGGTGGTTGATGCCCAGCCGGTAGTTCTGCGCGTCGTTGTAGGAGAACAGCCGGCCCTGCAGCATCTTGTCCGGTGAAAAGCCGATTCCCGGAACGATTCTCGCGGGGGAGAAGGCGGACTGCTCGACCTCGGCGAAGTAGTTGTCCGGGTTGCGGTTCAGCTCCCATTCGCCGACCTCGATCAGCGGGTAGTCGCCGTGTGGCCAGACCTTGGTCAGATCGAACGGATGGTAGGGCACCGTCGCCGCGTCGGCCTCGGGCATGATCTGCACGCACAGTTTCCATCTGGGGAATTCGCCGCGCTCGATCGCCTCGAACAGGTCCCGCTGGTTGCTCTCGCGGTCCTTTCCGATCACGGCTTCGGCTTCGGCGTCGGTCAGGAAATCGATCTCCTGTTGGCACACGTGGTGGAACTTCACCCAATGCCGGACGCCGTCGGCGTTGATGAAGCTGTAGGTGTGCGAACCGAACCCGTGCATGTTGCGGAACGACTTCGGAATGCCGCGGTCACTCATCGTGATGGTGACCTGATGCAAGGATTCCGGCAGCAGGCTCCACCAGTCCCAGTTGTTGCGCGGATTGTTCAGGTTGGTCCGCGGGTCGCGCTTGACGACGTGGTTGAGGTCGGTGAACTTCAGCGGGTCACGCATGAAGAACGTCGGGGTGTTGTTGCCGACCAGATCCCAGTTGCCTTCCTCGGTGTAGAACTTCACCGCGAAGCCGCGGATGTCGCGGACCGCCTCGGCCGCGCCGCGTTCACCGGCCACCGACGAGAAGCGGACGAACAGGTCGGTCTTCTTGCCGACCTCGGAAAAGATCTTCGCGCGGGTGTACTGGGTGATGTCGTTGGTGACCGTGAAGGTTCCGTAGGCGCCGGATCCCTTGGCGTGCATCCGCCGCTCGGGGATCACCTCGCGATCGAAGTGGGCCAGCTTCTCCAGGAACCAGACGTCCTGCAGCAGCATCGGGCCACGCGGGCCCGCGGTGATCACGTTGTTGTTGTCGACCACGGGCGCGCCCGCAATCGTCGTCAGTTTGCCGTTCGGAGCGTCGGCGTGGCCCTGCTCGTTCGACTGCCCGTTCGTATTTCCCTCCACTGGCGATCCCTTTCTGGCGTTTTCCGGCTGCACAGCGTCTTTAACACCGCCGATGCCGCGAAGTAAGTCACCGCCAGGCGGGCGATTCGCGCGGGCAAGGCGTGGAGGCGTGGAGGCGTGCCAGGAGCATGCTTCGATCCGACGTTCCAGGCCCAGGATTTCGTGCGGATGAGCAAGGCGAATCCGCTGCCGGATTGAGCCCTACCGCGGGGCGTAGCGTGTCCCGGGTGACAGATCCAGACCACGAGAGTTTGGCCGCGATGAGGGTCGAGTACGGGTCGGCGGAGAAGGACGGCAGCGCGGACCTGGACGCGGACTGGCTCGCCGACGGCTGGGTCGCACTGTTGCGGACGTGGCTGGCCGACGCCGAACGGGCCGGTGTCGCCGAACCCAACGCCATGGTGGTCGGCACGGTCGACGCCGCGGGAAGGCCCGTAACCCGGACCGTGTTGTGCAAGAACGTGGACGAATCCGGCATCACCTTCTACACCAACTACGACTCCGCCAAGGGTGCGGACCTGGCCGCCATGCCGTACGCCTCGGCGACGTTTCCGTGGTTTCGGCTCGGCCGCCAAGTCCACGTGCGGGGGCCGGTGAGGAAGGTGGCCCACGAACAGACCGCGGACTACTGGTCCAAGCGGCCACGCGGTTCACAGCTCGGGGCGTGGGCGTCGCATCAGTCGAAGCCGATTGCGTCGCGTGCGGCGCTGCTGGAACAGTTGGCTGAGGTGAGACAACAATTCGCCGACCGCGACGAGGTTCCGGTGCCGCAGAACTGGGGTGGGTACCTGATCGCGCCCGAGGTCGTCGAATTCTGGCAGGGTCGGGAGAACAGATTGCACAACAGGATTCGCGTCACCGAGGGCCGCATCGAGCGGCTGCAGCCCTAGAAGGGTGCGAAGACTCTTCGCGGACACCACGCCGCTTCGCACACTGGACTTCCGGCGGCTCTGGTTGTCGGGCATCGTCACCGTGGTCGGTGCCAACCTCACGATCTTCGCGGTGCCGGTCCAGCTCTACGCGCTGACGCAGAACTCCGCCTATGTCGGCCTGGCCGGCCTGTTCGCGCTCGTGCCGCTGATCGTCTTCGGCCTCTGGGGCGGCGCGTGGGCCGACGCGATGGACCGCCGGAAGCTGCTGATCATCGCGTCTTGCGGGCTCGCCTTCGCGTCGGTGCTGCTGTGGCTGCAGGCCGCGCTGGCGCTCAACAACGTGTGGGTGGTGCTGTGCCTGCTCTCCGTGCAACAAGCGTTCTTCGCGGTCAACCAGCCCACCCGGTCGGCGGCGATCCCGCGCATGCTGCCGCTGGACCAGCTGCCGGCCGCCAACTCCCTGAACGTGACGGTCATGCAGTTCGGCGCGATCGTCGGCCCTCTGCTGGCCGGGGTGATGCTCCGATGGGTCGACTTGTCCACGCTGTACCTGATCGACGCGATCACCTGCCTGGTGCCGATCTGGGCGACGATCCGGCTGGCGCCGATGCCGCCGCTGAACGGCAAGGGTGGCTCCTCCCGGTGGGGATTCGCGGCGGTACTCGACGGCTTCCGCCATTTGGCCGGGAGCCGGGTGGTGCTGATGTCGTTCGTCGTTGACCTGATCGCGATGATCTTCGGCATGCCGCGCGCGCTCTTCCCGCAGATGGCACACGAAAGCTTCGGCGGACCGGTGGAAGGCGGCACCACGATCGCGCTGCTGGCCGCGGCCATCTCGGCGGGCGCCGTCGCGGGTGGGCTGTTCTCCGGCTGGCTGCCACGAATCCAGCGACAGGGGCTGGCGGTGGTCATCGCCATCGTGGTGTGGGGCGTCGCGATGGTCGGGTTCGGCCTGGCCGCCGGTCTGGCCGACGGCAGAGCCGGCGCGCTGCTGTGGGTCGCCCTGGCGCTTCTGGCGATCGGCGGAGCGGCGGACATGGTGTCGTCGGCGTTCCGGTCGACGATCCTGCAACAGGTGGCGTCCGACGACCTGCGTGGTCGCCTGCAGGGCGTGTTCACGGTCGTCGTCGGCGGGGGACCACGGCTGGCCGACGCCGTGCACGGCGCTGCCGCGGCGGCGGTCGGCACCACGGTCGCCGCCGCAGGCGGTGGTGCGTTGGTCGTCGTTGGCGTGGCGATCGCGGCACTCTGCGTGCCGGCGTTCGTGCGTTACCGGGTGGCCGAGAACGACAAAGTATGAACACCGCCAAGTGCCTGTGGTTGCCATTTTCTAAGAGATTTCATAGCTCCGCGCGTTAGCATCCGGACGTGGCTGAAGTCAGGGGGGAGCCAGCCCTCGGTCTGCGCGAACGCAAGAAGCAACGCACTCGCGCCATGCTGATCGACGCCGCCGTCGAACTGTGTGAGCGGCAGGGCTTCGATCGCACCACCGTCGACCAGATCGCGGCCATCGCCGACGTCTCGCCCCGCACCTTCAGCCGCTACTTCGCCACCAAGGACGCCATCGCACTGGCCCTCATCGACGAGGTGCTGGAACGAACGGCGCTGGAACTGGCACGGCAGCCATCCGACGTCAGCCATTTCGATGCGTTGCTGCGGTCCCATGTGCTGATGGCCAACGCCACCAAGCTCGCGCCGGCAGGAGCGCTCTCCGCCGACCGGCTGATGTGCATCGTGCGGATCATCGTGTCGTCGCCCACGCTGCGCCAGTCCGTCCTCGAGTTCCGGGCCAACGCGATCGACGTCGAGTTGGCCAAGCGGATGGGAGCGGGCCTGGACGACCGCAGGCTGCAGCTGATGTCCGCGGTCTGGGGGTCGATCATCATGACCGCTCTGAGCGATCTGGGGCGGGCGGAGTTGGATTGGTCACAGCTGAGCATCGACGACGTCGTCGGGCGCGTGGAGCTCACGTACGCCGAGTTCACCCGCGAGATCGCGGGCGCTCGCCAGCCGGTGTGAGCATCTGCCCGACCCCCGCGGGCGGGACCGCTGGAATGGGACTACCTTTTGTGGGGCAGACTCCACTTTCCCGGCAGCGAAGAAGGGATCCCCGTGGCCGATAACCCGTCTTCAGGGCAAGAACACGCCACCCTCGATTACCCGGGCGGCAAGCTCGATCTGGACATCGTCGCCGCCACGGAAGGTTCCGACGGCATCGCGCTCGGCTCGCTGCTGGCCAAGACCGGCTACACCACCTACGACGACGGCTTCGTCAACACCGCGTCCACCAAGAGCGCCATCACCTACATCGACGGGGACGCCGGCATCCTGCGGTACCGGGGCTACCCGATCGAGCAGCTGGCCGAGAAGTCGACCTTCATCGAGGTCTGCTACCTGCTGATCTACGGCGAGCTGCCCACCAAGGACGAGCTGGAGACGTTCACCACACTGATCCAGCGCCACACCCTGCTGCACGAGGACCTCAAGCGGTTCTTCGACGGCTTCCCGCGCAACGCCCACCCGATGCCGGTGCTCTCCAGCGCGGTCAACGCGCTGTCCGCCTACTACCAGGACTCGCTGGACCCCTTCGACGATGAGCAGGTCGAGCTGTCCACCATCCGGCTGCTGGCCAAGCTGCCGACCATCGCGGCGTACGCGTTCAAGAAGTCGGTCGGCCAGCCGTTCTTGTATCCGGACAACTCGCTGACCCTCGTCGAGAACTTCCTGCGGATGATGTTCGGCTTCCCCGCCGAGCCCTACGAGGTCGACCCGGAGATCGTCCGCGCGCTCGACCTGCTGCTGATCCTGCACGCCGACCACGAGCAGAACTGCTCGACGTCGACGGTGCGGCTGGTCGGCTCGTCGCAGGCCAACCTGTTCACCTCGATCTCCGGCGGCATCAACGCGCTGTGGGGTCCGCTGCACGGCGGCGCCAATCAGGCGGTGCTGGAGATGCTCGAGAAGATCCGCACCGAGGACAGCGACGTGCACACCTTCGTCAAGAAGGTGAAGAGCCGCGAAGACAACGTCAAGCTGATGGGCTTCGGCCATCGGGTCTACAAGAACTTCGATCCGCGGGCCCGCATCATCAAGGAGCAGGCCGACAAGATGCTCGGCAAGCTCGGCGGCGACGACGAACTGCTCGACATCGCCAAGGCGCTCGAGGAGGTCGCGCTCACCGACGACTTCTTCATCGAGCGCAAGCTCTATCCGAACGTCGACTTCTACACCGGCGTGATCTACCGGGCCATGGGCTTCCCGACCCGGATGTTCACCGTGCTGTTCGCGCTGGGACGACTGCCGGGCTGGATCGCCCACTGGCGCGAGATGCACGACGAGGGCGGCGGCAAGATCGGCCGTCCCCGCCAGATCTACACCGGCTACACCGAACGCGACTACACCACGATCGGCGGCCGCTAGCTTTTCGGCATTCTTCGCCGAAATGGAATTCCGGGTCGTCAAATCGGCCGGTGAGCGACGCTGGCTTCGGTCTCGGCGGTAATGAACGTCACTGGCCAGCGGCTTGTGATCAAGACAGTTGTGGTTTCACAATAGTTGTGTGAATGAAACCGTCGTTCGGTCGCTGAGCCCCAGGCGCAAGGCCATCATCCTGGTCTCCTGCTGCCTGAGCCTGCTGATCGTGTCGATGGACGCGACGATCGTCAACGTCGCCATCCCGAGCATCCGCACCGACCTGCACGCATCGGCCTCCCAACTGCAGTGGGTCATCGACATCTACACCCTGGTGCTGGCATCGCTGCTGATGCTGGCCGGCGCCGCGGGGGACCGGTTCGGCCGCAGGCGCACCTTCCAGATCGGGCTGAGCCTCTTCGCGCTCGCCTCGCTGATGTGCAGCCTCGCGCCCAATATCGAGACGCTGATCGCCGCGCGCCTGCTGCAGGCTATCGGTGGCTCGATGATGAACCCGGTGGCGATGTCGATCATCACCCAGGTGTTCCGCGAGCGGGTGGAACGGGCGCGCGCGATCGGCGTCTGGGGCGCTGTGGTCGGCATCGCGATGGCGCTCGGCCCCATCGTCGGCGGTGCGCTGATCGAATACGTCGGCTGGCGTGCGGTGTTCTGGATCAATCTGCCGATCTGCGCGGCGGCCATCCTGCTGACGGCGATCTTCGTCCCGGAGTCGAAGTCGGCCACCATGCGCGACGTCGATCCGGTCGGTCAGGCTCTCGGCATGGCGTTCCTGTTCGGCGTCGTGTATGTGCTCATCGAAGCGCCGGGCATCGGCTGGGCCAACGCCCGCGTCATCGTGGTCGCTGTCGTCGCGATTTTGGCGTTCTTCGCCTTCCTGCGGTACGAGGCGCGGCGCCATGACCCGTTCATCGACCTGCGGTTCTTCCGAAGTATCCCGTTCGCATCGGCGACCCTGATCGCCGTGTGCGCGTTCGCCGCGTGGGGTGCCTTCCTCTTCATGATCTCGCTGTACCTGCAGGGCGAACGCGGCTTCTCGGCAATGCACACCGGGCTGATCTATTTGCCGGTTGCCGTTGGCGCGCTGGTCTTCTCGCCGCTTTCCGGTCGGATGGTCGGCCGGTTCGGCAGCCGCCCGTCACTGCTGGTGGCCGGCGTGCTGATCACGGCGGCGACACTGATGCTCACCCAACTGTCGGCGACCACACCGGTGTGGCATCTGCTGACGGTCTTCGCCGTCTTCGGCGTCGGGTTCTCGATGGTGAACGCCCCGATCACCACCGCCGCGGTCAGCGGCATGCCGACCGACCGCGCCGGCGCGGCTTCCGCGGTGGCCTCGACCAGCAGACAGGTGGGCGTCAGTCTCGGCGTGGCCCTGTGCGGTTCGATCGCGGGCGCCGCACTTGCCACGCCCGGCGCAGATTTCGCGGCGTCGGCCGGCCCGCTGTGGTTCGTCTGCGCGGGCCTCGGTGTCATCATCTTCGCGCTGGGGCTGTTCTCGACATCGTCACGGGCGCACCGCTCGGCGGACCGCCTGGCGCCGCTGATCGCCGCGCCCGTCGCACCGCGGGAGGGTGTACATGTCGAATAGTCTTGTGGCGGAAGAGGTGTGGCGCGTGATGGCGTCGTTGGTGCTGGACAACCGTGACGGCTGGCGGCGCGCGGTCATCGAGCAGACAGGGTTGCCCTTCAGCAGGATTCGCATCCTGAGGCGGTTGAGCCGGCGGCCGATGACCGTGAAGGAGGTCGGGCACGCCACGGCCATGGACGCACCGGCGACCACGGTGGCGATCAACGACCTCGAAGACCGGGGACTGGTCGTCCGCGCGACCGATCCCGCCAACCGGCGCTGCAAGCTGGTCTCGCTCACCGAAGCGGGTCGCGAGGCCGTCGGGAAGATCAATGCGATCGACGATCCGCCGCCGTCCACCCTGTCCTCGCTTGACGTCGGGGACCTGGAGGCACTGCGGGCGATCCTCGAGAAAGTCGCCACCGCCTGATCGGCGAAACAGCAGCCAGGGTCGCTAACCAGCCCGCTCGACGACCCTCGCTTCTGTTTCGGCGGCCAAGTCCATATCCTGGTAGCCGGTGGCGATATCGTGCGGTTCATGCGGCGCCGAACTGCGGGACGGTGCCCGGTTCTGCGACGCGTGTGGTTCGAAGGTGGCCGCGGACAGCCATGCCGAGTACAAACAGGTGACGGTGCTCTTCGCCGACGTGGTCCACTCGATGGACATCGCCGCTGCTGTCGGCCCGGAGCGCCTGCGCGAGATCATGGCCGAGGTGTTTCGGCGCTCGTCGGCAGTCGTCCGGCGCTACGGCGGCACCGTCGACAAGTTCACCGGCGACGGCATCATGGCGGTATTCGGGGCGCCGATCGCACTCGAGGATCACGCGGCGCGGGCCTGCCGCGCGGCGCTGGAGATCCAGAAGGACGCCCGGAGCCTCGCAGACGACGTCGACGGTCGCGACAACGTCACCTTGCAGCTGCGGATAGGGCTCAACTCGGGCGTGGTGATCACCGGCGAGATCGGCTCTGGGCCAATGAGTTACACCGCCATCGGTGAACAGGTCGGGATGGCGCAGCGAATGGAGTCGGTGGCACCGCCGGGCGGGGTGATGGTGAGCGATTCGACTGCGCACCTCGTCGACGCGGTCGCGATGCTGGGCGAACCCGAGCAGGTGCACATCAAGGGGGTCCGGGACCCGGTGCCGGCCCGCACGCTGCTGGGCATGGTGCGGGGTCGGCGGGCGAACCGAGCAGAGCCGACATTTGTTGGACGGCAATGGGAGATGGCCGCTCTCGACGGTGTTCTCGGCCGCGTCCTCGGTGGCAACGGTGCCATCGTCGGTGTCGTCGGCCCGCCGGGAATCGGTAAGAGCCGGATGGTGCGCGAGCTGACCGCCAAAGCGCTGGACGCAGGCGCCCAGGTGGCCGCCACCTATTGCGAGTCGCACACCACCGAGGTGCCATTCCACACCGCTGCCGGTCTGCTTCGATCGACGACCGGCCTGGACGGTCTGGACGACGCGTCCGCGCGGTCGCTGGTAAGGGGCCGCTTCCCGGATGCCGACGAGGAAGATCTACAACTCCTCCACGACCTGCTCGGCATCGGCGACCCGACGGCTGTCCTGCCGCAGATCGATCCCGCTGCGCGTCGTCGCCGGCTCACGGCAATGGTCCAAGCCGCTGCACTCGAGCGCGCCACTCCCGTCATGTACATCATCGAGGACGCGCATTGGATCGACGGCGTCAGCGAGTCGATGCTGGCGGACTTCCTCAGCGTGATTCCTCAAACGCCGTCGTTGGTCGTGATCACGTACCGGCCGGAATACGACGGAGTGCTGGCCCACGCACCGCGGGCGCAGACGATCGCCCTCGAACCCCTCGACAACTCGCAGATGCTCGCGCTGGGGACCGAACTTCTCGGTGAACACCGGTCGGTCAACGACCTCGCCGAACTCATCGCCGAGCGGGCGGCCGGAAACCCCTTCTTCGCCGAAGAAATCGTGCGCGATCTGAGCGAGCGCGATGTGTTGGTCGGCGGTCGCGGATGTTATCTGTGCGTCGATCGCATCGCCGACGTCCGCGTGCCCCGCACCCTGCAGGCGGTGATCGCCGCGCGTATCGACCGTCTGGACCCCGCAGCCAAGCGCACGCTGAACGCCGCGGCGGTCATCGGCTCGAGCTTCTCGCCAGATATGTTGCAGGCTCTCGGGGTCGAGTCGGTGTTGGGCGATCTGTTGTCTGCCGAGCTCGTCGACCAGACGGCATTCAATCCGCGGCCTCAGTATGTGTTCCGGCATCCGCTGATTCGAGCGGTCGCCTACGAGTCACAGCTCAAATCCGAGCGTGCACAGCTGCACAGGCGCGTGGCTGCCGCGATCGAGCAGGACGACGAGAACGCTGCGTTGATCGCCGAGCATCTGGAGGCGGCGGGCGACCTGCCCACCGCATACGAGTGGCATATGCGAGCGGGAAGCTGGTCGACCAACCGCGACGTCGCCGCGGCGCAACTCAGCTGGGAGCGTGCACTTCAGGTCGCCGATGCCCTGCCACCCGGTGCGCCGAACCGAATGGCGATGTGCATCGCGCCGCGCACACTGATATGCGGGAACATGTGGAAGCGGTTCCACCACGACATCTCTTCGCGCTTCCTGGAGTTGCAGGATCTGTGCACCCAGGCCGGCGACAAAGCCTCGTTGGCGGTGGGGATGGCCGGTATGACGATCGACCACGTGCTGCAGGGTCGCGTCCGGGAAGCCTCGCGGCTGGCATCGGAGTACATGACGATCGTGGAGTCGATCGACGACCCAGCGCTGACGATCGCGCTGTCGTTCGCGGGAATCGTTGCCAAACACGAGACGGGCGAGACAGCGGAAGCGCTGCGATGGACCCAAGCCGTCATCGATCTCGCGGTCGAGGATCACGACAGGGGCAACATCATCTTCGAGTCCCCGCGCGCCACGGCCCTGGCATGGCGAGGTACCGCGCGTTTCCGGACAGGTGTGCCCGGCTGGCGCGAGGATTACGAAGAGGCGATCGCCATCGCTCAATCCCGTTCCGACACGCTGTCGCTGGTCGCAATCCTGACCTACAAGTACGCGGGTCTCCCCCGGGGAGTGTTTCTGGCGACCGATTCCGTATTGCGTGAGATCGAAGCGGTGATGACGCCCGTCCAGCGGTCGAGCGACGACCTCGGCTTGGTTTTCCTGCGCCTGACGCTGGCGGTCGCACTGATACACAACGGCGCTGAGCGTACGCGCGGCTACGACGGCATGCGCAGCCTGCGTGAGACATGCATCAAGGAAACGTACGCGCTGAACATGCTCCCCGTGATCGACTCCTATCTCGCCCTGGAGCGTGCGGAGTTCGGTGAAGTCGATGAAGCGGTCCGGCGGTGGGGGACGATTGTCGACGAAATGGAGAGCGATGGTCGCTTGAGCAACATCGATATTCCACTCATGTTCATGGTGGAACAGCTGCTCGAGCTCGGCGAATGTGACAGAGCCGAGCACGAATTGAAGCGGCTGGAGTCGCTGGCCGCTGACCGCGAATGGGATTCGCGCGCAATCGGCGCGCTTCGGCTGCGAGTCCTGCTGACCCGGGCGCGCGGCGACGAGACCGAATATCGCGAGCTGCGGGAGCGCTACCGCGCCATGGCCGACCGGCTAGGATTCGAAGCCCACATGGCATGGGCCCAGCAGATGGCCTAGCTCTCCAGCACCGCCATCGCGGCGTTGTGACCCCCGATGCCCGACACCGCTCCGCCCCTCCGGGATCCCGATCCGCACAACAGAATCCGCTCGTGAGCCGTCTCGACACCCCAGCGTCGCGCGGGGGTGTCGAGCGGTTCGTCGTCATCGACGAACGGCCACGACAGGCCACCGTGGAAGATGTTGCCGCCCGTCATGCCCAGGGTGCGTTCGAGGTCCATCGTGGTCTTGGCCTCGATGCACAACCGGCCCGCGGCGTCCTCCATCAGCACGTCTTGGATGGGTTCGGCGAGAACAGAATTGAGCGAGTTGAGGACCGCCGATGTCAGGGCGTCGCGCATCCTGTCCGGGTCGCCGCCCACCACCAGATCGTGCGGGGTATGGACGCCGAACACCGTCAACGTCTGCGCACCGGACTCGCGCAGACCGTCCGACAGGATGGTCGGGTCGGTCAGCGAGTGACAGTAGATCTCACACGGCAGCGGGTCGGGGATCACCCCGTGCGCCGCGCGGATGTAGGCGGTGTCCAGTTGGCTGTAGGTCTCGTTGATGTGGAAGGTCCCGCCGAAAGCCTGCTCGGGAGTGACCGTCTCGTCGCGCAGTCGCGGCAGCCGCCGCAGCATCAGGTTGACCTTCACCTGCGCGCCCGGCGCCATGTCGGGTCCAGGCTCGCCCAGTAGCTCGGCCAGCACGGCGGGTGTGACACCTGCCAGCACGAACTCGGCGTGCACCCTGCGCTCCCGGCCGTCGTGGCGATACCGAACCTCACCGTCGGGGTCTATTTGATAAACGTCTGCACCCGTGATGATTTCGGCACCGTGACCGGCTGCTGCGGCGGCAAGGGCGCCACTGACCGCGCCCATCCCGCCGATCGGGACGTCCCAGTCGCCGGTTCCGCCGCCGAGCAGGTGATAGAGGAAGCACACGTTCTGCGCCAGGTCGGCATCGTCGATGCGGGCGAACGTCCCGATCACGGCGTCGGTCGCCATCACACCGCGAACCAGGTCGTTGGCCACGGCTTCGGTGATCGTATGCCCGATCGGGCGCCCGGTGATCGCATGCCAGGCGGCCTCGGCGTCGGGATCGCCGCCGGGGACCACGAGGCGGCAGGCGTCGCCGCGGGTGCGCAGCGGCTGGATCAGCGTGGGCCACAACCGCGATGTCACCATGCGGCAGCGGCGGTAGAACTCGCCGAACCCGGCCTCGTCGCCGGCCGCGCCGATGGACCCGAACGTCGACCCCGGACCGATCAGCAGACCGGTCCGGCCGTCGGTCGTCGGGTCGGGGGTGTAGGAGGAATAGCGCCGGCGCACCAGGCGCACCCGCACACCGAGGTCGTCGACGATCCGCCTGGGCAGCAGGCTGACCAGGTACGAGTAGCGCGACAACCGGGCGTCGACACCGTCGAACGCATGCGCGGACACCGCCGCACCGCCCACGTGATCGAGCCGCTCCAGCACCTGCACCCGGCGCCCTGCCCTGGCGAGATAGGCCGCGGCGACCAGGGCGTTGTGCCCTCCGCCGATGATGACGACTTCGGGCCTTGTCATCACGTCAGCCATCCGAATCAGCCAAGGTAGCCCTCGACCTCGTCGGCCGGGCGGACCTGGGCTTCACGCGGATCACGTCCGGTTTCACGCAACGCCCTGCGCTGCCGGAGCAGGTCCCAGCACTGGTCGAGCGCGACCTCCACGGCCCGCAGCCGCTGGTGTTCTTCCGATTCGTCGATCTCGCGGTGCTGCAGTTTGTCGCGCAGTTTTTTCTCCTCGGCCACCAGTTGATTGACCTGGGTGAGAATGTCTTCGTCCTTAACCACGGGTCCAGTCTGCCCGACTACCGTGGGCACGTGACTTCTAATGGAGGACAGAAACCGGAGATCGAGTTTCAGGACGGACCCGCGCCGACCGAGTTGGTGATCAAGGACCTGGTGGTCGGGGACGGCGCGGAGGCGGTGCCCGGCGGCAACGTCGAGGTGCACTACGTCGGTGTCGAATACGACACCGGCGAGGAGTTCGACAGCTCGTGGAACCGTGGCGAGTCCATCGAGTTCCCGCTGCGCGGCCTGATCCAGGGCTGGCAGGACGGCATCCCGGGTATGAAGGTCGGCGGCAGGCGTCAGCTCACCATCCCGCCGGAGCAGGCCTATGGCCCCGCGGGCGGTGGTCACCGGCTGTCCGGGAAAGCGCTCGTATTCGTCATCGACCTGCTGGGCACCAAGTAGCGCTAGCGCGGGCCGGGCAGCCTCAGCAGCAGGCGCGCGCCGCCCAACGGGCTGGCATCCAAAGATGCTGTGCCGCCGTGTAGTTCGGCCTGCTGCGCCACCAGTGCCAGGCCGAGGCCCGAGCCGGAGTGCGACGCCGTCGACCCGCGGGAGAACCGGTCGAAGACCACCCTGCGCTCCTCCTCCGGTACGCCGACGCCATCGTCGTCGATGGCGATCTCGACACCTGCGCGCGAACTGACGGCCGACAGCTGCACCCGCCCGGCCCCGCCGTGTTTGACCGCATTGGCGATCGCGTTGTCGACGGCCAGGCGCAGGCCCGCGGGGAGCCCGACGATGATCACCGTCGGCGCCGGTACCAGGGACACCTCCAGATCGGGGTAGACCCGCATCGCGTCATGCGCCGCGCGGTCCAGTAGCTCGGTGATGTCGACCGGCACGTGGTCGTCGGACGTGGACAGCTCGCCCTGCGCCAGCCGCTCCAGCGCGCCCAGGGTGGCCTCGATCCGTGACTGCGTGCGGATGACATCGTTGACCACCTCCTTGCGCTGCTCCTCCTGCAGGTCCAGGGTCGATAGCACCTCGAGGTTGGTGCGCATCGCGGTCAGCGGCGTGCGCAGTTCGTGCGCGGACACCGCGGAGAAGTCGCGCGCCGACGCGAGCGCCGACTTGGTGCGGTCCTGCTCCTTCCAGATGCGCTGCAACATGCCGTTGACGGCGTCGGCGATCTCCACCGCCTCGGTCGCACCGCGCACCTCGACGTCGGGCGCCTCGTCGCCGGCATCGATCTGCCTGGTCTGCTGGGCCAGCCGTTTGAGTGGGCGCACCGCGAAGGCGGCCAGCAGCCAGCCGAGCAGCGTCGCGGCCCCGACCGAGAAAACCCCGATGATCAGCACGCGCCGGTGCAGATTGTTGGTGTCGGCGATGGTCGCGTCGTAGGTGGCGCCGACCGCGACCGACATCGGCTCGGGGACCCGGATGTCCACGGTGCGCACGCGGTAACGGATCCCGTTGACATAGGTGTCGGCGTATCCGGGGTCGAGCTCGGGCAGCACGACGTCCGAGTTCGACGTGACCTGGTTGTCCTTGCGGACGGTGATGACCGCGTCCTGGTCGTTGGGAGACTTGGGGATCTCGTCGAGGCCACGCGGCAGAAACGGGATCGCGAAACCGGCCGCTTCGTCGAGCCGGCGGTCCAGCCGCTCCTTGCGGTCGTTGGTGATGCCGATCCACACCACCGTGCACACGATGACCACGACGATCGCCGCGCCGATCGCCGTCGCCAGCGCCACGCGGGTGCGTAGCGACGGGGTGCGACGGAAAATCCGCGACAGCTGCTGCATCACTGCGTCCTCAGGACGAACCCCACTCCTCGCACCGTGTGCAGCAGCCTCGGCGCACCGCCGGCCTCGAGTTTGCGCCGCAGGTAGCCGATGAACACGTCGACCACATTGGTGTCCGCGGCGAAGTCGTACCCCCACACCAACTCGAGAAGCTGCGCGCGGGATAGCACCGCGGTCTTGTGCTCGGCGAGCACCGCGAGCAGGTCGAACTCACGCTTCGTCAGGTCGACGTCCACGCCGTTCACCCGGGCGCGCCGGCCGGGGATGTCCACTTCCAGCGGACCGACCGCGATGGTCTCCGACGAGAAGGTCGCGGTCGACCCGCGTCGGCGAAGCAGCGCCTTGACCCGTGCCACCAGTTCGGCGAGCACGAACGGCTTGACCAGATAGTCGTCGGCGCCGGCTTCCAGCCCAGCAACCCTGTCGTCGACCGAGCTGCGGGCGGAGAGCACGCAGACCGGGACATCGTTGTCCATCGCGCGCAATGCGGTCACCACGCTGACGCCGTCGAGCACCGGCATGTTGATGTCGAGCACGATCGCGTCGGGCCTGGTCTCGGTGGCACTGCGCAGCGCCTCGGCGCCGTCGACGGCGGTGGACACGTCGAAACCGGACAGCCGCAGCCCGCGCTCGAGCGAGGCGAGCACATCGGGGTCGTCGTCCACCACGAGCACCCGGGGCGAAGCCGCACCACTGTCCATGCACGCAATCTTGCCTGATGCTGTGCCCCGCATGTGAAAGGCGCGGAAGCGGGCCTGCTATCACCTTCGCAGCGGTCCCATCACCACCATGTCACGGGAACCTGAACGTTCCCGCGTTAGCAAAGCGTTTCTATTGGGCCGGTGCTAGCATCGGTGAAATTATGCTCCCCCTATCTCCGCGTGTCATTGTCGAGCCCGACGACGGCCTGGAACCGGTCCGTGAATTCATCAATTCGGCCGAAAATTCGCTTTTGGTCAAGCAATTCACGTTCACCGAGCCGACTTTGATCCAGGCCGTGATAGATCGTCGGCGGGCCGGGGTCGACGTACGGGTCCAACTCAATGCGCAGCGGTCCGGCGGCGACCGCGCCAATGACGAGACATACGAGCAATTTCGGAGCGCCGGAATAGCCGTCCAGTGGTCGAATCCGAAGTTCTACGTGACGCACGAAAAGTCGATTGTCGTCGATGAGAAGGCGGCGCTCGTCGCGACCTTCAACCTCTGCGAAAAATACTTCACGCTGACCCGCGACTACGGCATCGTGACCGACAATCCCTATCACGTTGCCCAGATCGTCGAGGTCTTCAACGCCGACTGGGAACATCGGGACTGGGACTGCTCGGCATATGAGGGCCTGCTGTGGAGCAATTCGAATTCGCGCTATCACATGGCGCAATTCATCGACACGGCCAATGAGCGACTCGACGTGCAGCATCCCAAATATGTCGACGCGGTGATTCTGGAACGCCTGGCCGCGGCCGCCGACCGCGGCGTGAAAGTGCACGTGCTGTGCGGCGGTAAGCACGGGATCAGTGAATGGGACATTCTCGACACATTCGCATCGCTGCGGACGTTGCGCCGGTTCGGCGTCAAGGTCCACAAGCAGAAGAACCTGAGGGTGCATGCCAAGTTGATTGTCGTCGACAACAGAGATGCGCTGGTGGGCTCGATGAATATCGACCGCAGCGCATTCGATCTGCGCCGGGAACTGGGCATCATGACCGACGACCCCGCCATCGTCGGCCGGCTCAAAGAGGTATTCGACGGCGACTGGGACACCTCGCACCACTACGACGCCCCGGACCCCCTCGAGCCCGCCCAGCACCACGAGGCGGACTTTCCGCACGACGCCGACCTGATGCATGAGTGAGGCCGATCCTCCGCTCGAGAACGAGATCGGCCCGCAACTCGAGAATGTCTCCCTCGTCGAGCTCGCCTGGACCTTCAACCACATAGCGCTCGCCTCGTTCGGCGGCGGGCTGTCCGCCTGGTCGCGCGAAGTGCTGGTCGTCGAAAAGCAGTGGATGCGCGAAGAGGAATTTCTGTCCGCCATGACGATGTGCCGGATTCTGCCCGGCGCCAATCAGGTGAACATGGCGGTCTTCGCCGGGTCCAAGATGCGCGGTCTTGCCGGAGCGGGCGCCGCACTGTTCGGGCTGTGCCTCATGCCGGTCGTCTTCATCATGGTGGCCGCCTACTTCTACTTCCGGTTCAAGGAGATCCCCGCGGTGAAGGGTGTCCTGCACGGGGCGTCCGCCGCGGCTGTCGCGTTGACGCTGGCGATGGTCATCCAGACCGGCCGGAAATGTCTGACCGGCCCGATACCGGTCGCGCTCTTCGCGGCCGCCTTCGTTCTGAACGGTCTTGTGCGGTGGCCACTTCCGGTGGTGCTGGCCATTGTCGCGCCGCTCAGCCTGATCTGGGCGTGGCCGAGGGAACGCGCCGCGTGATCCACACCTACCTGCAGCTGGCCGGCCTGTTCGGGTCGCTGTCACTGCTGTCGATCGGCGGCGGGAACGCGGTGCTGCCCGAGATGCACATGCAGGCGGTGCGGGGCCATCACTGGATGACCGACAGCCAGTTCGCCGACATCTTCTCGATCTCCCAGACCGCCCCGGGGCCGAGCATCCTGATCGTCACCCTGGTCGGGTACGGGGCCGGGCTCACCGTCGGGGGAGTGCCGGGCGCGATCATCGGCGGCGTGATCGCCACCGTCGCGATGATCTTCCCGGCGGCGTCGCTGATGTACGCCGTCACCCTGTTCTGGAAGAAGGCCCAGAAATCGAAGTGGCGAATCGCCGTCGAGAATGGGTTCGCACCCCTGACCGTCGGCCTGATCATGGCGACCTCGCTGGTGATGAGCCGCGCGGCCGACCACGACTGGCGGGCCTATCTGCTCACCGCGATCTGCACGGCGATCTTCATCTTCACCAAGCTCAATCCCTTGCTCGTGGTCGCCGTGGCCGGGGTGATCGGCTATTTCGGCATTATCTGACACGCCGGGGAAGCCGTTGACCTCATCCATTGTTGAGGTTTTACGGTGATTTGATGAGCATTGAGACGGTAGCCCGGCAAACCTTGTACCGGCAGGCGCACGCACGCGGCGGTGACCTGCGGTCTCTTGCCGACCGTCGGCTGCTCGGCCGGATCTGGCGGTTCGCGGGTCGTCACCACCGCAGACTCGGCGCCTTCGTGGGGGTCAGCGTCGTCAGCGCACTCCTCGGCGTAGCCACTCCGCTGCTTGCGGGCCGGGTCGTCGACGAGATCACGGGCCGCGGTGCACCGGGGGTCGTGGTGGCGCTGGCGGCGGTGATCGCGGCGGTCGCCGTCGCCGAGGCCGGCATCTCGCTCGTGACCCGGTGGTTGTCGTCGACGATCGGCGAGGGGTTGATCCTCGATCTGCGCACCGCCGTGTTCGACCACGTGCAGCGCATGCCCGTCGCCTTCTTCACGCGCACCCGCACCGGCGCGCTGGTCAGCCGGCTCGGGAACGACGTGATGGGCGCACAGCGCGCCTTCTCCGACACGCTCTCCGGAGTCGTCGCCAACGTCGTCACGCTCACCTTGACGCTGGTGGTCATGCTCAGGATCTCTTGGCAGGTCACCTTGCTGTCGCTGGTCTTGATGCCGTTGTTCGTCTACCCCGCCCGGCGCATCGGCCGGGCGATGGCGCGGCTGTCCCGCGAGGCCGCGACCCACAACGCGACGATGAACACCCAGATGACCGAACGCTTCTCGGCGCCCGGCGCCACATTGATCAAACTGTTCGGCAGCCCCGAGCGCGAGTCACGCGAATTCGAGGACCGCGCCGGGCGGGTGCGTGACATCGGGGTGCGCACCTCGATGCTGCAATCGGTCTTCATGAACTCGCTGACGCTGATGTCGGCGCTGGCGCTGGCGCTGGTGTACGGGCTCGGCGGCGTGCTGGCCATCGGCGGTCACCTGCAGACCGGCGCCATCGTGTCGCTCGCGCTGCTGCTGACCCGGCTGTATTCGCCGCTGACGGCACTGGCCAACGCGCATGTCGAGATCGCGAGCGCGCTGGTGAGCTTCGAGCGGGTCTTCGAGGTGCTCGATCTGGTGCCGCTGATCCGGGAGAAGCCGGACGCGGTGTCCGTGCCCGGCCAAGAGGACCGGGTGCGGTGCCGGTGTCGGTCGAGTTCGACGACGTCAGGTTCTCCTACCCGTCGGCCGACAAGGTGTCACTCGCCTCGCTCGAGGAGGTCGCGGTGCTCGACCAACGCGATGGAGACGAAGTGCTGCACGGCATTTCGTTCACCGCGCAGCCCGGCCAGATGGTGGCACTGGTCGGCTCGTCGGGCGCGGGCAAGTCGACGATCGCGTCGCTGCTGGGACGGCTGTACGACGTCGACGCGGGAGCGGTGCGGCTCAACGGGGTCGACGTTCGCGACCTGACGTTCGCGTCGCTGAAGGACGCCGTCGGCATGGTCACGCAGGACGGGCACCTGTTCCACGAGTCGATCCGGTCCAACCTCCAGCTCGCCGCGCCCGGCGCCACCGACGACGACCTGTGGCGGGCGCTGGAGCGCGCCCGGCTGGCCGACGTCATCGCCGACATGCCCGATGGGCTGGACACCGTGGTGGGGGAGCGCGGCTACCGGCTGTCGGGCGGTCAGCGGCAGCGGCTCACCATTGCGCGCCTGCTGCTGGGCACCTCGCGGGTGGTCGTGCTGGACGAGGCCACCGCATCGCTGGACTCGGCATCGGAGGCCGCGGTGCAGCAGGCGCTCGCGGAGGCGCTCGAGGGGCGGACGTCCCTGGTCATCGCCCACCGCCTCTCGACGGTGCGGGCCGCCGACGTGATCCTCGTCGTCGAGGACGGCCGCATCGTCGAACGCGGCACGCACGAGTCGCTGATGGCCCGCGGCGGCCGGTACGCCGAGCTCTACGAGACCCAGTTCGGGGAGGAGCCGGTGGCGGCATGACCGATTCCCGTTTGGCGTTAACAGTTTGCGGGCCATGGGAAGATCTCAATAGTGGATAACCCCGTCAACGCCCTGCGCTCGTCGCCGGCGATCGCGCAGCCGCCCGCCAGCCAGCGAACCGGCTCCGATCTGCGGCGACTGCTTCCCTACCTGTTGCCATATCGGGTGCGCTGGATCGCCATGGTCATCGTTGCGATGGTGAGCCTCATCGCCACGGTCGGGATCCCGTTGATGACGAAGGCGGTGATCGACGGGCCGGTGCGTCATCAGGATCAGCAGGGGCTGTGGGTCCTGGGCGCAGGAGCGGTGGGCCTGGGTATCGCCGAGGCCGTGTTGTGGTTCATCCGGCGGTGGCTCGTCGCCCGCGCGACCATGGGTGTCGAGGCCGACATCCGCAAGGACCTGTACGCGCGGCTGCAGATACTGCCGATGTCCTTCCACGGCCGCTGGCAGTCCGGCCAGCTGTTGTCGCGAATCATGAACGACCTCAGCACGATTCGCCGGTTCATGTCGTTCGGCATGGTTTTCCTGCTGCTGAACATCATCCAGATCGCCGTGGTGACGGCCATTTTGCTGGCCATGTACTGGCCGCTCGGCGTGGTGGTGCTGGTGTCGATCGTGCCCATCACGCTGATCGTGTTGCACTTTCAGAAGGAATACACGCGGCTCTCCCGGCTCGCGCAGGACCAGGCCGGATCCGTCGCCACCCACGTCGAGGAGTCGGCACTGGGCCTGCGGGTGGTCAAGTCGTTCGGGCGGGAGGACTACGTCTTCGACCGGTTCGACGAGCAGGCCACCGACCTCCACGACACCCAGGTCAGTCGAGTGCTGGTGTCGGCGAAGTTCTGGACGCTGCTCGAGGTCATCCCGAATCTCACCCTGATCATCGTGCTCGGTTTCGGTGCGTACGCCGCGGGCCACGGCCTGGTGACCATGGGCACGCTGGTCGCGTTCATCACCATGATGCTGTCGCTGGTCTGGCCGATCGCGTCGTTGGGCTTCCTGCTGTCGATGACGCAGGAGTCGTTCACTGCGGCGAACCGAATCGCCGAGATCTTCGACTCGCCCCTGGAAATCACGGACGGCGCGCAGTACGACGCGCCGCTCGGCGGCCGGCTCGAACTCGACGACGTCAGCTTCAGGTTCCCGGATACCGACCGGGTGGCGCCGTCCGGCGAGCCGGACAGAATGGTGCGGTCCGGCAAGCCGGGCAGCTGGGCGCTGCGACATGTCAGTGTCACCGTCGAGCCCGGCGAGACATTGGCACTCGTCGGTGCCACGGGGTCGGGTAAGTCGGTGCTGGCGGCCTTGTTGTCGCGGCTGTACGACGTGACCGAGGGCGCGATCCGCATCGACGGCCGCGACATCCGCGACATGCCGTTGGAGACGCTGCGAGAGACGGTGGCGACCGCGTTCGAGGATCCGACGCTGTTTTCGATGTCGGTCGCGGAGAACCTGCGGCTCGGACGCCCTCAAGCCACCGACGAGCAGCTGGCCGAGGCGATCGGCGTGGCCGCCGCGCAGTTCGTCTACGACCTGCCGTTCGGCCTCGACACGCGCATCGGCGAGCAGGGTATGAGCTTGTCCGGCGGGCAGCGGCAGCGGTTGTCGTTGGCCCGCGCGATCCTGGCGGCGCCGAAGATCCTCGTGCTCGACGACACGCTGTCCGCACTCGATGTGCACACCGAGGCGGTCGTCACCGAAGCGCTCGGGCGCGTACTCCATGCGGTGACCGGCGTCGTGGTCGCGCACCGCGCGTCCACCGTGCTTCTGGCGGACAAGGTGGCGCTGATCGAGCGCGGAACCATCACCCACGTCGGCACCCATGCCGAACTGCTCGCCCAGGTCCCCGAGTACCGCTATCTGTTGGCCGCCGACGACGAGCTCGACGATGGCTGCGAGCGGACCTGCGCCTGGGAGGATGACCAGGAGCGCGCGCGCCTCGGCCTCGCCCACGACGAGCAGGAGGCCGTCGACGACTGCCAGCCGGGTCGCCGCGAACGGCGTTATGCGACATCGGAAGGTGAGCGCCGGTGACCGCGACCGAGACCAGATCCGTCGACAGTCCCGAGGATCCCGACGACAACACAGACAGCTGGCGCGGCCGGTTCGACGAAGCCCGCGACGACCTGCCGATCGATGAATCGATCCCCCGCCGCCGCGAGGCCCGCCGTCTGCTGGGCTTGCTATTGCGTCCCTACCGCTTCGCTGTCGCGATGCTCGCAGTCGTGGTCGTGGTGGAAAACGCTGCGCGACTTTCGGTTCCGATACTCGTGCAGCGCGGAATCGACCGCGGCATCCCGCCGATTCTCGACGGTGGGTCCTCGCGCGAGCTGATGATCATCGTCGGCGCCCTGTGCGCGGTCGTCGTGACTCAGGCCGTCAGCCGGATGCTCTTCCTGCGCCGGTCGGGTCGCATCGGCCAGCGCATCCTGCTCGAGTTGCGGCGCATGGTGTTCCGACATTTCCAGCGCCTGGACATCGCGTTCCACGACCGCTACACGTCGGGCCGGGTGGTCAGCCGGTCGACCAACGACGTCGAGGCGATCCAGGACATGCTGGAGACCGGCTTCGACAGCCTGATCACGGCGGTGCTCACCCTCGGCGGCACCGCGGTCCTGCTCGTGGTTCTCGACGTGCGGCTCGGGTTGATGTGTCTGGCCGCATTTCCGATCCTGGTTCTGCTCGTCTGGTGGTTCAGCCGCGAGTCGTCGCGTACCTACCGCAAGGTGCGCGAGAGCGCCGCGCTGGTGATCGTTCAGTTCGTCGAGACGATGACCGGTATCAAGGCCGTGCAGGCGTACCGGCGGGAGCCGCGCAACCAGGAGATATTCGAGGACATCGCCGATCGGTACCGGTACGACAACGAGCGGACGTTCGAGCTGCTCGCGGTCTTCATGCCCGGCGTGAAGCTCGTCGGCAATCTCACCACCGGTGTGGTGCTGCTCTACGGCGGCTACCGGGTGCTGCACGGTGAGATGACCATCGGCACACTGGCCGCGTTCCTGCTGTATCTACGGATGTTCTTCGAGCCGATGCAGGAGATCTCGCAGTTCTTCAACACCTTTCAGTCCGCGTCCTCGGCGCTGGAGAAGTTGGCCGGGGTGCTGGCCGAGCGCCCGGGAATCGGCGATCCGGAGAAGCCGGTCGAACTGTCCTCGGTCCGCGGCGACGTGGCGTTCCACGACGTGCGGTTCTCATACGTGCCGGATCGTCCAGTGCTGCCGGATCTTTCGCTGACGGTGCCGGCGGGGCAGACCGTGGCGCTGGTGGGTACCACGGGAGCGGGCAAGACCACCATCGCCAAGCTGATCGCCCGGTTCTACGACCCGACATCGGGTTCGGTGACGCTCGACGGCGTTGACCTGCGTGACCTTTCGCAGAGCGAGTTGCGCCGTCACGTCGTGATGGTGACCCAGGAGAACTTCATGTTCGACGGGACCGTCGCCGACAACATCCGGTTCGGCAAGCCGGATGCCACCGACCACGAAGTGCGTTCGGCCGCCGCAGCCGTCGGTGCGGACCGGTTCATCGACGCGCTGCCCGACGGCTATGACACCGACGTCGCCAAGCGCGGCGGCCGATTGTCGGCGGGTCAGCGTCAACTCGTCGCATTCGCCCGTGCGTTTCTCGCCGATCCCGCGGTGCTGATCCTCGACGAGGCGACGTCGTCGCTGGACATCCCCAGCGAGCGGATGGTGCAGCGGGCGCTGGAAACCGTGCTGGCGGATCGGACCGCTCTGGTCATCGCGCACCGGCTGTCGACTGTCCAGGTCGCCGACCGCGTGCTCGTGCTCGAGCATGGGCGCATCGTGGAGGACGGCCCACCCGACGACCTGATCGCCCGCGGCGGCGGCAGGTACGCGGCATTGCACCGGGCCTGGGTCGACTCGCTGGCCTAGTTTGCGAAACTGCGGGCAGATCGCTATGAGTCGCGATTTTGCGATCTGGCCGCAGTCTCGGCACCCCTGATCGACCTGCCGCTAGCGGACGGTAGCGAAGAACGTCCGCACATCCTCGACGAACAGCTCCGGCTGCTCGAACGCCGCGAAGTGTCCGCCGCGCGGCATCGTCGTCCAGTGGGTGATGTTGTAGAAGTCTTCACACCAACTACGCGGTGCCCGCAGGATCTCCTTCGGGAACGCGGCGATGCCCGTGGGCAGCTCGACTCGTTCGCGTTCGCCTTCGTCGAAGATGCGGAAGCTTTCCCAGTACAGTCGCGCCGACGACGCCGCCGAGGCGGTGGCCCAATACACCATCACGTTGTCCAGCAGCTCGTCGCGGGTGAGCACGTTCTCCGGATGGCCGTCGCAGTCGGTCCACGACCAGAATTTCTCGACGATCCACGCCAGCTGTCCGACGGGTGAGTCGGTCAGCCCGTATCCGAGGGTCTGCGGCCGCGTCGACTGCTGTTTGGCATAGCCGTTGTCCCACTGGCGGTAGTAGCCGATCCCTTCCAGCGCCTGCTTCTCCTCCTCGGTCGGGTTCTTCAGATCGCGGGGCGGCTGGGCGAGCGGCATGTTGAGGTGGATCCCCGCGCAGCGGCCGCCATTGCGGCCGATCTGGGTGGTGACCGCGGCGCCCCAGTCACCGCCCTGCGCGCCGTAGTGGTCGTAGCCGAGGCGGCTCATCAGCGTCTCCCACGCCAGCGCAACCTTGTGGATGCCCCAGCCGGTGCCCTCGGGTTTACCGGAGAAGCCGTATCCCGGAAGCGACGGGCACACCACGTCGAACCCCGCGGCCGTCAGCGGCTCGATGACCTTGTGAAACTCGACGATCGATCCGGGCCAGCCGTGCGTGATCAGCAACGGGAACGCCGAGGCGTCGGCCGATCGCTGGTGGATGAAATGGATGTCGAGGCCGTCGATCTCGGTGGTGAACTGGTCGAACCTGTTCAGGGCGGTTTCGCGTGCGCGCCAGTCGTATTCGCCTGCCCAGTAGTCGGCAAGCTCACGGGTGTAGCTACGTGGGATGCCCTGGCTCCAGTCGTCGACGCACTCGGGCTCCGGCCATCGGGTGCGGGCCAGCCGCTCCTTCAGGTCGGCGAGATCAGCGTCGGGAACCGAGATGCGAAACGGACTTATCGGGGCCACCGATCCATCGTGTCACGGCCGCGATTTCTCCTGTGTGGCCTCATTCTGCGGCCAGGGGTAGCGGCGCAGCGGTTGTGACGTAGATCCTATCGGGATGGTGACGAACACCGATTTGTATCGCAGCGCCCGCGACCAGCTGGTCAGCGTGCTCGACGACTACGCCAAGGCCGTCGAGTCGTTCGCCTTCCCACAGCTCACGGGCGTATTCAACTGGGCAACCGACTGGTTCGACACGATCGCGCGCGCCTCGGGCGTCTCGGACCGCGCGGCGTTGTGGATCGTCGAGGAGGACGGCCGCGAGCAGAAGGTCAGTTTCGGCGAGATGGCCGACCGCTCCGACCGGGTCGCGACGTGGCTGGCCGGACTCGGCGTCGGGAAGGGTGACCGGGTCATCCTCATGCTGGGAAATCAGGTCGAGCTGTGGGAGTCGATGCTTGCCGTGGCCAAGCTCGGCGCGATCACCATGCCGACGACCAGTGCGCTGGGCCCGGCGGACATCGCCGACCGGATCGATCGCGGCGGCGCGACGTTCGTGATCGCCAATGCGGCGGACGCCGCGAAGTTCGACGGGGTGGCCGGAGGCTACGCCCGGATCGCCGTCGGCGACCCCGTCGACGGGTGGCATTGCTACGCGGATGCCGATGCGGCCGAACCCACGTCGCACACCGCGTGCACCGCCGTCGAGGACCCGATGCTCATCTACTTCACCTCCGGCACTACGAGTAAGCCGAAACTCGTGGAACACTCGCAGGTCAGCTATTCGGTGGGGCACATGTCGACGATGGCCTGGATCGGCCTCAAGCCCGGCGACGTGCACCTGGCGATCAGTTCCCCTGGCTGGGCCAAGCACGCCTGGAGTTGCTTCTTCGCGCCGTGGATCGCCGAGGCCACGATCTTCGTCTACAACTACAGCCGGTTCGATGCCGAGGCCCTTCTGCACCAGATCCGCCGCGCGGGCGTCAACACGTTCTGCGCACCGCCGACGGTATGGCGCATGATCGTCCAGTCCGACCTGGGCCCGAAACCCGAAGCGCTGCGGGAGATCCTGGGCGCGGGCGAGCCGCTCAACCCCGATGTCATCGCCCAGGTGGAGCGCGCGTGGGGCCTGACGATCCGGGACGGCTTCGGACAAACGGAGACCACGCTGCAGGTCGGGAACACGCCCGGCCAGCCGGTGAAGCCGGGCTCGATGGGACGACCCATGCCGGGGGTGCCCGTGATCCTCGTCGACCCGTTGACGGGTGAGCGCGCCGAGGAGGGCGAGATCTGCCTGGACCTGTCGGCCAATCCGCTCAACCTGATGACCGGATACCTCGGCGACCCGCGGCGGAACGACACCGTGATGGCCGGCGGCTACTACCACACCGGCGACGTCGCCAGCCGCGACGAGGACGGCTACATCACCTATATCGGTCGAACCGACGACGTCTTCAAAACGTCGGACTACAAGGTGTCGCCCTTCGAACTGGAGAGCGTCTTGATCGAGCATCCGGCCGTGGTGGAGGCGGCCGTCGTGCCGCAGCCCGACCACACCCGCCTGGCGGTGCCCAAGGCCTACGTGGCACTCGCCGACGGCTGGGAGGCCAGCGCGGCGACGGCAAGGGCGATCATGGAGTACGCCCGCGACCATCTCGCGCCCTACCTCAAGGTGCGGCGGGTCGAGTTCTATGAACTGCCCAAGACGATTTCGGGCAAGATCCGGCGGGTCGAGCTGCGCAGGCGCGAGGAAGAGGCGCACCGCACCGGCACCCCGATCGAGACCGAGCACCGCTACGAGGATCTGATCTGATGCCGGGGCGAGCGAAGCGACGGGACGAGGTGAAGTGGAAGTCCTACGACGCAGGGCCGACGGACACGCCGATTCTCGAGGAGACCATCGGGGCCAACTTCGAGCGCATCGCGGCCACCTACCCCGATGTCGAGGCACTGGTCGACGTCGCGCAGGGTTTGCGTTACAGCTACGCCGAACTCAACGCCGAGATCGACGTCGTGGCAAGGGGTTTGATGGCGATGGGCATCGAGAAGGGCGACCGGGTCGGCATCTGGGCGCCGAACTGCGCGCAGTGGACGGTCACCCAGTATGCGATGGCCAAGATCGGCGCCATTCTGGTCAACATCAATCCGGCCTACCGCACCCACGAGCTGGCCTATGTGCTCAACCAGTCCGGAGCGCGCGCCCTGATCGCCGCGACGTCGTTCAAAACCTCCGATTACGTCGAGATGGTTGACGAAGTGCGCGCCGAGGCGCCCGCGCTGACCGATGTGGTGTTCCTCGGCACCGCGGACTGGGATGCTCTGCGTGCCCGCGCCGACGACGTGTCGGCCGCGCAGTTGGCGCACAGGTTGGCCGGCCTGACCAACACCGACCCGATCAACCTCCAGTACACCTCGGGCACAACGGGTTTCCCCAAGGGTGCGACGCTGTCGCATCGCAACATCCTCAACAACGGGTTCTTCACCACCGAGCTGATCAACCTCGGACCGGATGATCGGCTGTGCATTCCCGTGCCGTTCTACCACTGTTTCGGCATGGTGATGGGCAACCTGGGGGCCACCACGCACGGCGCGACGATGGTGATCCCCGCGCCGGGTTTCGATCCCGGCGCCACGCTCGAGGTGATCGAACAGGAACGCTGTACCGGGGTCTACGGGGTGCCGACGATGTTCATCGCGATGCAGAACCACGCCGAGTTCGCCGAGCGCGACGTCTCGGCGCTGCGAACCGGGATCATGGCGGGCGCGGTGTGCCCGGTCGAGGTGATGAAGCATTGCGTCACCGACATGAACATGTCCGAGATCGCCATTGCGTACGGCATGACGGAAACCTCGCCCGTGTCCTGTCAGACGCTGATCGACGACGACCTCGAACGGCGGACCTCCTCGATCGGCCGGGCCCATCCGCATGTCGAGATCAAGATCGTCGACCCTGACACGGGCGACGTGGTGGAACGCGGCCAGCCGGGGGAGTTCTGCACACGTGGCTATTCCGTGATGCTCGGCTACTGGGATGACGACGACAAGACCGCCCAGGCAATCGATTCCGACGGTTGGATGCGCACAGGTGATCTGGCCGTGATGCGCGACGACGGGTACTGCAGCGTCGTCGGCCGGATCAAGGACATGGTGATCCGCGGCGGCGAGAACGTCTACCCGCGGGAGATCGAGGAATTCCTCTACACCCATCCCGACATCGAGGACGCGCAGGTGATCGGCGTTCCCGACACCCGCTACGGCGAGGAGATCTGCGCCTGGATCCGGATGAAGCCGGGCCGCCCCGCGCTGGATGCCGCGGCGGTGCGCTGCTTTGCCGAGGGATGCTTGGCGCACTACAAGATTCCGCGCTACGTCCACATCGTCGACGAATTCCCGATGACGGTGACGGGTAAGGTCCGCAAGGTCGAGATGCGAGAGCGCAGCGTCGAAATCCTCGACCTCTAATTCGCCGAAACGGTATTCCAGCAGAGAAAGATCGAGTGGCGGGCTGCTGGAATACCGTTTCGGCGGCTTGTCGGTAGCCGCGGCCAGTATGCGGCCATGGGGGAGATCTTTATCGGCAGCGAGGCAATCGCCAACCGTGTCGTGACGCGACACGAACTTGCCCGGTGGTATCGGCCGATCTACCCCAACGTGCATGTGCCGCGGGGTGGTGATTCATCGCTTCGGGACAGGACCGTCGGTGCTTGGCTGTGGTCCAAACGCAATGGGGTCGTCACTGGCGTCGCCGCGTCGGCCCTGCATGGTGCGGAATGGGTGGACGACGACATCGCGATCGAACTCTTGTGGAATTGCACCCGGCCGCCTCGCGGCATCGTCACGCGCAATGAACGCATCGGCGACGACGAGTTGACATGCGTTGGGGGCCTGCCGGTGACGACGCCCGCACGTACGGCGTTCGACCTCGGAAGATATCAAAGGCGGACCCAGGCCGTAGCACGCCTTGACGCTCTCATGCGTGCGGCGTCGTTCTCTGCCGAGGACGTCATGGTGCTTGCCAAGCGCTATAAGGGCGCGCGCGGTGTCGCTCGACTGAAAGCGGTTCTACCGCTCGTCGACGGCGGTGCCGCCTCACCGCAGGAGACGCGTCTGCGCTTGGTGTTCATGGACGCCGGTTTGCCGAAGCCCACCACGCAGATACCCATCTATGACGAGCGCGGGCAACTCGTGCGCATCCTCGACATGGGGTGGGAGGATTTCATGGTCGGCGCGGAGTACGACGGGGATCAGCATCGCACGAGCCGACCGCAGTACGTGAAGGATCAGCGTGTGTGGCCGAAGCTCAGCCGACTGGGTTGGCGCGTCGTGCGCGCTATCAAAGAGGATCGCGACCATGAGCTCGTCCAGCAGGCGTGGGAGGCGATGGTCTCGCGCGGCTGGCGTCCCTCTTGACTGCCGAAACGGTATTCCAGCAGAGAAAGTTCGAGTGGAGGGCTGCTGGAATACAGTTTCGGCGAAACAGGATCGTCCCGTCTGCGATGAGTTTCGTCGTTCGAGTGGATCTATATGTAGGAGGATCGTCGGTGACAGGCCGCGATCCAAGACACCACCGAGACGAGGAGTCAGAAATGCCCATGGGCGCGACTGCCGTGATCGGGCGGCGGACGTGTGCGGTGCTCGCGGCGACGTCGGCCGTCCTGCACGCCGTCATGCTCGGTCACGCTGCCAACATCGCGATGGCGGTGCTCATGTCGGCGATGAGCGTGGCGTGCCTGTACTGCGCGCGTGACCTGTGGCTGCGCGGGACGCCCGGGGTGTGGTGCCTGGTCGCGCTGATGAACCTCGGGATGATTGCGTTGCACGTGCCTGCGCCGGCGCATCACCACGCGGCACATGTGGTCGCGGCAGGTCAGCAGCCGGTGATGGCGTTGGCCACCGGCCTGTCCGCGATCGAGGTGCTGTTCGCGGTTGCGGTGCTCGTGTGCGGGACCCGGCGGCGCTCGCCGTTGATCAGCGGTACACCGCGGCCCGCTGAGCCACCACGGGCGCGCTCGAGGCGCGATTGTGGGTACTCCGTGACTGCGTAGCGGAAACACCAGTACATCGGAGGTGACGGCCTTGACGGCGACGAAAACCAATTCCACCGGCACGCGACCCACGACCAATTGGGTTCTGGCGCTCCTCACGTTGCCGGGGGCTGCCGCGGTCGTAGGTTTCATGTACGTCAAGATCCTCGGCACTGCGGCGTGCAGCGGTCAGAACTGCCCCCACATGGGGACGGGGCCCGTCGGCTTCACTCTCATCCAGTACGGGGCACCTGCGGTGGCGGTCATTGCGGTTGCGATGTCGTTCTTCACGGCACGCCGGCCACGCGGGATCCTGGTACCGGTCGTCGCATGGGTGTTGCTGATCGCCGCCGCCGCCGTCATCGCCTTCTCGTTCAGTTCGGTGTGACATCACCAGACGGTTGTATCGACTCGCAGGTGTCAACACATGCTGACGGCACGGGGGAAGGCTTGTAGTCACATCACCGTGTGATGGGACTGCCACACCCCGGAGTCAGGCCATTCGTCGATTCCACAATGCTTTCCAGCTCGCCTGGATGGAGCTGGCGGCCGGCGGACTTGCAGGCCAGTGCGGACCACGCGTCAGCGGTGACGGGTACTCGCAAGACGTCTTGGGTCGACTGACTGGCAACGACCAATACCGTCCCGTCGCGGTTCAGCCCGAGGGCGTTGAACGCCCGGTGCCCTGACTCGACGGCAATGAGACTCAACCGCAGGCCATCGCGCAGTGAATACAGGCCGACCTCAACGGCCTCGTCCACGAAGACCGCCTCGGGCCGAGGAGACCAGCTCTGGACTGGTCGCGGCCGACAGATCCCCGAGGGGTTTGACGGAGCGAACCGTGCCGTCGTGCGGGTCGAGTATCAACACATCGGTGTCCCCAGACCGGTCGCCGGCGCGCCTGAGAAGGGCGATGTTGCCATCGGTGTGTTCGACGAAGTCGAGCAGGACTCCGTCGACAGACGTCGTGACACGCTGCCCGGACGCGACGTCGATGATCTCCACCGCCGTCGAGTTTTCCTGCCCGTTCTCCTGGGTGAAGTTGACGGCGAATGCTCCGTCGGTAGTGACTGCGACCGCTTCGAGTCCCGTCTCCACCGCCTGCGCCCGTGGCCGGATCGACCAGAACCAGACCGCGTTCGGTGACCAGGACAACCCTGCCGTCATCCGCGCAAAACCGCGCGAGTCACGGTGCCGACGTCTGGAAGCGAGAACTCTCTCTCGATCACGTCGAGCTGGTCGCCAGTGAGAATCCACCCTTCCCCGTCGGAGGCGTAGGCGAAGACTCGCTCCTCGTCCAGCCAGACCATCGCCGGCGGCGCATCAAAGTTTGCGTCGCCTTCCTTCGCGCCAATGGCGATGCTTCGGCTACTACCCCTGGTGAGGTCGACCAGGCTGGCGCCGGGAAGCACGTTGTTCGCGATCAACGGCCTTGCCGGCATCCGGTGAGACGATTACCCGGGGCGGGCCGCATGCACCGCAGTCGCTGCCGACTTCTGCCGGAACGCTGGTGGCCCAGGGGGTTTACTCTTCGAAGGTCCCACAGCGCGGCGCTGCTTCCTGACGCGCTCAGGACGACGTCGTCGGACAGGAAGCGCAATGAGTGGGGGTTGGTGCCGGCGCCGCGCAATTCGGTGTATCGCGACGATTGCTGATCCACGGGCTGGACGTCGCTGATGAAGATCGAGCCCTCGGCGGCGGTCGCCATGCGGGTTCCGTTGTGGCTGAGGGCGATAGCGGAACTCCGGGCGTTGCCGGTGTGCCCGACGAATGTCGCTTCGCCCGCCTGCTCAGCGGGTGGGCCCGCAAGGTCCCAAACCTCATTGTCCAGACCCTGGCTGATGTAGGTGAACCTCGCGCCGTTCGGGCGAGAAGGTGCCGCCAACCCTCGACATGCCCATCGGGATCTGCGTGGTCTCGATGGTCGAGCCGTCTACCGCAGCGCGGGTGAACTGGCCGATGACTGTCTCATCGTGATCACCTCGGCGTCATTGGGCAATTCAACCCACGCGGCGCGGCCGGTGGGAATCAGTACAGGTTTCGCTTCCCTCCGAGACGATCTCGAGCGTGTCGTCGTCGAACCACACGGCGACGGTGCGGCCCAGAGGGCGACATCGCCCCGATTCGCTTGTCAGGCAGTAGATCACGCTTCCCGTCGCGCCACAGCGCCTGATTGCGATCGGCTCGGGCATCGAATTCTCGTCGTATCGGATACCCGTGGCCGCGATGGTCTTACCGTCGTCGCTGACTGACAGGAACTCGATCGGGGCGTCGAGAGCCATGACTTCGTCCTGGTGCCGGTGGCGCGGTCCAGCCGATACACGGCGCCGGACTCGGTCCCACCGACAAGGACCGTCGCGTCCGGTGTGCCGTCGACCACCGTCAGCCGGTTGACCGAAATCGAAGAACGCCTCCAACTGCGGGGTTGTCGGTGGCAACGGCGTGCAAGGCCGCGATCGTCTGCGGCTCCGCGACGTGTGCGGTAGGCCGTGTCGGCCAACAGAAGTGCGGTCTGCAGGTCTGTTTCGGCGGTGGATTCGGCTGCGGCCGCGAGTTGCCGTGTGGTCGCGATGAGGGCCTGTTCGACGGCATCGTTGCGCTGAATCCAAGCGAAGCCGGCGAGCGCGCTGACAACCGTCAGGATGGCCGCAAGACCTCCGGCTATCAGCCGGAGGCGGCGCCGCTCGGCTTTGGCAATGCGCTCGGTAAGGTCATCGGGGCTGACGTCGACGATGCCGGCGACCAGCTGAATCCACGGTGAACTGCGGGCCAGCTTGGTGCTTCGGCGCTCGATCCCCCAGGCGCTGCGAAGATCGGGCGCAAGGGGCTCACCCCCGAGTGCGGCAGCGAGCGCATCCGGGAAGGCCCATTCCGCGGGATCCGAATCGCGCTCGTTGTTCGGCACACCGGCAATCAGGATCGGAACGATCTTGCTGGCGTCTCGGAGTTCGGCGAAGCGAGCGATCTCCAGGCCGACATACGTCGAGCCGCGAGCTGCCGGGGAGCAGAGAACGACCAGCGCCCGGGATCGTTCGAGATTTTGTTCCAGCGCGGAGGTGAGCCGGTTGCCGGTCAGGTCGTTGACGTCTCGGAAAATGTTGAGGTGTCGTCGCCCGAGGCGCCTGCGGATGTCGCGCGGCAGCGGGAACTTCTGCAGATCCCGCTCGATCTTGTCTGCCGCGTCGGAATTCTTCCTGGAATAACTGACGAAGGCGTCGTAGACGAGGCCGTCCTGGGTCGAGACAGGGAGTGTCAGGCCGCGGTGCCGGAGTCCGGAGTGCTCATGACGTAGTGGTCATCTCACGCGTCGTCGACGTGTCTGGCTAGCTCGACATGCCTTCGCCCACGAGCCTACGTCGTTGTCCGTTGGACGCGACTGCCTGGCGCGTTCCATTTCCATTCGATGAGACCGCGGTAGTGGTGCGGAGTTCGTCGCGCGCTTGGCCCGCGATGCTTCGGCGCAGCTCGGTCAGGCGCGTAACGGTCGCCTTGGTCGTCGCGCGGTTGGGCCAGAGCTTCTCGAGCGACTTGGCGGTGATGGTGATCTGCTTGCCCACCGACGTGAGTTCACGGGCGGTCGGCGCGGCCTTCCGGATGGTGTCCTGGTAGCGATCCTTGAGTTGGGCAAGCTCGTCGTCTCCCGCTTGGCCCTCTTTCCCGAGCCGACCCGCTCGGAGCGCTCGCAGCAGGGCCACTTCGGCGATTGCGATCGCTGGGAAGAACTTTCGGTCGATCAGGAACTGCTCGGTCGCCGTTGCCTCGCAACGCTCGAGCAATGCGTCGACGTCCGGCACTTGCTCATCGAGGACGGTAGCCAGTGCGATCCAGTTCAACGTGGGGTACGGATCGAGGCCGCGGCGCTGCACACAGAGCACATGCGCCTGCCGGTAGTGGTTGGACGCCTGCGCGAGCCTTCTCCTGGCCGTCCTCGGGTTGGGTTCTGCGATCGCGCGACGCTTGAGCGCGGCGCCGATCAGGTTGTGCCGCTCCGCGGTCTCCGCCACGGCGAGGAGTTGCTCCAAGCGTGCAGTCGCGCGGTCGTACAACTCGCGAGCACGCTCGGGTTCCTCCTTGGCGACGTCGTCGGCAAGGCGTGTCTCGTAGTTGGCGAGTTCCTCGACGGCGCGCATGGTCGTCGTGGACTCGTCGCCCTCACCGGCGAGCGCCGTCTCGAGATATCGGCGGGCGGTGTCGTACTGGTTGAGCTTGCCGTAGGCGTAGCCGATGGCCATCTGTACATCGGTCAGGGCGAGCCAATCGGTCGGGCAGTCCTTGACGAGTGCATTGAGGTTCGCAACCGCCGGACCCGGCGATCTGGAGCTGCCGGTTCCTTCGTCGACGTTGATGCTCGCTTATCGCTTCGATGAATTCGGCAACATCCACCTGGCCCAGTCCTGCAGCTGCCGTGCCGGTTCCGCTCGGATCGAGCCGGTAGTCCGGATCGCCGTAGGCCTGGTAGGCGCCCCAGGTGTTGCAGTCGCGGAACATGTCGTAGGTGTGGGTCCGGGCGGCCCGCAGAGCACGACCGAAAGTCTCACCGCCGAGCATCTTCTCGTAGAACACCGCCGCGAAGTCCTTGGCGGCATCGTCCTTGACAGCCCAACCGGCGGCAATCACCGCGCGTACACCCATCTCGATCAATTCGCGGGAGACGCTCGCGGCCAGGCGATTGAACTCGACGGCCGGCGTGCGCGGGCGCTACCATCGGGGCCGGTCTGTCCGATGTGGCAGCAATTGAGAAAGACCAATTCCGGTACCTGCTGCATCTGGCCCACCTCGACGGCGGTGAGGAACACGCCGTTGTCGAGCACCATTCCGCTGCGCGCCTTGCCGCCCGGAGTCGTCGGGGGTTCATAGTGGCCGTGTCCGGCCAGATGCACAATGCGATACGGCTTATTGAACAATCCGGCGAGCACGTCCAGCGCTGTCGGTTGTGTGACCGGTTCATCGACGTCGAAGCGACTGCGCAACAGGTCGTGCACCGCCCGGGCCTCGGCTGCCGCGCCGGGCAGCTGCCGATACGGTGGGCCGACCCGCGGATCGCCGACGACGTATGCAGCGGTGCCGGCCCGCGCGCCGATCTGTGGGCGGTAGTTTGACGTTTGTAGCTGCCGCACCAGGGCCTTCGTGATGCACAGCGGCTTGTCGCCGGCGCTCATCAACTCCCAGGGGTACGTGGCGCATTCCGCATCGAGGACCAACACGAGGTTGTCCACCTGCGCCAGTCCGGATTTGAGCTCGTTGGGAACCGTGAGCTCGAACAGCACACGTGATTCCTCGTGGCGGAAACGAGGCTGGGAGATCGAGTCCTTGATCAGGCGATCGACGAGCTCGGGCTGTCGTTGCTGCGAGGTGGCTTCGGCCCGTGCGCGGTCCGAGAGAGTGAGAAACTTGATTTCGCGATGCGCCTCGTTCGACTGCGGTGGCTCGCCGATCGCCAACTCCGCGAGTGCCGCGAGCAATTCCGCGTCAGCATTGGCGGATTCCAGCACCGCACGCTTGAGGCGGTCGGCGAGTGGCTTTGGCAGGGAGGGCGGTTCGTACTTGCGGGGAGGCGGCACCACGCTCACCTCCCACCGGCGCCAGGCATCGCGGCCCGTCGTCGAGGTCAGGCGCCTTCGGCCCTCTCGGCCGGACACGAGCAGCGGGGCGGCGTCGATCGTCATATCGAGCTCCTTGCCGATCAGCGGAGCGAGACGCTTGGCCGCATGCGCGGCTTCGATCGCCGTGTCGGTGTACAGCTCGATGACTTCGATCTCCTGGATGGTCAAGGCGCTGTCGCCGCCGTCGGCGAGTTCACGATTCGCCTGTGCTATCGCCCGGAGGATGGCGCCGACCGAATCGCCGACGGCGATGTTCGTCGTCGAGTTGCCGCCGATCAGCAGCAGCGACAGGCCCCGCCTCGCGGTGAGCTCGTCGTCCGGACGATGCGTCCAGGCCGTCGCGGAGTTCGAGCACGTACTGGAGCGCGGCGCGGCGGAGCAGGTCGCTCAGTTGCCCGGTGCTCGAGTTCACCCCACTTGCCCAGACCGATGACGATCGCGCCCGAGGGCAGGTGCAGCGCCTTCTGCACCGCGGTGGGCTGACGCAAGACACCGCCAGGGAGCCGAATTCGCCCGGGTAGAGACCGAGCGCGTAGCGCTGCGACAGCGCACCGCGCATCAGCTCGTCGACCTGCTTCTCGGCGCCGATGATGGTGTCACCTTCGTAGTGCCCGACCACGATCGGATATTTCGCGTAGCGCAGATCGCCGTGTACCACCGATACCTTGAAGCCCGTCTTCTCCTTTGCTCGTACGGCCTGCGGGGAGTCTTGCCGAGTATGCCTGCCGCCAAGCGATGATTCGGTCGGATAGAGCACCGGCTCGGGCAGGGCCCGGTACGTGACTGCACCGCCGCGGGCCGTGCTGGGCGGGGACGGTCGACAGAAAGCGTGGTGGTGCCGGTCTCGAGGACTTCCTGCAGCGCGCGGAAGGCCGGCTCGTGCGACGCCAGGTCGCCGTGCGCGGCGTCCATGTACCACGTCCGTACGCCCGGAAGGCGGCCCGACTCGTAGGTGACTCGGCCGTCGCCTTCTGTCGTGCAATCCAGCACGACGCGGCCGTTGACGATCTCGACACCGGTTACGGTGCGCGGCGAGGCGCCTGCCACGTATTGCACGCAATCGGCATGCGGGAACAGCGTCAACTGCGCAGCGAGGTCGTCGCGTTTCTGGCGCGCGGCGGCCAGCACCGCGTCATCGGGTACGGCCGACTCGTGGCGCTCGTCCCGGTACCTGCGCCATTGGGATGATTCGAAGTAGCTGCCCGCTGTCGGGCAGCAGCTCGAGCGCGCCCGGGAACTTCGCCACGATGTGCGGCGATGTCGGCTTTGTCGTGGGCGAGGTCGAGCAACGCGAGCTGCTGAACGGTTGCGGACGTGCCCAGCAACGCCTCGACGATGTCGTGCGAACCGCGATTCGGCGTGCCGAGCATCACCAGGCGCGCGCCGTCCCGCGCGCACATGCGGTCCCACAGATCGGGCTGGGCGGCGATCATCGCGCGCACCACCAGCCCGCCCATGCCGTGGGCGACGATGCGCACCGGTTGCCGGGTCCGCCGCAACGCATTCTCGACCTCGACGGCCAGCAGCCGTGCGGCGTCGGCCACCGAACGCCGCCAGTCGTAGGCGAACGGGATCACCTCGTGCGAGTCCTGCAGGAACTCGCACAACTCGCGGTAGCCGTCGCCGACGAGGGCGACCGGACGCACGTTCGGCCGCGTTCACATCGGCGAGGTCGCCGAGCCCGCCCCGCAAGAGGGCAAGGTACCGCAGCCATACCTCGCGGTCGCCGATGTTCAGGTGCGAGCCCATGATTCCCGGCAGGACGAAGACGATCGGCTGGTCGGCGCTGCTACGCGTCTGCATCGACCGCAGCATCGGCACGGGGTCGAACGTCGTCGGCGGCGATCTCGTGGAAGTTGTCCGGCCATTCTTCTGTCGATCCCGCAAGCCAGTCGACCAGCGCGGCGCGCGTGCGCGGGTTTCGGAAGTAGTTGAAGTGGCTGACGTCGCCGCCCTTGGTCGAAGACGTAGCCCGCCGGGTCGTGACGGGCGCCGTGGAACATCGCGTCGGTGTTGACGACCAGGTCGTTGTCGCGAGCCTCGTAGATGATGTGATCGCTGGCGAACACGCCGAGGCGCTTGAGCCAGTTTCCGCCCTCGATGTCGCCGGCGACCACGCCCATCGCGCCGGCCGCCGGAGCGGTGCAGGTTGTTCAGCAGCGCGACGAGCGGTGACTCCGGCATCATCGCTTCGAGCCCGGGCACCAATGTCGGCACGGTCCGGCTCCGGATGATCTCCAGCGCAATCCGCTTCGTCACCTCGTAGAGCGGAGTTCCGCCCACTCCCGGGATCAGGCCGACGAGGTTGGTGAGCACCGACAGGAAGATGTCGATGTTCTCCCCGGCGAGCAGCGTGCCGCGGGAGGGCGAAGCGCAGCGCACGAATCGCTCGATCCGAAGTTGTTTCTCCGCAATGAGTTCGGCGAGCCGTTCGAGTTGCCGCCGATCGTGCGCGTCGGCCTGCGACAGTTGGGGATCCTTGCGGTCGAAACGCGCGAGAAGATCGGTGCTGATCGACGTCAGCGAGACGAGATCGCCGATCAGACCGCCGCGCGAATGCGACACGATGCTGACGCGGGCGTTGCGCGGCAGTGCGCCGAGCAGTTCGATGGCGTTGTCGATCGGGCTGTCGCTCAATCGTGCGGTGCTCGAAGGCGTAGATGCGGTCGCCGAAGAGTTGCCGCAGCGCCTGCCACTGCGGTTGCGCGTCCTGGCTCAGGAACGCGCCGAAGCTGCCGCGTGCCGACGACGCGGTGCCGTGGATGAAGACGAGAATCGGCTTGTCGACGTCGAGGCCTTCGAAGCTTCACCGGCGTGGGAGTGCCAGCGTCGGGCTGGCGCGTGGCGTCCTCCCACGTGTACAGCCCGGGGCCCGGCTCGAGGCGGCCTTCGATGATGCGGATCAGGACCTTGGTGGCGAACCATGCGGGCAAGCTTGACCGCGAGATCGATCCCGAGGTCTTTCGCCAACTCGGTCAGGTCGATGGGCCATAGCGACGGGTTGCTGACCAGATCCGCGACGGTGTCTTTCGTATTCGCAGGACGCGCAGCCGGCTTGCAACCAATCCGTGATGCCGCGTTCGGACGACCCGCGGCAGCGTGTCGACACTGACCGCATCGCCGACCTGCGCTTCCGGCTTCAGTAGCGGGACGTCCTCGCGATAGCGCTTCGCCGAGGTCCAGACTTGGAAGCCGCCTTCGACCTCGATCTCGAGCACGTCGTCGTCCTCGACCGTTCCTCGAACGGGCGCTGTGGATTCCGCCCGTGCGCGCCGACGGCGACAGATTGAAGGAGTCGACCACTTCGACCGCCGTCGAACAGGTCGGTGACCGGGTCCTCGGCGCCGGGCGGACCACCCCGCGTCGCGCGCGGATCACCCTCGTCGCGTCTGGCCGAAAATCGCCAGCTTCACAGTCATGGCAATCCTCCTCGAGCCGGCAGTGCTTAGTCGGCAGTGCTATTCGAGCGGCGACAGGAAGGGCTGGTCGAGGCGCGCCGTCGCTGCCTTCGAGCTGCGGAATCTGTTCGTAGCGGCCGCGTTTGAGCTTGGCGAGGTCTGGTCGTGCAGTTCGCGGTAGGACAGCGGGGTCGCGGCCTCGGCGAGCGCCTCGACCAGGTTGTAGGTCAGCGCGCCGGCGAAGCCGCCGCCGATGGCGGCGTCGGCCGAGGTCTGGTCGGCGCGGCAGCCCGTGATGAGCACCTCCGGCATGTCGTCCACGGCGACGATGTCGCGCGCCTTACGCTCGGCCTCCGGCGCCCGGTGCAGCTCGCCGCGTGTTGTCCCGCGCAGGCTTCGGCCGGACTCCACGGCGAGCCAGGTCCCACGGGCTCGGACAGGTATCGCTCGATGATCGGCGCGTCGGGCGGTTCGATGGCCCGCGTGACGGTGCCGGAGTGGCAGCAGTCGGTGATCACCGTGAGGTTCACGCCGGCAGGCAGCCCGTCGAAGACGCTGCGCAGCCAGTCGTCGCGCAGGGTGTCGTTCCAGTCGAGGTCGGTCGGGCAGAGGATCTCGTCGCGGTCGTCGGCCTCGTCGCCGTTGTCGTCGGGGACGTTGGAGCCGTGACCGGAGTAGTGCACGAGCAGCACGTCGCCGCGTTGTCCGCCGCCGACCAGCCCGGTGATGGCGTCCTCGATGGCCTTCTTCGTGGCGTCGAAGTCGGTGAGCATCGAGATATCGCCCGCCTCGAAACCCGTACTGCCGCTGGAGCAGATTGGACATGTTCTTCACGTCGGGTACGCAGCCCCGCAGGTCCGCCCCCGGAATGCGGTAGCGGTTGACGCCGATGAGGACCGCCTTCTTCGCCATGACTCCCCCTTTGCTTCAGCTGTCGGAAAAATCTACGAGCGCCGGATAGTTCTCGCGTGAGTAAGCGGCTACCTGTTGTTTCCGCGAGCGACTACCTGTAGTTATGGTGAACAGCTCATATGCTCATCGTCCCTGTTCCAACGTCGGGCGGAGTGCGAATTCCCAAAGAATGCGCATCTCGGATTCGGGCACCAGCGCGGCAGATTGCCAGCGAGGTCGTACCGCGCTTCTGATGGAGGCGATAGGATTCTGGCCCATCAACGTCCGGCGGGATCTGCGATGAATCAGTGCCAACTCGATGTCTGGCTCGACAGGGGGCGGGTGCAGGTGGCAGCTCGTGTTGTTGCGTTCGAACACTTCGCCGGATACCTGGGCGGCTGACGTGCCGGCACCGTTCCGACTGGAGTTTCCGAACACGGGCGGCGCACTTGGGGTGCGGGTTTCGGAAATGAACGAACTCAGCTTGGCGCTCGCCGCTCTGGGGCTGCATCCGCGGCGACCGACTCTGGTAGTGGTGGGTGGTGCCGGCGGGTTCGATGGCGGCGACATGGACCGCCTGCGGGCATTGTTCGTCTCGGGCATCGCTCCTGCGCTGGAGAAGTACGGGGCGGTCGGCGTGGACGGTGGAACGTTTGCTGGTGTCATGCGGCTCTTCGGTGAAGCCCGGGCGGAGGCGGAGTTTCCGCTTCTTGGTGTGGTGGCCGCCGGCACGGTGGATTTCCCGGTACCCAGGCACCCCGGCCGGGGGCGGCGGAGCTGGAGCCCCGTCACACCCATTTCGTGATCGTGCCCGGCGACCAGTGGGGCGCCGAATCGCCATGGATTGCGCAGACTGCAACGAATCTCGCCGACGGCGCACCGTCAGTCACGGTGCTGATCAACGGCGGAGAGATCGCCTACGCCGACGTCGAGCGAAGTGTGCAAGCGGGCCGCAGTCGTCGTGGTCGTCGCCGGTTCCGGGCGCACCGCCGATGTGTTCGCGGCAGCTTTGGCCGGCGATCCGGCTGACGAGCGGGCTAAGGAATACGCCGAACGAAGGCACGCAAAACGAAC
>CAVOUV010000029.1:0-85580 GCA_963699655.1 uncultured Actinomycetota bacterium
TCGAGTACGGCGACATGATGAAGGTCTACGCCGAGGTCGCCGGGCTGGCCCGGCGACGCATCCTGGTGCTGCCGTGCTGACCCCGCGGATCGCCAGCTGTGGGTGGGGCTGGTGACGCCCATTCCCTCGGGGCTGGCCCGGCCGCTGGTCGAATCACTGCAGTGTGACGCCGTGATGGGGAACCATGACATCGACACGATCATCGGCCGCCGACGGCGGGGCTCACGCCGTACCGGCAGGCCGTCTCGGCGGCATTGGCGCACGCCGGGCACGGGCCCAGCGGGCCCGGTGACGCCGCGCAGCTGCCCAGCGATCCGGATTGGGCCGGCCCGCGATCGGTCAGGGCCGGCTGAGCGCCGAGACGTTGGCGTTGTCGGCCTGAAGCGGGATGCCGGTGCGGGCGGCGGTGGCCAGCATGTGCTCGACGACGTTCTTGCCGAGCGCGGTTCGCCGGGCAGCTCGATCGGGTAGTTGCCGTCGAAGCAGGCGCAGCACAACCGGGTCGCGCGGCTGTTCGGTGGCCGCGATCATGCCCTGATGGAGATGTAGCCGAGGCGAGTCGGCGCCGATCGCGTGGCGCACGCCTTCGAGCATCTCGTCCTCGTTCGCCTTACTCGACGGCGTTGGCGATCAGCTCGGCGGGTGTGGCGAAGTCGATGCCGTAGAAGCACGGCCATTTCACCGGCGGTGAGGCGATCCGCACGTGGACCTCGACGGCGCCGGCCTCGCGCAGCATCCGGATCAGGGCGCGCTGGGTGTTGCCGCGCACGATCGAGTCGTCGACCACGATCAGCCGCTTACCGCGGATGACCTCTTTGAGCGGGTTGAGCTTGAGTCGGATGCCCAGCTGACGGATGGTCTGCGACGGCTGGATGAAGGTGCGGCCGACGTAGGCGTTCTTCATCAGGCCCTGGCCGTACGGGATGCCCGGACTCCTGTGCGTAGCCGACCGCGGCGGGGTGCCGGACTCCGGCACGCCGATGACCAGGTCGGCCTCGATCGGGTGCTCGCGGGCCAGCCGCGCGCCGATGTCGACGCGGGTGGCGTGCACCGAGCGGCCGCCGAGCGTGCTGTCCGGCCGGGCCAGGTAGACGTACTCGAACACACAGCCCTTGGGCGTGGGGTTGGCGAACCGGGTGGAGCGCACCCCGTCGGCGTCGATGGCCAGCAGCTCGCCGGGCTCGATGTCGCGGACGAAGGACGCGCCGACGATGTCGAGCGCGGCGGTCTCGCGAGGCGACCACCCAGCCGCGGTCGAGCCGGCCCAGCGACAGCGGCCGCACGCCGTAGCGGGTCGCGGGCCGCGTACAGGGTGTTCTCGTCCATGAACGTCAGGCAGAACGCGCCGCGCACGGTGGGCAGCAGCTCCAGGGCGGCCTGCTCGAGCGTGGAGTCGGCGGCGCCGTGCGCCAGCAGCGCGCCGAGGATGTCGGAGTCGGTGGTGGCGGCGGGCGCGCCGCGCGTCTCGATCAGGCCGGCGTCGCGGGCGCGGGCGGCCAGCTCGGTGGTGTTGACCAGGTTGCCGTTGTGGCCGAGCGCCACGCCGGTGCCTGCCGCGGTGTTGCGGAACACCGGCTGGGCGTTCTCCCAGGTGGTGGAGCCGGTGGTGGAGTAGCGGCAGTGCCCGATGGCGACGTGGCCCTCCATCGCGGCCAGGGTCTGCTCGTCGAACACCTGGCTGACCAGGCCGAGGTCCTTGAAGACCAGCACCTGCGACCCGTCGGCGACGGCGATGCCCGCCGCCTCCTGGCCGCGGTGCTGCAGCGCGTACAGGCCGTAATAGGTGAGCTTGGCGACGTCTTCGCCCGGCGCCCAGACGCCGAATACGCCACACTCTTCGCGGGGGTCTTGTCGGTCTGCGGGCCGGTCACGATAGGGCTGCTCCCAGGGGGCTGTGGGTGACGTGTCAGTCTACGGTCATCCCGGGTCAATCACGGAATCGAACTGCCAGTGTCGTTTATCTGTCAACGAGCGTGACGGCGTTCGATTCCACGGCGACAGTACGAAGATCGCGTTTCCTGCGATGGGCGTGTCGACACGGCGGTCTCACGATCAGCCAGGCTCACCAGCGGCAGCCAGTCGGCGATCTCACCGGCCCGCGATCCGGACAGCTGCACCGGGCCGCGCGCCGCCGCGTCGGCGACGTCGAGCGCCCGGTGGCCAGCAGCAGCCACGTACGCGGGTCGGTCTCCACCACGTTGGGCGGGTTGCCGCGGGTGTGCCGTGGGACCCGAGATGCATTGCACGGCAACGAACGGCGGCACCCGGACCTCGACGCTGGCGCCCGGCGCCACCGCAGCCAGGGTCCGGGCCGTCAGCCGGACCGCCTCGGCGAGTTCGGCCCGTTCGGGCTGGGTCCGCGCGTCTCGTCGGGAGCCAGTCCGCAACCGCCGCCACCGCGGCGCGGGTCTTCGCCGGATCGGCACTGCGGCGGGCAGCCATACTCTAGGGTCTCAAAATGGTTGTCGACCGCCATCATCCGCCCTACAAGGTGGCTGGCGCGGTGTTCCTGACGGTGGCCGCGGTGGCGGCCACGCTGGTTTATCTTCAGTTCCGCGGCGGCTTCGCACCCAGAACACAGCTGACGTTGCAGTCGTCACGCGCGGGCCTGGTCGTGGAACCCGGGTCGAAGGTGACCTACAACGGGGTCGAGATCGGCAGGGTGTCGCAGATCGGCATGGCCGATGTGGACGGTGCGCAGAAGGCCCGGCTCACTCTCGATGTGGACCCCCGGTTCATCAAGTTCATTCCGTCCAACGTGACCGCCGAGATCAGGGCGACCACGGTGTTCGGCAACAAGTACATCTCCTTCAGTAGTCCCAAAAGCCCTACCGCACAGCGTATCTCGAGCAGTGAGATCATCGACGCCGCGTCGGTCACCACGGAGTTCAACACCGTGTTCGAGACGGTCACCGCCATCGCCGAACAGGTCGACCCCATCAAGCTGAACCAGACGCTGGCGGCGGCGGCCGAGGCGCTCTCGGGGCTTGGTGACGACTTCGGCCGGTCGGTGCTCGACGGCAACCGCATCCTCGAGGATCTGAACGGGCGGATGCCGCAGATTCGCTTCGACACCCAGCGGGCGGCCGGCCTGGCCGACGTCTACGCCGACGCATCCCCGGACCTGTGGGCCGGTCTGGACAACGCGGTACAGACCGCGCGGACGTTCAACGACTACAGCGGCGACATCGATGAAGCGCTGATGGCGGCGGTCGGCTTCGCCGGCACCGCCACCGACAGCATCCAGCGTGCGGGCCCCTACCTCATCCGCGGCGCGGCCGACCTGATGCCCACGACCAAACTGCTCGACGACTACCGCGGCATGATCTTCTGCACCATCCGCAACTATCACGACGTCGCACCGGATTTCGCCCGGGTGCTGGGCAACAACGGGTATTCACTGCGCTCCGCGGGCACGATCCTGGGCGCCGGCAACCCGTTCGTGTACCCCGACAACCTGCCACGGGTGAACGCTCACGGCGGGCCCGAGGGACGGCCCGGCTGCTGGCAGAAGATCACCCGCGAGCTGTGGCCGAATCCCTATCTGGTGATGGACACCGGTTACAGCCTCGCCCCCTACAACCATGTCGAGATCGGCCAGCCGTTCCTCATCGATTACGTGTGGGGCCGCCAGATCGGCGAGCCCACCATCAACCCGTGAGGTTTGACATCAACAAATATTGAGGTCCTACCGTGGCCTCATGACCTTCAAATCGCATGAGATCGAGTTCCTGCGCCAGGCCGACCTTGGCCGGTTGGCCACGATCCAGCCCGACGGGACGCCGCAGAACAGCCCGGTCGGGTTCACCTACAACCCCGAGTTGGGCACCATCGACATCGCCGGCTTCCGCATGTCGCACAGCCAGAAGTACCGCAACATCGCGCGCAACGACAAGGTGGCGTTCGTCGTCGACGACATCGCGTCGCGCGATCCGTGGCGGGTGCGGTGCCTTGAGATCCGCGGCACCGCCGAGCAGGCCGAGATCGCCCCGGCACGTGGGGCGGCCGGCGACCATCTCGACACCGCGATCATCCGGGTCACCCCCCGGCGGATCATCAGTTTCGGGATCGACGACCTGGACAGCGAGCCGCACCAGCTCACCCCCGACATCCGCAACGTGTAGCGCGGCGGTCAGCCTCTGCGCTGCACGACCAAGGTCGCCACCGCGCCGACTTCGTTGATGGCCAGATGGGCCAGCATCGGTGCGGCGAGGCTGCCGGACCTCTCGTGCAGCCACCCGAAACCCCAGCCGGTGAGCGCGGTGGCGAATACGGTCCCGAGCACGGGGTGTCCGGTGAGGCGGGCGTCGACGATGTGCCACAGCCCGAATGTCACCGACTGGAGCCACCTCGCGCCGACCGGTCCGAACGCCTCGTGCGACATGCCGCCGAGCATCGCCCGGAACGCGACCTCCTCGGGCCACACGGTTCCCAGCGGGATGTCCAGCAGCAGCCAGCGGACCGGATGATCGGACCGTTCTCGCCGCATCATGTCGGCCCGCACCTGGGGGATTGCCATGATCGCGGCGCCCGCGAGCGCGATGGCCGCGGCGGCGGGCACGCCGTTGCGCAGGCCCGACCTGAGCGCGGGCGGGCGCAGCCCCAGCGGCGGCCGGGTGAGCGCGGCGAGTCCGGTGCCCAGCGCCGCGTTCGGGACGGGGTGGAAACGGACCCGGGGCGCCGCGAAGCTCCAGCCCACCAGTGCCGCCGCCGTCGCGAGCGCACGAAACTTGCTGGCCCGCATCAGTATTCGGGCCCGTCGGCCGTTTCGGTCTTTTCCAGCGCCAACCGGATCCGTTCGGTGTCCGCGGATGTCCATCCGTCGGGCGGCGCGACGGCGGCCCAGCCGTCCAGCACCAGGTCGCCGTAGTTGTGGCCGTGCCCTCCCGGTACCGAGCTCGCGTTGGTCATATCGGCGGCGACCTGCCAGAACGTGATGATCGGATACCAGCGCATCGACGCCGTGCGGTCGCGGCCGGGTGGTTCTTGCAGCCAATCGGGCCGGGCGAACAGCAGATCGGGCGACCACCAGACGATCGGGTCCGACGGATGCTGGAGAAACAGCACCCGGGTGCCCTGCCACGGCGCCGACGTGTCGCGGTCGATCTGGGTGCCGTCGGTGGCCTGGGAGAACCGGACGGTGCGGCCGTTGTCGTAGCGCGGTTCGACCTCCGGGGTGCGCGGGTCACGTCGCGCCGTGATGCCGCGCCAGAGCGGGCTGGCGTTGGGCGGGCCCACCCACAGCACCGAGGAGAAGCCCATCTGCGAGATGTCGGGCAGCCAGTCGAAGGCTCCCTGGCCCGCCATCGAGCCGAGGCTCTCGCCGTATAACAGCAGCTTCGGTCGGTGGTCCGGCGGCAGTTTCATCCAGCGGTCGTGGATGGCGTCTATCATCATCCGGCCGGATTCCATCGACTTCGCCTTGTCGCCGAGGAACGAAATCCAGCTGGGCAGATAGGAATACTGCGATCCGACGAGTGCGGTGTCGCCGTTGTACATCAACTCCAGCGATCGGGCGGCCACCGGGTTGATCCACCCGGTGCCGGTGGTCGGGATGATGACCAGCACCTTGCGATCGAACGCGCCGGTGCGCTCGAGTTCGCTCAGCAGCACCGCCATCCGTGCATCGTCGGTGGCGGCCGTCTGCAATCCGACATACAGCCGGATGGGTTCCTTGGCGGGTCTGCCGTTGAGGCGTGTCAAGTCGTCGACGTCGGGCCCGGTGGCGACGAAGTTGCGCCCCTGGAAGCCCAGGCTGGCCCATGAGGCGAAAGACGTTGGACTGCCGGACCGTTCGGGTGCCAGGGGTTGGGTGATGCCGGCTCGGGTGGTGGTGTTCTGGGGCTGGAACACGCGGTTCGCGCCGGCCAGAAAGCCACGAATGAGAACACCGTTGATCAACGTGATCGCGAGCACGACGACGACCGCGGTACCGATGAACAATGCGGTCTCGTCATGCAGGTGCCAGCGCCGGATCAGATACCTGGCCATCGTCTTGATGAGGTCCAGAATCACCCGCGCCCCGCCCACACACAGCCCGCCGACCAGCAGGGCGATGACCAGCGTGCGAAGATAGCCCAGCGTCGACGGGCCTTCCATGCCCATCACCGCCGACACCTCACGCTGCCAGGCGGCGGACGGGATCAGCATCACCAGGCTGGCTACGATCGCGCCCACGACGGTGACCACCTTGGCCCAGTATCGCACCCGTTTCGGGGGTGGCCACCAAGTACGTCGACGTAACACGAAGCGGTGCACGATCTTCCGCGCAAAGACACCGATTCCGTAACCGATCGCAGCATTCAGGCCGCTGATGAGGCCCTGAAACAGCCAGTCACGCGGCAGCAGCGACGGGGTCAGCGACAGGCAGAAGAAGAGGGTGCCGAAGGCGACCCCGACGAAGTCGAGATGCACCAGGCTCCACGCCCAGACCAGCAGCGGATGTCGCTCGCGAGGGGGTGCACTCACCCGAACAACCCGGGAAGCACGCCCTCCGACGTGCTGCGCAGATCCTCCAGAGAAACGGTGAACAAGCCCTGAACCTCGACGGCCGGTCCTTCTCCCGGCGCCCTGATCCACCACGCCGATGCGGGTCGCCGGCAGTCCGCGAGCCTCGCACATCGCCACGAACCTGCTCTCCTCGGTGCGTGGAACCGCGACCAGCGCACGGCCCGCCGACTCCGAGAAGAGTGTGACGAATGGGTTGGAATCTTCGGGAACCAGTATGCGGCAACCGGTTTCGCCCGCGAGCGCCGCCTCGACGACCGCCTGGATCAGACCACCCTCGGACAGGTCATGAGCCGCGGACACCAGCCCGTCACGCGATGCGGCGGCCAGCACCTCGGCCAGCAGTTTCTCCCGGCCGAGGTCGACCTTCGGCGGCAGCCCGCCCAGATGGTCTGCGGTCACCTGCGCCCAGATGGATCCGTCGAATTCGTCGCAGGTGTCACCGAGCAGGATCAGCGTCTCCCCCGGTCCGGTGCCCAGCCCGGTGGGGATACGGCGCTTGACATCGTCGATCACACCCAGCACCCCGACGACCGGCGTGGGCAGGATCGCGGTGGTGCCGGTCTGGTTGTAGAAGCTGACATTGCCACCGGTGACCGGAATACCCAGTGCCGCACAGCCATCGGCGAGACCGCGGACGGCCTGCGAGAACTGCCACATCACGCTGGGGTCCTCCGGTGAGCCGAAGTTGAGACAGTTGGTCACCGCGACGGGCGTGGCGCCGGTGACCGCGACGTTGCGATAGGCCTCGGCCAGCGCGAGTTGGGCACCGGTGTAGGGATCGAGTTGGGTGTAGCGCCCGGACGCGTCGGTCGAGATGGCGATGCCGCGGCCGGTGGCCTCGTCGACGCGGAGCACGCCACCGTCGGCATCCTGCGCCAGCACGGTGTTGCCCCGGACGTATCGGTCGTACTGCTCGGTGATGTACGCACGGCTGCACAACTGCGGACTGCCCACCATCGCAAGCAGAGTCGCACGCAACTCGTCGCCGGTGGCCGGGCGGGGCAGCCCGGCCGAGGTGTCGGCGTTGAGGGTGTCCTGGCTCTCGGGCCGCTCGACGGGCCGTTCGTAGACCGGCCCTTCGTGGGCGACCGTCCGCGGCGGGACGTCGACGACCGTCTCGCCGTGCCAGGTGATCTCGAGCCGGTCGCCGTCGGTGACCTCACCGATGACCGTCGCCAGCACCTCCCACTTGCGGCACACGGCCATGAACCTGTCGACGTTCTCCGGCGTGACGACCGCGCACATCCGTTCCTGCGATTCGCTGGACAGGATCTCGGCCGGGGTCATGTTGGCCGCGCGCAACGGAACGGAGTCCAGTTCGACCCGCATACCGCCGTCACCGGCTGATGCGAGTTCAGATGTCGCGCAGGACAATCCGGCACCACCGAGGTCCTGGATGCCGACCACCAGGCCGTTGGCGTACAGCTCGAGACAGCATTCGATGAGCACCTTCTCCATGAAGGGGTCGCCGACCTGGACGCTGGGCAGTTTCTTGCGCCCCGGGCCGTCGCCCTCGTCGCCACCGAACGTCTCCGATGCCAGCACCGATACGCCGCCGATCCCGTCGAGGCCGGTGCGGGCGCCGAACAAAATGATCTTGTTGCCCGTGCCCGACGCGAAGGCCAGGTGCAGGTCCTCTTTACGCAGCACGCCGACGCACAGCGCGTTCACCAGCGGGTTGCCCCCGTACGACGCGTCGAACACCGTCTCGCCACCGATGTTCGGCAGACCGAGCGAGTTGCCGTAGCCACCGATGCCGCGCACGACTCCGTCGACGACCCGACGGGTGTCGGGCGCATCGGCCGCGCCGAACCTCAGCTGGTCCATCACGGCGACCGGCCGCGCGCCCATCGCCATGATGTCGCGCACGATGCCGCCGACACCGGTGGCCGCGCCCTGGTAGGGCTCGATGTAGGACGGGTGGTTGTGCGACTCCACCTTGAACGTGGCGGCCCAGCCGTCGCCGATGTCGACGACTCCGGCGTTCTCACCGATGCCGGCGAGCATGGCCTCGCGCATCTTCTCGGTGGTGGTGTCACCGAAATAGCGCAGATGCACTTTCGAAGATTTGTAGGAGCAGTGCTCGCTCCACATCACCGAATACATCGCCAGCTCGGCGTCGGTGGGCCGCCGGCCGAGAATTTCGCGTATCCGCTGGTACTCGTCGTCCTTCAGGCCGAGTTCGCGGAAAGGTTGCGGATGGTCGGGAGTGGTGGCGGCCCTCTCGACCGTGTCGATCTCGTGGGAGAGCCCGGACGTCACCGGCTCAGTCTAGTTTGGGAGCTGCGATAAGCGTGGGCAGCCGCGGGCGCGCCGACCCCGTGCAGCACGACACTGCCCAGCACCGCGACCACCATCGTCATCAGCGCCGCGTGTTCGGCGTCCCCGACCAGCACGTTGAAGGCGAGCAGCCCGAAGACGATCGACGTGGTGCCCCGCGGCCCGAGCCAGCCGATCAGCAGTCGCTCCCGCCAGGAGAACGGCGACCCCAGCATCGCGATCAGCGACGACAGCGCCAACACGGCGGCGGCGCCGAAGACGAACCACATGCCCGCCGAGAGCAGGAAGCCGATGTCGTCGAGCAATTCCAGTTCGCCGCGGATCGCCGACGACTGCCGCAGATAGTTGAAGGCGATTCCGCAGACGAATGCCGAGACGAAGCCGTTGCCGTGAAGCGCCAGACTCAGCCCGTAGGCCAGCAGGGGGCCATCACCAGGATCAGCCGCTTGCTCTGATCGGTCATCGCGCCGCGACGCTCGGCGGCGTTGATGAGCAGCGCCAGCGCGGACCCGACCGCAAGGCCCACCAGGATCGCCTTGACCGCCTGCGGGACGGCGGATCCCAAGGCTGCGATCGGCGTGTCGGCATGGGACCGGTCGCCGGCGACGGCCAGGGCGAAGATGAAGATCGGCGATACGATGCCGTCGTTGTAGCCCGCCTCGACGTTCAGCACGTTGCGGACCCGGACGGGGACCCGATCGTCTCGCAGGATCGAGGCGGCGGGTGCGAAGTCGGTCGGCACGACCACGCAGGCCACGATGAGCAGCACCGCCCACGACAGTCCGGGAAGCAGCCACAGTCCCGCGGCCACCGACAACGCCAGGCTCAGCGGCATCGCCACAAACAGGATGCGCACCGCCGCGCGCGGCTCACGGCCGAACAGCCCGCCGCGGATATCCGTTGCGTCGACGAAAAGCAGGACAGCCAGGATGATTTCGGCGACGTGCTGGGCGGCGTCGGTGTTGAGCGAGTCCGCCAGCACGTCCTGCGTGGTGAAGCCGACCGCCACTCCGGCCAGCACCAGCACCATCGGCGCGGTGAGCCGCATTCGCTCCAGGCGTGCCGCACCCAGTGCCCACGCAGCGAGCACCACGCAGACCGCGATCAGGGAGAGCAGCACGACCGCGATCTTTCCAGCGATCGCCCGAGCTCACCCGGTGGACCGCCAGGTGTCGCCGATCGCCAAGACCGCGACGTCGGCGGTCACGCCGGCCACGGTGAGCTCGGCGATCAGTTGGGCGGGTGCGGGATCGTCCGGGTGGTGGTGCACCGGGATGACGGTGGATGCCCCGAGCATCCGGACGGCCCGTGCGGCGTCCGCCGGCGGAAGTTCGGTGATCTTGACGGCGCCCACCCACACCCCGCCGATCCCCAGGATCGCGACGTCGGGTCGGTACAGCTCGCCCCACATCTGCAGGTCCACGGACAGCGAGGTGTCCCCGCCGCAGAAGATCCGGCTCCCACCCGTGGTGGTGACCAGAAAACTCTGCGGTTGGTCCGCCACGAACTCACCCTCGACGGTCATCGTGGATTCGTGGCGCGCGGGCAACGACTTGAGGGTGACGTCCCGGCAGGTGAACTCGACCCCCGACACCATCGGACACACGCGGTCGCGGGGCACGCCCGCCGCGATCGCCGCCTTGTACAGCGCCGAACCACAGACCAGCGTTGCCGCCCCGGCCTTGGTGATCTCGATGGCCTGGCCGCGGTGGTGGTAACCGGCGTGGGTGACCGCGATCACGTCGGCGCCGGCCAGTTCCGCAGGCGCCACTGGACTTTGGGGCAAACCCGGCGCCTGCGCGTTCGAATCGCGCAGGTAGGGGTCGACGAGCACGCGCGTGCCCGCTTCCGACACGATCTCGTAGCCCGCCCAGCCGATGCGACGCACCGCGACGGGGCGCGGCTCCGTCGTGCTCTCCATTCCCGCCATCCGCGCCGAGGTGAACGCGCCTATGCGTTCGAGCACGGAATCGGCGGCGGACAGCGGCAACACCGGAAAGCCATGCGGCATACCGGAGTACAGGTCGAACGTGACGTCGTTGCCGGCGGCGGCCGCACGCTCGGCGAAGGCCACCACGTCGTCGCGCAACATCGTCGACGTTCGCCGCACGCCAGATAGAGGGGCGGCAAACCCGGCCGAACGCCGGCCAGCGGTGACTGCGGCGATGCGTCAGGTGCGGCGTCGCCGAGGTAGGCCGCACGAACCTGCTCGGCTTCGGCGAGCGTCATGGTGTCCACGTCGGCGTTGGCCGCCATCGAATCTCCGCCGAACGTGAAGTCGGTGATCGGCGAGATGGCAGCAGCGGCCACAGGCATTGCCAAGCCGATCCGCTGCAGCGTGATCAACGCCGAGAGCGCCAGGGTGCCGCCGGCGGAGTGGCCGACGATCGCCACCCGCGCGGGCGGGATCCCTTGAACCAGCAACGCGCGATATGCCGAGATGGTGTCGTCGACGGCGGCCGGGTACGGGTGCTGGGGCGCCAGCCGATAGTGCAGCAGGAGTACCGGCAGTCGCATCGCAGCGGACAGCCGTGCCGCCCAGGATGTCGGGTTCCTCGTCGTACTGGAACCGCCTGCCGTGCAGATAGAGGACGACACCGTTGTTTGCGGTGCCTGCCGTCACCACCCAGTCGCCGCGTAGCGAGCCGCCCCGGAAGGGCTGCGTCGTGAAGTACGGCGAGGGCGGGTGCGCACCGTCGATCAATATCTGACCCGAAGCGACGCTCACGGCGCGGGTGTTGACGACAGCACTGGCTGCGACGTCGAGATCGCGCTTGGTCGCCGCGTGGCCGGTGACGCGCATGGTGAGTTCCTCTCGCGGCATCGACGATGGGACGTCGGTCCACTGTTCGGCTCTCCCGAGTGTGCGTCCGCACAATCACACACAGCAACCACCGAGTCGGTCCACAGAAACGGCGATTACGTTGAGGCCACGTGGGATTGGTCGGCCGCCGCAGTCACCCCCCGGCGATGCAGAAGGCGTTACCGTCCGGGTCGGCCAGCACCACCCATTCGAAATCGCCGAAGTTACCCGGCCGGTCTCGCTGGCCCCGAGCTCGACCAGCCGCTTGACCTCGGCCTCCATGTCGGAGGCACTGAAGTCGACGTGTACGCGGTTCTTGCCGGGAGTGGGGTCGTCGACCTTCTGGAACGCCGAGCCCCGGGCCATCCGGCCGGGAGACGGTGACAAAAAACGGTGGTGCGACAGGGTTTACCTGCCCGTCGAGCGCGCGGGCCCACCAGTCGGCGAGCCGTTCCGGGTCGGTGCTGTCGAACGTGATGTTCTCGGTTTTGAGCGCCATACGCCCGACCCTAGATCAGGCCGGTGACAAAAAAGCCGACAGCGCAGCCGAGTAGGCGGCGACATCGTCGGCACCCATCACCTCGCGCGCCGAATGCATCGCCAGCTGCGCGGCGCCGACATCCACGGTCGCAACGCCGGTCCGCGCCGAGGTCATCGGCCCGATGGTCGAACCGCACGGCAGATCTGCCCGGTGTTCGTAGCGCTGCAGCGGTACGCCGGCCTGGACACACGCCAACGCAAAAGCCGCCGCGGTGCGACCGTCGGTGGCGTAGCGGAGGTTCGGCTGCACCTTCAGCACCGGGCCCGCGTTGACCTCGATCAGATGGCTGGGCTCGTGGCGCTCGGGATAGTTCGGGTGAGTGGCGTGCGCCATGTCGCCCGAGGCCACCATCGACTCGGGCAATCGGCGAAGGAAGTCCTCCCGTCCACCGCCGGCCGCCAGCGTGATCCGCTCCAGAGTCGTCAGCAGCAGATCGGATTGCGCGCCGTGATCCGACTGCGAGCCGACCTCTTCGTGGTCGAAGAGGACAAGCACCGGCACGTGTCCCCCGGCCGCGCGGCCAGGAACGCTTCCAGCCCGGCGTAGCAGGTGGCCTGGTTGTCCAGGCGCGGCGCGCTGAGCAGTGCGCGGTCGACGCCGGTCAGCCCCGTCGGGGTCAGGTCGTGGGTCATCAGGTCCGCACCCAGCACCGCGTCGGCGTCGACGCCGGCCTGCCCGGCGACGTAGGCCAGGAAGGACCGGGTGCCGCTGCCCACGCCCCAGACGGCGTTGACGTGGCGCTGCGGGTCCAGCGCCACGGCCTTGCGGTCCTCGGCGAGGTGGATCGCCAGCTGCGGGACCCGAAGGATCGGTGTGTCGACGCGCACCAGCCGGTGCTCGATGCGGTCCTCGACACGCACCGACAACCGGCCGCTGATGCCGAGGTCGCGGTCCAGCCACGAGTTCAGCCATGCGCCGCCGTACGGCTCCAGCCCCACCACCTGCCAGCCGGCGACGAACCGGTCCGGATGCTGCTTGACCCGCAGGTTCGGGCTGTCGGTGTGCGCGCCGACGATGCGGAACGGCCGGCCCGGTTGCTCACCGCTCTGCCAGGCGATCAGCGAGCCGGCCCGCACCGTGTAGAAGTTCCCCCGGCTCGGCCAGCCGTCCGCCTCCGACAACTCGGTGAAGCCTGCGGCGTCGAGTCGCCGCGCGACCGTCTCGCAGACGTGAAACGGCGACGGCGACGCGTCGATGAACTCACACAGCCCCTGCGCGCTGGCCCCTGTCATGGTTCACCATCATTGCCGACCGACGTTTCGCTAGGGTCTAACGGTGCCCGACCCACTGCCACAACCGGTAACGGCGCCGTTGACACCCGCGGCCATCTTCCTGGTGATGACCATCGACGAGGGTGGCGAGGAGGCGGTTCACGACGCGCTGTCCGATATCTCGGGGTTGGTGCGCGCGATCGGCTTCCGCGATTCTGACAAGCGTCTGTCGGTGGTGACCTCGATCGGCTCAGATGCCTGGGACCGCTTGTTCTCCGGGCCGCGGCCCGCCGAGCTGACCCCGTTCCTCGAACTGCGCGGGCCGAGTCACGATGCACCCGCGACGCCGGGCGATCTGCTCTTCCACATCAAGGCGCTGTCCATGGACATGTGCTTCGAGCTGGCCTCCCGGCTCGTCAAGGCGATGGGCGCGGTCACCGTGGTCGACGAGACGCACGGCTTCCGCTTCTTCGACAACCGCGACCTGCTCGGCTTCGTCGACGGCACCGAGAACCCTGAGGGCCCACTTGCCGTGTCGGCCACCGAAATCGGCGACGAGGACCCCGTCTTCGCCGGCGGCTGTTATGTGCACGTGCAGAAGTACATCCACGACATGGGCTCGTGGGAGGCGCTGTCGGTCACCGAACAGGAGTTGGTGATCGGACGCACCAAACTCGAGGACATCGAGATGGACGACGATGCGAAACCGGCCACCGCCCACATCGCGCTCAACGTGATCGAAGACGACGACGGCAACGAGCTGAAGATCGTTCGGCACAACATGCCGTTCGGGGAGATCGGCAAGGGCGAGTTCGGCACGTATTTCATCGGTTACTCACGCACCGCCGCGGTCACCGAGCGGATGCTGCGCAACATGTTCATCGGTGATCCGCCCGGCACCACCGACCGCATCCTGGATTTCTCCACCGCCGTCACCGGCGGCAAGTTCTTCACACCGATCGTCGACTTTCTCAATGATCCACCGCCCCTACCTGATTCACAGCCCGAAGAAGAGCCAGAGGTCACCGCTGCGCCCTCTATGCCCGTCGCCACCAACGGGTCGCTCGGCATCGGCAGCCTGAAAGGAACCCCTCAATGAACAACCTGTATCGGGAACTGGCTCCGGTCACCGACGCCGCATGGGATGAGATCGAAACCGAGGCGACGCGAACGTTCAAGCGGCACATCGCCGGCCGACGGGTGGTCGACGTCAGCGATGCGGGCGGGCCGGTGACGGCGGGGATCAGCACCGGTCATCTCGCCGACGTCGCAGCGCCGAGCGATGGCGTGATCGCGCATCTGCGTGCCGTCAAGCCGCTGGTGCGTCTGCGCGTGCCCTTCACCGTGACCCGCGATGCCATCGACGACGTCGAGCGTGGCTCGCAGGACTCGGACTGGGATCCGGTCAAGGAGGCCGCGAAGAAGCTGGCGTTCGTCGAGGACCGGGCGATCTTCGAGGGGTACAAGGCCGCCTCCATCGAAGGCATCCGGGCGTGCAGCTCCAATCCGGCGCTGGCGCTGCCCGACGACCCGCGCGAGATTCCCGACGTGATGGCCCAGGCACTGTCGGAGCTGCGGCTGGCCGGCGTCGACGGGCCGTACTGCGTGCTGTTGTCGGCCGAGGTGTACACCAAGGTCAGCGAGACCACCGAGCACGGCTATCCGATCCGCGAGCACCTCAGCCGTCTGGTCGACGGTGAGATCATCTGGGCGCCCGCCATCGACGGGGCATTCGTGTTGTCCTCGCGCGGTGGGGATTTCGACTTACAGCTGGGCACCGACGTGTCGATCGGCTACCTGTCCCACGATGCGGACACGGTGCAGCTGTATCTGGAGGAGACGATGACGTTCCTGTGCTATACCGCGGAGGCATCGGTCGCGCTCACGGCGTAGCCGTCAGTAGTCGCGATAGCTCTGCAGCCGAGCGCGCAGAACGCCGTCGAGGGTCCGGTCGCCGGTGTCGAAAGCCACGCGAACATAAACCGGTGGGCCGCGAAAGCCGATCTTGCCCAGTGCGAGGCTCGCTTTGGCCCCTCGGCCGACCGCGTTGCCCGGCGCGGTCGTCACCCTGGCGTGGGTGATCGCCCGGTTGGGGAATCCGCCGATGACGGGTTCGATGTCCCCGACGTCGGCCCACCTCCAGCTCCACCCGCCGAACTCGAACCCCGAGCCGGTCAGCCGCAGGCCGGGCGATCGCAGGAGGCGTAGCCACCAGAAGAGGTGCACCCCGAACATCACCACCAGCAGTGGCCCATGGCCAGCCAGAACACGATGCTGACGCCGGGCGCTCTCGCTTCGCCGAACCACGCGACGAACTGACGGTGCGGGGGGATGAGCCCGGGAATGGCGGCGACGACGCCGAACACGACGAACACGGCGCGGCCGACAGCGCGGGCGATCACGGTGCGCCGAAGGACGGGTAGGACGCGCTCGTCCACGCCGCGGCTCAGGCGGCCAGCACGACGTCCAGGGCGGAGTAGAACAGGCCCAGACCGTCGTCAGAGGGGCCGGTGAGGGCCTCGGTGGCGTGCTCGGGGTGCGGCATCAACCCGACCACCCGGCCGTTGGCCGAGGCGATGCCCGCGATGTCGCGCATCGAGCCGTTCGGGTTGTCGCGGTAGCGGAACACCACGCGGCCCTCGCCCTCGAGCTCGTCGAGCACCTCGGCGTCGGCGACGTAGCGTCCCTCGCCCGACTTGAGCGGCACCAGCAGGTCGGCCCCCAGCTCGTAGCGCGACGTCCATGCCGACGTGTTCGACGCGACCTCCAGCCAGAGGTCGCGGCAGACGAAATGCAGACCTGCGTTGCGGGTCAACGCACCCGGCAGCAGACCTGCCTCGCACAAGACCTGAAAACCGTTGCAAATCCCCAGTACCGGCATTCCGCGGCCCGCAGCGGCCACGACCTCACCCATCACCGGCGCGAACTTCGCGATGGCACCGCAACGCAGGTAGTCGCCGTAGGAGAACCCGCCGGGCACCACCACGGCGTCGACACCTTTCAGGTCGGCATCGGCGTGCCACAGGCTCACGGATTCGGCGCCGGCCAACCGGACGGCGCGCGCCGCGTCCACGTCGTCGAGCGTGCCGGGGAAGGTGATCACCCCCACCCGCGCGGTCATGATTGCTCCCTGCTGACCGACCAGTCCTCGATCACCGTGTTCGCCAGCAGCGATTCGGCGATCTCGGCGACCGTTTCGTCGGCGACGCTGTCATCGACTTCGAGCTCAAAACGCTTGCCCTGCCGGACATCTGATACTCCACCGAAGCCGAGACGTCCCAGCGCGCCGACGATCGCCTGCCCCTGCGGGTCGAGGATCTCGGCCTTGGGCATCACATGCACCACCACCCTTGCCACGGCGGTAACTCTACCGGCGGGCCCGGTCGGTGTGCCTCACCGGCACGAACCGAGATATGCGCTGCACAGGGGCGCGGCCATGGCGTCGAGTACCTGCGCATCCGGCACCGCCGGCCAGTCGACGTGGGTCGGCAGGGTGGCCCACAGGGCGAGTTCGACGACCGTGCTGCTGGCGGGGTCGGCGAGCAGGTATTCGTGCATCACCCGCCGATCCGCCATGCTGATCACCGCGGCGATCCGGCTGGGTTCGCTGAGGGTGATCGACGGCGATGTCTGCGGAGCGGTCTGCTGGCAGCCCCACAACCGCGACCTCGCGGTTTCCAGGGCGAGCATCGCGGTCGGCCCACCCTGGACGGTGTCGCCGCGCCAGTGCATGACCTGCGTCCGAAGCTGCCAGTGCCCGTCCCGGTTGGGCACCACCGTCCGGGCGGCCACGGCATAGTCGCGCGGGTCGCCGGCAACGGGCGGGCTGGCGCACAGCTCCTCGAACCCGAAGCGCGGAGAACGCACCGTGACGGCCAATCCCGCCAGGCCGGGCCACTGGTAGATCGAGTTGAGCGGAATCGACGCGGGGGCCATCCACGCCGAATCGGGGATCGCGTCGCAAATCGGCGGGCAGAAGCCCGGCACCGCACCGGCCCGCGGAACGGGCACGGGGGCGATCGCCAGCCCGCAGGCCGCCAACGCGACCGCCAGCATCAATCGCACGTCTCGCGCACCCCCCTGGGCCCTCCGCGTCACAATATAGGCATGCAATTGACGCATTTCGGCCATTCCTGCCTACTCGCGAGCTTCCGGAATAATTCCGGTGATGACACCACAGTCTTGTTCGACCCGGGCAACTTTTCGCACGGTTTCGAGGGCATCACCGGGCTTTCGGCGATCCTGATCACCCACCAGCATCCCGACCACGCCGATAAGGAAAGGCTGCCCGCACTGGTCGAGGCCAACCCGCAGGCCGCGCTGTATGCCGATCCGCAGACCGCCGCGCAACTCGGCGGAGGGTGGACGGCCGTCAACGTCGGCGACGAGCTCGGCATCGGGCAGCTGACCGTTCGCGGCGTCGGCGGGCGGCACGCGGTGATCCACCCGGAAATCCCTGTGATCGACAACATCTCGTATCTCGTCGGCGACGGCGACCACCCCGCGCGTCTCATGCATCCCGGCGATGCGTTGTTCGCCCCGGACGAGCCGGTGGACGTCCTGGCCACCCCCGCGGCCGCGCCCTGGATGAGGATCTCCGAGGCTGTCGACTACCTACGGGCCGTGGCACCGTCGCGCGCCGTGCCGATTCATCAGGCGATCATCGAACCCGCCGCCCGCGGCATCTACTACGGCCGGCTGACGGAGATGACCGACACGGACTTCCAGGTGCTCACCGAGGAAAGCGGAACGGAATTCTGATTCGCAGCTAGCCGACGTCGCGGGCGGCCGCGCGTCCGGCCGCCCGGCCGGAGAACACGCACCCGCCGAGGAATGTGCCCTCCAACGAGCGGTAGCCGTGCACACCGCCGCCGCCGAAGCCGGCGGCCTCGCCCGAGGCGTAGAGCCCGGGAAACACCGAGCCATCGGATTTCAGTACCCGTGCGTCGAGGTCGGTTTCCAGGCCGCCCAAGGACTTGCGGGTCAGGATGTGCAGCTTGACGGCGATCAGCGGACCCGCCTTCGGATCGGTGATGCGGTGTGGCGCGACGACGCGGCTGATCCGGTCGGGCAGGAAGGCCCGCGCCCCGCGGATCGCGGCGACCTGGCTGTCCTTGGTGAACTTGTTGGCGACCTCACGATCACGTGCGGTGACCTCGGCCTCCACCACGTCATAGTCGAGCGGCTCTACGTCAAGCACCTCGTTCATCGCGGATACCAAGTCCCGCAACGAGTTCGCCGTCACGAAGTCGATCCCCTTGTCGACGAACGCCTGGACCGGCGGGGGCGCGCCGGGTCTGACGCGGGAGAGCAGCTGGCGCACGCTGCGCCCGGTGAGATCGGGGTTCTGCTCCTGGCCGGACAGGCCGAACTCTTTCTCGATGATGCGGGCGTTCAGCACGAACCACGTGTAGTCGTGGCCGGTCCGGGCGATGTGCTCGAGCGTGCCGAGCGTGTCGAAGCCGGGATAGAGCGGCGGCGGCAACCGCTTTCCGGTCGCGTCCAGCCACAGCGATGACGGGCCGGGCAGGATCCGGATGCCGTGCATCGGCCAGATCGGGTCGTAATTGGTGATGCCCTCGGTGTAGTGCCACATCCGGTCGCTGTTGATGACGCGGCCGCCCGCCGCCTCGGCGATGCCGATCATCCGCCCGTCGACGTGGGCGGGCACACCGCTCAGCAGTTGGTCGGGTACGCGGCCCATCCGCTCGGGCCAGTTCTTGCGCACCAGGTCGTGGTTGCCGCCGATGCCGCCGCTTGCGACGATCACCGCCGAAGTCCGGAACTCGAACTCCCCCAAGGTGTTTCGTGACGATGCCACACCGCGCGCAGCGTCCGTCGGCTCCAGCACCGCACCGCGCACACCGACGACGGCGCCGTCTTCGACGATCAATTCGTCGACGCGGTGGCGGTGGACGAATTGCGCATTGGGCGCCTCGCGCAGCCGGCGCGCGAAGATGTCGACGATCGCCGGCCCGGTGCCCCAGGTGATGTGGAACCGCGGCACCGAGTTTCCGTGTCCGCGCGCGTCATAGCCGCCGCGCTCGGCCCAGCCGACGAGTGCGAACGTCTGCAGCCCGCGCTCGCGCAGCCAGCTGCGCTTCTCCCCTGCCGCGAAATCCACGTAGGCATGCGCCCACTGCCGCGGCCAGTGGTCCTCCGGCCGGTCGAACCCCGCGGTGCCCAGCCAGTCCTGAAGGGCCAGCTCGTGACTGTCCTTGATGCCCAGCCGCCGTTGTTCGGGGCTGTCGACGAAGAACAGCCCGCCGAACGACCAGAACGCCTGGCCACCGATATTGTCGGCGTTCTCCTGGTCCACGATCAGCACCCGCCGACCCCGGTCGATCACTTCACAGGCGGCGACCAGGCCGGCCAGCCCTGCACCTACGACGATGACGTCGGCTTCGCGCACGCGAGGAGCATCAAGACCATCTGCCATGGCCGCCAATCTAGCGGCCGCCGCAAATCAGGCGGCGTCGGTCAGGGCCGGGTACGGGTGCCACTGGTACACCGCGGGCACGCACTGGTGCATCAGGGCGAGGTCGACGGCGTCGAGCATGGCCTGCCTGGGTCCGGACCGGCGCAGGTGCCGCGCCGCCACCGCCACCCGGACGATCCCGTCGCGCCGCGCCGTGCGTTCGGCCGACAACACCAGCGTGCGGCACCACCACGGCTCGGCCAGGAAGCCCTCGCCGATACCGAGCACCCTGGTGCGCACCGTGGTCTGACGCACCAGATCGGTCATCCCGGACAGCCCGGCCAGTAGCCGAAAGCCATTGCGCGGCAATGCTGTCACCGTACCTGCCGACACCGTCCAACCAGGGGCGGCAAAGAGCCGGGTGCGCAGGCCGAGGTACTCCAGCACTCGATCGGCGGCCATCAGCCGCAAGTTGGCCTCGTGCGCGGGCAACGTCGCGAACTCGCCACGGCGCTTCTTGGTGGCGGCCTCGTCGAATCCGTGCAGCACGATGGCGTCGCCTCGGTCGCGACGCTCGGTCAGCCACTCGACGGTCGGCCCGTCCTGATCGAGCCGGTATCCGCCCTTGATCCGCGGTGCCACCAGGAAAGAGGCGGGCACCCCGCGCGATGCGAGTTGTCCGCAGAACGCCTCGACCTCTGGCAAGGTGCGGTCGCTGATCCCCGAAACGGAGACGATCAGTTGTCCAGCCACGTATGCAGTATGGCAACGAGTGGTGTCGCAACGGTTGCCAACACGTGGGCGGCAGTTGACTTTCCGCTATCGCGGTAAAACTTTTTCGATCGCGGCGATCACCTCGGGGTCATCCGGAACGGTCCGCGGACGGAATCGGTTCGCCACCGCCCCACCGGGTGCGAGCAGGAACTTCTCGAAATTCCACTGGATGTCACCGGCCTCCCCGGCCCCGTCGGCGGCCTTGGTCAGCTCGGTATAGAGCGGGTGCCGGCCGGGACCGTTGACATCGGTCTTGGCCAGTAGCGGGAACGTCACGCCGTAGGTGTCCGAGCAGAATGTGGCGATTTCCTCGGCGGTGCCGGGCTCCTGGCCCATGAACTGATTGCACGGCACGCCGACCACTGTCAGGCCGCGGTCGCCGTAGTCCTTCGCGAGTTGTTCCAGGGCGCTGTATTGCGGCGTCAGACCGCATTTGGAGGCCACGTTCACGACGAGCACTGCGCCGTCAGCCAATTCGGCCAGCGTCGTCGCCCGCCCGTCGAGTGTGGTCAGGGCGATGTCGGTCAGCGGTGTGTCGGTCATGGTTGGCACGGTACCCGCGCCCGAGTCAGCTCTTGAACAGCATCTGGGCGATCCGTTCGGCCGTCGCCGCCGGGTCCGTGTCGGTGTCGATCGCCCCGTTCAGCCAGAGCATGGCAAAGCCGTGTACGAGCGACCACGCCGCGAGCGCGGCGCCGTCGGGGTCCGATCTGGCCCGCGGATCGTCGAGTGTGCCGACACCGGTGGCCAATTCGGTTCCCGCCGCCCCCTGGGCGGCGACGAGCTCGGCATCGGCGGGATTGACCAGCGACCGGTCGAACATCACCGCGTAGTGGCCGGGATGATCGAGCGCGAACCGCACGTATGCCAGTGCGGCGTCGATGAAGTCGGGCCGCGCGTCGGCAAGGGCGGCGGCCAACAGCCGCCAGCCCTGCGCTGCCAGCGCGGTGAACAGGCCGCGGCGGTCGGCGAAGTGGTGCGCGGGTGCGGCGTGGGAGACGCCGGCGGCGCGTGCGAGTTCGCGCAGCGAAATCCCGTCGGCGCCCCGCTCGGCCACCAGCTCTGCGGCCTGCCCGAGAATGACCGCCTTCAGGTCTCCGTGGTGGTACTTGTCCCTGCTCATCCGCAGATCATAGCCTCTTATCTTGACACTGACTAGATTAAGTGTCTACCGTGGATCTTGCCACTGCCTAGATTGGAGAGCGAGATGGCCGTCATCATCACCCTCGTGCTCGGCACACTCGGAGCACGCCTGGTCGGCCTGCTGGGTCCCGACAGCTGGGATTACGTGGACAGCTGGCCCAAGGCCATGGCCGTGGGCCTCGCCGCGATGTTCGTGGTGACCGGGGTCGCGCACTTCGTCAACCCGCTTCGACGGGACATGATCGCGATCGTGCCGCCGCGGCTGCCCGCGCCGGGACTGCTCGTCACCATCACCGGCGCACTCGAACTGCTCGGCGGCGCCGGCCTGCTGTATCCGCCGCCCCGGGTCGCGGCGGCGGTCTGCCTGTTCCTGTTGATGGTGGCGATGTTCCCGGCGAACGTGTACGCATCGCACATGCCGGCCCCACCGAAGTCCATGACCACCCGGCTCGACGTCCGGACGGCCGAAGAGGTCCTCTACCTAGCCGCTGCCGCCGTCGTCTTCGGCCTTGGCGGCATCCAGCAACCAGGCGTACTGGAAGGCGGCTTCCTTCCACCGCTCGTAGCGTCCGCTGATGCCACCATGGCCGGCGTTCATCTCGGTCTTGAGCAGGACCGAGGTGGTGCCGGCTCCAGAATTGAGCTGCGTGTGCCGCAGCGCCGCAACCCATTTCGCGGGTTCGACGTAGAAGACCCGGGTGTCGTTGAGCGACGTCATCGCAAGGATCGGCGGATACTCCCTGGCCTCGACGTTCTCGTACGGGGAGTAGGACTTCATATAGGCATAGACATCGGGGTCCTCCAACGGATTTCCCCACTCGTCCCACTCGGTGACGGTCAACGGCAGTGACGGGTCCAGGATCGTGGTGAGCGGATCGACGAACGGCACCGCCGCGAGGATGCCGGCGAACAGTCCGGGCGCCATGTTGGCCACCGCACCCATCAGCAGACCGCCCGCGCTGCCGCCGAGCGCGACGAGGTTCTCTGGCCGGGTCACGTCGGTGTCGACGAGATGCTCTGCGACCGCGATGAAATCGGTGAAGCTGTTCTTCTTTTCGAGCAGCTTGCCGTGCTCGTACCAGGGCCGGCCGAGCTCACCGCCGCCGCGGACGTGGGCGACCGCGAATACCATGCCGCGGTCCAGCAGCGACAATCGGGCGATGGAGAATCGCGGGTCCTCGCACGACTCATAGGCGCCGTACCCGTAGAGCAATGCCGGCGCCGGATAGTGCACGCCGGTGCGGTGCACGATCGAGATCGGGACGCGCGCGCCGTCGGGAGCGATCGCCCAGTCACGACGCTCCACGTACTCGTCGGGGTGGTAGTCGCCCAGCACCGGCTGTTCGCGCAGCAGCGTGCGCTCTCCGGTGGCCAGGTCGATGTCATAGATTCGCACCGGGGTGACGAACGACGTCGCACCGACCCGCAGCTTCGGCGAGCTCCAGTTCGGGTTGCCGGACAGGCCCGCCGACATCAGCTCCGATTCGAAGGTGATGTCCTCGGGGTGGCCGTAGTCACCGTCGGCGTAGATGGGCCACAGCTGGATTCGCGGCAGGGCTTCACTGCGGTAGCTGACCACCAGATGGCCTTCGAACGCGTCGACGGCGTCCAGTCGCACGTCGTCGCGGTGCTCGATCAGCGTGCGAAACGCGGTGGGGTCGCCGACCGGGGCCTCGACCAGCGTGAAGTTCTCCGCGCCGTCGTTGTGCAGGATCAGGAATCGGTCGTCACCCCCGATCACCGCGTGTTCGATGGAGTACTCGACCAGTTCGCGCCGCGGCCAGACCGTGGTGAACTCGGTCTGCGGGTCCGCGGCGTCGCCGTACCGCATCTCGGAAGTGACCGCGCTGCCCGCCGCGATGATGACGTACTTGTCGCTGCGCGTGCGCCCGACCGCGAGCCAATATTTCTCGTCCGCTTCGTGATGCACCCGTTCGGCGGGCAGCCCGGCGCCCAGCCGATGGCGCCAGACGGTGTCGGGCCGCCAGGCCTCGTCGACGGTGACGTAATAGACCGTCCGGTTATCGGCCGCCCAGGTGGCTCCGGCGCCGATGCCAACGATCTCGTCGTCATAGCGCACCCCGGTGCGTAAGTCCTTGAACCGCAACGTATATCGCTCGTCACCCTTGACGTCCACCGAGTACGCCAGCACGTTGCCGTCCAGACTGACGGTGGCGGCGCCGAGTGCGAAGAAGTCGTGCCCCTCGGCCTCGGCGTTCTCGTCGAGCAGCACTTGTTCGCCGGGTATCTCGGCCTGCTCCTCCAGCTGCGGCGGCGCCCAGTCGTCGCGATCGGTGACCGGGCAACGGCAGTGCACGCTGTACTGCTTGCCCTCGAAGCTGCGGCCGTAATACCACCAGAAGCCGCGGCGCATGGGCACCGACAGATCGGTCTCCTTGGTGCGGGCCTTGATCTCGTCGAAGATCTTCTGCCGCAACGGCGCCAGCTCTGATGTGACATGTTCGGTGTAGTCGTTCTCCGCCTCGAGGTATGAGACAACCTCAGGATCGGTCTTGTCGCGCAGCCATTCATAGGGGTCGATGAACACGTCGCCGTGATGCTCGCGGCGGTGCTCGACACGCTTGGCGACCGGGGGGTTGGCGCTCACGCGGCCACCCCCAGCCAGTCGTCGAACCGCAGGCCGGAAATGCGTTCGTAGGCCTCGATATAGCGGGCGCGGGTCACCTCGACGATATCGGGTGGCAGGGCGGGCGGCGGCTTGTCACCGTTGCGGTCCCAGCCCGACTCGGGGCCGGTCAGCCAGTTGCGGACGAACTGTTTGTCGAAGCTCTGCTGCACAGCGCCTTCCCGCCACTCCTCGGCGCGCCAGTAGCGCGACGAGTCCGGGGTGAAGACCTCGTCGGCCAGCCGCAGATCGCCGTCCCTGTCGACGCCGAATTCGAACTTGGTGTCCGCGACGATGATTCCCTTCGTGAGTGCGTGGTCGGCGCCCTGGAGGTAGGTCTGCAGGGTGCGTTCGCGCAGCTGGTTGGCGCGCACGGGTCCGACCAATTCGATGACGTCGTCGAACGTGATGTTCTCGTCGTGGCTGCCCAGTTCGGCCTTGGTGGCCGGGGTGAACAGCGGCTCGGCGAACTTGCTGGCCTCCCCCAGGCCGGGCGGCAGCGCGATACCGCAGACCTTGCCGCTCCTCTGGTAGTCGAGCAGCCCGGAGCCCGTCAGGTACCCGCGGGCGACCGCTTCCACCGGCAGCATCTCGAGTTCGGAGACCACCAGCGCGCGCCCCAGCACCTCTTCGGGGATGCGATCGTCGTCCGGCGGGCCGGCCAGATGGTTGGGCGCCTCGACATAATCGAAGAAGAACACGCTCATCGCGGTCAGGATGCGGCCCTTGTCGGGAATCTGCGAATCGAGGATGTAGTCGTAGGCCGAGATCCGGTCGGTGGCGACAAACAGCAGGTGCCGGTCGTCGATGCGATACAGCTCGCGGACCTTACCGCTGGCCAGATGCAGGTAGTCGGACAGAGCGGGGCGCATCGGGTCAGCCTATCGGGCAGCATCAGTCCATGAGTTCCCGCTATGTGCCCTACGCCACCACGCCCGCCCGCCTGCTCACGCAGCTGGTCAGCGATGTCGTGGTCCTCATCTGGACAGCCATCTGGGTGTTTGTCGGAATGGCCGTGTACGACGCCGTGGCGGCGGTCGCCGAGTTCGGCGGGCAGGTCAACACCGGGGCAACGGGCATCGCCCACAATCTGGACTCGGCGGGCAGCAACGCCGGTCAGGTGCCGTTGATCGGTGGTGCGGTGAGCTCGTCGCTGAGCGGCGCGGCCAGCGCGGCACGCGACATCGCGGGCGCGGGACACAACCTCGACACCACCGCGAGCTGGCTGGCGTGGCTGCTGGCCCTTGCGGTCGCCGCGCCGCCGATCCTTGCGCTGGCGATGCCGTGGCTGTTCCTGCGCATCAGGTTCTTCACCCGGAAGTGGACCGCCGTCACGCTGGCGTCGACCGCCGCCGGCGAGCAACTGCTCGCACTGCGGGCCCTGGCCAACCGCCCGCTGGCCAAACTCGCCGAGATCACCCCCGATCCGGTGGGCGCCTGGCGCAACTACGACACGATCGCGATCCGCGGCCTGGCGGCACTCGAGCTGCGGGCCGCGGGTGTGCGCATCCGCCGCGTGCCCAATCCGCCTCGGCAGTGAATTTCCGCAGGACGGGAATCGATTAGCGTGGTCACGCAATCGAAAAAGGTAGCTGTCGTCACCGGAGCTTCACAGGGCATCGGAGCGGCGCTGGTCGATGCGTATCGAAAACTCGGCTACGCCGTCGTCGCCGTCTCGCGCTCCATCGGCAGTTCAACCGATACCGATGTGCTCAACGTCGCTGCCGACGTATCCGAGCGGGGTGCCGGCGCGCGGGTGATCGACGGCGCGCTGGACGAGTTCGGCCGGGTCGACACGCTGGTCAACAATGCCGGGATATTCATCCCGAAGCCGTTCACCGATTACTCGGACGATGATTTCGACGCGATCGTCGGGGTCAATCTGCGCGGCTTCTTCGAACTGACCCGCAGCGCGGTGGCGGCAATGCTGGACAACGACGGCGCGGGCCACGTCGGCCACGTCGTTAATGTCTCGACCAGCCTGGTCGACCGCGCCGACGCGACCATTCCGGCCGCACTCGCCTCGTTGACGAAGGGCGGGCTCGTCGCGGCGACCAAGGCACTGGCCATCGAATACGCGGCACAGGGGATCCGGGTCAACGCCGTCTCACTCGGAGCCATCAAGACGCCGATGAACCCGCCGGAGCTTCATGAGATGCTCGCCGAGACGCACCCGCTGGGCCGGATGGGTGAGACCGGCGACGTGGTGGACGCGATCGTCTTTCTCGAGAACGCACCATTCGTGACCGGAGAGATCCTGCACGTCGATGGCGGCCAGAGCGCGGGGCACTGACACGTGGCCGACTGCGGACACCCGCTGAAGTTCGGCACCATGATCGAGCCGCTGCCTGCTGACGGCGATCGCCACGTGCACCAGGCGGGTCGGTCTCGGAACGGGTGCGCAGCAGTTGTGGGACGGCATCGTCGCCGAGGGCGGCCCGCGGCGCAACGCCAAGGAATCCGTCGACGCGCTCGAAGAGCGGTACAGGTCATCCGATCACTGTGGAGCGCCGGGCCGACGGTCGACTTCACCGGCCGGTACTACCAACTCGTGGGCGCGTCGACTCATCCGGCGGCGGCCGGAAACGTCGAGATCTGGCTGGGCGCATACCAGTCCAGGATGCTGCGGCTCACCGGCCGGGTCGCCGACGGCTGGATCCCCAGTTCACCGGCCTGCCCACCGGAGGCGCTGGGAGCGGCCAACAGCATCATCGACGACGCCGCAACCGCCTCGGGGCGGTCACCGGCCGCGGTACGCCCGGGGCTACAACATCGAGCCGGATTTCAGCGCGGAGCAACTCGCCGAACCGGCTCTCACCCAGGGCATCAGCGTTTTCCTGCTCTATCGCGCGCAGTCGGCAGACGTCATCGAACGGTTCGCGCACGAGGTGGTACCCGCGGTGCGTGACCGCGTCGACGCCGAGCGTGGTCAGTAGCCCACCGACGCCAGGTATGCGCCGCGCGGCTGTTGGTAAAAGCCGATTGTCATCAGGTTCATCGTGTGCGTGATGCGCAGGCCGTGGGTGAGACACCAGCGCAGCAATTCGGAGTTGCGCATCGGCGCCAGGAATCCGGATCCGCCGAAACGGGGTGCGGCGGCTATCAACGCGGCAAGATCGTCGTCGGTCTCCGCGACCGAGTGGCCGAAAAATCCGATTCCGGTGCTGTAACCGGTGATCCGGCCCCGACGCTCCACCACGCTGGCCGCGCCTTGCGCGACGGCGTCGGCCAACTCACCACCCCGGTCATGGCCGTGCACCCCGGCGCACACCGAATTGCAGGCGGCGACGTCGGCATCGGTGGCAGGCCGAACAGCACGACCCGGAGTGCGAAGGTCGAGCGGCGCCCCGTTCACGGTCGCGAACGACTCCCGCACATCGAATCCCAGTTTCGTGTACAGGCTCAACGACCGGCTGTGATAGCCGGCCTGGAGCAGTCGCACGCCGAGAGACTCCCGCTGTGCGGCGCGCTCCAACGCCTTGTCTACCAGGACCCGGCCTGTCCCGCGGTTCTGTTGTTCGGGGTCGACCGTCACCGGGCCGACGGAGCGGATCACCGACCGCTCGTCCAGAAAGTTGCTCCCGACCACCCGTCCCTCTCGCTCGGCCAGCAGCGAGAAGAAGTCGGGATGGGCGGCGAGGTGCGATACCGCTGCCGTCGCCTCCGCGACAGAAGCGAAATCGGGTGGGAAGCCGTGGCGGTCGGCGATCGAGGCGAACGCCCCATAACAGATCCGCCCGCACTCGGCCAGGTCGTCCACATTCATTCGGCGGATCCGGATCTCGTCCACGACACTCTCGGACACAGTGGTTAAGACGCACCGCGAGCCGGCGGTTTCCCACTGCCCACCGGTGACACACATCACACGACGGTCGTCGACAGAACTCCGCGTTCTTCGCCGTTGGTCAAGTGGAAGGCAGTCCGCTCTCCGAGAGGAACCTCATGACCTCAGCCGCGCGGTCTTCCGTACCGACTCGTGAAGAACTCGTGGCACGGGCGGTCGCATTGCACCCTGCGCTGCGCCGGCATTCGACCGATGCCGACGCGAACCGGCGGTTGCCCGACAGCGTCATCTCGGCGCTGGCCGACGCGGGGTTGTTTCGACTGCTCACACCCACCCGTTTCGGCGGCTTCGAGGCCGACGTCCGAACCGTGGTCGAGGTGTTGGCAGCCCTCGGCGAGGCCGACGGCGCGGGCGCGTGGCAGGTCGGCATCGTGGCGGGATCGCAATGGGTGGCGGGCCACTTCTCCGAACGCGCGCAACGGGAAATCTTCGGTCCGGGACCCGACGTGCAGTTTGCGGGCAGTCTGAGGCCTACGCCCGCTCGGCGTGTGGACGGGGGTCTACGCGTCAGTGGCCGCTGGCCGTATGCCTCCGGATCGGCCCACGCGCAATGGGCCGTCCTGGGCGTGATCGTCCCCGACGGCAGTGTCGGAGCCGACCCCTTGATGTGCATGGCCCCGATCGGTGACCTCACCATCGAGGACACCTGGCACACCGTCGGGATGCGGGGGACGAGCAGCAACACGCTTGTGGCCGACGAGGTGTTCATCCCCGAGCACAGAACTGTGCGCGCTGAAGAGTTGCTCCGCGGACCGGCGACGGCCGCCGACACCAGCCTGTACACAATGGATTTCGTGCCGTTCGGCCCGCTGCTCCTGTTCGCGCCGATCCTCGGGCTCGGGCAAGGTGCGCTGGACCTCGCGATCATGGCTGCGAGGGAAAAGCCATTGGCGCATACGTTCTTCGCCCGCCAGAGTGACTCCGTCGGGATACAGGTGCAGATCGCCGAGGCGGCACTGAAGTTGCAGACCGCGCGGCTGCATGCCTACCACGTCGCCGACATCGTGGACGGCGACGTCGTGCACGGCACGAAGAGCGGCCACGACATCCGCGCCCGCGCGATGGCGGAGTGCGGTTACGCAGCTCAACAGGTCCTCGGCGCGATCGATGTCCTGGTGAACGTGCACGGCGCGGGAAGTTTCGCCAAAGTGAGCCCGATGCAACAGATCTGGCGCGACGCGAGCACGGCGGCCCGACATGCCGGCCTCAACGCCTACGTCGGACTCGAGGTTCTCGGCAAGGCCCTTCTCGGGGTCGAGGAACGCGTCAGCACGGTGATCTAGCTACGTTGTGGCACCAGCTGACCCAGCTCCGCGATGATCTCGGCGGCGGAAGCCCGTTTGGCGCTGCGGAATTCGCTGCCTGCCCACAGGCTGAAGCCGTGCGGGTCGCCGGCCTGGGCGGCGGCGGCGATCAGCGGGGCGGTCATGATGGCGACCTGAGGGAAGCCGAACACCGCCTCCGCCTCATGCGTGTCGATGAATCGGTTACGGAGCCCGCGGGCGTAGCGGCCGGTGAATGCGCGGGTGAGCACTGTTTCGCTGAATTCGGGACTGGTGAGCGCCGCGCGGTGCACGGGAGCCGTCCCGGCTTCCTGCGCGAGCAGGAACGCCGTCCCGCATTGCGCGGCAACCGCACCGGCGGCGACCACCCGGCGCACGTCGGCGGCCGTCGCGAGCCCACCCGCGGCCACAATCGGAACTTCGCCGTCCGCGGCCAGTTCGGTGACGAGCTCGTCCAATGATTCGTCGGTCAGCACCGCCGTGGCTTCGAATGTGCCGCGATGGCCACCGGCCTTGGGCCCCTGCACCACGAGAGCGTCGACCCCGACGGCGATCGCCTGCCGGGCTTCGGGCACCGACGTCACCATGGCGAGAACCGTGCTGCCGGACTCCTTGAACCGGCTGCACTCGACCATCGACGGCAGACCGAACGTGAAGGACACCACCTCGGGTCTGACGTCCTGCAGCACATCGAGTTTGGCCTGCCACTGGAAATCGTCGTACCGCGGCTCGCCGAGCGTCACCCCGTACCGCTGTGCCTCGTCGGCGAGCGCGGCGGCATAGCCCGTCCACTGTGCGGTGGCGCCGGTACGCGGTTGGGGTACGAACAGGTTCACCGCGATCGGCCCCGAGGTGAGCCCCCTGGTGGCGAGCAACTGACCGGCGAGCGCTTCCGCACTCAGCAGACCACCGGCGATGAACCCCAGGCCACCGTGGTTGGTCACACTGGCGGCAAGCTCGGGCGTCGATGGCCCGCCGGCCATCGGCGCAGCGATCACCGGCACTGCCAGATCGGTCAGATCGAAACGCTTCATGCCTATCCTCAACGTCGCTTCGCCGAGGACAAGTTCATGTCGACGGCATGGGATCACCGCGGCGCCGGGTGAGGAATTTGCCGGCCGCCCCGACCAGCGTCGCCGTCCATGCCGCGAGCGCGATCCACAGGAACACCAGCGACACCGTGACCAGTGCGCGCCAGCCGGTTTCGACGGCCGTCGCGAAGGTGGCCGACGAGTACATGCCCAGCGGGAACACGGCCGCCCACCACGTCCCGGGTGCAAGCTCGCGACGCCGGCGAATACGTTGCAGACCGACGAGGATCAACGGCGGGATCCACGCGGTGGCGACGACCCACGTGACGACGGTGACCGGGCGAACGCCGTCGACACCCGCCGCGTATATGTGGTCACCGGCCAGTGTTGCGATCGCCGCCGCGCCCATCAATATCCACATGTCGGGCGCCAGCAGCTCCGGGGCCGACGGGTCGTGCGCCGCCCGCCACAGCACCAGAGCGGTCATCGCGACGTACAGGCAGAGCGCTGCGGCCAGCAGTCCGACGGCCGGCCCCGGCATGGCGAGATCTGCCGCCATGATGGCCAGGCCGGAGGTCGCCACGCTCACCAGTTCGCCGCCCCCGCGGGCGCGGTCGCGCAATCCCGTCCATCGGTGCCGCCACATCGCCCTGGCCGCCAAAGGCAACAACACCGACCACGCCAACAGCCCGATGACGGCCAGCGACCTGTGCACGTAGGGCGACCAACTCAGCCGCGAGCCGACGACCGCACACGCTGCGACGAATGTCAGTAGCTGCAACGGGATCTCGGGTTCGGTGAGGTCCAGCGGCGTCCGCCGCCATGCCGCCACAGCCACGGCGGCCAACACCGGCAGGCCCACCGCGGCCAGTACCAACAGGGCGACGCTGATGCGGCGATAGCCGTGATCCGCGGCGGCGATCGACACGATGCCGGTCGCCATCACCGCGGCGAATACGTCCGGCCTCACGCGCCGAACTCGACCACCAGATGGCGGATTCCGGTGTGCCGGTTGCTGCGGGTCCACTCCGGTGGCTCGACCACCTCTACCGACGAGAACCGGGCCAGCAGCTCCTCGAACAGCACACGTAGCTCCAGCCGGGCCAGGTTGGCACCCAGGCAGTAATGCACTCCGTAACCGAAGCCCAAGTGCGGATTCGGTTTACGGCCGATGTCGAAAGTGTCCGGGTCGGCGAACACCGACTCGTCGCGGTTGGCCGAACCCTCCCAGATCTGGACCTTCTGGCCGGCCTCGATCTCGCATCCGGCGAGTTCCACGTCGCGGGTGGCGGTACGCCGCTTCGACGGTGACGGAGAGGTCCAGCGCACCATCTCCTCGACCGCCGTCGGTAGAAGCCCGAGATCCGCACGCAGTCGCCCGCAATTGGCCAGGATGATCGGCCAACGCCAGCAGCCCACCCGCGACCGCGTTGCGCGTCGTCTCCGCCCCCGCGCTGAACAGCAGGCTGAAGAACAGGTACAGCTCCAGTTCCGGCAGCGGCGCAGACGAACCAGTCGTCGACCGTGGCGTTCGCGACGACCGACAGCATGTCGTCGGTCGGGTTCTCGCGCTTCGACGCGATCAGCTCCAGGCCGTAGGAATACATCCGGGAGCCGGCCTCCTCGACGGACATCTGCCCGATGGAAGCCTTGCGCGAGCCCCCGAAGTCGAACTGCGGTTCGATGGCGCGGAACAACCAATGCCGTTCGGATTCAGGCACTCCCAACAGGATGCAGATCATCTGCATCGGCAGTTCGGCGGCGATGTCGACGAGGAAGTCGAGAGGCGCGCCCGCCATCACCTCATCGAGCAGGCCACGCGCCCGGGCCCGCAGATCGTCCTCGACGCGACGGATCATCCGCGGCGTCAGGCCGGAACCGACCAGTCGGCGGATCTGCGAATGTCGCGGGTCGTCCATCATGTTGAGGACCTGACCGGCGATGGACAGGTCCTGCAGCAGCGTCCCGCCGAACGGCCGCGACCCACCCGTCACCGACGAGAATGTTTCCGGATCACGAAACACCGCAAGCGTTTCCGCGTGGGTGGCCACCGACCAGAAGCCTTCGCCGTCGGGCGTGTTGGCGGTCGGTTCGTGCCAGTAGACCGGTGCCTCGCGCCGGTGGACGGCGAACAGGTGGTGCGGGAAGCCCGACGCGAAGTTGTCCAGATCCGTGAAGTCGATCCGGGCAAGCGCGCCGGCCAGCGTCACAGAATCGCGCCCGACGTGTACTTGGCCGCCTCCGGGTACCGGCCGACCAAGTCGTCCACCGCATCGACCACGCGGTCGACCTGATCGCCCGCCGCGCCAGTGAAGGCCTGCTTGTCGGCCAGCGCGGCGTCCAGCGCCGGCCGGTCCAGCGGCAGCCGCGGGTCGGCGGCCAGCCGGTCCAGCAGGTCGGGCTCGGCGCCCCGCTCGCGCATCGCCAGCGCCACCGCGACGGCGTGCTCCTTGATCACCTCGTGCGCGGTTTCGCGGCCCATGCCTGCGCGCACCGCGGCGATCAGGATCCGCGTGGTGGCCAGGAACGGCAGGTACCGGTCGAGCTCCCGCTGGATCACCGCCGGATACGCGCCGAACTCGTCGAGCACGGTCAGGAACGTCTCGGTCTGCCCGTCGATCGCGAAGAACGCGTCGGGCAGGGCGACCCGCCGCACCACCGAGCAGAACACGTCGCCCTCGTTCCACTGCGCGCCCGCCAGTTCGGCCGCCATCGATGCGTAACCGCGCAGCACCACCTGGAGGCCGTTGACGCGCTCACACGAACGGGTGTTCATCTTGTGCGGCATCGCCGACGAACCCACCTGCCCGGGGGCGAATCCCTCGGTCACCAGTTCGTGGCCCGCCATCAGCCGGATGGTGTGCGCCAGCGACGACGGGCCCGCACCGACCTGCACCAGCGCGGAGACGACGTCGTGGTCCAGCGACCGGGGATAGACCTGCCCGACGCTGGTGAAGATCTCGGTGAAGCCCAGGAATTCCGCGACCCGCGTTTCGAGTTCGGCCAGCCGCGCGGTATCGCCGTCGAACAGGTCGAGCATGTCCTGCGCGGTGCCCATCGGGCCCTTGATGCCCCGCAGCGGATAGCGGTCGATCAGGTCGCGCAGCCGGCGCAGCGCGATCAACATCTCCTCGGCCGCCGACGCGAATCGCTTCCCCAGCGTGGTGGCCTGTGCGGCGACATTGTGGCTGCGGCCCGCCATCACCAGGCCGCGGTAGCTGATCGCCTTCTCGGCCAGCCGCGCCACCACGGCGACCCCGTGGGCGTGGACGAGTTCCATCGACCGGCGAATCTGCAGTTGCTCGACATTCTCGGTGAGGTCACGGCTGGTCATGCCCTTGTGCACATGCTCGTGTCCGGCGAGGGCGTTGAACTCCTCGATGCGGGCCTTGACGTCGTGACGCAGCACCCGCTCGCGCGCGGCGATCGATGAGAGATCGACCTCGTCGAGCACCCGCTCGTAATCGGCCACCACCGCGTCCGGCACACCGACACCCAGTTCCGCCTGGGCCCTCAGCACCGCCAGCCACAGCCGGCGTTCGGCGACGATCTTGGCCTCGGGCGACCAGATCGCCACCATCTCGTCGCCGGCATACCGATTGGCCAGCACGTTGGGGATCGCCACAGACACACAGCTTACGGTCCGGGTGAGGCAAGCTAGCCGATGTGTACTTCGTCGGACTCGATCTCGCGTGGGGTGAGCGCAAGCCGACGGGCGTTGCCGTCGTGGACGATGAGGGCGAACTCGTCCACCTGTCCGCGCAGACCGACGACGACAGCATCCTCGGGTCGATCACCCCGTTCGTCGGCGACGACTGCGTGGTCGGCATCGACGCCCCGCTGATCGTCACCAACCCGACCGGCAACCGGCCGTGCGAGGCCGCTCTCAACAAAGACTTCCGCGCTTTCCAATCCGGCGCGCACCCCTCCAACACCGGGAAGCCCGAGTTCGCCGACGGCACTCGGGGCGGACGGTTGGCCGCCGCGCTCGACCTCGACCTCGACCCGTCCTCGGCGCGCCCCCGCCGCGCTCTCGAGGTGTACCCGCACGCCGCGTCGGTGGCGCTGTTCCACCTGGGCCGGACGCTGAAGTACAAGGCCAAGCCCGGGCGCAACGTGGAAAAACTCCGCTCCGAACTGCTCAAGCTGATGGACCTGATCGAGGCACTCCAGGACCGCGACGTCGCACTCCGCGTCGCGCACCATGACGACTGGCGACGGCTCCGCCGCGCGGCCGAGACCGCGACCCGCAAGAGCGAGTTGCGCCGCGTCGAGGATCCGGTCGACGCGGTGCTGTGCGCCTACGTCGCGCGCTATTCCGTCCGTCGACCCGACGACGTCACCGTGTACGGGGACGCCGACACCGGGTACATCCTCACCCCGTCGCTGCCCGCCGGGCTGACTCCGCAACCGGCCGAACCGATTCCGCCCGTCGTGCGGACCGCCATCGCCGATTACGAGGCACGACGTCCCGCCCTCGTCGAGGCCACCCACCACTACCTCGAGTTGGTGACGGCGCTGCTGGACGACGCGGGCATCAACTACCTGAGCATCACCGCGCGGACCAAGAGCGTCGAGTCGTTCGCGGCCAAGGCCGAGCGCGCCGTGGACGGACGGCGGCTCTTCAGCGACCCACTAGTGGAGATCACCGATCAGATCGGGCTGCGGGTGATCACTTATCTCCGCGAGGACGTCGATGCGGTCGCCACGCTGCTTGCCGATGAGATGCGCCTGCTCGACGACCGCGACATGGGGCTGCAGACCGCCCGCGAAGGCCGGTGGGGCTATGCCAGCCGGCACCTGCTGGTCGGTGTGGAAGGTGAGCAGCAGCCGGCATCCATCCAGATCCGCACGGTGCTGCAACACGCGTGGGCGGAGTTCGAGCACGACATCCGGTACAAGGGCTCGATCCCCGCCGAGCACGTGCCCGATCTGGATCGCCGGTTCACGCTGGCGGCCGGGCTGCTCGAACTCGCCGACCGCGAGTTCACCGCCATCCGCGAGCGGTTGCGGGTGACGATGACCGACGACGAGATGACCGACGACGAGTCCGATGCGTCGATCGATCCCCGGATCGCCACCCCTGTGCTGGCCACCTACCTGGGCAACCGGTACGCCGACGCCGGCTGGTCGCGCACCGACCACTACGCCTGGATCTCGGGGCTGCTGCTCGAACTGGGCATCACCTCGCTCGACGAGCTGACCTCCCTGCTCGACGGTGTGGACGCCGACGCGATCAACCGGGCGATGGGCTATCGCTACCCGGCCGGCGCGGTGCGCCGCCTCGACGACGCGCTGCTGGCGGTGTTCGGGGACCGCTACCTGCGCCTGCACGGCAATGCGCACCGGATGGCGCTGCTGCAGAACCGGCTCAAGCGGCTCCGCAATGGCGACAGTTAGTCGGTGCGTCGTCATCTAGAACGGTGGCGGGTCATTGTCGGCTGCGGGTCGCGGCCGGGGCGGGAAATAGGCGTTGCCGCAATCATTTCCGGGATTCTCGGACAGTTCCTTGTTGCGGGCGCGTTCGGCGGTGATGTAGTCGGCGCGGTGTTGGGCGCGGGTGCGGGTGCGGCGGGGCATTTTCAGGCCGCGGCCGGGGTCGATGCGGATCGTGGTGGCCAGTCGGGGATCGACCGGTGCCGTGGGTGTGCACAGGGTGGGGAACAGTAGCCGGCTGCCGGGATGGGTGGTGTAGGTGCGCCCATCCGGAGCGGCCCACTCGATGGTGCCGTCGGGCAACTGGCGCTCCCGCCAGCCGTCGTGGCCGCCCCAGAAGGTTTTGAGGAGATGGTTTTTCCGGCAGAGGCATTTCACATTGGAGGCACACGTCGGCCCCCACGGATAGGGGATGGTGTGGTCCAAATCGCAGTTGTAGGCCGGTTCGTCACAGCCCGGGAACCGACACGTCAGATCCCGGCAACGGATGAAATCGGCCAACGCCGGTGAGGGCGTATACCGGGGTTCGGGTGGCGCGTCACCGGGATGGATCACCCGCCGAATGGTGGCAATGGGCCTGACTTTGGCTGCCAACAGGGGGGCGGGCAGCACCCCACTCCCCACAATCAGCGCCGGATTCGTGTGGGCAGTGCCGGTCGGGGCGTCGGGGGCCAGCGCCTGGGCCAGGGTCTGCTCCCGCAGCGGGTTCGCGTCGTGCGCGCGCGGCGGTTCTTGCCCATCCAGGGCGACCGGGGTGTCATCGGTCAGGCTGTCGGCCTCGGCGATGACATGCACCACCAACGATGCCGACCGGCCGGCACCGTCTCCGTCTGCGGCGGGGCAGTCGGGGCTGCCGCACAGGCACCCAAGAGCGGCGGTGTGGCCGCGGCCCAGGGCTCCCATCGCATCGGCGCGACGCTGCTGGGCGGTGCGCGGATCACCGGCGCATACCGTGGCGGCCATCGCGTCGAGCCGCTGATCCAGGGCGGCGGCGTCGTGGCCGAGCAACACCCCCTCCACCCCGGCCGTGCCGTCGGCGTCGGGGGTGATGTCGAGGTGGCGGCCCCGGATGCTGGTTTCCACCCGCCGCAACGCGTAGGGGTCGTGGCGCTGCACGAGTTCGTCGATGGCCAGCTCGGTTTTGGCGACCGACAGCGGCCCCCACACCACCACCAGCCCGGCCAACTCGGCATCCACCTTCGCGCGGGCATTGGGGTCGGTGATCAACCCGGTGCGGTAGACGATGGTGGCGATCAGCCGAGACGAGACCAACCCAGCCGCAAACACCTCGGCCACCCGGGGCAGTCGTTCGCGTAACGCCTGGGCCAGCATCAGCTGATGCGACGCCACCCCCACCGAGACGTGCAATGCCGCGGCGATCTGGGCGCACACCGCGTCCCAATTGTCCAGACACCACTGCTCCCGTTCGGCGCTACCCTTCGCGGCCAGCCGGGTCTCGAGCAGGTCAGCGATCGCGGCCAGCTTTCGGGCACAGGCCGCGTTCTCCACCCGACCCCACTCCCCAGCACCACCGGCACCTTGAGCGGCCGCCACCAAATCATCGAACATACGTACGAATCTAGGTGGGCTCTGCGACCAAATCGCCCAGGTGCAAAAACCCGGCTCTGGGCTGTGGATGAAACCGCAACTGTGCACAACCCAGAGACCGAAGGCGCCTCTTGTCACCCTCACCGACTACGGTGCGCCCTCACACTGCACAGGCAGGGCTGATCAACCCAGCGCTGCGGCTTCACAACCCAGCAGAATCAGTCCGGTGCGTCGCCGAGATGCGTCGGATCGGTGATGCCCGCGTCGCGGACGCCGAGCTGTTTGTTGATCGCCATGGTGACGAAGAACAGCACGATGCCGATGAGGACCAGGATGCCCGCGAGCAGGTACTGCTGAGCGGGCCGGCCGGACAGCGGTGTCACCAGGTACACCGAGCAGATGAATCCGATGACCGGCAGCACCGTCGGGGTCTTGAAGTGGCCGCCGGCCTCTCGCACATCCCGGCGCAGCACCAGCACCGCGACGTTGACGACGGCGAACACCGCCAGCAGCAGCAGCGATGTGGTGCCCCCGAGCACGCTGATCGCCTTGTCGTTGGCGAACGCCGTGACGTAGATGATCAGGCCGAAGGCGATCGAGGTGGTGAACAGGATGGCCACCCACGGGCTGCGGGTGCGCGGATGCACCCGGCCGAGCACCGGTGGCAGGACGTGCTGGCGGGCCATGCCGTAGATCAGCCTGCTGGCCATCAGCATGTTGATCAGCGCCGTGTTCGACACCGCGAACATCGTGATGAACGGCAAGATCTTGTCGATCGGCAGTCCCGGCGCCCCGGCTTTGACCACCTCCACCAGCGGGGTGTCGCTGGCCTCCAGTTCACCGACCGGCACCAGCGCCACGGCCACGATCGACACCAGGATGTAGACGATGCCCGCGATGGTCAGGCCCGACAGCAGCATCTTGGGAAAGATCTTGACCGGGTCCTTGGTCTCCTCGGCCATGTTCACCGAGTCCTCGAAGCCCACCATCGCGAAGAACGCCAGCGAGGTCGCCGCCGTGACGGCCATGAACGCGTTCTTGTCCTCGGCGGTGTCGAACGCCACGACGCGGGAGAAATCCACGTCGCCGCCGCCGGTGAACGCCCACATGCCGACCAGGATCACCACCAGCAGACCGGTGATCTCGATGATCGTCAGGAACACGTTGAGCTTGACGCTCTCGCCCACGCCGCGCAGGTTGATCAGCGCCAGGGCGGTCATGAAGAACAGTGCCAGCACCACGACACCGGCTGTGCCCCAGCTGAAGTCGAAGCCCTTGAAGAAGTTGGACGCGAAGGTGCGCGCGGCGGTGGACGCCGACGTGATGCCGGAACACATCACCACGAACGCCACCAGAAACGTCACGAACTGGATGCCAAATGCCTTGTGCGCGTACAGCGCAGCCCCGGCCGCCTGGGGGTACTTGGTGACCAGCTCCAGATAGCTGAACGCGGTGACGGTGGCGATCAGGAACGCGACCAGGAACGGCAGCCACGCCGCCCCGCCAACCTCGGCGGCGACGTCGCCGGTCAGCGCATATACCCCGGTGCCGAGGATGTCTCCGACCACGAACAGTAGAAGCAGGCCTGGACCCATCACCCGTTTCAGTTCGGGTTGCTTCTCGGTGGTTGCCGGCCGCGACATGTCGCCTCCCTGAGGGTTGGCTGTGAGTTCCCTCTCTATTAGATGGCCAAACCGACCCAATTACTGGTCGTTTTGGTCATTGCCGACACCTGGTCCAGGAAACGCGCCACCACCGCGGGGTCCTCGGAGCGCTGCCATCCGACGGTCGTCGGCCGCTGCGCCCGGTCGTGCCAGAAGTGCCCCGCCCGCGACACCGGTCTGGTGGCGACGAGCCACACGGCGGTGTCGGCGCCGTCCGCGGTGTCGCGCAGCAGCGGCCGGGTCAGCTTCTGAAACGTGGGGAGGGCCTCGGCCACGCCGGGTGTCTCGACCCAACCCGGGTGCATGCTCTCGACACGGACATCGGCTGCCGTGCCGGATGTCGCCGACCGGGCGGCTCCGGCCAGCCGCTGCGCCCACCCTTCGGCGAGGATTACCTGCATCCGCTTGGTCCGGGCGTATGCGCGCGCGCCGCTGTAACCGCCGGATTCCGACTCGAGGTCGTCGGCCGACAACGGTGCGGTGTACATGCCACCGGAGGACATGAACAACACCGATGCGCCACCGGCGTTACGCAGCAGCGGAAGAAGTCGTTCGGTCATCAGATGCGGGCCGAGGACGTGGCACGCCAGCTGCGTTTCGTGACCCTGAGGTGTCTCGACGCGCTCCTTGGGCATCGCGCCGGCGTTGTGCACGAGGCCGTGCAGGGCATCGATACGACCCGACAGATCGTCGGTCCACGCGCGCACGGCGTCCAGATCGGCGACGTCGCAGACCTCTTCGATCACCGTCGCGCCGGACACGGCGCCACGGATCGCGCCTGCGCTGTGTGCGACCTTCTCCTCGATACGTCCGAGCAGATGGACCGTGGCGCCGAGTCGGGCGAATCCGGCGGCGATCGCCTCGCCGATACCGGCCGTGGCACCGGTGACCACTACCCGCTTGCCCGCCATGGCATTCGGGCGGGGGTCGTCGGGCCACCAGAGCCGACGGACGCGCGGACCGATTTTGGTGTAGCCCAGCACGACCGAGCGGTCGAGGGCGCCATCGAGAAGTCCGGTGATGTTCATTCGCAGCCAGGTAGCCAGAACGCGAAGATGGCAAACCCGCGAGACGAATCAGTCGAACGGCGCGAGCACGTCGATCACGTCGATCAACGTCGCCCGTGCCGTCGCGCGGGGGCCGTCGCCGTCGCCGACGAGGGCCGCCACCACGGCCCCGTCGACGGCACACACCAGCGCCGTGAGCAATTCGGCCCGCACCGACCGACCGGACCGCTCCACGACCTCGACCACGGCATCGGTGCGCTGCCGCAGAATATTTCGCTGTACTGCGCGCAGTCCGGGCTGGCGCGCGCACGCGATGTAGCGCTCGTAGCGGCTGATCAACTGCTCACTCACCCGCTGTTCCGGCGACTCACCGACCAACAGATCGACCAACACCTCGGCCGTCGATTCGGCGCCCCTGCGTCGCCGCGACAATGTCGCGACGCGGCTTCGCAACTGCTCGGCCTCACGGCTTCCGGCATGTTCGACAGCCTTTGCGATCAGATCGTCGAGCGATGAGAAGTAGTACGTCGTCGACGCCAGGGGCAGCCCTGCGCGGCGCGCGACGGCACGGTGCCGCACCGCGTCGAAGCCGCCCTCGCACAGCAAGTCAGCGGCAGCGCTGACCAGCGCATACCGTCGACGTTCTCCCTTGGGAGTGACCGCTGCCGTCACGCCTAGCATGCTGCCAGTCACCGGGTTGCGGCATAGCGCTTTCGGCTAATCATCAGTCTTTACTCAGGGAAGTCGGCGCTGCGACTGATCGCGGCCCACCGCCGGGCTTCCTCATTGCGCTCAGTGCCGCTCGCCAGTGCCTGCTCGACGGCGCCACCGCCCAGCAGCAGCCGCCGCGGCGGCTGCGGATCGTCGACGACGGCGATGATGACGCCCGCGGCGCGGGCCGGGTCGCCTGGCTGAGATCCGTTGGTGTAGCGGCGAAATTCGTGTATCCGGCCAACGGTGTCGCGATAGTCCGGACCCGGTTCACGCATCGTCATCGACGAGCCCTGCCAGTCCGTGCGGAACGCGCCGGGTTCGACGATGATCACGTTGACGCCGAACGGTCGTACCTCGTTGGCGAGCACTTCGGAGAAACCCTCGACGGCGAACTTCGCGGTCTGGTAGGCGCCCATCCCCGGCGTTCCGCCGACCCGCCCGCCGACGGACGAGAACTGGACGAAGACACCGGATCTCTGCTTCCGCAGCACGGGAAGCGCGGCGCGGGTCACGTTGACCACGCCGAACAGATTCGCCTCGATCTGGGCGCGGAAGTCGCCCGGTTCCATCTCCTCGATCGCCGCGCTGTTGGCGTAGCCGGCGTTGTTCACCACGACGTCGATCCGGCCGAATTCGGCGACCGCGAATTCGACTGCGGCGACGGCGGCCTCGGCGTCGGTCACGTCGAGGGCGAACACCCGCGCCCGGTCGTCGTGACTGTCGACGAGTGCACGCAACTGCTCGGGGTGCCGCGCCGTCGCGACCAATCGGTCGCCGCGGGCGAGCACGGCGCGCACCAACTCGGCTCCGAAGCCACGCGAGCTTCCGGTGACGAACCAGACCTTGCCCGTATTCATCGCATACCTCCGTGATCTACAGTCGTAGACTTTTGTCAGGTATACATACGTAGACTTCGGGGCTTCTATTCCCTACCGTCGAGACATGGCGCCGGTACCGAAACGATCCCGCAACGCCGCGGCCACCCGCGACGCGATCCTCGAGTCGGCGATCCGCAACTTCGCCCGTTCCGGCTACGACGGTGTCGGTGTGCGCGACATCGCCGGCGACGCCGGCGTCACCGCGATGATGGTGAACCGGTATTTCGGATCCAAGGAGTACCTGTTCGCGGAGGCCGTCGAGGTCGCGTTCGCGCCGCCCAAGGTGATCGCCGAGGACGCCGCGGCGCTGGCCCGCGACTCCGCCGCCGCTCTGGTCGCCAGGACGGAACCGGACGCCGACGGGCTGGAACCCTTCCTGATCATGCTGCGGTCGGTCTCCAATCCGCGGGCCGCCGAGATCCTGCGTGACGGGATCGAACGCCACGTCGGCGCCCGGCTCGCCCGCCAGCTTCCCGAGCCCGGCCGGCAGGTGCGCAGCGAGGTGATGTTGTCGGTCATCGCGGGGGTGTTGTTGATGCGCCGCGTGGTCGCCACCCGCGCACTGTCCGCGACCGACCCTGCCGAGTTGGTCGACCTTCTCGATGCGGTGTTCGGATCGATCATCGAAACGCCTCTGCACGGGCGCTGAATCGCCGATGGCATGATGGCCCGCATGTCCGAAATGAGCCGTCGCGCGATTCTGCGTCTCGGCGCAGGCGCCGCCGCGGGTGCGGCAGGCGCGTTCGCATTGGGTGCCGCGCTGCGCGAGCCCGCTGCCCCGGTCGCCGGCCCGCAGGTCTCGATGACCGGTGCCGGCGCCCCGCTCGCACCACTTGCACCGCCGGCTCCGCTGGAACCTGCGCCGGCGGCCGCGGCGGCTACCTACACCGACGGCTCGTTCGTGTCCGCGGCCCGCGGCGGCGTACCCACGCATTGGGCGATCGCCAGGCCGCCCGGCCAGACCGCGCCGCTTCGTCCGGTCATCGCCCTGCACGGTAAGGGCCAGGACGCGAACGGTGTGATGGCCGGCGGCGTGGAACAGGGACTGGCCGAGGCCGTCGCGGCCGGGCTGCCGCCCTTCGCGGTCGTCGCCGTCGACGGCGGCGGAAGCTATTGGCACAAGCGCGCGTCCGGCGAGGACTCCGGCGGCATGGTCCTCGATGAACTGATCCCGATGCTCGGATCGCAGGGACTGGACACCTCGCGCGTCGCATTCCTGGGATGGTCCATGGGCGGCTACGGCGCGCTGCTGCTCGGGGCGCGGCTGGGCGCGCCCCGCACGGCGGCCATCTGCGCGGTGAGCCCGGCGTTGTGGACGTCGTCCGGTGCGACCGCTCCCGGTGCGTTCGACGGCGCCGACGACTACGCCGCGAACAGCGTCTGGGGCCTGCCGCAGCTCGGCTCCATTCCGATCCGGATCGACTGCGGCAACAGCGATCCGTTCTATTCGGCGACCAAACAGTTCATCGCCCAGTTGCCCAGTCCGCCCGCGGGCGGGTTCTCGCCCGGTGGACACGACGGCGCCTTCTGGAGTTCGCAACTGCCTGCCGAACTGACGTGGATGGCGCCGCTCCTCACGGCCTAGACGCTGATCCGGCCCTCGGCCGCGGCCAGGCCGATGTCACTGCGGAAGTGGCTGCCCGGCAAGCGAATCGAGTCCATCAGGTCGTAGGCCGCAGCACGCGCGGCGGTCAGGTCGGGGCCGGTTCCCACCACCGACAGCACCCGTCCGCCCGAGGACACGATCGCTCCGTCGTCGCGGCGGGCGGTGCCCGCGTGCAGCACGCCGTCGGCCTCCGCGCCGGAGATCACGTCCCCGACCCGGGGGCGGCCGGGATAGTTCTCGGCGGCCAGCACCAACGTGACCGCGGCGCCGTCGCGCCACCGCAGCGGCGGCTGGTCGGCCAGATGACCGGTGGCCGCGGCGCGCAACAGCTGACCGAGCGGGCTTTCCAGCAACGCCAGCACCGCCTGGGTCTCCGGATCGCCGAAGCGGCAGTTGAATTCGACGACTGCCGGGCCACGCGAGGTGATCGCCAGCCCGGCATACAGCAGACCCGAGAACGAACTTCCTCGCGTAACCATCTCGGCGGCAACGGGTTTGACGATGCCATCGACGATCTGCGTGACCACGTCGCCGGGCAGCCAGTTCAGCGGCGCGTAGGCGCCCATGCCTCCGGTATTGGGCCCGGTGTCGTTGTCGCCGACGCGCTTGAAGTCCTGTGCGGGCAGCAGCGGGACCACGGTCTCGCCGTCGACCACACAGAACAGCGATACCTCCGGGCCGTCGAGGTACGACTCGAGCAGCACCGGGTGGCCCGCGTCGAGAAGGCTGGCCGCGTGCGCGCGGGCGGCATCGCGGTCGGCGGTCACCACCACTCCCTTGCCCGCGGCCAGACCGTCGTCCTTGACCACCCAGGCGGGATCACCCCCGGCAGCCCGAACCTGTCGAGCGCGGCGTCGAGGTGCGCCGGGTTGTCGACGATCTCGCTGCGCGCGGTGCGCACCCCGGCAGCGGTCATCACGTCCTTGGCGAACGACTTGGCACCCTCGATCCGCGCCGCGTCCTTCGTCGGACCGAAACACGCAATGCCCGCGTCGCGCACCGCGTCGGCCACGCCCAGCACCAACGGCACCTCGGGCCCGATGATGACCAGGTCGGCGTCGATCCGCCGGGCCAGACCCACCACCTCCTCCCCGGAGGTGATGTCGACGTCGTACTGGTCGGACACGATTGCGGTACCGGCGTTGCCCGGCGCCACGGCCACCGCCTCGACCTCGGGATCCTGGCGCAGCGCGAGCAGCAAGGAGTGCTCACGGGCTCCGGATCCGATCACCAGGACGCGCACAAGTGCCCACCCTAACCCACCCTGATCTGCCGATTACACCTGTGGCCCTTCGGGTATCCGGGCGCGATGACTGAACCGGGTCTCATCGTCATCGGCAGCGGACCTGCGGGGCTCGGCGCCGCCGAAGCCTTCCGGAAGCACAACACCGATCTGCCGGTGTTACTCATCAGCGCGGACCCCGCGGTGCCGTACGAGCGTCCGCCGCTCAGCAAGGACTTCCTGCGCGGCGAAACCGACGAGGTGGCGTTGCATCCGCCCTCCTGGTACGCCGACCACGACATCGAGCTGGTCACGGGAGTCGAAATCGACCGGCTCGACCCCGCGGGGCAGTTCGTCGTCATCGACGGCGACCGCCGCGCCTACGCGGCCCTGGTGCTGGCCACCGGCGCCAAGCCGTCACCCCTTCCGGTCGATGGCGGCGAGCACGCGCTGCAATTGCGCTCGCTCGCGGACGCCGAGCAGTTGCGGACAGCGAGTTCGGGCGCGCGGTCGGCGGTCGTCATCGGCGCCGGCTTCATCGGCTGCGAAGCGGCGGCATCGCTGGCTCACCGTGGCGTTGCGGTGACTCTTGTTGCGCCGGAAGGTGTTCCGCAGCAGGCTCGGCTCGGCGCAGCAGCCGGCGAACAACTCCTGAGGCTCGTCGAGGCCGCCGGCGCGCGCTATGTGGGCGGCGTGTCGGTCGATGCCGTGCATGAGGGCCCGGCCGTGCGACTGGACAACGGCGTGACGATCGACTGCGACGTCGTGCTCGCCGCCACCGGCGTCGTACCGCGAAGCGGCCTGGCCGAGGCAGCCGGACTGGACATCGAGCAGTCGCGCGTCGTGGTGGGTCCCGATATGGCGACGTCGGTGCCGGGCATCTTCGCCGCGGGTGACGTGGCGCTGGCCTACAACACGTCCGCGGGGCGCCGAATTGCCGTCGAGCACTGGCAGGACGCGGCCGACCACGGCGCGGTCGCCGGCACCGCCGCCGCCGGCGTCGACGCCGGATGGGATGGCGTGCCCGGCTTTTGGACGACCATCGGCGATGCCGATGTGAAGTACCACGCGTGGGGCGACGGCTACCGGAACAGCCGGATGCTGCCTCGCGACGACGGCTTCACGGTCTGGTACGAGCGCGACGGCGCCACGGTCGGGGTGCTCACCCTCAACGCCGACGACGATTACGACCTCGGCGAACGCCTGATCAAGGACGGCGCCCCGCCTCCCGTTCCGGTGCGGTAACCCACTCGGCCATACACTTGATATCACAATGTATGGTCGAACTATGACGCAGAGCACATGTCCCTTCGGCCAGGGCGGCGCCAGTCCCCAAGTCGTCCCCCTGCCCTCCGGGCGGGCGGTGCCCCCAACGCTCCTGCCCCAGGGATATGACTTCACCGACCCCGACATCCTGGTCCAGGGCATCCCGGTCACCGAGTTCGCCGAACTGCGCAGGACCGCGCCCGTGTGGTGGAACGAGCAGAGGGAGTCGATCTTCGACGACGGCGGCTACTGGGTGATCAGCCGCCACGAGGACATCAAGTCGATCTCCCGCAACGGCGACCTGTGGTCGACCAATCGCAAGGGTGCCGTCATGCGCATGCCCGACGGCACCACCGCCGAGCAGTTGGACCTGACCAAGGCGCTACTGATCAACCACGACGCGCCCGAGCACACCCGGTTGCGCAAGATCGTGTCCCGGCTCTTCACACCGCGGGCGGTGGCCACGCTGGAGGAGAAGCTCGCGGTCGCGGCGCGCGAAATCGTCCGCGCCGCCGCGGAAAAAGAGTCAGGCAACTTTGTCGACGATGTCGCGATGAGCCTGCCGCTGCTGGCCATCGCCGACCTGTTGGGCGTGCCAGAAGCGGACCGCGAGAAGTTGTTTCACTGGACGAACTCGATCATGAACACCGACGATCCCGACTTCGAGACCGACTACGCCGCTGCCAATGCGGAGTTGATGGGCTACGCCTACACATGGCCGAGGAGCGCCGCCGTTGCCCGGCCGACGACATCGTCACCCGGCTGGTTCAGGCCGACATCAACGGCGAAGCGATCCATCGACGACGTCGAGTTCGCATTCTTCGTGATCCTGCTCGCCGTCGCGGGCAACGAGACCACCCGCAACGCCATGACGCACGGCATGAACGCGTTCTTCGAAAACCCGGATCAGTGGGAACTGTTCAAGCGCGACCGCCCGGAGACCGCGGCCGACGAGATCGTTCGCTGGGCGACGCCTGTGCACTGCTTCCAGCGAACGGCGTTGGCCGACACCGAACTCGGTGGCGTCACCATCCGCGAGGGCCAGCGCGTCGGCCTGTTCTACAGCTCGGCCAACTACGACGACGCCGTCTTCGACCGGCCGTTCGAATTCAACATCCTGCGTGACCCCAACCCGCATCTCGGTTTCGGCGGCAACGGCGCGCACTACTGCATCGGCGCGAACCTGGCCCGGATGGAGATCAAGCTGATCTTCAACGAGATCGCCGACCAGATTCCCGACATCGCCAAACTGGCTGAACCGCAACGGCTTCGGTCGGGATGGCTCAACGGGGTCAAGCGGCTGCAGGTCTCGTACGGAGGTTGACGGGCTGGTTAGCGCTAGGATCCCAGCGTGCGTACCCACGGCTGGTCCGGATCGACGCCCGCCACCGACGAGGAGGCGATCACCCGCATTCTCGACGCGGCGGGCAAGGCGATCGACGCCCGCGGCGCGGACTTCTCCATCGCCGACGTGGCGCGCACGCTCGGTGTCACCCGGCAGACGGTGTACCGGTACTTCCCCAGCACGGACGCCCTGCTGGTGGCCGCGGCAGTGCACGCGGCCGCACGCTTCCTCGACCGGCTGGCCGCGCACCTGCGCGGGCATCACCGATCCCGTCGAAGCCGTGACCGAGGCCATCGCCACGGCGCTCGAGTGGTTGCCGGAGGACAAGCACATCGGGCTGCTGATCGTTCCCGGCCGAGCCAACGCGCACACCGAGTCGGTGACGTCCGACGTCGCCCTGCAGTTCGCGAACTCGATGCTGCGGCGCTTCGACGTCGACGTGGCCGGCGCTCGGCTTCACCGACGCCGAGCTCGACGAACTCGCCGAACACCTGCTGCGGATCATCCAGTCGTTCGTCCTCGATCCCGGCCGTCCACCCCGCCGGGGTGAGGCGTTGCGGGCATACCTGCGCCGGTGGGTGGCACCGGCGGTGGACATGGCGCGGGTCAGCGGCCCGGCATAGCCGGGGTTACTGGTCCTTCGAAGCCAGCCCCTCCGGGGCGGACTGCGATGGCCCGGTGAATCGCCGCCGCCAGCGCCAGCGCGGTTTCCTCGGTCAACTCGAGCGCGACCCGCGCCGACGGACCGAGCGCCGGGTTGAGGAAGTCGATGTTCACGGTGTGGCCGTATGGCGCGTGTACCGGGTGGTCGACGTAGACGGTCGCCTCGCGTGAGCCCGAACCAGCCCTGCGCGCCCTTGCCGCTGCCGTCGACGGCGATCTTCTCGGTCAGATAGGTGCACATCGCGGACCTCCGGTCCTCCGGGTCAGTTGGGTTCAGCGGGCGGAAGCGGCGAGGTGCCGGCCGAAGAAGTCGCTGATCTTCTGCCAGCCGTCCACCGCGGCCTCCGGCCGGTAAGCTGGGGCGGTCGACGGCGAAGAAGGCGTGCCCGGCGCCCTCGTAGGTGTGGAACTCGTGCTCCTTGCCGTAGCCGGGTCGAGCTCGGCGTCCAGCCGGGCCGTCTCCTCCGGCGCCGGGTAGCGGTCGTCATCGGCGCCGAACAGGCCGAGCAGCGGGCAGCTCAGGTTCGGCGTCAGAGTCCGAGCATCGGCTTCATGGTCGGCGGCGTACCCGTCCGGCGGGTCGCTCGACGACGAAGGCGCCGTAGCAGTCGACGGCCGCGTCCAGCTGGAGCGAGCAGGCGGCCAGGAAGGCCTGCCGGCCGCCGGAGCAGTGGCCGATCACGCCGATCTTGCCGTTGGCGCCGTTCAGCGCCGCGCAGATACGCGGCGCCGCCCCGCGACATCGCCCACCAGGCCGCTCGGTCGGGCACGCCACCCGCGGCGCGGGCGGAGGCGGCGGCGTCGTCCGGGCTCGCGCCCGGAGCCTCGCGCGAGTACAGGTTCGGGCAGACGCGTGCGTAGCCCCGACGGCGCAGCCGGCGGACGCATCTCCTTGGTCGCCGGTCATAGCCGGGCATGTGGTGGATCAACACCACGCCGCCGCGCGAGCCCGGCCGCCAGCGGGCCGGGCGCAGATACGCCTCGATCGGGTCGCCGCCGTGGCCGGTGATGGTGATCGTCTCGGCGAGAATTGCGTCTGCACTGGTTGGGGTCGACACATCTGTCTCCTCTGTAGTCTATCGAGGGCGGCCGGCGCCGCCCCTCACACCACAGTAAGCGGAAGCGACTCCTCGGCTCGAACACGAACGACGGCGCCGCCGCTGAACTTGCACAACCGAGACCTCGCGGCAATTCCTTTGCCGCGGTGTCGGTCTCGATCGACGCGCGCCGTCCAGTCCGTGCCGTCCCGCGACCTCCACGTCGAGGTGCGGGTCGACGGCGGCGACGATCGCCTGCAGCGGGCGCTTCTCGCGCGGCGCGACCAGCGAGACCCATGCGCCGTCCTCGTGCGCCGGCGACCTGCGCACGTCGACGACGTCCGGCCCGAACGTCGGCGTTCACATATGCCGCCGGATTGAACATCGGGTGCAGTTCGAGCGTGCGGACCGCGCCCTCGATCGCCGCCGGGCAGATCCAGCGCGCGATGGATGCGTTCGGCGGCGATGCCTGCGATGCCGATGAGCTGTTTGGTGCAGATCGTCGTGGCGAGCTCGGTGTCGGTGCCCGCGCGCTTGCCGACCGCGAGCACGAACGACAGGTTCAGCAGGTGCATCTGCAGGCAGACCTCGTCGGCGATGCGCACCAGCGCCGAGTGGGAGAACGCAGCGAAGTCGACGTCGGACACCAGCGGGCCCGAGTAGTCGGCCTGGCCTTCGTCGTTCGGGTCGATCGGGTCGAGTTCGGTTCTGGCGGCGCGGGTTCGGCAGATGACATCGAGCGCCGGGATGGTCGTCGACCTCCGGATAGGACTCGTCGATGATCACCGTCCATGCGCAGTGCGGGTGCCGGTCGGCGGGCATCCGCGGCGGCCGGTGGATCGGGCGGATCTGCGCCTTGCGGTTGGTGGCGACGCGCGGTGGCGTCGAACGTCGGGTCCTCGATGTCGTGGCACATGCCGCGCACGTAGTCCTCGCCCATCGGCTCGACGTCGAGCAGCGCGCCGCAGTGGTCGAGGTGGAACTCGCCGTGCCAGCGGTCGTGCACGGTGTAGCGGAAGTCCATGAACTGGGGCGGGGCGCCGATGTCGAGCTGCAGGCCCTTGAAGATCGTGACGACGTCGTCGCCCTCGTACTTCAGCGCCTTCTGCATCCGCTTGGTGTAGACCGGGCTGGACGCCCATCCACTCCTCGATCGCGATCTGCAGCATCTCCTCGTGGCCGAAGGCGTTTGATGCACCAACCCATTCCGGAACGGTCGATGAGCTGACCGATCAGCAGCAGCTCGGGCACCAGATCGCGAGTTCCTCGCGCGACAGCGCGGCATACCTACTTGTCATGGAGGTTCCTGCCCACATGCATCTGGACCGCGTCGTTGACGTTGTCCTCGCCTTGTCCTCGCGCGTGCACGCCCGCCCTTCTCCTCGGCCTTCTTGCGCTTGGCGACCACCCGCTTGAACGCACCGTCGACCTTCGAGCCCAGCGGGAAACCGACGTAGTGGGTGACGAAGATCGCGATCTCGCGCAGTTCCTCCCGCGTCATCTCCTCGTTGTGCAGGATCGCGTTGGCCTGCACCTCCAGCAGTTCCTCCATGCCCTGGGCGGCCAGCACGCCGATCAGCATCATCCGCCGGTCCCGCATCGACAGCCCGGGTCGGCTCCAGATGGTGCCGAAGAGGTGGTCGACGGTCAGCGCGAAGTATTCGCCGGGCATGTCCGGCATTTCCCAGCCGTAGACCTCGTTCATCTTCTCGAGGCCCTTCTTGCGCAACTCGTCCATGGCATCACTCCTTCGTGGTCGTCGCTGTGCGGCACGCCAAGGCCCTCGGCGAGGCCGCCCAGTGCGATCTCGGCCAGCGGGAGGTCGACATCGAGCGGCCTCGCCGAGCGCAAGCGCCAGGCTCAGGTCCTTCTCGCCAAGTATTCGCGCATGAAGGAACGGCTCATAGAGGAAGCTGTCCGGGCTCGATGGCCTTCATGTCATCGCGGAACATGATCGACCCGGCACCACCGGTGATGGCGTCGGTGTGGCGCACCACCTTGCCCAGGTCCTGCAGGTTCAGCCCGCCGGCTTCGGCGAGCCTCGACGCCTCGCACGCTGCGGCGAACGAGATGTAGTGAAGCATGTTGCGCGCCAGCTTCATTCGGGTCCCCGCGCCGGGCCCGCCCGCGTGCACGATCAGCGAAGCCCACTGCGAGAACGGCGCCTTCGATCAGCTCGAACGCCTCATCGGTCGCGCCGACCATGGTGGCCAGCTCACCCTTCTTGGCTGCCCGTCCGCCACCGCTGACCGGGCGCATCGACGACGTGGATCCCCTTGGGCTCCAGCTGCTCGGCGAGTTCGACGGCGGTGGTCGGGGCTGATCGTCGAGTGGATCGCGATCACGGTGCCCGGCTTGGCGTTGCGCCGCCAGCTCGCCGACCACATCGCGCACCTGCTCGTCGTTGAGCACCGTGACGCTGATGACGTCGGCGCTGGCGACGTCGGCCACGCTGTCGGCCAGAGTGGCGCCCTTCTCGGCCAACGGCGTCATCGCCTCGGCGCGCACGTCGAACACGATCAGGCCGCCGGGCCAGTCGACCAGCCGCTTGGCCATCGGCGCGCCCATGTTGCCCAGGCCGATGTAGCCGAGCTTGACGTTCGTTGTCACGTCATGCCTCGCCTCACCCTCATGACCGGATGATCTGTCCGCCGTCGACATTGAAGATCTGGCCGGTGATCCACTTGGCCTGATCCGACAGCAGGAACAGGCACATGCCGACCAGGTCCTCCGGTTCGCCCATGCGCGACAGCGGAATTCTCTTCACGATGTCGGCGACCATCTCCTGCGGCGTGGTGGTCCGGTTGGCCTCGGTGTCGATGGGCCCCGGTGCGATCGCGTTGACCCGGATGTTCTGCCCGCCGAGCTCGGTGGCCAGCTGCTGGGTCAGGCCGTTGATGCCGACCTTGGCCAGGCCGTAGAAGTTCGAGTACAGCCACGCCGCGGTGGAGGACTGGTTGACGATCGCGCCACCGCCCCGCTTGGCCATCTTGCGGTAGACCGCGCGGGTGCACACCAGCGCGCCGTCGAGGTTCACGCTCATGAACTTCTTGTAGTAGTCCCAGTCGACGGTGATCAGGAAGTCCAGCTTCATCCCGCCGAAGATCGCCGCGTTGTTGACCAGGTAGTCGATGCCACCGAACTCGGACAGCGTCGCGGCGGCCATCTCCTTGGCGGACTCGGGATCGGACTACGTCGACCCGCACGCGCGAGCGCGGTGCCGCCCTCGCCCTTGATGCCGTCGGCGACCTTCTGGGCGCCCTCGGTGTTGATGTCGGCGACGACCACGGCGGCGCCCTCGCGGGCCAGCGCCTCGGCGTACGCCTGGCCGATGCCGCCGCCGGCACCGGTGACGATCGCCACCTTCTCCTCGAACTGATCTCCGTAAAGTCGCACTGACGTCTCCTCGATTCGCTTAGTTAATTCGCTGCTGTGGCAATGGCTTTGGTTTCCAGGTATTCCTCGAAACCGGCGAGCCCCATCTCCCGGCCGATGCCGGACTGCTTGTAGCCGCCGAACGGCATGTCGGCCGAGTACCAGACGCCGCCGTTGACGTTGACCGTGCCGACCCGCATCCGCGCGGCGACTGCCCGCGGCGCGCTCGTCGTCGCCGCGAGAACACCGTGCCCGACAGGCCGTACGGCGAGTCGTTGGCGATGCGCACCGCGTCGTCGTCGCCGTCGTGGGCGATCACCGTCAGCACCGGGCCGAAGATCTCCTCGCGCGCGACCTTCGCGTTGTTGTCGAGGCCGGCGATCACGGTCGGCTCGATGAAGAAGCCGGTGTCGCGGTCCGCGGGACGTCCGCCGCCGCAGGCGAACTTGCCGCCCTCGTCGATCGCCGAGTCCAGGTAGCCCTGCACCCGGTCCCGCTGCCGCGCCGAGATCAGCGGCCCGCAGATCGTGCCGGCGTCGGTCGGGTCGCCCGGTCTTGAGTCCCGCCATGGTGGCCGCCGCCGCCTCGACGGCCTCGTCGTAGCGGGCCCGCGGGCACCACCAGCCGGGTGGTGATCGCACAGCCCTGCCCGGCGTGCATCGACGCGGTGAACGCCGACATCGAGCAGGCGCCGGCGAGATCCGCGTCGTCGAGCACGAGGAACGCCGACTTGCCGCCGAGCTCGAGGAAGACCTTCTTCAGCGTCGCCGCGCCGTCGGCCATCACGGCGCGGCCGGTGTCGGTCGAGCCGGTGAACGAAACCATGTCCACCCGTGGGTCTTTCGACAGCAGCGCACCGACGCCGTGGTCGCTGGAGGTGACGATGTTGATGACGCCCGGCGGGATGTCGGTGTGCTCGGCGATCAGCTCGCCGAGCACCGCTGCGCACCACGGGGTGTCGGGTGCGGGCTTGAGCACGACGGTGTTGCCCGCGGCCAGCGCGGGTCCGATCTTGGCGAGGTTGATCTGGTGCGGGAAGTTCCACGGGGTGATGGCGCCGACGACGCCGACCGCTTCCCGCGCGATGGTGCGGTGGGTCTTGATGCCCATCGGCGAGGCGATGCCGCAGTCGGTCGTCCACTGGTAGGACTCCGCGGTGTCGGCGCAGAAGCTGAGGTCGGCGATCGGGCCCTCGAGCTGCGCCATCGACGTCAGCATCCGCGGCGCGCCCACCTCGGCGATGGTGAGCTCACGCAGATCCTCGACGTGGTCGCGCAGCGCCTGCTGCAACTGCCGGATGCAGCGCACCCGCAGCTCGGTGTTGGTGGACCAGTCGGTGTCGTCGAATGCGCGGCGGGCCGCCTCGATCGCGCGGCCCATGTCGTCGGCGCTCGCATCGGCGGCGACGCCGAGCACCTCTTCGGTGGCCGGGATTGAGCGTCGGGAACGTGCCCGCGCTGCCCGCCACGAGCTTGCCGTCGATGAGCAATCGACTCTGGCGATCGGCCAGCATCCCCATTCCGAACTCCCGTTTTGTTGCTGGACAACTGTCCGACTCTGTTCCCTCGAACCATAGCCGCAGACCGGTGCGGGAAGCAAGGTTGGGCCGACGCGCACCGCCTCGGCGCGTCCTGGAACGCTCCTGTGCTGGCTTTACCGGGTGCGACTTGCCTGGCCGAAGCGCGTCGGATAACTTGGACATGTGTCCAGCGATGCCGTGGTCGCCGTCCCAGACCAAATCGGCGAAACACCGCGCAACCGTCGGCAGGAAGAGACCTTCCGCAAGGTCCTCACCGCCGGCGTGGAGATGCTGCGCGAATCGTCGTATGCCGACCTGACGGTGCGCGCGGTCGCGGCCCGCGCCAAGGTCGCGCCGGCGACGGCCTACACCTACTTCTCGTCGAAGAACCATCTGATCGCCGAGGTCTACCTGGACCTGGTCCGCCAGGTGCCGTACTTCACCGACGTCAACGACAGCATGACGGACGCGGGTCGAGAAGGCGCTGCGCGCCCTGACACTGATGATCGCCGACGAGCCCGAGGTCGCGGCCGCATGCACGACGGCACTGCTCAGCGGCAACGACCCGGCGGTGCGCACGGTCCGCGATCGCATCGGCGCCGAGATCCACCGCCGCATCCGCTCCGCGATCGGCCCGGACGCCGACGCTCGCCGGTGTCGGCGCTGGAGATGACGTACTTCGGTGCGCTGGTCACGCGGGCAGCGGCGCCTTCACCTACCACGAGATCGCCGACCGACTCAGCTACGTGGTCGGCCTCATCCTGGGAGAAGACCGATGACTCGTCGATGTCTCCGACGACCTGTCCTCGACCCGTACGACTACGACTTCCACGAGGATCCGTACCCGTACTACAGGCGGCTGCGCGACGAGGCGCCGCTCTACCACAACGAGGAGCTCGGCTTCTGGGCGCTGTCGCGGCACGCGCGACGTGCTGCAGGGGTTCCGCAACAGCACGACGCTGTCCAACCGCGACGGCGTCTCGCTCGACCCGGTGTCGCGCGGTCCGCACGCGACGAAGACCATGTCGTTCCTGGCGATGGACGATCCCGGCGCACCTGCGCCTGCGCACCCTGGTCTCCAAGGGCTTCACCCCGCGCCGCATCCGCGAGCTGGAGCCCCGCGTCACCGAACTCGCCGTCCAGCACCTCGAGCGATGCTCGAGAAGGCCGGCAGGGGCGAAATCGTCGACTACGTAGCGGAATTCGCCGGCAAGCTGCCGATGGACGTCATCTCCGAGCTGATGGGCGTGCCCGAGCCGGACCGGGACCGCATCCGGGCCATGGCCGACGGCGTCATGCACCGCGAGGACGGCGTCAACGACGTACCCGCCGACGGCGATCGAGGCATCGCTCAACCTGATGGTCTACTACCAGGAGATGGTCGCCGAGCGGCGCAAGACGCCGACCGACGACCTGACCATCCGCGCTGCTGGAGGCCGAGATCGACGGCGACCGACTGACCGACGAAGAAGTGCTGGGCTTCATGTTCCTGATGGTGATCGCCGGCAACGAGACCACCACCAAACTGCTTGCCAATGCCGCGTTCTGGGGTCACAAGAACCCCGATCAGCTGACACCGGTGTACGAGGACTCCTCGAAAATCCCGCTCTGGGTCGAGGAGACGCTGCGCTACGACACCTCCATCCCAGATCCTGGCCCGCACCGTCTCCGGGGAGCTCACCCTCTACGACACGACGATCCCCGACGGCGACGTGCTGTTGTTGTTGCCCGGCTCGGCGCACCGCGACGAGCGGGTGTTCGACGATCCCGACAGCTATCTGATCGGCCGCGACATCGGCTCGAAACTCATGAGTTTCGGCAGTGGCGCGCATTTCTGCCTCGGCGCCCATCTGGCGCGCATGGAGGCCCGCGTCGCGCTCACCGAACTCTTCAGGCGGATCCGCGGATACGAAGTCGACGAGGCCAACGCCGTCCGCGTTCATTCGAGCAACGTCCGCGGGTTCGCTCACCTTCCGATCACGGTGGAGGCCGTCTAGATGCCCCGTTTCGAACCACTGCCCGAGCGCAGACCGGCGATCGTCGCAGGCGCCTCGTCGGGAATCGGAGAGGCCACCGCGATCGAGCTCGCAGCGCACGGCTTCCCCGTCGCCGTCGGCGCCCGCAGGGTCGAGAAGCTCGACGAACTCGTCGGCAAGATCCGCGCCGACGGCGGCGAGGCCGTCGGATTCCACCTCGATGTCACCGACCCTGACTCGGTCAAATCCTTTGTCTCGCAGGCCGTCGACGCGCTCGGCGAGATCGAGGTGCTGGTGGCCGGCGCGGGTGACACATACTTCGGCAAGCTGCAGTCGATCAGCACCGACGAGTTCGAATCGCAGCTGCAGGTCCATCTGATCGGTGCCAACCGCCTGGCTACCGCGCTGCTGCCGGGGATGCTCGAACGCCGGCGCGGCGACCTCATCTTCGTGGGTTCCGATGTGGCCCTGCGGCAACGCCCGCACATGGGCGCCTACGGCGCCGCCAAGGCCGCCCTGGTCGCGATGGTGACCAACTTCCAGATGGAGCTGGAGGGCACCGGGGTGCGGGCGTCGATCGTGCACCCCGGCCCGACAAAGACCAATATGGGCTGGAGCCTGCCCGCCGACTTGATCGGTCCCGCCCTCGAGGACTGGGCCAAGTGGGGCCAGGCCCGCCACGATTACTTCCTGCGCGCGTCCGACCTGGCCCGCGCCATCGCATTCGTTGCAGAAACGCCCCGCGGCGGGTTCATCGCGAACATGGAGCTTCAGCCCGAGGCGCCACTTGCCAACGCGCCCAAAGAACGTCAGCAGCTCAAACTGGGATCTGAGGGGATGCCGCCGGCGGGCACGAGCGATGGGCCCACGCGCGAAGCGTCGGGGACGAGAGGGGATTCAGCACAGTGACGACAGCCATCGTGCCGCGGGTCTCGGGCGGCGAGGAGGAACACGGACACCTCGAGGAGTTCCGTACCGACCCCATCGGCCTGATGAACCGCATCCGCGAGGAATGCGGTGACGTCGGCTGGTTCCAGCTGGTCGACAAGCACGTCATCTTCCTGTCGGGCGCCGAAGCCAACGAGTTCTTCTTCCGTTCCGCCGACGAGGATCTCGACCAGGCCGAGGCCTACCCGTTCATGACGCCGATCTTCGGCAAGGGTGTGGTGTTCGACGCCAGCCCAGAACGACGCAAGGAGATGCTGCACAACTCGGCGCTGCGCGGCGAGCAGATGAAGGGCCACGCGGCCACCATCGAAGGCGAAGTCAAGAAGATGATCGCCGGCTGGGGTGACGAAGGCGAGATCGAACTCCTCGACTTCTTCTCCGAGCTGACGATCTACACGTCGACGGCCTGCCTGATCGGGCTGAAGTTCCGTGAACAGCTCGACCACCGGTTCGCCGAGTACTACCACGAGCTGGAGCGTGGCACCGACCCGCTGTGCTACGTCGACCCGTACCTGCCGATCGAGAGCTTCCAGCGCCGCGACGAGGCGCGCGTGAAACTCGTTGCGCTGGTTCAGGACATCATGGAGGGCCGGCTGGCCAACCCGCCGAGGGACAAGGCAGACCGCGACATGCTCGACGTGCTGGTGTCGATCCGCGACGAGGAGGGCAACGCCCGGTTCTCCGCCGACGAGGTCACCGGCATGTTCATCTCGCTGATGTTCGCGGGCCACCACACCAGCTCGGGGACGTCGTCGTGGACTCTCATCGAGCTCATCCGCCACCCCGAGGTGTACGCCGAGGTGCTCAAGGAACTCGAGGAGCTCTACGCTGACGGCCAGGAGGTGAGTTTCCATGCGCTGCGCCAGATTCCGAAGCTGGACAACGTGGTCAAGGAGACGCTACGGCTGCACCCGCCGCTGATCATCCTGATGCGCGTTGCCCAGGGGGACTTCGCGGTCGAGGGCTTCCCGATCCACACGGGCGACTTCGTCGCCGCCTCCCCCGCGATCAGCAACCGGATCCCCGAGGACTTCCCGGACCCCGACGCCTTCAACCCGGACCGCTACAACAAACCGGAGCAGGCCGACACCGCGAACCGCTGGACCTGGATTCCGTTCGGCGCGGGCCGGCACCGCTGCGTCGGCGCCGCGTTCGCCACCATGCAGATCAAGGCAATCTTCTCGGTTCTGTTGCGCGAGTACGAATTCGAAATGGCACAGCCGGCCGAGACCTATCGCAACGACCACTCGAAGATGGTGGTCCAGCTGGACCGGCCCGCCAAGGTCCGCTACCGCAGGCGCGCCAAGTAGTAGGGAAGCGATGGCCCCCTCACATTTCCGCATCGAAGTCGACCTGGACCTGTGCCAGGGCCATGCCATGTGCGAACTCGAGGCGCCCGACTATTTCTCGGTGCCCAAGCGCGGGAAGGTCGAGATCCTCAACAGCGAACCGCCGGAAGAGGATCGGGCGGAGATCGAACAAGCGGTGTGGGCCTGTCCCACCCAGGCACTGTCCATCAAAGAAGAGGAAGACCGATAATGCCGTCACTGCGCCGCGAGGACCTCGACAAATGGGTCGACGAATGGCTGGACGCCAACCGCGCCTGCGAACAGAAGGGCGACTGGAAGCCGCTGGCCGACTTCTACACCGACGACGCGACCTACGGCTGGAACATCGGCCCGAAAGAGGACGTGATGTGCGTCGGTCGCGACGAGATCCGGGACGTGGCACTGGGTCTGGAGATGCAAGGGCTGGACAACTGGGTCTACGAATACCAGAAGGTGCTGGTCGACGAGAAGCTCGGCGAGATCGTCGGCTTCTGGAAGCAGATCGTCAACAAGACCGACGGCACCCGCGACGAGATCTACGGCATCGGCGGCAGCTGGTTCCGGCTCGACGGCAATCTGAAGATCGAGTGGCAGCGCGACTTCTTCGACTTCGGTCACGTGTCGAAGATGTTCATGAAGCTGATTGAATCCGGCGATCTCAGCGTTGGAATGCAGAAGCGGATCGAACGCTCCCTGGCCGGCGAGAAGCTGCCCGGCTACTACCCGCTCGGAGAGGCACCGGTAGCTATCTGGTAAACCAGCAATCACACATGTGACCTAGATAACTTAGTCTGACACGGGGACCCTGAGAGAAAGACAGGTTGGCGATGAAGACAAAGGGCGCTCTCATCTGGGAGTTCAATCAGCCGTGGACGGTCGAGGAGATCGAAATCGGCGATCCCGTCAAGGACGAGGTCAAGATCCAGATGGAAGCCGCGGGGATGTGCCACTCCGATCACCACCTGGTCACCGGCGGCATCCCGATGGGCGGCTTCCCGGTGCTGGGCGGCCACGAGGGCGCCGGCATCGTCACTGAGGTCGGCCCTGGCGTCGAGGACATCGCGCCCGGCGACCACGTGGTGCTGTCGTTCATCCCGTCCTGCGGCAGGTGTAAGTCCTGTCAGGCGGGCATGCGCAATCTGTGTGATCTGGGCGCCGGACTTCTCAACGGCGCCGCTGTGTCCGACGGCACATTCCGGATCAAGGCCAGGGGCGAAAACGTCTTCCCGATGACCCTGCTCGGCACGTTCTCGCCGTACATGGTGGTGCACAAGACCTCGGTGGTGAAGATCGATCCGTCCATCCCGTTCGAGGTGGCCTGCCTGGTCGGCTGCGGGGTCACCACCGGGTACGGCTCGGCGACCCGGACCGCCGACACCCGGCCGGGACAGGATGTCGCCATCTTCGGCGTCGGCGGCGTCGGCATGTCCGCGCTGCAAGGCGCGGTGAACGCAGGCGCGCGCTACATCTTCGCCATCGACCCGGTGGAGTGGAAGCGCGAACAGGCGCTGAAATTCGGCGCCACGCATGTGTATCCGGACATCAACGCGGCGCTGATGGGGATCGCCGAGGCGACCGCGGGCCTGATGGCGCACAAGGTGATCCTCACCGTCGGCGAGCTCAAGGGCGAGGACATCGACAACTATCTGATGGTCACCGCCAAGGGCGGCACCTGCGTCGCCACCGCGATGGGCAGCCTGCTGGAGAATCAGGTGACGCTGAACCTGGCGATGCTGACCCTGATGCAGAAGAACCTGCAGGGCACGATCTTCGGTGGCGGCAACCCTCAGTACGACATCCCGCAGCTGCTGTCGATGTACAAGGCGGGCAAGCTCAACCTCGACGACATGGTCACCCGCCAGTACAAGCTGGAGCAGATCAACGAGGGCTACCAGGACATGCTGGACGGCAAGAACATTCGCGGCATCATCCGCTACACCGACGAAGACCGGTAGGCCATGTCCCAGGAGACGGTCGAGAAGTCACCGGTATTCGCCGCCTCGGAGGCGTCGTGGCGGTGCGTACAGGCGGGCGACAAAGACGGTTGGCTCGCCCTGATGACCGACGACGTCGTCATCGAGGACCCGATCGGCCCGTCGGTCACCAACCCGGAGGGCACCGGCGTGCGCGGCAAGGAAGCGGTCGGCGCGTTCTTCGACGCGAACATCGGACCCAACCAGCTGACGGTGACGCGTGAGCAGACGTTTCCGTCCAGCTCCCCCACCGAAATCGCCTACATCCTCACGCTGCGGACGAAGTTCCCGAACGGGTTCACCGCGACCGTGCGCGGCGTCTTCACCTACAAGGTGAACGACGCCGGTCTGATCACGAACCTGCGTGGCTACTGGAACATGGACGCCATGGAGTTCGGCCGAGAGGGCGAAGGCGATTAGCCAACCGCTGGCGGGCCGCGGCGCGGTGGTCGTCGGCGGCTCCCGCGGCGTCGGCCTCGCCGTGGCGGAACTGCTGGCCGGGTAGGGCGCCGGCGTCGTCGTCAACGGGCGCGACCGTGACGCGGTGGACGCCGCGGCACGGCGTATCCCCGGCGCCGTCGCGCATCCGGGGTCGCCCGCCGAACCGGAGATCGCCGACGCCCTGATCGACAGGTGCATAGGGGAATTCGGGCGGATCGACGTCCTGGTGAACTGCGCGGGCACCGCGGGGCTGGCCAGCGAGTCGATCCTGAGCGTCACCAGCGCACAGTTTCGGGACCTGATCGACGCCCACCTCGGCACGACCTTCGAGACCTGTCGCGCGGCGGCACCCCACATGGTCGCCCACGGCGGTGGTTCGATCGTGAACACCAGCTCGTTCGCGTTCCTCGGCGACTACGGCGGCACCGGCTACCCGGCGGGCAAGGGCGGGGTCAACGGCCTGACGATGGCGATCGCGGCCGAGCTGAAGGAGCACGGCGTGCGCGCGAACGTGGTCTGCCCCGGCGCGAAGACCCGGCTGTCCACCGGCCCGGACTACGAGGGTCACATCACGGCGCTGAACCGCCGCGGCCTGCTCGACGAGGTGGGCACCCAGACCGCGCTCGACGCGCCCCCGCCCGAATACGCCGCCCCGACATACGCCTTTCTGGCAGGCGACTCGGCCAAGGACGTGACGGGTCAGATCTTCATCGCCGCAGGCGGTTTCGTCGGACGGTTCAAGCGGCAGACGCCGTCGCTGCTCGGCTACCGCGATCACCACGACTCACCACCGTGGTCGGTCGACGAGATCCATGCGATGGTCACGCGCTGAGGCCCCTCTTTTGTCGGACCGGGGAGGCCGTGGCGCGGTCTGAACCGTCTTGAGAGCCGCGGCCGAGCAACGACGGCGCTTGCGGCACGTGGTTGAACTGGCGAACGCGATGTGGCGTGTTTTCTAGATTGACGGAAGTCCATGATCCGAGTGCGCCATCATTTGCCGAACACGAAGTGTCCGAATAATTCTCGGGTTATCTACTCAACCGCACCTACGCAAAGTGCTTCGCCAAAGGCTGATCATCTGCGAACGTTGTCCTTCTCCATTGACCAGTTCTTCGAGTGGCTCGCGACTAAGTCAGGACGATTGGCAGGGGACGTGGTGCGAGATCGCCCGCCGCCAAGTGTCCGCGTGAAGTGCGAGCCGTCTGAACCTTCGACCAGACTTCCGCCAGGTTGACCAACCACTGCGCGACGACGATTACTTCGGAAATGAACGGCCCGGGATTCACGCCAGCTGGCGCCGAAGGCAGCGCAACCCAATCGAGCGGCTGAGGAACGTCTGGCCAGTTGATCGGTGCTCGATCCTTGCCAGCGGGAGTCTTGGATGCACTGTGCTGCTCGTCGAGCTCTGAGATCGACCCGCGCACGGCGGTCAAGGTTGCCCTGAGGTCAACAGTACCGATTGCAGCTTTCGCCAGCCGTTTTGCTCTAGCGTCCAGCTTGCCGCCAAAGGGCAAGATAGCGCGACTCGCAAGTACGTTGCTTAGAACCTTGGTGTCGTTGGTGACCCACGCGCCGCAAAGGCGCATCAGCGGGGTTGAGGGGCCCACGTCCACATGCCAGACTGCCGATGCATGTTCGCCTGATCGGAGTATTGCGATCAGGTCGATGGATTTCGTCATGAATCCCTCCTCGAAGTCCCGGCGATCATAATCCTGTCGACTGACAGGATGACGTCGATCAGCAAACCCGAAAACCATCAAATCTGTCGGCCGTCGGTGATAGGACTTTCACAGAAGGCTGGCGAGTGCCCGCCATGTGAAGGGCGGAACGATCGATGACGGTGCCAGCCGGCTGGTATGCCGATCCTTGGGGGCAATCAGAACTGCGTTGGTGGGACGGTGCTATCTGGACGGGTACTACCTCGTCAGCAGCTCATCCCGATCAGTCGCCTCCGAGCTCAGCAAGCGGGCTTGCGCGGCTCGTCGGCGGTGCGGGGCGTATCGCGGTAATGGATGTGGAAACCACCGGGCTTTACAGCACAGACCGCGTCGTCGAGGTCGCAGTTGTGACGATCAACGGTGACGGTGATGTCGAGGAGGAGTTCGAGACACTGATCAATCCGCTTCGCGACGTGGGTCCTACTTGGATTCACGGCATCGACGCGACCATGTTGCGCGATGCCCCGACGTTCGCCGACGTCGCACAGCACGTGGCTGCGCGCGTCGACGGCGCTGTCATCGCCGGCCACAATGTGCGGTTCGACATGAGGATGATCGGCCACGAGTTCGAACGTGCCGGCATCGATATCGACTGGGGCGCAGGCTTGGACACCTTGTCGGTGACCGGGTGCAAGCTTGCCCAGGCGTGTAGCGATCATGGAATCGTCATCGACGGTGCGCATCGAGCATTATTCGACGCGCGAGCAACTGTCAAACTGATGCTGGCCGTATCCGCCTCGCTTCCAGCAAGTTGCATGCCCGCGATGGCGCGACCGCTCGTGGTGACAACGACACGAATCTGCCGACGTGAAGGTCTGGCCGAAGCCGAAGCGCCCGCGCCGTACGTGGCCGCGCTTGCGCGGGGAATCCACACGAGCGTCGACGTCGCCCCCTATGTAGGCCTGCTAGATGTGGCCATAGCCGACCTCCGGCTCACTGGGGACGAGCGCCGGGAGCTGCATGCCCTGGCTGCCGACCTGGGCCTCGACGAGCGAGCAGTCGCGCGGGCGCATCGCGAATTTTTGACCGGCCTCATCGATGCAGCCATCGAGGATTCCATTGTCACCGACGAAGAACTCGACCAGCTGTGCCGCGCTGCGGCACTTTTGGATATCGACATCGAGCACGTCGCCCGTCGAACCGACCCGTATCGAGCAACCACAAAAGCCATCGAGTTGTTCACCGGGCTCTGCGTGTGCTTCACCGGCCAAGGACGCGATTCCAACGGCGGCCTGGTCGACCGGGCGACACAGGCGCAACTGGCCGAAGAACACGGGTTGGTAGTCATGAAGTCCATCACGAAGAAGGGGCCAGATCTGCTCGTCGCCGCCGATGGTGACACCCGGGTCGGAGAAAGCGCGTAAGGCGCGCCAGAACGGTATTCCCGTTGCAACGTTTTCGGCACTTCTTAGCTGCCATCCGGACAGGGCAGGCACTGCGGGCAGCGCACGTGTCATCCGCCGGGGTGGCGCTCGTATGTGTCGAATGCGGCGGCTCGTGGGTCGCTCCCCGCCGGATGGTGCAGCGCGTCTGCGGCGAATGCTCGCGTACTGCTTTATTGGCCCTCAAATGGGAGTGATGCGTCTTCGCAGCTGGCAGAGCCGTCTCTGAGCATGGCCAAGGTTGTGGTCGAAATTGACCGCGCGGACTGCGGGCAAAGCTGGACTCGCTCGCACACCGGGGGCGCAAACCTAAATGCTGTTCGAGTTGCAATGCAGCACAACGATTTCGCTGGAAACCAGATGAGTGGCAGTGCGTTTCATATGGAGGCATGATGTTGCCGGGCAGCATTCGCTGAGATGACCGTCGCCCCTGGTCTCGCCGCAACCACCGCCACCGCCCAGCCCCGGAGCCGGTATTCCCGGTGAGGCCACTTACGTTGTCGGCCGCGGCGTTTGCGCGGGGTTTATGTATCGGCGGCTAGCAGAAGCGACTGCTTGGGAACGCCTTGGGACTCAGTGGCACTTTCAGTGGGAACAGCGGGGCTACATCCAGGTGATGCGTGCGCGCAGCTGCACACGACATCTCCAGACGGCATCGGACAGACAATGTGTTGCAATCCACTTATGACCGGCAAGCACAATATCTCAAACGCTGGTGTATCGCACGGATCTGATCACGGATCGCGATGTGCTCGCGGCGATTGAACGCAGAGTCGCGCTTGCTGCGCCGCGGTGGCGGACCACGCGGTGCGGCAACGCCGAGAAGCCATCCGCACAGGGAAGTCTGGATCAGCGACCGTCATGACGACTCGGCGATATCCAGCGCACCCGCTCACGCCTTATGCGCGCGCCCTCGGCAAGCGCCTGGCCGGGCTGGCCGCCACGGTATGCGACGCCGACCCTCGCACGGCAGAGCAGCGCCGCTCGGATGCGCTGGGCGCACTGGCCGCCGGCGCGGACCGGTTGGATTGCCAATGTGGCCAGGATAATTGCTCGGCGGTGGGCAAACCCCCGCTGCGTCAGTCGTCATCCATATGATCGCCGACCAATCCGCGGTCGAGGGCCGATCTTCAGGAGTCGGATCTGAGGTCGGCGCCGACGCGTTGATCCCACCAGAACTGCTCGCCGAGTTGGCGAAGTCCGCGAAGGTCGTTCCAGTGATCCATCCGTCGGATGCGCCGGCCGAGTGGGGCCGCCACGCCGTCATGCGCACTGGCTGACTTCGTGCGCTGCCGCGACATGACGTGCCGCTTCCCCGGCTGTGACCGGCCGGCCACCTGTGCCTACATCGACCACACCCTGCCATCCGGATGGCGGGGCCACGCACGCGTCCGATCTGAAATGCCTTTGCCGCCTGCAGAGTCGGATGAGTCCCTAGTGGGTCGTCTTCAGGGGCCGCTATTTACTTCCGTCACAGAGCAAGGAGATTCGCATGTTCGGCTGCGAAGCCGTCGACCTCGACTTCCTCAACACGGCTCCCGTCCGTCTGATACCGCCGTTAACGTTGGCCGCCGCCGAGCGAGGTCTTCGCAGCGTTTGCACATGACCCGGCCAACTGGGGTAAGTTTTTCCCCGGCTTCGACAAAACTGGTCGTTACCACACGCCGGTGCCCGATGGCGTTGGCTCCCGCCGCACAGCGCGCTTCACCGGCGTCAAGTTCGACGAGACGATCCTGGCCTGGGATGAGGGCGCGCGCTGGGCGTTTCGCATCCACAGCACGCAAGCACCGTTGTTTGACGCCTGCATTGAGGATTACCATTTCGACGCCCACGGTAGTGACGCCACCCTGCTGCGCTGGACCCTCGCCTACAAACCGCGACTCGCGTTCAAACTGGCGAGACCCGTCTTGCCGCGCTCGTTGAGTCTTCTGCTGACTCGCGCGGGTCACAACCTCGAACACGGTCGCTGGTACTCCACGCCGACATCCAACTCATGAACTAAGGGCTTGCCGCCGGGACGAACGCTCATCGGTGGAGTGTTCTTCACGTAGTGGGCGTCATCATTGCTGAAAACCTTCTGGGGCTGCGAGACGGCCATGATGCCCAGACGGGCACGCACACGAGGACAGAACCGAGCCCGGCGCATCGCAGCCGAACGTCGGCTGAATCGCGCGGAACGAGAACTGCAATCAGATCCGGTCGTCGACTACTTCAACCTTCCACCACCGGATCCCGACGATCCGCCTCCACCATTCTGATCTCACACGGCACCCCGTTGACGACCTGCGTACTGCTCGGCATGTCGATCAGATCGGGTGGACGCAGCAGGTTCGAGTTGACGATTTGTCGCGGCGGCGGCTTGTGTCAACCGCCTTGGGACTCTTGAAGTCCGATGCACTCGCCCGTGTTGGCACCGGTGCATGGAATGCCATCGACCGCCGGAAGATCAGGGTTACCGGGGATGGACGCCGGCATGTTGGGTGCCGGTGCTGCGCCGCAAGCCCCGGTAGCGGGCTCCGCGACCATCCCGGGCGGGCACTCAGCGACAGGTATCGAAGCATTCGGAGTCGATACTGCGAGGATGGCGACCGCTGGGGCCGCCGCAACCGCGGTGACGAATCCACTGACAAGGATTGCTCGCCGTGCCGGAAGGTGAAAGGTAATCATTGGCCACACCTGTTCTGAAATTGCGAACTCTGCGCCCGGCTCGTTCGTCGGCAAACGCTAGTTTCGCTGATTGAACTCTATACACCGCATCTAGTGTCTGGCTATGAAATGGCATTTTGACAAAGACAGACACGATGCCACGTGGTGCTGCGTTTCGAGCCTGCAACCATGACAACCCATGGCAACAAGGCTTTCCAGCTAAGCTGCTTCCAGCCCGTCCGACGCGAGTAGAGTGCCTCAGGCATCGCCCGAAGGGTCCGGGCGAGAAGGTTCTTGTCAGCGCTGCTGCAGCAACCCTTATCCCTGGTCGACGTAGCCGTGGCCAACGCGGACGACTACATCGACGTTGGGACGAATCAGGCGGCCTGCAAGAGTGCGGCCGAGCAGGCAAACGCCGCCGGCAACAGTCATTCGTACTGCTACCAAACTGGGCCTGGGCACTACTCGCTGTACCTCGCGGACTGACCGCCCGTCTGGCGGTGCGGGATGAGACCGGCATCCCCCCGAGAATTGCGCGGCTGCCGTCTCAAGAGACCGTGAAGCGCGCGCCGCTGACGATGTGTTCGTACAACACCGAGGTGCGCACATCGGCGACCTCGCGTCGGTCGGTCAGTTCGTCGATGACAAGCGCGTACAGAGCGTTGTTGTCGGCGACAGCGACGTGGATCAGAAAATCCTCGGTACCCGTGGTGACGAACACGCCCAGGGTTTCCGGCAGCCGAGCCACCCAGTCACGAAAGCCCTCGAGAACGCGCCGCGACGGGGGGCGAATCCGCACCGCTATGAGCGCCTGCACAGGACGGCCGATGGCGGCAAGGTCCACGTCGAGGCGGGCGCCACGGATCACCCCGCGCGTCCGCAATGCGCGGGTGCGGTCCAGTGCCGTGCTCGGTGAAACCCCCACGGCGGCCGCCACTTCGCGGTTGGTCTTCCGTGCATCCTGCGACAGTTCCCGAAGGATCGCCGTATCAAGTTTGTCGAGCGGCTCCATAGGATCATGGTAGCCGAATTAAATTCGGTGACAGCTGCAATAACCAGCGAATCTGTCTACGATTCGGCATTAATGGCGGACGAATGCGATTCCTGTGCGTCCATGCCCGGATTTCATTATAGAAAGGTGGCTGCGATGCCGTTGCAGCTGTTGGTGGGTCAACCGCGGTTCTCGGCTGATCACGGATGGCAAGATGTGCTCCCCCATTTCCCCGACCGGGTTGAGGTCTCGATCGAGGCTGTGGCGCCGGGCGAGCTGTCCGGCGCGCTGGCAGACGGGATGCCCGCCGACGTCGTGGTACCCATCATGTCTGCGGTGACGCCGGAGGCGATCCACCGCGGTCGCTTCGGCCTGATTCAACAGTTCGGTGTCGGCACCGAACGCATCGATATCGAAGCGGCCACCGCTGCGGGTGTGTGGGTCGCAAACATGCCCGGCCTCAACGCAATACCGGTTGCCGAGCACGCGCTGGCACTCTTGCTGGCGCTGTATCGGCGGCTGCCCGAGGCTCGGCAGGGGTTTCGCCCAGGCCATTGGGGCGAGCCGGCGGCGCGGTCACTGGCCGGCTCGACGGCATGTGTGGTCGGGCTCGGCTCGGTCGGCATCGAGGTCGCAGTCCGGCTGCGGGCCCTCGGCGTACGGGTCGTCGGTGTGCGCCGTCGGCGCCTGCCCGACGATGGCGCCGACCTGGTGGGCTCGGATCAGCTGGTCTCCGCGGTGAGCGCGGCCGATTGCGTGGTGGTATGCGCCAGCCACCAACCCGCCGCACCCGCGATCGTCGATGCCGACGTCATCGCGCACATGAAACTCGGTGCTGTTCTCATCAATATCGCGCGCGGTCCGGTCATCGACAACGATGCGGCGCTGGCGGCGGTCCATGCCGGGAGGCTCGGCGGTCTGGGTCTCGATGTCTTTCCCGTCGAACCGTATCCGGGCGACGGCCCCCTGCTGGACCATCCCTGCATCGTGGCCACCGCACACACTGCCGCACTCACCGACGGCTACTTCCGCCAGGCCGCCACCCGACTCGGTCACGCGGTCGGCCGCTATCTGTCGGGAGTTGCCCCCACCAACACCCTCAACAATCTGCGGGGCGCACCTCGGATCACGAGGGCAGCCGATGGTCGCGATACTGCTCGCGCAGCTTCAGCTTGAGCACCTTGCCAGTGGCCGTGTGCGGCAATTCGTCGACGAAGACGACATCGTCGGGTAGCCACCACTTCGCCACCTGGTCCGACAGGTGAGCCAGTAACTCCTCGCGAGTAGCCGGGTGGCCGGGTCGCAGCACCACGACCAGCAGCGGGCGTTCCTGCCACTTGGGGTGCGGCACGCCGATGACGGCCGCCTCCGCCACCGCGGCATGTCCCATCGCGGCATTCTCCAGGTCGATCGAGCTGACCCATTCACCGCCGGATTTGATGACATCCTTGGCACGATCGACCAGCTGCAGATAGCCGTCGGGATCGATCGTCGCGACGTCGCCGGTGGGAAAGAACCCCTCGGCGTCGAGCCTGCTTCCGCCTTCGCCCTTGAAGTAGCCGCTGGCGATCCAGGGCCCGCGAACGTACACCTCGCCGAACGCCTTGCCGTCCCAAGGCAACTGGTGCCCATCGTCGTCGACGATCTTCAGGTCGACGCCCCACATCCCCCGGCCCTGCTTCACCTTGACCCGGAGCTGTTCGTCGGGTGGCAGCGACGCATGCTTGGGCAGCAGCCTGCCCATCACGCACAGCGGGCTGGTCTCGGTCATGCCCCAGCCCTGTCCCGCCTCGGAGCCGAAGTCACGCGCGAATCGTTCGATCATCGTCGCCGGCAGCGCCGAGCCGCCGGAACCGGCCCACTGCAGGCCGATCTCGCGCGGGTCGATCTCGGGATGGTCGTCGAGGTAGGCGAACAGCATCATCCAGACGGTCGGTACACCCTGGGTGAAGTTGACGCCTTCCTGCTTCATCAGGCCGTACACGCTCTCCCCGTCCAGGTACGGACCGGGCATCACGAGCTTGGCGCCCACCATCGCCGCCGCATAGGGCGTGCCCCAGGCGTTCGCGTGGAACATCGGCACCACCAGAAGAATGACGGAGGTGCTGTGAATGTCGCCGGTATCGCGAGACAGCGCGGCCAGGGTGTGCAACATCGTCGAACGATGCGAATACAGAACACCTTTCGGGTTGCCGGTCGTTCCCGACGTGTAGCACAGCGATGAGGCACTGCGTTCATCGAACTGCGGCCACTCGTATGAGGTCGACTGCGATCCGACCAGATCGTCCCAGCAGAGCGCATCGGGCACTGCGATATCCGGCATGTGCTCGCGGTCGGTCATCGCGACGAAGGCCCGAACGGTCGTCAGCTGCGGCGCCAGTTCCGCGACCAGCGGCGCGAACGTGATGTCGAAGAACAACACCTGGTCTTCGGCGTGGTTGATGATGTAGACGATCTGGTCGGGGAACAGCCGTGGGTTGACCGTGTGCATGACGGCCCCCGCGCCGGAGACCCCGAAATACATCGCCAGGTGCCGGTCACTGTTCCAGGCCAGTGTCCCGACCCGGTCGCCCGGCTCGATTCCTAGCTGGGACAGTGCGTTTGCCACCTGTTTGGACCGGTCGCGCACCTCGGCCCAGTTCGTGCGCCGGACCGGCCCCTCGGGCAGCCGCGAGACGATCTCGGTATCGGGGTGGAAGGTGGCCGCGTGGTCGATGAGCGACGAAATCAACAGCGGCCGATCCTGCATCAGTCCCAGCATGATGCCGAGGCTAGCTTCTTCAGCTGGGTGGTAGGCCCGAGGCGTCAAGGACAAGCCGCGTAGGGCGGAGGTCCCTCCTGGATGGACCGGAGCTGAAGCGACAGGCGGTACAGCGCGAGATACTCATTCGTGGACGTATACATCGGGTCTGGGCCGTAACCGCCATGCCAGTACTCATCGGCGCTGGTGCGCGTCAACACCGCGTTCGGGTCGCCCTGGACACTTTTCCAGGTTGCCTCCGTGACCGGTGTGGTGAACAGAGCCGGATCGATCACCATGCGCTTGGTGAAGGGAAAACGGAAGAACGGAAAGCGGATGCGCTCGCGCACGCACAGCGTGGGCGCGACGTGGAATCCCCACTCGACAAAGCAGTGGGGGTTGTTCCTGGTGTTGACGTGCAGCACGCTCTGGGGGCTGCGGTCGATCCACACTTTCCGCGGCGACAAACCGCTGTTGATCATGAGTCGGCACATCTCATGAGCCCGAGCCCAGCAGCCATCGTCGGGATAGCGGAACGGGATGCAGGGCGGCGGGACCGTCAGGGGATCACAGGTCGTGACGGCCACCGAATCGAACGCTTGCTGCGCCGTCTCCATCGATACGCATTCGAACCAGAACCACCACGGCCAAAGGAGCCACCACCGGATCCACCGTCGCAACCGGGCAAGCCAGTCGAGGTCAGGAATCGGGGTGAGCGGAAAAGGGGGCAACAGCCGCCCAAGGGTATCCAGGTCGTCGGGCGTGAGGGTACGGACGCCGACGATCTGGTGGGCGTCATCACCGACGACGATGACCGGCTCCGAACCCCTCAGGGCGCCGCGCAATTCACGCTCGAGTTCGGCGAAGTCCGGATTGTCCAGCCTCAATCGGTGAACGGCCTGCGACGCGTCCAACGTCACCCTGAGGGCGCCTTCGGCGTCGTAGTCGATGCCAATTACCCGGCCCACGCGGGGAATCAATATCCGCTCGATGGCTTCGGTGTCGGAATCGATCTCCAGATAAACCGGCAGCCTCTGGCTGCCGAGACCATCGAGGGCGCGCGCGAAACCCTCGGAGCGCGGATCCATCGGGTCCAGGCGGGCGCGACGTTCGTCGTCCAGTACCACCGAAACGTGGGCACCGCGCCTCAGCGTTTCAAGGGCCTGATCCAAGGGTTGCTCGAGTCGGACGCGGATCGAGATGATGGCGGTCGGCATTCCCGTCACAGTATCGGCGCGATCGGCGCCGCACCGCGATTCGGTAAATCACCTACGATCGCGCGCCGAAAACCCTTCGCAGGGCGACGAATCGGACCAGCGTCGCCACCAGGTTTGCGAGCACCAGCGCCGACAGCTCCACGCCCTTGCCGACAGTCGAGTCGTAGCGATGCAGGAGAAACAGTGATCCACTGGTGATGGCCAGGCCGAAAGCGAACACCAGGAGGCCGTGCAGCTGATGGCGCGCAACGCCGGTGCGTCCACGAATGCGGAAGGTGAACGCGCGGTTGGCGGCGGTGTTGCCGATCGCGGTGAGAGCAGAGCGGTGAGGTTGGCGGCCTGCGCCCCCATCGCGGAATGGAACAACAGGTACAGCAGCGCGAACGCCACGGTGCTGGCGATGCCGACGATGCCGAAACGCACCATCTGGCCGACCATGCCGTGGGGCACGCCCGGTACCAGCGGCTCCCGGCCGAGGCTGCGCCTGGAGTTCGCGGACCGGCAGCGCGCCGGTGGCCAGCGCGCGGCCCACCCGCCAGCAGCCCTTCAGATCGTTGATGGCCGTGCTGACGATGTCGACCCGCGAGTCCGGATCGTCGACCCAGTCGACAGGCACCTCGTGGATACGCAGCCCGGCACGCTCGGCGATCACCAGCAGTTCGGTGTCGAAGAACCAGCCCGTGTCGGCGACGAGCGGCAGCAGCTGCCGCGCCACGTCGGCGCGCAGGGCCTTGAATCCGCACTGGGCATCGGAGAAGCGCGCGCCCAGCACGCCGTGCAGCATCAAGTTGTAACTGCGCGAGACGAATTCACGCTTCGGGCCCGCGGACCACCCGCGACGATGCGGCCAACCGTGACCCGATGGCGACGTCGGAATGCCCGGAGATCAACGGCGCCACGAGCGGCATCAAAGCCGACAGCCCGGTGGACAGATCGACGTCCATGTAGGCGACCACGTCGGCATCCGACGACATCCACGCCTCGTGCAGCGCGCCGCCGCGGCCCTTGGCGTCCAGATGGATGACGTCGACGTCGGGCAACTCGTCGGCCAGGGCATGCGCCACCGCCAGCGTGCTGTCGGTACTTGCGTTGTCGGCCACCGTGATTCGCGATGGATAAGGGCACTTCGGTGCCAGATATCGATGCAGCCGGCGGATACATCCGGGAAGGTCGAGTTCCTCGTTGTAGACCGGGATCACGATGTCGAGCACGTAGCTGCGCGTGTGCGCGGACGCGGTGCACTCCCGGCGTGCCGGGACCCGCCAGGTCCGTCATGGCGTCAACCGTCTCCGAGCAAGCTGCCACCCCACTGCGCCGCCACTGGGAGCTTGCTGGAATGCTCGTGCCCATGGCTACCGTATTCACCAAGATCATCAACGGGGAGCTGCCAGGCCGGTTCGTCTACGAAGACGACGACATCGTGGCGTTCCTGACGATCCAGCCGATGACGCAGGGACACACGCTCGTCGTCCCGCGCGCCGAGATCGATCAGTGGCAGGACATCGAGTCTGCTGTGTTCGGCAGCGTCATGGAGGTCTCGCAGCTCATCGGCAAGGCGGTGTGCAAGGCGTTCGGCGCAGAGCGTGCCGGCGTGATCATCGCCGGCCTGGAGGTGCCGCACCTTCACGTGCACGTCTTCCCCGCCTACAACCTCACCGATTTCGGTTTCGCCAACGTCGACACAACCCGTCGCCGGAGTCCCTCGACGAGGCGCAGGCAAAGATCAAGGCGGCACTGGCCGATTGGCATGAGCTCTGAGTCCTCAACGTGGCGATGCTCAACCGACGTGAGCGACCACGTCGGCGATCCGCGGCAGGTTGACGGTGAACCGGCAACCCATGCCCGGCGCGGTGGTGACGCTGACCGTGCCGCCGTGGGCGTAGACCAGCGAGTCGACGATCGACAGCCCCAGGCCGGTGCCGCCGCTGGCCCGGTCGCGGGACGAATCGGTGCGGTAGAACCGCTCGAAGATGCGGTGGGCGTCCTCGGCGCTCATGCCCGGGCCTTCGTCGGCGACCTCGAGCACGGCGTTGTCGTCGTCGGTGCCGACTCGCACGGTGATGCGCGCGGATTCGGGCGTGTGCTGCAGCGCGTTGGCGACCAGGTTGCCGAGCACCTGGCGCAGGCGGGCCTCGTCGCCGAGCACCTCCGGCGTGCCGGGGCCGTCGAAAACCTCCATGGTGATCTTGCGCTTCGGGGCGATCGACTGCGCGTCGTGCACGGAGTCACTGGCCAGCGCCAGCAGATCGACGCGGTGGCGGTCCAGCGGCCGCTGCGCGTCGAGGCGGGCCAGCAGCAGGAGATCCTCCACCAGCAGCCCCATCCGGCGCGATTCGCTCTCGATGCGCGTCATCAGCATCTCGACATCGCGGGCGGCGCCCTGGCGGTAGAGCTCGGCGAAACCGCGGATGGTGGTCAGCGGCGTGCGCAGCTCGTGGCTGGCGTCGGTGATGAAGCGGCGCATCCGGTCCTCGGAGCTGCGGGCGTGTTCGGCCGACGACTCCGACGACGCAACGGCGCGCTGGATCTGCGCGAGCATGCCGTTGAGCGCCAGCGACAACCGGCCGACCTCGGTGCGCGGATCACGTTGTGGGACACGGCGATCGAGCTGTCCGGCGGCGATCGTCGGCGGCGGTCTGTTCGACTTCGGCCAGCGGCCGCAGGCTGCGTTGCACCACCGCGAAGCCGGCGACGCCGAGCACCAGCAGCACTGCCGCGCCGATGCCGACCTGCGACCAGATCAGCGCTCGAACCGTGGACTGAACGTCGGACAGGTCGATGGCCACGGTGGTCAGCTCGTCGTGCGGCCCGTGCACCGACATCGCCCGCCACTCAACATGCGAGTTGTCGATCGAGCCGACGGTGACCGGTTCCGGCCCGACGTCGTTGTCGGCGGGCAGTGCGGGTTCGGCGGCGCGATCGTTGACGGCCATCCAGATGCGACCGTCGGCGTCGATGCCGCGGACGTAGAAGTCCGACGGCGGACGGGCCGGGTTGGGGCCTTCCATCGGCGGCGTCGGCATCCGGCGCGGCGCCTGGGCCCAGCTGCGGGAGGCGTCGAGCAGCGTCTGGTCGACGCGGTTGATCAGGCTGTGCCGCAGGATCGAGGTGACGGCGATGCCGGACGCCAGCAGACCGAAAGCCACCAGCACCAGGGTCGCGGCCACCAGCCCGACCCGCAGGGGCACGCCTCGCCCGCTCAGTACGCGCCATTCCCCTATTGTTCGCCAGAAACTAGCGCGGTTCACGCAGAACGTAGCCGACACCCCGCAGCGTGTGCAGCAGGCGCTTCTCGCCGGTGTCGATCTTGCGGCGCAGGTAGGAGACGTAGGACTCGACGACATTGACGTCGCCGCCGAAGTCGTAGCGCCAGACGTGGTCGAGGATCTTCGGCTTGGACAGCACCGTGCCTGCGTTGATGATGAAGTAGCGCAGCAGCGTGAACTCCGTCGGCGACAGCGAGACGGGCTCGCCGGCCTTCCACACTTCGTGGGTGTCCTCGTCGAGTTCGATGTCGGCGAAGGTGAGCCGGGCGCTTCGCGGCTCCTCGATCCCGCGGCCCGACCGTCGAAGGATTACCCGCAGCCGGGCGACCACCTCTTCCAGGCTGAACGGCTTGGTGACGTAGTCATCGCCGCCGAGCGTCAGGCCCGCGATCTTGTCCTGCAGCGTGTCGCGGGCGGTCAGGAACAGCGCGGGCGCGTCGATGCCGTCGGCGCGCAGCCGGCGCAGCACGCCGAAGCCGTCCATCCCCGGCATCATGACGTCGAGGATCACGGCGTCGGGGCGCACTTCGCGGGCGCTGGTCGAGGGCGGCGGGGCCGTTGGAGGCGGTGTAGACCTCGAAACCCTGGAACTTCAGGCTCACCGAGAGCAGCTCGACGATATTGGTCTCGTCGTCGACGACGAGGACTCGGGCCTCCGGAACGTTTTCTGGGAGTGCAGCCATGGCCATCGCCTCAATGTCTCCCAATTTCCTGGCAATGAAGCTGCAGAGACGCTGTCAACTTCCTGTGAGTCTGATTGTCCCCTGGCAGTCCGGCGAAGGGAAGTCGGTAGCTGCACCCATACACTGAGGCCATGAACCTCGGCAAGAACCTGGTCGACCTCGCGACCGCCCCGGTCCGCGTCGGGCTTGCTGTCGCCGAAGCCGGCCTCGACGTCGCCAACGGAGCGCTCGGAGTGGCGCAGCGGACCCTGGGCCAGGCGAACTCGCGGGCCAGGGCCGGATCGGGTTCGGTCGCCCACATGCTGGGCATCGACGAGGCGGTCGAGCGGGCAAACCGGCTGGCCAGGCTGATGGACGAGGACCAGCCGCTGGGTCGCGCGTTGGTGCCGGGCGGACCGGTGGACCGGCTGCTGCAGCCGGGCGGCCTGGTCGACAAGCTGACCATGCCAGGCGGCGTGCTGGACCGGCTGACCGAGGAGAACGGCGGCCTGATGCGCGCCATCGAACCGGGCGGCCTGGTCGACCAGCTGCTCGATGAGGACGGTCTGGTCGAGCGGTTGCTGGCCGAGGACGGTCTGGCCGATCGGCTGCTCGCTGAGGGCGGCCTGATCGACAAGCTGACCGCGCAGGCACGGGCCGCTCGAGCAGTTGGCCGACGTGGCCGACACCCTGAACCGGCTGACGCCCGGGCTCGAGGCGCTGGAGCCGACCATCGAGGCGCTGCGCGAGGCCGTCATCACGCTCAGCCAGGTGGTCAACCCGCTGAGCAACATCGCCGACCGGATCCCGTTTCCCGGGCCGCCGGCCGCGCAGCAGCCGCCCGTCGACGCGGTCCGTGACGTCGCAGCGCGTCATCGACGCCGACGAGTGAAGCCCGATCGGCCAAGAAAAATCGGGCCCGCAGGCCTCCTTAGCTCAGTGGTAGAGCACTCGCCTTGTAAGCGAGCGGTCGTCAGTTCAATCCTGACAGGGGGCTCCACGAAAACCTGTTCCAGCTGCACAAACACTTGCGGACTGATTCGAACGCTGCTCGATTTGACCGCTCAGCGTCACGACGGTGTCACAAGTCGTTGCAAACTCGCCGCGGCGATGACCACAATCGGTACCTCCTGCATGTGCATGAGCGACGCAGCGGCACCAGCGAGCGCCCCATACGCCGCCCAACCAGTCGGCGCAAGCCTGCTCCACCGTGAGCGTGGACCGATTCACGAATGCGCCAGTGGCGACACCGTTCTGGACTTCGGCCAGCGCATCGCGGGCCTGCTTCTCGGTGTCGTAACGACGCCGCACCTGCTGACTGTCTCAGGGTTGACACCCGAATCGACCGTACGCTGTTAGCACACAACGCTTTTCCCGGTGCGCCGGTCGGCCAACTCGCGGTGGGTGTCCCGATTGGCGGCGAAAAGGTGCCAGCTGCGCACTGGGCGGACGAATCGAATATCTACAGATACCCAACGCCAGCCATCACGACCTCACACCGAAAGTTGTTCAGGCGCTGGAGCGTTGGATCGCCGATCGCTTCGCCGGGACACCCGCACCCTCGAACTGCCCTGCCGGGCAGACGTAACGACACCGGTGCCGGCACCCCGACGTGGCCCTTCGCAGGCTGGGTTCGGCAGCTATTTCCGGACGTTCTGCTGCAGCAACGCAATCGCCGAGCCAGCGCTCACGTCGGTGGTGGCCACTTGCTATCTGCTGGGCGTGTCGACACTGCGCATGGAGCGGCTCATCGAATCTCTGTGTGTCACAGGGCTTCCAACTCCCAGGTATCGGAGATGGCTAAGGACCTCGACGAGGCGCTCGAGGCGTTTCGCACCCGCTATGACAAGTCGACGCTGTGTTCATCGAGCGGTGTCGGCTGGGCTATGGCCCTGACCATGCCGCCGTTTGCGCCCCACCAATGGTCTGCAACCGGCGCTCAAGTTCGCACCACAGACGCTCGATCGCCGCTTGCAGCTCGGCGATGGACATCTCCGACGGTGACTCGACATCGGCGGGTCCGTCCAGGTCCTCTGGGTGAGGAGCAGGAAGCGATCAATGCCTCTCGTGGGTGTCGGCCCCACCGGGCGAATGCGGCGGCTTTGTCGGCGCGGGGTAGCTCTGGCCGTGTCGCGAACGGGATATGCCCGGGGTTCTACGACTCCAAATCGAGTGGAACGAGCCGGGCGGCGGCAACGCCCCGGGAACGGGTGACAGCGTTCTGTGGCCGAAGTTCTGCTTGGGTCGTAGGCTCACAGCAAAGCGTGCGGGTCGACAGGGGGCGCGATGACGATCAACACCGCGGAGACGGCCGGGCGGACCGAGCGGGTGGCGACATGGGCCGGCCGGGCCCAGTTCGCCGGCCTGGCGTCGGTCGGCGCGGGGGCCATCCACCTCGCCGCCGCCGGCATCCACGCCGAACATCCGTCCCTCGCGCGTATCTTCGTGATCCTGGGCGCTGCCCAGGTGATCGCCGGGCTCGTGCTGGCGCTCGGTGGCGGGCGGCCGGCGGCGTCCGTGGTCGCCGTCGTGAACATCGCCGCCGTCGGTGGCTGGGCGCTCACCCGCACCGTCGGCATCTCGTGGGTCCAGGGCCTTGAGTATCCTGAGCGACCGCAGGTCGCCGACACGGTGTGCGTCGCGCTCAGTGCGATCGCGCTCGTCCTGGCTGTCGTCGTCCTGCTGCGCGGCGCACCACAGGCGCCACGGATCGGCCTCGTCGCGCCCGGCGCGCTGGTCGGCGTCATCAGCGTGGCCGCGATGCTCACCGGCACCACGCACGTCCACAGCCACGACGGGGTCGGCCACGTCCACGACGAGATTGCCGCCGCGGCAACACCGGGCGCTGATGCCGGCCACCTCTACGCTGTCGACCCGTCGAAGTGGCCGCGGCCGTTCGACCCGACCCAACCGGTCGACTTCGCCGGCGTGCCAGGGGTGAGCCCGGAGCAGCAGGCCCGCGCCGAGACGCTCGTCACCTCCACGCTGCAGGACCTACCGCAATTCGCCGACGTCACAAAAGTCGGCGAGCTCGGGTTCAGGTCGATCGGCGACGCCGGCAGCGGGTTCGAGCACTACATCAACTTCGCCTACATCCTCGACGACGCGTTCCTCGATCCGAAAAAGCCCGAGTCTCTCGTCTACCAGGTCGACGGTGACAAGCGGACGCTGGTCGCGGCGATGTTCGCGGCCAGCGGAATGTCGCTCACCGATCCCAAGCTCGTCGGCTGGGGCGGTCCGCTGATGCAGTGGCACGTGCACGATGACCTGTGCTGGAGCCTCGACGCCAACCGTCAACCGATCGTGGTCGGCAGCAAGGATGCCGCCGGCTCGTGCCCGGCCAACTCGATCAACGTCTTCAGCGACGTCCCGATGGTCCACGTGTGGATCACACCCAATGAGTGCGGCCCGTTCGCCGCCCTCGAAGGCCAGGGCGCCGGCCGGGTCGCCGGCGACGGCCCCCGCGTCGACCAGTGCGCCGCCCACCATCACAGTGGCGGGGGTTGACGGTCGTTTCCGCGAACTTTTTTGTGTGACACGACCAGCAACCGTCGCTCTAGCGAAAAGTTGGAGAGGACGCGCTGCTCCCCCACCGTGGCGGGGACCCGGACCGGCCTGGTGGGGCGCGCTTCGGGCGCATCGTGGCATCGCCCCAATTACGACGAACGCAGGGCCTAGGCCACGCACCACTAGGCAGCTTGACGGCACTACGCCCTGGAGTATCTAGAGGTTTTTACTGTGAGGTCTGAGATACTCAACCGTACTTTTCAAGACCCCCAGCGCTTGGCTGACCTCTATCGGCGTCGTGGCACTAGCCGTTGCCGCCTGCGCGCTGGCGTCACGCCACCTGCCAATTACCAATCACGCAGTGTTGTTTTTGGCCGCCGCTTCGCAATACCTCATGCTCTGCGCGCCGGTTTCGGTGGTCTTGCTGATGTGTGGTCGGCACTGGATTCTCGCGATCGGCGCCATTGGCTTGACTGTCGCGATGTTCGCCGTCGAGATTCCCCTGTATTTAGGGTCTAGCGCCACCCGAATTGCCGGTGTCGACGTCCGGTGATGTCGGCGAACATCTACGAAGGGATGGCCGACGCCGACCATCTTGTCCGGGCGGCTCGGGCCCAGGCCGACGTCGTGGCAATCCAGGAGCTCACCCCGCGAGCAGTCGACCGCCTGTCCGCGGCCGGGCTGGACGCGACATTTCCCTATCGGTACCTCGATGCACGCGGCGCATCTACGGGAGTCGGCTTGTGGAGTCGATATCCGATCCAGGCGCCCAGGCGGATCGACGACTACGCCATGGCATTCATCAGCGCACAAGTACGGGTCAGCGGTCTCTCGACCAATCCCACCGTCGTCGTGGCACACATACCCGGTCCCTGGCCGTACCCGATCGACGATTGGCGGCGCGACTTGGATCGGTTGCCGACGACCTTGCGGGAGATCGCCGAGCGCGCTGACCGCGGTGCGGTGATCGTCGCGGCCGACGTGAACAGTACAACCGACATGCGTCCGTTCCGCGCTCTGCTGCGCGACGGCTACCGCGACGCCGCCGAGCAATCCGGGGCGGGGATCAAGCCCACCTTCCCGGCCGACACCCGGCTACCGCCCCTCGTCGCCATCGACCACATCCTCACTCGTAACTGCACGGCCACGTCGCTGCACACATTGACACTTCCAGGTTCAGACCATCGGGGCCTCGCCGTGACCGTGACGATCCCACCGTCACCGGCGAATCCCTGATCTGTCTTGGCGGTGGCGGCCCTCGGATCACTCGCGGATCAAGCACAACCGAAACCGTCATCGCCAAACGACCATCGACACACAGCGACGCCGTCTGGGTGGGGGTGATCACCACCCAAACGTCTCCTGCCACGCCTCATTGTTAGCGACTGCACGTTTGATGAATGGTGACCTCCGAATGGCGCCGATGAACGCGCGGTTCGGTGCCGCCAGGTACCACGGCAGCTTCCGAATGACGTCGACGAAGAGCACGACACGCATCTCGTCGCTGTCGTTCCAGACCTCGTGCTCGAACGTGTCGTCGAAGACCACGCTGCGACCGTCACGCCAGTGCTCGGTGCGGCTGCCGACGCGGATACGAGCCGCGGCCTCGTCGGCCGGCGTCCGCAGCGCGAGGTGATAGCGCAGCACTCCCTTCCACGGTCCGCGGTGAGGCGGGATGTGCTTGTGAGGGAGCAACACCGAGAACATCGCCGTGGTCATGCCGGGGATCGATTCGACGATCTCAGCGGTGCGCGGGCAACGCCGGCAGTTGCCCTCGACGCGGGTACCGTACCCGTAGAAGCGGAAGACCTTCCAGCGGTCATCCTGGGTGAGCATGCGCTGCTCCTCCTGGATGTCCTGGAAGTTGGGGAGCTGATCGACGCGGGCGAGTAGCCCGTCGAGCTCCTCCTTGATCTCGCCGGCGCGAGCTTCGACTTCAGCGATCCACGGGAACTCATCGGGTTCGAAGAACTCGGTACGTCCAGACGGTGCACGGGCAATGAGGCGCTCGAACAGGACTCGCGCCCGCCAGGCGATCGCATCAGCGATCCGCCTCCCAGGCATCCGTGCAGCGTACCATCGGCGGGTTCGATTCCCGGCAGCTCCATCAGGAGCGCAGACAGCCTCATCAGTCCCGAGCGCGAGACTGGATGCGGGTCCAGGGCCGGGCCTCTTCGAGTTCGAAGGCCAATTCCAGCAGCCGCGCTTCGCGTCCGACGTCGGCAGAGAACATCATGCCGACTGGCATACCGCTGGCGGATTCGGCCAGGGGCAATGAGATAGCTGGCTCGCCGGTGACGTTCTGCAGCGGCGTGAAGGCGGCCCAGTTGCCCCCTCGGTCGATGATCTGCTGTGAGTCGGCGGTCGGGTCGAGGTAACCGAGGCGCGGCGTCTCGTCGGCCACCGTCGGGGTCAGCACCGCGTCATAGGCGCCGAAGAACTGCGCGGTGCGCCGCCGGACGGCGCGCAGACGCATGATCGCCACTGGGAGGCGGTGCATGTTGCGGCGGGCATAGCGGTCCAGGCCCAGCGTCAGGTTGTTCAACCGGCCGCGATCGAACGTGTCGCCGAACCCGATGAAGAGCCGCCGGCGGTGTAGTCGGTGTTCCACGGGTTGCGGACCGATCCCAGTCGAGGATGTTCGGCGGATGCGCCTAAACCGAGTTCTGGCAACTGGGTCTTGCCCAGCGATATCAGCCCGGTGGCCAGGTACAGCCGGGCGCAGTCGCTGTCGGCGCCGGCCAGCAGCGGCACCCACGCGTCCGTGCCCGACATCGTCGGCAGCCCCGCGACGTCGACGCAATCTTTGACGAAAGTCGGTACGCCAGCGAAGAATTCGCCGTCCGAACCTCGCTCCAATACTTTGGCGCGCGCCTCGTCAAATGCCTGACAGGCCAAGCCGTTGAGCGCCGAATTGACCGCTTCGGTGCGCGCGATGGCGGCTTCCACCGCCTCGGCCCTGGTCAGCCGACCGGATTTGATGGCTTCCGCGAGGGCGACCGCGTCGAGTTCGCCGAGGGCATCGTCCTCAAACGCGTGCACGTGCCGCATACGAGCGACGCTAACAACGATGGCGCCCGCTTACCCGGTTTTCACGTCCCAGTCTTTTCGGCAGGGTCGGCGCTCTACAGTTAATTTTTGGAGTTTGAATTTGGGGGCATCGATGGGTTGCGAGGACGGTTACGATTGCTGCGGCGTACGGCGCTGCGCGCAATGGGCGGGTGTAACCGCCACAGTCGTGGCGGGGGGAACGCAGGTGGCCAATATGCCGTCCGCCGTTGCTTCGACGACGGACGCGACCCCGTGGATGCCCAGGCCGGGCGGCTTGCCACCATTCTTCCCTGATATGTCGTCGCAAGTTTCATCGCAAGGCTCGGTGAGGTCGCCGCAGGAATCGAGCCCGGTATTGGCTTGGGCGGCAAAGGCTTCGGACGCGAGACAAGAAATTCAGAGTGCTGTGCAACGTGTGCAAGGCGCTATCGGGACGGGCGATGTCGCCGGCGCCAAGGCGGCTTGTCAGCAAATAAGCGATGCAAACCAACGAGTGAACGCAACGCTGCCGACTCCCGTTCGGGCGCTGACTTCCGAAGTCCGGGGTGCCGTGGATGAGATTGGCGCCGCGTCCAGCGTTCGCTTGAACGCCGGTCCCAATGCTGGGCAGGCCGACATTGACTCGTTTACGTCACACCTGAATGCGGCCATAGCGCATTTCACAAGGGCACAAGGGATCGCGACACGTGAGGCAGGTCCGCGGCCGCGGCCAGGATTGCCGAACTGAGCGCGCAGCCGGGTACGACAGAAAGGTCGGCTATCTTCAGCGTCCCAGCGGTCCGTGCGACGGCGGTGAATAGATGCATCGTTCTTGGCGTCGTGGTGGAGGTCTAGGCGTGTGGGCAGCACCGGTTCGGTTCGCCGAGCTGTCTTTGCGGCTGGCGCTCGCAGTTCTGCTCGTTCTGTTGCTGCCCCTGTCCGCGTCCACGACCTGGGCGCCGCGGCTGCCGTCCGCTCCGGCCGCAGCGCCCATTGTGGTGACGTTGCCCGACGTCGCCACCGATGTGTGGAAAAGCCGAGGCCATGTAGTGCACCAGGAGCCATACGACGACCCGCCGCTGGAGGACCGTGACTCCGTTCTCGGCCAAGCGTGGCGCGCCGTTTACACATCGGTGTCCGGCGTAGACGGCGGGAGACGCGAGGTTTCCGGGACGTTCTTCGTTCCCCGCGGAACCCCACCGGAAAATGGTTGGCCACTCATCTCGCTCGCCCATGGCACCACCGGCATCGGCAACAACTGCGGGCCCTCCCGACAGCCGGATCTCATGGGATACGCGCCGATGATTCAGTCGTTTCTGTCCGACAAATACGCCGTTGCGCTCACCGACTACGAGGGACTCGGTGAGAGCGGGTCGCACCCCTACCTGGAACCACGGACCGCGGCGTTTAACACCATTGATGCCGCGCGCGCGATGCGCGACATCTCAGCGACTGTGTCTGCGCGCTGGGTGGCTGTCGGCTACTCGCAGGGCGGTCAGGCGGTATGGGCCGCCAATGAGTTGAACTCCTACTACGGAAACGATCTGCAGCTGCAAGGAAGTGTTGCCCTGGCACCGGCGGCCAATTTGACGGGCGTGGCCGACCTTGTCTGGTCGGGTTCGTTGACCGACGAGCAACGGGCGCGTTTTCCGCTGGGCATTGTCGGCTTCGCTCGATACAACCCGGATCTGGACGCAGACTCGTTCCTGCACGGGTCAGCAGAGTTTTTCCGAGCGCAGCTGCGCCGTTGCGAGCCCACCGTCAGTCAAGAGTCAACCGGCCGTCAATCGGAGGTACCAATCCCGTGGCGAACAGTCGTCGATCGCCTCCGCGACGCCAACGATGTGAAGCCATATACTCCACAAGACGTCACCACGTTGCGGGACGCGTTGCGCCGGGTGGCCCTGCCCCAACGGCCGCTGGATAAGCCCATGCTCGTTATCAACGGCGAGGATGATGCCCAGGTCTTGCCGGACTGGGTTGGATCCGCGGTTTCTCGTAGTTGCGCACTCGGCGCACGAATCGAATATCTGCAGATACCGAACACCGGCCATGACGATCTCGTCCCCAAAGTTGCTGACACCGTGGAGCGTTGGATCGCCGATCGTTTCGCCGGCACGCCTCCGCCCTCGAATTGCCCTGCCGGGCAGAAGTAATCCGAACGGTCCCTCCGAGCGACGCCCACACCTCGTTGAAATGCAGTTAGTCGGTTAAGCGGTGATCATGACCGGTGCATCGAAACAGTCGACCAACATCGTGGTAGGTCACCGCGCAGTTATCCGCGCTCTTCTCCCGTAGCCCCCAAGGCGAACAGAGGCCCGGGGTCAGTGCTCGGCCGTCGCCGGATCCGTTGTCGACCCAGTTGTTGACTACGTGTCGGCCAGGTTGGTCGACGATCCGGATCTGTGGGCTCGTACCCTGTTCGACGAAGGCGAGCACACCTAACTCGCGCATGGCGCCCGAGTCACCAGCACATGTCCGTCTAGCGGGAGGAGGAGTACTCGATCGCCCGTGTCCGCTCGTAGGGAAACCGGGTAAGCGGGCGCCATCGTTGTTAGCGTCGCTCGTATGCGGCACGTGCACGCGTTTGAGGACGATGCCCTCGGCGAACTCGACGCGGTCGCCCTCGCGGAAGCCATCAAATCCGGTCGGCTGACCAGGGCCGAGGCGGTGGAAGCCGCCATCGCGCGCACCGAAGCGGTCAATTCGGCGCTCAACGGCTTGGCCTGTCAGGCATTTGACGAGGCGCGCGCCAAAGTATTGGAGCGAGGTTCGGACGGCGAATTCTTCGCTGGCGTACCGACTTTCGTCAAAGATTGCGTCGACGTCGCGGGGCTGCCGACGATGTCGGGCACGGACGCGTGGGTGCCGCTGCTGGCCGGCGCCGACAGCGACTGCGCCCGGCTGTACCTGGCCACCGGGCTGATATCGCTGGGCAAGACCCAGTTGCCAGAACTCGGTTTAGGCGCATCCGCCGAACATCCTCGACTGGGATCGGTCCGCAACCCGTGGAACACCGACTACACCGCCGGCGGCTCTTCATCGGGCTCGGCCGCGTTCGTCGCAGCCGGTGCGGTGCCGATCGCGCATGGCAACGACGGCGGTGGCTCGATCCGTATTCCGGCTTCCTGCAACGGGCTGGTGGGCTTGAAGCCGTCACGGGACCGGTTACCGCTGGATGACAAGGCGGGGTTGGTGCCGCTTCGTGTCGTCGCCAACGGTGTGCTGACCCGGTCGGTGCGTGACACCGCGGCCTTCTACCGAGAGGCTGAACGCATCTGGCGTCATCCGACGCTGCCGGCGATCGGCGACGTGAGGCACCCAGGCAGGCAGCGGCTGCAAATCGCCGTCGTCACCCGCTCGGACAAGCGCGAGTGCAGCCCCGAACTGCGTGAGCTAACGCTGAAATCCGCCGAGCTGCTCGAAGAGCTCGGCCACCGCGTCGACTATGTCGAAAAGCTGCCGGTGCCTTCGAGTTTGACCGCCGACTTTCGGCTGTATTGGGCCTTGATTGCCAGGTGGCAGGTCAAGGGCATCCAGGGCGCGTTCGGCGACACGTTCGATCGCGGCCGGTTGAACAACCTGACGCTGGGCCTGGACCGCTATGCCCGCCGCAACATGCACCGCCTCCCAGTGGCGATCATGCGTCTGCGCGCCGTCCGGCGGCGCACCGCGCAGTTCTTCGGCGCCTATGACGCGGTGCTGACCCCGACGGTGGCCGACGAGACGCCGCGCCTCGGTTACCTCGACCCGACCGCCGACTCACAGCAGATCATCGACCGAGGGGGCAACTGGGCCGCCTTCACGCCGCTGCAGAACGTCACCGGCGAGCCAGCTATCTCATTGCCCCTGGCCGAATCCGCCAGCGGTATGCCAGTCGGCATGATGTTCTCTGCCGACGTCGGACGCGAAGCGCGGCTGCTGGAATTGGCCTTCGAACTCGAAGAGGCCCGGCCCTGGACCCGCATCCAGTCTCGCGCTCGGGACTGATGAGGCTGTCTGCGCTCCTGA
>CAVOUV010000030.1:0-64234 GCA_963699655.1 uncultured Actinomycetota bacterium
GTACTGAGCTACGCGGCACTGGAGGGTCTGTTCCTCGGCGCGATCTCGTTCATCCTCGCCAACGTCTACGTGTCGAACGTCAGCGCAGGTGCGTTGATCGGCCAGGCGGTGCTGGGCACGATCGGCGTGTTCGCAGGCATGCTCGTCGTCTACAAGACCGGCGCCATTCGAGTCACGCCGAAATTCACCCGCTTCATCGTCGCCGGCATGTTCGGTGTGCTGGCGTTGATGCTCGGTAACTTCGTGCTCGCGATGTTCGGCGTGGGCGGCGGCGAGGGTCTCGGCCTGCGCAGCGGCGGCCCGATCGCCATCCTCTTCTCGCTGCTCTGCATCGGCCTCGCGGCGTTCAGCTTCCTCATCGACTTCGACGCCGCCGACCAGATGATCCGCGCAGGCGCCCCGGAGAAGGCCGCATGGGGCATCGCCCTCGGCCTGACCGTGACACTGGTGTGGCTCTACATCGAGATCCTCAACCTGCTCAGCATGTTGAACCGGAACTAGCAACCCTGCGAGAAAAGCCCGGCATGACTACGTGCCGGGCTTTTTCGTGCCTCGACTCTGGGCGTGCCTCGACATCGCCGAAACTGCTCACAGATCGCGATTGATCCACAAATCACGATCTGACCGCACCCTCGGCGGGTCCGACAGGCAAGGGTCGGACGATGGATATGTTCTACCGCCCGTTCGTCGGTAGCGAGGCAATCGTCAACGGGACGCTTGGGAAACACGAGCTTCGAGCCCGATACGAGGCGTTGTTTCCCGATGTGTACGTGCCGAAGGGCGCGGTCTCTCACCATGCAAGAGCGAGCCCATGCCGCGTGGCTGTACTCCCATCGTCAAGGCGTTGTCGCTGGGCTGACGGCGTCGGCGCTCCACGGTGCGAAGTGGGTGGACGAGCGCGAACCGATCGAGATCGTGTGGTCGAACGCCCGACGCCCGCACGGGCTGCGGACCTACGACATCAGACTGCGCCGTGAGGAGTTTGCCGGATTGAATGGCCTCCCGGTCACGACGCCGGCACATACCGGCTTCGACATCGCGCGGCGCGGTCGTCTCGACGACGCGGTGGCCCGCATCGATGCGCTCGGAAACGCCACCGGACTCACCGCCGAGTCGGTCTATGCGGTCGCTCGTCGACATCGCGGTGCGCGGGGGCTGCGTCGCCTCGAGGCTGTGCTGGATCTCTACGACCCCGGCGCGGCCTCGCCGAAGGAGACCTGGCTGCGGTTGCTGATCATTCGCGCGGGTTTTCCACGACCGCAGACGCAGATTCCGGTGCTGAGTCCCGATGGGCGCCGGCAGTACTACCTCGACATGGGATGGAAGGAACTGAAGGTGGCCGCGGAGTACGACGGCGAGCAGCACCGCGTCAATCCCGTCCAATTCGCCTACGACATTCAGCGATCCGAGGATCTCGACGAGCTCGGTTGGATACGGGTGAGGGTGGTGAAGGAGAACCGGTCCGCAGATGTCATCCGCCGAATCGAGCGTGCCTGGGCATCGAGACTGCAGGCAGATCGCGAGATCTCATGAATTTGCGATCTCCCCGCAGTTTCGGCGGAGGTGTGTTCCGCGGAGGTGTTAGGAGAGTCGCTCGATGATCATCGCCATGCCCTGGCCGCCGCCGACGCACATCGTCTCCAGGCCGAACGTCTTGTCGTGGGTCGTCAGGTTGTTCAGCAGCGTGGCGGTGATGCGCGCGCCCGTCATGCCGAACGGGTGGCCCAGCGCGATCGCGCCGCCGGAGACGTTGAGCTTGTCGTCGTCCATGCCCAGCTCGCGCGCCGAGCCCAGCACCTGCACCGCGAACGCCTCGTTGATCTCGTAGAGGTCGATGTCGCCGATCGTCATGCCGGCGCTGGCCAGCGCCTGCTTGATCGCCTCGATCGGGCCGAGGCCCATGATCTCCGGCGACAGCCCGACACACCCGTTGACACGATGCGGGCCAGCGGGGTCAGGCCGAGCTCCTTGGCCTTGGTGTCGCTCATGATCACCACCGCGGCGGCGCCGTCGTTCAGCGGGCAGGCGTTGCCGGCGGTGACCGTGCCGTTGGGCCGGAACACCGGCTTGAGCTGGCTGACCGCCTCGTAGGTGGTGCCGGCGCGGGGGCCGTCGTCCTTGGCGACGACCGTGCCGTCGGGCAGCGTCACCGGCGACGATCTCGCGCTCGAAGAAGCCGCTCTTGATGGCCTCCTCGGCCCGGTTCTGGCTGCGCACGCCCCAGTGGTCCTGGTCCTCGCGGCTGATGCCGGTCAACAGCGCCACGTTCTCGGCGGTCTGGCCCATCGCGATGTAGACGTCGGGCAGCAGGCCGTCCTCGCGCGGGTCGTGCCATTCGCGTCGCCGCCCGGCCGCGGCCTGGCCGTGCGTGCCTGCGCCTCGGCGAAGAGCGGGTTCTTGCGAGTCCGGCCAGCCGTCGGCGCTGCCCTTCGCTGAAGCGCGACACCGTCTCCACGCCCGCGGAGATGAAGACGTCGCCCTCGCCGGCCTTGATCGCGTGGAACGCCATCCGCGTGGTCTGCAGCGACGACGAGCAGTAGCGGTTCACCGTGGTGCCGGGCAGGAAGTCATAGCCGAGTTCGACGGCGACGGCGCGGCCGATGTTGTAACCCGGCCTCGCCGGCGGGCTGGCCGCAGCCCATGATGAGGTCGTCGATGTCGCGCGGGTCCAGCGCGGGCACCTTGTCCAGTGCCGCGCGCGACCATCTGCGCGGCCAGGTCGTCGGGCCGCATCGTCGACCAGCGAACCCTTGGCGGCGCGGCCGATCGGCGAACGGGCGGTCGAGACGATGACGGCTTCGGGCATGACGGCTCCTCATGTCGCTTCGACATATCGAGCAGATGAACAGAACCTAGCCCGCGGTCACCACGATCGGCGCGGGCACCCCGGTCGAGCGTCGCCACAGCCGGCTCACGCTGCCGAGCCGGGCCAGCAGCGAGTGCCGCTCGGCCGACGCGACTCCAGCGCCGGTTCCGGCATCGGGTCGGCCGATGAACTCTCCCAAGGCTTTACACAGCGCGGGCAGCAACTGTTGGCGGCCAGCGCGTATCCGGCCGCCGACGGGTGGAACATGTCGTGCGGAGAACAGCACCTCGGGCGTCTTGCGGAACTCCGGGGTCAGCAGGTCGGAGAACGGCACCGGGATGCCGCCCGCCGCGCGGACTCGGCGGCCTGGGCGCGCGCCAGGCGCAACCCGAGGCTGCGCGTCACCCAGCGCAGCGGCTGCGGGATCGCGGTGATGACGCCGAAGTCCGGGCAGGTGCCCACGACGACGACGGCGCCGCTGGCGCGTAACCGCCGGACCGCCGCGCCGACCCGGCGTGCCGACGGCCGATGCCGTTCAGCGCGGTGATGTCGTTGGCGCCGATCATGATCACGGCGGCGTCCGGCGGCGGGCCCGGCCACGAACATGGCGTCGATCTGGCCGGACAGGCCCTTCGACGTGGCGCCGACGATCGCCTTGGTGCTCAACCGGATGCGCTTGCCGGACTCCTCGGCCAGTCCGCGGGCGATCAGCACGCCAGGCACCTCGTCGGCGATCTGGCAGCCGTAACCGGTGGCGGTCGAGTCGCCGAAGATCATCAGGTGCAGGTCGAACGGCACGCCGCGGTGCCAGCGTTCGACCGGCCCGCCGCCCGGCGAGTAGACGCCATCGGCGCGCGGCGGGATGTCCCATGACTTGGGGATGACCCGGCGGGCCTGGTCGGCCTGCCCGCTCAGCAGGTTGCGGGCCCCGACGTATGCGGAGCCCGTCGACGCGAGTGCGGCCGCTGCCGCCAGGGCGATGGTCGACCGGCGCGGTGCACGTATGCCCACGACGATCAGTTTAAGTGGGAATTTCCGGGATATCCGCGTGGCGATACCGGCCCGGCGGTCACAGTGCGGTATCAAGTCCGGTATCGATTTCGACTCGTTGATTGTTGAACTGGTTGTAGGGTGTCAAGCTAAGTCCGTTGGGTTAGCTCAGTAAACGCTGGACACCCCGGCACTACAATGGCGTAGGAGTGGTGGCGATGACCGCACCGAGTAAGGTATCCGGGGCGATTCGCGCTGGCGTCAGCCCAGCTAGAGCGCATAAACCGCGTAAATTTCCGGTCAGTGACGGAGCGCCTGTCGAGGTCGTCGAGGACGGCCCGAGCATCGCTGGAAGGCTCGTATGCACTGGCGGCGCTGCTAACAATCAAGCCAACTCTGGCTATCGGCAGCTACGCTCCGCGGCTGCCGTGGCCCTGGGGTCTGGTCGACTTCGCCGCCCGCGTCATGCGGCCCGCTCCCGGCACCGTGCGCGCCACCATCGCATTGCCGAACTGCACCGCGCAACTCGTGCGCGCCGGCGGCGTGTTGCCCGCCGACGGCAAACGCAGCGTCGTCCTCTACATGCACGGTGGGGCGTTCCTGACCTGCGGCGCGAACTCCCACGGCCGGTTGGTGACGGCGCTATCGCGCTACGCGGACAGCCCCGTACTGGTGGTCAACTACCGAATGATCCCGAAGAACTCGGTCGGGATGGCGCTCGACGACTGTTACGACGCCTACAAGTGGCTGCGCCTGAAGGGTTACGAGCCCGACCAGATCGTGCTGGCGGGCGACTCGGCCGGTGGTTACCTGGCGCTGGCGCTGGCCGAGCAGCTGCAGGCCGAAGGGTCGGGGAAGCGCCTGCCGCGATCGTCACCATGTCGCCGCTGTTCGAGATCGACAACGAAGCCCGGGCGAACCATCCGAACACCCGCACCGATGCGATGTTCCCGCCGAAGGCGTTCCATGCGCTGGTCGAGTTGGTCGAGGAGGCTGCGGAACGTCACATCGTCGACGGCAAGCCCGAAGAGGTCTACGAGCCGCTGGACCACATCGAGCCCGGCCTTCCGCGCACCCTGATCCACGTATCCGGGTCCGAAGTCCTGCGTCAGCGACGCCCGCAAGGCCGCCCGCATGCTGGCCGCCGCCGGGGTGCCCGTCGAGATCCAGGTGTGGCCTGGCCAGATGCACGTGTTCCAGCTGGCCGCGCCGGCGGTGTCGGAGGCCACCCGGTCGCTGCGGCAGATCGGCGACTACATCCGCGAGGCCACCTGGTAGACCGTCGCAGGGAGGCCGCCGTCTCGCGGCCGGCCTGACACGATGGACATCATGCGGATCGCGCGGCACATCAGTGAGCTCATCGGCAATACCCCTCTGGTTCAGCTGAACTCGGTTGTCCCCGAAGGTGCCGGCACCGTCGCGGCCAAGATCGAGTACCTCAATCCGGGCGGCAGCGCCAAGGACCGCATCGCGGTCAAGATGATCGACGCCGCCGAGGCCAGCGGTGAGCTGCGACCCGGCGGCACCATCGTCGAGCCCACCTCCGGAAACACCGGGGTCGGGCTTGGCGCTGGTGGCCCAGCAGCGCGGCTACAAATGCATCTTCGTCTGCCCGGACAAGGTCAGCGAGGACAAGCAGAACGTGTTGCGCGCGTACGGCGCCGAGGTCGTGGTCTGCCCGACCGCGGTGCCGCCCGAGCATCCCGGACAGCTACTACAGCGTCTCCAACCGGCTGGTCGAGGAGATCGACGGCGCGTGGAAGCCCGACCAGTACTCCAACCCGATGGGCCCGGCGAGCCACTACGAGACGACCGGGCCGGAGATCTGGGCCGACACCGACGGCAAGGTCACGCATTTCGTCGCCGGCGTCGGCACCGGCGGCACCATCACCGGCGCGGGCCGCTACCTCAAGGAGGTGTCCGGCGGGCAGGTGAAGATCATCGGCGTCGACCCCGAGGGATCGGTGTACTCCGGCGGTACCGGGCGGCCCTACCTGGTCGAGGGCGTCGGCGAGGACTTCTGGCCGTCGGCCTACGACCCGACGGTGCCCGACGAGATCATCGCGGTGTCCGACGCCGACTCGTTCGAGATGACCCGCCGGCTGGCCCGCGAGGAGGCGCTGCTGGTCGGCGGGTCGTGCGGGATGGCGGTGGTCGCCGCGGTCAAGGTCGCCGAGCAGGCAGGGCCCGGACGCCTTGGTCGTCGTGCTGCTGCCCGACGGCGGACGCGGTTATCTGTCAAAGGTTTTCAACGACGCCTGGATGTCGTCCTACGGATTCCTGCGCAGCCGGCTCGACGGATCGGTCGAGGAGTCACCGTCGGCGACGTGCTGCGCCGCAAGTCCGGCGCGCTGCCCGACCTGGTGCACACCCATCCGTCGGAGACCGTGCGCGACGCCATCGGCATCCTGCGCGAGTACGGCGTTTCGCAGATGCCGGTCGTCGGCGCCGAGCCGCCGGTGATGGCGGGCGAGGTGGCCGGCAGCGTGTCCGAGCGCGAACTGTTGTCCGCGGTCTTCGAGGGCCGGGCGAAGCTCGCCGACGCCGTCTCGCAGCACATGGCCCGCCGCTGCCGCTGATCGGGGCCGGCGAGATGGTCAGCACCGCCGCGAAGGCGCTGCGCGAATGCGACGCGGTGATGGTGGTCGAGGAGGGCAAGCCCGTCGGCGTGCTGACCCGGCATGACCTGCTGGGCTTCCTGTCCGACGGCAGACCCGCCGCTAACTCTGCACAGGCCGACTTATCAAGGCCGGCAAAGGATCAGCCCGCCGTCATCCGGGCCGAAAAATCCCAGCAGACGACGTCATCCGCCACGTGATCAAGAACTTGCGAGAAACCCTGCTGACGACGGCTTCTCAGGTAGGGTAAGCACCGCTCGTTCCCAGCTAATAGATCACTGGAAGGCGTCCATGACCGATCAACCGCCACCCGGGAACTACCCACCTCCTCCGCCTCCGCCTCCGCCCGGCGGTTACCCACCGCCGCCTCCGCCGCACGGTGGCGGATACCCGCCGCCGCCACCGCCCGGGGGTGGCTACGCACCGCCACCACCGCAGGCCGGTTATGGGCAAGCGCCCGTGGGTCCGGCGCCGGGAGCACTGCCCGCAGAGGCGTACACGCCGTGGTTGACCCGTGTGCTGGCGTGGTTGATCGACGTACATTCCGGTGGTCATCCTTGAAGGCATCGGCTGGGGGTTGCTGATGGGCACCCGCGAGACGGCATGCATCACCGATACGTCGGAGTACGACCTCGGAGAGTTCTGCGCCAGCGGCGCCTCCACCCTCGGCCAGGTGTCCATCGCGATTACTGGGATTCTCGCCATAGCGTATCGGGTCTGGAACCTCGGCTATCGACAGGGCACCACGGGCTCCAGCATCGGCAAGTCGATCATGAAGTTCAAGATAGTCAGCGAAAAGACTTGGCAGCCAATCGGTTTCGGCATATCGTTGGTTCGCGAAGTCATTTACTGGGTGGGTGCCGGGCTTTGCTTCGGAATTCTCTGGCTCGTTGCGGTCCTGTTCCCGCTCTGGGATCCCAAGCGGCAGACGTTGGTGGACAAGATCTTCGCCAACGTCGCCGTACCGATTTAGGCCGGGAAGGTTCGCGTGACCGATCAACCGCCCCCGCCGCCGGGGAACTACCCACCGCCCCCTCCGGGGGGTGGCTACCCACCGCCGCCTGCTGGTGGCGGTTACCGACCGCCGCCTGCTGGTGGCGGTTACCGACCACCACCGGGCGGATACCCGCCACCATCGCAGTCCGGCTATCGGCCGTCGCCGCAGGCCGGGCCGGGTTACCCGCCGCCCTCGGCCGCGCCGGGGGCGGCGTTGCCGAAAGAGGCTTACACCCCGTGGCTCACCCGGGTGCTGGCGTGGCTCATCGACAATGTTCCGGCCTTCATCGTGCTGGGAATCGGGTATGGCGTCGCCTTCGGCACCGCCGACAACCGGTGCGTCGGCGGCGACGGGGGTTATGACTACGGGGTCTACTGCACGTCGAACTTCACGACGATCGGTGTGATCCTGCTCGCCCTGGCCTACATCGTGTCGGCGGCCTACTGGGTGTGGAACTGGGGCTATCGGCAGGGAACCACGGGTTCGAGCATCGGCAAGTCGGTGATGAAATTCCGCGTCGTCAGCGAAAAGACCTGGCAGCCAATCGGCTTCGGGTTGTCGATCGTGCGGCAGCTGGCGCACATCATCGATGGGGCCATCTGCTACATCGGCTATTTCTTCCCGCTGTGGGATGCCAAGCGTCAAACGCTCGCCGACAAGATCATGACCACCGTCTGTGTGCCGCTGGAGGCCCAGCGCCTCAACCCGCAGCCGCTGCCACCGCAGCAGCCGCAGCAGTTCCGCCCGCAGTAACGAGGTTCATCGGAAGGCGCTGACGCCGGTCAGGGCCTCCCCGATGACCATCTGATGCACCTCGGACGTGCCCTCGTAGGTCAGCACGGACTCGAGATTGTTGGCGTGCCGGATCACCGGGTACTCCAGGGTGATTCCGTTGGCACCCAACAGTGTTCGACATTGCCGGGCGATCTTGATCGCCTCGCGCACATTGTTCAACTTGCCGAGGCTGACCTGTTCCGGCCGGATGCGGCCCTCGTCCTTCAGCCGGCCCAGATGCAGCGCGAGCAACTGCGCCTTGGCGAGCTCGACGGCCATGTCGGCCAGCTTCGCCTGTGTCAGTTGATATCCCGCCAGCGGTTTGTCGAAGACTTCGCGGGTGCCCGACGTAGTCCAGCGTGGTCTCCAGGCAGTCCCGTGCGGCGCCGACGCTGCCGAACACGATGCCGAAACGCGCCTCCGACAGGCAGCTCAACGGGCCAACGAGGCCACTGGCATCGGGCAGCTGGGCATCGGCGGGCAGCCGGACGTCGTCGAAGTGCAGCTCGGAGGTGACCGACGCCCGCAGCGAGAGTTTGTGGGTCATGTCCCGGGTGGTGAACCCTGGCGTGCCCGCGGGCACGATGAATCCGATGATGCCTTCCTTGGAGCGGGCCCACACGATCGCGATGTCGGCGACCGAGCCGTTGGTGATCCACATCTTGGAACCGTTGAGGATCCAGTCGGAGCCGTCGCGACGCGCGGTGGTGCGCATGCCCGCCGGGATTGGATCCGTAGTCCGGTTCGGTCAGCCCGAAGCAGCCGATCACGTCGCCGGTGGCCATCGCAGGCAGCCACCGGTTGCGCTGGTCTTCGCTGCCCCACCGGTAGATGGCGAACATCGCCAGTGACCCCTGCACCGACACCAGGCTGCGCAGCCCGCTGTCGACGGCCTCGAGTTCCTGGCACACCAGTCCATATGCGGTCGCCGTCGAGCCGCCGCATCCGTACCCCTTCAGATGCATGCCCAGCAGACCGAGCTTGCCCAGGTCGGAGGCCAGCTCGCGGACCGGCACCTCGCCGGTTCGAACCAGTCGGCGAGTGGGGGCGTAGCCGCTGCTCACCGAAGCGCCGCACCGTCTGGCGCAACTCGATGTCCTCGGGTGTCAGCAGCGAGTCGACGTCGAGCAGGTCGTCGATCCGGCCGCTCGCGGAGCTTGAAGTCATGGTCCATGTCTACACCGCGCGGCGCCGCCGCCCCCGCATCGTTACCCTGATCCGTGATGAGTGAGCAGCGAAGGTTTCAGGGCCTGGCCACCAAGGCCATCCACGCGGGATTTCGCCCCGATCCCGGCACCGGCGCCGTCAACGCGCCGATCTACGCCAGCTCGACGTTCGCCCAGGACGGCGTCGGCGGCCTGCGCGGCGGGTTCGAGTATGCCCGCACCGGAAATCCGACCCGCGCGGCGCTGGAGGCGTCGCTGGCCGCGGTGGAGGAGGCGGCGTTCGGGCGGGCGTTCAGCTCGGGGATGGCCGCCACCGACTGCGCGCTGCGTGCGCTGCTGCGCCCAGGCGACCACGTCGTCATCCCCGACGACGCCTACGGCGGCACGTTCCGGCTGATCGACAAGGTGTTCACGCAGTGGGGCATCGACTACACCGCGGTCGCGCTGGCCGACCTCGACGCCGTCCGCGCGGCGATCACCCCGAAGACCAAATTGATCTGGGTCGAGACGCCGACCAACCCGTTGCTGTCCATCGCCGACATCGGCGGCGATCGCCGCAGCTCGCCGCGTCGTCGGACATGAAGGTGTTGGTGGACAACACCTTCGCCTCACCGGCGCTGCAGCAGCCGCTGCTGCTGGGCGCCGACATCGTGCTGCACTCGACCACCAAGTACATCGGCGGCCACTCCGACGTGGTGGGCGGCGCGCTGCTGACCAACGACGAGGAACTCGACGCGGCATTCGGTTTCCTGCAGAACGGCGCCGGCGCGGTGCCGGGGCCGTTCGACGCCTACCTGACCATGCGCGGCCTCAAGACGCTGGTGCTGCGGATGCAGCGGCACAGCGAAAACGCCGCGGTGGTCGCCGAATTCCTCGCCGGGCATCCCGCCGATCGAAACGGTGCTCTACCCGGGGCTGCCGATCCATCCGGGCCATGAGGTCGCCGCCCGGCAGATGAGCGGATTCGGCGGCATGGTGTCGGTACGGTTGCGCGGCGGGCCGCAGGCAGCGCGCGACTTCTGCTCGCGCACCGAGGTTTTCATTCTCGCCGAGTCGCTGGGCGGGGTGGAGTCGCTGATCGAGTACCCCGGCGCGATGACCCACGCGTCGACCGCGGGGTCGCAACTGGAGGTGCCCGACGATCTGGTCCGGCTCTCGGTCGGCATCGAGGACGTCGCCGACCTGCTGGCCGATCTGGAGCAGGCGCTACGTTAGCGCCGCCCGCACGGCCGAAGCGGTGACCGCCAGGTTCATCTCGGCCAGCGCCGTCGGGTATTCGTCAACCCAACTGCCGCTGGCGATCTCGCCGGCCCGCGCGTGCACCCAGCGCCAGCCGCGGTCGTTGAGGCTCAGCAGCGCGCCGAGGCCGTCGACCGCGTGCAGCAGCGAGACGATCGCGGCCGTCGGCGGAGTGGGCGGCCGGCGGTCGAACAACGCCGCCAGCAAAGCCGACCTGGCCTGAGCCACCCGGTCGCGGTTGGTCAGCGGCCAGGCGTACGGATGGCTGAATCGCTTGGATTGCAGGCGGATTCGCCGGATCTGACCGGTCTGCTCCAGGTGATGGGTGAGATCGTCCTGGGTATGTTTGCCGAGCCGCTTCAGCGCGGTCACCGGTCGCAGCGGTTCGCGCTGCAGCAGCGCGAATGCCGGCGCGACGACGGGGTCGAGAGGTCCGGGCGTCGGTGAGGGCGATCAGCCGGCCGGGCTCTACCGGCTCGCCGGTCACCGCGGGCCGGATCCGGCAGCGTGCGCGAGGTCCAGCAGCACCGCCGCGGCCAGCACCCGGTCGCGGCGCGCACGGTCCAGCCCCGGCTGGGCGGACGCGTTGTCCAGCAGCAGGAGAAACAGGTCCTCGGCGATCTGCGCCATGAGCGGACTGTAATCCGACCCCGCCGGCCGGTCGCGTCAGGAGTGGTAGGGCTCCGCGCTGACGAGGGTGACCTTGACGGTGTTGCCGTTGGGCACGGTGTAGCTGCGGCTCTCGCCGACCTTGGCGTCGATCAGCGCGCTCACCCAGCGGCGACTTCGGTGAATACACCTCGAGCTTGCCGTCGCTGACGCCCTCCTGGCGGGTGGCGATCAGGAAGGTCTCGGTGTCGCTCTTGTCGTCGTCGTAGTACACCTTGACGACCGAACCGGGCAGGGCCACGCCGGACTGCTTGGGCGCCTCGCCGACCTTGGCGTTGTTCAGCAGCTCCTGCAGCTGGCGGATGCGCGCTTCCTGCTGGCCCTGCTCCTCGCGGGCGGCGTGGTAGCCGCCGTTCTCGCGGAGGTCGCCCTCCTCGCGCCGGTCGTTGATTTCCGCGGCGATGACGGGGCGGTTGGCGATCAGCTGGTCGAGTTCTGCCTTCAGCCGGTCATGCGCCTCCTGGGTCAGCCAGGTGACCTGAGTGTCGGTCATGTCGTCGCGCTCCTGTCGTCGTTGCTCTCGCGCATCTTCGCGTAAGAAGTTTCGTGGGTACGCTGCCGGGAGCTCGTAGTTGTATTGCCGCTATGGTCAACGCCTAATCCGCGCACTAAATGCAGCAATACACGGCCCCAGCGGGAACCGTGTATCCGACTATTCTAGCACCGTCGGGACAGCGATTTTTCACGTATTCGCAGTACGCCGTTTGTTGCGCCGACGACCCGCTGTGGCCTAGGGGGCCACCAGGTAGGACGGCACGTCGGTACCGCAGCCGTAGACGTCGCCGACGACCGGTTTGGGGCTGGCCCGCACGATCGTGGTGACCTGAACGGTGGATTGCTGCGACGGGGGTACCAGCACTTCGCGGCGGCCGGTCTCGCTGCCGTCGACGGCGCGGGCCCGCACGATGCAGACCACCGGCTGCGACGGGTTGTCCCGGGTGACGGTGATCGTCACCTGGACGGTCTCGTCGTCGACCAGCTGATAGCCGCCCAGCTCGCCCTTCACCGCGCCGGTGCCCAGCCGCTGCGAGGCGACCAGCGCCAGCGCGACACCGAGGCCGAGAACCAGCACCGTCAATCCGACGGCGATCCAGCGACGGTTGCTCCGCGTCAGCCGCTGCCGTCCATAGCGGGCGGCGGGGCGCTCGATCATGTCGTTTTGTATGCCCGTCGGTCGGATAGATCTACAGAACTGGAACTATAGGACTACCCCAAATGGTTGAAACGTCCGACAAACGCCGACTGACAGGGTCGGCACAGGTGAGCAGGTAAGAGGGAACAGGTTGAGCGAACTGCGGTTGATGGCCGTGCACGCCCACCCGGACGACGAGTCCAGCAAGGGCGCCGCCACCATGGCCCGCTACGTGGACGAGGGCGTGCGCGTCCTCGTCGTGACGCTGACCGGGGGCGAACGTGGCGACATCCTGAACCCGGCGATGGACCTGCCCGAGGTGCACGGCCGGATGGCCGAGATCCGGCGCGACGAGATGGCGAAGGCCGCCTCGATCCTCGGCGTCGAACACACGTGGCTGGGCTTCATCGATTCAGGTCTGCCCGAGGGGGACCCCCTGCCGGCGCTGCCCGAGGGTTGCTTCGGCGTGGTGCCGCTGGAGGAGCCGACGGAGGCGCTGGTGCGGGTGATCCGCAAGTTCAAGCCACATGTCCTGACGACGTACGACGAGAACGGCGGCTACCCGCACCCCGACCACATCCGCACCCACCAGGTATCGGTGGCCGCCTACGAAGCGGCGGGCGATTTCCTGCTCTTCCCGGATGCCGGCGAGCCGTGGGAGGTGGCAAAGCTGTATTACAACCACGGCTTCCTGCGCAAGCGCATGCAGCTTCTGCAGGACGAGTTCGCCAAGCACGGCCTGGAAGGGCCGTTCGAGAAATGGCTCAAGCACTGGGACGCGGAGCGCGACATCTTCGACAAGCGGGTGACCACCAGGATCGAGTGTTCCAAGTACTTCGCGCTGCGCGACGACGCCCTGCGCGCCCACGCGACGCAGATCGACCCCAACGGCGACTTCTTCCGGGCGCCGATCGACTGGCAGCAGCGGCTCTGGCCGACAGAGGAATACGAACTCGCGCGCTCGCGGGTGCCGGTGTCCCTGCCCGAGACCGATCTGTTCACCGGGATCGAGCCCGGTAAGTGAACGGCACCCTGGCGGTCCGTCTGGATCTGATGACGGGTCTGCTGGCCGACGACGCCCCTCGCGACACCGGCCCGGATTTCGGCAAGGCCAGCCCGTTCGGGCTGATCGTCGTCGTCCTGCTGCTGATCGGCACCTTCCTGCTGGTGTGGTCGATGAACCGGCACCTGCGCAAGCTGCCGCAGTCGTTCGACCGCGCCGGCCCCGATGCCGACCAGGCCGTCGAATCCGGTACCGACCACGGCACCGTCGGCGTCGACCCCGACCTCACTGACGGCACTTCGGAGACGCCGACCGATGGGAAAAAGCGTGAGCCCGGCGGGTAACACCCTGGGCGAGGCGACCAGTCCGTACCTGCGCCAACACGCCGACAACCCCGTGCACTGGCGGCAGTGGACGCCCGAGGCGTTGGCCGAGGCGGCGACGCGTGATGTTCCGATCCTGTTGTCCATCGGTTACGCCGCCTGCCACTGGTGCCACGTGATGGCCCACGAATCGTTCGAGGACGACCGGGTGGCCGCGGTGATGAACGACGGCTTCGTCTGCATCAAGGTGGATCGCGAGGAGCGCCCCGACATCGACGCCGTGTACATGAACGCGACCGTGGCGCTCACCGGTCAGGGCGGCTGGCCGATGACGTGCTTCCTCACCCCTGACGGCCGTCCCTTCTTCTGCGGCACCTACTACCCGAAGCCGAACTTCCTGCACCTGCTCGCCGCGGTCTCCGAGACGTGGCGCGACCGCCGCGGCGAGGTGGAAGAGGCCTCCGACCGGATCGCCGGCGAGTTGCGCTCGATGGCTTCGGGTCTTCCCGGTGGCGGCCCGCCCGTGCAGCCCGCACTCTGCGACCACGCCGTCGCCGCGGCCCTGCAGGACGAGGACATCGCGCGGGGCGGCTTCGGCGGCGCGCCGAAGTTCCCGCCGTCGGCGCTGCTGGAGGCGTTGCTGCGCAACCATGAACGCACCGGTGACGTGCTGCCGCTGGGAACGGTCGAGCGCACCTGCACGGCGATGGCCCGCGGCGGCATCTACGACCAGCTCGCCGGCGGGTTCGCGCGGTACAGCGTGGACGCCTCGTGGGTGGTGCCGCACTTCGAGAAGATGCTCTACGACAACGCCCAGCTGCTGCGGGTCTATGCGCACTGGGCACGTCGAACATCGAACCCGTTGGCGCGCAAGGTGGCTGCCGAGACGGCCGGGTTCATGGTGGATGGGCTGGGCGTCGACGGCATGCTCACCTCGTCGCTCGACGCCGACGCCGACGGCAGGGAGGGTCTGACGTACGCGTGGACTCCCGCCCAACTGCGCGAGGTACTCGGGGACGATGACGGGCGTTGGGCCGCAGAGCTTTTCGCTGTCACGGAGTCGGGGACGTTCGAACACGGCAGCTCGGTGCTGCAGTTGCACAGCGACCCCGACGACGCCGACCGGTTCGACCGGGTGCGTACCGCGCTGCTGGCGGCACGCATGACCCGGCCGCAGCCGGGACGCGACGACAAGGTGGTCAGCGGGTGGAACGGGCTGGCGATCACGGCGCTCGCCGAGGCCAGCGTCGCGCTGTCCCGCCCCGAATTACTCGACGCCGCAACGCGATGTGCCCGCGCCGTCATCGATCTCCATATCGTCGACGGCCGACTGCGCAGGGCCAGTCTCGGTGGCCGGGTCGGCGACAGCGCGGCCATCCTCGAAGACCATGCGATGCTCGCCACGGGCCTGCTGACGCTGTATCAGTTGACCGGCGAGCGCTCCTGGCTGGACACCGCCACGGCACTTCTCGATGTCGCGCTCGACCATTTCGCCGACCCGGACCGCGACGGCCGCTGGTTCGACACCGCCGACGACGCCGAACAGCTGATGGTGCGCCCGTCGGATCCGCTCGACGGTGCCACGCCGTCTGGCGCCTCGTCGATCGCCGAAGCGCTAACGCTGGCCGCGCATTTGGCATCCGCCGACCGGGCCGGACGCTATGCGGCCGCGGCCGATGCCTCGCTGGCCAGCGCGACGCCGGTGCTGGCGCGGTTGGCACGTTCCGGCGGGCACTGGCTGGCCGTCGCGGAGGCGGTGGTGCGCGGACCGATCCAGGTGGCGGTGGCGTGCGGCCCCGGGCGCTCGGAGCTGCTGGCCGCCGCGCGCACGCTCGCGCCGGGTGGCGCCGTCGTCGTCGGCGGACCGGTCAACTCGACGGAGTTGCTCATCGACCGGGACCGCGTGAACGGAGCCGACGCGGCGTACGTGTGCCGTGGCCGGGTCTGCGACCTGCCGGTCACCACCACCGCCGAACTCGGTGTCGCACTGGGTGTTGCCGTGTAGCGTGCGGCGCATGTCCAGCCCGGAAGACAACGCCGAGACCATCAATCGCTACCTCGAGCTGGCCTCGCAGGGTCGAGCCGACGACGTTGCCGACCTTTACGCCTCGGACGGCACCGTCGAGGATCCGGTTGGCGGAGAAGTGCACATCGGGCGTGAGGCGATCCGCGGTTTTTACTCCGCCCAACCGCTCAAGGATGCCGAATTCGAACTGTTCACGTTGCGCGCGCTCGGCAGCGAGGTGGCGTTCTATTGGTCGTTGACGCTCACTCTCGGCGAAAGCCGGCTGCGCATCGAGATCATCAGCGTGATGACGTTCGACGACGAGGGCAAGATCGCGTCGATGAAGGCCTACTGGGGCCCGGAGAACCTGACGCAGCTCTAGAGCGACACAGCTCTAGAACACCGCGAACCACATCGCGATGTAGTGGCAGATTGCGGCCACCGCGGTGCAGGCGTGGAAGAACTCGTGGTGGCCGAAGGTGGTGGGCCACGGGTTCGGCCACTTGAGCGCGTAGAGCACGCCGCCGATGCTGTAGAGCGCGCCGCCGACGATCAGCAGCACCAGCGCCGCGACGCCCGCGCCCTCCATGATCGGACCGACGAACCAGGCGGCCACCCAGCCCAGGAGCAGGTAGAGCGGCACGCCGACCCACCGTGGCGCCGACGGCCAGAACATCTTGAGGAACACCCCGGCGATCGCCCCGCCCCAGACGATCCAGAACAGCACCCAGCCCTTCTCCGACGGGAGGGCGAGCAGGGCGAACGGCGTATAGCTGCCGGCGATGAACACGAAGATCATCGAGTGGTCGGCGCGCTTCATCCACTTGCGCGCCGTCTGCGATTCCAGGTGACCCGGTGATAGGCGCCGCTCACCCCGAACATAGCCACGATCGTGCAGGTGTAGAGGAGCGTGGCCAGACCCGCACGCGTCCCCTCCAGCGCCCACGACACCGACACCAGTGCGGCGCCCGCGACGAACGCGACCACGGCAGCATAGACGTGGATCCAGCCCCGGGCCCGGGGCCTGCCGAGGAACTTCTCGACGCGTTCGACGACGGCTTCCGGGAGATCCTCGGCGAAGGCGCGCGGTGGCGGCTGCTGAGCCTCGTCGGCGGCGTCCATCTGAGCCATGTCACCTCCACTAATGGCATGGGGGTTCACGTCGGTCACAGTAGTCTGGATCTTCGTGGACATCATTCCTCCGCGGCTCAAGGAACCGATGTACCGGCTCTACGAGATGCGGCTGCTGCAGGGGCTGGCCTCGTCGAAAGCGGTACTGCCCCGCCACATCGCCGTGCTGTGCGACGGGAACCGGCGCTGGGCGCGTGAGGTAGGTCACGAGGACGTCAGCTACGGCTACCGGGTCGGCGCCCGCAAGATCGCCGAAATGCTGCGCTGGTGCCAGGAAGCCGGCATCGAAATGGCGACCGTGTACCTGCTGTCCACCGAGAACCTGCAGCGCGACCGCGACGAACTGTCGCCGCTCATCGAGATCATCACCGACGTCGTCGAGGAGATCTGCGCCCCCGCCAACCGTTGGAGCGTCCGCACGGTCGGCGATCTGGAGCTGATCGGCGAGGAGCCCGCGCGGCGGCTCCGCGAAGCCGTCGAGTCGACCAACGGCAACGGCGGCGGATTCCACGTCAACGTCGCCGTCGGTTACGGCGGTCGTCAGGAGATCGTCGACGCGGTGCGCGCGCTGCTGGGCAAGCAACTGGCCAACGGCGCAAGCGGCGATCAGCTGATCGAGGCCGTCACCGCCGAAGCCATCTCGGAGAACCTGTACACCTCCGGGCAGCCCGACCCCGACCTGGTCATCCGCACCTCGGGGGAGCAGCGGTTATCGGGATTCCTGCTGTGGCAGAGCGCGTACTCGGAGATGTGGTTCACCGAGGCTTACTGGCCCGAGTTCCGGCGGGTGGACTTCCTGCGTGCACTGCGCGATTACACGGCCCGCCACCGCCGGTACGGCAAATGAGAGACTTGAGCCATGGCTGCGCTTTCGGCGTTGGTCTTCTCGCTCAGCTGGTGGCTGGGCCTCTACCTGCTGGCCCGCGACCCGCGTAAACCGGTCCTGGTGCTGGCCGCGGCCGGCCTCACGAGTTTCGCTGTCGTAGTGGCGCTGGACGCCGTACGGTCGGTCGCCGGCTCCGACATCCTCGGCCGCATCGAGATCTACCTGGTGGCCGTGCCGGGCATCGCGTGGTTCGCCGTGCTGCTCGAATTGTCGCGGCCGTCCGACACGTGGCGAGGCAGGGCCACCGAGGTGATCCTCGTCACCGGCGTCGCGGTGACCGCGTTCGTCGGAGCGGCGATGGCGGGCAGCGTCGAGGGCCCGCTGCGGCCGGGTCACTGGGTGATGTTCGCGGTGATCTCGCTGTCGTCGCTCGGCGCGATGCTGCGGGCGGTGTTCGGGCCGTGGCAGCCCAGGCCCGTGGTGGGCTACCTCGTGGTCGCGACGCTGTTCTTCGCGCTCGGCAACGCGATCCTGGTCATCCCGCTCGGGCTGGTCCCCAGCTGGCTGGCGTTGGCGTCCACCGGATTCGACGTCGCGCTGCTGGGTGTCGCCGTGGCGATGTGGGATGCGTTCGACGAGGGCCAGGCGCTGCGCGCGGACATGCTGCGGTCCTTCGCGGCGACCGCGGTGGTGGCACTGCTGTTCGGCGGCCAGGCGCTGATCGGGTTGGCCGTGACCGGTCACGAGACGGCGCTGACCGTGCTGCTGTTCACCAGCCTGGCGATCGCGATCGGGATCAACGTGCTCGCCGATCCGCTCGCCGGCCTGCTCGACCGACTGGCGTTCTCGCGGTCACCCGATCTGCGGGCCGACCGCGCCGCGCTGCGCCGTACCGAGGCTGCGCTGCCGCTGCGCTCGCCGAGCCCGCTCGCCGGCATCGACGACGACACCTTCGCGAGGCTCACCCGTCGCGCGCTCGGCCACTACGGCGACCTGTCCAAGCTCGTCGCGAGTCCGCTCACCGCGTTGCCGATCATCGACGAGCGGTTGGCCGCGCGCGCCGCACCCGATCAGCCGCTGGAGCGGGCCAACGAACTCAAGGCGCTGCTGGCCGACCGCATCGCCCGCCTCAAGCCCCGCGACGCAGGCGACTTCGGTACCACCGAGCAGTGGCGGCACTACAACTCGCTGTACTTCCCCTACGTGGTCGGTGTGCGGGCCTACGCGCAGAACGCCACGCCCGCCGGGCTGGACCCCGTCTCGCGGCAGGCCTGGCAGTGGTTGGTCACCGAGGTGCCGCAGCGGTCGCTGCACAACTGGCAGAACGCCGCCGCGCGGCTCATCGCCGCCGATCTCCGCGGCAATCTGGTGACCGCGCAAGACTGACGAAACCGCCGCTGAGCTGCGGTTGGCAGTAACTGGCAGCGTCACGTCTCGATCTGGCAGTGGCTTCTGCGCAGCATCGGTGACATGACCGCCATCAATACCCGCCCGGTCCGGCAAACTCGGACTGATGTCGCCGCCGCCGCGGCTCCTCGGCCTGATGTCGCCGCCGCCGCGGCTCCAGGCGATTCACTCCTGCGATTCGCCCTTCGCGCCGACGCCACCCTGTGCGCCGGCCTGGGCCTGCTCGTCGCGATGGCCGCCGACCCGCTGTCGCGACTGTCCGGCCTGTCGGCCACGGCCGAATGGATCGACGGCGCCGCCCTGGTCGCCTACGGCGTGCTGCTCTTCGCCGCCACCGGAGTGGCCGACGTCCGGCGCGTCGGCATCGGCGTGCTGACCGGAAACGTCGCGTTCGCCATCGTCGTCACGGTCGTGCTCGCGGCGGGCTGGCTGCCGCTGACCGAACTCGGCGTCGCCGCGACCGTCGCGTTCACCGTCGTCACGTTGGCCTACGCCTACGCCCAGTACCTCGGGGTCCGCCGCCTGGCGTGACTCCGGCCATGACCGGGTCCGGAGCTGCCGCCGTGAGAGGTTGCGGCGTCGGCTCCGGAACCGGCGCCGAGAAGTAACCCAAGGACCCAAGGATGAGGAAATCGCATGACCGCCACTGCTTCCCGACTCTCCGAGTCGACCGACTCGCTGTTGCGCTTCGCCCTGCGCGCCGACGCGCTGATCACCGGAGTGCTCGGTGTGATCAACGTCGCACTGGCCGGCTGGATCGCCGAGATCTCCGGCACGACACCCGCGATCGAGTACGCCATGGGTGCCTTCTTCATCGCCTACGGCGTCGTCGTGTTCGGGTTGGCCGCGCTTCGATCCGTACGCGTGCCTGGAATCGTGGTCGCCATCGGCAACCTGGTGTACACCATCGGCTCGCTCGTCGTCGTGCTCGCCGGTGTCTGGCCGCTCACCACCGCCGGCGTCGTCCTGACCCTGGCCACCGGCGTCTACACGCTGGTGTTCGCCGAGCTGCAGTATCAGGGCGTGCGGCGCGTCAAGCGCCACTGACGCGTCAGAGTTTACGAAGCCGCAGCCGGTTGATGGAGTGGTCGGCATCCTTGCGCAGCACCAGCGTGGCCCGCGGCCTGGTCGGCAGGATGTTCTCGATCAGGTTGGGCCGGTTGATCGAATGCCAGATATCGCGGGCCGCGAACACCGCCGCCTGATCGGTCAGCGTGGCGTAGTGGTGGAAGTGCGATGCGGGGTCGGCGAATGCCGTGGTGCGTAGCCCGAGAAACCTTGCGATGTACCACTGTTCGATGTCCTCGATGCGGGCGTCGACGTACACCGAGAAGTCGAACAGGTCCGACACCATCAGCGCGGGGCCGGTCTGCAGCACGTTGAGACCCTCGAGGATGAGGATGTCAGGGTGCCGAATGATCTGCTTCTCGCCGGGCACGATGTCATACAGCAGGTGTGAGTAGACCGGCGCACACACGTGATCGGATCCGGATTTGACGGCCGTGACGAATCGCATCAGCGCACGTCGATCGTAGCTTTCGGGAAACCCCTTGCGGTGCATGAGGTTTCGACGGCTCAACTCCGCGTTCGGGTACAGGAAGCCGTCGGTGGTGACGAGATCCACCCGCGGGTGGTGCTCCCAGCGGGCCAACAGCGCCTGCAGCACACGGGCGGTGGTGGACTTGCCCACCGCGACGCTGCCGGCCACCCCGATGACGAACGGCACCGGCCGGTCCGGATTCTGTTGCGGCTCACCGAGGAACTCCGCCGTCGCGGCGAACAGCGCCTGGCGGGCGGCCACCTGCAGGTGGATCAACCGGGCCAGCGGCAGGTAGACCTCTTCGACCTCGAGCAGGTCGAGCGTCTCACCGAGACCTCGCAGACGCAGCACTTCGTCTTCGCTCAGTTTCATCGGCGTCGCCATACGCAGCGCACGCCACTGACTCCGGTCGAACTCCACATAGGGGCTCGGCTCGCTCAGCCGCGGCATGGGCTAAGTCTTGCAGTTAGCGTGGGGGGCATGGAGCCCGGCACCCTGATCCGTGAATACCTGCTGCTCGGCTTGCGCTTCGACCGGGTCGAGGAGGGCTACGTCGACTCCTTCACCGGGGATGCCGCCCTGCGCGGCGTGGTCGAGGCCGAGCCGCAGCCCGACCCCGCCGACCTGGCCCGTCAGGCCGAGCGCCTGCTGGCCGAGCTCCCGCAGGTGCCGCGGGAGGGCGGGTTCGACCACACGCGCGCCGACTACGTCGCCGCCCACCTGCGTGCCCTCGCGTGCGCGGGCCGCAAGTTCGCCGGTGCGCAGGTCGGCTTCGTCGACGAGGTCGAGGCGTATTTCGACGTGCACATCAGCAAGGGTGACCCCGAGCGGTACCGGCAGGCGCATCGCAACCTCGACGAGGCGCTCGGCGGTACCGGCTCGCTCGCCGACCGGATGCAGGCCTACCGGGCGGGGGAGGAGATACCGCCGGCTCGCCTCGAGGAGTGCATCCACGCGTTCTCCAGTGCGCTGCGCGATCGGGTGCGGGCCGAGTTTCCGCTGCCCGAGCGCGAGACGATCACCTACGAGGTGGTCACCGACAAGCCGTGGTCGGGCTTCAACTACTACCTCGGCGACTATCAGTCGACCGTCGCCGTCAACGCCGACCTGAAACAGCAGATGTCCAATCTGCCCCGGCTGGTGGCACACGAGTCCTATCCCGGGCACCACACCGAGCACTGCCGCAAAGAGGCGGGGCTGGTCGAGGGCAAGGGACAGAACGAGCAGACCATCTTCCTGGTCAACACCCCGCAATGCCTGATGGCCGAGGGCCTGGCCGACCTGGCGCTGTACGCCGCGATCGGCCCGGACTGGGGCGATTGGGCAGGTGACATCTATGCCGATCTCGGGCTGCGGTTCGACGGCGACCGGGCCGCGGCCGTGTCCGAGGCCGCTGCCGCCCTGGCCGATGTGCGTCAGGACGCCGCCCTGATGCTGCATGACGAGCATCGCGACGTCGACGACGTCGTGGACTTCCTCAAACGCTGGTTGCTGGTCAATGACGAGCGCGCCCGGCAGATGCTGCGGTTCCTGTCCTCGCCGCTGTGGCGGGCCTACACGAGCACCTACGTCGAGGGTTACCGGTTGCTGCGTGGCTGGCTCGAGGCCCGCCCCGACGGTGTCAGCCTCACCGAGCGGTTCGGGACCCTGCTCGACGAGCCGCTGATTCCGTCCGCACTGCGGGGGTGAGGCGTGACGTTCGCTGCGGGTCGCGTCGTAGGCTGAACCACATGACTGCAGACTCGACCGCAACGACGTCGGCCGCTCCCGGCGCCGAATACGCCGAAACCGCCAGCGAGGCCTACCGCGCCGCGCTGCAGGTCATCGAGTCCGTCGAGCCGCGCATCGCGGCGGCGACGCGCAAAGAGCTTGCCGATCAACGGGATTCGCTCAAGCTGATCGCCAGCGAGAACTACGCGTCCCCGGCCGCGCTACTGACAATGGGCACGTGGTTGTCGGACAAGTACGCCGAGGGCACCATCGGGCACCGGTTCTACGCCGGCTGCCAGAACGTCGACACCGTCGAAAGTGTCGCCGCCGAGCACGCGCGTGAGCTGTTCGGCTCGCCGTACGCCTACGTTCAGCCACACTCCGGCATCGATGCGAACCTGGTCGCCTTCTGGGCCATCCTCGCCACCCGCGTCGAGGCGCCTGAACTGGCCGAACTGGGCGCCAAGCACGTCAACGACCTGTCTGAGGCGGACTGGGAGAAGCTGCGCCACAAGCTCGGCAACCAGCGGCTGCTCGGCATGTCGCTGGACGCGGGCGGTCACCTCACCCACGGCTTCCGGCCGAACATCTCGGGCAAGATGTTTCACCAGCGCAGCTACGGCACCGATCCGGAGACGGGTCTCCTCGACTACGACGCGCTCGCGGCCGCCGCGCGTGAGTTCAAGCCGCTGATCCTGGTGGGCGGTTATTCGGCCTATCCGCGGCGGGTGAACTTCGCGAAGATGCGCGAGATCGCCGACGAGGTGGGCGCCACCCTGATGGTGGACATGGCGCATTTCGCCGGGCTGGTCGCGGGCAAGGTCTTCACCGGTGACGAGGACCCGGTGCCGCACGCCCACGTCACGACCACCACCACCCACAAGTCGCTGCGGGGTCCGCGTGGCGGGCTGGTGCTCGCGACGCCCGACTACTCCGACGCCGTCGACAAGGGTTGCCCAATGGTGTTGGGCGGGCCACTGTCTCACATCATGGCTGCCAAGGCGGTGGCGTTGGCCGAGGCCCGTCAGCCCGCGTTCCAGTCCTACGCGCAGCGCGTCGCCGACAACGCCAAGGCCTTCGCCGACGGGCTGATGCGCCGCGGCGCCCGGCTGGTCACCGGCGGCACCGACAACCACATCGTCCTGATGGACGTCCAGACGTTCGGACTGACCGGCCGCCAGGCCGAATCCGCGCTGCTGGACTCCGGCGTCGTGACCAACCGCAACTCGATCCCGGCCGATCCCAACGGAGCCTGGTACTCCAGCGGCATCCGCTTCGGCACCCCGGCGCTGACCACCCGCGGCTTCGGCGCCGCCGAATTCGACCGGGTGGCCGAACTCGTCGTCGAGGTGTTGTCCAACACGCAACCGGGGGAAGGCGCTGCTGGGCCCTCCAAGGCCAAGTACAAGCTCGCCGACGGCACCGCCGAGCGTGTGCACGCCGCGGCGGCGGAGATGTTGGCGGCCAACCCGCTCTACCCCGGGTTGACGCTCTAGGCGCGCCGCGCCCGGCGTGGGAATTTTACGATTCCCACAGAATTGAGTTACTGTAACCGCATGGCACAGAAACCTGTCGCTAATGCGTTGATCCTGGAGCTCGAACCGGTGGTCGGCGAGCAGCTGCGCCGCCATCTGGACTCCGAGGACATCTGGTACGCGCACGATTTCGTCCCCTTCGACCAGGGTGAGAACTTTGCCTTCCTGGGCGGTCACGACTGGGATCCGTCCCAGGTCACGCTGCCCAAGACCGTCACCGACGCCCTGGAGATCCTGCTGATCACCAAGGACAACCTCGCCGGATATCACCGCGAGCTGGTGTTCAACTTCATCCTCGACGAGAAGTGGGGCCGGTGGATCGGCCGGTGGACCGCCGAGGAGCACCTGCACGCCGTCGCGCTGCGCAATTACCTGGTGGTCACTCGTGAGATCGACCCGGCCGCCAACGAGGACGTGCGCGTCCAGCACGTGATGAAGGGTTATCGCGCCGACACCTACAGCCAGATCGAGACCTTGGCGTTCATGGCGTTCTTCGAGCGCGCTCACGCGGTGTTCTGCCGCAACCTGCAGGCGCAGATCACCGAGCCCGTGTTGGCCGGCCTGGTCGGGCGGATCGCCCGGGACGAAGAGCGCCACGAGGAGTTCTTCGCCAACCTCGTCACCCACTGCCTGTCCTACAGCCGCGACGAGACCGTCGAGGCGATCGCCCGCCGGGCCGCCGGACTGGGCGTGGTCGGCGGTGACATCGATGCCTACGCGGACAAGGTGGCGGCCGTGGCCGAGGCCGGTATCTTCGGCCCCGATCAGCTGCGCCAGGTGATCGCCGACCGCGTCACCGCGTGGGGGCTGGCCGGCGAGCCCGCGCTGCGCGAGTTCGCCTGAGGCGTTAGCCGGCACACACCGCGAGCCCGACGACGGCGCGCCTGCGCGGCGCACGTGCGCCGACGGGAGTAGCGTCTTTTTCGATGGCTAGCGACATGCTCTGCTGTCCGGGCGGTACCGATCGTTTTGATCACGAAAGGACCGGCCCCGGTCCTGGTACCGCAGTGTCCGCCGAGAAGATCGTGCGGGGCCGCATGAATTCCCTCGCCTCGAGGAGCGCTACGTGACCGATTCTGCTCTCCGCACCTATGTGCTCGACACCTCCGTTCTGCTGTCCGATCCCTGGGCGTGCACGCGGTTTGCCGAGCACGACGTGGTGGTTCCGCTGGTCGTGATCAGCGAACTGGAGGCCAAGCGTCATCACCACGAGCTGGGCTGGTTCGCCCGGCAGGCCTTGCGGATGTTCGACGACCTGCGCCTCGAGCACGGACGGCTGGATCAGCCGATTCCCGTTGGGACACAGGGCGGTACGCTGCATGTCGAGCTCAACCACAGCGACCCCACAGTTCTGCCGGCGGGCTTCCGGACCGACACCAACGACGCGCGCATCCTGACCTGCGCGGCCAACCTCGCCGCGGAGGGCAAGCGAGTCACGTTGGTCAGCAAGGACATTCCGCTGCGGGTGAAGGCCGGTGCGGTCGGCTTGTCCGCCGACGAATATCACGCGCAGGATGTGGTCACGTCCGGTTGGACCGGGATGGACGAGATCGAGGTCACGGCCGAGGAGATCGACGGTCTGTTCGCCGAGGGCGAGGTCGATCTGGAGCCTGCCCGAAACCTTCCATGCCACACCGGCATTCGGCTGCTCGGCGGCAACTCCCATGCGCTCGGGCGGGTCAACGCCGAGAAGCGCGTGCAGTTGGTGCGCGGCGACCGTGAGGTGTTCGGCCTGCGAGGCCGGTCCGCCGAACAGCGGGTGGCGCTGGACCTACTGCTCGACGAGTCCGTCGGCATCGTCTCGCTCGGCGGTAAGGCGGGCACCGGTAAGTCGGCGCTGGCGCTGTGCGCCGGGCTGGAAGCGGTGCTGGAACGCCGCACCCAACGCAAGGTCGTCGTCTTCCGGCCGCTGTATGCGGTCGGCGGCCAGGACCTCGGCTATCTGCCGGGCAGTGAGAGCGAGAAGATGGGGCCGTGGGCGCAGGCCGTCTTCGACACCCTGGAAGGGCTCGCCAGCCCCGCGGTGCTCGAGGAGGTGCTGTCGCGCGGCATGCTGGAGGTGCTGCCGCTGACGCACATCCGTGGCCGCTCGCTGCACGACTCGTTCGTGATCGTCGACGAGGCACAGTCGCTGGAGCGCAACGTGTTGCTGACCGTGTTGTCCCGACTGGGCGCGGGATCGCGGGTCGTGCTCACCCACGACGTCGCCCAGCGCGACAACCTCCGCGTCGGCCGGCACGATGGTGTCGCCGCGGTGATCGAGAAGCTGAAGGGCCACCCGTTGTTCGCGCACATAACCCTCCTGCGCAGCGAGCGCTCGCCGATCGCGGCGCTGGTCACCGAGATGCTGGAGGAGTTCAGCCCCGGCGCGCTCCCGTGAATTGAGCTCAGCACGCCCCGGTAGGCTGCCAAGGTGCCAAGGCGTCCCGACAACCAGGTCTGGCGGTACGCCAGGACCGTGCTCGGCGTGGTCGCGGCCGCCGCGGTGCTGCTGATCGGCGGGCTGACCGGCCATGTCCGCAAGGCCGGCGCAGAGGACGTCGACTGCTCGAAGGTCAAGTGCATCGCGCTGACGTTCGATGACGGGCCGAGTCCCTTCACCGACCGACTGCTGCAGATCCTCAACCAGAACGACGCCAGGTCGACGTTCTTCCTGATCGGCAACAAGGTCGCGGCCAACCCGGCCGGCGCCAAACGCATCGCCGACGCGGGTATGGAGATCGGCAGTCACACGTGGGAACACCCCAACATGACGACGATCCCGCCGGAAGACATTCCCGCGCAGTTCAGCAAAGCCAGTGACGCGATCGAGGCGGCGACGGGCCAGCGTCCGAGGCTGGTCCGTACCGCGGGCGGGCTGATCAACGACGCGGTGCTGGCCGAGGCCAAGAAGCAGGGCTTGGCCGACATCAACTGGGACGTCATCCCGTTCGACTGGGCCAACGATGCCAACACCGGGGCCACCCGGTACATGCTGATGACCCAGATCAAGCCGAACTCGGTCGTGCTCTTTCACGACACCTACTCGTCGACAGTCGATCTGGTGTACCAGTTCATCCCCGTTCTCAAGGCCAACGGATATCACCTGGTCACCGTGAGCCAGATGGTCGGCCCACGCGAACCGGGCACCAGCTACGGCAGCCGCGACAACGGGCCGGCCGTCAACGACCTCACCGACATCCCGGCCGCCGAGATTCCCCCGCTGGCGGCCACGCCGTCGCCCACGCCGATGCCGAACTTCCCGATCACCGACATCCCGGATCAGAACTCCGGCGGACCCAACAACGGTGCTTAGGACTGGTGCTCAGGACCGGCGCCTAGCAGTGGCGGTTGCCCCGCACCAGAAACCAGCCCGCGGCCGCAGCGCCGCTCAGCGCCACCACCCGATCCGCCCGGTCGGCCTTGGGCAGGTCGAGCAGTGAGACCAGTCCGAGCATCGCGAAGCCTGTGCGTAACGCGGGCTGGCTGGTTGCGGTCGTGACCAGAGCGGCAGTGCTCATACTGGTCAGGGTCGCGGGATCATGGTTGACCGGCACCGGTCCTCCTTTGTGGCGTATCGAGGTGGCGCGCACGACGCTATTCGTCAAGCTGGCCGCGGGAATCGGGTGTTTCCCTACATGTGACGCCACTAGGACTTCCCCATGTGCCGGCCCAATTCGGCCCGCGACTTGATGCCCAGTTTGCGGTAGATGCGGGCCAGGTTGGCTTCGACCGTCTTCGGGCTGATGAAGAGCGCGGTCGCGACGTCGCGATTCTTCATGCCCGACGCCGCGAGTTCCGCGACCCGCTGCTCGGAGGGCGTGAGGTCACCGGTTCGGCGGGGGCCGACGTTGGCGCGGACGAGTTCGCCGCGGGTCCGGTCGGCCCACAGCGGGACGTTGAGCTCCTCGAACACGGCAAGGGCCTGCTGCAGGCTCGCAGATGCCGGCTCCTTGGTGCGCAGGCGCCGCTGAAGTTGGCCCAGCAGCAACATGGTTCGCGCCCGTTCGAACGGCATCGCGACGCGGTCGTGTTCGGCGACGGCCCGTCGTGCCGCCGCCGCCGCCTCACCCAGGTCACCCGTCGCGGCCAGCAGCATGCTGCGGCCTCGCGCGCCGACCGCCAGCATCCACGGCCGGTCGAGCCTGCGGCCGTTTCGCTCCAGCGCCGCCACCAGCGGCTCCGCCTCCGCGACCCGGCCAAGCTGGACAAGGGCCTCGATCGCGTCGGGCAGAAACGCGCCGCTGGGAAGTTCGGTTGGACTTTTCTCCGGATCGAAACGGGCCAGCAGCGGCTCGAGGGCCGTGGCGGCGGCCTGGTAGTCGCCGCGCGACACCTCCAGGAACGCGAGCGTGCCGGTCACGCGGTCCACCAATCGCGCTGCGCCGGAGCGTCTTCCGATCTCCGTCGCTTCGTCGATGGCACTCCTGGCGTCGGCTTCGCGGCCGGCATATGCGGCCAGCTGCGCACGCAGGCTGTTGGCCAGGAACAGCGGGGAATTGCCGCCGAGCTGGCGTGCGCGCTCCATGCTGTCCTCGGCGATGAGCCCCGCTTCGACGAAGTCGCCGCGCCAGATCGCGTTCAGCACGACGTGCTGGGCGATGAAGATGTCCTCGCCTTCCTCACCCTTCTCGAAGCAGCGGCGGCGCACGGCCTGCAGCTTCTCGTCGGCCGCGTCGAGCTGACCCGTCCATTCCAGTAACAGTGCGTGCTGAACATTGGGCCGAAACACCAACGGCGTGAAGATGTCCGGATTCTCCAGCTCCAGGGAACGCCGCAGATCCTGGTCGTTGATTCCCAGGCCGCACAGGAACTGCAGGATCACCCGCATCGACAGCGCCATGCTGAGCAGTTGCGGTTCGCCGAGCTGTTCGGCGCTGGCCACCGCCTCTGTCGCGGTGTGCAGACCTGCTTCGGCCTGGTTGGCGTTGAGTAGCGCATAGCCCAGCGTGATCAATATCTGCACCCGCAGTGGGCTGTCGTCGTCCGCATCGTGCAACGCGCGTTGAAGAAGACGTGACGTTTCCAGGAAGCCGTCGCCATAGAGCCGGACGATGGCCAGCCGGCTCAACGCTTCCGCGCGCTGGTTGCCCGGCGGCAGCATCTCGACGGTTTCCTCGAGCACGACGCCTGCCCGTTCCTGGTCTCCGGCGTCGAAATGATGGAGCGCAGAACGAAGCCTGCGCTCGGCGGTATCGCCGCCCAGCCCGATCGCCAGGTCCATCAGCTCCGCCGCCGCCGCCGGGGCGCCCCGGACCCGCGCCGATTCCGCCGCAGCATCGAGTGCGCCGAGCGTGACGTGGTCTCCGCTGGTGGCGGCCAATGCCAGGTGACGTGCCCGCAGCTCGGGTTCGTCGACGATGTCGGCGAGGCGACGATGCATCGTCCTGCGCTGGCCTGGTGCGGCCTCGGCATACACCCCTCGGGCCAGTAGGGGGTGTGCGAAGCTGATCCGGTTTCCGTCGATGGCGATGACGCCCTTGCTCTCCGCGTTCTCGAGAAGCTCCACCAGACGCTCGTCATCGGTGGTCGTGGCGCTCGACACCAGTTCCACCGTCGGCGAGGCCATGCAGGAGGCCGCGAGCAGCGCCTCGTGTACCGCTGGATCGAGGCCACCGAGTCGGGCCCGCACGACGTCGGCCAGTGTGCGCGGCAGCGACGTCTCGCTGCCGGGCGCGCGCTCGCCCATCGCACGGGCCAATTCGATTGCGTAGAAGGGGTTGCCGCCGGACACCTCGTGGATGCGGCCCATCGTCGGACGGGAGAACGGCCTGCGCAACCGTGCCGATACCGCGGCGTGGAGATCTTGAACGCCCAACGGGTGCAGCCGAATCCGATTGACGGCGTCCGGCCGCGGCATCTGCAGCCAGCTCGCGCCTGCGCCTTCGGCGGCTTCGGCACGCACGGTGCCGATCACACCGACGGGCCCGTGAAGCCGACGCGCCGCGAAGGCGATGACATGCGCGCTGGATGGATCGATCCACTGCAGATCATCGATCGCCAGTAGTACCGCCGCGTCGTCGGCGAGCCGTTCGACCACCGACAGGAACGCCGCGGCAACCGCTCGCTGGTCGGTGGCGGTGCCGTTCTCGGCGCGCAACAGCACCTGGTCGACCGCGATTCGCTGAGGTTCGGGCAGATCGGCCCACGCATAGGCATCGACGCCGTCGAGGAGATCGGCAAGCGCCGTGTACGCGAGGACCGACTCGGCGGCCGCGGTCCGCGTGGACAGCACCGTGAACCGCTGTTCGCGCGCCTGCTCCAGCGCAGCCAACCAGAGGGTCGTCTTGCCGATTCCCGGCTCACCCTCGATGAGCAACGCCGACGGCGCCGTGGACGCGGACGCCAGGAAACCGCCGACAGCCCGGGCTTTCATCGGACCGTTTGCAGTCCCCACCCCCGGCATAGGAGAAGAATCTCAGCTAACGGCGCGGCGGTCCACTTTTTGCGTCATTTCGCCGATCACACCCGAGCCGGCAACATCATCAGGAGGAGGTCGGTCCGGCCGCATCCGTCGCGATGTGCCGGCCGAGTTCGGCGCGCGATTTGATGCCGAGCTTGCGGTAGACCCGCGCCAGCGTCGCCTCGACGGTCTTGGGACTGATATACAGCGCGGCGGCCACATCTCGGTTGGTCATACCCCTTGCGGCCAGCTCGGCGACCCGCTGTTCAGCGGTGCTGAGCCCGCCGGTGGCCCGCCGCGCAGCCTCGGTGCGGGTCAGTTCCGCGCGCGCCCGGTCCGCCCACAACGGGGTGCCGAGCCTCTCGAATGTGGCGAGCGCTGCACTCAACGCAGCAGCCGAGTCGTCGGTCCGGTGTCGAGGTGTGAGCTGCCCCAGGAACAGCTGGGTCCGGGCCCGCTCGAACGGCATCGGCAGCCGGTCGTGTTCGGCCATGGCGCGGTGCGCCGCGGCCAGCGCGGCGTCGGTGTCGCCGGCCGCCGCGAGCACCATGCTCCGGCAGCGCGCACCGACCGCGAGCATCCACGCGCGGTCCAGCCTTCGCCCGTTTCGTTCCATCGTGTCGGCGAGCTGCGCGGCTTCGTCCACCCGGCCCAACGCGGTCAGCGCCTCCACGGCGTCGGGCACGAACGACGCCGCGAAGATCTCCGTCGAGTTCGGCATCGACGCCTGCCTGCCCAGCAAGGGTTCGAGCGCGTTCAGGGCGGCCTCGTGGTTGCCCAGCGACGTCTCCAGGAAGCCCAGCGCCGTCAGTGACCACTCCTCGAGCCAGGCCGAGCCGTTGCGCTTGCCGGCGTCTATCGCGTCGGCGATGGCCGCGCGAGCGTCGTCCTCGTGCTCGCCGAAGACCGCAATCCAGGCCCGGACGATCAGGCTCAACATGACCGGGAACTCACCGCCCAGCTGTCCTGCCAGTTCCATCGCGGCCTCGGCCACCCGCCTGGCTTCGGCGAAATCACCGCGCCAAATCCGGTTCACCACAACGTGAAAGTCGATGAAGATCAGTTCGCCTTCTTCGCCCTTTTCGACGCACCGGTGCTGGATCGCCCTCATCTGTTCGTAGGACTTGTCCAGCTCGCCGGTCCAACCCAGGATCAGCGCGTACTCCACACTCGGTTTCAGCGCCGTCGGGGTGAACGATGTGTGATCTTCGAGTTCGAGCGCCCGCGCAAGGCCTGGTTCGTCGATGCCGTCGCCGCGCAGGAAGTGCAGCATCGCTCGCACGCCGAGTGCCTGGCTGACCAGGCCATGATGGCCGAGACGATCGGCCTGGGCGACCGCCTCCTCGGCGCGATCGCGCGCGGCCCCGGGTTCGCCGATGTTGAACAGGGCGTGCGACAGCGCGACCAGCATCCGGGTTCGCAGTGCGGGATCGGGTTCGTCCTCGTCGAGCGCGCGCATCAGCAGTTGGACCGTTTCGGCGTACCCGTCGTCGATGAACCGCACGATCGCCAGCGTGTGACGGGCGTGTGCCCGGGGTGGTCCGGGCTCCATGGCGGCGATCGCCCGTTCCAGGAGCGCGCGCGCACGTCCCGGATCGCCCCCGTCGAAACAGTGCGCCGCCAACCGAACCCGGCGTTCGGAGGTGTCGCCGCCCAACGCGATCGCCAGGTCGAGCAGTTCCGCGGCGGCGGCCGCGGCGCCGCGTGCGTCGGCCGAAGCCGCCGCCTCGTCCAGGGCGCGCAACGCATCCTGATCGCCCGTGGCCGCCGACAGCGCCAGATGCCTTGCGCGCAACTCCGATTCGTCGATCACCTCGGCAAGCCGGCCGTGCATCACCCGCCGCTGCGTCGGGGAGGCCTCGGTGTAGACACCGGTCGCCAGCAGCGGATGGGTGAACCGGATCCGGTGGCCCTCGATCGCGATGATGCCCTTGCGTTCGGCGGCCTCGAGGACTTCGACGAGTTGGTCGTTGTCCATGGCGATCGCTCTGCCGACCACCTCGACGGTGGGTGTGGCCAGGCATGCGGCGGCGAGCAGCGCGTCGTGAATCCTGGGGTTCAAGCTGCCGATCCTGGCCCGGACCAACTCCGTGAGCGTATGGGGCAAAAGTTCGACGACGCCCTCGTCGAGAGCGCGCGCCAATTCGATCGCATAGAACGGGTTTCCGCCCGACGCCTCGTGGATGCGGGTCATCGTCGCCCGCGGGATCGGCCGGCCGAGGCTCTCGGACACCACGGTGTGAAGTGCACGAGAAGTCAGCGGACGCAACTCGATCCGATGTACGGCTTCGGGTCGGGGTAGCTGCAGCCAGGACGCGACGTCACCGCTGTCCGACTCGGTGCGCACTGCGGCCAGAAACCCGACCGGGCCGGACAATCGCCGTGCGGCGTAAGCGATGACGTACGCGCTGGAGGGGTCCAGCCACTGCAGGTCGTCGATCGCGACCAGGACCGGTGCATCGTCGCTGAGATGGTCGATCACGGACAGGAACGCCGCCGCAACGGCGCGCTGACCGGTGGCGGGCGTCGCGGCGTCCTCCCGCGACACGACGCGGTCCACGGCGACTCGCTGCGGATCGGGCAGCGCGGCCCAGACGGCCGGATTGACACCGGCCAGCAGATCGGCCAGCGAGGCGTAGGCACGCACGGACTCCGCCGTGGCCACGCGCGCCGACAGGACCTGGAACCCCCGTCCCCGCGCCCGCTCCAGACTCGCCAGCCAGAGCGTGGTCTTGCCGATGCCCGGCTCGCCCTCGACCACGAGGGCGGCCGGTGCGCCGGCCGCCGAGTCGAGGAACTCGGCCACCGCGGCGTCCTCGGCGGGGCGGCTCGCGATGCCGGCCACCGCGGTGATTCTCGGCTGGTCCGCTACCGCTGGTCTTCCTTCACCTTGGCCATCGCCAGCACGTCCAGCCGTTTGTCCAGTTCGGCCTCCGACAGCTTGTCACCGATCAGCCCGCGGTCGATGACGGTCTGCCGAATCGTCTTGCGTTCCTTGAGCGCTTCCTTGGCGACCTTGGCGGCCGCCTCGTAGCCGATCGCGGAGTTCAGCGGCGTCACGATGGAGGGCGAGGACTCCGCCAACTCGCGCAGGCGGTCCTCGTTGGCGACCAGTCCGCTGACACAGCGCTCGGCGAACAACGTCGAGACATTGGCCAGCAGCGTGAACGACTCGAGGATGTTGCGCGCCATCATGGGGATGTAGACGTTGAGTTCGAATGCGCCGTTGCCGCCGCCCCACGTGATCGCGGCGTCGTTGCCGATCACCTGTGCGGCGACCTGGGTGACCGCTTCGGGGAGCACCGGGTTCACCTTGCCCGGCATGATCGAGCTGCCGGGCTGCAGATCGGGCAGCTGGAGCTCGCCGAGGCCGGTCAACGGGCCCGAGCCCATCCAGCGGACGTCGTTGGCGATCTTGGTCAGAGATACCGCGATCGTCTTCAGCGCTCCCGAGGCCTCGACCAGTCCGTCGCGGGCGGCCTGTGCCTCGAAAGAATTGACGGCGGTGCGTAATTCGGCGACCCCGGTCTGCTGAACGAGGACGTCGACGACCTTCGCGCCGAAGCCGTCCGGTGCGTTGAGGCCGGTGCCGACGGCGGTACCGCCGATGGCCAGTTCGCCCAGCCGCGGCAGTGTGGCCTTCACTCTCTCGATGCCGGCCTCGATCTGGCGGGCATACCCGCTGAACTCCTGGCCCAGTGTCACCGGGACGGCGTCCATCAGGTGGGTGCGGCCGGACTTCACCACGGTGCGCCACTGCTGCGCCTTGGACTTCAACGCGTCGTGCAGCACCTCCAGCGCCGGAATCAGATGGCGCACAGCGGCTTCGGTGGCCGCGATGTGCGTCGCGGTGGGGAAGGTGTCGTTGGACGACTGCGACATGTTGACGTCATCGTTGGGGTGCACGCTCACGCCGTTCTGGCCGGCGATGCCGGCGATGACCTCGTTGGCGTTCATATTCGAGCTGGTGCCCGAACCGGTCTGGAAAACGTCGATGGGGAACTGGTCGTCGTGGAGGCCGTCGGCGATCTCGGAGGCCGCGGTGATGATCGCGTCGGCCTTGTCGGCGTCGAGCAACCCGAGGTCCTTGTTCACCTGTGCGCAGGCACCTTTCAGCAGGCCCAGCGCCCGGATCTGCGTGCGCTCCAGGCCGCGTCCCGAGATCGGAAAGTTCTCCACCGCGCGCTGGGTCTGTGCCCGCCACAACGCGGTGGCCGGTACCCGGACCTCGCCCATGGTGTCGTGTTCGATGCGGTATTCGACGGCGGCGTCGCTGGTCATGTGTGCCCTTCTGGTGTCGGTGGTCAGGGGAGCGGTTGGAAGGCGCTGCTGTCGCCGGTGAAATCGATGGAGGAGTATTCGTTGAGTTTGGACAGCCGGTGATAGGCCTCGATCATCCGCACCGTGCCCGACTTCGACCGCATGACGATCGACTGCGTGGTGCAGCCGCCGCCGTAGTACTGGACACCCTTGAGCAGGTCGCCGTCGGTGACGCCGGTGGCGCAGAAGAAGACGTTCTCCCCGGACACCAGATCCTCGGTGGACAGGATCCGGTCGAGCTCGTAGCCGGCGTCGATCGCCTTCTGGCGTTCCTCGTCGTCCTTCGGGGCGAGCTGGCACTGGATGGCGCCGCCCATGCAGCGGATGGCGGCCGCCGTGATGATGCCCTCGGGTGTGCCACCGATGCCGGCGAGCAGATCGGTGCCCGAGTTCGGCCGGCACGCCGAGATCGCGCCCGCCACGTCGCCGTCGGTGATGAGCCGGATCCGGGCACCGGCGTCGCGGACCTCGGCCATCAGCTGCTCGTGGCGGGGCCGGTCCAGGATGCACACCGTCATGTCGGACACCGACAGATGCTTGGCCTTGGCGACCTGGCGGATGTTCTCACCGATGGGGGCGGTGATGTCGATGGCGTCGATGGCCTCGGGTCCGACCGCGATCTTGTTCATGTAGAACACCGCCGACGGGTCGAACATCGCGCCGCGCTCGGCGACCGCGAGCACCGAGATCGCGTTGGGCAGCCCCTTGCTCATCAGCGTGGTGCCGTCGACCGGGTCGACGGCGAAGTCGCAGTCCGGCCCGTCGCCGTTGCCGACCTCTTCGCCGTTGTAGAGCATCGGCGCGTTGTCCTTCTCGCCCTCGCCGATCACCACGATGCCGCGCATCGACACTGTGTTCACCAGCTCGCGCATCGCGTCGACCGCGGCGCCGTCACCACCCTCTTTGTCGCCGCGGCCGACCCAGCGGCCTGCCGCCATCGCACCGGCTTCGGTGACGCGCACGAGTTCGAGTGCGAGGTTGCGATCAGGGGCTTCACCACGCTGGGGGCTCATGGCCCGATTCTCCCATTAACGGCATGTCCGAGGTGAGCTGGGATACTGGCTGACATGACGACGCAGCCGCAGCAGGGTCCCGAGGCCGTTGGCCAGGCCGCTCCGGTGCCCAACCCGGCTCCGGTACCCAGGCCGGCGAAGCCACGACTGCTTCAGGACGGCCGGGACATGTTCTGGTCGATCGCCCCGCTCGTGCTGGCCTGCATCGTGCTGGCCGGGATGCTCGGCATGTGTTCGTTCGCGCCCACCGGGCCCGGGCAGGGAGCGGTGCCCTCCTATGACGCGCCGGCGGCCCTGCAGGCAGACGCCGATGCCCTGAAGATCCCGATCCGGCTGCCGAAGCTGCCCCCGGGCTGGCAGTCGAACTCCGGCAGCCGAAAGGGGATCGACGGTGGTCGTACGGATGCCGGGTCGGGACAGCCGGCACGCGCGGTCAGCTCGACCGTGGGCTACCTGACGCCCAGCGGGATGTACCTGAGCCTGACCCAGAGCAACGCCGACGAGGACAAGCTGGTCGCTTCGATCAATGCCGAACTGCACCCGACGGGTGTGCAGGACATCAACGGCGTGAGGTGGATCGTCTACGAGGGAGAGCGCGACGACGGCAAGGCTGCCGAGCCGGTGTGGACCACCCGGCTTGGCGGTCCGACCGGACGCGCGCAGATTGCGCTGACCGGTGCCGCCGGTACTGATGAGTACCGTATCCTGGCCCAGGCGACGCAGACGCAGCCGCCACTGCCAGTCAAGTAGGCCCGCGATCCCCGAGGACGGAGACGTCATGACCGCGCCCGAAGCAGATCTGACCGGATGGAGCGCGGCGCCGTTCACCGCGGCCGGCTTCACCCACGACGTCTACCGCAAGGGTGAGGGTCCCGGCGTGGTACTGATCCCCGAGATGCCCGGAATCCACCCCGGTGTGCTGGCGCTCGGGAATCATCTGGTGGACAGCGGGTTCACCGTCGCCTGCCCGTCCCTGTACGGCACTCCGGGTGCGCCCGGCGCCCGGCCCGGGGCGGTACCGGTGATGCTGCGCGGTTGTGTGGCAAAGGAATTCGCGGCGTTCGCGACGAACGCGGACCGGCCGGTCGCCCATTATCTTCGCGCTCTGGCCCGCGACCTCAACGAGAAGACGCCGGGCAAGGGTGTCGGCGTGATCGGCGAGTGTTGGAGCGGCGGCTTCGCACTTGCGGCCGCGGTGGACGACAGCGTCCTGGCCCCGGTGCTGAGCCAGCCGTCGCTGCCGGTCGGGCTGACAGCCAGGCGACGGCGCGATCCCGGGCTGTCCGAGGCCGAGTTGAAGATCGTCGAACGGCGGGCCGCCGATGAGGGACTGTGCGCGCTGGGCCTGCGGTTCAGCGAGGACCGCCTGTCGCCGACTGAACGCTTCACGACGCTGAAGGACCGTCTGGGTGACGCGTTCGAGGTGGTAGAGATCAGCTCGAAGAAGGGCAATGAGCACGGGTTCGGCGCGATGGCGCACTCGGTGTTGACCCTCGAGTTGCGCGAACGGGAGGGGCACCCCGCCTACGAAGCGCGCAAGCGCGTCGTCGAATTCCTCAGGTCTCGGCTGGTTTAGCGCCCTGGCCCGCCGCGGGTGCGTCCGCGCCTGGTTCGGGTGCTTCCGGCTGCGCCCGCCTGGCCCTGCGCGTCAACCACCCCAAGCGGCGCTTCTTCGGTGAGCCCTCGTCGTCATGCTGGTCCATGGGCACGCCCTTGTACACCGCGAGATAGACGCTGATGGTTGTGACGATGACGATCATCAGCACCGGGCCGATGATGATCCCCAACGCGCCGAACATGCCGATCCCGGCGAAAACGGCAAGCAACATCAGTGCCGAGTCGAGACGCGCCTCACGCGGGACCAGGATCGGCCGGAGGAAGTTGTCGATGTTCGTCACCGCGATGAGGTGAAAGAGGATGACGAAGACGCCGCCGATTACATTGCCGAACAGGATCATTCCGACGCCGAAAGGAATCGTGACGATGCCGCTGCCCAGCGGTATGACGGAAAGCGCGCTCAGAAGTATTGTGAAGATGAAGAACCCGTCATGGAAGCCGGCGATGTAGATGGAGACCGCGCCCGCGATTCCCTGACACAGGGCGATGACGAACTGCCCCCTGACCGTGCCGTTCACCATCGCGCCCATCTTGGCCAGGTAAAGGTCGGTGACCTCCTCGCCGAGCGGGTTGAGCCGGCGAATGAGCGTCTGCACGCCATCCTGATTGGTCAGCAGCGAAATGAACACGTAGAGAAAGAGGATTGCGGCGGTTATCCCGCCGACGACGCCGCCGGCGGCTCCCTGCAGGGCGTGCAACAGCCACTGACCGACATTCTGGGCGACGGTCGTCATCGCCTTACGCAGCATCTCCGGAGTAACGGTGACGTCTGCGAACGGAACCCGGGAGAGCAACTCGTTGATGATGCGCAGTGTCTTGTCGCCCAGGGTGGAAAGGTCGGTCCGCTCGACCCAGCCGGCGACGCTCTTGACCATCTCGGTGATCTGGACGACCCCGAGCAGCACGATCAGGCCAAGGGGCACGATGACGCTGGCGATCACGGCCAACAGCGTGAGCGTGGCCGCGACTCCCTTGCTCATTCGCTTGTTGATTCGGTTGTACAGCGGGCTGAACAGGTAGGCGACGACCGCGGCCACCACGATGAGAATGAAGTAGTTTCGCAGGAAGTACGCGCCGAACAGAACGGCGATGACCGTTGCGACGGCCAGGGCACGCTTCTGCGTCTGCGTGAATTCGGTATCCATTGCGGCCACTGGCCTTCTCCACCCCCAGCTTGGTTGTTAACAGCGTATTTCACACTTCTTGCGCTTTGCGATGAATGATTTATCCGCCGAGCGCAGTGGTCATTCGGGCTGGGTGACACAACGACTCACCCCGTTTGCGCCGAAACTCCCTGGCATCGCCGCGGCGGTCGCGGCATGCGCGGTGGCCGCGTGCGGCGGCGAGAGCACCGAAAGCCCGTCCACGACCGAGGAGCCGGGCTGATTCTGGTTCAGTGAATCTGCGAGCGCGCGGCCGCCTGCTTCGCGCGCTGGCCTTCGATGAAGCGCATCGACATGCGGTTCATCAGTGCCGGCGCCAGCCGGGCGAACAGCCATTGACCGTGTGCGATGCGGGGTTTCACCAAGAGCGCCTTGTTCTTTGCGATGGCTTTGAGGGTGTCGCCGGCCAGTCGGTCGGCGTCGTAGGTCTTGCCGCCCTGGGCCTGGAGGAAGTAATCGCGACCGACGAAGCCGCCGATCGCACCCTTGTCCAGGATCGGGGTCTCCACTGCGGCGGGGCAGACCGCCAGCACCCCGACCCCGCGGGGGACCGCCTCCGAACGCAACGCCAATGACATTCCGACGACGGCGTGTTTGGTCGTCACGTAGCCGGTGATCTGGCCGGCCGCGGTCAGGCCCGCCATCGAGGCGGTGTTGATGAGGTGACCGTGGCCCTGCCGCAGCATCAGCGGGTAGGCCGCCGCGACGCCGTGCACGACACCGCGGATGTTGACGTCGATGATCGCGTTCCACTGGTCCAGCGTGAGCAGTTCGGTGTCCCCGCCCCAGCAGATGCCGGCGTTGTTGAATATCAGGTCCAGCCGTCCGGCGCGGTCCACCACGTCGTCGACGGCACCCTGGACGGCCGCCGCATCGGTGACGTCGAGGCGCGCCGAGCGCGCGCGAGTGCCTAGCGCCGCCGCGGTTCGATCGGCGGCGCCGCCGTCGATGTCGGTGCACACCACATTCGCGCCCGCACCGGCCAGCGCCCGGCACAGTGCTGCGCCGATACCGGAGCCCGCTCCGGTCACGATCGCCTGTTTTCCGCTGAAACTCATTGTGCCGCAAGCTTCACCACGTGGGCCATGATGTCCGGATAGCGCTTGAGGTGGGCGCCGCCGTTGATGTCCAGGACCTCGCCGGTGAGCCACGACGAGGTCGGCGAACACAGATACAGCACCGCGTTGGCGATGTCTTCCGGTGTGCCTGCCCGGCCCAGGGCGGTGTTGTCCACGTAGTCCTCCACCACTCCCGGCACGGCCGCCGCCGGTGCGGTCAGCGGGGTGTGCACGAAACCCGGCGCCACGGCGTTGACCCGGATTCCACGCGGTCCCATCTCCAGGGCGGCGACCTGGGTGAGCATGGACAGACCGGCCTTGGCGGCGCAGTAGGCGCTCATCCCGGCCGCCGGCTGGCGCCCGTTGAGTGAGCTGATCGAGACCAGCGCGCCGCCCTGACGCAGATGCCGCCCCGCGTGCTTGGCGACGATGAAGGCGCCGTTGAGGCAGACGTCGATCACGGAGCGGAAATCCTCGACCGCCATGTCCGTGATGAGGCCGACATTGCTGAACCCGGCGCAGTTGACCACGACGTCGACCGGCCCGCTCTCGTCGAACAGTCGCTGCACCGACTCCTCGTGAATGACATCGACCGCCACGGCGGTATGCGGGCTTCCGAGTTCGGCGGCGTTGGCTGTGGCGCCGTCGATGTTGCGGTCGGCGATGACGACGCGGCAGCCGTCGGCGGCCAGCGCGCGGGCCGTGGCCCAGCCGATTCCGGACGCCGCGCCGATGACGACGGCGATCCGCTCGTTACTGTTGCTCATCCAGTTGGCCCTTCGACGACGGGGTAGAACGCGTTCCAACTTAGCGCTAGTGGTCCATCACCAGGCAGACTCGAGTCGTGACCGAGCTGAAGATGTCCGATTCGATTTCCGTGGCGGTGACGCCGGACGAGCTGTATGCGCTGGTGTCGGATGTGACGAGGACGGGTGAGTGGAGCCCGATCTGCCAGGCCTGCTGGTGGGACGAGGGAGAGGGCCCGCAGGTCGGCGCGTGGTTCACCGGCCGCAACGAGACCCCGGGGCGGACCTGGGAGACGCGCTGTCAGGTGGTGGCCGCCGAGCCGGGTCGGAAGTTCGCCTGGGAGGTCAACAACGGCTTCGTCTACTGGGGCTACACGTTCGAACCGGAGAACGACGGCACGCGACTCACCGAGTCGTGGGAGTTCCTGCCCGCCGGCATCGCCGGCTTCCGCGAACGATACGGCGACCAGGCCGACGCCGAGATCCAGAAACGCACCGATCAGGCGAAGAGCGGCATCCCGGCCACCCTCACAGCGATCAAGAAAGCCGCAGAAGCAGGCTGAAAACGCGTCGCGAGTTCTGCATGAGGGTCGTTCGATTGCCGAATTCACAGCCCTTGGTGCAGAACTTGCGGCTAGCGGCGGACGCAGCGGAAGCCGATGTGGCTCATGCCGGTGTCGATCGGCTGGGGCCGGCGGGCGGCGGGACGATAGCGCAGGCAGTAGTCGTCGGCGCAGAGGAACGAGCCGCCCTTGACGACCTTGCGCGGCACCTTGAACTGTGGCTGCTGCGGGTCGTAGCTGTCCGCCGCGCAGCAGGATTCGCCCGCATGGGAGTCGGCGTACCAGTCGGTGGTCCATTCCCAGACGTTGCCCGCCATGTCGAACAGGCCGTACGGGTTGGGCGGGAAGCTTCCGACCGGTGCGGTTCGCCCGTAGCCGCGCTCGGGACGCCACGGGAAGTCACCGTGCCAATAGTTCGCGAGTCGCTGCTCCGGCCGTTCCGGCTCGTCGCCCCAGGTGTACCTCGCGCCGTCGAGGCCGCCGCGCGCCGCGGTCTCCCATTCGGCCTCGGTCGGTAGCGACAGCCCCGCCCACACCGCATAGGCTTCGGCGTCTTCGTGGGCGACGTGCACCACCGGGTGGTCGGCGCGTTTGTCGATCGACGAGTGTGGGCCGACGGGGCGGCGCCACGACGCCCCGGGCGTCCATGTCCACCACAGGTTGAGGTGCCGCAGGTCGACGGGGCCGGCCGTGCGGGTGAAGACCATCGAGCCCGGTTGCAGGTTCTCGGCCGGCGCGCCGGGGTAGTCGTCGGCGTTGAGCGGACGTTCGGCGACCGTGACATAGCCGGTGGCGCCGACGAATTCGGTGAAATCGGCGTTGGTCACCTGGCGGTCCTGGATCCAGAACCCGTCGACATCGACCTCGCGAGCCGGCGCCTCCTCCGGGTAATGCTCTTCCGAGCCCAGGACGGTCGTCTGCGCCGGAATCCAGACGAGATCAGTCACTGAAGACGGTCGCCCAGTCGTTTCGCATGCTCACCACGGCCCAGCCGTACTGTTGGGCGTGCTCCAGTGCGCGCTCGGCCCCTGCGGTGTAATCGAATTCACGCTCGGCGTCATCGTGGAGCACCAGAAGTCGCAGTGCCGCCGCACCGGGCTTGCCCGAGTACATCAGCATCTCGTCATCGCCGTTGGAGTTGCCCGCGGACAGGATGGGGCGCCTGCCGATTCGGCTCCAGATCCGCACCGGCTTCTCTGGCCCGTCATCCCAGATGTCCAGTGCAGGCTGGATCAGCAGGTCGCCGTGCCCGTCATTGCCTTCGAACTTCAGGCCCTGCGCGCTGCCCACCACGCGTTCTGGTGGAATTCCGTAGATGGCGCTGGTGATCGGCCGCATGAAATCCCGGCCGCCACCGGAGACGATGTAGCACGTGAAGTCGTGAGCTTCGAGATAGCGCAACAATTCCACCATCGGCGTGTAGATGCACTGCTGGTACGGACGCTTCAGCGTGGGGTGCGTCGCTTCCTCGAAGAACTTGCCGATGAGCGCGGCGTGGTCTTCGACGGTCATCGATTCGTGCAGCGACATCACCGCCCCGGCAAGAACTTTCAGGTCGGCGTTGTCACCCTGGTAGTGTTTGGTGATCGCACCGCCGAACCAGTTCAGGTCTCCGGTGGTCGCCGCCCGGTAGGGCTGCTGGTCGCGCAGCGCCGGATCGGCGGCGGCCTTCTCGGCCAGCCGGCGCACGATGAAATCGAGCTGGATGTACATCGGTTTCTCGCACCACAGCGTGCCGTCGTTGTCGAAGACCGCGACGCGCGCCTCGGGCGCAACAAAATCCGGGGTTCCCTCGGCGGTGACGCGACCCACGAAGTCGACGATCGCCGACTTCGTGGGACTGTCGGTCCATGTCGCAAGTTCCGCCACTTTCAGCCACCCCGGGTGGAGAGGAACTTGTTGAGCTCCTCGACCGCGTGGTCGATCGTGAACGTCGCCGGCTCCTGGCGCGGCGGGAATTCCTTGAACGTCTCAAGGAACTGTGTCGCGATCGCCGAGCCGTAGAGCACCAGGAAAATGCGGTCAATAACCCAGTCCCAGTATGTGTTCGACGTGATGTCCGCGCGTTCGAACGGATCGGTCCGCAGATTGAACAACTTGGGCGCGCGCAGTGGTGTGAACGGCTCGAACCAGATCTGCAGGGTGCCCTGGCAGCGCTGCTCCTGGAACACGACCTTCCAGTTCTCGGCGCGGATGCCCAGCACGTCGCAGTCGTCGGAGAAGTAGATCATCCCTCGTCGTGGGCTCTTCTCCACTTCACCGGTCAGGTATGGCAGCAGGTTGTACCCGTCGATATGGACCTTGTACTTCGTATCGCCGGCCTGATGGCCCTTCTTGAGCTTCTCGACGATGTCCGGCTCGCCTGCCGCCGCAAGGAACGTCGGTAGCCAATCATGATGCTGGACGATTTCATTGGATACACTGCGGGGCTTGATCTTTCCAGTCCATCGGATCATCTCCGGGATACGGAACGCGCCCTCCCAGTTGGTGGCCTTCTCGCTGCGGAACGGCGTGGTCGCGCCGTCCGGCCAACTGTTCGCATGTGGGCCGTTGTCCGTCGAGTAGATGACGATGGTGTCCTCGGCGATCCCCAACTCGTCGACCAGGTCGAGCAGTGTGCCGACGTTACGGTCGTGGTCGATCATCGTGTCGTGGTACGGCGACTGCCAGCGCCCGGACTGGCCCAGGCTCTCCGGCTTGGTGTGGGTCCGGAAATGCATGTGGGTCATGTTCATCCACACAAAGAACGGCGTGTCTGCCTCGTGCTGGCGTTTGATGAAATCGAGGCACGCGCCGGTGGTTTCGTCGTCGATGGTCTCCATTCGCTTCTTGGTCAGCGGTCCGGTGTCCTCGATGCGCTGTTTACCGACCGGTCCGTACCGGTCGTCGACCTCACCGGCATCCTCGTCGGTGGCCCAGGAGTGAATGACGCCGCGCGGCAGTAGTTGGGCGCGCAGTATCGGCGCCTCCTCCGCGGTGGGGTAGTCCGGATTCTCCGGTTCCTCCTCGGCGTTGAGGTGATAGAGATTGCCGAAGAACTCATCGAAGCCATGTGCGGTGGGGAGGAACTTGTTCAGATCGCCGAGATGGTTCTTGCCGAACTGTCCCGTCGCGTAGCCGAGCGGCTTGAGCAGTTCGGCGATGGTCGGGTCCTCCTTCTGCAACCCGATGTCCATGCCCGGCATCCCGACCTTGCTCATGCCTGTGCGGTAGACACTCTGCCCAGTGATGAACGACGAACGGCCCGCGGTGCAGCTCTGCTCACCATAGGAATCGGTGAAAAGCATTCCCTCGTCGGCGATCCGGTCGATGTTCGGCGTGAAGTAGCCCATCATGCCGCGGCTGTAGCAACTCAGGTTCGAGATGCCGATGTCGTCGCCCCAGATGACAAGGATGTTCGGTTTGGAGTTCGGCACGGCCTAATCCTTTGCTAGGAACTTGTGGAGTTTCTCGACGGCCTGGTCGACGCTGAAACTCGCCGGCTCGTGTCGTGGTGGAAACTCCTTGAACGTCTCGAGGAACATGGTCGCCATCGCGGTCATGTAGAAGATGAAGAAGTCGTGGCGCATCAACCAGTCGTAGTAGGTATTCGACGTGATGTTGGCGTACTCGTACGGGTCGGTCCGGAGGTTGTACAGAAGGGGCACCCGTAGCGTGGTGAACGGCTCGGCCCAGATCCGCAGCGTGCCCTGGCAGCGCTGTTCCATGAACACGGCCTTCCAGTTCTCGAACCGCATCGCGACGAGATCCCCGTCATCGGAGAAGTAGAAGAATCCTCGCCGCGGGCTGGTGTCCACCTCGCCGGTCAGGTAGGGCAGAAGGTTGAAGCCGTCGATGTGCACCTTGTATTCGGTGTTTCCGTCAGCCCCGGCCTTCATGCCCTTTTTGAGTTTGTCGGAGACATCGGGATCCCCCGCCGCGGCCAGCAGTGTGGGCAGCCAGTCGTGGTGCTGAATGATGTCGTTGGACACCGTGCCCGCCTTGATTTTCCCCGGCCAGCGGATCATCTCTGGAACCCGGAATGCGCCCTCCCAGTTCGTGTCCTTCTCACTGCGGAACGGCGTGGTGCCTGCGTCGGGCCAGCTATTGCGGTGGGGTCCGTTATCGGTCGAATAGATGACGATGGTGTGATCGGCGATGCCGAGTTCCTCGAGCACGTCCAACACGGTGCCGACGTTGCGGTCGTGGTCGATCATCGTGTCGTGGTACCCCGACTGCCACAATCCGGCCTGCCCGCGGCTCTCGGGCTTGGTGTGGGTGAACGCGTGCATATGGGTGAAATTGCACCAGACGAAGAACGGGTTGCCCTCGGCGTGCTGACGCTTGATGTAGTCGACGGTCGCATCGGCGATGTCATCGTCGATGGTCTCCATCCGCTTGGTGTCCAGCGGCCCGGTGTCCTCGATGACCTGTTTGCCGACGGGACCGAACTTCGGATCGTCGGGTTCCTTCGACACCTCGTCGGTGGCCTTGCACTTCAGCACCCCGCGCGGCAGGGCGAAGTCGTGCAGCCTGGGGAACTGGTCGGCGTGGGGGTAGTCGAACTGTTCGGGTTCCTCTTCGGCATTGAGGTGATAGAGGTTGCCGTAGAACTCGTCGAAGCCGTGCACCGTCGGCAGGTGCTTGTTCTTGTCGCCGAAGTGGTTCTTGCCGAACTGTCCGGTCGCGTAGCCGAGCGGCTTGAGCAGCTCGGCGATGGTCGGATCCTCCGCGGCCCAGCCGACGTCGGCGCCGGGCACGCCGACCTTGCTCATTCCGGTGCGGTACACGCTTTGTCCACTGATGAACGCGGCGCGGCCGGCGGTGCAGCTTTGCTCACCGTAGGAGTCGGTGAACCGCATCCCTTCGTTGGCGATCCGGTCGATATTGGGTGTGCGGTAGCCCATCAGGCCGTCGCTGTAGCAGCTCAGGTTGGAGATCCCGATGTCGTCGCCCCAGATGACGAGGATGTTGGGTTTGCCGTCAGGCATTGCATGACCTCTCTCGCGTCGACTGTGTCCGAGGCGAACGCTAGGCCGCGCCAACCTGATTCGGAGCGGTTCGACCTGTTTCTCAGCCGATATTTACGCACCCGTTCCCACCCCGCGTCCGGACAAACAGGCGGACTCTTGAGGGAGAAGGTGATGACGATGTATGACAAGGGCTTCAGCAGCAACTGGCGCGTCCATATCGAGTTCGACCAGGATGCCACCCACACGCACGCGACCGTGTACGCACAGCGCAGCGGTGGCGACACACTGACCACCCGGGGGACGCCCACCGCGACCCCGCGGGTTGCGAACACCCGATGATCGGCGAGGAGATCGCCGCGGCGCGCGGTCTGATCGCGTTGGGCGCGGAATTGCTGCAGATCGCGTCGTCGCGGATCGAGCAGGCCACACACGTGCCGCACGACCTCTGCGGCTGAGCCCCGGTCCCACACGGGCTCGACTTACGTTATGCGAGCACGGGCTGCGGGGTGGCCGCCTTCATCTGCTGGAAGAGGTCGACGTAGTAGGGCAGGCAGTCGGCCATCGCCTGTTCGGTGGTGAACAGGGGCTGGTATCCGAGATCGCGCCGTGCCTTGGCGATGGAGAAGTAGTTGTCGAGGTAGAGCCGTTCCACGGCAGGGGGTTCCAGCATCGGCTTGGGCAGGCCGAAGCGGAAGTGGAACCACTGCCAGATCGTCATCGCGAACCGCACGAGCCGCCCGGGCACTCGGAACTTCGGCCACGGCTGACCGCACGCTTCGACGACCGGCCGGGAGAACTCGAACATGTTGGTCGGCTCGCCGTCGTTGATGAAGTAGGCCTGACCGGGCGCCGTGCCGCCCGACACCAGGTGTTCGGCGGCAAGGATGAAGCCGTGAATCAGGTTGTGCACATAGGAGTTATCGAGCTTGACGTTCTTGCTGCCGACGAGCACCTTGACGTGGCCGGCGAGCACGCTCTCGAACACCTTGCGGAACATCGTCTGATCGCCGCGGCCCCAGATGCCGCTGGGCCGGATGGAGCAGGTCAGCATGTCCCCAACGCCGTTCTGCGACAACACGAACCGTTCGGCGACCACCTTGGTCTCGGTGTACAGATCGTTGAATCGCTCGGTGTAGGGCAGGTTTCGTCACCACCCGAGATGCGCTTGCCGCCCATCACGACGCTGTTTGACGCCGTGTAGACGAACCGCTTCACGCCGGCGGCCTGCGCGGCCGCGACCAGGTTCTCGGTGCCGGTGACGTTGACCGCGAAGCTGCGCTGCCGGTATTCCTCGGTGACCGACGCCCCGCCCATCAGGTCGATGATCGCCGCGGTGTGGATGATGGTGTCGATGCCGTCGACGGCGGCCGCCACAGTGTCAGGATCGCAGATGTCGCCCTCGAGGGCCTCGCAGCCGCGGGTGCTCGGGCAGCGGGGACGGGGCCCGGTCGAAGGAGCGGACCTGGTGCCCGCGGTCGAGGAGTTCGGTCACCAGGTTGGCGCCGACGAAGCCGGAGCCTCCGGTGACGAGGACAGGGCCGAGATCGGTGGTCAGCGATGAGTCACCCATGCCGGCGAGCATAAATGAAACGTGTTCCAGTTTCGAGTCCTAGACGGAAATCGTTTCCGTCTCAACGTTCTTCCGGCATCCTTGAGCGCCAGCGCATCCTCGACTCTCTTGCGCGCGCCGGCTAAATGCTCTTCGCAACGTCGGGCCAGCTCTTCGCCTCTTTCCCAGAGCTTCAGCGACGCATCCAGGTCGAGCCCGCCCTGCTCGAGCTGTGCACGACCTCGATCAGTTCGTCGCGGGCTTCTTCATATCCCAACTCACTAATGGGCTTCATTTCTGCCTTCCCTCGCTGACCGCCGTGATGGCCCCATCCGCGACCCGTACCCGCAGCCGGGTGCCCGCTGGCGCGTCGGCGGTCGACCGCAGGATCCGGGCGCCCTGCCTCGGCACCGCCTGCACCACCGCGTAACCGCGGGCCAGGGTGGCCGCCGGCCCCAGTGTGGTCAGCCGCGCCGACAGGTGGCCGATGCGGTCGGTCTCGGCGGCCACCAGTCGGGTGATGTCGCGCCGGGCGGCGGCGCGGGCGCGGTGAATCTCGTCGAAGCGGGCGGTCAGCGCGGCCAGCGGCTGGGCCAGCACCGGGCGGCTGCGCAGCTGGGACAGGGTGTGCTGTTCGCGGTGCACCCAGTTGCGCAGCGCGCGCGCACTGCGACTGCGCAGATCGGTGACGAGCGCCTGCTCAGCGGCGGTGTCGGGGACGATCCGCTTGGCGGCGTCGGTCGGGGTGGCCGCGCGCAGGTCGGCGACGAGGTCGCACAGCGGGTTGTCGGGTTCGTGGCCGACGGCGCTGACCACCGGGGTGGTGCATGCGGCGATCGCGCGGCACAGCGTCTCGTCGGAGAACGGCAGCAGGTCCTCGACGCTGCCGCCGCCGCGGGCGATCACGATCACGTCGACATCTGGGTCGCCGTCCAGTTCGCGCAGCGCCTCGACGATCTGCGGCACCGCGTTCGGCCCCTGAACACGGTGTTGCGCACCGCGAACCGCACCGCCGGCCAGCGGCCTCGGCGACCGTCGATGACGTCACGCTCGGCTGCGAAGCGCGTCCGGTGATCAGGCCGACGGTGTCGGGCAGGAACGGGATGGGCCGCTTGAGCCGGGGATCGAACAGACCCTCGGCGTCGAGCAGCTGGCGCAGACGGTCGATGCGGGCCAGCAGCTCGCCGATGCCGACCGCGCGAATCTCGTTGACCCGCAACGAGAATGATCCGCGGCCGATGAAGAAGTTCGGCCTGCCCAGCATGACCACCTGGGTGCCCTCGGTGAGCTTCACCGGCGCGTTGTGCACCAGGTCGCGCGGACAGGTGATCTGCAGCGACATGTCCGCCGCCGGGTCACGCAGCGCGATGTAGGCCGTGGAGAGTTCGGCGCACGTTCGTCTGGGCGATCTGGCCCTCGACCCATACGGTGCCGAGCTTGTCGATCCAGCCCTTGACCAACATTGCGACGGCGCGGACCGGGTACGGGATTGTCCGCGGACTGGCCTGGGGTCGGTGAGCGGTCACTTGGCGGTCGCGCGGGTGATCCTGTTGGCGAGCAGGGTCTGGAACGGGGCGCGCGCCTTGGTCGGCGTCTTCGTAGGCCAGCAGCGCCTCGAGGTCGGGGACCCGCAGCGACGTCAGCCGGGCCCGCAGCTGGGCCAGCGTCAGCGACTCGTAGTCCAGGTCGGCGACGATGTCGGGCGGCCGTCGGCGCGTCGGCTCCTGCGCGGCTGGTCGCCGGTCCGGCGTCGCCGGTCACCGCCGGTGAACAGCGCGAAGCGGCCCTCGGTGAGGCGTTCGCCGTCGGTGCTCGGCCCGGGCCGTCGTCGTCGAGGTCCTCGTCGAAGGTGGCCCACTCGGGCTGCTCGTCCTTCGGCGGGAACATGGCCTCGAGTGTCTCGTCGCCCTTGTTGACCAGGTCGGCCACGTCTTGCTGCATCTTCATCACGAGGTGCGCGAACTGGCTGCGATGGTCATCGGGTACATGAGGATGGTCTGCGGGAGCTTCCGGGTTTCCTCGAGGGCGGTCACCGCCGCACCTACCAGCAGACGGACCCCATATGGTGCAGTTGCCATGGCCCACAGCCTACGGCTGGCCTCGCGAGGTCGCGGGTCAGTACCCTGGGAGCCATGCCGCCGACTGATCAACATGGGGATTCCGGGCGCCACCAGCTCGGTCACCGGCGGCGTCGACCGGTAAGCGCGTACTGCTGGCCGAGCCGCGCGGATACTGCGCCGGGGTGGACCGGGCCGTCGAAACCGTGGAGCGCGCGCTGGAGAAGCACGGCGCACCGGTCTACGTGCGCCACGAGATCGTGCACAACCGCCACGTGGTGGAGACGCTGGCCAAGGCGGGCGCGGTGTTCGTCGACGAGACCGACGAGGTGCCCGAGGGCTTCCATCGTGGTGTTCTCCGCCCACGGCGTCGCGCCGACCGTGCACGTCAACGCCGCCGAGCGCAAACTCAGGTCATCGACGCGACGTGTCCGTTGGTCACCAAGGTGCACAACGAGGCCAAGCGGTTCGCCCGCGACGACTACGACATCCTGTTGATCGGCCACGAGGGCCACGAAGAGGTCATCGGCACGGCGGGGGAGGCGCCCGACCACGTGCAGCTGGTCGACGGCCCCGACGCGGTCGACGACGTCACGGTCCGCGACGAGAACAAGGTGATCTGGCTGTCCCAGACCACGCTGAGCGTCGACGAGACGATGGAGACGGTGCGGCGGCTGCGGGAGCGCTTCCCGACGCTGCAGGATCCGCCCAGCGACGACATCTGCTACGCCACCCAGAACCGTCAGGTCGCGGTCAAGGCGATGGCGCCGGAGTGTCAGCTCGTGATCGTGGTCGGCTCACGCAACTCGTCGAACTCGGTGCGGTTGGTCGAGGTCGCGCTCGGTGCCGGATCGACGACCTCCCACCTGGTGGATTACGCCGACGACATCGACCCTGCCTGGCTCTCTGGGGTGACGACGGTCGGCGTCACGTCCGGCGCGTCGGTGCCCGAGATCCTGGTGCGCGGTGTGCTCGAGCGCCTGGCGGAGTACGGCTATGACGTCGTGCAGCCGGTGACCACCGCCAACGAGACCCTGGTATTCGCCCTGCCCAGGGAGATCCGCCCGGCGCGCACCTAGGCACCGCGCGTCGCGATCTGACGTTCGGCGTGCTGGGTACTGTCAAGCGAGTGCGCTTACGCAAGAAGCTGTTTGGACTGTTCGTCGTGTCCGTGCTGGCGATTTCCGGCTGTGGCGACGAGGCGACGGACCGGTTGAACGGCACCGTGCACACGTTCGCCGAAGCGCTGAGCCGCGGCGACGTTTCGGCGGCCGCGGCCGTCACGAGTGATCCCAATGCGGCGTCGGACACCCTCGGCAAGCTTTTCGACAGCCTCGGCAAGGACGTGCACTTCGACGTGGCCAAGGTCGACCACAAGGACACCGAGGCCACCTTCAGCCTCACCGCCACCTGGAAGCTCGGCCTGAACGACCGACATCAGTGGACCTACAGCACCACCGGCACCGCGATCGCGTCCGGCGACGACTGGAAGATCGCGTGGAGTCCGACGTCCGTGGCGCCCGGCCTGGACACGGGCCCGCTGTCATACAGCACGGTGGCACCTGAGCCGTCGGCCCGGATCCTGGACCGCACGGGCGCGGAGTTGATGACCAATCAGGTCGTCACGCTGGTCAATGTGTCCCCGGGCGCCGACCTGAATACCGTTGCAGCACTGCTGAACCCGCTCGACGGGAGCATCACCGCGCAATCACTGCAGACGCAGCTGGACGGCGCCAACGGCCAGCCGGTCACCGCGATCACCCTGCGCGCCGACGACCTTGCCCCGATCCAGGAGCCGCTGTCGTCACTGCCGAACGTCACGCTCGCACCACAAACCCGGCTGCTCACCACCGACAAGGCGTTGTCGGCACCGACGCTGTCCGGTCTGTCCGACCTGTGGCAGCACGCCACCGACGACGCGACCGGATGGGCGGTGAACGCCCAGGCGGCCGGCGGCGCGCAGCAGGTCGGCGGCCAGCCGCCCAAACCGGTGCCCGACATCTCGAGCACGCTCGACATCGCCATGCTGCACAACGCCGAAGCCGCGCTGGCGCCCCTGCCCACGCCCGCGGCGATGGTCGTCATCCAACCGTCGACCGGCAACCTGCTCGCGGTCGCCCAGAACGCACCAGCCGACGCGCAGGGGCCCATCGCCCTGACCGGTCTCTATCCGCCCGGCTCCACCTTCAAAACCGTGACCGTCTCGGCCGCGCTGCAGGCCGGCCAGGTCACGCCCGACACGGTGGTGGCGTGCCCGGGAACCGAGAACATCGAAGGTAGGCAGATCCCCAACGACGACAATTTCGACCTCGGCGACGTGCCACTGCACACGGCGTTCGCGCGGTCCTGCAACACCACGATGGGTCGCCTGGCGGTGAATCTGCCGCCCGACGGCCTGGCGAAGGCGGCCGCGCAACTCGGGCTGGGAATCGACTACACCGCGCCCGGCATGACCACCGTCACCGGCAAGGTGCCCGTCGCCGATACCGCTGCACTGCGTGTCGAGGAGGGCATCGGTCAAGGGCAGGTGACGGCGTCCCCGTTCGGCATGGCGCTGGTGGCCGCTGCGCTGGCCCACGGTTCGGTACCCGCGCCCGCGATCATCGCCGGTCAGCCCGGAAAGCCCGACCGCGCTCCCGATCCGCTTCCGTCGAGCGTCGCGGATCAGGTCAAATCGATGATGAGGGAGACCATCACCGGCGGCACCGCGACTCAGCTGCAGGACATCCCCGACATGCTGGGCAAGACGGGGACCGCCGAATACATCGACGATCAACACGCACACGGCTGGTTCGTCGGCATCGACGGCGACCTCGCGATAGCCGTGTTCGTCAGCGACGCAGGCACTTCGGGTCCGGCGGTGGACGCGGCGGGACGATTCCTGCGCGGGCCGATGTGAGACTCGCCACAGCGAGTCAGATGTCGTACTCCCAGCCCTCGGCTTCCGGGTCGCGCGAGGCCCGCCGCCGGGTCCGGTATTCCGCGCGGTTGTCGCCTTCACCCTCTCCGCGGTAGCGCACGCGCGAGATCGGGTGGTGGGTCCCGTTGCCGTTGGAGGTGTGCGGTTCCATGGCTTCGTAGTCGTCGTAGCGGCGACGGCGCTCGGGCCGCTCGTAGGGGTTTCGGCGCTCGCTCGGCGGGGTCGCCTTGCGCGGTTCGCGTGACGACGAATCGCGCGGCTCGCGCGTGGACGACGTGCGCGGCCTGCGGCGCGGCTCTCCGGGCGGCGTCGGCGGCGGCTCGGTCTGACGGCGGGGGCGACGCGGGCGTTCGACAACGGGTTCGATGATCTCGGTCTCGGGTGGCCGCGCGTGCCGTGACCGCGGCGCAGCGACGCGTCGTGGCCTGCCGCTCCTGGGGGTTTCGTCCGCGGCGGCGGCCCTGTTGGGCCGGACGGGGCGGTCGATGGAATGTCGGTGCCGCCGGGTCCGCCTGGCGTCGTCCATTTCGTCGTCGTCGGCGTCGCTTTCGTCCTTGCCGCCCAACAATGACGACACCTTCGAGGTGACCGATGACACCAGGCCGTTGCCGGTGCCCGCTGCGTCGTCCGCGGCGTCCGAAGGCGCTGCCCGCCGTGTCCACATCCCGAAGTACCAGCGGAGCATGCCGATGATCAGCACCGCGGCCGACGTGAAGAACATCAGCGGGAACCGCTCGATGAGCGGATAGCCGAAGTTGATGAGCGTGTCCTTGATGCCGGTGATGTGCGCGCCATGGAACAGGAAGTAAGCCGTCGGAACGGCGACGAACAGGATCAGCGGCGGTTGGATGACGGCGGTGAAGATCGAGGACTGCCGCACCGCGAGAACGGCGGCGACGCAGCCAAGCGCGTAGCAGGCGGCGAACACCATGGACAGTTCTTTGTCGCCCGAGCCGGCGTCGAACGCGAAGCCCACGGCCGTCAGCGTCACCGCGAACAGCAACGCACCCCACCAGGGAACACCTGGGAAATTGGGATGCGCGGAGCGGTGGTCGGCTGTCACCGCTGACCGCGCGCGCTGTCCTGACACAGGTTGACCGTACCGGCTTTACCTAAAAGTGACCTTCAGCGCGGTTCCGGCGTGCCCACCACTGTCTCCTAGACTCTGGTGCCTGTGGGCCTCAACCTGGGAATCGTCGGACTGCCGAATGTCGGCAAGTCGACACTGTTCAATGCGCTGACGCGTAACAACGTGCTGGCAGCCAACTATCCGTTCGCGACGATCGAGCCGAACGAGGGTGTGGTGGCGCTGCCGGACCCACGGTTGGCCGAGCTGGCGAAGATGTTCGAGTCGGACAAGATCGTGCCCGCGCCGGTGACATTCGTCGACATCGCCGGCATCGTCAAGGGCGCCTCCGAAGGCGCGGGCCTCGGCAACAAGTTCCTTGCCAACATCCGCGAGAGCGACGCCATCTGTCAGGTGGTGCGGGTGTTCACCGACGACGACGTCACCCACGTCGACGGCCGCATCGATCCCAAGTCCGACATCGAGGTGATCGAGACCGAGCTGATCCTGGCCGACATGCAGACGCTCGAGCGGGCGCTGCCGCGGCTGGAGAAGGAAGCTCGCACCCACAAAGACCGTCGGCCGGTTTACGACGCCGCGGTGGCGGCACAGGAGACGCTCAATTCGGGTACGACGCTGTTCGCGGCGGATGTGGACGCGTCGCTTTTGCGCGAGCTTAATCTGCTGACCACCAAGCCGTTCCTCTATGTGTTCAACGCCGACGAGGCGGTGTTGACCGACGACGCGAGGACGGCGTCGCTGCGGGAGTTGGTGGCGCCGGCGGATGCGGTGTTCCTCGATGCCAAGATCGAGGCGGAGCTGCAGGAGCTCGACGACGAGTCGGCGGCCGAACTGCTGGAGTCGATCGGTCAGACCGAACGCGGGCTGGATGCCCTGGCCCGGGCCGGTTTTCACACGTTGCGGTTGCAGACGTACCTGACCGCCGGCCCAAAAGAGTCACGTGCGTGGACGATTCACCAGGGTGATACCGCGCCGAAGGCGGCGGGCGTCATCCACACCGACTTCGAGAAAGGCTTCATCAAGGCTGAGATCGTCTCGTACGACGACCTGATCGCCGCCGGCTCGATGGCCGCCGCAAAGGCTGCGGGCAAGGTGCGGATGGAGGGCAAGGACTACGTGATGGCCGACGGGGACGTGGTCGAGTTCCGCTTCAACGTGTAGTTCGAAGGCCAAGGCGTAACGGACCGGCTGTCAGTCGAGTTCGAGCATCTGCAACTTCGCCGCCGCGATGTTCCCGTCGATCGCCGTCGAGCAGCTGTGACAGGAACGGACGCCCAGGCGCGTCGGGAGTTTCGGTGCTGCCGGTGAACGCGATATTGTCGGCGCCGGGATGTTCGGTGAGCTGTTTGGCACGTACGCCAGTACCGCGCGTGTCGCGAGGTTGAGGACCGGCGTGGGCGCGGCGCTCTCACTGGGTGCTTCGGCGATGGTCATGGTGAAGTCGGAACCTAGGCTCACCGGAACGCCTGAAGTGGTGTGCACGATACGTCAACTTCTCCTCGAGTGGTGGCAACGCCGGTAGCGGCGTTACGGCAATCCTCTCAGCCTCGGGAGAGGTTGCTGTTCTGATTGCGAACACCGTTCGGTCTGCAAGGAGCAGTGCATTCCGTGTGTCGGCGATGTCGTCGACTAGTCGTCGCAGCGCCACGGCGGCGCCGCTGCGAGTCGAGTAGACGGTTCGTCGGGTGCTGTGACTTTGGGCCGGACGGGCATTCCGGGGTCGAGTCCGTGCAGTTCGGCACGGTTCCAGGCTTGCGCTATCTCCGTTCTCGGGGCCGGGCCTTGGCTTGGGTGCCGGTACGAATAGGTACGGTGTCCAGGAGGTCAGGACGTCATCGGGACGTATCAGCACTCCGCGCGGCCCCCGGCCGTGGCGGCCGGGGGCAGTCGGGGCGTTATCGGCGGCTGATGGTTGGCAGCCATGCGGCTAAGCCCTCACCCATGGTGTGGGGGTCATCCAGTGGTGTCCAATGCATGCCGGCGACCTCGGCGGTGGCCAGATTCGGGAACGTAGCGATGTCGTCGCGGCGCCGGCCACCGATCATTGCGATACCGCCCGGCAGTCCGGCGATGTGCAGCTTAGGGATGGGCGTGGTGGCCAGCCAGGCTGCTTGGCGCGCGAGTTTGGCCCTCAGGGGTGTGTCGTCGTCACCGAACGGCACCGATCGCGGCCAGTCCAGGGTGGGGCGGCGGTCTTCACCCGGGTTGGCGTAGGGCCGGACGATCTCCGCCCACTCCCGGGGATCCAGAATGCGCATCATCTGGGTCTGGGCGAAGTTCACGAAATAGTTGTCGTCCAGCACATCTCGACCGCCCTGTTCGGTGCGGATGTGTTTGAAGGTGTCGCGGACCATCAGCGGCCAGTCCTCCCATTCGAACGGGGGCAGTAACGCCTCGGCAAAGGCAAGGCCCGCCACGCGGTCCTCTTGCGCCATCGCCCAGTCGAATGCGAGGTTGGATCCCCAATCATGGCCCACCAGAACCATATTCCCACCGAGATCCAGTGAGTCGAGGAGGCGGTCGAGGTAGTGGGCGTGGGTCTCGAAGCTGTAGGTGCCCGGGCCAGAGGCCGGCAGCTTGTCGGAGTCGCCGGCACCGATGAGGTCCACGGCGATGGCGCGGTGGGTCTTTGCGACGTGTGGAATCACGTTGTGCCACAGGAAGGAAGACATGACGTCGCCGTGGATGAACACAACGGGGTCGCCAGCGCCGGCTTCCACGTAGGTCATCGTGTGTCCATCGACGGCCGTCGATTTCTTGGTGTACCGCGATGTGGCTGCGATGGGCTTTGCTTGTGGCAGCGCGGGTTGCAGCAGGACGTTCTTCGTCAACGTTCCGCCTGGGCTGAGCGCCGCGCCGCTGAGGTTGACCTGGTCGAAGTAGTCATGCCAGCCCGAGGCGGCGATGCCGGCCTCGAATGCTCGCTGCAGTCCCACTTCTGGCACTCGGTATACGCAGAAGAAATCGTAGGGCGCGCGGTGGTCGGTGTCAGGGTCGTTGACCGCGTAGGCCAGAATCTCGACGCCTTGGGTTTGCAGGGCGGCGCGCGCACCCGCGAGCGCACCAACGAACGCCATCCGCTCGGGGACGGCGAGATCGATCCACGATTGCTTGTAGTTGTACATCTCGACGAATATTTGTTGCACGAGAATACCTTTCGAATGAAGGTGTGATTTGTGCCCGCGGTGCGGGACGCTTGTGGGGCTTACCGTTGGGAGGCAGCGAAACGCTGCCGGTACTCGCGCGGCGTGGTGGCCAGCCGGGTCCGGAATACGCGGTGCAGTGTCTCCACGGATCCCAGCCCACTTTCGGACGCGACGCGATCAGATGTCAGGTCCGTGCGTTCGAGGAGCCGTCGTGCGTGTTCGACGCGCATTCGCTCGACGAATTCCCCGGGGGTGATGCCGACGTCGGCGTGAAAGAGTCGAGCCAGGTGCCGGGGGGTGACCGCAAGGCGTCGCGCCAGCGCGGCCACCGACAGATCGTCGGTTAAGTGAGCCGCGATCCATCGACGAAGTTCCGAGATGTCCGAACGGTTGCCGGCCGGAACTGATAAGGCCGCGCTGAATTGGCTTTGCCCACCGGGTCGTTGGACGAACATCACCATCATTTGTGCGACACGCAGCGCAATGTTATCGCCGTGATCTTCGGCCACCAGCGCAAGCGCCAAGTCCATCGAGGCGGTGATGCCCGCGCTGGTCCAGATCCGGCCCGAGCGTACGAAGATGGGATCGGGATCGACCTCGACGAGGGGATGATCGGTGGCGAGTTGTTGTGCAGTCCCCCAATGGGTGGTCGCGCGGTGCCCGTCGAGCAGTCCCGCTGCGGCCGCGACATGCGCGCCAGCGCACACCGCGGCCACCCGGCCGGCCTGCGGGCCGTGATAGCACAGCCAATCGCATACCTCGTCGTCGACGGCCGCAGCCGGCACGTCGTCGTCACCGACGTCGACGCGGCCGGTAACCAGGATGGTGTCGGGGCGTTCCCGCAGCTCGGTGAACGCTTGGTCGACTCCCAGCCGTAGGCCCGACGACGTCCGAACGGAGCCCCGGCGAGCGGCCAGCACGCGGACCTCGTAACGCAGGGTGTTGTCCGGAATGGCGATGTTGGCCATCGCGAAGACTTCCGCGGGACCGGCAACGTCGACGGCGTCGACTCGCGGAAACACCGTGATCACCACCAGGTGGGTGGGAGCAGTTTCCATGACTCAAGTTTCAACGCACCATGCGTGGTCCGCAATGACCAATTATTGTCGAATACGGACATCGGCGGTGATGTGCCTGAAACTCGAATGGCTGGAAACCGGGTTGTAGGCAGGGGCGGTTCTCGCGGGCGTCGCTGGCGCTGATGCTGTGGTAGCCGTACTCGCCGACCACGCGCCAGCCGCTGATGGGCGATGCGCTGGCACTCCGCGCGTTGCCGCTCGAGCGCCAGGCCCTCGCCTGTGGCGTCGAATGAGATGCACAGATAGAACACGGCGCGGCGTGTCTGAGCAGTGGAAACCATGCGATCGACTGCGTAGTACATCTACGCGGAGAGGCGGTCGAGTTCCGGTTTCAACCAACGTCTGGGCAGCAACTGAAGAAGTAGCGCCAACTCGCTTCGGTGGTAGGCGCGACGGTCGCCCCCAAACATGGTGGCGGCGAATCGCGTCGATGGTGACCGAGTTGACATTGCCACCCGACTGCGGCTGTGAGAACTTCGTGACAGAGCCCTAACGAAGGCTTCCGGACGATGGGTGCCGTACCCGGTGTGCGACAAGACGGCCCGGGAGAAACACCATGTCGTGGGTAGTTCTCGTCATATCGGGTGTCCTCGAAGCCGTGTGGGCAACTTCGATGGGCAAGTCCGAAGGGTTCAGCAAGCTGTCGCCGAGCGTCGTGTTCCTGGTCGCGATTGTCGCCAGCATGGCGGGGTTGGCCTACGCCATGCGGGACTTGCCGGTCGGGACCGCATACGGAGTCTGGGTGGGAATCGGGGCAGTCCTCACCGTGGTCTATGCGATGGCTACCGGGGACGAGCCAGCGTCATTTCTCAAGGCGGCGTTCTTTGTAATGATCATTGGAGGCGTGGTGGGACTCAAGCTCGCGCACTGACCCCCACCCGAGACTGACGGGGGTCTGGCATCCGTGGACTCAGTAGCCTTGCGGACCCGGCAACATAGCTGCGACCTACATCAGGTTCCCTTGAGGCACTGTCGAATTCCGCTTCAACGTGTAGGTGTTTCCGATTTCAGCGGAGGCGGCCGACGCGCAAGGGACGAGCTAGTTGATGATTTCGGCGCTGCCATCCAGACGGCCTGCGGTCAGCCGGTCTCGCCACATCTGGAGAGCTTCGGGTGTCAGTCGCGTCCAGTCGGTGACCTCGCCAACGATTCGGAGTGGTTGCCGGCTGCGATAGGAGCGGGTCGGATTGCCAGGGAACTTCTTGTCGGTGACGTTCGGATCGTTCTCGAACTCCCCGGTCGGTTCGACGACGTACACCCGCGGGACTCCGTCGCCGGCGGCGAGTTCCGCGGCGAGGCCCGCGCCGTCTCAGCGACGCGGTGAAGTAGATGTGATTCATCACGATTTCTGGCCGGTAGTTGGAACGGAATCCGGCGGTGAAATGATCTCCGAGCCGCAATTCGGCCTTTGTGCCGTGATAGAAGGGCCCCTCGTCCAACGTCCCGTTCATCGCCAAGAGGTTATCAATCCAGGGCAATCGTGACGTTTATCGGCGACGGGACGTGGTGGAGTTCCGGTTCAACGTTTAAGTGGCTTGTCGGAAGACTAGTGGGCACACGCGGCGAGGGCGGCGTGGGGCCGTATTCGATCAGTGCCCGCTCGTCGCAGACGGTCGACCTCGACGAACCCGGCCATCGACAGCATCCGCGACATCTCGTCAACGGGCCAGCGATAGGCGGTAGTCACCTTGTGGTCGAAGGGTCCGACTTCGCCGCCTTCGAAGAAGCCGACGACGAGCTTTCCGCCTCGTGACATCGAGTGATGAAATTCGGTGAGAACCGCTGCGAGTCCGGCTGGCTCGCAGTGAATCAACGAGTACCAAGCAAGGATTCCGCTCAGTGAGCGGTCGGGAATGTCGAGAGTGTGCACCGAACCGACCGCGAAGTCGAGCTTGGGCCAGGCCGAGCGGGCGCTGCCGATGAATTCCGGCACCAGGTCGATACCCCTTGCGGTCAGACCGAGATCCGTCAAGTAGGCGGTGAGGTGGCCAGGCCCGCAACCGGCATCGAGGACCGTGCCATCGCAATGACCGAGATTGCGCTCGAGAAATCCGAGGTCTTCAGGATTGACATGTTCTACGGCGCCGAACATCCGAATGTAGATGTCAGCCATCTCGGTGTAGCGGCGTCTGATAGCGGCTTCGGTCATTGCGCAGAGCTTAGAAGGGCGCTTCCTTATCAGCCGCGACGCGCGCCTCGCGCCACTATGGTGGGGACATGGCGGGGGTCCGGCAGTTCCAGGTCACCTTCGACTGCGCAGTACCTGAGCGCGTCGCTCGCTTCTGGTGTGAGGTGCTCGGTTACGTCGTACCCCCTCCGCCCGAGGGGTTCGCTGATTGGAACGAGTTCGACCGCGCACTGCCCGCCGAAAAGCAGGGTGGCGCGTTCGCCTGCGTCGACGCCACAGGTGTCGGGCCGCGGCTGTACTTCCAGCGGGTTCCCGAAGGCAAGGTCGTCAAGAATCGGGTGCATCTCGACGTCAGGGTCGGTACCGGGCTGGTGGGCGCGGATCGCCTCGCCGCACTCGAGGCCGAGTGCGCACGGCTCGTCGAACTCGGTGCGGTTCGCGTACGACTATTGCCCGCCGCCGACGGCGAAGAGTCCTGCATCGTGATGCAGGACATCGAAGGCAACGAGTTCTGTCTCGACTGAGAGACGTCGGAGCGCGACGAGATTTCGACCCCTCTACGGGTGCCGCTGTGAGGCCTCTCACTTCCTTTCGAAGGTGAAACTTCCCGCCCCGCAAACCGTTTTCTTCCCGACGACGACCCCAAACACCGTGCGCACACGGCGATCCGGCCTCGCGAATGCGACCACGCGGGCAAAGTCCCGATCCCGATGTATGGATACCCTTCTGCCTGAGGCGATTTCGAATATGGTGGCCGGAGGGGGGCATGAACTCCGGGGTACTTACGTTGTTAGTCTAAGTAAGTAATCGAAATGGAGTTGCCCAATGAATCTGAAGAAAATTCTGGCCGGTGCGGCGATCAGCGGTGCGCTCGGCTTCACTGCAGTGGGACTCGGCACCGGCGTCGCGAACGCCGAGCCGGCCTCGCCCTCGCCCCTCGTCGCGGGGATTCAATTCAAGCAGGACTGGGGCCATGGGGGCGGATATTGGGGTGGTCACGGTGGCCATCGAGACTGGGGCGGTCGTCGGGACTATGGCTACGGCGGCCCCAATTACGGCTACGGCCGGTGGGGCTGCATCAGCGGTCCGCTCGGGCACCTGAGCTGGTGTCCCTAGCCTGAACGCACAGGCTTGTCACAGTTTGCTCAACGGAATAGCGTGATCCCACAACTGCACACCGAGTTGGACTGACATCGGTGGCGACTGGGTCGGGTGCCATCCTGGAAAAGGGGATCACCATGGCCAGAGCGAATGCGTCAAGCCGTCGGCGGCGGTCCATGAAGCCGCTGTTCGTGGGGCTGGCCACCACCGTGTTGGTGTGTGGCAGCCTCGCGGGGCCGGTGGAAGCAAGTACCGCGCAGGCCAAACCCGGTCCGGTGCCGCTGGGTAGCTGGCCCGGCTGTCCGGAGGACAACCCCTCGGGTCCCTGTCACTGGTGCCCGGGGGATCCTCCGGTGCAGACCGGCAATCTGCGGGTCAACCCGGTGGTATGGGACGCGAACGTCTGCCACACCTACTGGTACGTCTACTCCGGGCAGGGCAACGTCGCCCAAAACATCTGGGAGGGAGAAGACTCCGCCGGCCCCGCCTCCGCCTCCGCCGCCTGGCGTCAGCTTCTGTCCGATCCCGCGGTGGTGTCCGTGATCCCGTCGTCGTCTGTTCGGTCGGCTCGCCGCATCCCCGGTTCCAGGAACGAGATCACGAAGATCAGGGTGAGCAATGTGAAGATCGCAGGCGCGGACAGAAGATCGCGCCACTGAAACGGGTAGAGCATGCCGACGAGGGTGCGAGACAGCGCGCGGTGCAACCCGGTACGCCGGAGTTCGAGAAACAACGTCGGCAGTAGCAACGGCAGAATCTGCGACAGCGTGGAGGCCGCGCAAACGCTAGCAGGCGATCCGGGAGTCGGCGCGGCATCGGCGGGGGTATTGCAGTGTCGGGCAGTCTTCGTCGGGTGGCGCCAAGCGAGTGTACGTGTGCGTCGCGTGCGAGGGCTGCTGGAGTAGTGCCGATTAAGCGAATTGTCCACCAAGGCATTTGACAATCCGACCCGCGACTTTTAGAAGGCGATCGTCCTCGCCGTGTGGCAGTGAGGCCATCAATCCCACGGTCGAAAGGCCGTCCGGCCCAGGTAGTGGGAGGCTGATGCTGCACATCCCGAGGTAGCTCAGCACCATCGTCGTCCGCAGAGTACTGGCATTGCGGGTGTCATAGCGCGCACCGTCTGCGAGCACGTCGTCGATGCGCGGTGGCTCATGCCGCACAGTCGGACACAGGAGCACAGCGTCGCCGAGTTCCAAAACGAGTCTTCGGCGCAGCGGTGCCATCGCCGACCGGACCGCTGATAGCGTGGCCGCGGTATTTGCGTTCTGGGCGAGTCGGCGCTGCGTCGCCGGTGGGAGGGCAGTCGGTGCCGACAAGCAATGGCCGTACCTGGCGTGCGCCTCTGCGCCAACGATGGTTCCGTTGATATCCATGAGCCGCTGAGCATCCGACAGTGACGTCAACGGGACAAGGTCGGCGGCGATTGCGCCATCGCGCAACATGTCGATGGCGGCGTTGAAACGCGTGCTGACGCCGACGGTGCAAACGTCGATCCATTCACCTGCCGGGATCACCGCCCGCATTGCGTCGTCATCGAAACTGGATGGGCGGGGCGCGATGGCAAGCAACCGGTCCAGCGCCGCGATGTCGCTGACAGTCGTGGCATGGATTCCAACACTGTCCAGCGTAGGTGACAAAGCGACGAAATCGTCGGGTCCATAGCGATTCTTGCTCGCGCGGAATCCGACGCATCCACAGAAAGCCGCGGGCACACGGGCGGATCCGGAGGTGTCTGTGCCCACGGCGATTGGCACAAGCCGTGTCGCGACAGCTACCGCTGCACCCGAGGACGATCCGCCCGGTACCAGTGTGGGGTCGTTGGGGTTGATGGGTGTGCCATAGTGCTGATTGATCCCGAGGCCTGAGAATGCGAGCTCACTCAGGTTGGTCTTCCCGATGGTGATGAGTCCGAGATCGCGGGCGCGCCGAACCAACCGGCCGTCCGCGGATGCGCGGGGGCTGGTAGACCGCGATGCTGATCCAGCGGTGCCGTCGACCGTGCCCTCGACATCGAAGACGTCCTTCCACGTGATCGGCATACCATCGAGATTGCTTCTCGCCCTGCCATTTCGGAGCCGGATATCACTGGCCCTCGCCTCGGCCCTCGCGCGCTCGCCGGTGACCGTGATCATGGCGGTGCGCATCTCGGGATCACGCGACCGGAGCACGGCGCGCTCACATGATTCGAAGGCAGTCATCTTCTCGGCATATCATCAGTGGGCACGCGGCTGAGGACCGGCGTCGACTCGGGCGAGACAGCGGAGGTCTCGGATAAGGACCGTCCTCGTGTCTCCTCACCGAGCAATACGGTGACCACAAGGCCTGCGATGTTGACTCCGGCCAGCAGCCACATCACCCCTGCGAGACCAGAACCCATCAGCACCATTGGTAGCACGAATGTGCTCACGGCCGAGCCGACCGGGCTGATGGCGACCACCGTACCCGTCGCCGTGGCACGAACGGCGGTCGGAAACAGCTCGTTGGGATAGATGATCTCGATGAAGTTGCATGCGCCGGAGGTGATCGCATACACGGCGAGCGCCGCGAAAAGTAGCACCGTGGGCGCGCTGGGATTAACAGCCATGAAGACGAACGCCACGCTCATGATCGCAAACGTGTGGATCAGCAGAGGCTTTCTGCCAATCCTGTCCACGAGGAGCAGCCCGGGTATCCCGCCGACGAGAAACAAAGCGCTGATCAGGAGCTCCGCGAGATAGATGTTGTGGTCCCCAATCCCCATCTCGGTGATGATGTCTGGTCCGAACGTGTAGACCGCGAACAACGGAATGACATGGGCGGTGAAGAAGACCCCGACGAACACGATGCGCCGAAGATAGATGCCTTTGAATATCGACGAATACCGGACGGTTGTCGGCTCATCAGGGATCTGGGCGATGGAAGCCGATGGACCCCAGACCCGTTGGCAGACGTGATGAGCTTCCTCGAGCCTGCCCTTGCTGATCAACCAGCGCGGCGATTCGGGTGTACCCGCCCGGAGCAACAGGGTGATGAGTCCGAACACCGCCGGGCTCGCGAGCATGTATCGCCAGGCGTCTGGGCCGAGCGCCGATAGTGCCCAACCGATCGCCGCAGCTGCGGCCGCGCCGCCAGCCCAAACCACGAACAGCGAGCCGAGAAGCCGACCCCGGTACCTGCTTGGAATGAACTCGGCCAGTAGCGAACTGGCGATGGGATAGTCGGCTCCGATGGCGACGCCGAGCACGAAACGCAAGGCCACCAGCTGCCATACTTCGGCGACGAAGGCCGACGCGGTCGAAACGGCCACCAGCCCGACGAGGTCGGCTATGTACATGACTATGCGACCGACACGATCGGTCACGTAGCCGAAGACGACTCCTCCGATGAAGATGCCCACCAGCGCGGCAGCGCCGATCAGGCCGACATCCATGGCGCTCAGGCCAAGTTGCGGTTCATGGTCACCAGAGCGATGCCGATGATGGTCAGAGCGTATCCGTCGA